>CAWJDZ010000001.1:0-12560 GCA_963841765.1 uncultured Alphaproteobacteria bacterium
TTACCGCCAACTTCGATCAGAAGGCCGACACCACGCTCAAGGACCGGCTTGAGGTCGAGTATCCAGCGATCCTGCGCTGGGCCATCGACGGCTGGCTCAACATGCAGGCCAACGGGCCGATCCGCCCGGCTGTTATAGCGAAGGCAACGCGGCAATACCTTGACGACGAGAACACCCTCGAAAACTGGATAGCCGAGCGCTGTGAGATCGGCTACCGGAAAGGGAACTGCTCAAGAACCTCTTTGCCAACTGGAAGGAATGGTGCGACCTGAATAAGGAGTTCCCCGGCACCAATCGCAGCCTCAAGGCTGATCTGCTCGAACGCGACGGAATAGGCACTGAACAAGACAGGCATGGCGTCTGGATGCTCGGAATTGGGCTCAAAGGACCGTGAAGACGTGAAGGAAGTGAAGCAATGCAATGCCGCTCCCACACGCGCCGCGCCCGAAGAACACATATAGCAAATCCTTCACTTCGTTCACGCAGTTCACCGGGAACCGGCGTAGCGGGCAAGGTCAATATCGCCCATCAAATGCCCCTGAATGTCTATGCCATGCACGATGCAGACCGCAAGCGTGACCGTACCGCGGGCGGTGAGCGCGCCTCCTAAGGGCGCCGAAGACCCCGCGCTGCTCATGTGCTAAAAAACTCCCTTCCTCAAAGCCTCGAAGGGGACATCAGCAGCATGAACTCTTGCGCGACACGCTTTCGAGCGAAAAAGTGGTCCTCAACGAGGAGACGGCACCGTCAACCATTTGGGTATGTTCGGCTGCCGGAATCCCGGCTACGAACAGCGGGAGCGACCGGCGAGCGCTCAAACTCAGCGGCCTCGGTGTCGCGTCCGGTTTGGCGTAGCAGAGCCGCGTAGTTCTCCAGACCCTGAGCCAAGTCCGGGTGCTCGGCTCCGAGCGTCTTCTCCCAGATCAGCAGGGCGCGCTTGTAGAGCGGCTCGGCTTCGCCGTAGCGACCCTGATCGTCATAGAGGAGTGCCAGGTTGTTGAGGCTCGTGGCAACGTCCGGGTGCTCGGCTCCGAGCGCCTTCTCCCGGATCGCCAGAGCGCGCTTGAAGAGCGGCTCGGCTTCGCCGTAGCGGCCCTGGGCGTGCTGGAGCTGCGCCAGGACGTCCAGCATGATCGCCGTGGATGGATGGTCAGGGCCGAACTCCTGCTCCGACAAGCGAACCGCCTTCTCGGCAAGCGGAGTCGCTTCCTCGTAGCGGCCCTGGGAGTAGAGGTCCATAACACGCCCGCTCACCTCGCTCAGCTCGGGCGACTGACCGTGAGTGCCGAAAGCCAATTCACGACCGCCAAGAGAGAGGTCAGAAGCGCGACCGCGTATCGTCGCATGGCCCGCTATCCCCCTTTGCCTTGATGCCAGTCTCCGTGAGGAGCTGCCCAGTGGACCGGCCTCCATTTGGTTGCATCATAGAGTGTTAGGGGCAGGGCACGCCAGAGCGGACGCCACAGAACTTGACCGACGCGTTGGGCAAGGCGCTCAAGACTGGGAAGCTTTTTTACAAGGTGGTCTCGTGGAATGGTTTCGCAGGTAGCTTATTCTTCGGCCCGCCGTCGGCTGCTGGCGAGATAATTCAGCTCCCATTCCTGTCGGATGCCTTCCTCTGTTGGGCGAATGATCCGTCGCGCCCGTCGCCCAACTTTCCCGCACTGGCGTAGGAATTGAACTGAAATGGAGGCCGGAGGTTCGGTTCCTCCGGCCTTCCGCCCGTGCCGCACTGGGAAGCGAGACCAGGCGACGGTTCGAACGTTGCGCTCCTATTTCCTTCTATTGAGTGAATCAGTCCAGGATTGGCAGAGCGAGTCGCTGGCGGCGATTTGCAGTCGGCGGCCGTCAGAGAGGAAGGCGGCAGGCGGAAGGCCGCCACAAACTCGATTCTAAGTAACCCAGGGGCCATCGTTTCGTGCGGCCGTCATCGGGTATATGGTCGAGGCCATTCCACCAAACCTGTCTGCCTATGGAACGGGCGCTTATCCCCGGCAAAAATTCAGCGGCTGTTCCGCGGCCATGCTCTAGGTGATCTCGCCTCAGCCGCTCTAGCGTTCCGGAGATTCGGAGAAGCCTAAGAAGCTGTTTCGCCCGAGCGATTTAAGTCCCTAGTTTTCTTCCGCATTTTGGGGAATCGCTGTGCAGGGCCTCCGACGCCGATTATCACATGTTTATTCCTCCGGGAGTCCGGCGAGCCGCCATCCTTTCAGCAGGCGATCGAACATTTTCGGTGTGTTGCGGCTAGGATGGTGGCTCATCATAACGGCAATGGACACATGGGGATATGCGTGCCGCAACCCTCGATCGGGATGCAGCTCAGCAACGCGCCGCCGCCTAAGCGCGGGGTTGCCCTGTGGCGGGCTCGCATTGCGGAAGTTCCTCAAGGCAGAGAGGTCGGATGGCCAACACATCCGAGCCTCTCCGGGTTGCGGGGCTTTTGGGGGCAAGAGCGTAGAGAGGCCCGCTTCCAGTGCGTTAACGCGGCGGGCAGGCCATCGTTCGATATTTGGCTTCGAGCGGCCTGTGCCTCTTGCCTACCGCACTGGCCAACGAGCGTCAAAGATGGAGGACACCGATCCTTGCGGCGTGGGCTACAGCGTCCGTGCAACTCACGGCGTCAAGCTTCTCAAGAGCGTGCGCACACCACTATGGTCGTGGTGCCGTCCGAAGGTAATCAAGGAGCTGATTGGCGAGACCGCGAGGATTCGAGAGTGCGAGCAGATGGCCACCCGCCAGCTCGTCGACGCTCACGTGCAGTCTTTCCCGCGCGACGCGCCGCTGGAATTCAATCGGAAAGAAGCGATCGTCGCGCCCCGAGATCACGTGGACCGGAACTTCGGGCCACTTTTCGAAGCGGCACGGCTCACCGAACACGATATCGGCCTCGGGTCGCTGGTGCGCCTCACCTTGCTTGATAATCTCGGGCGGAACGTCGTGCAGAAAGTACGTTGCAAGGTCGAAGTTCGTACTGTAGCCGCCGCTACGCGCCGCCGCTGTCCGCGCCGCGAGCGCCCCGGTATTGTCCCACCACGCCCCAGCTGTCTCACCGGGAGCCGAAATCATGGCGTTGAAGAACACCAACATGAGTACGTCCGCCCGCGCGCACACAAGTGGTGCCGTGAAACCGCCGAGCGACTGCGCAACGAGGACCACGCGGCGCGTCCCAATTGCATCGATGACGCGATCAGCATAGGCCGAGAGCCCAGCTTGTTCATCGTCGCCGGGTAGGTCGACCGCGATCGCGTCGTGCTTGGCCTCTTCGAGGAGCGGGACGACTCTATGCCAGTACCAAGCGACGCCACCAGCACCAGGAACGAGAATAAAGGTGGCCATCTCCAACCGTTGCCCCCTCAGCTCGTGGAAGAATTAGCATACAACTGCCCATTGAGAGCCGCAAACCGACGCCCCTCCGATCACTCAGGCGCCATGCCCTTCTGTGTCAGTTCCATAGTTGCACTGTCATTCTTGCCGAGATGCGTCAGCCCCATGCCGCGCAGCACATTGGGCGCCTTGGTGAATTGGATGTTTTCATAGCCGACAATCTCGATACGGTTCCCCCACGGATCGCGGAAATCGAGAAACCGGCCGGGCAGGATGGTAACGCCAGCCTCCGTCAGCGCGGCGCGGACAGCTTCCTTGTCGTCGACGACGAGTCCGAAATGTCGGCCGCCATCGGCTCCCTCGGTGCTCCTCTTCTGCAGTGCGAGAAATTGATCGCCGAGGTCGATGAAGGCTGAGGTCTCGTTCTTGCCCCGGAGTTCGAAGTCGAACAGCTAGCCGTAGAATGTGAGGGCGGCTTCGACATCGCCAACCTCAAGTGCGACGTGGTTGAGACCAACGGCGCGCGCCTTCTTTGCTCCGGTCATGGACATCCTCGCTCCAGCTATCACCATCACAGATGTGATCGCGGCCTCGCCGCAGCAAGGGCTTGTCGTCGGCTTGCCCAAAGGATCGACTCAGGGCTTGCCAGGCATGCACTCACAAATCGAAGTCAATCGGGGGCGGTTTGATCAATGTCCGTTATTCCCTAATAGCGCCCAAATTCCGCACCGCAGCGAAATGTCGCGATGGGCCAATTTCGGAAGTGGTCACTTGTCACACTTGAATTCCCGCCTTGCGGTAGCCGTCAAGCCAATGATCGCGATCCTGCTGCCGCCAGCACATGCGCATTTGGTAATTGATCATCGCCACGGCGTCATGTCCTGCGGGACGCAGCCGCTCGTAGTTCATTACCGCAGCGGTTGCCTGTTCGTGGCGTCCCAATTGTGCAGCGGCGGCAGCCAGAATCAAATAAAGAAACGCCGGCACGTTCTGGTACACGCTATGAATCTCGATCACCTTCTCATAGTTATGCAGCATGTAGTGGCAGTCGCAAAGAAAGTCGAGGCGCTGATCATCGGGGGCGTAGGGCTCGAGGCGTTCCGATTTGGCGAAGAACTCCAGGGCCTCTTGCATGTCTCCGGCGTAGGTCAGCACATTGGCCTTGACGAACAAAGCATAGGAATCATTCGGGTTCAGGGCGACGGCCCTTTCCGCGTGCTTCCTCGAAAGCTCGTGCTCGCAGCTCAGCATGTATGCTAGCGCGGCGTAAGCCTGAACTGTCGGGTTCCGATCGTCTAGAACGGTGGCCCGTTGTGCATATTCCTTTGCGAGCGCAATGGTTGACTCAGGCGAAAGTCCATGCGCGGGAATTTGGTATGCATAGACCAAAGCCATGCCGGCTTGGGCTCGCGCATAATGGGGATCGGCCTTGGCCGACTTCTCAAACCACTCCAGTGCGGCTGACAGACCCTCATTCCAATGGGTCAACGCCCAGCGGCCGCGAAGCTCAAAGTCATAGGCTGTGAGGTTGTCAGGCGGTTTCCGCCGCAGGTTCTCTACAGCATAACGATCAAGTTGGCCGGGGATCACGCCGGCAATCGCGCGGACCAACTCGTCTTGGACCGCAAAAATATCCTCCATTTCGCGATCATAGCGCTCAGCCCACAGATGATTGCCGGTTGCCGATTCCAAAAGCTGGGCGGTGATGCGTATGCGATTGCCGGCCCTTCGCACGCTGCCTTCCACCACATAATGGGCACCCAGCTTGCGGCCAATCTCCTTTACGTCGACCGCTTGCCCTTGAAGGTGAATGATGAGTTACGCGCAACGACTAGCAAATTCCTGAATCGGCTGAGTTCCGTGTTGATGTCCTCTGTCAGGCCGTCGGTGAAGTACTCCTGCTCCGGATCTCCGCTCATGTTGACGAACGGCAGCACGGCGATGGTAGGTTTGTCAGTCACCGCCTTGGGCGTCGTCACCGCCTTGGGCGTCGTCACCGACACGCGCGGCCTGCCGGCGACGCGGTAGACGCGCACCGGCTCGGCAATGTTCTTGACGATCCGCTCGCCCATCGGCTCGAAGCCGAAAGCGAGCTTCTTCTCAACCTCCTTCGAGACTTTGTCGGAGACGCAGATGCCACCCGGTTCGGCCAACTCCTGGAGGCGAGCGGCGATGTTCACGCCCTCGCCGTAGCGATCCTCGCCTTCGACGATCACTTCGCCCAGATTGATCCCGATGCGGACCTCGATGCGCTTGCCCTCAGGCACGCTCGCGTTGCGCTCCACCATCCCGCGTTGCAGCGAAACCGCGCATTCGACGGCATCGACGACGCTGCCGAATTCCGCCAAAAGGCCGTCGCCCATCAGCTTGAAGATGCGGCCGTGGTGCTTGTTGATCTCGGGCTCGAACAGCTCCTTGCGGCCCGCCTTCAGCTGATCGAAGGTCCCCGCCTCGTCCGCCTCCATTAGGGCCGAGTAGCCTACGACATCGGCGGCGAGAATGGCCGAGAGCCTGCGTTCCATAGTCAAATCCGGTCCAAACAGCCGAGACAGGCTGGAAAACAGCTATGTTATCCCGAGTTTTGGCTGCGGCATACTAACATCGGGCCACGAAATGGCGGTTCCGAACCGTTGCCGTCATTAATACTGGGCGCGAAGTTCGACCACGCTCGTATGTCCGAGTAGGGTCATTCGCGACAGGGTTGAACCACCAGCAAATCCGGCCATGTCCGCTATGCCGCCGAATGCGGAAGTAATTTACCATCAAGAGGCGGGGTTTTCTTGTTTGGGGGAGTTTGCAAACGACTCCAGGACGGCCGATCTTGTCGGGGGTTATCTGGGTAGCCAAAATCCGCAAATCGCCGTCCTGGAGTCGACATGCAGGCGGGAAACGGCATTTCAGTGAAGAGGTTTGCGCCTCTTCGCGTGCACTGAGAACAAGGGATCAGAATGAGGGCCTCTCACCCGGGGCGGTCGTCAAAAATGGGGCGAAAATGCACGGACGGCGGACACGGTAGGTGCCCTATTTCCCGCCTAAAACATTGAAACTGGGTCGGTGGCTCACTTCAGCGAGCCGCCGAACTGCCCAAATGGCTACATCACTACAACGGGCATCGACACCACAGTGCCATCGGTGATAAACCACCCATCGGCAGACTCGGTCTAACCGGGAATAACCTATTGAGAGTCTACATCTAGCATAGTGCCTTAGGTCCATTTTTTTGCCTGGGTGACGGATAGGGGATTGTCGACGGGCGGCTATCTGCAGCTGCGGCGACGGGCGTCTTTGGCGGGGAATCTGGCCAGTGCTACAAAAGAACATCGCGAAAACGACGCCGACACAGCTCTTTCATTTCGTGATGATCAAACCGACTCATTACGATGACGACGGCTATCCGATCCAATGGGCGCGCTCCGACATTCCGGCCAATACGCTCGCCGCTGTCAATGGCTTGGCGCTCGACTGCGAGCGCCGCAAGGTGCTCGGACCTGAGGTGGCCTTTCGCTTCTCGACCTACGACGAGACCAATGTCCGGGTGAGGCCGGCCGCGATCGCGCAGAACATCCGAAGCGCCGGCGGGCGCGCTCTTGTTGGTCTTATCGGTGTCCAGTCGAACCAGTTTCCACGCGCGCTCGATCTTGCGCGCCTTTTCGTGGCCGAGGGTTTGCCGGTGGCGATCGGCGGCTTCCACGTGTCCGGTATTCTGGCGATGCTGCCAGATCTCACGACGGAAATCCGTCAAGCCCAGGCGCTCGGGATAACGATCTTTGCCGGCGAGAGTGAGGACGGTGCGCTCGAAGAATTGTTCCGGGACGCCTATGCAGGAACGCTGAAGCTCCTCTACGATCACATGAAGAGCCTGCCTGCGCTCGAGGGCCAGCCGGTTCCGTTCCTGCCGCTCGAGGCGGTAAGGCGCACGCGCGGTGAGCACACCAGTTTCGATCTCGGCCGCGGCTGTCCGTTTCAATGCTCTTTCTGCACGATCATCAACGTGCAGGGCCGCAAGAGCCGAGTTCGCTCGCCCGACGATCTCGAAACGATCATCCGTGAGAATGCCGAGCAGGGCATTCACAAGTTCTTCATCACCGACGACAATTTTGCCCGCAACAGCCAATGGGAGGCGCTGTTCGACCGGATGATCGAGCTTCGCGAGAAAGCCGGCTTCAAGATCAAACTGGTGATCCAGGTTGACACTCTCTGCCACAGGATCCCGCGCTTCATCGAAAAGGCGCGACGCGCTGGCGTCGGCCGCGTCTTCATCGGGCTGGAGAACATCAATCCCGACAATCTGCTGGCGGCCAAGAAACGTCAGAACAAGATCACCGAATACCGCGAGATGCTGCAGCAATGGCGCCTGCACGGGGTGACGACCTATGCAGGCTATATCCTCGGTTTTCCCAATGACACCAAGCAGTCTATCCTGCACGATATCGAGATCATCAAGCGCGAGTTGCCGGTCGATCTCCTGGAGTTTTTCTTTCTGACGCCGCTGCCAGGTTCGGAAGATCACAAGACGCTGCTCGACAATGGCGTATGGATGGATGGTGATCTCAACAAGTACGATCTCAACCATCGCGTCACGCACCACCCGAAAATGTCGGATGCCGAATGGGAGGCTGCCTATCGCGAGGCCTGGCACAGTTTCTATTCGCCCGAGCACGTCGAAACCGTGCTGCGCAGAGCCGCTGCCGCCCCCAACGGGCGTCCGCGCGGCAAGGCCAAGGTCATGCTGTGGTTTTATTTGATGTATCTCATCGAGCAGCTGCACCCGCTGGAAGGGGGCATTTTCCGCCTCAAGAGGCGCACCGACCGCCGTCCGGGCATGCCGACCGAAAGCCCTTTGGTGTTTTATCCCGGATATGCTGTCGAGATCCTGACCAAGGTCTACCGCTATGGCGCGATGATTCTGCGCTTCAGGAACATCTACAGGAAGGTTATGCGCGATCCCAATCGCGCCTCCTTTACCGACGTCGCGACCGCCAGGGCAAGGGATGATGAGCATGAGACGCTCGCGCTCTATCGCGACACGGCGGGCGGAGAAGCCGCAGTCGCCAGAATGCGCCACGCCGATGAGCTGCGCGCAAAATTCAAAAAGCTGGAGACTGTGGAATAGCCTGTGGCCAGCGACCTGCTCGCGCCAATCAACGTCATCGTGCCGCTTGTGGGTGCGTTTTTCATCGACATCGAGAACACGCTGGTGATCCAGGGGTTCCTCGCCGCCATGTGATCGTGGCGCGAATGAGACGGTGTTGCAAGCCTGTCGAATTGCGTCGCCTTGTCAGGAAGGATGTCCGACTTGGGTCGATACTGTCGAAAAAGGAGGCTTGAGTCTGCCTGCGAATACTGATTCGGTTGCTTGAACGAAGGCGGTGTTCGGAGGCGGCAATGATGGGTCGACGGGATCGGGATCAGGCGAACCTGTTCTATGAATTCACCCTCGATGAGGTGATCCCAGGGAACCACTTGTTGCGACGGCTCGATGTGTTCGTCACGGCAGTGCTGGCTGATCTGCACGAACAGTTGCAGCCCTTTTATAGCGACATTGGCCGGCCTTCGGTTGATCCGGAGCTGATGATGCGCATGCTCATTGTTGGCTACTGTTACGGCATCCGCCACGAGCGCAAGTTGTGTGAGGAGGTCAAGCTGCACCTGGCCTATCGCTGGTTCTGCAAGCTAGACCTCGATGATGCGGTTCCACATCATTCGACATTCTCGGAGAACCGGCTGAATCGCTACCGCGAGAGCGACATTTTGCGTCATGTGTTTGAGCGCGTGGTCATGGCGTGCATGGCGCAGGGTCTGGTCAAGGGCGAGGGTTTTGCTGTTGATGCCAGCGTTATGGAGGCCAATGCCAGCCGCTATCGCGGCAAGGCGCCTGACGAGATCGACTGGACGCAGTCTGGCCGGCAGAGTCGGGCGGTTGCTGAATATCTTGCGTCACTTGAGCAAGAAGAGCCAAATTCGGATCGCAAATCACCGAAGGTGATCTCGCTGTCTGATCCGTCATCGGCCTGGACCGCCAAGGCCAACAAACGGGTACAGTTTGGCTACGGGCTCAATTATTTGATCGACATCGAGAACGCGGTGATCATCGACGTGGAAGCAACACCGGCACGCACCTACGACGAGGTGGCGGCCACCAAGACGATGATCGAGCGCACTGAGCGACAGCTCGATCTGAAGCCCAATCGGCTCGTTGCCGATACGGCGTATGGAACGGGCAAGTTCCTTGGCTGGCTTGTCGACACCGGCATCACGCCACACATCCCGGTGTGGGAGAAGGATAAGCGTGAGAACGGCGCGTACTCACGCAGCGACTTCACATTCGATAAAGACAAGAACGAGTACTGATGCCGGGCTGGAAAGGTGTTGCGGACGACCGGCAGGATTCATGACGGCAGTATGATCCGCTATCGGGCGAGCAAGTTCGATTGCGATCCCTGTCCATTGAAGCCGAAGTGCTGCCCAAATATGCCAGCGCGGCAAGTGCCGCGCGATGTGAACGAAGCGGCGCGCGACTGCGCCCGTGCACTGATGGGAACGCCGCAGTTCGAGAAGTCCCGCGATGAGAGGAAGAGGGTTGAGATGCGCTTCGCGCACCTCAAAACACACCACGGCTTCGAGCGCATGCGGCTAAGGGGGCTTTCTGGTGCTCGCGACGAGTTCCACCTCGCAGCCATCGTTCAGAACCTGAAGACGATGGCGCTGCGCCTTCTCGGGCCGCCGCCTGAACCGAAAACCGTCGCCTTTGCGTGAGCCGTCGCCGTGCTCGGGGCCTCCACCGCGCGGCACTACCAACCAAAGCTGCAAAGCCAGTGCGTTGGCTTATCCCACCAGGAAGGAAAGCCCGCTATGCCAAGGGCTTTTTCGACAGCATCGGTCAATAGCTTCCGTTTGACGATGGCTGTGGCGTGTCCGCTTTACCCCCAATTGCCGACATGATGACTGAACGGTTGGGCGTCGGCTTAGGCCAATTCCGGACTCATGCACCGCGGCAAGCGCCGTGCATGGGTTGCAACGATTACTCGATCACCTCGCTGAGCACCTGCATCGGCAGGTCGGCCGGCTTCTCGCCCTTAAGGATGCGGTCGACGGCGTCGTCCGGTCGCTGCGGGAAGACCGTGGCCTCGTCTTCCTTGCCGCCGTCCACCGCAAGCTGGACGACGAGTGGCTCTCCCCCCGTTCCTCACGGACACGTGCGAGTTTGCGTCTCGTGGCTCGAGTGGAACCGCCCAGACCTGTCCCGCGCCTAAGTTGGGGTTCACGATGCGACTTCTGCCGGCTGAAATGTTCCCGACGATCACTTCCGCTTCGGTGTTGCACTGACTATGTCAAATCGCTCGGCCGGCCCGCCTCGCATGGCCGGGCAATGTGGCGCGGGTCTACAGCTTGGTGCGCCAATATGGCAAGCACAGCACACGGATCGTTATCACGATTAAATCTTCATGGCCTAGCGAACCGCACACCCGCCTCAGGATCCCGCGTTGTCAAACCAGAACGTATCCATGCCGTAAACTCCAAAATAGGCCGTTGGATCAAAGCCATAGAATGCTTTGTCAGGCACATTGCGAAGCCTTGTCGAAACGACGACCGGCTGAAAGGTAGAGTTCACAAGCCCGATGGAAAATACCTGACTGGTATAAAGTGCCAGCATCCGATGCCATGTTTGCGCGCGCGCATCAGTCGTCGCAGCAGTTCGCCATTGCTTATAAAGATCAAGTAGTTCGGCCGCCTCCTTCAATTCTGGGCTCGAGCCTTTTTTTCCGCCGGATTCAAAATGGATGCCCCAATGCGTCCATTGCAGCTGCTCATGGCTAGTAGGAGCCAGGGCCTTTGGATCCATATCCGGCGTCGGAATCCCATTGTCCAAACCCGACGCCATGACCATCATCGTTTTCCCCCCGATCATGCGGCTGCGTAAGACATCCGTCTGCGAGGGGCGCACTAGAAGCCTGATACCGATTGCGCGCCAGTGATCGGTTATCAACTCGAGTGAATCGGTCACAACTGTATCTTCGCCGGCCGTTTCAACGATGATGTCCGCTCTCCTGCCATCCGGCAGGAGCCTGAAGCCGCTGCTGTCACGCTGCGAAAGACCAATTTCATCGAGCATGGAGTTCGCCGTTTTTGGATCATATTGGACATAGGCCGACGCATAGTCCTCGCGATAGAGAGGGCTCTCAGGTAATACCGTATTCGCGCTTGGCTTTCCGAGCCCGAAAAAGACCGCGAGATTGATTTCGCGTCGATCTACTGCGAGAGACAAGGCGCGGCGAAAGCGCACGTCTTGAAGAATCGTGCGCCAAGCCGGATCTTCATAGTTCAAATTTGGAAACAGGGCGATGCGCGACCCCTGGGTGCGTTTCCACATCTTGACACGTATGCGCTTGTCCTGCTCAGCCTTCTTCAGGAAGGTGTAGTCGGCAAACGAGATGTTGCTGCTCTGAAGGTCGACCTCGCCGGCACCGGCCTTTGCGGCAATGAGCGAAGGTGAACTGACATAGAGAGCTATCCGATCAATATAAGGCAGCTGCCGGCCGTCAGGATCGATCCTATGAAAATAGGGGTTCCGTTCGAAGAGAAAATATTCGGCGGGAGGCTTGGTCGTATTTCGCCAGGGATCGAGTATGGGCAGTTCAGGGTTTTCCGGACGATATTGCCGCGATTTGTCGAGGTGAAGGGACGTCCATGTCCTTGCGCTGTTTGCCTTCATTAAGTCCTTGAGAGTTTTCTCATTCTGATACTTCTTATGAAACTGCTTCAAGTAGTGTGCCGGCATCATCAGGGACAACGGCTGAGCCGCAGCAATCTGAGGCAGAAAATCCGGATTTGGCGCATCCCAGGAATAGCGTACTGTCAATTCGTCAATGATCTCGAATATTGGAGGCTTGTCGTCCACAAGAAGATACGACGAGATGAAGCCGTGATTCAGCTCCTTGTTGAGATGCACATCCTCCAACGCATATCGAAAATCCTCCGCAGTCAGCAAGTGTCCGTCCGACCAACGATGACCTGGCCTGATGTGGAAAGTGAATATCTTGTCCTCCTGAACCTCAAAGGACTCGAGGATATCCGGCTTAAGCGTAAGCTTCTCGTCGTAACTTAAAAGCCGCGTATATTCGGAGATGGTCGCGAAACTCATATCGCGTTGGCCGCCGATCAACATGCGCAGAGTTCCCCCATACTCGCCGGGCGCCTTGCCGCGACCGGCGAAGTCGACGCGCAGCGGCTTTTCC
>CAWJDZ010000002.1:0-262293 GCA_963841765.1 uncultured Alphaproteobacteria bacterium
TTCACTGCAGTGAAGCCAGGCGAGCGGGGCCTCCGATCAAATCTCGGAAAATGCACCCAGAAGATCGCCGAGAGAAATTCCTCATCTCTATCACCGGGATGTGGAGCGCATCATCAATACGATCTTTGACCAGATCATCACTGCGATGAAGAGCGGCGATCGGGTCGAATTGCGCGGTTTCGGCGCCTTTTCGGTCAAGTTGTGCCAGGCCCAATCCGCGCACGGTGGAGCCTGTGACGGTCGAGCCCAAGCACGTGCCCCTTCTTCAAAGACCGGCAAGGAATTGCGCGAGCAGCCAACCGCAGCGTGACTTTCCGCCGTGTCATCAACTGGGCGATCGGCCTGCCGATCGCCTTGTCGTCACGATAGCCTTTTGCGTGGCCAATCGACAGTGGATCGAGGTCTCCTTCGATCCGTTCTCGCGGGAAAGCCCCTTCGCCACCATGAATATGCCGGGTCTGGGGCGCTGTTCTTCATCGGCATATTCTGCGGCATGGCCGCCGGCTGGATCGCCTGCTGGTCTCGGCCAGGGCAAATGGCGCCGTGCCGCAAAGGATGCGCGCACCGACCTAGAAGGCCCAGGCTGAAGCCGAGCGCCTGAGGCGCGAGCAAGAAGAGCGCCTCAGCATCACCAACAACCCATCAGCATGAAGATGACATCGCCGCCGCCGACTCGCCGAAGCCGCTCCCGTATCTGACATTGTCGAGGCCCGCGCCAGGGCTTTCGCGACTGACATCGAGACGCCGGCGCGCCACCAGCACCAGACCTCCGATGTAGCGGCACCATCCTGCTCCTGCATGCCGGCCTGGTCGACGTTATCCACCGGTCTCAAGACCATGGTCGCGTTCAAAAGCGATAACCCGGCGCAAGGCTTGCCGACGATCACCGCGAACTACCTTCTCATCGAGAACCGCACCGGCGCCACGGTCGCCATGATGGGACGGCACACGGAGGCGCACCGCCGCGGCGAGCGCGCTGGGGCTGCTGACTATCTCGCCCGCAAGGACGCCTCCACCATGCCGACGGCTCGGCACCGGTGCTCTCGCGCGCATTTCGTGCGCGCCCATGCCGCCACGCGGCCGATCAAGACGGTGCTGCTCACAATTGCTCGCCCGACAAGGCAAAGGGCTCAAGGCGGACCTCGCCAAAGACGGCTTCGACGTTGGGTGTTGTTACCGAGCTCGAACAGGCCATGGGTGCTGCGACATCATATCGTGCGCCACCACATCGACCGAGCCATCTTGCGCGGCAAATGGTCAAGCCTGGCACCCATGTCGACCTCGTCGGCGCCTTCAAGCCGCAGATGCGTGAGAACGACGGCGAGGGTCATCGCGCGGGCCCGGGTCTATGTTGACACTCGCGAAGGAGCTGAGGCCGAGGCGGGTGACCTTTTGAGGCCGCACACGAGGGCAAGTTCCGCATGGAGAGTATTGCTGTTTTTTCGGGCTGCGGCGGCGAGACCGCCGGCCGGCGGAGCAGCGAGGAGATCACGCTGTTTAAATCTGTGCATGCGATCGAAGACCTCGCCGCCGCGACGCTGGTCTATTCCAGGAGTTAAAGCGGGTTCACTCGCTGCTCCTCTTCCCGGAAGATCTGATCGCCGAACAGAAACTCGCCTTCGATCACACGACCCGCGAGATCGCGAGGCCGTCAAGATGGCCGAGAAGCTTGCTCGTTAGCGGCACCGGCCCACGCCAGACGGCGTGCCGGAAAATATGACGTCGCCTGGCTGAAGGACGGGAACAGCCCGGAGAATATCAGCTGATGATCTCCGGCACCTTCCAGATCATTTGGTTAAGATCGCCGGTCTTGGCGGCGCGCCCCATATTGACATCGAGCCGAACGGCCCCGGCCAAGGATGACCGATCTCGGCCGCCGGAACCAGCGCCGAGCGGGGGGCGGGGTGCTCGAAGGCTTTGCCCATTCCCAAGGCCGCCCGTTTCTTGCACTCGACCTTGCAGGTCCCGGCGGGTCATGTCGAGACCGACGCCATAGCCACAGATGCAATCGAGCGCCTCGTCGAGCGGAATCTTGCGTGCCGTCCTTCCCGAGCGCGACGACGAGCTCGATCTCGTGATGAACGTCGTCGGATTTGTCGGGGTAAGGGAAGTATCCGCCGTCCATGACGATGCTTCCCGATCTCCGGAAAAAGAACGGTGCGTCACGATGGGATCGCCGCCCATCTCGATCGCATGCGCAGCGTAATTGCGCCCGACGCAATAGATGCGGTGAACCGGGAAGGCGCCTTGCGACCCCTGACTCACGGGGCATGAGCTGGGCCGGCGGCGTGATGACGAAATCCATCGATTCATTGTCTCTCCTGTTGAAAATAAAGTTTCAATTGCGTGAAGAAGCGAAATAGTCGAACGCGGCACTCCAGCCAGGCGAGCACCTCGTTGATGGCGAAGGCGAAGGCGAAGAGCACGAAAAGCAGGGCCCAGAAATGCTCCATCAGGAAGCGCGAGGAATAGATGTCGAACAGCCGTCCGAAGCCAACGATCGAGACGAGCAATTGGCCGATGACCACGCCTTTGACGGCGCGGATCATTCCGAGGCGAAGCCGGACGAGGATTTCCGGCAGCGCCGCCCAGAATAGATCTTGCTGAAGGCCTGCACAGCGGGTGGCGCCGAAGCCAGCGCCATTTCGACCAGCGACGGTGGGATGTCCGCACGCCGGCGCGCGCGTCGAGCACGATGATCCAGATGGCGAAGAGCACCACGGTCAAGAGATGGTGGTCTGCGCCGGCCCCGAACAGCACCATGATCACCGGCACCAGCGCCGACAGCGGCGCGGAAAGGAACAGATTGACCCAGGGCAGCAGCGCGCGATCGGCGAGCTCGAGCGGCCCATCAAGCACCCCCAGCGGCACGCCAGCGGGATGGCGATGAGATTCCCGATGATGAAGGCCTTGCCCGTGATCCACAGCGCCTCGCCGAAGGCGGCAGTCGGTACGATCTCGACGAGCGCGCACAAGATGATCGCGACAGGGGCGGAATGATGAAAGCTTGCCCCGTTGCGACCGGCAATCTCCCAGACCACCGCCCAGATGAGGAGCGAGCGAGATGGGGAGGCGGAATTGCCGATGGTCATGGCGCTCCCTCAATCGAGATAGCGCTCGAGGCTCTGCCAGATCGACTCGACCGTATCGAGATAGGCCGGATCGCGCCGGATCTTTCGGGGTCGCCGCCGCGCCCGATGTCGGGCTCGACGATGGAGGAGACCTGGCTCGGCCGGCGCGAAAGGATGACGATCCGGTCCGAGACATAGACCGCCTCCTCGATCGAATGGGTGACGAACAGGAAGGTCTTGCGCTCGGTCGCCACGAGCCGAGCAGGGTCCTCCTGGAACTTGCGTCGGCGTCTGCTCGTCAACCGCCGAAAACGGCTCGTCCATCACAGGCACCTTGGCATTGACGGCGAGTGCCCTTGCAAGCCGACGCGCTGGCGCATGCCGCCCCAAAGCTCATGGGGATAGGCGCTTCTCCAAACCTTTGAGGCCCACGCTCGGCGATATATTTTCGCGATCGCCTCGCGCTCGTGGATTTGCGCCATACCTCTTGAGTTCGAGTCCGAATGCCGACATTGCGCATCACATTGGCCCAGGGCATCAGCGCGAAATCCTGGAAGACGAAGGCGCGTTCGGGGCCCGGACCCGTGACCGGCTTCCGGTCGACGATGACTTCGCCGGCGGTCGCGGGACAGGCCGGCGATGACTCGAGCAGCGTGGCTTTCCGCAGCCGGAGGCCCCTTCCGGTTGCGGAAAGACCACCCTGCTCAAGATCATCGCCGGCCTCATTCCGGCGAGCGCAGGCGAAGTCGTGGTCGACGGGAAGCCGGTGACCGGACCCGGGCCCGAGCGCGCCTTCGTCTTCCAGGATTTCGCCTTGATGCCCTGGGCCAACGTGATGCGCAATGTCGCATTCGGACTCGAACTCAAGGGTGTGGCGCTCAGCGAACGCGAGGCGGTGGCGGAGAAATATATCGCGAGCGTCGGCCTCAAGGGCTTCGAGCGCGCCTTCCCGCACGCGCTTTCGGGCGGCATGCGCCAGCGCGTGGGGCTTGCCCGCGCGCTCGCCGTCAATGCCAAGGTGCTGCTGATGGACGAGCCCTTTTCGGCGGTTGACGAGCAGACGCGACGCAAGTTCCAGGAGGACCTGCTCGAGCTCATCGCGCGCGAGCGCAAGACCTTCCTTTTCGTAACCCATTCGATCGAGGAGGCGGTCTATGTCTCGGACCGCATCGTCATCCTGTCGCGACGCCCGAGCCAGGTCTCCGCCATCGTCGAGCCCGAGATCGGGCGCGGCCGCGACCCCGACCAGATCCGCCGCGATTCGGCCTATCTCGATACGGTGGAGACGATCTGGCAGAGCCTAAAGCGTTATCTCGATTGAGGAGCCGATCGTGACCATCGGGCAATTCCGCCTTCCCATCGCCACATCGCTCCTCATCTGGGCGGCGCTCTGGGAGATTGTCGGTCGAACGGGCGCCAGTTTCGTCATCCCGCCCCTCACGAACATCTTCGCGCGCATCGTCGAGATCGTCCCCACTCCCTTCTTCGGCGAGGCGCTGTGGATCACCGGGAAGGCCTTCATCATAGGGAATCTTATCGCGATCCTCGTCGGCATCCCGCTGGGTGTGCTGATGGGCCGGTCCAAGATCGCCGATCGCGCCCTGCTCCCTTGGGTCAATCTGTTCCTTTCGGCGCCGTTGTCGGCGCTGGTGCCGGTGATCATGGTGATCTTCGGAGTAGGCCAGACCACCATCATCCTGACCGTCGTGCTCTTCGCCATCTGGATCATCGTGCTCGACGCGCGCGCCGGCGTGCGCAACATCACCCCCTCGCTTGTCGAAATGGCGTTGAGCTTCGGCGCTACGCCCTGGCAGGCCTTCACGAAGATCTATGTCTGGGCGGGCCTGCCGGAAATCCTGTCGGGCGTCAGGCTCGGTCTCATCCGCGCCGTCAAAGGCGTCGTGATCGGCCAGATGCTCGTCTCGATCATTGGCTTCGGCCGGCTGTTCGAGCTCTATTCCTCGCGCTTCCTGATGGAGCATTTCTGGGCGCTGCTCTTCGTGCTCTTCGCCTTCGCCTTCGCGATCAACGAGGCGCTGGCCTGGCTCGAGCGGCGTTTCGAGTATTTCGCTTCATCACGCAATTGAAACTTCATTTTCACAAGGAGCAGATTCAATGGATTTCGTCATCGCTCAGCCGAAACAGGTCAGCCTCGAGGTCAAGGGGTCGCTGTCGGCCTTCCCGGTGCACCGCGTCTATTGCGTCGGGCGCAACTACGCTGCGCATGCAATCGAGATGGGCGGCGATCCCGATCGTGAGCCGCCGTTCTTTTTCCAGAAGAATCCGGACAACATCGTGCTGGACGGCATCTTCCCCTATCCGCCCGCGTCGAATGACGTTCATCACGAGATCGAGCTGGTGGTGGCGCTGAAGGACGGCGGCAAGGACATACCGCTCGCGACGGCACTCGATTGCATCTATGGCTATGGCGTCGGTCTCGACATGACGCGCCGGGACCTGCAAGGTCAGGCGAAAGAGGCCGGCAGGCCTTGGGAAGTGGGCAAAGCCTTCGAATCCTCCGCACCCGCCTCGCCGCTGGTGCCGGCGGCCGAGATCGGTCATCCTTCGGCCGGGGCGATCTGGCTTGATGTCAATGGCGCGCGCCGCCAAACCGGCGATCTTAACCAAATGATCTGGAAGGTGCCGGAAATCATCAGCTATCTCTCCGGGCTGTTCGTCCTTCAGCCAGGCGACGTCATCTTTTCCGGCACGCCGTCTGGCGTAGGGCCGGTGCGGCGCGGCGACAAGCTTCTCGGCCATGTTGACGGCCTCGGCGATCTCGCGGTCAGCGTCGTGTGATCGAAGGCGAGTTTCTGTTCGGCAATCAGATCTTCCGGGAAGAGGAGCAGCGAGTGAACCCGCTTAACTCCTGGAATAGACCAGCGTCGCGGCGGCGAGGTCTTCGATCGCGGTGCCGCAGGATTTGAAACAGCGTGATCTCCTCGCTGTTCCGCCGGCCGGCGGTCTCGCCGCGGCAGAGCCCGAAAAGATCGCCGGCAATACTCTCCATGCGGAACTTGCCCTCGTGTGCGGCCTGCAAAAGGTCACCCGCCTCGGCCTCAGCTCCTTCGCGAGTGTCGACATAGACCCGGGCCCGCGCGATGACCTCGCCGTCGGTCTCGCGCATCTGCGGCTTGAAGGCGCCGGCGAGGTCGACATGGGTGCCGGGTTTGAGCCATTTGCCGCGCAACGATGGGCTCGGTCGATGTGGTGGCGCACGAGACGATGTCGGCAGCGCCCATCGCCTGTTCGAGCTCGGTAACGACACCGACGTCGAAGCCGTCTTTGGCGAGGTCCGCCTTGAGCCCTTTTGCCTTGTCGGGCGAGCGATTGTAGAGCAGCACCGTCTTGATCGGCCGCACTGGCGGCATGGGCGCGCACGAAATGCGCGCCGAGAGCACCGGCGCCGACCATCAGCATGGTGGAGGCGTCCTTGCGGGCGAGATAGTCGGCGGCCAGCGCGCGATCGCCGCGGCGGTGCGCCGGCGCGTGAGTTCGGTGCCGTCCATCATGGCGACCGTGGCGCCGGTGCGGTTCTCGATGAGAAGGTAGTTCGCCGGTGATCGTCGGCAAGCCTTGCGCGGCATTGTCGCTTTTGAACACGACCGTCTTGAGACCGGTGAAGTCCTTCGACCAGGCCGGCATCAGGAGCAGGATCGCTGACATCGGAGGTCTGGTGATGGTGGCGCACCGGCGTCTCGATGTCGTCGCGAAAGCCCTGGCGCAGGGCCTCGACAATGTCGCGATAGGGAGCGGCTTCGGCGAGTTCGGCGGCGGCGATGATCTTCATGCTGATGGGTTGTCGGCTGATGCTGAGGCGCTCTTCTTGCTCGCGCCTCAGGCGCTCGGCTTCAGCCTGGGCGCTGCTGCAGTTCGGTGCGCGCATCCTTCGCGGCACGGCGCCATTTGCCCTGGCCGAACCAGCAGGCGATCCAGCCGGCGACCATGCCGAAGAATATGCCGAAGAAGAACAGCGCCCAGAGCGGCATATCCATGGTGGCAAAGGGGCTTTCCCGCGAGAACGGATCGAAGGAGACCTCGATCCACTGTCGATTGGCGACGCAAAAGGCTATCGATGACGATGGCGATCGGCAGGCCGATCGCCCAGTTGATGACACGGCGGAAAGTCACGGCTCGCTGCGGTTCAGCCGCTCGCGCAATTCCTTGCCGGTCTTGAAGAAGGGCACGCGCTTGGGCTCGACCGTCACAGGCTCGCCGGTGCGCGGATTGCGGCCCTGCGCGGCCCTGCCGCGACTTGACCGAAAAGGCGCCGAAACCGCGCAATTCGACCCGATCGCCGCTCTTCATCGCAGTGATGATCTGGTCAAAGATCGTATTGATGATGCGCTCCACATCGCGGTGATAGAGATGAGGATTCTTCTCGGCGA
The DNA here is from genome assembly GCA_963841765.1 of uncultured Alphaproteobacteria bacterium. Classification (GTDB taxonomy): domain Bacteria; phylum Pseudomonadota; class Alphaproteobacteria; order Rhizobiales; family Aestuariivirgaceae; genus Taklimakanibacter. Next base: position 7,460 of record CAWJDZ010000002.1, read on the forward strand.
TCTTCTGGATCAGTTCCGATTTGATCATGGCGAGGCCCCGCTCGCCTGGCTTCACTGCAGTGAAGGGTGCCAAACCGAGAGGAGACCGTCAAGTTTCTGTAATTTCGCCTGTTCGGCGAGATCGGGCAGGCCCAGCGCCTTGAGGGCGCCGGAGGTGATCTTGAGGCCGAGGCCCAGCAGCCCGCCATCCTCGTTCTTGACTTTCCAGTCGCGCACCGCGATGTCCCCGGAAAGCTTCTTTTCCTTCTTGATCCAGTCGACCGCCTTGTCTTCGCCGCCGATTTCGTCGATCAGCTTTTCGGCCACCGCCTGGCGGCCGGTATAGACGCGCCCGTCGGACAGAACCTTCACCTGGTCGAGGGGCAGCTTGCGCCGCTCGGCGACCAGGCCGGTGAACCAGGCGAAACTGTCCTGGACCATCTGATGGGACACGTCGCGGGCCTTTTCCGACAGGGGTTTGAATGGCGAGGGCTCGGCCTTGAGGTCGCCCGACTTGATTTCCTGCATCTGGACGCCGATCGTCTCGAGCAATTTCGAGACCTCGGCCCATTGGAAGATGACGCCGATCGAGCCCGTGATCGTATTGCCGCGCGCGACAATATGGTCGGCGGCAATGGCGGTGATATAACCGCCCGAAGCCGCGAGCGTGTCCATCACCGCGGCGACCGGCTTGTCCTTGGCGATCTTGCGGATGGCTTCATAGATCGCCTCCGAGCCCGCCGTGGTACCGCCAGGGCTATCGATGCGCAGTATGAGGCCCTTCACGCGATCGGCCTTGGCGATGTCGTCGAGGAGATCGAGCGTCTTTTGGTCGCCGGTGATCAGCCCCGCGATCTTCACCCGCGCGATATGATCAGTTTGCTTTCGGAGATCGAACCCACCAAAGGCCGAGGCAAGGGCCAGAAGGCCGCCTATGAACAAAAGGACAGAGACCATGCGCCAGAAGGTGAGACGGCGCTTGAGCCGCCGCCGGTCGATGATGAGTTCAGCTTCGCTCGCCATTACGCGGGATTCCTTGGGTGATCCGGGGCGGCCTGTTCTAGAGCAAATCCCGCCAAAGTTGAAGACTTTGGCGATAAGGATTTGCTCCAACATATTGATTTGGCGCGAATCCTTATCGGCGAAGCGATTCCACTTCGCCGGGATGCGCGCTAGGACCCCGTCCGATGTGAAAATTGTGGCGCCGGGAAGCTTGCGGCCGCTCGGCAAGGGGAGAAGGCCGGGCGTCCCCGTCCGGCCTCCAAAGCGTCAGTCCTTGGACTCGGCGTCCTTCTTCGCCTTGTTGAGTGCGGCGCCCAGAATGTCGCCGAGCGAAGCGCCCGAATCGGAGGAGCCATACTGCGCCACCGCCGCCTTCTCGTCGGCGATTTCGAGCGCCTTGATCGAGACGCTGATCTTGCGGGTCTTGCTGTCGATCTGGGTGACCTTGGCATCGACCTTCTCGCCGACCGCGAAGCGCTCGGGACGCTGCTCGGAGCGGTCCCGCGCCAGATCGGCGCGCTTGATGAAGGCGGTCATCTCCGAGCCGGCGATCTTCACATTCGAGGCCGTTATCCTCGACCCCGACGACTTCGCAGGTGACCGTATCGCCCTTCTTGACGCCGGCCAAGCTCTCCATCGGATCGCCGCCCACTTGCTTGATGCCGAGCGAGATGCGCTCCTTCTCGATGTCGACATCGAGAACCTGGGCGCGCACATGGTCACCCTTCTTGTAGTCCTTGATCGCATCCTCGCCGGACCGCTTCCAGTCGAGATCGGAGAGATGGACCATGCCGTCGACGTCTCCGTCGAGGCCGACGAACAGGCCGAATTCGGTGATGTTCTTGATCTCGCCTTCGACGATCGAGCCGGTCGGGTGCTTCTCGGAGAAGCTGTCCCACGGATTCTGCTGGACCTGCTTGAGGCCGAGGGAAATGCGCCGCTTTGACGGATCGACTTCGAGGACCTGCACCTGGATCTCCTCCGAGGTGGAGAGGATCTTGCCCGGATGGACGTTCTTCTTGGTCCAGCTCATTTCCGAGACATGGACCAGACCTTCGATGCCGTCCTCGAGCTCGACGAACGCACCGTAGTCGGTGATGTTGGTGACACGGCCCTTGACCTTGGCGCCGATCGGATATTTCGCCGCCACACCTTCCCATGGATCCTTGTCGAGCTGCTTCATGCCGAGCGAGATGCGCTGCGTCTCGGGATTGATGCGGATGATCTGCACCTTCAGCGTCTGGCCGACAGAGAGGACGTCAGAGGGATGATTGACGCGCTTCCAGGCGATGTCGGTCACATGGAGCAGGCCGTCGATACCGCCCAGGTCGACGAACGCGCCGTAGTCGGTGATGTTCTTGACCACGCCGTCGACCACCTGGCCTTCGGTGAGGTTCTGAACGAGCTCAGAGCGCTGCTCGGCGCGGGTCTCTTCCATGATGGCGCGGCGCGACACCACGATATTGCCGCGGCGGCGATCCATCTTTAGGATCTGGAAGGGCTGGGTCACGTTCATCAGCGCGCCCACATCGCGGATCGGGCGGATATCGACCTGGCTGCCGGGAAGAAAGGCCACGGCGCCGCCAAGATCGACGGTGAAGCCGCCCTTGACGCGGCCAAAGATCACGCCGTCGACGCGTTCATTGTTGGTCGAGGACTGTTCGAGCCGGGTCCAGGCTTCCTCGCGGCGCGCCTTGTCGCGCGACAGCACGGCCTCGCCCAGCGCGTTCTCGATGCGCTCGAGATAGACCTCGACTTCATCGCCCGGCTTGATGGCCACATCCTTGCCGGGCTGGGAGAATTCCTTTAGGGCAATGCGGCCTTCGGTCTTGAGGCCGACATCGATGATGGCGAAGTCGTTCTCGACCGCGACGACGCGGCCCTTGACGACCGAGCCTTCGGCCGAATTCGATGTGCCGAAGCTTTCGGCAAGCAGGGCTTCGAAATCGGCGCGGGTCGGATTGAGTGAATCGGCAGGTTTTGCCATGAGTTCGGGGTTCCTTAGGGTATCGAGCTTGGCCCACGGTAATGTCCGCAGGACCTCCCGCAAGGCGCCGTCACCAAAATAGGTGCCAAGCGGGCAAACCACGTCATTTCCGGCACATGAGGGCCACACCAGGCTTGAGCTCGCGCATGATCCGGAAACAGCTAGGGGCGCCTGGCGTGAGCCAGAGCACCCCGTGAAACGCGCCCGTCAAAGGCGGGCGGCCTGGACGGCGGGTCTATAGCGAAAGGGCGGGCGAAGGGCAAGCTTGGAAGCGTCTTCGCCAATTCCACCTTGTTGTTGCGAGGGGGTAGAACCCATCCCGCTGCTGCCCTCAACGCAAGGGTAGGGTAAAAGTTATCACACGTCCAAATTGGCGACCGACAGCGCATTCTCGCGAATGAAGTCGCGCCGCGGCTCGACCACATCGCCCATGAGCTTGGTGAAGATGTCGTCGGCCTCGTCGAGTTCGCTCACCTTGACCCTGAGCAGCGAGCGCACATTGGCGTCGAGCGTCGTCTCCCACAATTGCTCGGGATTCATTTCGCCCAGACCCTTATAGCGCTGCATGCTGATGCCCTTGCGGCCGGCCGCGAAGACGGCTTCCAGGAGATCGATCGGCCCATGGATGGTCTTCTCGCCATCCTTGCGGCGCAATTTCGCGGGTTTTGCGTAGATCTCCTGCAGATGGGCCGCCTTCTTGTCGAGGCGGATCGCGTCGGCCGAGCCGATGAGCTTGGCGTCAATGGTCCAGCTCTCCTTGACCCCTCTCACCTCGCGGGCGAAGACAAGCCCGCCGTCTTGCGTCGGGGATCCGGTCCAGCCGCGCTCGGTCTCTTCAGCGATCGCGTCGAGCCTTCTGGCGATGTATCCCGCCGCCGCCGTCGCGTTCTCGGTATTGGAGAGCACTTCCGGATTGAGGACGCCGGCGATCGCCGCCTGCTCGATGACGGTACGGGAATAGCGCGAATGCAGCGCGTCGAGGGCCGCTCTGACCGAGAGCGCTTCCTCGACGATCTCGCGCAGATCGCCGCCCGCGCGTTCAGCACCTGAGGCGAGGGCAAGGCTCGAGCCTTCGAGACCGGTGTCGATGAGGTAGTTCTCGAGCGCCTTGCCGTCCTTTAGATATTGCTCGGAGGACCCGCGCTTCACCTTGTAGAGCGGCGGCTGGGCGATGAAGAGATGACCGCGTTCGATGATCTCCAGCATCTGCCGGTAAAAGAAGGTGAGCAGCAGCGTGCGGATATGGGCGCCGTCGACATCCGCGTCCGTCATGATGATGATCTTGTGGTATCTGAGTTTGTCGGGGTTGAATTCCTCGCGCCCGATGCCGGTGCCGAGTGCGGTGATGAGGGTGCCGATCTCGGCCGAGGACAGCATCTTGTCGAAGCGCGCGCGCTCGACATTGAGGATCTTGCCGCGGAGCGGCAGCACCGCCTGGTTCTCGCGGTTACGCGCCTGCTTGGCCGAGCCGCCGGCGGAGTCGCCCTCGACGATGAATATTTCCGATTTGGCGGGGTCGCGCTCCTGGCAATCGGCGAGCTTGCCGGGAAGCGAGGACACATCGAGAGCGCCCTTGCGCCGCGTGAGCTCACGCGCCTTCCTCGCCGCCTCGCGCGCAGCTGCGGCTTCCACCACCTTGCCGACGATCTGTTTGGCGTCTTGGGGATGCTCCTCGAACCAGGCGGCGAGTTCCTCGCCGATGAAGCCCTCCACCACCGGACGGACCTCCGAGGACACCAGCTTGTCCTTGGTCTGCGAGGAGAATTTCGGATCCGGCACCTTCACCGAGAGCACGCAAGTGAGGCCTTCACGCGCATCGTCGCCGGTGAGCGCCACCTTCTCCTTTTTGGCGAGGCCGCTCGAGGCCGCATAGTTGTTGATCACGCGGGTGAGCGCGCCGCGGAAACCCGCAAGATGGGTGCCGCCATCACGCTGCGGGATGTTGTTGGTGAAACACAGCACATTCTCATGATAGCTGTCGTTCCACCACAGAGCGCATTCGACGATGATGCCGTCCTTCTCGCCCTTCATCATGATCGGCTCCGAGACGAGCGCCTGCTTGGTGCGATCGAGATAGCGCACGAAGGCCTGGATGCCGCCTTCGTAGCAAAGTTCGACTTCCTTGGGCTCGACGCCGCGCCGGTCGGTGAGCACGATGCGCACGCCCGAATTGAGGAAAGCGAGCTCACGCAGGCGATGCTCGATCGTCGCATAGTCGAATTCTGTCTTGGTGAAGACCTGGGGCGAGGGCAGGAAGGTCACTTCGGTTCCGCGCTTGTCATGGCTGTCGCGCACCACCGCAAGCGGCGCATCGGCGACGCCGTTGGTGAAGCTCACGGCATGTTCCTTGCCGCCGCGCCAGATGCGCAGTTTGAGCCAGATCGAGAGCGCGTTGACGACCGATACGCCCACCCCGTGCAGGCCGCCCGACACCTTGTATGAATTCTGGTCGAATTTGCCGCCGGCATGGAGCTGGGTCATGATGACCTCGGCTGCCGAGACGCCTTCGCTCGGATGTATGTCGGTCGGAACTCCGCGGCCATTGTCGGAAACGGTGCAGGAGCCATCGGCATTTAGTGCGACGCTGACGCGGTCGCAATAGCCGGCGAGCGCCTCGTCAATAGCGTTGTCCACCACCTCATAGATCATGTGATGCAGGCCCGATCCGTCATCGGTATCGCCGATATACATGCCCGGGCGCTTGCGCACCGCATCAAGGCCTTTCAGTACCTTGATCGCGTCGGCGCCGTACTCCTCGGCCTGTTTCTTGATGGGGTCAGCCATTATTGCCTCGTTAAAATTCCACCTTCCACATGGAGGAAATCCGCGTTCTTGCCAAGCCCGTCGAAGAGCCCGCGATCAGTGCCCGTCATGAAGCTCTGGGCCCCGAGTGCACTCAGCGTTTCGAACAAGCCCGCGCGTCTTTTGCTATCAAGATGGGCGGCAACTTCGTCAAGAAGAAGGACCGGGGCTGCGCCTGATTCCTCAGCCACAGAAGAGGCCTGCGCCAGAATGAGCCCGATCAGAAGGGCCTTCTGCTCGCCGGTCGAGCACAAAGCTGCCGCCATGGATTTGGGCGCGTGAGTCACCAGAAGGTCGCTCCTGTGCGGGCCTGAGAGCGTGCGCCCGGCCGCCTTATCCTGGCCCCGCGATTCGCAGAGAAGTCTACGATATTCATCCTCAGCTTGCACCGCCGGCATGGTCCTGAGGCGATCCTCGAGATCGCCCTGAAGGCCCAGGATGCTGGCAGGAAAAACGCTTCCCTTAAGTAGGAATTTTATGTGGTTTTGCAAGGCCTGGACGGCGTGAAGGCGGGCTGCCGCGATGGCCGCGGCGGCTTCCGCCATCTGGGCCTCGAGTCCCGCCAGCCACGCGGCATCCGGCCTTGTCTCCGCGAGCAGGAGATTGCGCTCGCGCATGAGCTTTTCAAAGACGAGCACGCGTGAGGCATGTTCGGGATCATTGGCAGTGACGAGCCGGTCGAGAAAGCGGCGCCGGTCGGAAGCGGGCCCCGCGAAAAGCCGGTCCATGGCCGGGGTGAGCCAAATGACCCGCAAGTAGTGGGCGAGGATGCCCGGACTCTTTTGCGGAACGCCGTCGATGACCACGTGCCGTGTCTGACTTTGCGCGTCGGTCTCTGGCATCCATTGGGTGCCGAGTTGGGTTTCGCCAAGGGGTGATGAGACATGGGCGGCGATGGCCCAGCCGCGATTGCCCCCGTGACGCGCGAGATCCTCGAACAGCGCTCCCCTGAGACCCCGACCGGCGGCGAGCAGCGAGATCGCCTCGACAAGGTTGGTTTTGCCGGCGCCATTTGGACCGGTGAGGGCCACAAGGCGAGGACCGGGATCAAGTCTCAGGGCCGCATAATTGCGGAAGTCGCTGAGTGTCAGCCGGATCAGGATGAAGGCGGAGGGCATGGACCCCATCCCATAGTCTCCGTCCTCGCGAGGGGAAAGGGCGATAAGCAAGCTGCGGCGAGACGGGGATCACACCCGCATCGGCATCAGTACATAGAGCGCCTGGTCGTCGGAAGGATCGAGCACGATGGTTGGCGAGCCGGCATCGGCGAGCTGGAACCTCGCCGTGTCGCTCTTGATCTGGGAGGCGATGTCGAGGAGGTAGCGCGAATTGAAGCCGATATCGAGCGGCTCCGCCGCATAAGTCGCTGCGATCTCCTCTTCCGCCGAGCCTGAATCGGGGTTGTTGACGGTGAGCACGACGCGCCCGTCGCCGACATTGAGCTTCACCGCCCGGCCCTTCTCGAAGGAGATGGTGGACACCCGGTCGACGGCGCTCGAGAACAACTTGGTGTCGACATCGAGTGTCTTGTCGTTGTTGCGTGGGATGACTCGCTCGTAGTCCGGGAAGGTGCCGTCGATGAGCTTCGAGGTAAGGGTGAGGCCGTTGAAGGAGAAGCGGATCTTGGAGGCGGAGAGCGCCACCTCGATCTCGCCCTCGTCGGTCTCGATGAGCTTCACCAGCTCAAGCACGGTTTTCCGCGGCACGATGATGCCGGGCATTCCCTTGGCGCCCGCCGGCAGCGCCACTTGCGCCCTCGCCAGCCGATGGCCGTCGGTGGCGACCGCCCGCAGCACCTTGCTAGCGGCGACTTCATGCAGATAGATGCCGTTCAGATAATAGCGGGTTTCTTCGGTCGAAATAGCGAAGCGCGTCTTCTCGACCAGGCCCTTGAGGTCGCCAGCCGAGAGCGTGAAGCGGTTCGAGAACTCACCCGCATTGAGATCGGGGAAGTCGGCCGGCGGCAGCACCTGGAGCGCGAAGCGCGAGCGGCCGGCTTTGACGCTGACACGGCCGGGATCGGGTCCCTGGTCGAGCTCGAGCTGGGCGCCTTCGGGCAGCTTGCGCACGATGTCGTAGAGCATGTGGGCGGCAACCGTCACCGCGCCGTCCTGGGACACTTCAGCCGCGACCGTCTCGATGATCTCAATGTCGAGGTCGGTGGCGGTGAGCTTGACGCCGTCGCCCTTGGCATGAACCAGCACGTTGGACAGGATCGGGATGGTATTGCGCCGTTCGACCACGCTTTGCACATGGTTGAGGGCCTTGAGAAAGGCCGACCTTTCGATAGTCACCCGCATTTTGTGTCGCAGTCCTGTCTAGTGTCCCGGTTCGCAAGTTCGCTTGCTCATGCGGCCCCTCCGAGCGAACTTGCGAACCAAAGGGACACTAGGAAACTTAGAGTCTCTGGTGTGCTTTGGAACGCGAAGCTCCTGTCGGCGTAAGCGGCCAGATATCAGGAGCTTCGCGTTCCGCACACCAGCCTGGGCCGAAGACATTGACGCCTTTGGCCCTGGCTTGCAAGCCCGTTACTGTTGTTCGATGAGCCGGATGAGCAGGGCGACTTCGCGCGCGAGTCGGTCGTCGCTCTTCATCAGTTCCTCGATCTTGCGCACGGCATGCAACACCGTGGAATGATCGCGGCCGCCGAACCGGCGTCCGATCTCGGGCAGCGACCTGGGCGTGAGCTTCTTGGCGAGATACATGCCGACCTGGCGCGGCACCACCACCGAGCGGGCGCGGCGCGGCGACAGGAGATCGGCGCGCGCCACATTGTAGTGGCGGCCGATGGCCTTCAGGATATCATCGATGCGCACCCGGCACTGGTCGGGATTGGCCGACATATCGCGCAAGACCATCGCCGCGAGGTCGACCGACAAGGGTGCATGCGAGAACTGCTGATGCGCAATGACCCGGTTCAATGCGCCTTCGAGCTCACGGCCGCCACCCTGCACTTTGTTGGCGATGAATTCGACGACATCGGGATCGACGCGGATCATGGGATCGCGTGCCGCCACTTCGGCGAGGCGGTGAGCGAGGATCTCGCGCCTCAAATCGAGCTCGGGTAGTTCGATGTCCACGACGAGGCCACCCATGAGCCGCGAGCGCATGCGCTGGTCGATGGCGTCGAGCTGTGCGGGCGGGGCGTCGGCGGCGATCACGATCTGGCGCTTGGCATCCACCAGCGAGTTGAAGGTGTGGTAGAACTCCTGCGTCATCGACTTGCCCTGCAGGAACTGGAAATCGTCGATGAGCAGCACGTCGATCGACTGGAAGAAATCCTTGAAACCGATCGTGTCGCGCGATCTGAGCGCGCCGATGAAATGATACATGAAGCGCTCGGCAGTGATGAACAGCACCTTGCGTTCGGGATGGCGCTCGCGCACCCGCCAGGCGATGGCGTTGAGGAGATGCGTCTTGCCGAGGCCGGCCGCCGAATGGATGAACAGCGGATTGAAGCTCACCGGCAGGCCGGGCTGCGATTCCGAGATGCGCTGTGCGGCCGCATGGGCGAGACGGTTCGATCCTCCCGTAATGAAGCTTTGGAAAGTCTGGCTCGAATCGAGCGGCGAGCCGCGCTCAGGCATCGCCTGGCCCAGCGCCGCGACCGGCTGCGACATCCTGCGTCCCGCAGGCTCAGGCTGGTCATCGCGCTGAATGCGCCGTTCGGCAACATCCTGCGGCCGTTGCGGCACGCCCCGCGTGCGGACTTTGACATGCACATTGTCGAGATGGCCGAGCTCGGCTTCGCTCGCCTTGAGGAGCTTCTGGGCGTAGTGGGTTTCGATCCAGTTCCTGAGGAAGCGGGTCGGAACCGAGACCGCCAGACGGCCCTCGGTGCATTCCTCCGCCTCCATGCGGGCAAACCAGCTTGTGTAGAGATCATCGCCGAGCTCGGCCTTGAGCCGTTGAGCGATCCTGCCCCAGCTCTGCTTGAGCTCCATTCCTGCCGCATCCGTCATCACACCTAAACCCCTTTGAGTTTCTTGTACTCGAGCGATTGGCCGCGCTTTCGGCACACGAACTCCCCTCTTGCGGACGCGACTGTCCGCAAGCGCACTCCTTTCCGGTTCAGTTGAACCCAAGGCGAACTGAATTTAGAAAACCTAGGTCACCAATAGCCCCGGTTGTGACCTCTGACTGACTTACCCATCTTCTCGAGCCGCAGCCCCGCGGCAACGCCCAAAGACCATACTCACAAGCTCGCCCCCGTTACAACTCAACTGAGGCGCTTGTCCGTATACGGAATTTTGATTCGGCTTCGCGAGGGTTGCCCTAGACGTCACTTCGGAAAACGGCAAGTGGTTGACTCGCATGTAAGATTTCAATTGGAGCCCAAATAGGGATGCCCGAAAGCCACAGTCGCCACAATTTTTCGATTCGCCACATTTGCGCCGCTGCATTTTTCCGGCCTTTGCCCAATTGATTTTTCTCACTCCGCTAACGCGATGAAAAATAATGAAAATTCCTGCGCCAAACTGTCAGCGGGCTGAACAAGAAAAACGGCGCGCCGGGGTTTTCCCGGCGCGCCGTCTGTGGATGACCAAAAATCGGTCTTATTTCAGAATGTTACTGGATCGCCTTCACGCGCTTGGCCAGTCGGGACACCTTGCGCGAGGCGGCATTCTTGTGGACGAGACCCTTTTGCGCGCCGCGCATGAGCTCAGGCTCGGCCGCCTTGAGTGCCGCTTCCGCTGCCGACTTGCTGCCGGAAGCGATCGCCTCCTCGACCTTGCGCACCGAAGAGCGCACCTGGCTCAAGCGGTTCTTGTTGATGACGGCGCGGCGGGCCGCTACGCGTGTCGCCTTTTTCGCCGAACTGGTATTCGCCATGAAATCACATCCTGAAAGTTGGAACCGGTCGATATTGGTTCAATGCAAAAATGCCGCCCGCTCGTGTTGAGCATGCGGCCCTTATCGGTTGCCGGCCTTATAGTCGCCCGAACTCGCGCCGTCAATTGCCGCTCATTGCCGTCGCCAGAGCGCTGGCAAAAGCGGTTTTGAGGCGGGGATCGCTTTCCTCCGCTGTCATCCTTTGCAATCGTTGCAAAATGATCTGATGGTCCTGGGCGTCGAGTTTGATGCGGATGGCGGGATAATGCTGCCGGAACGCCGCGCTCAGCGCCAACAGCTGGTCGGTGCTGAATAGCGGCGCTTCTGCCAGTGTGTCGAGCGTGCCGGAGATCGTGGTGGCTATGGCGCTGTTGCAGCGTGTCCTCCCTGCATGATCCTGAGTGTCGAGTGTGGCCAGTCGGTCGATCACATAGAGCCGGAAGATCTGGATTGCGACAAGCTCTCCCTGCAGGTCATCGCCAAGAGCCAACGCATAGCCATAGCGGCCACGGAATTCACCCGTGGCCGAAAGGATGAGGAGGATGTCGCGGCGCTTGTCGGCCTGGCTCAGCGGAGCGGCCATCAAGTTCTCGATATTGCCGCGATCGATCAGGCGGCCGAACAAAGCTCTGGTCTTGGGATTGGCCTCGCGCGGGAGCGTGATGACGCCATTCAGGACGGCGAAGATTGCCTGCACATAGTCCTTGGAGGACCAGGGTCCGCTCGCCGGTGGCGTCTGCGGCTTCGCAAAGCCGGGCGTCGCAAGGAGGGCGGCCAGGAGCAGGCCGGCAACCAGGTTTTGTCGCGGCAGCAACTTCGATCGTAGGAGGATCATGTCCGCTCTCCGACTTTCCCAAAAGTCTAGCCTATAGAATAAAGCTTGGCGCGTGCTATCTAAGCCCCCCAATTCCAGGGTCATTCATAATCTGCAACCGGGCGAAGCCAGGCTTCGGCACCACCAATACTGTGGTCGCCCTTGCTGATCCGGCGCATGGCCTGACGCTCAGGGCTCACACATCGACCCTTGACGCGGTGGTGATGCTGGGCTGCGCGCTGTTGATCGGGCAGGGTTTCAGCGATTCTTGAATTGCGGCTTGCGCTTTTCGACGAAGGCCGACATGCCTTCCTTCTGGTCCTCGGTTGAGAACATCGCGTGGAAAAGGCGACGCTCGAAGCGAATGCCCTCGGCCAGCGTGGTCTCGAAGGCACGATTGACCGATTCCTTCGCCATCATGACAATGGGCTGCGAGAAGGAGGCAATTTTCTTCGCCGCGGCGAGCGCTTCATCGACGAGCTTGTCGGCGTCGACGACGCGGGCGACCAGGCCGCAACGCTCGGCCTCCGCAGCATCCATCATGCGGGCAGTCAAGATGAGGTCCATGGCCTTCGCTTTGCCGACATAGCGCGCGAGCCGCTGGGTGCCGCCGGCGCCCGGCATGACGCCGAGCTGGATCTCGGGCTGGCCGAATTTGGCGGTCTCGGCGGCGATGATGAAATCGCACATCAGCGCCAGCTCGCAACCTCCGCCAAGCGCGAAGCCCGCGACCGCGGCGATCACCGGCTTGCGTTCGAGCGCGAGGCGGTCCCAGGTTGCGAGAAAGTCCCCGAGATAGGCTTCCATATAGGCCTTGGACGCCATTTCCTTGATGTCGGCACCGGCGGCAAAGGCCTTTTCGTTGCCGGTGATGACGATGGCGCCGATTTTGGGATCGTGATCGAATTGCACGAGCGCCTGGCCGAGCTCGATGATCAGTTGAGCATTGAGCGCATTTAGGGCCTGAGGGCGGTTGAACCGGATAAGCCCGACGGCATCATGGCTTTCGACGAGGATAGTCTCATAGGGCATGGCTTGTGTCTCGCTGTCCAAGTATCGGAAGCGAGAGATAGGCTATTTCTGGCACTTGGGACAATAGAAGGTCGAGCGGCCGGATTGCACGACGCGCTTGATGGTCCCGCCGCATCCACGTCTGCGGCATTTCTTGCCCTCGCGGTCATAGACGGCGAAGATCTGCTGGAACGAGCCCGCATCGCCGCTCGGCTGGATGAAATCACGCAGGGTCGACCCGCCGGCGGCAATCGCTTCAATGAGGACGGCGCGAATGTGGCGCACCAGATCGTCAATCCGCGGATCATAGGAGGTCTTCCTGACCAGGCTTCCGGCTTTGCGTTTGGGCGACAGACGGGCGCGGTAAAGCGCCTCGCAGACATAGATATTGCCCAGGCCGGCGATGAGCCGCTGGTCGAGGAGGGCGGCCTTGAGCGGCGCTTTCTTGCCGCGGAAGGCGCTGGCGAGATAAGCGGCATCGAACTCATTTCCCAAGGGCTCGACGCCGATGCCGGAAAGGAGCTTGTGGGCGTCAAGTTCCGGCTCGCCGACGAGATCCATAAGCCCGAAGCGGCGCGGATCGGTGTAGATGACGCGCAGACCGTCATCGCGGGTGAAGACGACATGGTCATGCGGACCCGAGCCGCCATCCGGCGCGGCACTCTCTTCGTAGAATTCGCCGAGTTCCCGCCATGCGGTCTTTGCTATCGATGACGGTGAAGCGGCCCGACATGCCGAGATGCAGAATCAGCACGTCGCCGCCCTCGAGGAAGGCGAGGATGTATTTTGCCCGCCGCTTGAGGCGCAGCACGCGGCGACCTTCGATGCGCTTGGCGAAATCGGGCGGGAAGGGAAAGCGCAGATCGCCTCGGGCAAGCCGCACCTTTTGGATGCGCTGCCCGGTGAGAACGGAATCGAGGCCGCGCATCACGGTTTCGACTTCAGGGAGCTCCGGCATGGGGCGTTGTTAGACCAGTTTGACGGCAAGGATAAGAAGTATCCTTAACAACCCCAGTGACGGAAACTGTCAGCAGGGCTCATCGTAAGCATTAAATACCATCGCCGCGGGGGGCGAAGGTAAATCTGATTCATGGCATTCCCTACCATCCTGTTCTATGGTCCGCCGCGATGACAGACACGCCCAAGGAAACCGCGCCTTTCGGCTTTCGCACCGTGGCGGAAGCGGAGAAACAAGACCTCGTCAACGAGGTCTTTTCCAAGGTTGCGGAACGCTATGACCAGATGAACGACCTGATGTCGGCGGGACTTCACCGCCTGTGGAAGGACGATTTCGTCACCCTGCTGTCGCCGCCGCGGGACGCCGCGCGACTTCAATGTCCTCGACGTCGCGGGCGGCACCGGCGACATCGCCTTCCGCATTGCCCGGGCCGGCGGTGCCAGGCACCCACATCACTGTCGCCGACATCTCGCCCGAGATGGTAGCGGAGGGAGCGAAGCGTGCCGCCGCCGAAGGGCTCGCCGGGCAATGCCATTTCACCGTCGGCAATGCCGAGGCGCTGGCCTTTCCCGACAAGAGCTTCGATGCCTATACGATCGCCTTCGGCATCCGCAACGTCACCCATATCGATCAGGCGCTCGCGGAGGCGCTACCGGGTGTTGAAGCCCGGCGGCAAATTCCTGTGCCTCGAATTTTCCCATGTCGATGTGCCGGGGCTCGACCGCGCTCTATGACGCCTATTCGTTCACCGCCATTCCGGCGATCGGCAAGGTGGTGACCGGCGATGGCGCGCCCTATCGCTATCTGGTCGAAAGCATCCGCACCTTTCCCGATGCAGGAGCAGCTTCGAGGCGATGATCGGCGCGGCGGGCTTCGCGCGCGCCAGCTACCGCAACCTCTCGGGCGGCATCGTCGCCATCCATTGGGGCTGGCGCATCTGATGGCGATTTTGCGGTCACGTCTGCCGCCTTGCGCGTGCCGGCTGGATGCATGGCGCGCCACGACGCCTTGCTGCCGCCCGAGGATCGGCTGCCGACTGCCATGGCCGGCGCGCTGCGGCCTTCGAGCCTGCGCGAAGCTCGGTCGGCCACGCAGATCGCATGGCAATGGCCGATTGACCGCGGCGCTTGGCCGAATTGGGCCCGAGCTACATCAAGCTCGGCCAGTTCCTGGCGACACAGGCCGGACATGGTCGGCGCCGAGCGCGCGCCGCGGAATTGCGCAGCGCTGCAGGATCGCCTGCCGCCATTCGCCATGGACGAGGCGCGCCAGACGATCCGGCCAATCTCGGTCGCGACGCGTCGAAGAGCTGTTCGCAGAATTCGGTCCGCCGGTTGCCGCCGCCTCGATCGCGCAGGTGCATCGCGCCACGACACGCGATGGCCGCGACGTGGCGGTGAAGATCCTGCGGCCCGGCATCGAGCAGCGATTCGCTCGCGATCTCTCAGAGTTTCTTCTTCGCCGCGCGCCTGATCGAGCGCGCTGAGCGCGCAGGCACGGCGGCTTGCGCCCGGTCGATGCGGTCGAGACCTTGGCGCAATCGGTCAAGCTCGAAATGGATCTGCGCATGGAGGCCTCGGCCATCGCCGAGATGGCGGGCAATGTCGCGGATGATCCGGGCTTCCGCGTGCCCAAGGTCGAGTGGCCGCTGCACCGCGCGCCAGGTGCTCACCACCGAATGGATCGAGGGCACGCCCTTGTCCGACATCGGCGGCGCTCGCAGGCGCGCGGCCTCGATCTCAACCGGCTCGGCGATACTCGTCATCCAGAGCTTCCTGCGCCATGCCATTCGCGACGGCTTCTTTCATGCCGACATGCATCAGGGCAATCTTTTCGTCGATCGCTCAGGGGCACCTGGTCGCGGTCGATTTCGGCATCATGGGCAGGCTCACGCCGAAGGAACGCCTGTTCCTCGCCGAAATCCTCTATGGCTTCATCCGCCGCGACTACGCGCGGGTCGCGCAGGTGCATTTCGATGCGGGCTATGTGCCGCGCGCATCAGGATCCGGCGATCTTCGCCCAGGCGCTGCGCGCGATCGGCGAGCCGATCATGGACCGGCCGGCGCACGAGATATCGATGGCGCGGCTCCTCACCCAGCTTTTCGAGGTGACCGGCCAGTTCGACATGGCGACCCAGCCGCAGCTTCTGCTGCTGCAGAAGACGATGGTGGTGGTCGAGGGCGTGGCGCGCATGCTCAATCCGCATTTCAACATGTGGACGTCATCGCGAGCCGGTGGTGCGCGAATGGATCGAGAAGAAGCTCGGCCCGCTGGGCCAGATCGAAGGTGCCGCGCGAAGGCGCGGCCTCGCTTGGCCGGCTCTGTTACCAGCTTGCCGGAAATGCTGGTCGAGGCGCAGGCCGCGACCCATATGCTGGCCGACATGGCCAATTCCGGCGGCATCAGGCTTGACCGCGAGACGACGGAGGCGCTCGCTGCCGCCCAAGCCCGGCATTCGCGCACGGGCCGCTATGCGCTCGTCGCAGGGGCGGTCGCGCTTGATTGCCATCGCCTTGAGCTCTGATCTTTTGAACCGGATTAACGCATGCATCCCATGATGACCACTGCTTTCAGGCAAGAAGCGTCCTTCTCATCATCGGCGGCGGCATTGCCGCCTATAAAAGCCTCGAGCTGATCCGGCTGCTGAAGCAGCGTCAAGCCAAGGTCACGCGCGATCATGACCAAGGCGGCGGAGCAGTTCGTCACGCCGCTCTCGGTCGCAAGCCTGACGAGCGAAAAGGTCTATACCGATCTCTTCAGCCTCACCGACGAAATCGAGATGGGCCATATCGAGTTGTCGCGCTCGGCCGATCTCCTGGTGGTGGCGCCGGCGAGCGCCGATCTCATGGCCAAGATGGCGCATGGCCTCGCCAACGACCTCGCCTCCACGACCTTGCTCGCGACCGACAAGAAGATGCTGATCGCGCCCGCCATGAATGTGCGCATGTGGCAGCATGCGGCGACGCATGCGCAATCTCGCGACCCTCAAGGCGCGATGGCGTGCTGACTGTCGGTCCCAATGACGGCGAGATGGCCTGCGGCGAATATGGGCCGGGACGCATGGCGGAGCCGGCGGAAATCCTGGCCGGCATCGAAGCCATTTCGCGGGCGGCGCGCTGCCTCTGGCGGGCGGCCGGCGGCGCGGCCCCTGGCCGGCCGCAAGGTGCTGATCACCGCAGGGCCCACCCATGAGCCGATCGATCCGGTGCGCTATATCGCCAACAAATCTTCCGGCAAGCAGGGCTATGCGATGGCGGAAGCGGCGGTCGGCGCATGGGCGCCGAGACGGTTCTGGTATCGGGCCCGGTGCATCTGCCCATCCCGCCCGGCGCCCAGATGATGCCGGTCGAAACCGCGGTCGAGATGCTGAAGACCGTCGAGGCCGAGCTTCCCGCCGATATCGCGATCTTCACTGCCGCCGTCGCCGACTGGCGGGTGGCGCGCCGTCGCGGATCAGAAGATCAAGAAGGGAGCGGGCGGCCTGCCCGATCTCAAGCTCGCCGAGAATCCCGACATCCTCAAGACCGTCGCTCGGGCCAAGAGCAAAGCGGCCGAAGCTCGTCGTGGGCTTTGCCGCCGAGACGCGAAAATGTCATCGAGAATGCCAAGACGAAGCTGGCCAAAAAGGGCTGCGATCTCATCATCGCCAATGATGTGAGCACGGACAAGCGGTGTCATGGGCGGCGAGCGCAACCGGTGCATCTCGTTTCGGCATCGGGCGTCGAAAGCTGGCCCGAGCTCGACAAGCGCGAAGTGGCGCGGCGCCTGATGGAGCGACTTTGCCGCGCCGCCTGCGGGGCCAAGGCATGACCGAGATTGGGATCAGCGGCTCGCCCATGGCGAGGGCCTGGCTCTGCCCGCCTATGAGAGCGAGCATGCGGCCGGCATGGATCTGCGCGCCGCCGAGGACGCGATCCTGCCGCCTGGCGGGCGTGCGCTGGTGCGCGACTGGCTTCGCCATAGCCCTGCCGCGACGGCTTCGAGGCGCAGGTGCGGCCGCGCTCGGGGCTTGCGGCAAGGCATGGCGTGACCGTTGCTCAATTCGCCGGGCACGATCGATGCCGACTATCGCGGCGAGATCAAGGTGATCCTGATCAATCACGGCGCGTGAGGCCTTCGCGGTGAAGCGCGGCGACCGCATCGCGCAAATGGTCGTGGCCCCGGTGACGCGCGTCGGTGCTCGAGGAAGCCGAGGAGCTTGTCCGGCACGGCGCGCGGTGCAGGCGGCTTCGGCTCGACAGGCAGGAGCTGATGGCAGCTCTCGGGCGAGGAACTCGAACGCTATGCCCGCCACATCGTGCTGCAGGAGGTGGGCGGCCCGGGCCAGGCCAAGCTCAAAGCCGCCAAGGTCCTGGTCATTGGCGCGGGCGGGCTCGGCGCGCCGGTGCTGCTCTATCTCGCCGCTGCGGGCATCGGCACGCTCGGCGTCATCGACAACGATGACGTGCTCGCTCTCCAACCTGCAGCGGCAGGTCATTCATACGACTGCATCGCGCATCGGCAAGCCTAAGACGCAAAGTGCCGAGGCAGAGCCTCGACGCCCTCAATCCGCATGTGAAATGTGGTGACCCATGACGATGCGCCTCACGGCCGCCAACGCGCTCGATATCATCGGCCAGTATGACATCGTTGCCGACGGTTCGGACAATTTCCCGACCCGCTTCCTGGTCAGCGATGCCTGCTATCTTGCGAAGAAGACGCTGGTCTCCGCCGCGGTCGGCCAGTTCGACGGCCAGGTCTCGACCTTCAAGCCGCATCTGAAGGATGCGCGACGGCCTGCCTTATCCGACCTATCGCTGCCTTCATCCCGAAGCGCCGCCGCGAGGGCTTGCTGCCCGCCTGCGAGGAGGCGGGCATATTGGGCGCGCTGACCGGCATCATCGGCTCGATCCAGGCGATGGAGGTGATGAAGGAGATCTTGGCGATCGGCGACAGCCTGGCCGGCCGGCTCTTCATGTATGACGCGCTGTCGCCACGCGCCTATGTGACGGTGCTGCCGTGGAATCCCGATAATCCGCTCAACGGCCGCAATGCGACGATCACGGATCTGTCGCTGCACGCGTAAGCGCCCCGGCGAAAGCCGCGGCCTATCGAACAATTGGAAGCAAGTGGTGCCGCTCGGACGGAAAGAGTTTATTGGATCCTGGCTTCCGCCGGATGACGATAGAGCGGTGAAACTACCCGGCCGCCTTGGCGACGCCGACGAGGGCGGGGCGCAGCACGCGATCGCCGATCTTGAAGCCCGCTTGCATCACTTGCACAACGGTGCCTGGCGGCTGCTCATCGGTCGGCACCTCGAACATCGCCTGATGGAAATGCGGATCGAACTTCTCGCCCATCGGATCGATGCGCTTGATGCCATGGCGCTCGAAGACATTGAGCAATTCGCGCCGCGTCACCTCGACCCCGGCCACCAGATTCTTGACCGGCTCGGCTCGCTTCCTTGAGATGGTCGGCTTCGGCCGTCGCGAGTGCCCGATCCATATTGTCGCTGATGCTCAATATGTCACGGGCGAAATTGCTCGCGGCATAGAGGGTGGCTTCCGCCTTCTCGCGCTCGGTGCGCTTGCGCAGATTATCCATCTCGGCGAGCGTGCGCAGAAGCTGGTCCTTGCTCCTGCCGGCTTCTTCCTTGAGTTCCAGGATCTCGGCATCGCGCGGGTCGACCTCGGCCTCGGGCAATGTCACGGGCTCGGCTTCGGGAACCTCGGGCGTCTTCCGCTCTTCAGCCACGGTATCTTTGGTCGCGTCTTCAATCATGACGATGCTTGAACTCTCGATCGATGGATTAGGTTTCGCGGCGGGATATCAGGGTTCGGGAGGTAAAAATCAAGTCCGGTCATGGGCCTCGGGCAACTGACACAATAGTGCACTTGCGGCCCCTATAACCGGCGGTAGCTGTGTTCTTCGCGAGAGAAAAAATGCCTGGACAGACAATGCGCCTCTATTCGGGACCCTTGAGCATGTTCGGCGCCAAGGCGGAGATTGCCGCCCTGGAGAAAGGGCTCGACGTCAAGGTCGTGATGGTGCCCTTCGACATGGAACGGCTCTATGAGCCCAAGCACCCGGAAGTCTTGCGCGTCAATCCCAAGCAGCAGGTGCCGGTCCTCATTCATGGCGCGGTCGAGCTCTTCGATTCAACGCAGATTTTCGAATATTTCGAGGACCTGCGGCCTGACCCCCCGCTATGGCCCGCAAGTTCCGGAGCGCGCGCCAAAGCGCGTCTTCTCGAGCTCAAATCGGACGAGGTGTTCTTCCCGCCGGTCATTCGCCTGATGGGGTTGCAGGACCGACCTGATGACATGGCTGCGGTTTCGGCGCGCGAGGCCTCGGCCCGTTACTATGGCGAAATGGAGCGCGAACTCGCGGGCCACGACTATCTCGCCGGGACCTATTCCTACGCCGACATTGCCTTCTATATGGCGCAACTCTTTGCCGCTCGCATGGGAGCGCCGATGGCGGAAGCAACACCGAAGCTCATCGCCTGGCGCGAACGCCTCAGCGGGCGTCCGGCCATCCGTCAGGTGGCGGGCGCGATGGCGCGCTTTCTCTTGTCGCACAAGCGGCCGCTCCCCGATTTCCTGGCTAAGTTGGTCACCTAGAGCAAATCCCGCCAAAGGCCTGCCCCGGAACTCGATCCGGGGTTGAAGACTTTGGCGATAAGGATTTGCTCCAGCATATTGATTTGGCGCAAATCCTTATCGGCGAAATGATTCCACTTCGCCGGAATGCGCGCGTCCAGGTGGGCTCGCCTTCGCGAGAGAGCCTGAACTGCCTGCGAGCACATCCTGCCTGGCTTAAAATCAAGTGATCAGCCGGCCGATGATGCCGCGCGGTATAGTCGACCATCGGGATGATGCGGGCATAGTTAAGCCGTGTCGGCCCGATGACGCCCAGCGACCCCGACGATCTTTTCCTCGCTGTTGCGATAGGGTGCCACGATCAGCGATGAGCCCGACAGCGAGAACAGCTTGTTCTCGGCGCCGATGAAGATGCGGACCCCTTCGCCGGCCTCGGCAAGGCCCAGAAGCTGGATCAGCCCTTCTTGTTCTCGATGTCGTCGAAAAGCTTGCGGATGCGTTCGAGATCCTCGAGGGCGGTCAGATTCTCGATGAGATTGGCCTGGCCCTTGACGATCAAGGTACGATCGTCCTCCTCGGTGTTGCCCGACCAGGTGGCGACGCCGGCTGCGATGACCTTGGCGGTGAGATCGTCGAGCTCGGTCTTGAGCGTCGTCGATCTCTTCCTGCATGCAGCCGCTGCACTTCGGCGATCGTCTTGCCCTGCATGCGCGCCGAGAGATAGTTCGATGCCTTGACGAGTGCCGAGGGCGGCAGGCCGGCGGGCAGATCGATGGTGCGGTTCTCGACCGTGCCGTCCTCGCCGACCAGGATGACGAGGCCGCGGCTGGGCGCCAGGCTCACGAATTCGATATGCTTGAGCCGGGCATTGGTCTTGGGCGCCACCACGACGCCCGGCGCAATGCGACAGGCCCGAGAGCAGCGTCGTCGCCTCGCCCAGCACCTCCTCGACGCGGCGCGAGCGGTTGCTGCCCGCCATTTGGGCATCGATGCGGGCGCGCTCTTCGGGCGAGATCGAGCCCACTTCGAGGAGCGCATCGACGAAGAAGCGCAAGCCCGCATTCGGTCGGCACCCGGCCGGCGCTGGTATGCGGCGAATAGATGAGGCCCGAATCCTCGAGATCCATCATCACATTGCGAACCGAGGCTGGCGACAGGTTGCCGGGCAGGATGCGCGAGATGGTGCGCGAGCCGACGGGCTCGCCGGTATCGAGATAGGTTTCGACGAGGCGGCGGAAGATGTCGCGCGAGCGCTGGTCGAGCTGGGCGAGCCCCGGCAGGCGCTCGTCGGTCAAGGGCTTCTGCGGATGGATGCTCATGGGTCAAATCTAGGAACCGCGCCGTTGTTGGTCAACTCAGGCTTCTGGCCCCCGAAAACGGTTCCCTCACGGAGGGCAGCTGCGCTAGAACCTCCCTCGTTCAAGCCGGCAAGAGGAGTGACTATGCGGCCGTCCGGGCGAAAGCCCCAAGAATTGCGCAAGGTGAGTTTCGAGCGCGGCAGTTCCAAACATGCGGAAGGCTCCTGCCTCGTGCGTTTCGGCGACACCCATGTGCTGTGCACGGCGACCGTCGAGGAGAGGGTGCCGCCCTGGCTCAAGGGGGCCGGCAAAGGCTGGGTCACGGCCGAATATGGCATGCTGCCGCGCGCCACGGGCGAGCGCATGCGCCGGGAAGCGGCACAAGGCAAGCAATCCGGCCGCACCCAGGAGATCCAGCGGCTGATCGGCCGTTCGCTCCGCGCCGTGGTCGATCTGGTGGCGCTTGGCGAGCGACAGATCACCCTCGATTGCGATGTCATCCAGGCCGATGGCGGCACCCGCACCGCCGCCATCACCGGCAGCTGGATCGCGCTCCATGATGCGCTCAAATGGATGGATGCCCGCGACATGTTCGCGAAGAATGGCCGCTACGCGACCATGTGGCGGCGATCTCCTGCGGCATCCACAACGGCGATGTCGGTGCTCGATCTCGACTATGAGGAGGATTCGACGCGCGGAGACCGATGCGAATTTCGTGATGACCGGCAAAGGCGGCATTGTCGAAGTGCAGGGCACGGCGGAAGGCGAGCCTTTCTGCGAGGAGCGCTTCCTCGAACTCCTGGCGCTCGCGCAAGCACGGCATCGGCGACTTGGTGGCGCTGCAGAAAGCGGCGGTTGCAATGAAGGCGAAGGCCATTCTCGAAACCATCCTCTATGCGCGAGGACATCCAGGCGCTGCGCCGGTTCTACGAGACGTTCTTGGCCTCGAATGCGTCCGCGAGCCGAAGGACGGCAGTTCGTTTTCCTGCATTGCGGCGATCAGATGCTGCTCGATTTTCAATCCGGCGTGAAATCCGAGATCAGGCGCCAAGATCCTGCGCTTCGCGCCGCCCCATGGCGCCCATGGTCCGGGCCATATGTGCTTTGCGGCCAGTGCCGAAGAAATCGACGGCTGGCGCCGGCATCTCGAGGACCACGGCATCGCCGATCGAGGCGGATTTCGACTGGCCGGGCGGCGGGCGCTCGCTCTATTTCCGCGATCCCGCCGGCAATTCGGTCGAATTCGCCGAAGCCGCGCATCTGGGGACTTCGCGCGCCGTGCGCTGCGCGATCAGCAAGCTCGTCGTCGCCTCGCACAATCCCGGCAAAGTGCGAGAGATCGACGATCTGCTTGGGTCCCTATGGCGTCGAAGCGGTCTCAGCGGCGAGCCTCGGATTGCCGGAGCCCGAAGAGACCGGCGACAGTTTCGCGGCCAATGCGCGAACTCAAGGCGGAAGCCGCGGCACTGGGCATCGGGGCTCTTCCGGCGCTCGCCGATGATTCGGGCCTCTGCGTCGATGCGCTCGACGGCGATCCCGGGATCTATTCGGCGCGCTGGGCCGGACCCGCCAAGGATTTCGCCCTCGCCATGCGCAATGTCGAAGAGAAACTGCAGGCCTGTGGCGCCACTCTGCCCGAGCAGCGCCGGGCGCATTTCGTCAGCGTGCTCTCGCGTCGCCTGGCCCGACGGTCATGTCGAGAATTTCGAAGGCACGGTCATGGGCGCTGGTCTGGCCGCCGCGCGGCACGCGGGGCTTCGGCTATGATCCGATGTTCGTGCCCGACGGGCAAGAGCGAGACCTTCGGTGAGATGGATCCTGATGCCAAGCATCGCGATCTCGCATCGCGCGCGTCGCCTTCCGGAAGCTCGTCGATGCGCTCTTCTGAGCCAGGGCTTCGGCATCTACGTGCATTGGCCGTTCTGCAAGGCCAAATGCCCCTATTGCGATTTCAACTCGCATGTGCGGCATGGGCGGGTCGATGCCATGTCTTTCGCGGACGCCCTCGCGCGCGAGCTCACTTGGTTCGGCGCCAGAAACGCCGGACGGCGACAGGTCGACAGCATCTTCTTCGGCGGCGGCACGCCCTCGCTGATGCCGCCTGCAGCGGTCGCGCGGGTGCTCGATGCGGATCGGCGAGTTATGGACGGTGGCGCCCAATGCCGAGGTGACGCTCGAGGCCAATCCCACCAGCGTCGAGGCTGAGAATTTCGCAGGCTATCGCGCCGCCGGCGTCAATCGCGTCTCGGTCGGCGTGCAGGCGCTTGCCGACGACGATCTCAAGGCGCTCGGTCGCCAGCATTCGGCCGGCGAAGCGCTAGCCGCTTTCCGGCTGGCGGCCGCGCATCTTCCCGCGTGTTTCCTTCGATCTCATCTATGCGCGACCGGGCCAGACGGTCGCGCAATGGCGCGATGAACTTTCTCGCGCGCTCACCGAGCAGCACGGCCACATGTCGCTCTATCAGCTCACCATCGAGGAGGGGACGCGCTTCGGCGATCTCCATGCGCACGGGAAAGCTCGTCGTCCCCGATGAGGATGTAGCGGCCGAGCTCTATGAGATGACGCAGGAGCTGACCGTCAAAGCCGGACTTCAGGCCTATGAAGTGTCGAACCACGCCTTGCCCGGCCATGAATCGCGCCACAATCTGCATTTACTGGCGCTATGGCGAATATGCGGGCGTCGGCCCCGGCGCCCACAGCCGACTCACTGAAGGGTTGCGGCGTCTGGCGCTCGCGACCGAGCGCCATCCCGAGACCTGGCGCGCCCAAGTGCAAGCCCAGGGCCACGGTGTGATCGAAGAGACGATCATAAAGTCCTCCGATCAGGCTGCCGAATACCTGCTGATGGGATTGCGCATTGCCGAGGGCATCGATCTCGCCCGCTATAGAGCGCTCTGCGGCCGTCCGCCGTCATGCGTGGCCGAGCTCTCCGAAATGGGCCTCGTCAGTGTGCACGGCGACCGTCTCATTGCCACCCATGCCGGACGTCGCGTGCTCAATGCGGTGATCGCACAATTGGTGCACTGAGCTAGAACCCCGCGCCGAAGCGGCCCGGCGGCTGCGCCACGATTTGCGGGCCGGTCGATGTCATTTCGAGTATCGCTAGGCCGCGTTCGATGAGCCCGTCCTGGCGGAAACGGAAGAGGCCGTTCGTGCCCTGGAAGCCCGCTGCATCCGTGATCGCTGAAATGGAGAAATCACCCTTGCGGGCAAGGCCCGAAGCGAGGCTCACCGCGTCATAGGCGAGGCTCGCGATACGCGGTGGTTCTGATCCATAGGCGCCTGAATATTTGCTGTTGAAGCTCGCGACCAGCTTGGGAGAGACGCCGGCATACCAGCCGCCTTGCGCGATCGGCGTCGAGCGCGTGACGCTGTCGTCCCAGAGGCCGGTGCCGAGGATTGTCACCCTTTCGGGCGTGATGCCATTCTGCTCGAGCGTGGCGCTCAGCGATCTGAGCGCCTCACCGCCTTCAGGGATGAGGAGCGCATCAATGGCGCGGCTTTGATCGTTGATCGTCCTGCGCGATGCGTTGGGCTGCGGCGCTGCCGGCCTGGCCCCTCGCATAGGGCTGGGAGGCCGCGATCTGGACGCCGCTCGCCGCCGCCTCGCGGTTCAAGGCCAGTTCGACGTTGCTGCCATATTGGGTCTGCGGATAGAGCACCGCCAGGCTGCGCTTGCCCTGCTTGGCGGCATAGCGCAGGACATTGGCAACTTCCTCTTCCGGCAGGAAGCTCATGAGATAAGTACCTTGACCGGCGACGGTGCTCACCGAGGAGAAGGCGATCACATTGGCGCGTCCTTGCGCGATGCGTTTGACCGCCTGGACCTCGGGGGCCAGCAGCGGACCCAAGATGATTTCAGCACCCTCATTGAGGGCAGCCTGGGCCGCGGCCTGTGCCATGCCGGGGGCGCCGCCGGAGTCCTTGGTGATCAAGGTGAGGCCGCCGCCGCCATCGGTGAGCGCGAGCTCGGCCGCCTGTTTCATGGCCTGGGCGATTCGCTTGGTCTCGCCCGCGGCCGAGAGCGGCAGGAGCAAAGCAACTTTGCGGCCTGCGGCCGCCTGCCGGGTAAGCTGTTCGCCCTTGACGCCGGCATCGTTGAACATGTCGGCCATCTTGGAATTCGCGCATGCCGCAAGTAACAGCGAAATGAGGCCGAGGAGCACGAAGCGCCACTGCCACAAGCCGTCACGAGGCGCTATAGATCGACCTTGTCCGTTCAATGTCCCCAACTCCACCCATGTCCGCTACACCCTCACCCGGCCGCCGCTATAACATAAAAGGGGTTGTTTTCGAGGCCGAAAGCCTGGTTCCCGGCCTCCATGTGACGTCGACACCAATTGGTCATCTTGGCGACATTTCGTTAAGGGCGGTTAACGCCCTCGCCGCAGCGGACGAGATATTGTGCGAGGATACGCGGGTCACCGGGAAATTGCTCCAACGCTACGGCATTAGCAACAGGCTCATCCCCTATCATGATCACAATGCGGCGAAACTGCGGCCCCGCATCCTGGCCGAGCTTCAGGCCGGCAGGTCCCTGGTACTGGTGAGCGATGCCGGGACGCCGCTCGTTTCCGATCCGGGTTTCAAGCTTGCCCGCGCCGTTATCGAGGCGGGGCTGGCGCTCCATGTCATCCCAGGTGCTTCCGCCTCCCTGGCCGCGTTGACCCTATCGGGTCTGCCCTCCGACCGATTCATGTTCTCAGGCTTTTTGCCGGAGAAGCAAGGCGAGCGCCGGCGGCTCCTGACCGAGCTCAAGAACGTACCGGCGACGCTGATCTTCTTCGAGAGCCCCCGCCGCATCGAAGCCGCCCTTGCCGATATTGCAGAAGTGCTGGGCGCTCGCGCTGTTGCGGTAACGCGCGAATTGACCAAGCTTCATGAGGAGGTGCTGCGCGGTGAGCCGGCTGAAGTCTCAGGGATTCTGGCTGAACGCGAGTCGGTGAAGGGTGAGATCACGCTGGTCGTGTCCCCGCCAGGCGAGGAGGCACCGCCTGAACCGGAAGAAATCGATGCGGCCTTGCGCGAGGCCGCATCGACCATGCCCGCGGGCAAAGCCGCGGCCGAGGTCGCGCATCGCTTCGGCATCGCCAAGAAGGAGCTCTATGAGCGTCTCCTCGTCCTCAAAGACAAAAAGGCGCAATGAGCGCCGCGGGCGTTTCGCCGAGAGCCTGGCTCTCGCGAGCCTGCGCCTCAAGGGTTATCGCCTTCTGGCGCGGCGCTTCAAATCGGGCGCGGGCGAGGTCGATCTCATCATGCGGCGGGGCGAGGTGACGGCCTTCATCGAAGTGAAGGTGAGGGCAACGGCCGATCTCGCGGTCGAGGCTGTGACGCAATATCAGTCGCGCCGTATCGCCGTCGCGGCGCGGGTCTGGATGGCGCGCGATCCCAAGGCGATGCAGGGTATCTGCCGCTTTGACATCGTCACGGTCTCCCCCTACCAGTGGCCGCGCCATATCGCCAACGCGTTCATCGTTGAAGATCAGGACAGATCATGAAGCTGCGTGTCGCCGTGCAAATGGATCCGATCGAGAGCATCGACATCGCGGGCGACTTCGACCTTCGCGCATCATGCTCGAGGCGCAAGCGCGTGGACATGAGCTCTTCTATTACCAGCCTCGGGGCATTGGCGCTCAGAGGCACTGCGCTCTTCGCCACGGGCCACGGAATCAAGTTGCGCGACGAGAAGGGGAGTCATTTCACGCTCGGAGCGCAGCGGCGCGTCGATCTCGGCACCTTCGATGTGGTGCATATGCGCCAGGATCCGCCCTTCGATATGAACTACATCACCATCACTCACATGCTCGAGCAGATTCATCCCAGGACCTTGGTGGTGAACGATCCGAAGGAAGTGCGCAACGCGCCTGAAAAGCTCTACGTGATGGAATTCCCCGATCTGATGCCGCCGACGATCATCACGCGCGATCCCAAGGAATTGCTCGACTTCCGCAAGGAGCATGGCGAGATCATCCTTAAGCCGCTTTATGGCAATGGTGGTGCCGGCGTCTTCCGGCTCGCCGGCGAGGATCAGAATTTCGGCTCGCTGGTCGAGCTCTTCACGCAGAGCTTCCGCGAGCCCTTCATCGCGCAACGCTATCTGCCCGAGGTGCGCAAGGGCGACAAGCGCATCATCCTGGTCGACGGCGAATTTGCCGGCGCCATCAACCGCGTGCCGGCTTTGAACGAGCACCGCTCCAACATGCATGTGGGCGGCAGGCCCGAGCCGACCGAGCTCACCAAGCGCGAGCATGAGATTTGTGAAAGGCTTGGTCCCGATCTCAAGAAGCGCGGCCTCATCTTTGTCGGCATCGACGTGATCGGGGACTATCTGACCGAGATCAATGTCACCTCGCCGACCGGCATTCGCCAGGTCAAGAAGTTCGGCGGCGCCGATATCGCAAGCCTCATCTGGGATGCGATCGAACGGAAGCGGTGACATGGAGGCCGATGATCAACTGGGCAACGCCATCTCGGTATCGGACGAACTGGCCAGAAGAGGCATCAAGGGCAGCCACAACAAGAGGGCGGCCGCAGCGATCGGCAGATTGCTCGGCGATGCCGTCGATTTTTTGCGCATGCCCGGTGACCGGCATGAGGGGCGAAAAGAGTTCGCAGCAGCCATAGTCGAGTCGGCGGTGGATGAGGCGGTCAGGCCTGTCGAGCCCGGCAGGCGGGAGAAAGTCAGGCCGATCCTCGCGGCGCACTATCGCGAGGTATTTGCCAAGCATGAAAACCGCCAGGCTGTCGTCGCGCAGGCGCTGGACGTGCTCAAGCAGCTCGGGCAGGGGCCGGACAATCTGCAAAGCGCATCTGAATCGATCAGCGATGACTGGCTGAACTTTTTCGCCGCCTATGCGGAGAAGGCGGCAAGCGAGACTCTCAGGCAGACCTTCGGGCACATATTGAGCGGCGAGATCCAGAGGCCGGGCGCCTTTTCCTTCTCCACGCTCAGGATCGTCTCCGAGCTCGACGCCAGCTCCGCGAGCCTGTTCCAGCGGATCGCCTCGCGGGCCTTCTCCATCGACGCGAAGCACCCGACGCCCTCGGCTTTGCTCAAGCCCGAAGGCCTCAGAGGCCAATATCTTCACGAGATGCTCAAGCTCGAGGCCCTGGGTCTGATCCAGGAAGTGGGCGGGGATTTCGCGATCTCCACCAGCAATGCGCAGGCCGGCGCCCAGATATGGATAAGATTCGGGCGGCTGCTGTTGCGGGGAGAATTGAAGAAAAAAGTCTATTTCAATTTGCAGCTGGTAAAGCTGACCGATGCGGGAGCCGAGTTATGCTCGATCATTCCGATGGATCATCATGGCGGCGCGAGGGAAGTCGGCGGCCTGATGGTCAAGTGCGGCCTGGCGGCCTCTATTCATGTGATCACCGGCGTCAGCGAGGGCGACGTGCTTTATCGGACACCGGGTGAGCCGGTCAGGGCTTAGTCCCCTATGGAGGAGGCAGGTCAGAATGTTCTCTAAACGTTCTTGACTGCTTGCCGGCACTGATTTACGCTGTGGAAGCTCACTGGGGGCTTTGATGACGGCGCATGCAACGACGGTCGCCTTTCAGGGCATCGAGGCTGTGCCCGTCGATGTCCAGGCGCAATTCCTGTCGGGCCAGGTGCAATTCAACATCGTCGGACTTGCCGACAAGGCGGTCGTGGAAAGCCGCGAGCGCGTGAGGGCGGCACTCTTCGCCGTGGGCCTGGCGCTGCCGGGCAAGAGACTTGCCGTCAACCTCTCGCCCGCCGACTTGCCGAAGGAAGGCAGCCACTATGACCTGCCGATCGCGCTGGCCGTGCTCGCAGCCCTGGGCGTCCTGCCGCAGGATTTCCTCAACCGCTATCTGGTGATTGGCGAGATGGGCCTCGATGGTGCCTTGGGCGCCGTCACGGGCGCGCTCCCTGCGGCCATTGCCGCCAATGCCAGGGGCCTTGGCCTCATCTGCCCCAAGCCCTGCGGGACGGAAGCGGCCTGGGCTGGCGATGACGTCGACATATTGGCGCCGCAGACCATCATCCAGATTCTCAATCACGTGAAAGGCACGCAGATTCTGTCGCGCCCCCACCCCGGCATGGCCGAGGACCGCGGGAACCTTGCCGATCTGAAGGACATCAAGGGCCAGGAAGCGGCAAAGCGCGCCCTCGAGGTCGCGGCCGCGGGCTCCCATCATTTTCTGATGGTCGGCCCGCCAGGCGCCGGCAAATCCATGCTGGCGCAGCGCCTGCCTTCGATCCTGCCGCCTATGGAAGCGCGCGAGATGCTCGAGACGAGCATGATCGCCTCGCTCGCCGGTGAATTGCCGGATGGCAAGGTCGCGCCGCAAGCGACCCTTCCGCTCGCCGCATCATTCGGCGAGCATGCCGGCGCTGGTGGGCGGCGGGCACAAGGCCAAGCCCGGCGAGATTGCGCTCAGCCATCATGGCGTGCTGTTCCTCGACGAATTGCCGGAATTTCAGCCGCGCGTGCTCGAAGCCCTGCGCCAGCCTCTGGAAACGGGCGAGACGCAGGTCGCGCGCGCGAATTACCACATCACCTATCCGGCACGCTTCCAACTGGTGGCGGCGATGAATCCGTGCAAATGCGGCATGGCGGGCGAGCCTGGCCATGTCTGCGCCAAGGGAGCGCGTTGTGCGAGCGATTACCAGGCACGCCTGTCGGGTCCGCTGCTCGACCGGCTCGACATCCAGATCGAGCTGGGCGCAGTGCGTGCCGCCGACCTGGCGCGGCCGATCCCGTCCGAAGGAAGCGCCGAAGTCGCGGTGCGCGTCGCCAAGGCGCGCGAGCGCCAGCGTGCACCGTTTCGCGAAGCTCGACCTGTCCGCATCTTTCCACCAATGCGCAAGCCGATGGCACGCTTCTCGACGAGATCGCGACACCCGATGAGCCGGGGTTGCGCATTCTGCACGAGGCAGCGGATGCGATGATGCTTTCCGCCCGCGGCTATCACCGCGTGCTGCGTGTCGCCCGCACGCTCGCCGACCTCGACGGCGAGGAGCGTGTCGGCCGACTTCATATCGTGGAGGCCTTGAGCTACCGCCAGAAACTCGCCGCCTTCCGCCGGGCGGCGTGACCCCGGTCGCTGGCGTGCCGGCGATCGCATCACCCGCGCGGAATTTTTCATGGCCGACATGATCTTTCGTTCAGCGCCTCGCGGACCTCGAGCGGGTCATCGACCGGCCCATTCCCTATCGCGGACCAATACGTCGATCATCCAGCCAGCGCCCGTCACACGCCGTGCACGCAAGTATCGTTAACGCCGGATCAATTTTGGCGCTAAAATTTTTCTAAAGTGCGACGAGCTGTTGTTGCAAATTTACACCTTATTGACTCTCATTTGAGCCGGTAGGCTTTTCCTAAGCCGCTGTGCGTATGAAAGAGCTGACAGGCGTCAGAAGACGCGGCAAGCCAATGGAAAAGACTGCAAACAGGATTGTTCGACCGACCGCGCAAGCGCGTTGACGGCGGCCTTGCGCCTATTCGGCGCATCCCGGCATCCGTTTCAGTCTCGAGCAATTCGCTGTCGGCATGCTGGCGGTGGTGGCAGGCCTCGGTGTCTGCATCGTCATGACTTTCGGCGTGGCAGGGCTCGCCAAGGCGTGGCCGCCGGTTGGCCTGTTCCTCGCCACGGTCGCCGCCCTTGCCGTCTATTTCGGCAGGCGCGCTTCCGACATGCGCCGCGAGAATGTCGAGGCGATGCTCAATATGCTACAGCTGGCGCGCGCCGAGGCGGAAGCGGCGAACCACGCCAAGAGCGCTTCCTCGCCGCGACCAGCCATGAGATCCGCACGCCGATGAACGGCATCATCGGCATGAACGGGCTTCTGCTCGAAACCGAACTCAGTCCCGAGCAGCGCAACTATGCCAGCGCCGTCGATGGCTCCGCGCGGTCTCTGCTCTCGATCATCGATGAAATCCTCGACATTTCCAAGATCGAATCGGGCCGCGTCGCATTGGCGCCTGATTGGGTCGACACACTGGTGCTCGCCGAAAGCGTCACCGAGCTGCTCGCGCCCTCGCGCCCATGCCAAGGGCATCGAGATAACCTGCTTGGCCGCGGCCGATCTGCCGTCACGCATTCTCGGCGATGAATTGCGCCTGCGCCAGATCCTGCTCAATCTCGCCGGCAATGCCATCAAGTTCACCGAATCCGGCGGTGTCGATGATCACTTTGTCGAAAGCCGTGCGTCCCTCGGATCCGAGCACATCACTTCATTGCGCAGTTGCCGACACCGGCATCGGCATGACGGCGGAGGAACAATCCCGCATCTTCGAGGAATTTCGTGCAGGCCGGGCAGGATACCGCGCGGCGTTTCGGCGGCACTGGTCTTGGCCTGTCGATCTCGCGCAAGCTCGTCAGCGGCATGGGCGGCGAGATCACGGTCGAGAGCGCGCGCGGCCAAGGCATCGGTGTTCCGCGTCAGCCTTCCTTGCGTGAGCGTCCGCAACGAAAGCCCTGGCGAGCCATTGAAGGGGCGCCTCTATGAGCTGGCGCTGCCGCGCGGGCCCTACCTATGCGAGCCTCGATGCGACACTCAAGGCGCTGGGCGCCGAGACGCGCCACGTGGTGGGCGAAGCGGAGCTGCGCGATGCCCTGCGCCAGCCGCACTCCACCTCAGGCCTCATCTGCGATTCGAGCTTTCGCCGCGACACTTGCCGTCTGGCGGGCGGCGCATGAAGGCAAGCGGCCCGCCGGGCAAGCCCATCTTCACCCTGCTGCAGGCGGAAGAGCGCCGCGCCTTGCGTGATTTCCTGTCAGTGCCCTTTGCCGGCTATTTACTGAAGCCACTCCGGCGCTCGACCTTGCTGCGCCAGCTCCCGCAATCGGACGATCAGACCATCGCGAGCGCGGTCAAGGATCTGCGCCGCATGACCTCTTCGGCCGAGAAGAAGGCGCCGCATCTCAACATCCTCCTGGCCGAGGACAATCCGGTCAATGCGCTCTTGGCCCGCACATTGCTCGAGAAGATCGAGTCACTCGATCCACCATGTGACCAATGGGCATTGCGGTTCTCGACCATATTGCCCAGGGCGGAAGACCGGATCTCATCATCATGGATGTCAGATGCCGGAACTCGACGGGCTCGAAACGGCGCGCCGCATCAGAATCGGGCACGTCTCGTGCCGGCTATTCCCATTCTGGCGCTCACCGCCAATGCGAGTGCGGCCGACGAAGCGGAATGTCTCGCGGCCGGCATGAGCGGCCATATCGTGAAGCCCTTCGATCGCCAGGATCTCGATGAAGCGATCGCCGCCTTGACCGCCAAGCGCCCAGCGGCCTGACGCATGAGCATATCTCGTCAAAGTTGAAGGCTTTGGCGATAGGAAGTTGTTCAACATGTGAATTTGGTGCGAATCCTATCGGCGAAGCGATTCCACTTCGCCGGGATGCGTCCTGACCAGGCTCCATATCGAGATTGTAACAATTTGGTGCCGAACTTTCTTTGTCCGGCAGTCTGTGGCACTGTGCAGGGGCCGGCGACGGGCCGGTTTGCGGAGGCAAGGCTTGATGTCCGTCTATTCTCTGGCACCTCGCCCTCGCGGCGGAGCGGCAAGGCAGGAGGACATTGTTCCGGGCTCCGTGCTCGGGACGAAAGCCGATCTGACCGTCAGGCTCGCCGACGGCGCAGCCGATATCGATGCCGCGCAGCATCTGCGCTATCGGGTCTTCTATGAGGAACTCGCGGCGCAAGCCCGATGACGCGGCGCGCGCGGCGCGGCGCGACCCGATCGCTATGATCCGATCTGCGATCACTTGCTCGTGGTGCGCAAGGGCGACCGGCCTGAGGCCCGACGCGATCGCGCGTCAAGGACGGCGAGATTGTCGGCACCTATCGGCTGTTGCGGCAGATCGGTCGCCGAGCGCATCGGCGGGTTTTACACCCAGGGCGAATTCGACATCGCGCCGCTGCTTGCCGCGCAAAGCCGGATCTGAAGTTTCTCGAGCTCGGACGCTCCTGCGTCCTCAAGCCCTATCGCACCAAGCCGGTGGTCGAGCTGCTGTGGCAGGGCATCTGGAACTATGTGCGGCATCTACGGGCTCGACGTCATGCTGGGCTGCGCCAGCCTTGAGGGCACCGATCCCCGCGCTCACGCCTCGGCCTTGAGCTTCATGGCGCAAAACTGCGCGGCGCCGCCCGAATGGCGGGTGCGGCGCGTGCCGGAGCGCTATATCGAGATGAAATCGGATGCCGCGCGATGCCAGGTCGATGCCAAGGCGCGCGCTGCGGCATGTTGCCGCCCTTGATCAAGGGCTATTTGCGGCTCGGCTGCTATATCGGCGAAGGGGCGGTGATCGACGCGCAGTTCAACACCATCGACGTGCTGATCATCCTGCCGGTTTCAGCGATCAATCCGCGCTATTTCTCGCATTTCGGCGCAGCGCGACGGAACGAAGTCCCGCTCAGCGATTGATGTCGTAAGCGGCGATCGCCGCCAGGTTGACGATGTCGGTCGCGGTCGCCGACATGGAGGCGATCTGCACCGGCTTTTCGAGGCCGGTGAGCAAGGGCCCGACCACCGTGACGCCGCCCAGTTGCTGCAGCATCTTGGTCGAAATCGAGGCGCGAATGGGCGGCCGGCATCACCAGGACATTGGCGGGCGCCGGTCAGGCGGCAGAAGGGATAGAGCGCCATCGCCTCGCGCGACAGGGCGACGTCGGCGGCCATCTCGCCGTCATACTCGAAATCGACATTGCGCTTGTCGAGAACCGCCACGGCGTTTCTCACATATTCGGCGCGCTCGCCGCGCGGGATAGCCAAAGGTCGAATAGGACAGGAAGGCGACGCGCGGCTCATAGCCGAAGCGGCGGGCGACGCCCGCCGCTTCCTGCGCGATATCGGCCAGTTCCTCGGCGATCGGCAATTCGTGGATCGAGGTATCGGCGATGAATACCGTGCGTCCGCGCACCAGCGCCATCGACACGCCGATCGGGCGATGGCCGGGCCGGTTGTCGATGGCGCGGCGCACATTGTCGAGGGCGACCGAGAAATTGCGCGTGAGGCCGGTCACCAGCGCATCGGCATCGCCGAGGGCCACCATGCAGGCGGCGAAGACATTGCGGTCCTGGTTGACCAGGCGCTGGCAGTCGCGGAACAGGAAGCCGTTGCGCTGCAGGCGTTCATAGAGATAATTGGCATAGTCGACGTTGCGCTCGGACAGCCGGGCATTGAGGATCTCGACATTCTCGTGCAGTTCGAGACCGCTTGCGACGAGCGTCTTCTCGATCTGCGTCTTCGCGGCCGATGAGAATCGCGCGTGCCGAGGCCCGGCGTTGGCGAAGCTGTTGGCGGCGCGGATCATCCGGTCCTCCTCGCCTTCGGCGAAGACGACGCGCTTGGGCTTGGACCGCACCTGGTCGAAGATGTTCTGCAAGCGTGCCGGCGATCGGGATCGAGCCGGGCCGACAGCTGCGCGGCATATTCGTCGAGATCGGCGATATGTTTGCGCGCCACGCCCGAATTCCATCGCCGCCTTGGCGACCGCGACCGGAATGCGCGAGATGAGGCGCGGATCGAAGGGCACCGGGATGAGATAGCCCGGGCCGAACTGCAAGCCGCGAGCCGTGATAGGCGGCGGCGACTTCATCGGGCACGTCCTCGCGCGCCAGGCCGGCAAGCGCCTGCGGCGGCGGCGATCTTCATCTCGTCGTTGATGGTGCGGGCGCGCACATCGAGCGCGCCGCGGAAAATATAGGGAAAGCCCAGGACATTGTTGACCTGGTTGGGATAGTCGGAGCGGCCGGTCGCCATGATGGCGTCCGACCGGATCTTGGCCACGTCTTCCGGCGTGATCTCGGGATCGGGATTGGCCATGGCGAAGATGATCGGATTGTTTGCCATGCTCTTGACCATCGCCGGGCGTCAGGGCACCGGCGACCGAGAGGCCGAAGAACACGTCCGCCCCTTCCATCGCATCGGCGAGGCTCCGCGCCTTGGTCTCGACCGCATGGGCCGATTTCCACTGGTTCATGCCTTCGGTGCGGCCCTTGTAGACGACGCCTTTCGAATCGGCGAGGATGACGTTCTGCGGCCGGCACGCCCATGGATTTGATCAGCTCGACGCAGGCGATCGCCGCCGCGCCCGCGCCATTGCAGACGAGCTTGAACTTCTTGATGTCGCGCTTGGTGATTGCGAGCGCATTGATCAGGGCCGCGGTGGCGATGATGGCGGTGCCATGCTGGTCGTCATGGAAGACCGGAATGTCCATGAGCTCGCGCAGGCGCTGCTCGATGATGAAGCAGTCGGGCGCCTTGATGTCCTCGAGATTGATGCCGCCGAAGGAGGGGCCGAGATAGCGCACGGCGCCGATGAATTCATCGACGTCTTTGGTGTCGACTTCGAGATCGATCGAATCGACATCGGCGAAGCGCTTGAACAGCACGGCCTTGCCTTCCATGACCGGCTTGGACGGCGAGGGCGCCCAGATCGCCCAGGCCCAGAATGGCGGTGCCGTTGGTGATGACGGCGACGAGATTGCCCTTGGCGGTATAATCATAGGCGGTGTCAGGGTTTTCGGCGATCTTGCGCACCGGCACCGCGACGCCGGGGCTATAGGCCAGCGACAGATCGCGCTGGGTCGCCATCGGCTTGGTCGGATTGATCTCCAGTTTGCCGGGCTTGCCGCGCTGATGGAAATGCAGCGCTTCCTGTTCGGTAAAGCTCGGACGGGCCGCCCGTTTCTCTGTACTCATGCTTTCCTCACGATCGCCACTGACAGTAGAGCACGATCCGATCTCAAGGTCATTGATCCCGCACTTGTCGTATCAGTGTACTGAGCGCGAGCCGGTATCAGGCCGCATGCATCAAGCTTCGTTGAAATGCACACTAGATATTCAGCTTGTCAGTGTCCCTTTGGCTCGCAAGTTCGCTCAGAGAGAACCGCACATGAACGAAATTGCGAACCGGGACACTGGCCGCGAGGAACGACTGAAGCCCCGCGGGATGCTGTCATGCGACGCCGATGATGGCCCAGTATCTCGAGATCAAGGCCGCCCATCCGGGCTGCCTGCTGTTCTACCGCATGGGCGATTTCTATGAGATGTTCTTCGCCGATGCCGAAACGGCCTCCAGCAGCCTTCGGCATAGCGCTCACCAAGCGCGGCCGGCATCAGGGCGAGGAAATCCCGATGTGCGGCGTGCCGGTCCACGCCGCCGACCAATATTTGCAGAGGCTGATCCGCGCCGGCCATCGCGTCGCCATTTGCGAGCAGATGGAGGATCCCGCGGAAGCGAAGAAGCGCGGCGGCAAATCGGTCGTCCGACGCGACGTCATCCGGCTCGTCACGCCCGGCACGCTTACCGAAGACACGCTGCTCGAGACGCGCCAAGAACAATTATCATCGCCGCTCTCGCGCGCATCAAGGCGCGATGCGAGCCTGGCGCTTGGCCTGGGCGGATATTTCCTCGGGCGAGTTCGCCGTCATGCCGAGTCGCGGCGGAGCGTCTCGGCGGCCGACTATGCAGCGACTCGAGCCCGGCGAGATCATCTTTCCCGACGGGCTCTGGCGAGATGCGACCTCGCTTCCGCAGCATCGAAGGCACGGGGGCGGCACTGACGCCGTTGCCGGCGAGCCGCTTCGACAGCCGGTCGCGGACGAACGCGGCTCAAGGAACATTTCGGCGTCGCGGCGCTCGACGGCTTCGGCGCCTTCAGCCGCGCGGAGATCGCGGCCCTCGGCGC
The DNA here is from genome assembly GCA_963841765.1 of uncultured Alphaproteobacteria bacterium. Taxonomy (GTDB): domain Bacteria; phylum Pseudomonadota; class Alphaproteobacteria; order Rhizobiales; family Aestuariivirgaceae; genus Taklimakanibacter. Next base: position 44,399 of record CAWJDZ010000002.1, read on the forward strand.
GCTCCTCGACTATGTGCTCCTGACCCAGGTCGGCCGCGTGCCCGTTCTGCGCACGCCGCGGCGCGAAGAGCCGATCCGACCGCGATGATCATCGATGCGGCGACGCGGGCCAATCTCGAACTGACCCGCAGCCTTGCCGGCGAGAAGCGGGGACCAGCCTTCTCTCGGTCCATCGACCGCACCGTCACCGCCGCGGGCGCGCGGCTCCTGGCGCGGCGGCTCGCTTACCCCCTTGACCGATCCGAAACCGATCTCAAGGCGACTCGATGCGGTGGGCTTCTTTGTCGAGGCGCGCGACTGCGCGAAGATATGCGCAAGGACCTGCGCCAGTTTCCCGATATCGAGCGCGCGCTGTCGCGCCTGGCGCTCGGGCGCGGCGGTCCGCGCGATCTGGCGGCGCTCTCGCGCTGGCTTGCGGACGTGCGCGAGGCGCTGAACGACAGGCTGCGCCAGCCACACGGGCTCGCCGCACTTTCGGCGGAGCTCAAGCAGGCGGAGGCTGTTCTGGCCGATTGGCCCGCGGCAGTTCTGGCCGATCTCACCGCCGTGCTCGCCGACACCTGCCGCTCAACGCGCGCGATGGCGGCTTCGTCAAGGACGGGCTATTCGGCGGAGCTCGACCAGCATCGCGAGCTGCGCGACGAGACGCGCCAGGTCATCGCCGAATTGCAGACGCGACTATGCGGCTGAGACCGGGATCAAGATCGCTGAAGATCCGCCACAACAACGTGCTCGGCTATTTCATCGAGGTGACGGCGCAGAATGCGGCACCGCTGCAGACGGCGCCGCATGGCGCGAAGTTCTTCCACCGCCAGACGATTGCCGAGTGCCGTGCGTTTCATGACCAAGGAACTGTCGACGCTCGAACAGCGCATCGCCTCGGCGGCCGAGTCGCGCGCTGGCGCATCGAACTCGAGATCTTCGAGCGCCTCTGCGACGGCGTCAAAGCCGAAGCGCAGCGCATTCTCCGCCATGGCGGAGGCAATTGCCACGATCGATGTCGCAGCCGCTCTGGCCGAACTCGCCGAGCCGGCGCAATTATGTGCGCCCGCATTGTCGACCGCTCGCTGCGCTTCGAGATCGTGCAGGGCCGCCATCCGGTGGTCGAGGCAATGCTGGCGCAGAAGGCCGAAACGCCTTTCGTCGCCAATGACTGTCGACCTGTCCGCTGACGACAAGCGCATCTGGCTCCTGACCGGGCCCAATATGGCGGGCAAGTCGACTTTCCTGCGCCAGAACGCTCTGATCGTGATCATGGCGCAAATGGGCTCTTTCGTTCCGGCGAGAAGCGGCCCATATCGGCATCGTCGACCGCTTGTTCAGCCGCGTTGGCGCCGCCGATGACCTGGCGCGCGGGCGCTCGACCTTCATGGTCGAGATGGTCGAAACGGCGGCCATTCTCAATCAGGCGACCGAGCGCTCCTTCGTCATTCTCGATGAGATCGGCCGCGGCACTGCGACCTTCGATGGCCTGTCGATCGCCTGGGCGGCGGTCGAGCATCTGCATGAGATCAATCGCTGCCGTGCCCTGTTCGCCACCCACTATCACGAGCTCACGGCTCTCGCCGGCAGGCTGGCCGGTCGTCGCCAATGCGACTGTCAAGGTGCGCGAATGGCAGGGTGATGTGGTTTTCCTGCACGAGGTGGCGGCCGGGGTCGCCGACCGTTCCTATGGCATTCAGGTGGCCAAGCTCGCGGGCCTTCCGCCGCCGGTGATCGCGCGCGCGGCGGAGGTCTTGGCGCTGCTCGAGAAGAAGCGAGAGCCGGGTGCGAGCGCCAAGTCGCTTTCGACGATCTGCCGCTATTCTCGGCGTGCGCGCCCGCGCGGGGCAAGTCCAGGCGGCACAGCTCCAGACCCGAGCGAGATCGAAAAGCGCCTGGAGCAAATCTTCGCCCGATGAGTCTGACGCCGCGCGATGCGCTCGAGCTCATCTACGAGTTGCGCGCCATGCTCAAGCGACCGCCTCGAATGACGCCAACGAACGAAGCCGCCTGCGCTCGTCGATGGCGCGGTGCTGCGCCAGAGCGCTGGCGAATCGTCGACGCATGCAGGTGCCGATCTGCGCAAGCAGCGTGGTCGGGATCCTGAAGGCAGACGATCAAGGCGGCGCGCACCGAGGCCGAACGCCGGCTGATGCGCCGACGGCAAGGGCACGCAATGCGCCATGCTCCTGGCTGATGCCCAGGACGAGATCATCCATGCGCTCTATGACTATGCCGTGCGCAAGCTATATCGCGCCTCCAACCCCTCCGAAGCGGAACGCCTCGCCATCGTCGCTGTCGGCGGCTATGGCCGCGGCACGCTGGCGCCGGGCTCCGACATCGACCTCCTGTTCCTGCTGCCCTACAAGCAGACCGGCTGGAGCGAGAGCATCATCGAATTCATTCTCTATTCGCTGTGGGACACGCGGCTCAAGGTCGGGCATGCGACGCGCAGCGTCGATGATTGCATCAGGCTGGCGCAAGTCGGACAACTACCATCCTCACCGCCATTCTCGAAGCGCGCTTCATTTGCGGCGAGCGCTCGCTGTTCGAAGAGCTTGACGGCCGGCGCTTTCGCAAGGAGATCGTCGCCAGGGGGCGCCAGAACTTCGTCGCCGAGCAAGCTCGCCGAGCGCGACGAGCGCCATTTCAAAGCGGGCGAAAGCCGCTATCTGGTCGAGCCCGACGTCAAGGACGGCAAAGGCGGCTTGCGCGATCTCCACACGCTGTTCTGGATCGCGAAATTCCTCTACGGCGCCAACTCGCCCGAGGAACTGGCCGACAAGGGCGCCTTCACGCGCGACGAGCTGGCCGCTCTTCGAGAAGAGCGAGGACTTCCTGTGGGCGGTGCGCTGCCATTTGCATTTCCTCGCCGGATCGCGGCGAGGACCGCTTGAGCTTCGACCGCCAGCCCGAACTTGCCGAACGCTTGGGTTACAAGGCCCATGCGCGGCCTGCAAGCATGTCGAGCGCTTCATGAAGCACTATTTCCTCGATCGCCAAGGAAGTCGGCGACCTCACCCGCATCTTCTGCGCAAGCCTCGAGGCACAAGGAAGTGAAGGCGACGCCGGTCTTCGGCGCGCGTCTTCGGGCGCTTCGTGCCGCGGCGCCGCGTCGGGATTGTCGAGGGGGCGCCGGATTTCCGCATCGAAGGCGGCCGCCTGACCGTTGCCGATGAGCGAGGTGCTTCGCCAGCGATGCCGATCAACATGATCCGGCTGTTCGCGCTCGCCGAGCCGCGAAGGATGTCGAAATCCATCCCGATGCATTGAAGGCGGTGCGCGCAAGCCTCTTGCCGCTGATCGACAAGGAGCTTGCGCACGATCCGGAGGCCAATGCCTTGTTCCTGCGACATGCTGACCGAAGCGCAGCGATCCCGAAACGGCTTTGCGGCGTGATGAACGAAGCGGGCGTGCTCGGCCGCTTCATTCCGGAATTCGGCAGGATCGTCGCGATGATGCAGTTCAACATGTATCATCACTACACGGTCGATGAGCATCTGATCCGCGCGGTCGGCATTCTGGCGGCGATCGAGCGCGGGCGCTTCTGCCGGCGGACCATCCGCTGTCCACCGAGATCTTTCCGACCGCTGACGAGCCGCCGCGCGCTCTATGTCGCCGTCCTTCTGCATGACATCGCCAAGGGCCGCAAGGAAGACCATTCGATCGCCGGCGAGCGCATCGCAAAGGCGCTGTGTCCGCGCCTCGGTCTTACGCCTGCCGAGACCGAGACCGTCGCCTGGCTGATCCGCCATCATCTTCTGATGAGCGAGACCGCGCAGATGCGCGATCTCAATGACTTCAAGACCATCCTCGATTTCGCCAATGTCGTGCAAAGCCCGGAGCGGCTGAAGCTTCTGCTGATCTTGACCGTCGCCGACATCCGTGCCGTGGGCCCCGGCGTGTGGAACGGCTGGAAGGGCCAGCTCTTGCGCACGCTCTATTTCGAGACCGAGCCCATTCTATCCGGCGGCCATACCAGTATTTCGCGCGAAGGAACGGGTCGCAGAGGCGCAAGCGAAATTCTTCGCGCATTTTCCGGAATGGACCTCGAAGCGCAGAAAGACTGCCTATGCGTCGCGCCATTATGATGCCTATTGGCTCAATGTCGACACCGAGAGGCAGGTCGCCCATGAGAAGCTGATGGCAGCGCGCGCGTCAGCAAGGCGAACCGGTCGCGACGGAAGTCAAACCGACGACTTCACGGCCATCACTGAGCTCACGATCACATGCGCCCGATCATCCGCGGTTTCTGGCGCTCATCACCGGCGCCTGCGCGGCGGCGAATGCCAATATCCTCGGCGCCCAGATCTTCACGACCGCCGATGGCATGGCGCTCGACACGATCCTCATCCAGCGGCGAATTCGCCAGATCAGTGATGATGAGAGCGAGGCGCGCCGAGCGGGTGGCGAGCTGATCCGCCAAGGCCTTGCAAAGGCGAGATCAGCGATTAAGGAACTGGTCGCCAGGTCCAGCGCCCGCGAGGCGCGCCTCAAGGCCTTCTCGGTGCCGCCGCGCGTCATCATCGACAATGAATCGTCCAACCTCTTCACGGTGATCGAGATCAATGGCCTCGACCGCATCGGCCTCCTTTATGACCTGACCGAAGCGCTTTTCAGCCTCAGTCTCAATATCGCCTCGGCCCATATCACGACCTTTGGCGAGAGGGCGTCGACGTCTTCTATGTGACCGACCTCACCGGCGCCAAGATCGTCAGCGCAGCTCGGCAGGAGCAGATCGAGAGGCTACGCCGGCTCTTGGCTCGCTACGCCGCCAAGGCAGCGAGCTCCGCAGTAATCCCTTGTGAAATCCGATGCCAGCAAACTAGAAGCTGAGGCATGTCCCTCCTCAAATCGGCCGCGACCGTGGGCGGGCTCACTCTGGTGAGCCGCGCGGCTGGGCTTCATTCGCGACATGCTCACCGCGTCCGTGCTGGGCACGGGGCCGGTGGCGCAGGCTTTCGTCGTCGCCTTCCGCTTTCCCAACCTGTTCCGCTCGCTTTTCGCGGAGGGAGCCTTCAATTCAGCCTTCGTTCCGATGTTCGCCAAGCAGCTGGAAGGCGGGCGGCGAGGATGAGGCGCAACGTTTCGCCGAGGACATCTTTGCAGTGATGTTCGCCTGGCTGCTGCTGTTCACCGCGGTGGCGCAGATCGCCATGCCGTTCCTCATGTATGTGATCGCGCCCTGGTTTCACGGAGGATCCGGACAAGTTCGATCTCTCGGTGGCGCTCACGCCGCATTGCTTTTCCCTATCTGCTCTTCATGTCGCTGACTGCCTTGCAGTCGGGCGTGCTGAACAGTCTACGCCGCTTCGTCGCCGCAGCCTGCGCGCCCATCCTGCTCAATGTGGTCATGATCGTGACCTTGCTCTACGTGCGTTTCATGGGCTGGGGGGACAGCGAGTTGACCGGTTATGCCCTGGTCTGGGGCGTGTGTGTTGCGGGCGTCGCGCAGTTCATCCTGCTTTATATCGCCTGCAGCCGCGCCAATATGCGCTTGCGGCTCAAGCTGCCGAAGCTCACACCCGACGCCAAAAGACTGATCCGCCTCGGCGTACCAGGCGTCATCGCGGGCGGCATCACCCAAGTGAACATCCTGATTGCGACCATGATCGCGACCACCATCGATCGCGCCGTCTCCTATCTCTATTACGCCGACCGGGTCTATCAATTGCCGCTGGGCGTCGTCGGCGTCGCCATTGGCGTCGTGCTGCTTGCCCGAAATGTCGCGCAAACTGCGCGCCGGCGACGACGCAGGAGCGCTTTTGAGCCAGAACCGTGCGCTCGAATTAGCGCTCTTCCTCACACTGCCCGCGACCATCGCGCTCATCGCCATACCCTTCGCCATTGTCAATGTCTGCTTCGAGCATGGCATCTTCGTCCGCAGCGATTCAATCGCGACCGCCTATGCGCTTGCGGCCTTCGCCATGGGCCTCCCGGCCTTTGTCATCAACAAGGTGTTCTCGCCCGGTTTCTTCGCCCGCGAGGACACCAAGCGGCCGATGATGTTCGCCATCACGTCGGTGGCTGTGAATGTGGTGGGAAGCCTCATCCTGTCGCGCTTCGCCGGCCATGTCGGCATCGCGCTGGCAACGGCGCTTGCCGCCTGGGTCAATGCGACACTGCTTGGCGTAGCGCTTGCCCGCTTCAAGCACTTCACAGCCGATCAGCGCCTGCGCAGCCGGCTGCCGCGCATCATTGCGGCGAGCCTCGCTATGGGCGCCATCCTCCTCGCTGGCTTCTATTTCACCGCCTCGATCTTCACCGACGGGCATGCGCTGTGGCTGCGTGCCGTGGTCCTGATGGCACTGGTCGCTCTGGGCGGCATCAGCTACTTCTTGCTCGCCCATCTGTTCGGGGCGATGACGCTGGGCGAGATCAGGAAGATGACGCGTCGCGGCCCGGCGGCATGAGGGCGCGCTGCATCGCCACGCTGTCGACCCATTGTTCGTGCTTGAAGCCGACCTCGCGCAATATGCCGACCAGGCGAAAACCTAAGCTTTCATGGAGCGCGATCGAAGCCTTGTTGCCGCTATTGCCGATGATGGCGATCATCTGGCGCCAAGGACCCTTCTCGCACTCCTCGATGAGCCGGCTCAAAAGTGCGCGGCCGATTCCTTCGCCTGCCGCCTTCCGGTCGACATAAACCGAATTCTCGATGGTGAAGCGATAAGCCGAGCGCGTCCGATAATGCGCAGCATAGGCATAGCCGACAATCGCATTACTGCGTTCGGCGACGATATAGGGAAAGGACTGGCTTTTGAGCGCACGGAAGCGGGCCAGCATGTCCTCCAAGCCGGGCGGGGTTTCCTCGAAGGAAGCGAGCCCTTGGGCGACATGCTCGCCATAAATGCGCGCAACACCCGCCATGTCGGCTTCGGTGGCGTGTCTCAGCTCACAAATGGGCGATGGCTGCATGGCGAGGTGTCTATGCCGAACAAGGTCGCACGCCAAGTTGTCAGGATATTATTCCTTATACTTCAATGTGCTTGGCATGGCGTCATAGCGGCCTTCACTTGCCATGGATTTACGGGCATAAGCGGCCCGGATTTTGAGGAATTGGAGAATGACTGCTTCGACACTTCGCGTCTTTTCCGGCATGCAGCCGACGCATAACCTGCATCTCGGCAACTATCTTGGCGCCATGGTCAACTGGATCAAGATGCAGGACACGCACGAGTGCATCTACTGCGTGGTCGACATGCATGCGATCACGCTCTGGCAAGAACCCACAGAATCTTAGGCAGCATATTCGCGATGTGACTGCGGCCTATATTGCCTGCGGCCTCGATCCCAAGCGCTCGATCATCTTCAATCAGAGCCAAGTTGGCGAGCATGCCGAACTGGCCTGGGTGCTGAATTGCGTGACGCGGCTCGGCTGGCTGAACCGCATGACGCAGTTCAAGGAAAAAGCCGGCAAGGACAAGGAGGCGGCTTCCGTCGGCCTCTATGACTATCCGGTCCTCATGGCCGCCGACATCCTGCTTTATCATGCGACCCATGTGCCGGTGGGCGATGACCAGAAGCAGCATCTGGAACTCGCCCGCGATATCGCTCAGAAATTCAATATCGACTATGCCGAGACGATTGCGGAAGCCGGCTGCAACGAGACCTTCTTCCCCTTGCCCGAGCCGTTCATCACCGGCCCTGCGACCCGCGTCATGAGCTTGCGGGACGGCTCCAAGAAGATGTCGAAGTCCGACCCTTCCGACCTTTCGCGCATCAATCTAACCGACGACGCCGATACCATCGCCAAAAAGTTCAAGAAGGCGAAGACGGATCCGGATGCGCTGCCGAGCGAACTTGCAGGCTTGAAGGGCCGTCCGGAGGCCGAAAATCTGGTGGGCATCTATGCGGCGCTCAGCGGCAAGACGGCCGCCGATGTTCTCAAGCAATATGGCGGTTCGCAGTTCTCGACCTTCAAGCCGGCACTGATCGATCTCGCGGTCGCAAAATTGAGCCCGATCGCCGCCGAAAAACGTAGGCTGGAGAAGGATCCTTCCTATATTGATGGCGTGCTTGCCAATGGCGCGGCGAGCGCGCGCGCCATTGCTCAGCCGATCTACCGAAAGGTGAAGGAGATTGTGGGCTTCGTATCGGCCTGAAGCGTTTGACACAGCTTAAAATCATTCTAAACTGACCCCGTGGGTTTCCAGGAACCCGAAAGGATTTTGCCAATGTTCATCCAGACCGAGGCCACCCCCAACCCGGCCACGCTCAAATTCCTGCCCGGCAAGCCCGTGCTCCCGGGCACGACCCGCGACTACCGATCAGCCGACGAGGCAGCCGAATCGCCGCTGGCCGAACGCCTGTTCTCGGTCCAGGGCGTATCGGGTGTGTTCCTGGGTCAGGATTTCGTGACGGTCACCAAGAAGGAAGGTGAGTGGCAGCATCTGAAGCCCGCCATCCTGGGCCTGATCATGGAACACTATCTGGCCGATGCGCCAATGCTGACGCAGCCCGCCGCCGGCGATCTGCCGACGGAAGAGGACTTCGACGAGGCCGACAAGGAGATCGTCACCACCATCAAGGAACTGCTCGAGACGCGGGTGCGTCCGGCAGTGGCCCAGGACGGCGGCGACATCACTTTCCACGGCTATCATGACGGCGTCGTCTTCCTGAACATGAAGGGTTCCTGCTCAGGCTGCCCGAGTTCGACCGCAACTTTGAAGCACGGTATCGAGAACCTGCTGCGTCACTTCATTCCGGAAGTGACTGAGGTCCGCCCGGTCTGATCCTGCTGAGGACCGCGCAAATTCCCTATTTTCCACCGCGGATCATGCGATAACTCGCTCCCGCATGCTTCTGGCGTTCGATACCTCGATGGCGGCCTGTTCGGCGGCGGTCTATGACTTGGCGCAGGGAGGCGTGCGGGCATTCCGCTTTGCCCGGATGGAGCGCGGCCATGCCGACGCCTTGGCCCCAATGATCAAGGAGGTCATGGATGAAACCGGCATTGGCTTTTCCGATCTCCAACGCATTGGCGTCACGCTGGGCCCCGGCACCTTTACCGGGGTGCGGACTGGAATCGCCATGGCACGCGGCCTCGCTCTGGCGCTCGACCGCCCGATTGCCGGCATCGAAACGCTCTCGGCCATTGCCGCCAATGCAAGAACCGGCAAGACCCCCTTGGTGATCGCCGCCGATGCAAGGCGGGATGAGATTTATTTCGCGCTGGCGGGATCGTCTCACCCGCCGCTGGTGCTTCCCATCGCCGAAGCGATCCGCCGGCTGCCCACGGGAAAAAGCTTCATTCTGGGCACCGGCGCCGAGGCGCTGATCGCCGCAGCACCATCGGGACGTCTCGTCCGCTTGCCGGATGGCGATCTGCCCGATGCCAGGAATTTCGCAGCCCTCTGCGCGGTCATTCCCCCTGCGAGCGTTCCGCCCGAGCCGCTCTATCTGCGGCCTCCCGATGCCAAGCCGCAAACTCAGCCGTCACGCGCGACATCAACTGCGGCGGTGCGCCAGGCCACGGTCGGCGAAGCGCCTATACTCGCTGGTCTCCATTCAGAATGTTTTGACAATGCATGGACGGCGGCGGAATTTGCCAAGCTGATGGCGATGCCCGGAGCCGCTGCCTATCTCGCTTGCGAAGGTGACGAGCCTGTGGCGTTCCTGATGGCGCGCCGGGCGGCGGGCGAAGCGGAGATCCTCACCATTGGTACGCGTCCCTTTGCGCGCCGCCGCGGCACTGCCAAACTGCTCATTTCTCATCTCGCAGAGGAACTGCGCAAGACGAAGGAGGCGCAGCTCTTCATCGAGGTGGCAGCGGACAATGAGGCGGGTCGCGCTCTCTATTCAGGCGAGGGCTTTACAGTGACCGGCAGGCGCAAAGCCTATTACGAGCTGCCCGGCGGTGTTCGCCGGGACGCTGTCGTCATGATGAAGGCGCTCGCATGACAGTGCTGCGCGCGTGCGTCAAGCTTGCGGGCTTCATCGCCATGACTTTGCCGGGACTGCCGGTGCAGCGTGCTTTGATCGCCCTTTCCGCGGAGGGTGCCCGCCGCTTTCCTCATCTCTATCATCGCGGCGTCGCCCGGTGGCTCGACATCAAGTTGAACATCATCGGCGAGCCCGTCAGGGATCGTCCCTGCCTGATCGCCTCCAACCACGTGTCGTGGCTCGACATTACGGTGTTGAGCGCCGTGACGCCTCTCTCCTTCATTGCCAAGAAGGAGGTTAATTCCTGGCCGGGCTTCGGCACGCTGGCGAGACTTCAGCGCACCGTCTTCATCGACCGCGACCGGCGCCAGAGTACGGGCTCATCGCGCGATAAGTTGCAAGAGCGCTTAAAGGCCGGCGAGACGCTGGTGCTCTTCGCCGAGGGCACATCGAGTGATGGCTGGCGCGTGCTGCCGTTCAAGAGCGCCTATTTCGCCGCCGCCGAAATTCCCGATGTCGTGGTGCAGCCGGTGACCCTCGCCTATCGCGGTCATTGGGGCATTCCGATGATGCGCCGGCACAGGCCGCTCTTTGCCTGGTATGGCGACATGGATATGGGACCGCATCTGTGGCAGGCTTTGGCGCATGGTCCGATCGAGGTCGATGTCATTTGCCACGAGCCCTTGACGCTCGCTGAGGCGGGGAACCGCAAGGCGCTTGCCCGCAAGGCCGAGGAGACGGTGCGCCGCGGCCTCGTCCAGGCCCTCACCAGGCCATGACATGCCCGCCAAAATGGTCTAGATCACATCCGATTTACCGGCGTTTCCGCCAAAATTGTTCGAGTTTGCGATGGGAAGTGCCTTATGAGCATCGGAATGAGCGTGTGAAGAAGGTCCATATCAAATCCTATGGCTGTCAGATGAATGTCTATGACAGCCAGCGCATGGGTGATCTGCTGGCGCCGCTGGGCTATCAGACTGCAAGCGTTCCCGAAGAGGCCGATCTAATCATTCTCAATACATGTCATATCCGCGAGAAGGCGGCGGAAAAGGTCTATTCCGAACTGGGCAAGCTGCGCCGGTTGAAGGAAGAGCGCGGCGAGGCCGGCCCCTCTCCGATAATCGCGGTTGCAGGCTGCGTGGCGCAGGCCGAAGGCGAGGAGATCGTGCGCCGCCAGAGGGCCGTCGATCTCGTCTTCGGCCCGCAGAACTATCATCGCCTACCCGAGCTGCTGAAACTGCATGCCGCATCGGGCAAGCCCGTCGTCGAAACCGAGTTCCCGGCAGAAGACAAATTCGACCATTTGGCGCGAGCCGTGCCGAAGCGCGGCGTCACCGCCTTCCTCACAGTCCAGGAGGGCTGCGACAAGTTCTGCACCTTCTGCGTTGTGCCTTATACGCGCGGTGCCGAGTTCTCGCGCCCGGTCACCCAGATCGAGGCGGAAGCGCTGGTTCTTGTCGAAGCGGGCGTGCGCGAGATCACGCTGCTCGGTCAGAACGTGAATGCCTATCATGGTCTCGGACCCGACGGTGAAATTTGGCCGCTCGCGCGCCTCATCACACATCTGTCACGCATCGAAGGTATCGAACGTTTGCGCTTCACAACACGCCACCCGCGCGACATGTACGATGATCTCATTGCCGCCCACGCCGAGAATCCCAAAGCTGATGCCCTATCTGCATCTGCCGGTCCAGGCCGGCAGCGACCGCATCCTCAAGGAGATGAATCGCGGCCATCGCGCTGAGGATTATCTGAAGCTCATCGCCCGCATTCGCCAGGCGCGTCCCGATATCGCCTTGTCGGGTGATTTCATCGTCGGCTTTCCTGGTGAGAGCGAAGCGGATTTCGAAGACACGCTCGCCGTCGTGCGTGAGGCGCGCTATGCCTAGCGCCTTCTCCTTCAAATATTCGCCGCGGCCAGGAACACCCGCGGCTGAAAGCGCGGAGCAAGTTCCCGACGCGATCAAGTCCACCCGCCTGGCCAGGCTCCAGGCGGTTCTCGGAACCCAGCAGCAGGCGTTCAACCAGGCTTGCCTCAGCCGCAAGATGCCCATTCTTCTCGAGAAGCCCGGCCGCCATCCGGGCCAGTTGGTCGGGCGTTCACCCTATCTGCAAAGCGTGTATGTTGACGCTGGGACACATGCTATTGGGGACATGGTGAACGTGACCATTGACGCTGTTGGCTCGAACAGCCTTTCGGCCCATATTCAACCTGGATGCCAGTGATTCTCCCATCCCGACCCGACAGCTGAAGGAGCTCTAACTCTTTGAGTTCGCGCGCCAATGCCCGTGACATCGCCGGTTCTCAGCTCCGGGTCCATGGCGGAAGATCGTGACCTCACCACGCTGGTTTTCGACGACAATCGCCTGCTGGCCCCGCTTTTCGGCGAGCATGACGAGCATCTGGCCCTGATCGAGCACCGCCTGGGCGTCGACATCACGCCGCGCGGCAACCGGATCTCGGTGAAGGGATCGCAAACAGCCCGCGACAATGCCCAGATGGTGCTGACCACGCTTTATGAGCGCGTGCGCCGCGGCCTTGAGGTGACGAGCGGCGATGTCGAAGGCGCGATCCGAATGAACCTGTCGACCGGTGGCGACAGCGCCGCCGATGAGTCTGCGGTGCGCACCAGGCGCAAGCTGGTGACGCCGCGCACCCCCATGCAGAAGGCCTATGTGACGGCCATTCGCAAGCATGAGCTTGTATTCGGCACCGGGCCTGCCGGCACCGGCAAGACCTATCTGGCGGTAGCCTGCGCTGCGGCCGCCCTCACGAATGGCGAGGTCGACCGCATCGTCTTGTCGCGACCCGCCGTCGAAGCGGGCGAGCGCCTGGGTTTTCTCCCGGGCGACATGAAGGAGAAGGTCGATCCCTATCTGCGGCCGCTCTACGACGCGCTCTATGACGTGATGCCGGCACCTCTCGTGCAAAAGGGCCTCGCCGAGAACACCATCGAGATCGCGCCCTTGGCATTCATGCGCGGCCGCACGCTCGCATCCGCCTTCATCATCCTCGATGAGGCGCAGAATACGACGCCGCAGCAGATGAAAATGTTCTTGACCCGGCTCGGCGAAGGCAGCCGCATGGTGGTGACGGGCGATCCCTCGCAGGTCGATCTGCCGGCGGGCGTCAGCTCGGGTCTCGATGACGCGCTCGCGATCTTAAAGTCGGTCGAGGGCATCTCTCATATCGCCTTCACCGCCGCCGACATCGTACGCCATGCGCTGGTCGGCAGCATCGTCTCGGCCTATGACAAGCACAGCGAAAAGATCGCGCGTCACCGCAAGCAAAAATGATCGCTGCGATCGACATTGCCGATGACGCATGGAGCCGCGTCGCGGGTCTTGAACGGCTCACCGAGCGCGCCATTGGCGCTGCCTTGGCACATACCGAGGCCGACATGAACGTCGAAATCAGCGTGCTCTTTGCGAGCGATGCGGAGGCGGCTAGACTGAATGCCCAGTGGCGCCAGAAGACGTATGCGCCGAACATTTTGTCCTTTCCGGCGTCACAAACACAGGATGTGCCTGAAGGCGAACCAAAGCCGCTGGGCGACCTTATATTGGCAGTCGGGACAGTAACTCGCGAAGCGGCGGAACAAGGAAAGCCTTTGACGTCACATTTGACCCATCTGATCGTCCACGGAACTTTGCACCTTCTCGGCTTTGATCACATCGAGGAAAGGGATGCCCGACGAATGGAGACGGTCGAGATCGCCATTCTTGCCGGGCTTGGCGTCGCGGATCCGTATAGCGCATGAGCGACCCTGGCCCTTCTCCCAAGCCCGACAGCCTGCTTGCCAGGCTGAAGGGCCTCTTTACTCCGGAACGTGACCCGAGCCTGAGAGAGAGCCTCGAAGGCGTCATCGCCAATCACGACGCTCAGAATCCGGTGGATGGCCTGCGGGCCGAAGCGAAGTTGATGATGCTCAATCTCATCAAGTTCGCCGATCTCAGGGTTGATGACGTCATGGTGCCGCGCGCCGACATCGTGGCCATCGAGGACGACGCCAATCCATCGCGCAACTGCTCGAGCGCTTCATCGACGCCAATCATTCGCGCATTCCGGTCTATCGCGAGAGCCTCGATGATCTCTCCGGCATGATCCATATCAAGGACCTGGTGCGCTGGCTGAGCGAGAAGGGCGACAAGTCCAGGCGCAAGAAAGCCGTCAAGGAAACGACGTTGAGCGCCCTATCGCTCAACGCAACCGATCTCGCCACCGAAGTCGGGCACTATCGGCATTGCGCGCGAGGTGCTGTTCGTGCCGCCCTCGATGCCGGCTGCCGATCTCCTGATCAAGATGCAGTCGACCCACATCCATCTGGCGATCGTCGTCGATGAGTATGGCGGCACCGACGGGCTCGTGTCGATCGAGGATCTCGTCGAGCAGATCGTCGGCGATATTTCCGATGAGCATGATTCGGATCGAGGAACTGATCGTGCGCAACGGCGATGGCACATTCACGGCGAATGCGCGCGCCAGTCTCGACGAGCTTGAGAAGCTCTTGAGAGTCGACTTCCTGCCCGAAGAGCGCGATGAGGAGACCGACACGTTGGGTGGCCTAATCTTCTCGATGTTCGGGCGGGTGCCGGTGCGCGGCGAATTGCTGCGCCATGCAAGCGGCGTCGAATTCGAGATCCTCGAAGCCGATCCGCGTCGGGTCAAGCGGGTGAAGATCCGCCCGCCTGAGCCCTATGAACTTGCCCCTGAGGTGGAGGCCGTTTCGGACGGTCAGAAGCCGACCTAGAGCAAATCCCGCCAAAGGCCTGCCCCGGACCTGTCCGGGGTTGAAGACTTTGGCGGGATTTGCTCCAACATTTTGATTTGGCGCGAATCCATATCGGCGAAGCAACTCCACTTCGCCGGGATGCGCGCTAAGTCACAACATCGACGGCAGCACGCGGTCGGGCGGCTTGTGGCCGTCGACCCAGGTCTTGATGTTGATGATCACCTTCTCGCCCATGTCGATGCGGCCTTCGATCGTGGCCGAGCCCATATGGGGCAGAAGGACAGCGCGCTTCGCCTTGAGCAGTCGCGGGTTGACGGCGGGCTCGTGCTCGAACACGTCGAGCCCGGCGCCGCCGAGCTCGTCCGCCTCCAGCATGCGGGCGAGCGCGTTCTCATCGATCACCTCGCCGCGCGCCGTGTTCACGATGATCGCGTCCTTGCGCAAGAGCTTCAGCCGGCGCGCCGAAAGCAGGTGATAGGTGGCGGGCGTATGCGGGCAGTTGATCGAGACGATGTCCATGCGGGCCAGCATCTGGTCGAGGCTTTCCCAATAGGTCGCATCGAGCTCCTCAGCGATCTTGGGATGGACCGGCTTGCGGTTGTGATAGTGGATCTGGAGGCCGAAGGCCTTGGCGCGCCGTGCGACCGCCTGGCCGATGCGGCCCATGCCGATGATGCCGAGCCGCTTGCCCCAGATGCGGTGGCCGAGCATCCAGGTGGGCGACCAGCCCTGCCAGCTGTTGTCGGGGCCGATGACGGCAGCGCCCTCGGTGATGCGCCGCGCGACCGCCATGATCAGGGCCATGGTCATGTCGGCGGTGTCCTCGGTCAGGACGCCCGGCGTGTTGGTGACGGTGATGCCGCGGGCGACCGCGGTCTCGACGTCGATATTATCGACCCCGGTGCCGAAATTGGCGATGAGCTTGAGCCCGTCGCCGGCCTGGCCGATCACCGCCTTGTCGATGCGGTCGGTGACGGTCGGCACCAGGACTTCGGCCTGGTTGACCGCTTCGATCAGCTCCGGCCGGCTGAAGGGATGGTCGTCGGCATTGAGCTTGGCGTTGAACAGCTCCATCATCCGGGTCTCGACCACGTCGGGCAGTTTGCGGGTGACGATGACCAGGGGTTTGCGCTTGGACATAAAATGTAACTCCGCGAGGCCGGCCATTGAGATAATCTTAACCTTGCATAGCCAAGGCTAGGCAGAAGGTTTATAAGGGCTTGCCCGGCTCGTGTAGACGACAAGTCCGCTGTCTAGCAGAGGGCTGGGTAAAGACAAGCCCAGGGGCCGGGCCGGCCGTTGATCGACCGAGGGGAATCGCAAATGGTCAGAACAGCCGCGACGCGGCGCAGAATTGGGTTCGGTGATTCTGGGATCTGCTTGTATTGCCATTGCCGTGGCCACGGCATGGTCGCTTATGGCTGGGCCAATCGATCGGCAGGCGGCGCTGCGGCCCAGGCCGCTACCGAGATCACCGGCTCGACCTCGCCGGTCGACAAGCCGGTCGGACGTTCGGGCCTGCCCCTTGCCGCGTTTCGTTTCGCTCAAGGCCGACAAGATCAATGTGCGGCGCGGTCCCTCGAGCGAGCATCAGGTCGCCTGGGTGTATCAGCGCAAGGGACTGCCGGTCGAGATCACCGCCGAATTCGAGAATTGGCGGCGCATCCGCGACAGCGACGGGGAAGAGGGCTGGGTCTATCAGAGCATGCTGTCCGGCAGGCGCATGGCGCTGGTGGCGCCCTGGCGCAAGCAGGAGGCGGTCCCGCTGTTATGCGAGCCCGCGACGCCTCCTCGGGCTCATCGCCAAGCTCAAGGCGGGCGTCGTGGCGACGCTCGAGGATTGCACCGGCGATTGGTGCCAGCTCAGTGCGTCTGGCTATGAAGGCTGGATCGCCCAGCCCATGATCTGGGGCGTCTATCCGGGCGAGCAGGTCGAAAGATAGTCTTCAGCTCTGGCGTGCCTTGAGCCGGACGATGATGTCGATCCGGCCGACTTCCATGCCGGGCGGCGGTTCGGGCAGGCCTTTGATGGTGAGATTGTCGGAGGCGATGTCGAACAGCCGGCCCTCGCGCTCGACATAATAGTGATAGTGATTGGACGTATTGGTGTCGAAATAGGTGCGGTCGCCCTCGATCGCCACTTCGCGCAGGAGGCCCGCGCCGGTGAACTGGTTGAGGGTATTGTAGACCGTGGCAAGCGAAACCGGCACGCATGCGGCAACCGCCTCAGCATGCAGCTGCTCGGCCGTGATATGCCGGTCGCCGCAGCCGAAGAGGATTTCGGCCAGAGCCAGACGCTGACGCGTCGGACGCAGGCCCGCCCCGCGCAATTTGGTCGCAACAGTCTCTAAGTTCATTGATTGACCTCATAATCCTTGGACCGAATATAGCGAATTCCGGCCCCGGCCTGCAATGGTGCCCAAAATAGGTATTTTGGTGTCCAAACCCTTCGTCTTTCATGCCGGGGATCGGTATGTTAGGAAGCTGTTCGCGGTGTTGGAACGATGATTGGAGGCATTTCCATATCGCCAAAGTCGAGCAATCCGGATCGAGGCGGGTGCCGGCCTTGGCGGGAAGCGCTGAGGAGCGGGATTTGCGGAACAAGATGGCAGAACGGAAAACACGTTTTCTCTACGATGACTTGATTGCCTGTGCCCGCGGCGAGCTGTTCGGCCCGGGCAATGCCCAGCTGCCGCTGCCGCCCATGCTGATGTTCGACCGCATCACCCATATCTCCGCGGAGGGCGGCGATTTCGGTAAGGGCCAGATCGTCGCAGAATTGGATGTGAAGCCCGATCTCTGGTTCTTCCCGCCGCATTTTCCGGGCGATCCGGTCATGCCCGGCTGCCTCGGTCTCGATGCGCTTTGGCAGATGCTCGGCTTTTTCATGGGCTGGCTGGGCGCTCCCGGCAAGGGCCGCGCACTCGGCGTCGGCGAGGTGAAGTTCACCGGCATGGTCGTACCTACCGTCAAGAAGGTCGAATATGTGGTGAATCTGAAGCGCGTCATTCTGCGCAAGCTCAATCTCGGCATCGCCGATGGACTTCTCAAGGCGGATGGCGAGACTATCTATACAGCGGCCGACCTGCGTGTCGGTCTGTTCATGCCCGCACAGGCCTGAAGGAGGCATCAAACCGTCATGCGCCGTGTCGTCGTCACCGGTCTCGGTATCGTTTCGAGCATCGGCAACAATGCTCAGGAAGTGTTGGCTTCGCTCAGGGAGGCCAAGTCCGGTATCGTGAAAGCGGACGACTATGCGCGGCTCGGCTTTCGCTGCCAGGTCCATGGCGCGCCCAAGCTCGATCTCGACAGCTCCGTCGATCGCCGCGTGCGCCGCTTCATGGGCGACGGCGCTGCATGGAACTAGGTTGCCATGCGCCAGGCCATCACCGATTCAGGCCTCGAAGAGAAGGACATCAAGAACGAGCGCACCGGCATCATCATGGGCTCAGGCGGTCCTTCGACCCGCACTATCGTGGCTGCCGCCGACGCGGCGCGCGAGAAGGGCCCGAAGCGCGTCGGGCCCTTCGCGGTGCCGGCCGCCATGTCGAGCACCAATTCGGCGACGCTCGCCACGCCCTTCGGCATCAAGGGCGTCAACTATTCGATCTCGTCGGCCTGCGCGACATCGGCCCATTGCATCGGCAATTCCGCCGAGCTCATCCAATGGGGCAAGCAGGATGTCATGTTCGCCGGCGGCGGCGAGGAGCTCGACTGGACCTTGTCGGTGCTCTTCGACGCCATGGGCGCCATGTCGACGAAATACAACGCCACGCCCGGGACGCGCCTCGCGCGCCTATGACAAGAACCGCGATGGCTTCGTCATTGCCGGCGGCGCTGGGACTGTCGTGCTCGAGGAGCTTGAGCATGCCAAGGCGCGCGGCGCCAAGATCTATGCCGAGCTCGTGGGCTATGGCGCGACCTCCGACGGCTACGACATGGTCCAGCCCTCGGGCGAAGGTGCGGCGCGCTGCATGCGCCTGGCGCTCGCCACGGTGAAGGAAAAGGTCGACTACATCAATCCGCATGCGACTTCGACGCCGATCGGCGACAAGAAGGAGATCGAGGCCATTCGCGAGGTCTTCGGCAAGGACATTCCGGCGATTTCGGCGACCAAGTCGCTGACCGGCCATTCGCTGGGCGCGACCGGCGTGCAGGAGGCGATCTACTGCCTTCTGATGATGAAGAACGGCTTCATCTGCGAGAGCGCCAATATCGAGGAGCTCGATCCGGAATTCGCCGATATCCCCATCGTGCGCGAGCGCCGCGACAATGTGGAGGTCAATGTGGCGATCTCGAACAGCTTCGGCTTCGGCGGCACCAACGCGACGCTGGCCTTCCAACGCTATAACGACTAGCCCGTGGACACAGTTCAGGGACAGGTAGCAGGCGTTTCGGCTGAGACGGGCCTGAAGCGATCGGGGAGTGTAGGGGAGCAATGACAAACGGATTGATGAAGGGCCGGCGCGGCCTCATCATGGGCGTGGCGAACGATCATTCGATCGCCTGGGGCATCGCCAAGACGCTCAATGACCATGGCGCCGAGCTCGCCTTCACCTATCAGGGCGAAGCCTTCGGCCGGCGCGTCAGGCCGCTTGCCGAGATGCGTCGGCTCGAAGCTGATCCTGCCTTGCGATGTCGAAGATTCTGCGACAGTCGATGAAGCCTTCGCGGCCATCGCAGAAGGCCTGGGGCACGATCGATTTCGTCGTCCATGCCATCGCCTTTTCGGACAAGGCCGAGCTCAAGGGCAAATATGCCGATACGAGCCGCGACAATTTCGTCCGCACCATGATGATCTCCTGCTTCTCCTTCACCGAGATGGCGCGCAGGGCGGCGGCCCTCATGCCCAACGGCGGTTCGCTGGTGACCCTCACCTATGGCGGCTCGGTGCGGGTGTTGCCGAACTACAATGTCATGGGCGTCGCGAAAGCAGCGCTTGAATCCTCGGTGCGCTATCTGGCCGCCGACTACGGGCCGCAGGGCATCAGGGTGAACGCCATCTCCGCCGGCCCGATGCGCACTCTTGCCGGCGCCGGCATCGGCGATGCCCGCGCCATGTTCAATTTCCAGAAGCGGCATTCGCCGCTGCGCCGCACCGTGACGCTCGAAGAGGTAGGCGGTGCTGCGCTCTACTGCTGTCGCCTTTGTCGGGCGGCGTCACCGGCGAGATCCACTATGTCGATTCGGGCTACAACATCATCTCGGCCCCGCGTCCGGAAGATTTGAAGGCGCGCCTTCGAGGAGGGCGACGACTGAAGCGCCTTTGCACTTCAATCCCCGCACTTTCCGGTTTTGGATTATCGAAGCGCGGAAACGGAAAAGAATATTGTTCGCAGCGTTGACCATATGCGATGAGAGCCGGACCTGGGACGCCGCATCGGCAAGCGGACGACCCATTGACTACAGCAAATCCCGCCAAAGTTGAAGACTTTGGCGATAAGGATTTGCTCCAAGATATTGATTTGGCGCGAGTCCTTTTCGGCGAAGTGATTTCCACTTCGCCGGGATGCGCGCTAGCGGAGGCGGACGATCATGCGCGACCCGCGCTATGACATTCTGTTCGAGCCCATGTCTATCGGGCCAGTCACTGCCAAGAACCGATTTTTTCAAGTCCCCCATTGCAATGGCGGAGGCTATCGCGATCCGTCCGCAGCGGCGCAAATGCGCCGGACGAAATCGGAAGGCGGCTGGGGCGTGGTCTTCACCGAGCAGACTGAACTCCACCACACCTCCGAGATCACGCCCTTCATCGAGCTCAGGCTCTGGGACGATGCCGACATCCCGGCCCTGGCGCGGATGGCGGACGGCATCCATGAGCATGGCGCGCTCGCGGGGATCCAGCTCGCTTATTCCGGCATCAACGGACCCAATCTCTACACCAAGGAAGTGCCGCGCGGGCCGACCGCCTTGCCGATCCGCACCTTCACCAACGATCCGGTCCAGGCTCGCGCCATGGACAAGGAGGACATCCGCGATCTCATCCGCTGGCACCGCAACGCATTCAAGCGGACGAAAGTCGCGGGTTTCGATCTGGTCTGTCTCTATGGCGCCCATGGTTTCGGCGTCATCCAGCATTTTCTGTCGCGGGCGACCAACCAGCGGGGCGATGAATATGGCGGGTCGCTCGAGAACCGCGCGCGCCTGCTGCGCGAGTTGGTGGCCGAGGCGAAAGAGGCGATCGGCGACAGCTGCGGCATCACCTTGCGCCTCTCCCTTGACGAGGTCGTGGGCGAGCTTGGCTTCGCCAATGCCGAATTGCGTGATCTCATCGAGATGCATGCCGACCTTCCCGATCTCTGGGACTTGGCCCATGGCACCTGGGAGGACTGCTCAGGCCCCTCGCGTTTCAAGGAAGAATGCGCGCAGGAAAGCCTCGTCAAGGACATCAAGAAGCTCACTTCCAAGCCCGTCGTCGGCGTCGGCCGCTTCACCTCGCCCGATGTCATGGTCCGAATGATCAGATCCGGCACGCTCGACTTCATCGGCTGCGCCAGGCCCTCGATTGCCGATCCCTTCCTGCCCAAGAAGGTGGAGGAAGGCCGCATCGACGATATTCGCGAATGCATCGGCTGCAATATCTGCATCACCGGCGACATGACCATGTCGATCTCGCGCTGCACGCAGAACCCGACCTTCATGGAGGAATGGCGCAAGGGCTGGCATCCCGAGCGCATCGAGGCGAAAGGCCCATCCGAGAGCGTCTTGATCGTGGGCGCGGGGCCTGCCGGTCTCGAAGCGGCGCGGGCCCTTGGCCAGCGCGGCTACAAGGTGGCCTTGGCGGAGGCGGCAAGCGAGCTTGGCGGGCGGGTGGCGCGGGAATGCAAGCTGCCGGGACTTGCCGCCTGGGGGCGGGTGCGCGATTACCGTGTCCATCAGCTTGGGCGCATGGCGAATGTCGAGATCTACTTCGACAGCCGTCTCACCGCTGACGATATTCTGTCCTTCGGGTTCGAGCAGGTCGCTCTGGCGACCGGCGCCACTTGGCGGCGCGATGGCGTGGCGCGCGCTCATGTCGTGCCGATGCCGAATGACGGCGCGCTTTCCGTCTTCACGCCCGACGACTTGATGGCCGGAAAAATTCCGCAAGGCCGCGTCGTGCTCTTCGACGACGATCACTATTACATGGGCGGAGTCCTCGCCGAGCTTCTGGTGAAACATGGCGCCCGGGTGACCCTGGTGACGCCATCCGCCTATGTCTCCGATTGGACGCGCAACACGCTGGAACAGGCCGCGATCCACCGGCGGCTCGCGAGTCTTGGCGTCGAGATCGAGCTCAATCGCGCGGTGACGCGGCTCGCGGCGGGCGGCGTGACGACGGCCTGCGTCTATACGGGAAGCCGGCGGGACCTTGTAGCCGACGCTGTCGTCCTTGTGACCTCGCGCGGCCCTGACGACCAGCTCTGGCGCGATCTCACATTGCGGCGGTCGGAATGGGCTGAAAGTGGGATTCGCGGCATCAGGGTCATCGGCGACGCCCAGGCGCCTGGGCCCATTGCCTGGGCGACCTATGCCGGTCATCGCTTCGCGCGCGAACTCGATGCGGCGGATCTTGGCGATGCGCTGCCCTTCCGCCGTGAACTGGCGGCGCTTGCGCCTGTTTGACACCTTATGGCTTGGTGACTCTTCGCAAGGTGAGATTGAGACGCCCGCCATCCTTGAGCAGGCTCGAGGTGCCGGAGAGCACCCGATCGATGCCGTGATAGCTCAGGCGCGAGGCGCCGCCCATCACCAGCACGTCGCCTGAGTGCGAGCTTGAGCGTCTCGGTCTTGCCGCCGCGCTCGGTGCTCGCCGATACGGAAAATAGCCGTGTCGCCCAGCGAGATCGAGACGACAGGTGCGGCAAAATCCTCCTCGTCCTCGTCGCGATGGAGGCCGATCTTGGCGCCTTCGCGGTAGTAATTGACGAGGCAGGCCTGAGGCTCATGCAGCATAGTCCGAAACCGCCCGCCAGACATCCATCACCATGGGCGGGATGGCGGGCCAGGGCTCGCCGGTCTCGGGATGGGTCGCCTGATAGCGATAGCCGGCCCGGTCCGATACCCAGCCGAGCGTCCCCAAATTGCTCATCCTGACGGTAAAGGGCCGACCGCTGCGCGGCATCACCGGGGTGTAAAAACGGCGCTTTGGCAAGGGCCTCTCTCAGCGTAGCGACTAGCGCGTCCTGAGCAGGTCGCGAGAAATAGCCCGGCAAATGCTTAAGTCCGCTCGTCATGTTTCAAGCCGGTCACATCATAGATCCCTCGTCGGGCCCGAAGGGCCTCCGGCCAAGCTCCGCCGGCGATCGGTTCCCGCTGGTAGAAGCGGGTGCCGCCTGCGGCCACCCGAAACAGCCGGTAGATCGACAATTTTCCTTTCACCAAAACTTGATAGGCCCTGACTCGCAACCCTATATAGCCCCCGAACGCCGGGTTTCCCTGGAAATCAGGGCCGCCCGGCCAAACTTAAATTGGGGACCCGCACCCCCTGAAGTCCGGGGCGGAAGTGCCGGAGATAGGGCTTCCACCGGGGTCTGCCGCAAGGAGGTTTTGTAAATGGCTAAAGTTATTGGTATCGACCTCGGCACGACCAATTCCTGCGTCGCCGTCATGGAAGGCAAACAGCCGAAGGTCATCGAGAATGCGGAAGGGGCGCGCACCACGCCCGTCGATCGTCGCCTTCAACAGCGATGGCGAACAGCTCGTCGGCCAGCCCGCCAAGCGCCAGGCGGTCACCAATCCCGAAAACACATTCTTCGCCATCAAGCGCCTGATCGGCCGGCGCATGGAACGACCCGATGGTGGAGAAGGACAAGAAGCTCGTCCCCTACAAGATCGTCAAGGCGGACAATGGCGATGCCTGGGTCGAAGCGCGCGGCCAGAAATATGCGCCGTCGCAGATTTCGGCCTATATCCTGCAGAAGATGAAGGAGACCGCCGAGCGCTATCTGGGCGAGACCGTCACCCAGGCCGTCATCACGGTTCCGGCCTATTTCAACGACAGCCAGCGCCAGGCGACCAAGGATGCCGGCAAGATCGCCGGCCTCGAAGTGCTGCGCATCATCAACGAGCCGACCGCGGCAGCGCTCGCCTATGGCCTCGACAAGAAGGAAGCCGGCACCATCGCGGTCTATGACCTCGGCGGCGGCACCTTCGACATTTCCATCCTCGAAATCGGCGACGGCGTCTTCGAAGTGAAGTCGACCAATGGCGACACCTTCCTGGGCGGCGAAGACTTCGACATGCGCATCGTCGACTATCTCGCCGACGAGTTCAAGAAGGAGCAGGGCATCGACCTGCGCAAGGACAAGCTCGCCCTGCAGCGCCTGCAAGGAAGCGGCCGAGAAGGCCAAGATCGAACTGTCGTCTTCGACCCAGACCGAGATCAACCTGCCCTTCATCACCGCCGACCAGACGGGCCCGAAGCATCTCACCCTGAAGCTGACGCGCGCCAAGCTCGAGGCTCTGGTCGACGATCTCATCCAGAAGACCGTCGAGCCCTGCCGCCAGGCGCTCAAGGATGCCGGCATCACCGCCGGCCAGATCGACGAGGTGGTGCTCGTCGGCGGCATGACGCGCATGCCCAAGGTCATCGAGACGGTGAAGCAGTTCTTCGGCAAGGAGCCGCATAAGGGCGTCAATCCGGACGAAGTCGTGGCCATCGGTGCCGCGATCCAGGCGGGCGTGCTGCAAGGGCGAAGTCAAGGACGTTCTGCTTCTCGACGTGACGCCGCTGTCGCTCGGCATCGAGACCCTGGGCGGCGTGTTCACCCGCCTGATCGAGCGCAACACCACGATCCCGACCAAGAAGAGCCAGGTCTTCTCGACCGCTGACGACAACCAGACGGCCGTGACGATCCGTGTCTTCCAGGGCGAGCGCGAAATGGCAGCCGACAACAAGATGCTCGGCCAGTTCGATCTCATGGGCCTGCCGCCGGCGCCGCGCGGCGTGCCGCAGATCGAGGTGACCTTCGACATCGACGCCAACGGCATCGTCAATGTCTCGGCCAAGGACAAGGCGACCAACAAGGAACAGCAGATCCGCATCCAGGCCTCTGGCGGCCTCTCCGATTCCGAGATCGAGAAGATGGTCAAGGACGCCGAAGCCAATGCCGCCGAGGACAAGAAGCGCAAGGAACTGGTCGAGGCCAAGAACCACGCCGAAAGCCTGATCCATTCGACGCAGCAAGTCCGCTGACCGAGCTCGGCGACAAGATCTCGGCCGCCGACAAGTCGACGGTCGAGGCGGCGGTTGCCGATCTCAAATCGGCGATGGAAGGCTCGGACGCCGAGGTGATCAAGGAAAAGACCAATGCTCTGGCGCAGGCTGCGATGAAGCTCGGCGAGGCGCTCTACAAGGCCAAGAGCGCAGCAGCCCGGCGACGGCGTCACTGGCGCCGATGCCGGGACCGACGGCACCGGCCGAGCGCGGACAGATGATGTGGTCGATGCCGATTTCACCGAAGTCAGGGACGACGACAAAGAAATCGGCCTGAGGAAGGCTGAACGCACAATGGCCCTCATCCCGCGCTGGCTCGAGACTTTGTTTCGCGCCTGCGGATGGGGGCCGTTTCAATCGAATTCTTGCACGTTTGTGCGTCTGGATCGACTTGATGCTCATGCGGCGCAAGACGCGTTGCATGGTAACGGCGGCAATGGCCAAACGCGATTATTACGAAGTTCTGGGCGTTCGCAAAGGCGCCGACGAGAAGGAGCTCAAGAGCGCCTTCCGCAAGCTCGCCAAGCAATTTCATCCCGATGCCAATCCCGGCGACAAGACGGCCGAGCACAAGTTCAAGGAAATCAGCGAAGCCTATGACGTCCTGAAGGACCCGCAGAAGAAGGCGGCCTATGACCGTTTCGGCCATGCGGCCTTCGAAGGCGGCATAGGCGGCCGGCGCGGCGGGGCGGCGCCGGCTTCGGCCCCGAATTCACCTCCTCGATGTCGGATATTTTCGAGGACCTGTTCGGCGAGTTCATGGGCGGGCGGGCGCGGCCGCGGTCGGCCAGCGCGGGCGGCGGCGGCGGTCGGCGCCGCGCGCGGCTCCGATCTTCGCTACAACATGGAGATCAGCCTCACCGAGGCCTTTTCCGGCAAGACGGCGCAGATCCGCGTGCCGACTTCGCGTCACCTGCGAAACCTGCAAGGGCTCGGGCGCCAAGCCCGGCACCACGCCCAAGACCTGCGCGACCTGCAACGGCGTCGGCGCGGTGCGGCTCAAGCCAGGGCTTCTTCACCGTCGAGCGCACCTGCCCGACCTGCCAGGGCCGCGGCCAGGTCATCTCCGATCCCTGCGGCAACTGCGGCGGCCAGGGCCGCGTCACCCGCGAGCGCACGCTCTCGGTCAATATTCCGGCCGGCGTCGAGGACGGCACCCGCATCAGGCTCGCCGGCGAGGGCGAGGCGGGCTTGCGCGGCGGCCCGACCGGCGATCTCTATATTTTCCTGTCAGTCCGGCCGCATGAATTCTTCCAGCGCGACGGCGCCGATCTCTTCTGCAAGGTGCCGATCTCGATGACGACGGCGGCGCTCGGCGGCGACATCGAAGTGCCGACCATCGACGGCAAGAAGGCCCGCGTCTCCGTCGCCGAAGGCGCGCAGGCGGGCAAGCAGTTCCGCCTGAAGGGCAAGGGCATGCCGGTGCTGCGGTCCACTCAGATCGGGCGACATGTATATCCAGGTGACGGTCGAGACGCCGGTCAATCTGTCGCGCCGCCAGCGCGAGCTCCTGAGGGAATTCGACGAAGGAGGCGCGCAACAACTCGCCCGAATCGGAAGGCTTCTTCGCCAAGGCGCGCGCCTTCTGGGAAGGTTTTGGGAGCTAGCCTGGCTCACCAACAGTTGCGCATCAGCCTGCCGAAACAGTCGCATCCCGGCCATCTCCAGCTTGGTGAAGTGGTTGCAAGAGCGCGAGGCCGTGCGAAACGTCCAGTGACTGTTAATAGTGACACGCAAGGTGAATCCTTCACCGCCATTGACCGGTCCTGACCTTTCACCTAGAGCCTTTTTCCGTCTTTGCGAGGAAACGCACCATGCCCAAGGCCTATTGGATTGCGCAAGTCACCGTGTCCAATCCCGACCAGTACAAGCTTTATGCCGAGAGCGCGCCGCTCGCCTTCAAGAAATATGGTGCGGTGATCCTGGCGCGCGGCGGGCGGTCCGGCCAGATGGAAGGCGAGGGCCGGCCACGCAATGTGGTCATCGCGTTTCCTTCCTATGACGATGCGGTCGCCTGCTACAAGTCGCCCGAGTACCAATCCGCCAAGGCCAAGCGCAGAGGGGCGGGCGAGGCCAATATCGTCATCGTCGAGGGAGTCTGACCGATGCCAAAGGGCTATTGGATGGTGCATGTCACGGTGAAGGATCCGGAGCGCTACAAGGACTATGTCGCCGCCAACAAGGCGGCGTTCGACAAATATGGCGGCAAGTTCATCGTGCGCGGCGGCACCTACGAAGTGGTCAAGGGCGCATCGCGTGAGCGCCATGTGATCATCGAATTCCCGTCCTTGGCCGCAGCCAAAGACTGCTTCTTGTCGAAGGAATATGAGGCAGCCCTGGCCATCTTCAATACCTGCGCCGAAAGCGACGTCGTCATCGTCGAGGGTGTGCCGTGAAGATCGCCATTGCCGGCGCCTCGGGGCGCATGGGCCGCGTTCTCATCCGCATCGTGCATGAGACGGAGGGCCTCGAGATCGCGGGCGGGATCGAATCCAAGGGAGCGCCTTCGGTCGGCGCCGACATGGGCGAACTCGCCGGCATCGGGCCCCTGGGTGTAAAGATCAGCGATGATCCGCTGCCGCTCTTCACCCGGATCGAGGGTCTGATCGACTTTACCGTGCCGCAAGCCTCACTAGCCTTGGTCGAATTGTCGGCACAGGCGCGCATCGTTCATGTGATCGGGACGACCGGCATCGACAAGGCGGGCGACGACAAGATCCGCGCCGCCGCCCGCCATGCCCGCATCGTGAAGTCGGGCAATATGAGCCTGGGCGTCAATCTGCTCGCGGCGCTGGTGCGCAAGGTTGCCGCGAGCCTCGCTGAGGATTTCGACATCGAGATCCTCGAGATGCATCACAAGCACAAGATCGACGCGCCCTCGGGCACCGCCTTGCTGCTCGGTCAGGCGGCGGCGGAGGGACGCAAGATCGATCTCTCCAAATCATCGGTGCGCTCGCGTGATGGCCACACGGGCGCCCGCCCGCTAGGCCATATCGGTTTTGCCGCCTTGCGCGGCGGCAGCGTCGTCGGCGAGCATACTGTCATGTTCTCAGGTCCCGACGAGCGTATCGAACTGACGCACAAGGCTGAGAGCCGCGACATCTTCGCGCGCGGCGCGGTGCGCGCCGCTTTGTGGGCGAAGGACAAGAAACCCGGCCTCTATTCAATGGCCGATGTATTGGGACTGGAGTGAGGGATGGATCGTGTCTTGGTCCTTGTCCGCCACGGACAGAGCGAGTGGAATTTGAAGAACCTGTTCACCGGCTGGAAGGATGTCGGGCTGACCGAAAAGGGCGTTGCCGAGGCCAGGGCGGCGGGCGAACGGCTGAAGCGCAAGAAGCTCAAATTCGAGATCGCCTATACCAGCGTGCTCACGCGAGCCCAGCACACGCTCGATCTGATGCTGGATGAACTGGGTCAGAGCGGTCTCCATACGGTCAAAGACCAGGCGCTCAATGAGCGCGACTATGGTGATCTGACTGGCCTCAACAAGGACGATGCACGCAAGAAATGGGGCGAGGAGCAGGTCCATGTGTGGCGGCGCTCCTATGACGTGCCGCCGCCGGGAGGCGAGAGTCTTAAGGACACGCTGGCCCGGGCGCTGCCCTATTACATAGTGCATATCCAGCCGGATGTGCTTTCGGGCAAGACTGTGCTGGTCTCGGCGCATGGCAATTCGCTGCGCGCGCTGATCATGGCGCTGGAAGGCCTGACA
The DNA here is from genome assembly GCA_963841765.1 of uncultured Alphaproteobacteria bacterium. Classification (GTDB taxonomy): domain Bacteria; phylum Pseudomonadota; class Alphaproteobacteria; order Rhizobiales; family Aestuariivirgaceae; genus Taklimakanibacter. The sequence continues at coordinate 72,912 of CAWJDZ010000002.1, forward strand.
CCGGCTCAGATCCTGAAGCGCGAGCTCGAGACCGGCGTTCCTATCGTCTATCGGCTCAAGGCCGATTCACGGCCCGAGTCGGTTGAAGTGTTAAGCTAGCCCGCTGCGCCGTATTCGAGCTTGGGATACCAAGTGGTTCCGCGCCCACCGGGCGTCCAATCCAGCACAGTCCAGAGCGGCGTCGGATCGGGTGCGAGAGATGGATCGAACCCGGGATCGGCAGTCTCCAGACCGCCTTCAGCGGCCCAGAACAGCCGGACCTTGTTGCCTTCGCGTTTCCACACGAGCACCGAAGCCCACTCTTCGCCATCCTTGAGCGCCCGGTAGTCTCTCGCGAATTCATCGCCGATGCACTGGTAGAATTTGAGATTGCGCCAGCCACGCTCGCGCGCGAAGGCAAGCTGGCGCGCCACCGGGGACCGACCGATGATCGCCATCGCCAAGCGCTGTTCAATGTCGACTGCAGGTATGTCAATGGAGCCCAGAAAGGAGGTGCACATCGGGCACGGTCGCTCGCGCTCTGGTCCGTACATCCAGGTGTAGGTGAAAAGCGTGTCGTGCCGGCCGAACAGATCGGCGAGTCCTAGCTCCCTCTCATTCTCGTCGCGAAACCGATAATCCTTTGCCTCCCCGCCTGGCGGAAGTTCGCGGCGGAGGGCCGCGACGCGCCGAATTTGGCGGCGAAGCTCGATTTCCTCGGCAAGGAGCTTGGTTCGCGCCTTGCGATATTCGGGGTTTTCATTCGGGAAGGGTTTGCTTCCTTTCGCGGCAAGTTCAGTGGCTGGGGCAAGTGTTTCAAGGGCCATCAGCGGTTCCTCCGACCAAAGGGGAGCTAGACCATCAAACCGATGGCCAAACGCTCTTTTTCCAACCGCAACGAAGCGGCCTAGTTCCACGGCCGAATCCAACTCGCGAAAAGGGCTCACGCGGCCTTCGCCGCGACCCCTGCTTCCCAGCCGAGGATGGCGCGCTTGCGCGTCAGGCCCCAGTGATAGCCGCAGAGGCTTCCCGACTTTCCGAGGACGCGATGGCAAGGGACAACGAAAGAAACGGGATTGCGCCCGACCGCGGCACCGACGGCACGCGCTGCCTTCGGCTTGCCGATATGGTTGGCGACATCGGAATAGGTCGAGCGCTTGCCCAAGGGAATGCGCAACAGCGTCTCCCATACGCGGATCTCGAAATCCGTGCCGATGAAGACGACCCGCAGCGGCTGGTCCTTGCGCCAGTTCTCCGGTTTGAAAATGCGGTCGGCATAGGGCTTCGTGGCGAGCCAGTCCTCGATATAGGCGGCTCCTGGCCAGCGCGACTGCATGTCGATGAGCGTGTCCTTTTCCAGTCCGTCATCGGCAAAAGCGAGGCCGGCGAGCCCCTGATCGGTGATCATGACCAGCGCGCGCCCAAAAGGACAGTCATGGAAGCCGAAGCGCAAGGTAAGGCCCTTGCCGCCGGCTTTGTAAAAGCCCGGCGTCATCCCCTCATGGGTGACGAAAAGATCGTGCAGCCGGCCCGGTCCCGAGAGCCCGACTTCATAAGCGGTGTCGAGGATCGAGGCCGAACTCGCGCAGAAGCGTCCGCGCATGGTCGAGCGTCACGGCTTGCAGAAACGCCTTCGGAGAAAGGCCGGCCCAGCGAGTGAACAGCCGCTGCAAATGGGTCGGACTTAATTGCGCCTGCTCGGCGATCGCCTCGAGTGAGGGCTGCTCGCGCCAATTCTCATGGATGAAGGCGAGCGTCTTCTTCACGACTTCATAGTCGCGGGTGGGGGTGGAAAGGATCTCGATCTCTGGTGTCATGGGGCGAATCTAGGAAAGTCGAAGCGCTGTAACCACCCGATTCTTGCTGCAGCTAGAGCAAATCCCGCCAAAGGCCTGCCCCGGACTCGATCCGGGGTTGAAGACTTTGGCGATAAGGATTTGCTCCAACATATTGATCTGGCGCGAATCCTTATCGGCGAAGCGTTTCCACTTCGCCGGGATGCGCGCTAAGCGATTGTCATATGTGAGGTTTTGCAAGGGCGGCGCGCAGCAGGGCGGCGGCTTCCTTGCGGTCGCGGGCGCCCAGAAAACGGCCGATCTCAGTGCGCTCGCCGCGCGAACGCAAGAACAGACCGCCGATGAGATCGCGTTCCTTGTCCTCCTCGAGCTCGACCTTGACCCACTCGCGGGTGAAGCGCAGCTCTTCGCGCTGCCTATGGCGATCGATGCGCCGCAATATGAGCTCGTGCGCCGTAACCTCGATCTGCTCTTCCTTCAGCGCATCTTTGTAGTTCTTGCGGAAAGCCCACCAGACGAGAGCGACATCCGCACCAAGAAAAGGCGCGATGGGCCAGGCGCCGAGCAAATAGAACGCCGTTCCGGCCGCGAAGTTGAGGGCGATCAGCACCGCCATGAGGAGGACGAAGCCTGTCCGGCCAAGCGAGCGATAGGGCCGTAAGGTGGCGCGGAAGGTTTCGTCTGCGTTCGCGTTCATCACTTGATCTTACCCGCAAGCTGGGTTCAGGTCACCAAGTCGAGCAAGGAACTTGAACTCATGGCCCAGAGACGGCTCAAGCCAGACCAGATCGCCGAAATCTTTCGCCGCTTCAGCAAGGCCGATCCCCACCCCGAAAGCGAGCTCGACTATCTCAGCCCCTATACGCTTCTGGTCGCGGTCGTACTTTCAGCACAGGCGACCGATGTCAGCGTCAACCGCGCGACCGGTCCCTTGTTCAAAATCGCCGACACGCCCGAAAAGATGCTGGCGCTCGGCGAGGAGAAACTCATCTCTCACATCCGCGCCATTGGCCTCTACCGGACGAAGGCCAAGAACATTATGGCGCTGTCGAAGCTCCTGATCGCCAAATATGGCGGCGAAGTTCCGCGCGAACGCACGGCACTCGAAGAGCTTCCGGGCGTCGGCCGCAAGACCGCCAATGTCGTGCTTAATGTCGCCTTTGGCGAGCCGACGATCGCCGTCGACACGCATATTTTCCGGGTGGGAAACCGCACTGGTCTGGCGCCGGGAAAGACGCCACTCGAGGTCGAACTCAAGCTCGAGAAGGTCGTGCCTGAAAAGTTCAAGCACCATGCCCATCATTGGCTCATCCTCCACGGGCGTTATATCTGCAAAGCGAGAAAGCCCGAATGCCCGCGCTGCCTGATCAGCGATCTCTGCCTGTTCAAGCCGAAGACCGCTTCAGCCCCTTGAAAAGGTGGACGAAGTAGCTGGTCGAGAACAGCGGCACGGTGAGATTGACCAGCGGCACCAAAGCGAGGATGGCGGGAATGAAGCCGGCGGTGAAGACCTCGATCGATTTCTCGCGCCGCAATTGCTTGGCCTCCTCGACCGGCATATGCCGCATCGCCGCCATCTCGAAATATTCCCGGCTGAGCAGATAGGCATTGGCGATGAGGAGGGCGATGGCCCCGATGCCGAAGAGGAGCATCGGCAGCACTGCCAGATTGACGATGAGGACGAGCAGGCCGAATTGCCCGCCAAGCAAGGCTGCTTTCAAAACCGGCAATTCCCGGCCTGGCGGGTCCTGTGGATAGTGCTTGCGCTCGACCAGACCGGCAATGTGGTCGAGATAGAGACCGGCGAAGAGCGCCGTCACCGGCGCGACCATGAAGAAGGCGAGCACCGCAAGGCCGAGGCCGGCTGCAACCTCAATGATGTCGTTGCCCCAGCCCCATGGGGCGAGCTTCAGCATGTCGAGGATGAACACCGCGCCGGCGACCACGGCGACAAGAAGCACCACCGCAAGAGCGATGGCCTTGAGAAGGACGCTGCGGAAATCGGTGGAGAGGAGGTCGGCCAGGGCCTTGAAGGCGGCTTTGATCATGGTCCCCTCAAGTAATGTTCCCGGCTTGCGGCGGCAAGGGCGATCCTGTAGGGGCTCGGGCCCTCCTTTCAAATTTCGAAGGCTATCATGAACAAGCCGGATTTCGACGTCCTCGCCATCGGCAACGCCATTGTGGACGTGTTCTCGCGCGTGGAGGAAAGCTTCCTTGCCAGCCATGATCTGACCAAGGGCATGATGCGCCTCATCTCGGAGGAGGAATCCGCTGAGCTTTTCGACGACATGGGGCCATCCACCCAGATCTCCGGCGGCTCCGGCGCGAACACCGCGGTCGGCATCGCCTCATTCGGCGGCAAGGTCGCCTTCATCGGCAAGGTGAAGGCGGATCAGCTGGGCAAGGTCTTCACGCACGACACACAATCGGCAGGCGTGCATTTCGCCACCCCGCATGCGGCATCGGGACCCTCGACCGCGAGCTCTCTCATCCTCGTCACGCCGGACGGCGAGCGCACGATGAACACATTCCTCGGCGCCTGCGTGCATCTGGCGCCCGCGGATATCGACGAGGCCGTGGTCGCGGCATCCAAGGTGACTTATCTCGAAGGCTATCTCTGGGATCCGCCGCTCGCCAAGGAAGCTTTCAAGAAGGCGGCGCGCATTGCCCGCGGGGCCCGGCGCTACGTTTCCATCACGCTCTCCAACTCCTTCTGCGTCGACCGTCACCGCGAAAGCTTCCTCGAACTTATCCGAAGCGACATTGATATCCTGTTCGCCAATGAGAGGGAGATCAAGTCGCTCTATCAGGTGGATGATTTCGATGAGGCGATGCAGCGCGCCCGCAAGGACTGTGCGATTGCGGCGCTGACCCGTTCGGAAGCAGGCTGCGTGATCGTGAACGGCGATGATATCCATGTCGTGGAGGCGCATCCCGTTGCGCAAGTCGTGGATGCGACGGGAGCCGGCGATCTCTTCGCCTCCGGTTTTCTTTACGGCTTCACCCGTGATCTGCCTCTGGCGCAATGCGCGAGACTGGGCGCCCTTGCTGCCGCGGAAGTGATTTCCCATGTCGGCGCCCGTCCGCAAATCTCCCTCGATGCCCATGCCAAGGCGAATGGTCTGTTTAGGCTAACATGATGCAAGCGGAGCCGGTTCGCGCGCAGTATCTGGTCTGGGTTCTGCAGGGAGCTCGCGAGGGCGACAACGCCCAGGCCCGAGCGCTGGCGGAGCGCTTGGGTGCGGCTTTCGTGCTCAAGCGGCTCAACTGGTCGCACCTCCATCACGTGCCCAATCTGTTTCTGAGCCCGGGACTCTGGACCATCGACAAAAAGCGCTCCGACAGCCTGTCGCCGCCCTGGCCGGATGCCGTCATTGCGGTGGGCCGCCGCACCGCGCCGATCGCGGTGTGGATCAAGCAGCAATCCGACGGCCGCACCAAGCTCATCCATTTGGGGCGACCGCGCTTCCCGCTCGAGAACTTCGACCTGGTGGTCACGACGCCGCAATATGCACTTCCCGACGGTCCGAACATCCACAAGGCACTGCTGCCTATGACCAGCGACGCCCTCGACCCGGAGGACCAGATCTGGCAGTCGCGTTTTTCACATTTGCCGCGGCCATGGACCGGCGTGCTGGTGGGCGGGAGCATTTTTCCTTTCCGTCTTGGCCCTGGCGAAGCGCGGAGCCTGGGCGAGAAACTCAAGGACTTTCGCCGGCAGAATGAGGGATCGCTGCTGGTCTCGACATCGCCGCGCACTCACAGGGATGTGGCGCGGATCTTGGCGGAGGCCGTGGGTTCGGACGCCTATGTCCATCGCTGGAATGGCGGGGTGGACAACCCGCATCGCTTCATTTTGAGCGAGGCTGAGCGCTTCATCGTCACCGAGGACAGCGCCTCCATGCTCGCTGAGGCCTGCCGGTCTGGGAAGCCGGTCGAGATCTTTGAGTTGCCAGGCCTTCCCTTCCCCTTGTCCTGGAAAGGGCAAAGCGGGTTCGCTGCCTATCTGGCGCGTTCTGGCCTCTTGTCGCCGCCACGCGACACCCGCAAGTTGCGCGACGAGATCATACGTCGCGGCCACGCTCGACTTCTCGGCGATGCGCCTGCCGGTCCGTTCGTTCCCTACGAGGATGAATGGCGCGCGATCGCGGCCCGCATCGATGGCATGCTTCAGTCTTCGGCGCAGGGCCAATGAGACGGCATGGTGAGGCCGGCAGGCAATTTCGTCTGGTCATTGCCGCAAGCCATGTCAACCTGCACCTGGGTGAGATCGTGCACTTGGCTCAGATCTACGCCTTCAAACCTCGTCCAATAAAGATAAGTACGCTTGAAGGAGGCGTCGGCGAGATTGGCTTCGCTGAAATTCGCGCGCGGCAGCATGGCGCCTGAAAGATTGGCGCCCGCCAGATTGGCCTTGACGAAGCTGTTGCGCGAGAACTCGCCCTCGGAGAGATCGGCGCCGGAGAGATCGGCGCCATCGAAGCTCACACGCAGAAACTCGGCTTTTACAAGCCGCGCCCCCTTGAGGATCGCCCCCGTGAAATCGGCCCGGCTGGACAGGCTCTTCTCCAGATTGGCGCCCGAGAGGTCGGCCGTCTTTAGCAAGGTGCGGACAAGTTCGCTCATTTGGAGATTGGAATTGGCGAGCTTTGCCGAGGCCAGGCTGGTGCCGGACAAGAATGCACCTTGCAAATTTGCCGCCGAGAGGTCGGTACCGTCAAGTTGCAGAACTTGTTTGTTGCAACCTGACCAGTCGACGGAAGGGCCGGGTGCCGACTTGCACCCGGCGTCAGCCGCAGAAGCGAAAAGACCGACGAAGAGGAGAGAAAGGCCTGTTTTGACTGCAGATCCGAGCACGCTGTCGCCTCCCATCGAATGTCAGGCCCTTATTATATACGCATGGAACCGAAAAAGCTCCATGCGCGTGAGCGGCGACAGCGCACGATCGCGTCAGGATCTTAGCGCCCAGCGTAACGCAAGCTGAGGCCGGCGACACCCGCCGCAATATTGAGGCCTTTCTGGCCCTGAACGCTGAGCGGCTGAAGAGCGATCGTCTTCTTGAAGCCGCCGACCAGCACATTGGCGCCGAGACCCACGCCGATGGTGGCTTCAGCGGAAGCGCCGCCATAGGAGCCGGCAAGGGCGCCGCGCTGCACCTTGCCCGGCGCAAAGACCGCCCAGGTCATATAGGATTTCGTGGTGACGCCGATGTCGATGCCGAGGCGCGAGATCCGGCCGACATACCGCTCGGACCGTCCGGTGCTGGCCGAGCGATAGCGGCAAACCATCTGCTTGGAGGATCCCAGGATAAGGCCGACTCCGCCTTCTATGACGCAATTGAGCGAGCCGACCTTGACGCCGCTCCGGGCGGAGGCCGGGGTTGCAGCCGCGAGAGCGGCGGCCAGGGCGACGGCGCCTGCAGTTATGAGCCACTTTTTCATGACAGAGTCCTCTTGGTGGGTTGGAGGTATGAAGAACGTCCTGGTGGCACCGCCGGTTCCCGAAATTTAGTTAATATTGCCAACGGGTTACTAAAATTTTGACGAGGAGTGACCCTGAGGGAAGGAGTTTTGGTTCCCCGGAAGCAAACGGCCACACCTTGGCGGAATTATGAGAGGGAACCTGGGATAGCACCGATGCATAACCCAGGGTGCCAGAATCCAGCACGTCTTGATGTCATTTCAGCAGAACGACACTCTCTTGTTCATTGGGGTCGGTGCGCGCGATGAGGGCTTTGGCCGCCCGGTCCGTGGGATTGAAGGGCTGATGCGGAACGCCCGCCGGGATATAGATGAAGTCGCCCGCCTCCACCCGGTCGAGATGCTCAAGATTGGCCCCGTGCCGGAACTCGGCTGTACCTTCGAGCACATAGATCGCGGTCTCGTGCGCTTCATGGAGATGCGGTTTCGCTTCCGCCCCTGGAGGCATCTCCAGAAGATGCATGCAGATGGCTTTCGATCCGGCCGACTGTGCCGATATGCCGGAAAAGTAATCAAGCCCTTGCTTGCCTTGGAAGCCTTCGCCGCGACCGCGGCGGATGATCTTGCATGTGCCCATGCGCGAAAGGTAGCTGCGAAAAGCGTGCAGCTCAATGTCGCCACCGCGCGCGCTTTTCCCGAATTTGACAGGCGAGTGCCGGTATAGGTAAGAGGCTGCGGTCACCTCGCTCACATCACGGTCTCCACTTGGCCCCAAGCCGGACATGCAATGGAACTGAGTAAAGCAGTCGTTTGCGGACATTCGCGGGACGGTAATCGTTGGTCTTGTCCTGCAATATCTATGCACGGGAAGGCGTTGCGGGCGTTCCTGCTTTTAATCGTCCTGCGCGGGTGAAAGTCCCTCGGCTCAACTTCTTTGTCTGAGACGTGACCATGACGGCCTTGAAGAAACTCGCCGAGATCCTGAGGGCCCGGCTGAAGCGCGATGACACGCTGGTCTTCGTCTACGGCAACTTCAACATTCTGCATCCAGGCCATGTCCGTCTGCTGCAGTTCGCCAAGTCCAACGGGACCTTTCTACTCGTCGGCATCACCCCGGACGGAACGCCCGGCACCAGCATCGAGGCAGAGATGCGGCTCGAATCCATTCGCGCCATCGGCATCGTCGACCTAGCCTTCGTTATTGAAGACTCCGTTCTCGACGTCATCAAGACGCTGAAGCCGGAAATCGTCGCCAAGGGCAAGGAACATGAATCGCGCAGCAACCCTGAACTCGCGATCCTCGAATCCTACGGCGGCCGGCTGCTGTTCAATTCGGGCGAGATGCGCTTCACCGATCTGAGCATGATCGATCGGCAATATTCGGCCGCACCTCTCGAGAGCGCATTTAGGCTCGACCCCGCCTTCCTCAAGCGCCACAATTACTCCTCGTCCGACGCGCTGGCATTGCTGCAGCGCTTGAACGGCCTGCGCGTCGCGGTGATCGGCGATCTCATCGTCGATGAATATGTGGATTGCGAGCCGCTCGGCATGAGCCAGGAGGATCCGACCCTGGTGGTGAGTCCCATCAGCAGCCACATGTTCGTCGGCGGAAGCGGGATCGTCGCGGCGCATTGCGCCGGTCTCGGCGCCGATGTGGAGTATATCACTGTCGCGCGCGAAGGACCGCTGTGGGATTTCGCCCAGGAGAGGCTCAAATCTTATGGCGTAAAGCCGGACCTGTTGAGCGACCGCAGCCGGCCGACGACTCTCAAGAAGCGCTATCGCGCCCACAACAAGACCCTGCTTCGGGTGAGCGACCTGCGCCAATATGCGATCGAGCAGAAGCTGCAGGACGAGATCTATGAGAGGGTCGAGGCCCTGGTGCCGCGTCTCGATGCGCTGTTGTTCTCCGATTTCAACTATGGCTGCCTGCCGAGCGAGCTGGTGACGCGCATTGCGGCGCTGTGCACGAAGCACAAGGTGAGGCTCGCCGCCGACAGTCAGGCATCGTCCCAGTATTCCGATGTCTCGCGCTTTCGCGGCATGGACATCATCACGCCGACAGAGCGCGAGGCGCGTCTCGCGGTCAAGGATTCGAGCAGCGGCCTGGTGGAGCTTGCCGAGAAGCTCAGGCTTGCGGCGGATGCCAAGACGGTGCTGGTGACGCTGGGCGCCGAGGGCCTGCTGATCCATGCCCCGATTTATGACGTGCTGCGGACCGACCGCCTGCCGGCCATGAATCCGCGGCCTCAGGACGTCGCGGGCGCCGGCGATTCGCTGTTCAGCAGCGTGACTCTTGGCCTGTGCGCCGGCGGCGATATCTGGCTTTCGAGCTATCTGGCTTCGGCCGCGGCTGCCTGCCAGGTGAGCAAGCTCGGCAACACGCCCTTGTCCGTTGCCGAGATCGCCGAGGTCCTGTCCTGATGCGGGCCTTGCTTTTGGCGGCCGGCCTCGGGACCAGGCTGCGCCCCCTGACCGACACGGTGCCCAAGGCCATGGTTGATGTAGCGGGGCGGCCGCTGCTCGACCGCTGGCTCGCCATGCTCTTCGAAGGTGGCATCGAGCGCGTCCTCGTCAACACGCACCATCTGGGCCCTGTGATCCGCAGCTTCGTACATTCATCGCCGTGGAGCGGCTCCGTCGACCTCGTCGACGAGGCGGTTCTTCTCGGTACGGGCGGCACGCTCCTGGCCAATCGCCCATGGTTCGGGGAGAAGCCATTGCTCGTCACTCATGGCGACAACGCCAGCGACCTCGATGTCTCGGCCTTCATCCAGGCCCATGCCGGGCGGCCGTCCAATGTGCTCGCCACCATGGCGCTGTTTCGCACCGATCATCCGCAATCCTGTGGCGTCGTCCTCATGGATCAGAACCATATCATCCGTGAGTTCCATGAGAAAAAGGTCGATCCGCCGGGCAATCTTGCCAATGCGGCGGCGTTCATTTTCGAGCCCGATATCTTCGCCTATCTGGAGGCGTCCGGAAAGGCCGTCGTCGACCTCTCCGCCGAGATCATTCCGGAGCTCATGGGCCGCATCCAGGGGTTCGAAATCGAAGGATATCACCGTGACATCGGCACGCCCGAAAGCCTCGAAATGGCGCGCCGGCACTATCGCAACGCATGACAAACGCGCTGGAAACCAGTATGCACGACGCCAAGCAAAGGAACACCCTCTTGGACATGCAATCCCTTGATCGGATTGCCCGCGAATTGCGCGGCACCGTCATCGAGCTGACCCATCAGGCAAAGCCCGCTCATCTGGCATCGGCGCTTTCCTGCATCGATATTCTGGCTGTGCTCTATTGGTCGGTCCTGAAAGTGGATCCGGCAAAGCCGTTGGCCGAGGACCGCGACCGTTTCATCCTGTCCAAGGGCCATGCGGCGCTCGCCCTCTATGCCGTCCTGACCAAACGCGGCTTCGCTTCTCCCGAGACCCTGGCGACCTTCAACAACAATGGCGGCAAGCTTGCCGAGCATCCGGGCCCGCAATGCATTCCGGGCGTCGAAGCGGCGACCGGCTCCCTCGGCCATGGGCTTCCCATTGGCAATGGCCTGGCCTTGGCGGCACGCCTCGCCGGACGCGACAATCATGTCTTCGTCCTGCTGAGCGACGGCGAATGCAACGAGGGGAGTGTCTGGGAAGCGGCCATGTTCGCCGGCAAGCAGAAGCTCGCCAATCTGTGCGCCATCGTCGATTTCAACAAATGGCAGGCGACCGGTCGCAGCCAGGAGATTCTCGCCCTCGATCCCTTGCCGGAAAAATGGCAGGCCTTCGGTTGGGACACGGTGCGTCTGGACGGCCACGATCACGCCGCTCTCGCGGCTGCCTTGAGCGCCATGCCGCGGACATCCGGCAAGCCGCTCGCCATCATTGCCGACACCGTCAAGGGCAAGGGTGTGTCCTTCATGGAGGATGACAACAACTGGCACTATCGCGTCCCGACGCTCGAGGAAGTCGGTGCCGCCAAGAAGGAGCTTGGTCTCCCATGAGAAACGCATTCGCCGACGAGATGACGCGGCTCTGCGCGACCAATCAGAAGCCGGTGCTGTTGTCGGGCGATATCGGCAACAAGCTTTTCGACAAGCTCAAGGAAACGGCTCCTGACCAGTTTCTCAATTGCGGCGTGGCCGAAGCCAACATGATCGGCGTCGCGGCCGGCCTGGCCATGTCGGGCTTCCGCCCTTTTGCTTATACGATCGTGCCCTTCATCACCACGCGCGTGCTCGAACAGATCAGGGTCGATCTGTGCTATCACAATGTGCCGGCGACCGTCGTCGGCGTGGGTGGGGGCCTCTCTTATGCTGCTTTGGGCCCCACTCATCATGCGCTCGAGGACATCGCGCTTTTGCGCGTGCTCCCCAACATGTCCGTGCTCTGTCCGGGCGATGCCTTGGAAGTGCGCGCCTGCCTCAAGGCCGCCATGCAGCATGAGGGACCTCTCTATATCAGGCTCGGCAAGAAGGGCGAGCCTGTCATTCACCAATCGGAGCCGAAAGTCGGCGTCGGCGGCAGCCTGCTGGTAAAGCCCGGCGCCGACTGCATCATACTGGCGGTCGGCAATCTGTTGCCCGAAGCCATGAGGGCGGCCGAACTCCTGTCCGAGAAGAAGATCGATGTCGGCGTCGTGTCGCTCGTCTCGGTGAAACCGCTCGACGGCGAAAGGCTCACCCAGAGCTTCGCTCGCTCCAAATTGGTGGTGAGCCTCGAGGAGCACAGCGTCGCGGGCGGCGCCGGCAGCGCCATTCTAGAATGGATCAGCGATCGCGACCCCGGCGCGATGACCAGGTTCATGCGCATCGCGACACCCGATTCCTTCTACACGCAATCGGGCAAGCAATCCTATGCCCGTCAGCAGCTCGGCCTCGATGCGGCATCCGTCGCCGGAAAGATCACCCAGCGCCTCAACGGACGTTGAAGAAAAGAGATGAAGACCGCCGCCGCCATTTTGGTCGAGACCGCGAAACCCCTCGAGCTCTGGGACATCGAGATCCCGGCCTTGCGCTCAGGCCAGGTGCTGGTCGAGGTCGTCTTTTCAGGTGCCTGCCGCACCCAGGTGATGGAAGTCTGGGGCATGAAGGGCGAGGATAAATGGCTGCCGCATTGCCTCGGCCACGAAGGTGTCGGGCGCGTGCTCGAGAGGGGTGCCGATGTGACGCGCGTCAGATCCGGCGATCTCGTTGTGATGAGCTGGCTCAAGGCGCAGGGAATCGAGGCGGGCGGCGCCAAATACTCCTGCAACGGGCAAGTGGTGAATGCGGGGGCCGTGACTTCCTTTCAGAGAATGGCGGTCTGCTCCGAGAACCGTCTGTCACTGTTGCCCGACGGCGTTCCGCCCGAGCATGCGATCATGCTGGGCTGCGCCCTGCCGACGGGCTATGGCTGTGTCGTGAATACCGGCCGTGCCAAGGCCGGCGAAAGCATCGCGATCTTTGGCGCGGGCGGCATCGGCCAATCGGCGATCATGACGGCGGTGGCACTAGGCCTCGATCCCGTCATCGCGGTCGATGTGGCGGACGACAAGCTTCAGATGGCAAAAGCGTTCGGCGCCAAGCTTCTCATCAATCCCAAGAGCGATGACGTGCTCGCCGCCATCAAAGCAGCGACCAATGCCAAGGGCGTCGATCTCGCGGTCGAGGCAACCGGCCAGCCTGGCGTCATGGCCATGGCTTTCGAAAGCGTGCGCGCGCAAGGCGGACGCGCCGTCATTGCCGGCAATGCCAGGGCCGGCGAGGAGCTGCGGATTTCACCGGGCCTCCTCAATCAGGGCAAGAGCCTGCTCGGCACCTGGGGCGGTGACAGCGTTCCCGACCGCGACTTTCCCAAGATCGCCGCTCTGATGACTTCGAAGAGGATCGATGTTGCATCTCTGCTGACCCGGCGTTATGGGCTCGACGACATCAATGCGGCGCTCGGCGATCTGAAAGACGGGCACGTTGGACGGCCCGTCATCGACATGTCGCTGTGATCTCTTCGCTATGGGCGATCTCGTTCTCGGCATCGACTTCGACAACACGCTGGTTTCGTATGACGGTGTTTTTCATCGCGTGGCGAGCGACCAAGGCCTGATCACGCCTGATATCGGACGCGGCAAGGACGACGTTCGCGGCTATCTGCGCAAGGTCGATCGCGAGGATGACTGGACGAAGCTGCAGGGTGAGGTCTATGGCGCCCGGATGCATCTCGCTTCACTCTATGACGGGGCCGCGGAAGCGATCCGCAAGCTCATGGCGGCGGGTGCGCGCATCCGCATCATCAGCCACAAGACAAGATTTCCCTTCAAGGGCCCGGGCTATGATCTGCATGAGGCAGCGCGCAAGTTTCTGGCGAGCCAAGGCATTGCTGGAGCGGCAAATGGGCTGCTCGAGCCTACGAGCGTGTTCTTCGAGCTGACGATTGCGGAGAAGCTCAAGCGGATCGGCTCCGAGGAATGCTCCATCTTCATTGACGACCTGCCTGAGATCCTGAGTCATCCGCAGTTTCCCGGCCATGTACGGCCGGTTCTGTTCGACCCGCAGGATATTCATGCGGGCGAGGGCCGTTTCGACCGGGCGCGTTCATGGCGCGATGTCGAGCAGCTTCTGGCGCGGGGCTGATCATGGTCTCCGCCCACAGCGCTGCCTTGCTTGCCCGTCTCGCCGGTGAAGACAGGATCGCGGGGATTTCGGCGCTGCTCGCGCGCAATGACATTGGCGATCTCGTAGCGGCCGAGCTTCTGGCCGGCGGCAAGAACAACAAGGTTATCCGGCTGACCCCCGCATCGGGTCAAGCGCGGGTGCTGAAGGTGTTCTTCCGCAGCGCTTCGGACACGCGCGATCGCCTGGCGCATGAATACTCCTTTGCCAGCTTCGCCTGGAAGCAGGGCCTGCGCGCTCTGCCGGAGCCGATCGATGCCGAGCCCGAGCATCAATGCGCGCTGTTCGAATTCGTGAACGGGGGCAAGCCGCCCTATCCGCCGACAGTTGAAATGATGTCCGAGGCGATGGCCTTCATCCACGGCCTCAATCGCGACACGTCGGGCGCGGATGCCTTGGCGCTCAAGCGGGGCTCCGAGGCCTGTTTCTCACTGGCCGAGCATTTAACGGTTGTCGAGGGGCGCATCGCCAGGCTGCGCGGGGCCGGGCTCGATGCTGACGCGCGTCGATGGATCGAGGCTGAGCTGCTGCCGCTGTGGGGCAAAATCAAAGGAACCGTCCTTGCCGCGGCCGCGGCGAAAGGAGTCAATCTCGCAGAGCCGCTCGCCAGGGCCGAGAGGATCGTTTCGCCGTCCGATTTCGGCTTCCACAACGCCATTGCGCGGGACGGAAGCGGCTCTCTCTGCTTTCATGATTTTGAATATGCCGGATGGGACGATCCGGCGAAGCTGTTCGGCGACATGTTCAGCCAGATCGAATATCCGTTGCCGCCAGCCTATCTGCGCGAGGTCGCGACGTCCCTGCTGGCACTGTCGGCGCGGCCCGAGGACCTTGCGCTGCGCCTACGCTGGCTGCTGCCGGTCTATGGCGTAAAATGGTGCTGCATCGCGCTCAATCCCTTGCTCGCGACGGAAGCCGCGCGGCGGCATTTCGCCGGCCATGAGGCCGATCAGACCGCGCTCGGCCGCGCCGCCCGGCAGTTGGCACGGGCGACCTATTATCAGCAATTGAAGGATGGACTGGCCGATGGCTGAAGTCGATTTCGTAACCCTCGTGCACAAGTCGACGAAACGCGACTATGTCCAGCGTGTCACCGAAGTGGACAAGGCGGTCGTCGCGGAGAAGGCCATCGAGTTCGGCTTCGACTACTGGGATGGCGATCGTCTCTCGGGCTATGGCGGCTATCGCTACGACGGGCGCTGGCGCAAGGTCGCCGATGCGATGGCGGTGCATTATCATTTGAAGGCGGGCGAGCGCATCCTCGATGTCGGCGCCGGCAAGGGCTTCCTGCTTCACGATTTCGCCGAGTCCGTGCCCGGTATCGAGGTCTCCGGGATCGACATCTCTGCCTATGCAATCGAAAATGCCAAGCCCGAGGTGAAGGACCGCCTGCAAGTGGCCAACGCGAAGAAGCTTCCCTTTCCCGACAACAGCTTCGACTTCGTCGTGTCGGTGAACACGCTGCACAATCTCTATATCAATGATCTCTTTGCCGGCATCCGCGAGATCGAGCGTGTGTCGAAGAAGGGCAACAGCCACATCACGGTCGAGGCCTACCGCAATGAGCGCGAGAAGGTGAACCTGATGTATTGGCAGTTGACCTGCCGCGCCTTCCATACGCCCCAGGAGTGGGAATGGATCTTCAAGACCTGCGGTTATCGCGGTGACTGGGGCTTCATCTATTTCGAATGACACGATGAGTAGTGAGGCCCTCATCATCGGATCCTCCGGCCTCGTAGCGCCGGTTCTCGCACGTCGCCTGCGGGAGGAGGGCTGGCGGGTCCGGCATGCATCGCGCACGGGCAGCATCCGTCTCGATCTGGCGGCGCTCGATATGAGTGTTCTTCCACATGACGTGGACGCGATCTTTCTTATTTCCGCCGCGACCGCGCTCCGGCGCTGCGAGGATGAGCCCGAAGCGACCCGCATCATCAATGTTGAAGCCCCCGCGGAGATCGCCCGCTTCTATGCCGGCAAGGGCGCTCATATTCTGATGATCTCGACCAATCTCGTTTTTGACGGAGCGGTGCCGGCCATTCCGGTGACGTCGGCGCGCCGGCCCGCTTGTATGTATGGACAGCAGAAGGCCGAGCTGGAGGAGACGCTGCTGGCGCTCTCTGCACCGGCTAGCATCCTGCGCATCACCAAGATCGTCGAATCCTTGCGGCAACTCGTCGCCAATTGGTCGGATGATCTCGCGGGCAGCCGGCCGATCAAGCCCTTCCGAGATCTCGTCTGCGCGCCAGTGAGCCTCACCCGCGTGGTCGATATCCTGGCCCATGCCGCCAGGCAGCGCTCGGCGGGGCTGTTTCAGCACAGCGGCGACCGCGATATCGACTATGCCGAGATTGCATACACGCTGTGCCGCAGGATGAAAGTGTCCGATACGCTGGTCGAGCCGATGAAGGGCGCCGATCTTCCGGTGCCGCCCGTCATTTTGCCCCACCACACGACGCTTGCCGAGTATCTCCCTTCCGGCTTTGCGCCGAACAAACCGGAAGACTCATCCGCCGTGTTGGGTGGATTTCTCGAGCGCTACGGCGCGCTCACGAAACCGTGACGTCGCCCCAGAATCCGAAGCGCCCGCCGACATGCTGCATTCTGGGCTGCGGCTTCTCATAGGACCAGGCGGCGCGCTCATGGCGCTTTCCGTCGAGGACGAGATCGTAGAACTGTACGCCATGCGGGCATTTGAGGTCATCCGCCGTCTTCGGCGCCTTTTCCAGCCAGTCAAGCCTGACGGAAGAAGCGGGAAAATAGGAATAACCCTGTGCTTCGGTGATATCGTCGCTTTGCGCGAGGATGTAATTGCCGAGGACTGCTTTCATGGCGCGGCTCCTGTTTGTGCGGCCGACTTCGCATCATATGGCGTCGTCGTATTGCCATTTCCAGTACCATCAGCGCGGTTTGTTCAGAGAGACGCCGCGCATCACGGCAAGTGCCACGAGCTGGTAGGCCGTGAGGCAATTGCCGTTCACCCAATAGACCGACGCGCGCGAGGCATCGCCAAGGACAATGTATCCGCGCTGTCGCAGGCCCCTGAAGGCCCTGCTCACAGCGGGTCGCGGACCCAGATGCAGATCTCTTACGATCCGGTCCATGATCCGCACACAGAACTTTCCATGCCGTCCCCTAGACCGCGGATCCGTCAAAATCTGTCAGGAGCGATGCCCGTAGGAGCTGAACCTTTGCTGGAACGGCGGCTTCAGCGATAGGACAGCGGCGCGAGCGGCACCTGATGCGCGTCAAGATCAAGGTGGTGAAAGTGTGGCGATGACTGAGGAAGTCGTTTCCCCGATTGGCGGCCTCGAACAGGGCCGCCGGTCGCCTCCTCGGAGCGTATATCCATTGGGAGGGATTATTCTGGCAAGCCAGCCTTGCGAAGGCCATGAGCAAGATGCGCCAGATCTTCTGGTCGCCGGAGTGGAACGACACTGGCAAGGTTTGCAATGCTCAGCGCAGGATCGAGCTCCCGAATCCGCGCAACAAGCTTTTTCGCAACGTCCAATCGCCCCAACAGCACGTTTCCGGCGGCCGCGAAGCGCATGGAGGCCAAGTAATCCGGCCTTTCCCTGAGCGATTTCTCCGCCCAGGAAACAGCCTCGGCATACCTCTTGGCAATGAAGTGAGCCATTGCAAATCCATTCTGAATTCCGAACATCAAGGGATCGAAGGGACTCATCCGCATGGCTCGCTCCAGATGATCCAAAGCAAGTTCCGGATCGCCTAGATTTGCTCTCACCCAACCGCTGAACAACCAACTGGCGGCAAGGTTGGGATTGAGGGCTCCTAAGGCAAGCCGTTCGGTCTCGTTTATCTCACGCTGACGGTCACCCATCCAGCCGTTGGCCTTGCGTAGGACGTAACACCAGGCTGCCATGCCATGCGCCGATGCGAAGTTCGAATCGCGCTCGATGGCCTTGCAGAAAAGCTGCAGAGCTTCATCTATGTCTGTCCTGGTCCATCGGTGAAGGGACGCTATGCCACGCAAATAGTAGTCATAGGCGTCCAGGCTGTCGGTCGACTTCCGCCGTGCCCGCTCGATTTCGGCCTGTTCGAGTTTGGGCGAAATGGCGCCCACCACGCTGGCGGTGATTCGGTCCTGAAGATCGAAAACATCTTGTAGGTCTCCGTCGAAGCGGTCAGCCCAGATATGCGCTCCGGTCGAAGCATCAATCAGCTGTCCAGTGATGCGCAGCTTGCTGGCGGCTTTGCGGACGCTTCCTTCCAGGACATAGCGAACACCCAGTTCGCGGCCGACTTGCCTCACCTCCGCACTGCGGCCCTTATAGATGAAGCTTGAATTGCGCGCGATGACGAACAGCCACTTCATCCGCGACAAAGCGGTGATGACTTCTTCGACCATGCCATCGGCAAAATATTCCTGTTCAGGATCTCCACTCATGTTTTGAAAGGGAAGCACTGCGATGGATGGCTTGTCCGGCAGCGCTAGGGCCGGACGTGGTGGTGCTGGTGGTCCTGAGTGAACGACATACGCTCGAACCGTACGATCGATGTTCTTTAGCGATTGTTCGCCTCTATCTTCAAATGTGAAGTCGAGTCGCTTGCCGATATGGTCATGGACCGTAGCCGATATCATGACGCCGCCGGCAGGGGCTATGCTTTCGAGCCGCGCCGCAATATTTACGCCGTCGCCAAAGATGTCTTCGCCCTCGACAATTACGTCTCCCAGATTGACCCCTATGCGGAGATGAATTTTCTCGCCATCGATCAGGTTCGCATTTCGCGCGTGTATTCCGCGCTGGATGTCAACCGCACAGGCGACCGCATTGACCACACTTGTAAACTCGGCAAGCAGGCCATCACCTGTCGCCTTGAATACCCGGCCTTTGTGCTCGCTGATTTTTGGATCAACTATTTCAGCTCGCAAGGATTTGAGTGTTGTGAGGGTGCCGGCTTCATCTCCTTCCATCAGGCGGCTGTAGCCGACAATGTCAGCCGCCAGAATCGCCGCCAATTTCCGCTCCATGGAGCACACCCCGTTTGCATTGTATGCTATTCCGGCCGAACAGGAAGCGCAACGCGCCGGTTCAAGCGGGTTGAGCAGATCGAGAGCCGCTGTCGGAAAAACTCAGAAGTCGAGATTTCAGCGGAAACGAAGGGGAGCCCGAAAAAATGGAGACAAGTGAAGAACCCCCTTCTCCGGCCGCCTTTCCGGTTGGCGGTGGCTGCGTTTGTGGCGCCGTCCGCTACAGCGTGCATGGCCCGCCGCTGAGTGTTTATGCCTGTCACTGCAAGGACTGCCAGCGCTTCTCCGGTGGACCTTTCTCGATCGCGATGGCTGTGCGCCTCACCGACTTTTCATTGGTTCGCGGCGAACCCGCCCGCCTGGCGAAACCCGCGGACAGCGGGCGAGTAGTGGGTGTCCGATTTTGCCGCGATTGCGGCACCCGCCTCTGGCATGAACCGGCACATAGTCCGCATTTGGTCAATCTCGCGGCGGGAACGTTGGATGATTCCTCATGGGCAAGGCCCGCTGCACAAGTCTGGGCATCGAGAAAAGCTCCGTGGATCAGTTTTGCAAGCCCGATCCATTTCTCGTGCGACGGACAACCCACCGAGCGCGAGCCGCTCTACGAGGCGTGGAACAACGCCTCTGCCAAGTCGATTTGACGATCGTCGCTTGGCGACAGACCGATCGGCGACAACGTCTGACATCAAACGAGAGCCCTAACTACCCGCTGTCTCGATTGAGGTTGCCTTAAGGCCTTCCACTACCAAGGTCATGTCGGGAACCCGGCACCGCGGCTGGCGTTGAAAGACATGGCAACTGTTCCAACTCCCGAACCGGACACCCCGGCCCGCCAGAAGCACATCGTCTCGAAGCTGGCAGCCATTGGCGCCGATGCGGCGCAGGCGGAAGCGGTGCTCGAGGCATAGGCCCTCTACCGCAACAAACTAATCTCATCGAAGGGGTCGCGACAACTTCCGATCAGAATCCTCATTTCCGGCTCAGCCTCACAGTGTAGGAAACGACGGCGCCGATCAGCAGGCCCCAGCCGAGCCCGAACAGGTTTGTGGAAGGGTAGGGCGTCAGGTCGAAGTAAGACAGCAGGAAGGTCGCAGCCGCCATGCCGGCAAGCAAGATTTCGCGCCGTAACGGCCTGGCCGATCGGTAGCGGCGCAGAAGCTCGAAGTCGCGGTCACTCATCCGCGTTCGCCCACCGAAAGCGCGCAATCTCTCCTGGGGGTAATACCGCCTTGAATTTCGAGTGTTTCAATGTACTTCCTCTCGAGCACACCGGGAAGTTTAGCTTCGCGGCCGACCTCTTCCTTATCTGTCCCTTATCTGTAGCCATGGGGCAGAGCTAAGACCGTGCGTCCGCCGAAGTCAAACTTGGGCTGAGGGCATTCGAAGGTCAATGGCGAGATCTCGAATACGTGCCTGAGGCCCAGTGCGCAGCGCATCGGTATGATTCAGCCGTTCAGACACTACACCGTGAAGAAACCTACCGAACGATGTCGCGACGATACCCGGCAGCGAGCTTGGCCAACTCGGGCGCCTGGACAAGGCTCGCCGGGGAAGCCGAACACTTCATTATCAGCAACCCACATTTCACAATCGGCTCCTTCGCAAGGACGCAACCGTTCCGCCATGAAACAGCACTTGCACATCGAAGGTTTTCGTAAGGCGGGTTTGCCCGACCAGTGTGCTGAACGCGAAGTTCCTGATATCTGGCCGGTCATACCGACAGGAACTTCGCGTTCAAATCCACACTGGAATTATTGAGTATCTAGTGTCCGTTCGAATCCGAAGTTCGCCCGGAAGGCGCTGCGAGGTAGTACGAACTTCGGATTCGGGACACTAGCCGGCTGTCCGGGTCGTGGTCGTCGCGCCGGCACAATGAATGCTGGCACGTCGTCTGTGGTTTTCCTTTTGCGGCGTGCTATCATTCGATCAGAACTCGGAGGGGACATCAGCTTCGGAAGCTGTTGCTGACGAGACCGCTCTTCAGGACATCGCAAGGCCAGTATCGCTGAATCTCAACGGGCGCATCGTTCAAAGTGACTGGCAATGGGATCATCTATGGCTGACCGCTTGAAGTTCATTGGCTGGGGGAGCGAGAACACGGGACTCGATGAAGCAGAACGGAGTCGGCTGTTCCGTTTCCTCGCCGATCGTCTTGGCATCGAGCCACGGCTCGTCGCCGCACCGGGCATGGCGGACATCAGCCTGCGTTCATCGCGTGTAGCTTCGCCAGGCGCGATCGCCCACCTGTTTACGACCGATCCCTATGAGCGGCTCCTGCACACTTATGGGAAGTCTTATCCCGAGACGGTTCGTGGTTTTCAGCGCGACTTCTCCAACGCGCCTGACCTTGTCGCCATTCCGGCGAGCGAAACGGATGTAACGGCCGTGATGGAGTGGGCGAGTGGAGCGAATGTCGCCCTCATCCCCTTCGGGTGCGGGTCCTCGGTCGTCGGCGGCGTCGAGCCGGTCGTCGGCGATCGGTACGCGGGCACCGTCAGCCTCGATTTGCGTCGTTTCGACCGCATCGTCGAGCTCGACCGGACCAGCCGCGCCGCGCGCATTCAGGGCGGAATGCGCGGCCCCGCGATCGAGGCCGCGCTGAAGCCTCACGGCCTCTCGACCCGTCACTTTCCGCAAAGCTTCGAGTTCTCCACCCTCGGGGGCTGGGTCGCGACCCGCTCCGGCGGGCACTTCGCCACTCTCTACACCCATATCGACGACTTCATCGAGAGCACCCGCACCGTCACGCCTGCGGGCATCATTGAAACGCGCCGCCTGCCCGGTTCGGGGGCCGGCCCGAGCCCCGACCGCCTGATCATCGGCTCGGAGGGGGCGCTCGGAGTGATCGTCGACGCCTGGATGCGGCTGCAGGATCAACCTCGTTTTCGAGGTGGCGCCGTTTTCGGCTTTCCCAATCTCTTTGCGGCGGCCAAGGCTGTGCGCGCTGTCGGACAAGCTGGACTCTACCCGTCCAATCTCCGCGTCATCGACAATCAAGAGGCCGGCATTTATGGCGTGAACAATTACGAAGAAACGATCCTGATCCTCGCTTTCGAATCGGCAGATCACCCGGTCGAAGCATGGAAGACGCGAGCGACCGAGCTGATCTGCGACAATGGCGGCCGGCAGCATGCCGACGACCGCGCCGCACAGGCTTGGCGAAAGGCGTTCATCCGCATGCCTTATGCCCGGGAATTGACAGTGCCCCTCGGCGTGATCAACGACACTTTCGAGACCGCCGTGACCTGGGACAAATTCGAGGCCTTTCATACCGCCGTGAGTACCGCGACGGCGGAGGCGATCAAGGAGGCA
This sequence comes from uncultured Alphaproteobacteria bacterium, assembly GCA_963841765.1. Taxonomy (GTDB): domain Bacteria; phylum Pseudomonadota; class Alphaproteobacteria; order Rhizobiales; family Aestuariivirgaceae; genus Taklimakanibacter. Next base: position 95,046 of record CAWJDZ010000002.1, read on the forward strand.
ACCGGCGGAGAGGGGACGGTGTCGACCCGGTTCACCCATGTCTATCCCGACGGACCTGCCCCCTATTACACATTCAACGGGCGCGGCACACCCGGTCGGCTTCTCGAGCAGTGGCGACACATCAAGACCCGCGCCTCGGATGCGCTGATCTCGGCAGGGGGAACCATCACCCACCATCACGCGGTCGGCCGTGATCACATGCCCTGGTACCGCCTCCAGCGCCCGGAGCTGTTTGGCAGGGCATTTGAAGCTGCCAAGAGCGTCCTTGATCCGGCGGGGATTCTAAATCCGGGCGTACTCGCCGGTTGATGCGATCCGCAAACTGTTCGGAAGTGACAAAGAAAAGCTCGCCGTGTGTAACGGAGCTGCCTTGAACGTGTCTCACCTTCGGGGATCGGGGGCTGGGCTCTTAAGGCGAGACCTTCGGAAATCCGGTGGCGTAACAACGGTTCCTGGCGGCTGAATGCTCCGACCTCCACGGTGATGCCGTCGACTGTAACCCGCTTGCGGCGCTGTCAGTCAGGTTCAAGGAAGCGCACACCGGCTCGATTGCGTGCAAAAAGAACCTGCATGTCGGCGGGGGCAAATTCGTCTATCGTCATCGGACTCGCCGCGTTTCGGGACGTCAGCGCTGCCCCATGCCTTTCTCGAGCAATATACAGCTCAAGCGGTCACAGTCGGCCAAATGCAGCTCTTGGGTCTCGCGAAACAGGGTCAACAGGCGTTCAGCGTCGGCAGTGGGAAGACCACTTTTCCTCAGCCTTTTGATGATGTGTTCCTGACCAGCTATGTGATTGGTTCCAGCCTCGGCGTGCCCCTGTGCCTGAGCGAGATGCTTGCGCAGCATTGTCTCATCCAGAAGAGAAGACAATCGAACCTCTGGGGCGGTCTCACGGAACTGGTTACTAGCGCGTTTGTTCGTCTGACCAAGGGCGGTTCGTGAAGCCTTCAGAGACTCCGAGGAGGTTCGATGTATTTCCGCATCCGCGCGCTGACTTTGGTTTGCTTTCGAAAGCTTAGTAACGGTGTCGTGATACCATTGAGGGCGTTTTGTCATCGCGCTCTCCGCTATTGGAGCTAGGCGGGAGCGCGTGAGAACTCTCAGCCGTCAGCGGCCCTGATCTGGTGAGATGCACGAGCTGACGATGACGAGTTTATGGCACACACCTGCTCCCCGGGCCAGCGCAATCCGTCAAAGCCGCGATGGTCGCCCCTCACGATGTCGAGATACTGCAAGTGATTCTGCAGCGCCATTTCATCGGTAAGCAGAATTTCTTTTGCCAGACCGGGCAGCCCACCGATTTTTTTTAGGCGGGAGACGAAGGCTTACTGACGCTCAACCGGCTGCTGTGCTTCGAAGATTCGACTTTCGAGCCGGGTGATATTTCCGTTCATCGGAGTACCTGGCGACGGGGAACTTGTTGGTCGTCGGATAAATGTGAGTAGATTGCCGCTTTATATATTATCGTGTGGCAATGCGGAATGGCGCAGGATTTCCCTGCGGGTCTCGTTGATGCTGGGTGCAGATACGCTTAAGCTCGCTCAGAATCTTCTGGCTGAGTCAGACCGCCGGCGCTGTTCCGTCTCGTTTTGTTGGGGTGCAATTTCGGCGAGTTCATGTTCCTGAACGATGCGTTCAAAACGTTCACCTTCGCCCTGGATCCGATATTGAAGGCTGCCGCCATCGAATGGCATGACCTGCAGGACCTGGCAGGAAATGGATTTGTCGCGATTGATCACGCTTGGCAAGAGACGTACCGTTTGTCCGACGGCAAAGCGATGCCTATCCATGTCGATGCCTGTTTTGTGAGGGCCAAGGGTAACCCGCAATCGTCGATCGGGTATCATCTGATCCCATCACCGGCTTGGGCGCAGCCCCTTGCCCTACGTTTTCAGCTGTCATTGCGAGTTAAGTCCATCGCGCTGAAAAGTTGCGACAGTCAATAAAGTCTCGAAATCGCGACAGCCGGCGGCAGCGAACGACAATACGCGTGTTTCCACATTCTTCCGCTCCGCCTCATCGCAGCCGAGCTCGAGACAAGCCTCGTTCACAATCTTGGCAAAAAGCTCCAATTCCTGATGCGTAAAAGAGCTCTGCATTGAGCGGCTCCTACTACAAGGGGCTGGAGCACAGATCACTCTCAGCCCTCAGCGCCTCTGGTGATTTACGGGCACGATCTGACGATGACTTCATCCTGCGCCATTCGTTCGGCAGTTGCGAGGAAAATCGGCCCCAATTCGCATGATTGACGTTTGCCATGAGGGAACCGAGTTGCCAATCATTAGGAGCATTTCTCCAAAGCATGCTACGGTCGGGAATCGCCAGTTCAATGCCCTTCAGGCACTGGCGGCTGAGAGCGAAAAACTCCCGCCTGAAAAACTCGCGGTGAGTCCCGGTGTCAATCGACGACTTCAGTCCATCCGATATGCAACTCCTTCTACTGGTGATCAATCGCGTCTGCGATTCTCTGCAGCTGACTGATGAGGATGAACACCTTCTGCTTAAAGCGCGGGTTACCGGCGCCGTTGTCAGTTGTGCCGAAGATGGAGAGCGCGACCAACAGAAACTATTTGACTGCGCTCGTGCGGGCTTTGCCAAGGGAAATGGCCAATGACACTACCATCTGTGGCGGAATTTCGCCGTGCGGCTCAACAAGCCAGGATCATAGCGAAAGGGCTGGCCGATCCGAATGCCAAGAAAGGGTTCATGGACCTCGCAGACAAATGGGAGATGGAAGCCGCGGCACTGGAGTCGAAAACCGTGGACCGGTTCCACGGAATGGGGTCTGGAGGCCTTCGACCATGATCTCAGCATGGCACGGCGACAAGGCCGCAAAAAAAGCCGCCCGTGATACTACCGCGGCGAATTAGGGGTCTCGCCAACCAAAGGGATGGGAGCTGGGCTCAGAGGCGAGACGGTCGGTAATCCGTTGGCGGGCCAAAGTTTCCCGACGGCTGAAAGCTTTGACCTTCCCCGTGACTACAACCGCAATGCGATGGTCTGCCAATTCATGTCTTCACCCTCAACTCGCACTTTATATGGAAGACGATTTGAGAACGGGCACCATCAATTCTTCCGGGTTGATCTCGAGAATCTGTCCGATGCCAGGACAACCGATCGGCGGCGGAATAAAGATTGTCGTGGATACCCGGCGATAGGCGGGCACGATGAAATCACCGATTGGCTCCTCTTCCGTTGTTATTTCATAGTCACCCGCGGCGCAAATTTCATCCATGCCAGAAAGTTTGAATGGCGTCGGAAAACTATAAATGAAACGCGTGATGCGATTTGACATAGGTTGTTCCGCATCCTGAGTAAATTTATGGTGCTCAATCATATGAAAAGCCCAATGGCTGAATACAAGAGGAATACAGGAGCACAACAAAATAGTCTCGTTCATCGAAGAATCTCCTTGGTGATTTCCAAGTTAGGGCGCAAGGTGGTCCCATCATCTGCTTCGATCCTCGGCACGCTGATGACTGAGAGATAGCGTCTTTCGCCTGTGGGCAAGGAGGCTACGATGAACGAAGCCGGATTCTTCATTCACATAAGAGCGAAGTACGAAGCGCGCTTCTTGAAGAGGCACGAGAACGACAGCGACCGCGAAATTTCACACACTAAGGCGACATCGCGAAAGCGTTTCTCGGTCGCAGGAGCGATTTTCCCGACCGAGCCCGCTTGGCCGCGCAATCATTATTAAATCTAGCGTTCGCCGGACGCCCTCAACCATTTTCACGAAGTCCCGAACAAATGCTATTCATGAGAGGATAAACTAATGAACGTTCCTTCATCTCTTAAGCCTACTCTATGGGGTGCTGCCTGGGGCGCCGGACTTTTGGCTCTTGTGGGCTTTACCTTCGGCGGCTGGACGACCGCGGGTACTGCAGAGCGAACGGCGCAGGACCGGGCTACCACGGCCGTCGTTGCAGCCTTGGCGCCGATTTGCCTTAGTCAGTTTCAGCTTACTACCGATGCCGTGACGAAGCAGGTGGAGCTGATCAAAATCAGCATGTACGACCGCCAGTCCTTTGTTGAAAAAGCTGGTTGGGCCACGATGCCGGGTAGTGCCAATGCTGATGCCGGAGTTGCGAAAGCCTGCGCTGATTTGATAAGCAAGGCCAAACTCTAGCAATCCACGCCTTCTTAAGTTTTAGACATTTAGGCGAGTGGGGCTCCCCATTGAGCCACCTTGAAGCCGGACGGCGGTGAGACCCAGCGTTCCCGAGTATTTCCCATTATTGTATTCGACACCCTGAGGTCGCCAAGTGATCGCGGGCTGCCAGGCTGGTCAGCCTCAACTTGACGGTTCAAGCGAGGTGCTCTCCTTTACGAACGAACCTTTCGATGTTCGGCGCGTCGATCAAGACCGTTTCAGTCCAGAACTGCGCCCGAATGATCTCAAACAGGAGGTCGGCTTGGCCATTACGAAGGACGCGGATGGTGCGGCTTTCACCACCATGCCACGCTCTGCATCGCCGCTTGCGGGTTCCTGATCTCCGAGAGGGGAGGCGATTTCCCTCTCAGCCGGCGCGATGTTCCAAGCGCCAGCGCTTCCCGAAGATTACAGACCCAGAGGTGCTGCCACTACGAACAGCGCGGCACATACCAAATTCGATCGCAATTATGCGCCAGCCTTTGCTTCTCCGTCCAACACCTGGACGAGATAGTGAACATCAAAATCTATCGCCGTCTCGGGTAGATCCTTGCGGTCATATGTCGCCGTCCAAGCGACATGGGCCATGACCCGCTTTGGCTGATCGTCGTTCTTACCAGACATCGCAGGCGACGCTGCCATGAAGTCTGAGGCATACAACGATGCGACCTCATCCATATCCATCCTTCCTTCTAGAGACTGTCTGAAAAAACTCTCGTATCGCTCGAATAGCTTTCTTACGGCTGTTTCCATCAGGCATTCCCCGGAATTCTGGGCTAATCGGGTCACTGCAAGATAAGAGAAAAGGCAGAACCAGATCGGTTGAGCGGCGCGAAGTGGCTATCGACCCTTCCAATCTTCGACGAGTCCATCTGGGTTATGGTCCAGCACGAATCTGGGTTCAATGCCGTGCTCCAGCCAAATTTTGGCCGCGCCGAGCAAAAACGTGAAACCTTGAGTCGAGTTCAGCGCCTCCTTCATCTGCGCCTCGGCCGAGCCCGAAAAGCCCCGATTCTCGACCTTCACAAAAGTCCGGTTTTCGTGGGGCTCGAAGGTCCATTCCACTTCCGATGGATTATCGGGTCCATTCCATTCAATCAAAATGCGGCGGTTCGCCTCGATCGTCTTTACTGTAACGTTCGTACCGACGTCATACATCTCCCAATCCCAACGCACCCTTGCGCCTGACTGCAGACGGCCGCTTCCTCTGGAATACCAAAAACGACACGTGATTGTCGGCTCGACAAAAGCTTCGAATACATCGGCAATCGGTCTGCGAATCAGGATTTCGCATTTGGCAACGGGGGACATCGGCTCTCCCTATAGCCTGCGGCATCGCGCTCTAACGGCAACTCGTCGCGAACGCCTTCGAAGTCATCAATGTTCCCGCCCTGATGACAAATTTTTTCTTCGCCTTTGCGGTCGAGTAGATTGATCCTGCCCTCGGCAGCATGGTCAAGCGGTGCAGGTTCTGGGCTGAGCGACATGCGCAATTTTACGACATTGCCTCGGATCTTCCCGGCCGCGCCATGACCATGGGGCCGGTATCATCGCGGGTGAACAAGCCAAATTCGCTCGACAGGGGCATGGCCGAGGTCGGGTGCGGGGAACGTGGCGAGCTTCTTACTGCGAAGCTTTGCCAACGAGCTTGAGCGTTGAGCTTAAGCCATAAGAAACCCCAAAGGAGAAAGCCGATGACGAAACTTGCGCTTTACGTCCGCTCTGGTCGAGGGCTGCCTGGGGTAGCCAAAATCTGCAAATCGCCGTCCTTGCTGACCGGCTGCAGCGGGAAAGGTCATTCCGAAGGGCCGCTGACTCCTGTAGAGCTCAGAAGCTTCTCCAGCTTTTCTACCGCCTTACTGATTACGCCAGGGCGTTTGCCGGTTTCCAACTCCCGTTTGATTTCAACAATAACTTCATCGGCGGCGTCGAGACGGCGTGCAAGTATCGCAGAAACATAGAGCAAGGGCGTCATGTCCCCGGTAAGTAGCGAGGACGCCTTGGCGACATGGAATTCAGACCGCTCTATGGCGCGCACCTCAGCGGTGTGAGGCTTGCCCAAAATGACGGCGAGTTCGCCGAATACCGCGCCGGGCTCAGACACTGTAGCGATCTGCACGCCGTCTCTGACAACTTCAACCACACCCCGCCGAAGAATAAACAGGTGCCCGGTCGTCGACCCGGCGGCCAACACAGTTTGTCCGGCCTCAAAGGTCGCTGCCGCAAAGGAAGGGAGACTCTTGTCGAAGTCGGCAATGTCCGGAATTGTCGCCATATCCATGGTCCTTTCTCAGGTCTCTTCATTACCCCGAGGGCTGGCTCCTATGGTTCTCGAACATCATTATTTATCTGGCGGCAGAATGTTCTCTGATGTCGGGCGCCTCAATTCAGGATCTTCCTGCTCAGCGCTCCCGGTTAGGGCGGCCAGCGTTCTCTCCAGGCCGGGGCCTCCAGTATCCCCAAAGCCGGGTGCACTCCTGTCGCTCAAACGAATATGGCTCGACTAGAGATGTGCGGCAAGCTGGCTCACCTGCACGGTCGTTGCTGCTCCCTACCACCGAAACTAGGACGGAGACTAGGACGTAAAACGAGTAAGATATAAAAAAATCAATACGGCGGCTATCGTTGGTATTTCATCTGTCCGTCAAGCAATCGCCGATGCGGCGTCCTTTTCAAGCCACCAGGAGGCAGGCGCTTTAGATCCCGACGGGGCTTCCGCTGCCGGCTGCAATACCAGTCTCAGCGGCTCTCACCTATGTCCCGCTATCAGCGCGGCGCAGCAAAGGCCGCCAAGAAGGTGCTTAGAAAGGGACCTCCAGAGTGGCGAGAGGAGTTCGAGGATTGGGAGTTTCCGCCCGGACGCGATGGAATACCTATAACCGCCTGGACGAGAAGGCGCGGGCCTATGAGCAAGCGGCTGATGATGCATTGTTGTGCCGTCTTCGGCGATGGCTTTTGCCGGGGGAGGGCGTTGGCGACTTGATGGATCGGATTCTGAAGTGAAAGCCGTGTAGCGGCGCATATCGGCACTGGAAGTCCCCTTAGCTCGCCACTAACCATGTCCAGGCGTCGGATTTGCGGACTAACGCCCTTGCTCTATATTTGCCGACTATGCCCATATGGAGACTTCTGGTTCCCCTTTGCGGGTATGCAATTTTGTACGGAACGCCTGTTCTGGCGGCCTATCTGCTCATAAAGTGGCTGTTGTGGTGAGCCAAATGACCGGCCCCGAAACGACATCGGCATTGACATTGCCAAGCTAGGCGAGCTCTCGAGCCAGCATCCCCACTGAGTATCGCAGATGGTCTGCCAAAGTCGCCCACTTCGACCCGGCACAAACCATCAATCAACTGCGCCATTCCGGGTTTGACGCCCCGGAATAGGCCAAGGCCAACTGCTTTCCGGCTCGTGTCCAAGCGCTCTTTGACTTCGCGCCGTTGATGAGAAGGCCATTGTTGGCTTGTTGGAACGGATTTTGAAGTGAAAGCTCGTCTGGGCGAATTCTTCGGAGCAATACGCGCGCGAGAACGAGGGCTTTTGTCAGCAATACGCGCGAGGAAAAGCCATTCGAGTGCTCGAAATCTGACACTTGGGTCCCGAGGAGATTCCGGCCATCGGCCGCGTGACGGTAAAGGTCCGAGGCTTCGGCCGCTAGCGGACGCTCAGTACCCCGCCGAGTCGTCAAACATCCAATCCGGCATCCACCAGTGGCGGCGTTGCCGATTACCTCTCTTGGCCACACCGCCCCTAACGATCACTGTGGTGTTCGCCATGCCAATCTCATCAACTAAATAAAACAGAAGTCTCGGCATCCTCAGGAGCAAGCCTCACGCAGCCATGCGAGGCGCGGCGTCCGAGACTCTCCACGTGCTCACTACCATGGATGGCATGGCCCTGCGGTGTGAAGAAAATGGAGTTGGGCATTGGCGCATCATCCCATTCCTTCGAGAAGTGATATTCCTCCATACGGAAAGGGCGAAACGTGCCGCTTGGTGTGAAGTAGCCAACGGCACCAGTCGAGACGGGCCAAACATATTCCGGCTGCCCATCAATGCTAACGGTCATTCTCTGATTGGCCTTATCGATGAAAATGACTATCTGCTCGGCATGAGCCAATTGTGCCCCGAGAAGGAGCATAAGACTTGCGAGGCTCGACCTAAGCCACATTGATATCCCCATCGCGTATTAAACAAAACGAAGTCAGAAAAGACTCCGCTTCGAGTAATCGTCAAGCTCCTACCGACACGGACGTATTGAAGTCCCGGCTTTGCGAAGTTCAAGCAATCGGACGCATTTACCACTTCCTCGCTCTGCCTGCCAGAAATGCCAAGCATTTTTTGGTCGTCCGCGGAAGTCGGCCATGTTGTTTCAGTACACTCTTTTCCTAACTCAAAGGGACCAGCCCTAAGCGGTATCGAGAGGGCGCCAAGGGTTACTCCTTGTCACCGAATTTGACTTAAGGGTATGTCCGGCCTTCGCTCTGCTTCATGGCGACAGGCAAGAAAGAGGACGACCGCGAAGCCGAGCTTGAGGCGGCTTATAGAGAAGATCCGGCAGGAGACCTGGAAGGCTGGACACACGCTGCCGAAGCTTCGCCTCGCTATTGTCCTGGTCCTGCAAGAACTCAAACGCTGATGAGACGACCGCAACAGGCACTGATCGGCCGGGTTTCTCAAGCGCTTCTAGAAGGTAGTCTGAGGAACTCTACCCGAGTTTCATGGTTGCTTCGAAAAGACAACCAAGGAATGCCATTTATGCCGCGCAGGCACAAAAAAGTGGAAAAGACCGCCCACGAAACCAATCACGAACCCGGCAATGCCCCATGCCATCCAGAAAGCTGTCATTTGCCGTTGATCTCCTTCAGCCCACACCCGCCAATTCAAGGATGCCTGACATGGACACCGAATCAGCCAAAACCGAACTCCACGAGGAGCGCATGTTCGGACCCCGCCTTAGGCCCCGATCCCATCGGTCTGCAACTAGGTTTCCATCTCTCAAAAGAGGTGATGGCCGGCTTGTGGGAAGCGTAGAAGAATCCAAGGACGGGCAATGGCTGCGCTCTGCATCGACCCGTATTGCCGAAGCCCAGCCGACTGACGAGCATGTAGGCAGGACTGCGCGTGCACTGTCGCGCCAATGATAATTCATATGGAGTCTCGCAAATTTACGAGGTCGCACGATGTCTCACATGGTCTAGTTTCTGAGTGAAACTGCAGCTCATACCTGAGGCAATCCGACAGGCCATGGAATCGCGCGGTCAAGGTAACCGTGATTGCGCCTGATGACATGAACGTACTTAACGTTCAGGAGCTAGCCGAAAGGGCATGGCGCTCAGTGAGCAAGCAGATCACCGTCGACGGCGTGACTGTGAAAGTTCAGGCGTTCAGTCGCTAATTCACTCCTTGGATTTACGCCAGGATGGTAAGATGCGCCAGTGCGTCGATTGCAAGAGAACCGGCAAGGTCTGAACGCCGTGGATGGGATTGCAGGATCAGCAATCGGCGGAGGCGGATTAACCGCCGCGGAGTTTGAGCTTCGAAAAGACGGCGGCCGCGAAGCTGAGCTTGAGGCTGCGATCGAAAAATACGAAAAGAGATTTGGAAGCCTGGGCAGCCGCTGCCAAAGCTGCGACGGGCCATCGCCATCATTTTGCAGGAAAACACGTATGGCGATTTTCAAAGACACGGTGATGATAAAGGACCACCGGCGGTAGAGGTGACCAAAGGGCAACCATACCTTCGCTTCTTTCGCAGCAAACTTATTCTAACATTATGCGTTGCATTACATGGCCCATACACAGATCACCAGCGAGACAGCACAGTTTGTCGCTTACCAGGTGGGGCGGGCTTATGCACTGAAGACAAAGCATTTCAGCGTTGAAAAAGCAGAACCCAGGCTTAACCTCCTGTGTGCGAAGCTTGCTATGCAGGGCGCAAAGGTTCCTTCATCCAGACCCTACACCATCCCAAGAAAACTATTACGAGAAACCGCCGAAGTGGGCGGACCACGATGGCGGATTGGTTGGGGAGGAATCACGTAGGCCCAGTGACCATTTTCCATCCGGCTCCCGCGCTGACGGCGCCGTCGTGTTTGATTTCTTTGCTCCACAGTTCCGATTGGCAGCCCCCCGTCCCCAGCATTAATCCCTGGGGGCGGCCCTCAGTCTGTCGGGCGAACGAGGAACCTTTCGTCAGTATCGGACGTTAATGTCAGTTCCGGCCATTGCCCCCCAGCAGCCCCGGCCGGGACAAGACCCAATCTAACCCGCTGCCTTGCACCCCGCTGGCGGCGGGTTTTTCGTGCGTGCTCGCGATTATCCTCCAAAGAAGAGCCAGGCCAGCAAAAGCCCAACGAGCGCGCCCGGCGATACCGAGCCCGAGAACGTATCTCATTGGGCCAACCTTAACGGCTTGTCGTGCTTCGGTGGCGGTTTCCTGGATGGGGCGCTCTTCCATGCCCCTCCAACAGCATACAGACTAACGAAGTTCCACCCGCCGAGATTGCGATAGTAAGCGATTTTTCCTCCGCCTACGGAACGACTAGCAGTCATAGAAGTTGTCAGGTTCGGGATTCGAGGACATCGACATGCGCAAACGCGTGCTCATCCGAACATCCAACAAAGCGTTCCTTACCGGCGTGCTGGTCTTCCTAGCCGGCGCCAACGCCAGCACTGTCGCGGTAATGATGCTATTGTAGCGAAGCCAGGCCGGTTCGAGGACAAGGACGGCAAGCGCCACGCGCTGCCCGCTGAGCGCGCGACCGAAATCCTAGACAACATCCGCCGATATGACCGCGACAAATGGCGCGAGCTGCAGGCGCGCTCATTCGGAAGGACCCTGAGGCCCGAAGGCCTCCAATGATAGACGGGCGAGCCAACGCCCGCACCCCTCAACACTGAAACCGATCGATCCTTTCCAAGGAGAACGACATGCGCGTTTCTTCCAAACGCTCCCGCTTTGATTGCCATACGTCCAGAGCAACACACGGTTACCCGCGATATGAAATTTACCGGCTGTTTACCATAACGTTTCATCCTCTCCTCAAGGACGGCTTTCGACGAGAAGAGGATTACTCGCGATGGCATCCGCTTTAGCGGGCAGCATTGCTGCTGCCGCACTCGTACCGTTTACTCCGAAGTCCGCTGCAACTCCCGTAAGCGCTCGCCCCGACGCAAGGCTGCTCAAACTTGGCGCCAAGTTCAATGAAGCGTATTCGCGATGGGTGCCTCTCTGTATCAAAATGAGAGAGGCCGAAGCTTCCTTTATTGGCGCATACAAGCGTGAGTATGGAGATTCAGACCGCACTTTCAAGAAGGCGTGGGCCCTTCCTGAAGCGGCTCAGTTCATGGCGGCATCTGAGATCAATAATAAGGCAATTGAGGTTTGCAACGACCTATCGAATGAGATCCGAGAGATACCGGCTACGACAATAGCGGGGTTGGCTGTCAAAGCGCGAGTCGTGCGCTTCGACACCTTTTCACCCTGGGAATTCACTGACCCGCCCGAGGACATGGATTGGGGTCCGAAGGTCTTCCCCGATTTTATCGCCGAAATAGATCGGCTCGCATCAGGTACAGTGTTCGACTTACAGAACAAGGTCGCCGCTGCCGTCAGCGTTGCAGGAGAACCCGCTTCAAATCCTGACGCTGAGTTGCTGAACCTGTGCGAGGCGTGGCGCAGTGTCTATAAGGAAGCAGATGAACTGGGGCGGAAGTCCGACGATATTCCAATGTGCACCGAAGAATATCAGGCGCTTGAACTATTGTGGCAGGAGGCCGGCGGTCGTGCCTACAAGCTGGAGCTGAAAATCTCGAAGATCCAGGCAACCACAATTGAAGGATTTATGGAAAAGCTTTCCATCCTTCGCGAGTGCGAGGCGAACGCGATTGACGTCGAACAGAATGAAATACTCTCGTCTGTGCTGGCCGACGCAGAAAGACTCATCCGGGCTTAGTCGCAGAGCGGGTAACTGCAAGCCCCGCCGGTTTGGCGGGGCTTTGGGACTTGCAGTCCCCTTTTCCTGTTCCAATATACCAATCGTGTCGAAAATTCCTTTAATTGCCTGAGGCGGTAGCTGACTACTGGCGAAAAGTCGCTTCCCTACGAATCTTCGCCACCTCTAGAGTTTTGAGATAATGAAACGCCGTAATTATGCTGCCTTTATAATCTTGCTGTCTTTTGTGTTCGCGTTCGGGTCTAACTGGAACGCATTGGCGCAGCCCTCTGCCCTTATTAAGGCATTAAGGGAGATCGACCACAAAATTTGCCGAACATTTAAGGCAACATGCAAAGCAAAGCGTTCGATGCATGCAAAAAAAGGCCGTAGCTCAGTCGCGGCAAAGCAAATCCCGACAAAGACTTCGAACGTCAAGATTTCAAACACCGCGCGCGGAACCTAAAGTCCGGCCCCCACTCCCTCCGCAAAAGCCATTGGTCAAGCCCAAGGAGGTCTTGCTTGTACCCTTGCCGCGCATCAAGCCGCAAAAGTCAGCTTCCATTATTTTACCGCCTGTTGCTGCCCCATTAACCAATCCGCACCGTGATACACCATCAAGCGATGAGGATAAGGACTGCTTGCAGCAACTCCTTGCCCAAGGTGCGGGCTTCACTGTTGCCACAGGTGTAGTGGATACTGTTGCCACCGGTGTATTGGACAATGGGCTGTGCCATGTGCAAAACCCAATTCGTCTCAAGTATGTAAAGGCGCAAAATGATTTAATTAAATTGCCCGAAGCACCGCTGTTAAATTGCAAGTATGCGATACAGTTTTCAAAATGGTTGAGCGAATCCGCAGCTCCGATTTTGGCTGCGCAATTAAATACGACTCTCGAAAGAGTTTCAACCGGGCCGGGTTACGAGTGCCGCGCTCGCAATGGCGATATGTTCGCCAAAATCAGCGAACACGGGCGTGGCAATGCGGTCGATATTAGCACATTTAGCATGCATGACGGTAAGGTCATCAACGTTGCAGATGCCCAAAACCCAAGCGCTTCATCATACACAATTTTACGCGCGCTTCGCTCTTCTGCCTGCGGCTACTTTACGACTGTTCTCGGTCCCGGCTCAAATGCGTCCCATGCGTCCCACTTTCACTTCGATCTTGGATTACATGGCAAAGGTGGAACTCATCACATTTGCGAATGACGGCGCTCGAGTTCAGGAAGGGATGAAACTGCGGCCGATTATCGTCGATCCTCCGAAGCCTGTCCTTCACCCAGCCTCAAGCGGCAAATTAGTCTACTGTTCCGGTGACGGCGACAAGAAAACTGAAATGCCATCAGCGAACTGATGGATCGGATTCTGAAGTGAAAGCCGTGTAGGGGCGCACATCGGCACTGGAAGTCCCCTTAACTCACCACTAACCATGCCCAGGCATCGGATTTGCCGACTAATGGCCTCGCTCTATATTTGCCGACTACGCCCATATGGAGACTTCTGGTTCCCCTTTGCGGGTATGCAATTTTGTTCGGAACGCCTGTTCTGGCGGCCTATCTGCTCATAAAGTGGCTGTTGTGGTGAGCAAATGACCGGCCGCGAAACGACATCGGCATTGACATTGCCAAGCTAGGCGAGCTCTCGAGCGAGCATCCTCGTTGGCTACAGCGGTTGTAGCGATGGTCAGCCCCAACGCTGTCTCTACACACGATCTATCGCGTTAAGCCAATTATCGACGTCCTTGCGGATCTGATCCTTGGCAATACCATAACGCTCTTGAATTTTGCCTTCCAGCTGATCGCGCCGACCGTTGACAATATCAAGGTCATCATCCGTGAGCTTGCCCCACTTTTCCTTGACCTTGCCTTTGGCCTGTTTCCAGTTTCCTTCAACGCGGTTCCAGTCCATTTTATTTCTCCTTCTTTGCGTATGATGGAAACGCGTGGCCTTCTAGCTTCGTTCCGGAGGGGGCAGGACAGTCAAAATCCTAGCTTGACACAATGCCGCCTGCAGCTTCGATCCATTTGATCTCTTCCGGAAACTAGTTCCTCGCCAGCGCCAAACAGCCGATAACTGTCCGCCACTATTGACCGCAGTAGAACCTCATCAGAATTCTGAGGGTCTACCCTTTCTAGAGCAGGGCATTCGCAACTTCGAAGGACGTCCATTTTGGCACCAAAGCCACGTAGTGTTGTTGCGTGCATTTTTGCGATGTCTCTGAGAATGGCATCGCAGCAGTTAATCACAAGATCGGCCTCAGCGTCAGAACACACGCGTTCGGCAAACACCTTGTGCATCTCCTTTCGCGCCTCTCGATATCGGCGGTAGAGGATGAGAAGATCAGTATCAGGATGTGCAGAAGCGTAAGCCCACCTAGGAACTGAATCAGAAACAAGTGGGATCGTCGTGGACGCGGCTGCGCGTCTGGTCAGGAACGTAGCCATAGAGAGGACTCCTCTATGATCTGGCAGCCGTCCCACTGGCCTGGAGGATGGATCGATAAGAGTTTCGATTGTGTAAACGGTCCGACGGCGGAAATATGGACGCTGGTTTGTTGTGTGCGGAGGAGGCCACGAGTTAAGGGAAACTTCACCATACCAGAACGCCCTTAATAAACTTATACGGACGTTCACGAACCAGATCGAGACGCTGAAGCGCTACAGAAGCGGCGCCCAGCAGACGGTCAAAGTCGAGCATGTCCACGTCCATGAAGGAGGCCAAGCCATCGTCGGCAACGTAGAGACGGGGGGGCGTGCGCCAAAATCCAAGGAACAAGCCCATGCAAAGTCAATTACCCATGCACCAGAGCCCAAGATGCGGAGCCCAATCGCGGAGGACAGGGAAGTCGTGCCGGAACGGAGCGATGAGGAACGTAGGTGCCGGATGCATGGCGGGAAGGCGACGGGAGCTCCAAAAGGAAATCGGAATGCCTGGAAGCACGGCAACTATTCGGGTGCCGAACAGTCACGCCGCGCGGCACTTAGGCTACTGTTGCGGATGATGGCAAATAGGCCCCACGGCAGTCCGCCTCCACGTTGATGATGCCTCATTCTCAGCTCCCTCTGTCACCACAGATAGGCCACTCCACTTTGACCGGTGACGAACAACGCATCGCCGTAAACGCACCCTTTGGCCCCCGGGGGTTTGCATTGGCTAGGCCTTACACCTATACCGAGGCGAGGTTACATCATCTATGCCACGACGCATTTGGCGTGGACGCGATCTGATGACTTACCTGACGCGTGTTGCCGCGTGAGAGGTCTGCAGGATGGGCGGCGACATCCTGCAGATGATGGGCGTCTTCGCAGAGTTCGAGCGGGCCATGATCCGCGAGCGAGTGAACGCAGGGCTCGCCAGAGCGAAGGCAGAGGGCAAGGCGCTAGGACGAGCTGGCAGAAAGGGCTTGGCGTGCCGTGGGCAAGCGGATCACGGTCGACGGCATCACGGTGAAGGTCCTAGGCGGCAAGCTGCGCACGCCCGACGATAGCCCCAAGCAGTTATCATGTGCCGGAGCACGCGATGCGGAGCCCATTCGAGGCGGACAGGGAAGCCGTGCCGCAACGGAGCGATGAAGAACGGTAGGTGCCGGATGCACGGCGGCAAAGCGACCCGGTGCGCTGAAAGGAAACCGGAATGCAACGGGCATCGCCCCACTGCCAGCAGGGCGTTTACTGCGCCTTGCTACGGATTGCCTTTGCCTTGACCTCTAACTCAGCGGCCTCGGTATCGCGTCCGGTTTGGCGTAGCAGAGCCGCGTAGTTCGCTAGACCCTGAGCCAAGTCCGGGTGCTCGGCTCCGAGCGCCTTCTCCCAGATCGACAGGGCGCGCTGGTAGAGCGGCCCGGCTTCGCCGTAGCGGCGCTGGGCATGGTAGAGCCCCGCCAGGTTGTTGAGGCTCAGGGCGACGTCCGGGTGCTCGGCTCCGAGCGCCTTCTCCCTGATCACGAGGGCGCGCTGGTGGAGCGGCTCTGCCTCGGCGTAGCGGCCCTGGGCGTGATAGAGCGTCGCCAAGTTGTCGAGGGTCGCGGCAACGTCCGGGTGCTCGGCTCCGGAAGCCAAATCGCGACCGCCAAGAGGAAGGTCAGAACCGCGACCGCGTATTGCCCACGGCGGCTTTCGAAGGTGACGCCTCTCACTCTGCGACGAACCCTGGAAGCCTTGGCAGGCATTGCGGCTTTCTCCCTACTCTTGACTTGGGCTTACTTCGCGGGGTGGGTCGTGACGCGTCGGACGATGATTCGTTCGCCGTCTTGAAGGTGTTCGAACTCATCGTTGTATTTGCTGTGGAACAGCCAGCGGTCACATATTCGACCGTCCACCTCTTGTTCGCATATGAGCACCTTACCCTCTTTCAACCCAATCAATAGATCGAGGTAGTTTAGCTCGACGGAGGAGTGAGCATCCGCGAACATGAGACCGTCGTGGGTATGCCAAGGTACGCCGAGAAAGCCAACGAGGCAGTCCTCCTCGCGTTCCGCATTCTCGAAGCACAGAATCGCACCCTGGCCAAGGTCAATTTCAATGCGTTGATCGGCGCTTGCACGAGCCGATAATCCGATTTCGTGGCAGAGCTGGGAAATTAGTTCAAGATCGTAGCGCATGGCGGAGCCAAACTAAGCTTAGGGTGTTATCAATGCGCGCGCCAGCAATGCGCCGGCTACTCTTGCCAGGAAAAGAGAAACGTCCTTAGCCCTATTCAGTCAAATTTTCGGAGCAGTACGCGCGCGAGAAGTAGCGCGGTGGCTCACGAGTTGCGAAGGATGAGCAAACGACAAAAGTTTGCGCGCTCGGCGGACAGTCAGAAGCGTGCTATAATGGTCACTAAGGGGGAGGCTTCCTTGCGACAAGGTGGTCCTTCGCATGCTTACCGACCCATCCGAAAGCCCCAAAGCGAAACGGTTTTTCAACAGCCGTACCGCCAAACTCACGTTTACGTTGTTTATGCTTATCTGCGCCATTTTCGTTGGCGCATTAGTTATCACGATCTTGCCGGATTCCGGTAAATCTTATCGGGACGGTATAGCAGCTGCCCAGCGCGGCGACTATAAGGCCGCAATCGACATTATAACGCCGCTTGCTGTCGGAGGTGACGCGGCCGCACAAACGGCACTAGGCCAAATCCATTTAAAAGCGCGCGTTACAACGACGATATCAGGGAGGCCGAGAAATGGTTCCGGCTTGCCGCAGAGAAGGGAATTGTGGAGGCTCAGTTCAGCATAGGCATGATCTACAATAACCGATGGGCCGTCAATCAAACTGATGAAGATTTTGGAGCTTCTGGAGCGTACTCTGAGGCGGTGCGATTGTATCGGCTGGCGGCGGAACAAGAGTTTGCGCCAGCCCAGGCGGCTCATGCGAACCTTTTGATGTTCGACAAGAAGACAGGAAGTGAAGCGTTTCAATGGTTCCTAAGGGCCGCGAATCAAGGGCATGTGCAGGCGTACGACGCCGTTAGCCGTTCGCATCAAAGTGGACGGGGCGTGGAGAAGAGCCTGGCCGAAGCCCTAAGGTGGGCGCGCCTTGCAGCTGATGCAGGGTAATACTGGAGGTTATTGGAGCCTCGCTCGTATGTACGAGGACGGTAAAGGCGTTACCCAAGATAATGTTCAGGCATGCATGTGGTACGACCTTGTCGCTCAAACAAACAATGACACGTCGGCGGCAATCTACCGTGACATCGTCGCCGGTCGCATGGCACAGGAACAGATCACCGAAGCTCAGCGGCTGGCCCGCGAATGGATTGCAACGCATCGTCAGTAGGCTTCGCGCTATAGGAAAAGCAAGGGTTCTCAGGCTTGCAAGCGGAGCTGCACGAGTGACTACTTCCATGGAGAAAGGCAATGTCTCGACGCTGATGATTTATGACCCGGTCGCGCGGGCCGAGCGCGCGCGCAAGGTCGAGATCGAGGGCCCCGAGTTCGTCCTCGACTGCCTCGAGCGCGACGCCTCTTGCCTCGACTTGCAAATGCTGGGCGAAGCGGCCGACAGCTCGCCCTCCTGCAAGATGACGCTCGAGGTGAAGATTGCGCCGATCAAGCGCCGGCGCAGCTTCCGGTGATGCCGAGCCTGTGGCCCCGCATCCTGCGGGCGTTCTCACCGCCTTGGCGGATCGTGCGCCGCAACGGCGGCGGCATGTGGATCGAATCGAAGACGGGCCGGGTGCTGCTTTATGTCTATCCCAGGCTCAATCAGAACACCGACTACAAGAAGCCCGACGAGGCCGAGGCGCTCGACATCGTGCGCGCAATCGCCGGCTTTCGAAGCGCCGGCACCGGCCGAGGCCGGATTATTGGGTGCCCAAGGCCAAGCGACCGCGGCGCTGGCCGAGGCAATAACGGACCCTAGAGTCTCGCCGAGAAGGCCTGGCGGTCGGTTGGCAAGTCGGTCACGGTCGGCGGAGCGACGGTGAAGGTGCGGGCGTTCAGGCGGTTGGTGCTAGTAATCTTCCCAGCGTGACACGCAACTTGTTGTCGGTAATGTTCTCTTACCAGTAGCGTTTCCCGCGACTGAGTTGGAAAGCTCAGCATTATTTTGAGCTGTTAATTTGCGCGCGATGGTATCCGCGCCAGGTTACAGGAGGGTAATGTGGCAAAGAAAGCAGCGAAGAGAACCTTGGCGAGACGTGCGGTAAAGAGGAAAGCCGTCAAGAGGGCGGTCGCTCGTAAAGCCGTGAAGCGTCGAGCGGTCAAGAGGGCGGTCGCTCGTAAAGCCGTGAAACGTCGGGCGGTCAAGAGGGTGGTCGCTCGTAAAGCCGTGAAGCGTCGGGCGGTCAAGAAGGCGGTCGCTCGTAAAGCCGTCAAGCGCGCGATCATCCGGCGAGCCATTATTGCTCGTGCGCTCAGCGAAGCGGGCGGTGGTTCGGGCTCCGAATGAGCTGAATCCGCCAGTTGCGCCGCTTCGTTGACGGCGTGACGGTGAAGCAGATGTAGGGCCAGTCTCCTAGTCAGAAGACGCCTCGCAAGAAGGTCTACGCGGCCAGGCCTTACCGCATCAGCTGCGGTGGAGGCCGTGCTATTGTTGCCCACCGCTTCAACCGCGTACAGGTGATCGAATGCAGCGGCCGGATTGTGGGGCAAGAATATCAGCCATGGTGGTCCTCCCTTTTACGCCCCTTGCAATGACCCCCGGCGCCCACGGGTCCGATTGATCTTTCGCTCTGCGCGATGAGCAGTTCAAAACCAGTTGGAGACGTCCCAGTCTGCCTTGGCTTGGCACCTGACCTCGGACATAAATACCCTTGGTACTAATCTCAGCAGCGGCAATGCAGCGGCCACGCGCTCAATTAAATATCGCTCTGCTGGATCAGGCGACGCCTGCGGATCGGACCTCGTTGCGGATCTCTACGAAATACGTGCTGGGTTGTGCGAACAAAACGCTCGAAACAGCACTGGCATCCGTAACGACGGCCGTCACGAGACTCATTCCAATGAGGCAGATCGCGGCGCATTTCCCGGCAACCACGCACGCACCTTGCGAGAAACACTGTCTACAGAGAGGACATTTCCGGCAACGCCGCTAGAGGGCATCCAAGACCCTACCCAGACACATCATGCTTAAAACCTTGTCTCTGTAGGCGACAATGGCGGCAACAAACGCAAGGTATTAGTTCGCCCAGCGCTTGCCCTTTGCCCTATTGGAGCAAAGGCCATCTTCATTCTGAAACGTTTATCTTTGAGTATTATTTGAGAACCTTGACGACCATGCCGCAAAGGAGCTGCTGAAGAATGTAGATGCCGGATGCATGGTGGGAAGGCGACTGGCGCGCAAGGGAACGCAGGGAAGTATAAGAAATTATTCATAGTAACATGGGCTCTCGGACGTTCAGCATTGTGGTTGTTGTTGCGGCGAGGTATGACCGGGGGCAACGAGGCACAAAATAATGGACCGGAACGCGCCAAACTCTGATCATCCGTCTTCACACTCGACCATGCTCGATGCTGCGCTTCAAATCGGACTGGTAGCCTTGCTGATCTACGCCTGCAGCCGGATCATACTGCCTTTTTCTGGCATCCTGCTCTGGTCGGTGATCCTGGCGGTGATGCTGTATCCACTGCACCTCCGTCTAGCCGTCCGGGTCGGCAACCGCTGGTCGGCGCTGCTGATCGGACTAGTTAGCGTCGTAGTGTTGCTGGTGCCGGTGGTTGCAGTGGTAACGTCGCTCGGGTCTTCTTTACTTTCGCTTGTCTCGGGATTGCAGAACCATAGCCTGACCATGCCGCCACCGCCACCATGGCTTGCCGACCTCCCGCTGGTCGGCCAGAAACTGGCGGAAACGTGGGCGCTCGTCGCCACCAGCATGCCGGAGGCGCTTGCCAAATACGGCCAAATGTTGAAGGGGCCCGCGGCATGGCTGCTGTCGTTCGCGGGCAGCCTACCGGCAGTGAACTATCGTTTGTCCTTTCGTTCGGGATTGCCGCCGTGCTCATCGCCTATGGCAAGGGTGCCGCCGACTTCGCCAGGCATCTGTTGGAGCGTGTCACTGGCAGCAAGGCGCGCGGGGCCCAGCTGGTTACGCTGACCGCCGCCACGATCCGCGGCGTGGCATTAGGCGTCGTCGGAGTGGCTGTGATCCAGTCTTTTCTCATCGGGGTCGGCTTCTTCGCCATTGGCCTTCCGGCAGCCGGACTTTGGACGCTCGCGGTGCTTTTGCTGGCTATTGTGCAGGTGCCGGCGGTGCTGGTGACGCTGCCTGCCATTGGCTATGTCCTTGCGACGGAAGCAACGACGCCGGCGATCATCTTTCTGGTCTGGACCCTGGTCGCCGGGCTCAGCGACAATGTCCTCAAGCCATTGTTGCTGGGCCGCGGCCTGGAAGTTCCGATGCCGGTAATTCTGATTGGTGTCATCGGCGGCATGCTCGTCGACGGCCTTCTCGGCCTGTTTGTTGGCCCTGTGCTGCTCGCCGTCGGCTATGTGCTGCTCATTGAGTGGCAGCGGCTGGACCCGGTTGAGCGGGAGCCACAGATTGAGGGTCCGGTGCCGTGATTACGGTTCTTGTTGTCGGCTTGCTGGCGATGTCGGCATGCCTTGTGTGCCGGCATCGTTGGTCGCCGCACGCTACTTCGCCCGGGCCGCCAAGCAACTGCTAGATCGTAACCCGTGGCGGGTAATCTTTCTGCAATTCTCGACACTGATGATTGTGCTCGCGCCGATGCAAGCCGCCACTGCAGTTCTAGCGGCGCTCTCATTCAATTCGTTGCCTTCCGCCACTGAACCTCGATGCGTTTGACTGTGTAATCTGAGGTTGCGGGAGTCCAAACCCAGCTCTTTCCATCGTCGTAGGAGACGATAGGTTTTCCAGTGTTTCTGTCGATGCCATACTTGGGCTCCTTGCCTGGGACTACCTCTCCGGCGGCGTTATAAGCGGTCACTAGAGGCTCGTAGCTGCAGTCATTCATGCCGACAGGTGCGCCCCAGAAACCGCAATCTTTCGGACGCGCCTGCATGTGCACGTCTGAATATGAGACCCCATAGGCAATCTGGTGTCTAAGGTGCCCTACAATGTTGTCACTGTCCCAACTACCCCAGACGACTATCCCACACAGAATAGCGAACCAGCCTAATGCGGCACCTAGGTCATCATCCATCTAATCCGCCCCAAGAACGGCGCGCGCTCGATGTGAAAAGCGAGAGCGGTGCGCCCAGCTATGCGACTGTGGCATTCGAGGATGAGTTTACAGGGGTAACGGTTGGGTATCCAAATCAGAACTTTGGCGGAGTCTACCTGCAGCCGGCTGCATTTTAAGACGGCAACACAAAGCTTTCTGACTTACCGACTCTGTCACGGTAGTCTCTATCGCCGCCACATGATGGAGCGCCGGTTACAAGATAGGTTTTGGTAGGGATCTCAATGAGGCTTTCTCAGCTAGCCACAGGATTTCGATAAAATGGGAAGACCAGCCAGATGGCCCGTCATTGAAACTTGTCGGGCGCCTCACCATCCGCGACATCCTTTCAGGTATACCCGATAACGCTGAATCGACCGGCAAGTTCACGTGGTCGAACGGGTTTACGGTTGAATACGATTGCCGACTAGAGCCACCCAATTGCAGAACGCTTCGCCTCAGGTATCAAACTGATGATGAATACGACGATGAGGTCGTGGACATAGACGAGACAGTCTACCTGCGACGCTTCCCCCAACCATTTGGCGGGTATCGCTGGTATTTCATTTGCCCGTCAAACAATCGCCGGTGCAGCGTGCTTTATAAGCCACCAGGAGGCAGGCGCTTTAGATCCCGCCAGGGATTCCGCTGCCGGCTGCAATATCAGTCTCAGCGGCTCTCACCTATGTCTCGCTACCAGCGCGGCGCAGCGAAGGCGGCCAAGAAGGTGCTTAGAAAGGGACCTCCAGAGTGGCGGGAGGAGTACGAAGATTGGGATTTCCCGCCAAAGCCCAAATGGATGCGTTGGAAGACCTACAATCGGCTTGATGAAAAGGCGCAGGCCTATGAGAAAGAGGCAGATGACGAGCTACTGTGGCGAGTACGCCGACTGCTGATGCCTGGAGAAGACATCGACGGCATGATTGATCGGATCTTGAAGTGAAAGCCTGTGCCTTGTTCAGTCGAATTATCGGAATAATACGCGCGCGTAGAATAGGGTTTTGTCAGCAATACGCGCGGGAAGCGTCATACTTGGAATATCCGCTAAGCATCGCTAAGCTGCTCCCATGCGAAAAGCCTTGATAGCTTTGGCTATGTCGTTAGGCGCAGCGAGCGCTGCCGCTGCCCCCATCAAATGGATCGGCTTGGACATATGCTCGCCTGAAGCCGGTCTGCGCATAAGCCAGTTCAGTTCGGCGGATTACCGTGTCATCCCCTTGGATAATCCGCCGCACGAAGACATCGATAAATCCCTAACCCAGCCGTTCGGATTCGACGCGAGCGAATTGGAACTGACCGACAACGAAGACATCGTCAGGTGGCGCGGCTACGAGTTCCGCAACTGCTCTAGTCCTTCCTAGAACTGAGTAGGCCGAATCCCATGCGAAGAGCTTTGATAGCCTTGGTTTTATTAGGCATTGCAACTAACGCATTTGCGGATGAGCGGTTATTCTTCGGCTACAGCGCCGATGCCATCCTTAGCGCTTGTACTGCGAAGAGTTCTGGCAACTACGGCTTTTGCTTGGGCTTCGTCTATGCAATCGCATACAAGCTAAATGCTGAACACAAGTCCTGTGCTTTCGCGCTGGCCAACCTGGATCCGGTGTTAAAAAGCGCTACTAACGCCTTAGCTAAGACGAAGATGGACTTGGACAAGGCCAAAGCATCCCATGCGACTCGCCTGGCTACAGAGGCTTGGCCCATTATCGAGGCCGCTTTCATCAAAGAGTACCCCTGTCAAAGCTGAGTAGTGCGAGGTCACCGACGCAACCGAAGAAACGGTAGAAGCCTATGAATATGACGACCGCCTTTTTATGCCTTGCGCACCCAAAACAGCGCCATGACGAAGGGTGCTCGGAGCACCTCAAGCTAGTGCGTCTAGGGCCGCCTAAAATAGGTGGATATAGGCTAAGGCGGGATTTCTAAAGTAGAAGGATTTAGACGGGGATGTTCCTTTGTTTTAGCAAAAGGCCAGGTTAAAATCGTCTGGCGTTCCGATGACGGTAGAAAGGCGGTGGCGGCATGACCACGAAAGCTCAATTGCTCAAAGCCGTCCGGGCAAAGTGCCTGGATTGTTGCTGCTACCAGGTTGCAGAGGTGAAAGCCTGCACCGCTAACGCTGCGAATTGTGGCCCTATCGCATGGGGAGGGACCCTAACCCCTCGGGACGCGGCTTTGCGAAAAATCCAACGGCTAGCCGTGAGGTTTTCGGCAGCGGCGATACAAAGGCGGTGGACCATGCCCCGGCGCTCGCCACCGGCCTCACATCCGGCACGTTGGAAGGCGAACGGCAATGAGGGAATATTCCAAGGTCTCGCCCAACGTCTGGCAGTCCGAACGCTTCAACAACCTCCCGTCGGATGACGGGAGGCTCCTCTACCTATATCTGCTGACTTGCTCGCATCAGAACAGCGCCGGCACCTATCGCCTTCCCGATGGCTACGCTTGCGTTGATCTGCGCTGGAAGCCCGAACGCTATCACAACGCGCGCGCCGAACTTGTCGCTGCAGACCTCATCGCCTTCGATGACCTGGCAAGCGTAGTTATGATTTGCCGATGGTTCCGGCACAACCCGCCCATGAGCGAAAAGCACCTCATCGGTATAGAGCGCGCGTTGGAGCGGCTGCCATCGGAAAGCATCGCCCAGCATGCCCTTGAAGCCGCTCAGGAGGCTTGGGAAGCCAAACAGGCTGAACGTGCTGCGAAGAACCCGCCACCGCCTTCCGCACCTTCCTACGGAGGCGGGAAGCCATCGGCAGAACTCATGCGAACCGCGCTCATGAATCGTGGGCGGTAGGATACCCCTTCGATACCCTATCGATACCCATTCGATATTACAGAGACAGAGACAGAGACAGAGACCGAAACAAGACCGAGACCGAGACCGAAAGCAAACTCAGCACAGATAGACAGCATTTGCGCGCATTCTTTTTTCAATGCGGGCAATGTGCAGGCTTCATCGCCCAAAGGGCATTGAAAAGGAAGCTCGAATGCGGGGAACCACCGCTACCGATCTGCACCAGTTGAAGGAAAGCAAGGCTATGAGCAAGACACCATCATCTTCGAAACCTTCTTCGGCCGCGCAAAATCCCGATGCGGTGGTAATTCCGGTCTATCCCGGCGAAGACCCCGACGTGAACGCGGCGAAGATTTTGACCGGGCCGTATGTAACGAATGCATTTGCCATCAAACGCTTCGCCAAGGGCACTACTGGCGAGATGCTAGTGCCCAACATCGTCACCGCGCTTTACGAGGCTTCGAAGCGCGTTCAAAAGAACGATATGACGGACGTGGAGGCAATGCTCACCAGCCAGGCGATGGCGCTCAATGCCATGTTCGGTGACCTTTCGCGCCGATCCGGGGGCCAGTTCGAGGGCAGCTACTTCGAGGCCGGCGAACGCTATTTCAAAATGGCGATGAAAGCCCAGAACCAATGCCGAATGACGCTTGAGACGCTCAGCACCATCAAGAATCCGCCCGTTGTCTATGCCAAGCAGGCTAACATCGCCCACGGTCCGCAACAGGTGAACAACGGAACCACTCCATCGCGCGCGGAAGAAAATCGGAACTCGCCAAGCAAACTTCTGGAGCAGAGCAATGAAATCCCCATGGACGCCGGAACGTCGGGCGCAACAGGCGGCAGCAATTCACAGATGGAAGCCATGGGGGAAATCGACCGGGCCACGAACCGTTGAGGGCAAGGCTACCGTTTCGCGCAATGCCTTCAAGGGCGGCAAGCGGGAGGCGTGTCGCCAGTCCATGCGGCAATTTCGGCAGTTCATGAGAGCTGCCGCGATGGTTCTGGACGAAGCGGGCAAAGGGCTTAGCCAAGGGGGATTAAAATAAGTTTCCCTTGTCAATTCAGAGGCTTAACCGGCTTCGTCGGGGGTGCGCCCCACGGTGATTAGAGCGGCTCAGAAGGAGCATGCCCGCATAGAATATTCCGCTAATACAGCCGCTCGCGATTGCCCTTGTCGATGATGGCCTGAATCTCCTCGAGAGGCTGGGAGAGATTGGCATGCGCCCGCAACATCTCGGCGAAGCTCGGCAGGTTCTTCGTATCGGGCCAGGCGGAAGGCTCCCACAGCCCGGAGCGGATCATGCATTTCGGGCAGTGCCCGAGCACATGCTCGACATCGACCACGAGCACGTGCTCGGGGAGTTTGCCTTGAACCGCCATGGATTGCCGCAAATCCGGATCGCGCACGATCAATGCCTTGCCGCTGACCCGCAAGGTATAGGTGATGCGCAGGGATGATGAAAATGAGACCGACATTCGGATTCTGACGCCCTCCTGCAAGATGACGCTCGAGGTGAAGATTGCGCCGATTAAGCGCCGGCGCAGCTTCCGCTGATGCGGAGCCTGTGGCCCCGCATCCTCCGGGCGTTCTCCCCGCCGTGGCGGATCGTGCGCCGCAAGGGCGGCGGCATGTGGATCGAATCGAAGACCGGCCGGGTGCTGCTCTATGTCTATCCCAGGCTCAATCAGAACACTGACTACAAGAAGCCGAACGAGGCCGAGGCGCTCGATATCGTGCGTGCGATTGCCAAGCTCTCGAAACGCCGACATCGGCCGAGGCCCTCCTATTGGGTGCCCAGAGCCAAGCGGCCGAGGCGCTGGCAGAGATAGCGCGCCATGCGAGCGTCAACTGGGTCTGTTCCAGCGCATCGAGTATCCGCTCTATGTGTGGACATGAAGATCTTGCGATTGCTCGAAAACGGCCAAGACCTTTTTCGCTTCGGTCGAGTCACGCCCCGCCGCATCGGTGTCAGCGATGACCTTTTTCGCCCACTACTGTCGAGTCAATGGCGAACGCTGCGCCGGATCGGGGGACGACCGGCCCTCGAACCGCTGAAGGCAAGGTCATGGTTTCTCGCAATGCCTTCAAGGGCGGAAAGCGCGCGTTGCTTCGGCGTAGACGGATACGAGTCCGAGTTTGGTCCCGGGGGCGCCAAGTGAACAAGGAATTGCCATCGGCAAAGTGTCGGTGAAAGTCAGGGCCGCGAATTGAAGAACCAAAACGAGACAATTAGGCTGAAATAGGCGGTACCGCGTTTTTTTCTGAGCACCTAAAATGGCATGGCTATTCTATCTTGCCGCTTTTATTCTTGGGCTAATTTTTCCACTCCGCTCGGGATTGTGGGTCGTTCCCTTACTTGCCGGAATGACGACGCTAATCAGCGTAAGCATGCTCGCTGATGGTGAGCGTGGCATTGAAGTTAACTTTGCGTTCTGGATCTTGACACTCGCGTTCGACTTTGTGTTCGTGTCGGCGAGCTTCGGACTCGCACAGCTTGTCCGGATGCTGTACCGAAAGGTCAAGGCGCATCGTGAGACTTCGTTGCCGCAACGGAGCAACGAAGAACGGTAGATGCAGGATGCATGGCGGAAAATCGACCGGTGCGCCAAGGGGAAATCGGAACGCCTTGAAGCATGGGAATTACTCGGCAAGAGAGCGGTCGCGGCGCGCTACTATCAAGCTCCTGCTTCGATGGCTATGAGCATTCCGGTTGGATGAAATAAGCCTGTCGGGGCTCTTCTATCGCCCGTACCGGCACTAGCCTAGCCTCTTGCCGCCCATGTGCGGCATCTATTGCGCTACGTTACGCTAGGTGACAATGTGCCGTGTATGAGGTGAACTATTCCCTTTTGTTGTTTCACCCTAAGCGCCGTGATTCTACTAACAAAAATGGCGCTGGGCGAGATATTTGGTCAGACCCCTGGCGGGTGAGTGAAAATGCGAAATGCGATGTCACTGCTTGTCTTGCTCGGTTCAATCATAGCAACCCTATTGTATGCCCCATCGAGGGCGCAAGCGGCCTCCGAGTTGGCGGAAAAATGTTTCGAGTCTGTGTGGACGAGTGCGAAGCAGTGGTCTGCCACCAGGACGGCATGCGAAACCCTATCAAAACGTCGCCGGCTTTTCGGCGCTGACGAGCGCGGCATTGCATTCTTAGGACTAGCTCATCTCTATTCCGCAATTGGGGACGTTAGTACCTCCCGCCGGTACTTATCAAAAGCGCAGGAATTTGGACAAAGCGATTGGCGCGTTGGAATAGTAGTCCCGTACATAAACTGCGCTAATGCACTGACTGAGAAGCTCTATGACGACGCGGCTCGAAACTGTAAGCAGTTCATTGCCGGCTATCCAAGTGGCTATCGGCCTGATGCTGGCCAACTCGTTGATATTGCGGCCGCGCACAGACTGTCCGGTGCTCCCTATCATGCCTTATATTACGCAGATCAAGCTGTTGATACGGACAACCATGGTTATCCCTTTGCCGCTTACCTCGAACGGGCCCTCATCTATATCGCCTCGGGTGACTTCCAGCGCGCCCTTAGAGATTTGGATGCGGCGGCTCGTTATGGCGAAACCGAGATCCACAAAGTCCGCAGCGATGGCGTTTTTTTCGAGCCCTACGCAAAAATTGATGACCTTACATCTGCTAGCTTATTCGTTCAGAAGACGCGTTTAATGGTTCAAGAGGCGATTGCGACCCCCCCGAAAATCGCTCCTCAACCAGACACGCAACCACAACAAGCTACTGGGATTCAAGGTTCTGGTTTCTTTGTGAATGCCAAGGGTGATCTGATATCAAACGCACATGTTGTATCTGGATGTCGATACGTATCGGTCAGAGCGTCACAAGGGAACTTGCTTCAAGGTGAAGTCACTCATACAAGCAATCAGTTTGACTTGGCGCTCATAGCCACAAATGCACCTCCGCAGAACTTTCTCCGCATCAAGTCGCAAGCGAGTATCCGGGAAGGACAAACTGTATTGGTCTTCGGCTATCCGCTGTCCGGGCTGCTGTCTACTTCAGGCAATGTGAGCGTTGGCATCATTTCTGCTTTGTCTGGTATTGGCGATGCGCAGTGGCTAATTCAAATCTCTGCGCCCGTTCAAGCCGGGTCGAGCGGCGGGCCTGTTGTAGATGTCCATGGCAATCTTGCAGGGGTTGTGGTTTCGAAACTGGATGCTGAAAAGCTGATGCAAATTGCCAGTGACTTGCCACAAAATGTCAATTTCGCGGTCAGTACCGGTTCTCTCGTTAATTTCTTGGAATCGGCCGCAATAGTGTTTCAGTGGGGACAGGACAGCCAGGTCCGCGATACTGAATCACTCGCAGCACTCGCAAAATCAGCAAGCGCCGAAATAAGATGTCGCTAAAACTTCCTCCTTCGGCTGGGAAACTCATGACCATAGTGGCTTTATTGTGCGGTGCGGTGAGCGCCAGCAGTGCTGGTACCTATCCGCCAGATGCCATGTGTTCGGGCGCGGGAGCAGATGAAATCGTCATGACAGAAACCACTGAAGAATTGTTCCTGACTTCTGTTGTCGGCAGAGAAGTATGGCAGCGCGGCACATCGCTTGGGACTGGATTAAATGGTCGAGCCTATTACAGGGACGGAAGACAAGAAATTCGGCTGAGCGCCGAAGTCGTTATGGACGTCAATATTACGCCGAACGACATACGCCCAATTTCCATCTTCCGCGACCGCGTATTCTGGCCCTGCGAGGCTAAGTGAAATGCGAACAGCTTTGGCGTTTTTGGCTTTGATGTCTGGTGCCGCGGCTGCTGCTTATGGTTCGGCGTCCCTCGCTAAGCCGATGCCCTGGTGGTTGGTAGCGTATTCAGTTGGCGGCGAATATGTGACGATAGCCGAGTTTGAAACCGAGCCAGCGTGCAAGCAAGCGGAGTCGCACCTCTTCTCGACTGGCAAGTTGGACGCCGGTTCTGGGCAGTCTGCCATTTGCATCAATGCGGTGCGCGGACGATTCCCCGGTGTCGGTCAGGGCGTCTATTACTGCAAATTTCCAGTTGTTGGCTGCACAAAGAGGAAGCCAAGCACCGTCGAACTCCGAGAACGTACGTGACGACCCCGTAGTCAAAAATCCGGAATGTGAGCAATGTGACCGAACTGTCGGAACTCTCGCACCTCCCTGTGCGGTTGCCTTCAATGGGATTGAAAAGCAGGTCATGTCAAAGGAATATGGACAGAGCCTTGAATGTCTCGGTGCGGTGATTTCGGTTACCAACTATTTGGATGCGAAAAAAGAGACATGTCCTACAAGAGGCTCGAAAGCAAAAGCCATGAAGGCGTTTCAGAGAGCGTACTTTGAGTCGGGCGCCGCAATCCAGAAAACGGCAACAAAAACGCCTAAAGCCACGCTGCTGAGTGTTCTACAGCCGATTTTCAAGCGACGCTTCCCATGTCAGTGAATACGGACTTGGTGCGAATAGCATTGGCCTTTGTGGCTTTGCTATGGACTGAGCAGAGGAAACCCATGCGAAAACTTATGGCCCTGGTGGTCTTACTGTGCGGTGCGGCAAGCGCTGACGCTGCCGACTCCGTTTCTAGCTGGTGTTCGGCGGGCTTCGATGCCCCGGCAATTCTGACTAACAACCAGGGCTTTGTCCTGAAGGTCGGCAACAAGACTGAACGCCTCGGTGACGGTCGTTCCTTCGGAACTGGGATGAATGGACGGGTTTTTCCTAACGGTGATTTACTAAGCACCGCAGAATTTGCAGCGGCCTCCGGCCCGAACGGTCCAGAGGAAGTAATTCCAATTCTGCTCTTCCGAGACCGCGTATTCTGGCCCTGCGACTAGCGCCATGCGAAAACTTATGGCCTTAGTGGTCTTATTGTGCGGAGCGGCTAGCGCTGACGCTGCCGTAAACTCTAGCTGGTGTTCGTCTGGCTTCGATGCGCCTGCCGTTCTGAGCAATGGCGGCGATGGCTACATGCTTAAGATAGGCAAGAAGACCGAGCGCCTTGGAGAGGGGCGCCGCATGGGAACCGGAATGAATATGAGCGTTTTACCGAGTGGCGACACGGTTATGAGCGGCGAAGTAGAACAGGGCGGCGAAACAATCGATATTGTTATATTGCGCGACCGCGTATTCTGGCCCTGCGACGAATAGCGATAAGCATGGCTTGGTGTTGACAATGAGGCGGCCTGCAAGGCGGCGGAGGCCGACCTGATTTCCACCAAGAAAGTGGATATTGGTCATGGTCATGTGGCCATTTGTGTCAATGCGAAACGCGGAAAATTTCCCGGAGTTGGTGAGGGAGTCTACTACTGCAAGTTTCCGGTTGTCGGTTGCTCCAGGAGCAGGAAATAAACTGGGCCCGATGCTTGCCCACCTTTTTACAACCAGCTTCGCGATGAGTACCAGGGCGAGTGCCGTCCGATTTCATGCCGGCGGTCCATGCTCA
This sequence comes from uncultured Alphaproteobacteria bacterium, assembly GCA_963841765.1. Lineage (GTDB taxonomy): Bacteria > Pseudomonadota > Alphaproteobacteria > Rhizobiales > Aestuariivirgaceae > Taklimakanibacter. The sequence continues at coordinate 125,961 of CAWJDZ010000002.1, forward strand.
TGCTCGCCGTCGAGGCCTTACCTCTGTCTCCTGGCTTCGCATGGTTATTCAAGGCAGAGAGGCCCGGATGGTCACCAATCCGGGCCTCGCCGGGTTGCGGGGCTTTGTGGGGGCAAGATCGAAGAGAAGCCCGCTTCCGGTGCGTTTAACGCGGCGGGCGGGCCATTGTTCAATATTTGGCTTCGCTACCTCGGGGGAAGCAGCTCAGCAACGCGCCGCCGCCTACAGGGGTACGGTTTTCTGGCCCTGCGACTAGCGGCTCCCCATTGCCGAAACAACGATGTCAATTTTCATGAAGCCAGCATCGCCGCGACGCTCTTGGGGTTATGGGCCGCGCCGCGCTCGTTCACATGCCCCTTGGAACTGATTCCGGCCAAGAAAATCGCCACGCCGAAAAGTCCTCCAAAGCCGTCCCTGCCCATGGCGCCAATCCAACACCCAAATCCCTCTTGCCGCAACGGCATTATAGGCTCAAGTGGGCATGGCGCTCCAGCCAATACCCCCAAGTTAGGAACGCCTCATGGGAGCCTCAGGACGCCAGTCTTGGGGCTCTCGTGCGTCAGAAGCCGGGGCACTGCAAAACAACTCCAGGACGGCCGATCTTGCCGGGGGCTACAGGCGCGATATGGCCAGCGGTCGGGTCGGCCCACGCTCCAATTTTCAGTACCGAGGGTCATGGCGAACCGTCCAGTCGGCGCTGACTACTGACAATCCAGCGACCATGGTGCACGAAGATGAACGAGAATATCTATTTTTCGCCTTGGCCCTTGCCGCATGCCGGCTCAATCCACCTTCAACTTTTCAAATGTTCCGTCCTGACAGGCCTTCACAAACTCGTCTTGCTCTATCTTTTGGCCCGTCGGATCTCTCAATTTCAGTTCTGTACCGGCGATTACCTCTGCATACATCTGGGCCTCGGCGGCCGCGAGAACGCCATCGCCGTCCTTATCCGCTTTAGTCCACAAGGCTTGGCAATCAGTTTGCGACATTGCTGCGAAACAAGGAGTCCAACCTACCCACAGGACCCCCGCAACAACAACGAATCGGCTAACCATGGAATTCTCCTAGACAAAAATTCAACGTGAGAGCGTCCCTCAAGTTCCGGGAGCATGGAGGGCGGCCAGCTTCAGGCGCCGGCTCAAATCGACCTATGGTTTCGGCTCGGGGCATCGCAGAGGGCGCGTGTAGCCGATAGCGCTTTGGTCTGATCCAGGGGGCGTTTGGTAGTTGTCCGGTTTTCGTCGTTCCAGAAAGCGGAACGAAGCGAGATGGACACGCGTTTTCATCACGCACTAATCAAGGGGAAAAACAATGGACTGGAACCGTGTTGAAGGAAACTGGAAACAGGTCAAAGGCAAGGTCAAGGAAAAGTGGGGAAAGCTCACAGATGACGACCTTGACGTCGTAAATGGCCGACGCGATCAGCTGGAGGGCAAAATCCAAGAGCGCTACGGCATTGCCAGAGATCAGGTCCGCAAAGACGTTGACGATTGGTATGCCTCCCAGCGCTGGTAGTCTGATCGGCTGACGGTGCTTGGCATTAATAAGGTGCCCCCCGGTACCAATGTAAAGCCATCTTGCGATGACCCACCGCAGTGGTGGGTTATTTTTCACGCTTGGCTTAGTCTGATAAGTCCCCACTCAGTCCGCGGGTTCGAACCTGCCCTCGACAACATGGGCAGGCGGTGCAGTTTCTGAGCTGAGCGACATGTGCAGCTTGAGGACATTACCCCTAGAAGTTTCTGAAAGAGGTAGGCATCACATCCCAGCGTGAGATTGAGCAGGTCGTGCGGTTGGGCAAGGTTTCAAATTTCCAGATTCAGGGCGTCCTCATCCATGTCACTTCTCCCATGATTTTACGCCAAAAACCCACACGGGTTCCGACGCTTACGCGTTTCGTGAGAGCTTAAGGCGCAATTCGTTGAGGATGTCACTATGGCTGTAGGGCTTGAGCATCAATGGCCTCATCTCAAGCGGAACCTCTTTCGGATATACATTGCCGGATGTAAGTAGGACCGGCAAATCTCGCCCCCGGGCGTAACGGGCCAGGTCCAGCCCATCAAATTTACCGGGCATTCGTATGTCGGTGAAGACCAGGTGAACAAGGACGCCGCTATCCAGCATCTTTAGCGCATCGTCAGCGTTTGGTGCTTCCAACACTGTGTAGCCATGGGTCCGAAGGGTCTCGCATATATCCATGCGGACGAGGATTTCATCTTCCACCACCAGGATGGTGTGTGCTGTGGTTGGCTTGGTCTCGTCCTCGTCCATCCGGTAGGAAACCTTCCCTCCAGGACATGGTTCCCGACCAAGTTTCCAGCAAAGTCATAATTATTTCTAAAAGCCGAAGACGGACTTACTGAATGGTGCCCCCAGACAGGGGTAACGTATTTGACGGCGAGAAATCGCTGGTTCATTGTCGGTCGGTCAGGGAGCGGCTTCGCTCGAAAGAAAGCGAAGCGGCAAGCTTGAACGCGGGGCTAAATCGTGTGGATCAATCAACGGCTGCCGATGCTGCGGCGGCATCCTGGCTATGGGATGCTTGCAGCTGTTGGCTTAATCGCCGCAGTGGTAGTCCTCAAGTGGACATTTCCCGACTTTCCCGCTTTCCTGCCGCTCTACCCTGTTGTGGTGCTAAGCGCCTTTATTGGTGGACGGCCTGCTGGAATCCTCGCCTGGGCCGTTTGCACGGGACTTGCAGCTTACTATTTTCCGGCCTGGGAGACGTATCCGGGGTTAGGGGGCTATCTCGTCATCGCCGGCTTTGCGGCCGTGTGTGGCCTCATTGTCTTCGTCGTCGATCTGCTGGATCGTGCAGTGCAGAGGCTTCAGCATGAGCACAGGAAGCTAGACCTTGCGCTCCGTGCGGCCGACCTCGCCACTTGGGAGCTGCGGCCCGGTGGTCAGGTTATTTGGGATCCACATTTCTTTACCATGACGGGGCTTGAAGGAAAGAAAGAGCCGCCTTCAATCGACCAATTCCTGACGATGGTGCATCCGGATGACCGTTCTCGCATCCGGCAAGCAAGAGAGCTTATGGAAAAGGGCGCTGCCCCGGCGCCAAAGGACGAATATCGGCTCACTAGGCCGGACGGACGAACGATCTGGCTCGAGAATTATCGAGCTGTGATTGATGGGGATGAAGAAAAGTACTTTATTGGCATTACCCAGAACATCACGAACCGGAAGCGAGCCGAAAAGCGCATCAAGCAGCTGATGCAAGAACTCGTCCACCGAGTGAAAAACCAGTACACCGTTATTCTCGCCATTGTCCGGGAAACAAGCCGCCAGATGCAAATGCCTCCTGAATTTCAGGCGGTGATTGAAGAGCGCATTGTCGCACTTTCACGTTCGCAGGACCTGATGCTGCAGGGCCAATCAGAATCAATTGATTTGCGTGACCTCCTTAAGGCCCATGTCGAAGCCTTTGGAGTGGGCACGCGACTTGATCCCGAAGGTCCACCAGTGGCGCTCAGCGCTACGGCAGCACAATATCTCGGCATAGCTTTTCATGAATTGTGTACCAATGCCGTCAAACATGGAGCATTTTCAGTGCCCGAGGGCCGGGTGAGCGTGACATGGGCAATTCACACAAATGGCCAAGAGGAGCTTTTTAAAATCGCGTGGACAGAACGAGGCGGACGAAAGTCGTTGGATGCAAAGAGACAAGGGTTTGGCTGGAAAGTTTTGAAGGAAATAACGGCCTTGGGCGCTCTTCGGCTCAGCCGAAATCGAAAGCATGGCAAACGGCGTTAGTTGGTCCCTCAGCGCGCCGGCGCACACGATAGTATATACTTCTCAGGCGCCGACCGATTAGGTGGAACCAACCCCATAACCCCCGCAGCCTCTTCGGTTTGCCTTCGACTAGCCTAGGGTCCTCTGTAAGGCGCTCTCTCTCTCGATAAGGCACCGTAACGTCTTGCTTTATATCGCCACAAATTGGAACCCGGCGCCGCCGGCCCGTTATTGACCGTCGCTCCGATGGAGCGACACCTCAGCATAACCCCGCAACTGAACCCCCGCGTCACCACGTTTGGTGGGCTCTTTTCGTTCGTGGAACGATTTCAGCGGCCAAGCTTTTTGTCTAAGCCTTGTCGGTTAACCGAAAGGAAGGGGCTTGCCCGGCCCGCCGCACTACGTCACCACGCGGCGGGCTTTCTGATGCAAAGAACATGCGGCACAATGGGAAATGGCGCCGGCCAGGAACCACCAGTCGCTGAACTCGCCGAATAACAAATGATTGGATCAATCCAAGCGATTTATAGAGACCACAATTCACCCCTGATACACTCATACCGGCGTGAGCCTCATTTCCGAAAACCGCACCATAAAGTTGAAACGTGACGGGGAGAATCCCGCAGAGTTTGACCCGACCACCAATTGGGTGACCGATGACGGCAGAATATCGACCTTTAGCGGCGAAGGGGAAATGTACTGGTATACCGGAGAAGAGATTGCAGAGTGTGCGGAGACGCACTAGCCCCGCGCGCCCATCTCTGAAAGACCCACGTCGTCAATCCCAATTGCATGCTCCCAGACATCAGCAGCCGGAATAGTGATTCTCGATTCGGGATGCAGCAGCGCAGCAACGCGCCACCGCCTAAGATGGCCGGGGAGGTTCATTGTTTTAACAAGGGAAAACAATAAACTTAGCCGTTGAAGCAAGGGGGGAGTTAAAATCGGTTTGCCTTTGCAAAACAAAGGCTTAGCCACAGCGTCGCTGTGTCTCCTCGGCGCTGCTACTAAGGAGGACAGCTTCGGCGTGAGGTGGTCACTGCTTCACTTTACCAGATGTGCAAACGGCAGCTTTGAAGTTTGCTTGTAATAGTCGATCTCATTCGGATCGTCGCCCTCAACGCCGCCGGATTCGGGCTTTTTCGGTTTTCCGCTTGTGAGGTCACGGAACTTCACTGATCTACTGAGTCGCTTGCCGCTTCGGTCAAAATAATTGCGCCGTGTAACAATGTAATCGCCATAGAACGTTCGCAGTTCCGATTCGACGCGGGCAAGCGATCCGTCCTCGCGAAAACAATGATAGACATACTTCGCCCAGTCGCCCAAATCGCTAAATAGCGTAAAATTTGACGCCACGATCTTGGTGCCCTTTCGCCAGTTATAGGCGATGCTGTACGTATCGGAGTCTTCTCGAAATTTCTCTAACGCCTTTTCGGATGCGAAGCCCCGCCATTTTGGCGTGTCGTCGTTCAAACCGACCGTGTCGGCGAAGACCAGCCCTGCCGTTTTGTCTTGGATCGCGTCCACCGTTTTGCAATAGGCGTCGATACTCTCAATCTCGGCCTTATTGGCGGCCTGCGAATACGACGTGCCAGACATCGAGCCAAGAAACATAATCAGAATCGCGATAAGTCCTGGTCTTTTCATAGCTGTGCTCCAACGAGCCAATAAACTTAGAGTGCCCAACAAAGTGCATTTGGGCACTAACGTTGCCCCCAACGGTGGAGCCTTCATCGGGCTCTAACCCGCTATATCGTCAATCCCTACTGCTGGTTAATCATGCGGCCAGCATCGCCGCAACGCTCTTGGGGCTATAGGCCACGCCGCGCTCGTTCACATGCCCCTGGGCCGCGAGCTCCGGCTGCAATAGCCCGAAGGCTCATCCGTCCCGCCTTCGTCTTGCGCCGCATCCGCTTCACCGCCTCGACTTACATCGGGTCATCCGTCGCCTGCCATCCCGTTTCCCGAAATAAGGAGGAATGGCCGTGCACGGAAATCAATTTTGCTGCTAGGGCAAATGCTAGGGCACACTATAAGGTGGTCATATAAATGATAGTAGAATCAAGTAGTTAATATGGATTAGTGGCGGAAGAGGAGGGATTCGAACCCTCGATACGCTTTCACGTATACACGCGTTCCAGGCGTGCGCCTTAAACCACTCGGCCACCCTTCCCCAGATACACCAGCTTGGATATCCAAGGGCGTAAGCACAACCGTTATTGCTGAAAGCGCGGACGCGATCCTGCCTTTAGCGTGAGGGGCGTTCGACCGCCTCGCCGATTGCGCGGCGCGCACTATAGCCAGCGCTGCCCACGGTTCAAGCGCCAGTTGCGTGGCAAAAGGCGCGAGGCCAAACAAGTCTCGGATGCATAACAGGTGCTGGGTGAGATCAATTATTTGATTTTGGACGCTTTTCTCGATTGCATGACCCGCAGGCGGCCGAACGGGATGTCACGGGATCTCGCGAGGATGTCAAGAACGGGCGCCAATGCTTAGAAGCTCGATCCTCCCCACAAACCTTCCTTAACGGCTTTCCGGCATGGATTCGCCAAAAAGGAGCGCACGTGAATACCGCAACAGTAACCTTGGGTTTAGGCCTTGTGTCCGGACGCGTCGCCGATACGGTCAGGGCTCTGGCGGCCGGCTTCACCACCCATAGATGGCTTTATGCCGTCGCGGCGATTGCCCAATTCAACGCCCTCGCCCAGTCACTCTATCTGGGCATCCTTTCGATATCCGCTTGGTGCTGTTCTCATTCAAGTTCGTCGTCATCACCGCGGCGGTGGCGGCTTTGTATCTGACCATCAAGGAACTTGTCCAACTCTGGCGCGTCCGCCATGAAGGCAGCGCGACCCTGGCGCTTGGCCGGCTCCTGATCGACGATTTCCTGGGGCCCGAGCGCGTGGCGAATATCGTGCATGCGACCATCCCCACGGGCTTCTTCATATCGGCCTTCCTGATGCTCAAGGCCTACCTGCCCGAAATCCATCCCTTTCAGTGGGATCCGGCCTTCATGGAATTGGATCGCGCGCTCCACTTCGGTTTCCACCCTTACCAGCTTCTGCAGCCGATCCTGGGCTACCCCTATGTCACCAAGGCCCTGTGTGTTGCTTACTATTTTTGGTTCTTCTTCATGCTCGTCGCCTGGGTGGTGACGGCCTATGCTCGACGCGACACGCCATTGCGCCAACGCTACTTGCTGGCGTTCACTTTGGCAGGCGTTGGCTGGGCTGGTTCTTCGTCACATTCACAGCGACTATCTTTCTGGGCTCGATCGAACTTGCTTGGCACTATGCCATCGATGGTTATGCCGGGGCCGCCGTGGCGCTGGTTTCTTGGCACCTTGCTGGCCGGCTCGTTCTCCGGGATCAGGCAGAGCCGGAATTCGCCCGCGCCTGATCGCACGGGGTGGCGCGGGTGCCGCCATCATCCAATGCGCAGCTAAGTATATATTTCCGCCCTCATCGAAAACCACCAATAACTATCCAATAAATACCTGCGAAGGTGGCGTTGTTTCTTCGAAAAAGGCCGACAATGAATTGGCAGTTAAGTATATTGTTAAAATTTTAGACATTGGAGAAACCGGCGGCTAACTAATAACTTCAGAGCTATTGTTGAAAGCGCCCAAAAGCGGCCGGGTTTACTACCCGTTAAATGCCCGGGCCTAGGGTCGTCAGCGGTTCACGGAAACAGAAGTGCAAAACGCATGCTGACGTGGACCATTGCTGAAAGAGAGCTCAAACTGGAGAGACAGATGAACAAACTTATGCGTTTTGTGCAGGACGAGTCCGGCGTGACCGCCATCGAATGTGGCCTGATTGCCGCGGCTGCCGGCCTTGTGCTCGTTGCCACCATGCCGACCTTGAAGACGGCGCTCACGGGTGTCTTCACGGATGTCAACGATGGCCTCACCGGCAGCGGCGGCGGCAGCACCCCCGCTGGCAGCACCCCTGCTGGCAGCACTCCGTAACTCCGAACCAGGCGAGGGTAGGGTGGCGGACTCGAGACGCGTAATGGCCAAGCGCGGTCTTTTCGCGCAAGACCAGTCCGGCGTGACCGCCATTGAATATTGCCTGATCGCGGCCGCCGTTGGTTTGGTGATCTGCCGTCATGCCCGGCATGAAAGGTCCGCTCGGCTTATTCTACGAGTCACTGAGTGAAGGCTTGAACACAGTGGCAAGCGCGCCGTCACAAAACCCGTGACCTGGTTACAAGGGTCAGGGAGGACAAACGAAACCGCCGGCGCTTAGTCGGCGGTTTCGTGTTTTTCGAAGTGCCGAACCTACTTAACTTGGTTTTTACGGCATCAGTCGAAGCTCGGCAGCAACGGTCTCATCGGGGCCGATCCATCGTGAGGGCAGCAAGGAACACACCCATGATCGCATTTCTGGCCCAGATGCTTCTGCCCTTTCTGGTGGTGGTCGCTGCCGCCCATGATTTCCTCACGCTGCGCATACCCAACTGGCTCAATGCCGTCATTGCCGTCGCCTTCTTTCCCCTGGCGATCATGACGGGCATGCCGGCGGAGGCGATGTTGTGGCATTGCATCACGGGCGTCGTCATTCTCGCCGCCGGCTTTGGTCTCTTTTCGGGCGGCTATATCGGCGGCGGGGACGCCAAGCTGCTCGCCGCGGCGGGACTCTGGTTTGGCTGGCCGGATGCGGGCCCCTTTCTGGTGCTGACCACGCTCGCGGGAGGCGTGCTGGCCGTCGCTTACAAGATTGGGCGCATGTTCAAGATCGAGCAGGAAGTTCGCGACATCGGCTGGGCTAAACGTTGGCTCAATGTCAACCCCGATCTCCCCTACGGGATCGCCATTGCGGCAGGCGCAATTCTCTTTTTTCCGAGCACGTGGTGGATGTCGCTGGCCCGATAAGGTTTCAAAAGAAAGCAAAAGCTTAACCCGCGCTCAGCTTGCGCGCCATCTTCGGGAACAGACGTCAACAAACCATTAACCATAGCGGGACTTTGCTTTAGATCTGGTGCTCTTCATCCGTATTCGTTCCCTGCCCGAGGACCGCTCATGCCTGATCCCTCACTCGTTCTTTTGCCCGCCAGCCGCAGTCGCGGTGCCGTTCCGATTGTCCCCGTGACCTCGCAATCCTGGCCCAAGGTCGAGCGCGGCCTCGACAAGGCCGCCAGAACGTGGCTCAAGGCTTCGGGCTTTGCCGGCGCCGCTGGAAGACACGCTCTGCTGCCGAATCCCTCGGGAAAGCTCGAAGCGGTTTTCTATGGCATGGCCGAGGGACTAGCGGATCCGTTCGAGTTCGGAAAACTCGTGCGCGTCCTGCCCGATGCCGACTATCGCATCGAGGGCGAATTGCCCGATGTCGGGAACGCCATCCGGGGCTGGGCTCTGGAAAGCTACCGCTTCGAGCGCTACCGCAACGCGGCCTCCCCACCGCCAAGCCTGGTCTGTCCTTCTGAGGTCGATCGCACTGCCCTGTTGCAGGCGGTTCGAGCTCATTTCTTGGTGCGCGACCTCGTCAATACCCCCTCGCTCGACTTGGGGCCGGATGAGCTCGAAGCGGCAACCCGAAAGGTTGCGGCACCGCACCGGGCCAGGCTGCGGGTCGTCACGGGAGAGCGCCTGCGCCGCGAATTCCCCATGGTGCATGCCGTGGGCCAGGCCTCGCCCCGCAGGCCGCGCCTCATCGATTTCACCTGGGGGAAGGCAGCGGCACCCAAGGTCACGCTCGTCGGCAAGGGCGTCTGCTTCGATACGGGCGGACTCGATATCAAGGCGGCCTCCGGCATGCTGCTCATGAAGAAGGACATGGGCGGCGCGGCCAATGTCTTGGGGCTCGCCCAGATGATCATGGCGGCGAAGCTGAAGGTCCGCTTGCGCGTTCTTATTCCCGCGGTCGAGAACGCGATAGCGGGCAATGCCTTCCGCCCCGGTGATGTGCTGACGAGCCGCAAGGGCGTCAAGGTGGAGATCGGCAACACCGACGCCGAGGGCCGCCTTATCCTTGGCGATGCGTTGGCGCTGGCGGATGAGGAAAGTCCCGACCTTCTCATCGACATGGCGACCCTCACCGGTGCTGCCCGGGTCGCTTTGGGGCCGGACTTGCCGCCCTTCTATACGAGCGATGACGGCCTGGCTGCGGACCTTGCGCGCCATGCCGTGACGGCCAATGATCCCCTCTGGCGCATGCCGCTATCGGACTCCTTACTACGCACTCATCAATTCATCGGTTGCCGAGCTCAATAATGCCGGTGAAGCCGGTTTCGCCGGCTCGCTCACCGCCGCCTTGTTCCTCAAGCGCTTTGTCGAGCGCGCCAAGGCTTACGTTCATTTCGACATTTTTGCCTGGACGCCCATCGCCAAGCCCGGCCGTCCCAAAGGCGGCGAGGCCCAGGCGATCCATGCCCTGTTCGGGCTCATCGCGGAGCGCTATCGCAAATAGCTTGCAGTCGCGGCCGCGCTGCGTCAGAATGAAACGGCTCCGAAACGATTAAGTGATGGAGCAGTGGATCTGACGATGACCGTCACTTTGTCGGCGGCCCAGGCTTTGCAGCTTTGGCATGATGTGAACCTTGATCTGGTTCGAAGCGAGGAGCCCGATCTCTCGACGCGGCAGATCACTTTGCTTCTGAGCGTTTACCTGGAAGCCCCGCCCCATACGGTTCGCGACCTGGCCCAGAAACTCGGCGTCTCGAAGCCGGTGATCACCCGCGCCCTCAATTCGCTCGGCAAGCTCGAGCTGCTGTCGCGCCGGCGCGATGAAACCGACCGGCGCAACGTCCTCGTTCAACGAACGGTAAAGGGCGTGCTTTACCTTGAGCGTCTCGCCGAAACGGTTGGCAAGCTCGCCAAGCAAGTCTAGTGAAATGGCCGCATGAACAAGATCGATCCCCGTCTCAATGCGTTGCGCGGCGACATCGCCGACGCCCGCCTGGCGGCGGTAGCCAAGGGCGCCCGCCTCGTCGAAGGCCAGGCGAGAGAAGTCGCGGTCCCACTTCTCTCGCTCCATTGCGAGCCGCGTTTCGATGCGCGTCTCGACACGCAAGGCCTGCTGGGTGAGCGCGTGCGGGTCTTCGACGTGCAAGAGGGCTGGGCATGGCTTCAGCTCGAGGCCGACGGCTACGTCGGCTACGCGGCCGAGGATGACCTCGCTTTGCCGCGGGTCGCCAGCACCCACCGCATCGCGGTCCCTTCGACCTTCATGTTTCCGGCTCCCGACATTAAATCGCAGCCGGTCGTGACGGTCACGATGAACGCGAGGGTTGCGGTGATTGGTGGTGATGAGCGCTTTGCCCACCTCGCCAACGGGCGGTTCATTATCGCCCGTCATCTCAAGCCGCTCGATGAAAGCGAGCTGGACTTCGTCGCCGTAGCCGAAGCTTATCTGCACGTGCCCTATCTCTGGGGCGGCAAGTCCGTGCTCGGGCTCGACTGCTCAGGCCTGGTGCAGCTCTCGCTCGAAGCCGCCGGTGAATCTTCGCCGCGCGATAGCGACATGCAGGAAGTGCAACTGGGCCGCGCTTTGCCCAAGGACGATCTAGCAAGCCTCCAGCGCGGCGACCTCGTCTTCTGGGAGGATCATGTGGGAATCATGACCGACGCGCGCATGCTGCTGCACGCGAACGGTCACTTCATGCAGGTGACGCACGAGCCCTTGCTGGCCGCGGTCACGCGCATCGCGCAACGGGATAGCCAGGTGACGGCGATCAGGCGGTTATTGTCCGGCGCTCTCAGCTGACATTACCGCCGAAATTCCGCGATACGACTCAGAGCAAATCCCGCCAAAGGCCTGCCCCGGACTTTGATCCGGGGTTGAAGACTTTGGCGATAAGGATTTGCTCCAAAATATTGATTTGGCGCAAATCCTTATCGGCGAAGCAATTCCACTTCGCCGGGATGCGCGCTAATAGCCTCTTTGCCGGTCGATGATATTTTCGACCGGCAGGCCCTTTTGATCCCGCCGGATCTGGCCGAGCACATAGGCGGTAATCGTGTCGGGATCGGAATCGGCCGCCGCATGCGGCGTGACCGTAACCTTGGGATGGCTCCAGAAAGGGCTGTCCTTGGGCAGAGGCTCGGTTTGGAACACATCGAGCGTTGCCGCGTGAAGCTCGCCCGCATCGAGGGCCGCCAGGATGTCGCTTTCGACCTGCTGCTTGCCGCGCCCGGCACTGATCAGGATCGGGCCGCCGAGCGGGCCCTTGCGCGAGAGCTTGCGGATGACCTCGCGATTGATGATGCCCGTCGTCTCGGGCGTGTGTGGCAAAAGACATACGAGAATATCCGTTCGTTGCAGGAACGAATCGAATTCACCCGCGCCGGCAAAACATTCTACGTCCGGAATGGTCTTGAGCGTCCGACTCCAGCCTACGACCTTGAAGCCCATTGTGGCGAGTTTGCGGGCGGAATCGCTGCCCATGACGCCAAGCCCCATGATGCCGATGGTCATTGCCGAAGCGGCATGCGTCGGGAAGCTGTCCCAGATCCGGTTGCGCTGGTTCTCGTCCACGCGCTTTTGCTGGCGGTGATGCATGAGCACGTGCATCACGACATATTCGCTCATGCGCATCGTGAGGTCGGGGTCGTTGACGCGCGCGATCGGCACGCCTTCTGGCAGGGTCGGGTCCTTGAGGATCGCATCGACGCCCGCCCCCAGCGAGAAGATCACCTTGAGATTGGGCAGGCTCCTCAGGACATTGGGTGGCGGCAGCCAGGCGACGGCATAGGTGATGTCCTCAGGCCGCCCCATCGCGTTCGGCCATATGCGGATATCGATATCGCGCGCCTGCCGGCGCATTGACTCTGTCCAGACCTCGGTCGGCCAGGTGGGAATGAGGTAGAGCAGGGCCATGACTATTGCTTCACGATTCCAACAGGCGCCGTGCGCAGATGCAGCGCCGCGGCAATGAGGGCCTTCGTATAGTCGGTTTTCGGAGTATCGAAAATCTCTGCCGTGGCGCCCTGCTCGACCGCTAGTCCGTCGCGCATGACGATGACTTCGTTGGCAAGCGCCCGCACTACCCTGAGATCGTGGCTGATGAATAGATAAGCGAGATCGTGGTCCTGCTGGATCCGCCGCAGGAGATCGACGATCTGAGCCTGGACCGACATGTCGAGTGCGCTCGTCGGCTCGTCGAGGACGATGAAGCGCGGCTCGAGCGCCAAGGCGCGGGCGATGGCGATGCGCTGGCGCTGGCCTCCGGAGAATTCATGCGGATAGCGTTCCATGGACTGGGGCTCGAGGCCGACTTCCACCAGAGCCTGAGCGACGCGTTCGCGCCTCTGCTCCTCACTGAACTCCTTGCCCTGGACGATAAGTCCTTCCTCGACGATCTGCCGGATCGACAGGCGCGGCGACAATGAGCCATAAGGATCCTGGAACACGACTTGCATTTCCCTGCGCAAGGGCCGCATGGCGCGCGCATTGAAGCCGTCGATTCTCGTCCCGGCATAGATAATGGGCCCTTCCGAGGCGATGAGCCTGAGAAGGGCGAGGCCGAGCGTTGTCTTGCCGGAGCCCGATTCACCGACGATGCCAAGGGTCTGCCCGGCCCTGACCGTGACATCGACACCGTCGACCGCCTTGATATGTCCGACGACACGCCGGAAAAAGCCGCGTTTGATCGGAAACCAGATCTTGAGCTTGTCGGCCTTGACGACGACGGGAGCGGTTGTATCCGTCTCGGGCGGCTTGCCCTTGGGCTCCGCCGCCAGCAGCATCTTTGTATAAGCATGCTGCGGATGCGTGAAGACCGTCTCCGTCTCGCCTGCTTCCACGATCTTGCCGCGCTGCATGATGCAGACCTTGTCGGCCATGTGGCGGACGATGCCGAGGTCGTGCGTGATCAAGAGCAGCGACATTTTGGTTTCCGCCTGCAGGTCCTTGAGCAGCTTCAGGATCTGGGCCTGCACCGTCACATCGAGCGCCGTCGTCGGCTCATCCGCGATCAGGAGATCGGGATTGTTGGCGAGCGCCATGGCGATCATCACGCGCTGGCGCTGGCCGCCGGAAAGCTGATGCGGGAAATCCAGAAGCCGCGTCTCGGGGTCGCGGATGCCGACCTTGGTGAGCAGATCGATGATGCGCCGGCGCGCCGGCGCGCCGGAAAGCCCCTGATGGACGTCGAGGATCTCGCCGATCTGCCGTTCAACGGTGTGGAGCGGATTAAGCGAAGTCATCGGCTCCTGGAAGATCATGGTGATGTCGTTGCCGCGCACCTTGCGCAAGGTGTTCTCGTCGGCATGGAGCAGTTCCTGGCCCTTGAAACGGATTTCGCCCGAAGGATGGGAGGCCGAAGGGTAGGGCAGGAGCTTCATCACCGACAGGGCCGAGACCGATTTTCCCGATCCCGATTCGCCGACCAGCGCCAGGGTCTCGCCCTTGCCGATCGAAAACGAAACGTGGTCGACCGCCAGGTTAATCTCGCCGCCTTGCTGGAAGGCCACAGAGAGATCGTGGACGTCGAGAAGGGGTGTGCTCATCCGAAGGTCTTCCGTGGATCGAGCGCGTCGCGCACCGCTTCGCCGATGAAGACGAGGAGCGACAGCATGATGGCGAGGACAAAGAAGCCAGTGATGCCGAGCCACGGTGCCTGGAGATTCTGCTTGCCCTGGCTGAGGAGTTCGCCCAGCGACGGCGAGCCCGGCGGCAGGCCGAAGCCCAGATAGTCGAGCGCCGTCAAGGTGGTGACCGACGCTGCGACGATGAAGGGCATGAAGGTGACGGTCGAGACGAGCGCATTGGGCAGAAGGTGCTTGAACATGATCTTCGTGTCGGTGAGCCCGAGCGCCCGCGCCGCCCGCACATACTCGAAATTGCGTCCTCTCAGGAATTCGGCGCGCACTAGGCCGACCAGTGCCGTCCATGAAAACAGCACCAGGATGAAAAGCAGGATCCAGAAGGTTGGGGTGATGAAAGCGGACAAGATGATGAGCAGATAGAGGGTCGGGATAGATGTCCAGATATCGATGAAGCGCTGGAACAGAAGATCGGTCCAGCCGCCGAGATAACCCTGCACCGCGCCGGCGGCGATGCCGATGACGGAGGACAGGAAAGCGAGGATGAGACCGAAGAACACCGATATGCGGAAGCCATAGATGAGCCGCGCCACCACGTCGCGGCCCTGGTCGTCGGTGCCGAGCCAGTTGAGATTGCCGGTAACGCAATTGGGATCATTGGTTCCTTGCGGATATTTGGCGCAGGCCTCCTCCCAGGTCATGCGGAAGGCAGGGCGAGACGGAGCCGGAGTGGGCAACTCGTTATTGACCGAGGTGTAGGAATAGCGGATCGGCGGCCAGATCATCCAGCCATTGGCCTTGATCTCGTCCTGGATGAAGGGATCGCGAAAGTCGGTGAGGGCGAGGAAGCCGCCGAATTTCTCCTCCGGATATTCGGTGAAGGTCGGGAACAGGAGCTCGCCCTTGTAGGAAGCAAGAATCGGTCGGTCATTGGCGAGGATCGGCGCGAAGACGCTGATCACGAACAGCACCAGGAAAATCCAGAACGACCAGTAGCCGCGCTTATGCGCTCTGAACAGATGCCAGCGCCGCTCATTCAGTCCGGAGAGTTTAACGAGCGCCATTGATCAGAGTTCTCGGGCCTCGAAATCGATTCTGGGGTCGACAAATGTATAGGTGAGATCGCTGATCAGTTGCCACGACAAGTCCGACCACCGTGCGATATAGACATTGGCGAAGAACACCGCATAGTCCCGGTTGAGCGCCGCTGTATAGGTCAGAAGACCGAGGCCGTCGAGCGAGAAGATCTGCTCGATGAGGAGAGATCCGGTGAAGAAGGCGCCAAGGAAGGCGCCCGGAAAGCCGGCGATGACGATCAGCATCGCATTGCGGAAGACGTGGCCGTAAAGCACGCGCCGTTCGGTGAGACCCTTGGCGCGGGCGGTGATCACATACTGCTTCCGGATCTCATCGAGGAACGAGTTCTTGGTGAGCAGCGTCGTCGTGGCAAACCCGCCTATGCCCATAGCAATCAGCGGCAGCACCAGGTGCCAGGCATAGTCGCCGATCTGCTGAATGAAATTCATCTGATCGAAATTGTCGGAAGTGAGCCCGCGCAACGGAAACCAGGAAAAGTAGCTACCGCCAGCGAAGAGCACGATCAAAAGAATGGCCAGGATGAAGCCCGGTATGGCATAGCCGACGATGATGACCGCCGAAGTCCAGATGTCGAAATGGGTGCCCTCCTTGACCGCCTTGCGTATGCCTAAGGGGATCGAGACAAAATTGGTGATGAGGAGAAGCCACAGGCCGAGCGAGATCGACACTGGCATCTTTTCGATCATCAAATCGACGACCGGCTTGTCGCGGAAATAGCTCTCGCCGAAATTGAAGGTGAGATAGTTCTTCATCATCAAGAGGAAACGTTCGACTGGCGGCTTGTCGAAGCCGAACTGGACCTCGAGCTTCTTGATGAATTCGGGATCAAGGCCCTGGGCGCCGCGATATTTGACGGTTAGCGAGGAGGCGCCGATGGCCCCGGGCTCCGGGGCACGGCCGGCTTCGCCACCGGCCCCTCCGCCCATCCGCGCCGTCGGATCGACGGCGGTGCCCTGGATCTGCGCGATGATGCGTTCGATCGGTCCGCCGGGCACGAACTGCACGATGGCGAAAGTCATCACCATGATGCCGAGCAACGTCGGAATCATGAGAAGCAGACGTTTTGCGATGTAAGCGCCCATTATGCCGTCCTAATTGCCGCGCTTCAGGGTCTTCGCCTTGTCGGCGTTGATCCACCAAGTATCGAGGATGCCTCTGTCATAGTCGGGTTTAATTTTGGGCCTTTCGAAGATGTCCCAGCGGATGATGAAGTGCCTGGCGCTGTGCCAGTTCGGCACCCATATGTGCTCGGCCCTGAGCACCCGGTCGAGGGCACGCCCGGTGAACAACAGCTCCTCGCGCGATCTGGCGGCGATCATCTTGTCGATCAGCGCGTCGACGACCGGAAGAGCGATGCCGGAAAGATTGTAGCTTCCGATCGCCTTGGCTGATTGCGAACCCAGCTGGCCGCGCAATGCAGTGCCGGGAGTCTGGCCTCCGACAATCCGGGCGATCTCGGTATCGAAGTCGAATTCCTTGACCCGCTGCTCATGCTGGGCGGGGTCGATGCCACGCATCGTCGCATCGATCCCGAGAAGCCTCAGATTCTTCACATAGGGTGCGGTGATCCGTTCGCTCGTCGGATCGTCGATCAGGAATTCCATGGTGAATTTCTCACCCTTGGCATTCACCAACTGCGTGCCCTGGCGCCTCCAGCCGGCCTCGGCAAGCAGCTGGGCCGCCTGCCTCAGAAGTTTGCGGTCCTGGCCGGTTCCGTCGGAGACCGGCGGCACATACGCCTCCTCGAAGACTTCCGGCCGCAGATCCTTGCGGAAAGGCTCGAGGATCTTGAGCTCCTCCTCGGACGGCTTGCCCTTGGCCATGAGCGGCGAGTTCTCGAAGAAACTCGTAGTGCGCTCATATAGGCCGTAGAACAAGTTGGCATTCATCCATTGGAAGTCGAAAGCGAGATCGAGCGCCTTGCGCACCCGGACGTCCTGGAACTTCTCGCGCCTCAGATTGATATAGAAGCCTTGGGCGCCCGAGGGAGTGTTGTCCGGCAGGACCTCCTTGACAAGGCGGCCTTCCGCCACCGATTTTATGTTGTAGGCCGTGGCCCAGTCGCGCGAGGTGAATTCCTCATGCAGATCAAGGATGCCCGCCTTCAGGGCTTCGACGACGGCGGTGCGATCCTTGAAGTACTCCATGCGGATCTCGTCGAAATTCCAGCGGCCCTTGTTGACCGGCAGACCCGCTGCCCAATATTCGGGCCGCCTCCGATAGGAGACATACTGGCCCTGCTTGAAGCCGCCAATCTTGTAGGGGCCGGACCCCAGAGGCGGATCGAGCGTCGATTTGGTGAAATCATGTGTGGCGTAATAGGCCTTGGAGAAGATCGGCAGTTCCGCGATGATAAGCGGCAGGTCGCGCGTATTCTCGCCTTTGAAGCTGTAGCGCACTTCGTAGAGCGATAGCACCTCGCACTTCTCCACATCGCGGATGAGGACGCGCAGACGCTCGTGCCCTTCGGTTGAGATGAGACGGAAGCTGTCGCATACATCCTCGCCCGTGAGCTTGCTGCCGTCCGAGAAACGGGCTTCTTCGCGCAATTGGAAGGTGATGCTCTTCTTGTCAGGCGCCAGATCGGCGCTCTTGGCGACGAGCCCATAGACGGCATCCGGCTCGTCATTGGCGCGCACCATCAGGGTATCGAACAGCAGTTCGATATTCTGGGCGGCATTGCCCCTAAGGATGAAGCCGTTGAAGCTGTCGAACGTATCAATCGCCAGAATGCCCCTCGAGGCGAGGCGCCCGCCTTTCGGGGCATCCGGATTCACATAATCGAAATGCTTGAAGTCGGGCGGATATTTGAGGTCGCCGAAGGCCGAGAGACCATGGCGCGGTTCGGCCAACGCGGAATGGGCAAGGAGACCGAGCGCCAAAGCGGCGGGCAGCAGATATCTCATTTATTGGCCGCCGTCTTCTTTGCTTTCTCCTCGTCCCACCACCACAGGGTCGGAAAGCCGACGCTATGATCCGGGTTCTTCTCCGGATAGCTGAAGCGGTTCCAATGCGGATACCAGTTCTCCGCCCGGTAGAAGTCGGGCAGGATATAGTAGTTCCACAGGAGCACGCGGTCGAGCGCCCGTGTCGCCGCCACCAGGTCGTCGCGATCCTTCGAGAAGATAATGAGATCGATGATCTTGTCGACGACCGGATTCTTGATGCCGATCAGATTGCGGCTGCCCGGACGGTCGGCCGCCGCCGATCCCCAATATTCTCGTTGCTCATTGCCGGGCGACAGGCTCTGCGCATAGACGGCGGTGATGACTTCATAGTCGAAATCGCGCAGCCGGTTCTCATATTGCGCCGAGTCGATCGTGCGGATCGTCACCTTGATGCCGATGCGCTCGAGGCTCGACTTGTAGGCCAGCGCCACGTTTTCGAAGGACGGGTCATCGATCAGGAACTCCATGCTCATCACCTCGCCGGTCTGGTCATTGGTGAGGGCATTGTTCTTGATCGACCATCCTGCTTCCTTGAGCAACGCTACCGCCTTGCGCAGATTTTCACGGATATTCTGCGGCGTGCCATTGACCGGATTCTTGTATTCCGTCGTGAACACCTCCGGTGGAACCTGGTCCTTGAACTGGTTCAGGATCTCGAGCTCGCGGCCCTGAGGCAGACCGGTGGCGGCGAGCTCGGACTGCTGGAAGTAGCTCTGCGTGCGCTTGTTGTAGTCGCCGAAGGAAAGCACCCGCATGCGTCCTTCGAAATCATAGGCGAGATTGAAGGCATAGCGTACCCGAGGGTCGGCAAATTTCGGCCTTCTCAGATTGAAGACGAAGCCTTGCATCTGCTCGGCGTCCTTGGTCATGAAGGTGGCCTTGATGATGTTGCCCTTCTTGTAGGCGGGGAAATCATACTGCGTTTCCCATTCCTTGGTGCCGCCGCCGAGCCTGACATCGATCTGGTCGCCCTTGAAAGCCTCGAAGACGATATCGCGATCGCGGAAATAGATGATCTCGATCTCGTCGAAATTGTTCTGGCCGATATTCACCGCCAGGTCCTTGCCCCAATAATCCTTGACACGTTCGAAGGCGATTGACTGGCCGGCCCTGAAGCTCTTGATCTTGTACTGGCCGGAGCCGAGCGGCGGCTCGAGCGTCGTCGCGCTGATATCGCGCTTCTTGCCGGACGAAGCGGTGCCTTCCCAATAGTGTTTCGGCACGACGAGCGCCTGGCCCATGATGCCGGGCAGTTCGCGATTGCCCTTGCTGTCGAAGAAGAAGGTGATCTCGCTGTCGCCCGTCTGTTCCACCTTCTCCACGTTCTTGTAATAGAACTGGTATTGCGGATTGTTCTCTTTCAGGAAATTGAAGCCATAGATCACGTCCTCGGTCGTGATCGGCGTGCCGTCATGCCAGCGCCCTTCCTTGCGCAGGCGGAAGGAGACCGACGAATAGTCTTCTGGATGATAGGTGCTCTCCGCCACCAAACCATATTCGGAGCCCACCTCATCGGCGCTCTGCGTGGTGAGCGTCTCAAGGACATAGCCGAGGCCGGTGGCCGTTTCGCCCTTGATGATGAAGGGATTGAGATTGTCGAAGGAGCCGACGACCCCAATCCTCATGCGCCCGCCTTTCGGCGCATCCGGATTCACATAGTCGAAATGCTTGAAGTCCGGCGGATATTTCAGCTCGCCATAAATCGAGTTGCCGTGCTTGAACACTCGATCATCGGCCTTTGCCTGCTCGAGCGAGAGCACCTTGAAACCGGAAAGCGACCCCAGGCCTAGAAGAGATGCGGTCTTGATGAGGCTGCGCCGGGTGAGGATCATCGTTTCGGACACTCCGTTCGTTTGATTTACCCGAAGATACGCATTCTTAGCCGGAATGCAAAATATCGGGACGCCCGCCCGGCGGTTAAATCTTTGTGAGATTTGCGGTTTTTGGAGGGCACCGGCCATGCAAAAGGCCAGCGCTCAGGCTGGCCTCCCTTGGAATAAGTTCAACGGATTCAGCCGATTACGGCGCCGGGAGCGGCTTCGGACTGTCCGACAGGCTCCGCAGGAAGGCAAGGAGATCGGCGCGCGCCTGATCGCGCTTGATGCCTCCGAAGGTCATCTTGGTCTTGGGCACGAAGCCCTTTGGATTGGTGATGAATTTGTTCAGATTCTCGAATGTCCATTTGTCGCCGGCATGTGATTTCATGTCATCGGAATAGGCAAAGCCCTCATGCGAGGCGATCGGGCGATCGACAACGTCCCAGAGATCGGGACCGGTCTTGTTGGCGCCGCCCTTTTCGAAAACGTGGCAGGCCAAGCAGGCCTTGGCCTGCGCCTGTCCCTTGGCCGGATCGGCCTTGGCGAGGAGGGCGCCTAGCGATTCCGTGGGGGCCTGGGCGGCGCCGGCCCCCTCGCCGCCTTCAGTATGGGCGACTTCGATGGCAAATCCCGGCTTTTCGGGCGCCGCGCTGTGGTAGATGATATTCTTGGCTTCGCCGAGCCCGAACACCAGAAGCGCCGTCCCGAGAAACGCGCCAGCGAACTTGTTGAATACGAAGCTGTCCATATCTGGCCGGATGACCGGTTCCCTCAGTTTCCTCTGCGTTGGCCGCGGAAACTAATTGTTTCTCGAATAGCCCGCAATACGATAAAGCTCGCCTGACCAATTTGCCGCGCCCTCTCTTAACCCCATGATCGAGCACCAGAATACCATTGTCGTTATCCCCGCCCGGATGGCCTCGACCAGGCTCCCGGGCAAGCCCCTTGCCGACATCCACGGGCTGCCCATGATCGTCCACGTCTGGAAGCGAGCGGTCGAAGCCAATGTCGGGCAGGTCCTTGTCGCCTGTGCGGAGATGGAGATCGCGCGGGCGATCAAAGCCCATGGCGGCGATGCCATCGTCACCGAGCCGGGCCTCGCCTCGGGCTCGGATCGCGTCTGGGCAGCACTTTCCCTGCGCGATCCCGAGCGGCGCTTCCGGTTCGTCGTCAATCTGCAGGGCGATCTGCCCACGGTCGAAGCTCTTGACGTTCAGCGCTGCCTCGGCGGTCTGGTCAATGAAGGGGTCGACATCTCGACCATCGCGGCGCCCATCAGCGATGAAGCGGATGTCGCCAACCCCAATATCGTCAAGGCGATCGCGCCCCTGAGCGATGAGCGCGAGGTCGCCTTCGCGCGAGATTTCCAGCGCCGGCCTTCGACCGACCTGGGGCCGCGCTTCTGGCATCACATCGGCATCTATGCTTTCCGCCGGGAGGCACTCGACCGCTTCGTGAAGCTTCCGGTGAGCGAGCGCGAGATCCAGCGCCGCCTCGAGCAGATGCGCGCTCTCGACAACGGCATGACGATCGCCGTGGTGCGCGTTGACTCGGTGCCGCTGGGTGTCGATACTCCGGCCGATCTTGAAGCGGCGCGCCAGATGATGAAGGCGAGCCGCTTTTGATTTGGGGGAAACTTCCAGCATGACAGCGAAAATCGCCTATCAGGGCGAGCCCGGCGCCAATTCGCACATTGCCTGCCGCGAGGCCTATCCCGGCCATGAGCCCGTCGCCATGGGCACGTTCGAGGATGCCTTCGCAGCTGTGAAGGAGCGCGAGGTCGGCCTCGCCATGATACCGATCGACAATTCGGTGGCCGGGCGCGTCGCCGACATCCACCATCTGTTGCCGGCCTCGAACCTCTATATCGTCGGCGAGCACTTCCTGCGCGTCCATCATCAGCTGCTGACGGTCCGGGGCGCGGCGGCGACGGGGCTCAGGACCGTGCACAGCCACATCCATGCGCTCGGCCAATGCCGCAAGGTGATTCGTGAGATGAAACTGAAGCTCGTCGTTGCCGCCGATACGGCCGGTGCCGCGCGCGAGCTCGCCGAGGCAAAGGACAAGACGCGGGCGGCGATCGCCACAAGGCTTGCCGCCGAGATCTATGGCCTCGACATCCTCAAGGAGAATATCGAGGACGAAGAGCACAACACCACGCGCTTCATCGTGCTCTCGGCCGACCCGCATGATGCCGAGCCCGAAGATGCGCCGGTCGTCACCAGCTTCGTCTTCCGGGTGCGCAACGTTCCGGCGGCCCTCTACAAGGCCATGGGCGGCTTCGCCACCAACGGCGTGAACATGACGAAGCTCGAATCCTATCAGCTCGAAGGGCAATTCGCCGCGACCCAGTTCTACGCCGATGTCGAAGGTCACCCTTCCGAGCGCAGTGTGCGCCTGGCGCTCGAGGAGCTTGAATTCTTCACCTCGCATCTGCGCGTGCTCGGCGTCTACAAAGCGAGCCCTTACCGCGCAGAGATCGCCCGACGCATGGCGGGCGTCCTCGCTAAATAACCACTGTTTCCAGGATCTTGTGCGCGATGGCCATCGGCGGTGGTACGCCGAGCCCGTCCGGGTGGCGTTCTTCGAACATCAGGCGGATCTCGCTGCGACTGAACCAACGCGCATCCTCGAGTTCGGCCTTGTCGATGACGATGTCGTGGTTGAGAGCTTCGCCCACAAGCCCGATCATCAGGCTCGACGGGAAAGGCCAGGGTTGGCTCGCCACATAGGCGATGGTGCCGACCTGAATGCCGGACTCTTCCAGCACTTCACGGCGGGCCGCTTCCTCGATTGTCTCGCCGGGTTCCATGAAGCCGGCAAGAGCCGAATAGCGGCCGGGAGCCCAAGAGGCCTGACGCCCGAGCAGGAAACTGTCGCCATTGCGCACGACGATGATGACGACGGGATCGGTGCGCGGAAAATGTTCGGCAAGACAAGAGGGGCAGTGCCGACGGTAACCGCCGTCCCCCAATTCGGTCTGGTGGCCGCAATTGGCGCAGAAGCGGTGTCGCTGGTGCCAATGAAGCAAAGAGCGCGCTTGGGCCAGCGTCGCGAGATCACCTGCCGGAAGCTGGCCTTCGATCGCGAGGCTGCGCAAATCCTTGGAGTCCTCCAAAGGCGTGGACGCCTCGCCTGCGAAGATGGCCCGTCCGTCGCCATCGAGGCCGAGAAAGATGGCATCCTCTGCGACGGGCTGCTCGTAGTGAAGCCCGTGGTCGACGATGCGGACCTTGTCGCCATTGAGGCGGAGGAGGCGCGCGCGGGAGTCGGCGCGCCGGGCCGCGATCCAGTCCGCATCACTACGAGAAACGGCGGCCCGATCGAGCGAGCCGCCGCTGAAAGCCAGGATTCGAGTAAAGCCTATAGAACCCGCATCATTCGGCATTGGCCGCCCGGCGGGGCGCGCTTTCTGCCGCTTCACGCTCCTTGAGCATGCCATCGACGACCGTGATCGTCTTCTCGAGGTCGCTGATCGCGTCTTCAAGCTCGACCCTCTGCTTGCGCAGGGCTTCGAGGCGTTCGCGGAATTTCGTCGACGATACCCTGAGCTGGGTGAGCTGGCCGTCCCGCAGGTTGTAGAGATCGAGCATTTCCTTGATCTCTTCCAGTGAAAAGCCGACCTTCTTGCCGCGCAGGATAAGCTGGAGCCGGGCACGGTCGCGATAGCTGAACAGGCGGGTCCAGCCACGCCGGTCCGGGTGGAGCAACCCCTTTTGCTCATAAAAGCGGAGCGTCCGGGGCGTTACATCGAATTCTCGGCAAAGTTCCGTGATGGAATAGGTTCGATCCCGATTCGACCGGTCAGCAACCGTCGATTGAGCCATTTTTGCTCTCCGTTCGTTTTGCATTGCCCTAAGGGGCGATTGCCGTCGCGTCCTACTATATAGGACGCTCAAGGCGATTCATAACCCCTATCCTCCTCAAATCGCTGGGCAGACGTCAAAGCTGCCATTGGGGTACCGCATGGCTAAAGCCCAAAAAGGGCAAAGCCGTGGCAGCCCTTAACGTAATTTTTACCCAAAACATTAAACTTTAGCAGGGGGTTATGGTCGCCATCCGGCATCCAGGGGTCGGGAGGAACCGGAAGGTAACAGCTTGCATGAAGCCGGGTATTCCATGGAGCGTAAAGGGCATCGACAACGAAGCCCGTGCGGCTGCCAAGCATGCCGCGCGCCGCTCGGGCATGACCTTGGGCGAATGGTTGAACACCGTTATCCGCGAGCAGGTCGACGAACCCGAACCGCAGCAGAACCCACCCACGCGTCACGCGATGCAGGACATCCAGAGCAAGCTCGACCATCTTTCCGAGCAGCTCACCCGCATGGCAGGGCGCGACCAGAATTCGCCGGCCGCGCGCCGCTTTGAGCGCAGCCGTCCGGCGCCAGAGCAATCGCTTGCCGAAATCCTGGCCAGGGTCGAAGCCTCGGAGCGCGAGGCGGCCGCGAATTATGCCCAGTTCGGCCAACGCATTGAAACGCTGGGCAACAAGTTTGTCAGGGGGGCGGAGAGCTTCCCCCACAACCCGGAAGACGTGCCGGGCTATCGTTCATTGGAAACGGCGATACGCAACATCGTCGATCATATTGAGGTGAGCGAACGCAAGGCGCATGACCATCTGAAGGCAGTGCAGGAGCGCATGGACGACATCGCCTGTGTCGCAAGCGCGCCCGTAGATCGCGACGCTCTGCTCGCCAACGCACCGGTAATCGCCCGCATCGAGAACCGCATCGCCGATCTGTCAAGCCGCATGTCCGAAAAGGATGCCGGAGTAAGAGAAGATTTCCGCAAGCTGGTTCAGAGCGAGTTCGGCAAGCTTACGGTGCGCATCGATCAGGTGAAGCATGCCGCCGATGCCGCAGCCGAGCGGGCTCACGCTCAAGCGGTACAGCAGGCGCAAAAGGACCTGCGTGATTTCGAAGGCCGCATGGAGGATCTTGTCGCGGCGGCCAAGGCACCGCCGGAACTCGGCCCCTTGCGCGCCGAGATGGAGGGGCTCGGCCAACGCGTCGACGACCTCACGTCGGAAGCGGTATCCGAGCAGGATTTGCGATCGCTGCGCGTCGTGATCGAGCAGCTTTCGGCACGCGTCGCGCAAGGGCCCGATCCGGACCCACTCACCGATCTCGACCGGCGCCTGACAGAAATGACCAAATTGCTGGAGCAGGGCCGAGGCAGTCATGTGGGCAACCAGATCGCCGAGCTGGAGCAGCGTTTCTTCGAGCTCGACAATCGGATCGCTGAGACCATGCGCCAGGAGCATACTGCGCAGACCTGGGCCGGCGTCGAGCGCGAATATGCCGGGCTCGACCATCGTCTCGCCACGACGGAGCAGCAGCTCCAGCATTTAGCGAGCTTCGAACAATCGATCCACCAGCTCTATCAGAGCGTGGAGCAAAGCCGCGATTGGGCGCGCGAGGTGGCCGAGGACGCCGTCAATCGCATGGCGCGGCATCTCAGGGAGGAGTGGCAGGCCAACGCGCCAGCAACGGCCCTGTCGCCTGACGTGCAGGCGCTCGAGAATGCACTCGAGACGGTCAGGATCAACTCCGAGACGGCGGACCAGCGCAATCAGGAGACTCTGCGCGCCGTCCACGAGACGTTAGAGCAGATCGTCAACAAGCTGACGGACCTCGAGCAGCTGCGCGGCGCGCCGCAATCCGCAGCGCGCGCTGAGCCCGTTTCTGCAGCGGCATTGACAATTTCCACCGCGCCGGAGAGTGCACAAGCCTGGCCCGATTTCACCAGCGAGGCTGGACCTGTTTCCGATGCGCCGCTGGCTCCGCCGCAATCGCCGTTCAATGAACCCGCGCCCGCCGTTGCAGACGATTTCATCGCTGCGGCGCGCCGGGCTGCGCAGGCGGCTGCCCGGCAAGCGTCCGCTCCAACAGCTTCAGGCCTGCTCAGCGGTCAGGGCAAGCTGCTTTCGCGTCTCTCTTGGCGTCTCCGCAAGTGGCAAAGACCGGCGGCGGAGCCTGCGGCCTCCGCGCTCGGCGCAGCCGAGAAAGCCGGGCCCGGCAAGCGCCGTCGGCTGATTCTCATCAGCATCCTGCTTTTGGTCGCGGCCTCGGCCTACGCCTACAACAACCAGATCAGGGGGGCAGTCGACGCGCCGACGACGGGGCCGAAAGTTGGCAAATCGGACGCCGCGTATATCTGGTGGGACGCAAAGCGCAATGAAATGCAGGTGAGTTCATCTGATCCGGGCGGAGGGAAACCGGTGGATGGCCTTGCCGCCGATCATCCAGACATTGAAATAGCCGTCGGGGAAAATCGCCTGGAAGGGGGCGGCTGAGACGCTCAAGCTTCCGGTGAAGCTGCCATAGGCGGGCATGACCAAGCGGCGTTCATGGCCGACGAAGCATTTGCGCCTGAGTGAGCGTCCGCGCTGGGCAAGAGAGGCTGAGGGATGGAGGTGCCCGGCTATCTCCATCTCGTCGCCAGAGAGCGCGCCCGGCATGTGACGCAGCGTGATCGGTCCGAGCACGATCTCGTCGGCGTAATGGCCGCCGAGCATCTTGGGCGGTGTTGGATCGTGATTGCCGGCGAGCCAGATGACGTCGGCGCCGCGCGTGAGCCGGGCAAGCTCGGCAATGTCCGTAGGATCGATGCGCTGATGCGCCTCATCGTCGTGAAATGAATCGCCCAGAAGGATGAGCCGCCGCGGCCGGGCGGCGGCGAGCGAGAATGACAAAAGCTCGAGCGTGGCGCGCGTGTCATAAGGCGGCAGATGAACGCCGCGCCGGGCGAGGCTCGAGGCTTTTTCGAGATGGAGATCCGCCACGAGTAGAGCGTCGAATTCAGGAATATAAAGTGCGCCGGCGAGATCGGGCAGCAGATCGAGGTCGCCCAGCCTTATGGATGCCGTCCTAGACAAGGCGCATGGCCTCATCGATGAGTTCGTCTTCGGCTTCGGCGAGGAGAGCGTCATCTGCCTCGCCGTAAACAGATTCTTTGCCGATCTCAAGCATCACCGGCACCGCCAGCGGTGACACCGTGTCGAGAGCGCGGTGAACGATCTGGCCACGGATGCGGCGCAGCAGTGCGCCCAGACGGTGCACGTCGACAAGGCCATCCGCTGCGTCATCCCAGGCGGCTCTGAGCAGGATGTGCTGCGGCTCATGCCTTCTCAGCACGTCATAGACAAGATCGGAATTGACCGTCGTTTGCCGCGCCGTCTTCTCCTTTCCGGGCCAGCGGCGCTCGATGAGTCCGGCGATGATTGCCGCATTGCGGAAGGTGCGTTTCATCAGATTGGACTCGGCGAGCCAGGCATCAAGATCATCGCCCAGCATGTCCTCGCCAAAAAGCAGCCCGAGGTCGATCCGCCTGGAAGAGATCATCAACGACAGGTCGCGCAAGGTCCACACGACGAGAGCGTATTCGGAGGCGACAAAGCCCATGGGCTGGGCGCCCAGGCGCTCGAGCCGCCTGGTGAGCAGCATGCCGAGCGTCTGATGCGCGAGCCGGCCTTCGAAGGGATAGCACACCATATAATGCCGTTGTGCCCGCGGGAAGGTTTCAATCAGCATCTGGCGAGGCGAGGGGATGATCGACTTCCAGCGCTGCACCGAGAGCCAGTCGCGCACTTGGGCCGGTAGCGCCGGCCAGGCCTTTGGGTCGGCGAGCATTTCGCGCACCCGCCCTGCGAGATAGGTGGAGAGCGGGAACTTGCCGCCCTCATAGGACGGGATCGCCGCATCGCTCGCGCTTGAGCGCGAGGCGAGCGCGCCGAATTCATCGAGGCCTTCGAAGCGCAGGATCTCGCCGCTGAAGATGAAAGTATCGCCGGGACTCAGCTGGCTCAGGAACCATTCCTCCATCTCACCCAGCACCCGCCCGCCGGTGACCAGCCGCTTGCCCAGTCTTTTGCGCACATGCGCGAGCCTCACCTTCAGCATCTCGGCTTCGATGATCGTGCCCATATTGAGCCGGTATTGCTGGGCAAGACGTGGATGGGCGAGACGCAAATCTCTCTCGCCCCAGGGCCTGAGCTTGGCATAGCGCTCATAGGCTTTGAGCGCATAGCCGCCATTGGTCACGAACCCGACCGTGCGGTCGAAATCGGCTCGTGTCAGGTTGCGGTAGGTCCAGGCCGTCTTCACTTCGCCATAGAGCTGGTCGGGATGAAAGGGCGAGGCGCAGGCGCGACACAATACATGCTGGGCGAGGACGTCGAGCTTGAGCACCGTCGGATATTCGGTGTCCTGGGCACCCTCGGCGGCGGCATGGCGCGCCGCCTCGCATTCCAGCACCTCGAAGCGGTTGGAGGGCACGAGCAACGCCTGCGAGGGCTCGTCGAGCCGGTGGTTGGACCGGCCGATGCGCTGCAGCAGCCGGCTTGATCCCTTTGGTGCGCCGATATGGATGACGAGATCGACATCGCCCCAGTCGATGCCGAGATCGAGCGTCGAGGTGCAGACGACGGCACGTAATTTGCCGGCCGCCATCGCCGCCTCCACTTTGCGCCTCTGCGCCACATCGAGCGAGCCGTGATGCAGCGCGATTGGCAGGTGATCTTCATTGGCCGTCCACAGGCCCTGGAAGGTCATTTCCGCTTGCGAGCGCGTATTGACGAAAATGAGCGTCATGCGCGCCGCCTTGATGGCGGCATAGACTTCAGGGATCGCGTAGCGCGATGTGTGGCCCGCCCACGGCACGTGCTCGGCCGATTTGAGAATGCGAATCTGCGGAGCAGCGCCGGCTGAGCCCAGCACGAGTTCGGCCATGTCGTTGCGGCGGTGTTGCGGGGTGAGCCATGCGCGCAACGCTTGCGGGTCGGCAACGGTGGCTGACAGGCCGATCCGCCGCGCCGCGGGCGCCAGCGTCTGCACCCTTGACAAAGCCAGCGACAGAAGCACGCCGCGCTTCGAGGTGACGAGCGAATGCAATTCATCGAGCACGATGGTGCGGAGATCCTTCAGCATATGCGGCGCCGCCCGGATCGGCGATGAGCAGCGATACTTGTTCAGGCGTCGTGATCAGGATGTCGGGCGGCCTCTCGCGCTGGCGCCTGCGCCGCGAATGCGGCGTGTCGCCGGTGCGCGTCTCGACGCGGACCGGCAGGCCCATTTCCCTTATCGGCGCCTCGAGATTGCGGGCGATGTCGACGGCGAGCGCCTTCAGCGGCGAGACATAGAGTGTATGTATGCCGTTGCGCTCGCTCTTGTTTGCGAGCTCGACGAGGCTCGGCAGGAAGCCGGCCAGCGTCTTTCCCCCACCGGTCGGCGAGATCAGGAGTACGTCGAGCCCGGCCCGTGCCTTGTCGAGTACCTCAAGCTGGTGCGGCCGCGCAGCCCAGCCGCGCGCCCGGAACCAGTCGGTGAACACTGGCGGCAATCTCGTCGGACGATCATCCATGGGCTTCAGAATAGCCGGATTGTGCATCGCTGTGCCAATGCTGGCGGCGCGCCCTGCCAAAATCTGTCAGCAGCATGAGAGATTCGGAAGTTCCGCGGGAAATCGGGAATTTCTCGTCATGCGGAATCGTTCTAATCTGCACTCCATGCATTCCCCACAATCGACGCCGGTGACGCATAAGGGCGTGCTCACCATTGCTGTGCCGATCATGCTCTCGAATGTGACGGAGCCGATTGTCGGCGTCGTCAATTCGGCCGTCATCGGCCAGTTGCCCGATGCCTATTATATCGGCGCCATTACCGTCGGCGCGCTGATCTTCAACTTCATCTATTGGGGCTTCGGTTTTCTCAGGCTCGGTACCGGCGGGCTTTCGGCCCAGGCGACCGGCAGTGGCGATGGCGATGAACTCGTCGCCGTGCTCATGCGCGCTCTCATCATTGCCTTCATCGCCGGTATTGCGCTGATCCTGCTCTCGCCCCTGATCGGCCGGCTCACTTTCAGCCTCATCGAGGGATCAGCCGAGGTTGAGAGCTCATGCCGCCACCTATTTCTATATCCGCGTTTTCTCGGCTCCTTTCGCGCTCACCAATTTCTGCCTCATCGGCTGGTTCGTGGGCCAGGGCCGCGCCCGCACGGCTTTCATCGTTCAGCTCTATCTCAATCTCATCAATGGCGTCTTGAGCCTGCTGTTCGTGCTGGGCCTCGGCATGACCTCCGGTGGCGTGGCATTGGCGGTGCTCATCGCCGAGGTGACGGCGGCGCTGCTGGGCCTCTTCATTGCCTTCAAGCGTCTGCGTGAAATGGGTGCGCGCTTTGAGCGCTATCGCGTGTTCGATCGGGCCAAGCTCATCCGCACTTTTGCGATCAATCGCGACATCATGATCAGGACGGTCTGCCTGGTTCTGGTCTTTTCCTGGTTCACCGCACGCGGCGCCAAGGCGAGCGACGTCATCGTCTCCGCCAATGCCATCCTCATGCATTTTTTCGATGTCGCCGCCTTCCTCGTCGATGGCTTCGCCTTCGCGACCGAGGCGCTGGTCGGCCAGGCGATTGGCGCGCGCGACCGCGAGCGGTTCACGTCGGCGATGCGGCTCACCTGGATATGGGCCTTTGTCGTCGGTTTCCTGACCTTCGCCATCATCTGGTTAGGCGGCCCGTGGTTCATCGATGCGATGACCGTGAATGCTGAAGTGCGTGATACGGCGCGGCACTATCTGCTCTGGTCGGCCTTGGCGCCGCTTGTTGGCGTGGCCTGCTTCCAGTATGACGGGATTTTCACCGGCGCAACCCAGACCGCCGACATGCGCAACATGATGCTCGTGTCGATGATTGTGTTCTTTCTCGCCTGGTGGCCGCTCGAGCAGACCTATGGCAATCACGGCCTGTGGGCGTCGATGATCATCTTCTTCGCCGCGCGCGGCCTGTTCTTCGCTCTGCGCATGCCCGCCTTGCGGCGGGCAGCGTTCGGGTCAAGCTAGAGAATGGCGCGGAAAGACTATACGCGTCCCATGAGAACGAGAATCAGCAGGATTATGAAGAGCAAGCCGAGACCACCGCTAGGATAATAGCCCCAACCGCGGCTGTAGCCCCAATTCGGTAAGGCGCCGATGAGGAGTATTATCAGGATAATCAACAGAATGGTGCGACATTTGGACCTCGTGTCAGGGAAATGTTCCTGCGACAACGCGAGGTGCTCGCGGAAGTTCCCAATTCAACGCCGAAAGTTCCCGCTACTCGGTTTGGTAGCGGGCAATAGCGCTACGCTCGAGAGCGGCGGTCACCAGCTTGTCGAGGCCGAGATGGTCGCGCAGCATTGCGAGGAAGCGCAGCTCCTCCTTTCCGACGGCGAGGTCGGAGGCGGCGATCTCGACCGCCAGCGCATAGGCGGTCTCGCGCAACTTAGGCGTGAGTGCCTCTGCGGCAAGGCCGAAGACCGCTTCCAGCCCTTCCTTGTCCTGCAGAATCTCGCCGCATTCCTGCGCCACATGGGTGAGCTTGTCGGCGTCGAAGGAGCGGAAGACCGGCAATTGCTTGACGATCCGGCCGATCGCCTTGAGTTCGCGGTCGCCGAGATGACCCTCGACCGCGGCGATCGTCACCATGACATAGATCAAGGCGTGATGGGTGCTGATGGTCTTCGCCACGTAAAGCTCCATTTTCCTTAAGGCCCGACTGGCTAGCGGGCGAGGCAGGTTTTGTCCAGCGCTTGCGAGAGTGAGGATCGTGGTCGGCTCATGCCCACCATTCGCCGCGCATCACCATGCCGTGCGGCGTAATGCGTTTGCTGCCGTTGAGATGCTCGCCCGTTACATCGACATAATCGAATTGGCCTTCATCGATGTGGAGGAGCGTCGCATCGCCGAGCGAGCCGACCTTGAGCGTGCCGAGATCATGCCGCTTGATCGCGCGCGCCGGCGTTTCGGTTGCGGCGCTGATGACGTCCTTCAGGTCCATGCCGAGGCAAAGGAATTTCGACATCGTGGTGACGAGATCAAAGGCCGGGCCGTCGATGCACAGCGCATGAACGTCGGAGGAGATGGTGTCGGGCAGGAAGCCGTTGGCAAGCATGGCGCGCGCCGTCTTGAAGGCAAAGGAGCCCATGCCATGGCCGATGTCGAAGAGGACGCCCCGCTTGCGGGCGGCGAGCACCGCGGGCTTGATGGTGCCTTGCGCCGTCACCGGCGCATTGGGAAAGGGCCTGAAGGCATGGGTCAGCACATCGCCGGGCCGGAGCTTTGCCAATACGTCTTCATAGGTTGGTGGCGGCTCGTCGATATGCGCCATGAGCGGGATGCCGGCCTCGTCGGCCGCCTGCAAGGCGACGTCGAGAGGGGCGATGCCCTGATCGCCCGAGGCGTGGCGGCCGACCCGGACCTTGATGCCTATGATATGCTGGGCATATTCGGCCGCGACCTTGACCGCGCCTCTCGGATCCATGAGCCGCATGTCCTCACTTTCGCCGACATGCACATCGCGCGAGAAGCCATAGATGCCGGCATGCGAGACATGCAAATAGGCATAGATGCGCGCGCGCGATGGTTCGATCACATGCTTGGCGAAGCCCGGAAAATTGCCGGGGCCGGCCGAGCCCGTGTCGACCGAAGTGGTGACGCCGCTCTTCTTCGCATAGAGATCCGGATCGACGCCAAGCGAGGTGCCGCCCCAATATACATGGGTGTGGAGATCGATGAGCCCAGGCGTCACGATAAAGCCCGAGGCATCCTTGATATGGCTGGCCGTCTCGCGTTGCAGGCCTTGTCCGATGGCCGAGACTTTGCCTTTTGTGAAGGCGATATCGGTGACGGCATCGAGGGACTGGAACGGATCGATGATGCGTCCGCCGGTGAGGATGAGATCGTGAGTCATGACGGTCTTGAGTTGCGGGGTCGGCGAGGCGGGGCTGCCAAGGGGAGGTCCTCGAACAGGGACGGCGCATTCTCGGTTTTTGCGCGCTCGATGGCAAGCATGCGGAATTTGGTTTCGAACGCCACCCGTGGCCGAAAATCCCCCGGTCTTGCCTCCTGCCGCCAGTACGCGGTGGCAGGGCACGATGATGGGGAACGGATTGCGCCCGAGTGCCTGGCCGACCTCGCGCGCCAGCAAGGGATCGCCAAGCTCGCCCGCGATCTCGCTATAGGTGCGGGTGGCGCCTGGTGGGATGCGCCGCGCTATGTCATAGACGCGTTTGTTGAAGGCAGGCACCTCGGCATCGTCGAGGCCGACGTCGTGGAGATCGTCGCACTCGCCCCGCAGCAATGCCTGAATGCGCGCGATCGTTCGGGCGATGGCGGGCGAGGGCGGTGCTTCTTCCACTTCCGGATACCGCGCCTTGAATCGCGTGCGCAAGCGGGTCTCCTGCGCTTCCGGCAGGCTCACGCCGGTGATGCCCTGAGGTCCCCAGGCAATCCCGCAAGTGCCGATCGCGGTGGCGAAGAGACTGTAGGACTGTGTCGTCATGGCGCCTGAGACTGCGTGAAATCGCGAACCATGTCGATCGCATCCACGAGGCCCACGCGTTCAATGCGCATGCCGGGCGGGAAAGCGGTGCAGAAGCGCGAGGCGAGCCTCGGATCGAGGACCACGAACGAGCCGCGGTCGCCGTCGCGGCGTATGAGGCGGCCGAAGCCTTGGCGCAGGCGCAGTCGCACCGTCATGTCGGTATAGGCCTGTCCGCCGAAGGCCTGGCGCCGGGCGCGCTCGAGTATGGTCGGCGTGCCCCAGGGGACACGATCGAGCACGATGAGCCGCAAGGAATCGCCCGGCACATCGACGCCGTCTCTGACGGCATCGGTGCCGAGGAGGCAGGCATCACGCTCGGCCCTGAACATGTCGACCAGCGTCCCGGTGTCCATCGGATCGACATGCTGGGCGTAGAGCGGCAGCCCTCTCTGCGCCATGGGCTGCACCAGCCTTTTATGAACGGCGCGCAGGCGCGAGATGGCAGTAAAAAGTCCGAGGCCCCCGCCGCCCGAGGCTGCGAAGAGCTCACGATAGGCGGCGGCGAGCTGGTCCATGTCCTCGCGATTGACGTCGTTGACCACAATAATGCGGCTCGCCTTGCGGTAGTCGAAAGGCGAGTCATAGCTCACGCGTCGGACCGGGTAGGGCAAATGCACCGCTCCGGTGCGCATCTCGGCGTTGGTCCAGTCTTCCGGCGCTTCGGGCGGCCGATCCTTGAGCGTTGCCGAGGTGATGACCACGCCATCGGCTTCCTTAAGCACGGTCAGCGCCAGAGGCTCGGTCGGGTCGATCCAGTGGCTGTGCAGTCCGACATCGGATTCGCGGCCAAAGATCTGGTCGACCGAAAACCATTCGACGAAAAGCGGATTGGTCTTGTCGAGCAGCCTTTCGATCATGTCGATCCATCCGCCGAGCATGAGCTCGCCGCGCCGTCTGAGGGAGCGCGACACTGCCTCGATCCGGCCGCGGTCGTGAGTGGAGAGTTCGGCGGCTTCGTCATCGAGCTTCCTGGCCAGCGCCTGGGCGAGATTGGCCATCGGGCTTCTTGAGGTCGATCAGGGCGGCGGCGAGTTCGCCCGCGGCGGCGGCGAGGCCTTCGGCCATGGGCGCGCAATCGGTCTCGAGCGTCTGGCCGGCATTCTGCTCGGCGCGCGCCAGCACTTGCTGGCGCACAAGCGACAGGAAAACCTCAGCCGCTCCTTCCGGGGTGCCCGCCTGAATGCGTCTCGTCCAGCCGGGACCGGGCAGCGCATGGGCAGCGTTGAGCGCCGCATTCATGTGCCTTTCCGCAAGTTCGTCGTCGGCGACGAGATCGCCGATCCGGTCTCTGAGCCCGCGGCCGCGCCGGCCGGCCGATTCAGGTCCGCGCAGCCAGCGCCGGAGTTCGGCGGTCTCGAGCGCCGTCAGGTGACCGGAGAAGGCGCTGTCGGCGGCATCGAAAAGATGATGGCCTTCGTCGAACACGATGCGGCGCAAATCCTGCGGCGCCGAGGCCTCTTCCTTGGTTGTCGTGAAGCCCAAGGCTTGGTCGACGGCAGCCTTGCGCAGTACGAGCGCGTGGTTGGCGATGACGAGATCGGCCTTGCGGCCGTGCACCATGGCGCGCTCGATGAAGCATTTTCGGTAGTGCGGGCAGGCCG
The DNA here is from genome assembly GCA_963841765.1 of uncultured Alphaproteobacteria bacterium. GTDB lineage: Bacteria > Pseudomonadota > Alphaproteobacteria > Rhizobiales > Aestuariivirgaceae > Taklimakanibacter. The sequence goes on from CAWJDZ010000002.1 coordinate 161,005, forward strand.
AATAGATGCATTCACCGCGCCGGTCGGTAAGGCCGAGCGACGCCGGCGAGATGGCGCGCCTCTCGCCGTCGAAGGCGATGTCGTTGAAGAGCGGCAGCAGCCAGGAGGGAAAGTCGCCGCCCACCATGTCGCCGTCGCGGCTGGCCCTCGCCCAGCGCGCGATGAGCGCCGCGAGCAACGCCGAGCGCGGATTGGCGGCGCCCATCCTGCCGAAAGCCTCCTGCAGGTTGAGCAGGCATACATAGTTCTCCCTGCCTTTGCGGATGACGATGCGGTCACGCCGCTCGGCCGGATCGGCGATGATGCGCTGGGTCTCCTGATCGATCTGGCGCTGCAGGTTCTTGGTGTAGGTCGAGACCCAGACCGGCGCGCCGTTCTTGCGCGCCCACAGCCAGGAAGGGGCGAGATAGCCCAGCGTCTTGCCGAGGCCGGTGCCGGCCTCGGCAAGAAGAATGTGATTGGCGGTCTTATCGTCGCGCGGCTGGAAGGCATGAGTGGCGGTCGCCGCATAGTCCTTCTGCTCCAGCCTCACCTCGGCATCATCGCCGAGCAGCTTGTCGAGGAAGTCCTTCGCTTCATCAGCCGTCACACCATGGTGCGACCCAGGTGGCCGGCCGCCGTCATCTTCCCACTCATCGAGGCGGTCCCATACATTGAGACCAGTCACGAAGCTGCCGATATCGAGGCGGGGATTGGCCTTGGTGAGCTCGCTCATGACCGAGCGGGCCCAGGGCCAATTGGCGCGGGCGAGAAAGGTCGCGATCTCGGCCGTCTCGCGGATCAGGGGAAAGGCGGGGCTTGCGAGCCTTGCCCAGAAGCTCCTGGGTGATGAGGCGCAGCAATTCGGTCTCGTCTCCCGAAGGATCGAGATGGAGCGAGCGGGCGAGACCTTTGGGTGTCGGCGTGGCAAAGCGCGCCGGGCAAATGAAGGCGAAGAGCTCAGCCAGGTCGAAATGCTTCTGCTCGCGCGCTTGCCGAATGATGGCGCGCGGCGCTTCGGCGGCGAAGCCCAGGCGCTCGATGACGAAGGCCGCATGGCAAAGCAGATGCGGCTCGCGGATGAGATGGGTCAGGGCCTCGTCCGCCGCCAGCCGCTTGCCATTGGCGAGCTTGAGGGCAACGCCATCCAGAACGGCAACCGGCGCCGCGAGCGCCTGCGGGAACAGCAATGCGGAGGAGAGGGCCATTGGCGCGAACATACAGTGATCAAATCTGGAGGTACAGGAATCTCTACGCCGCGCGCTCAGCTAATCGTGATCACGCTTTTCTGGAACATGTCGTTCGCGGGCTGCATTGTTCCCGCTCCAACGAGGGAGGAATTCATGGACCAGAAATATATCGATCTGTTCGACCGCTATACGCATGGCCAGATGAAGCGCCGCGAGTTTCTGGAGAAGCTGACATTGCTCGCGGGCGGCACGGCGGCGGCCACGGCTCTCCTCCCGACCCTCGAGAACAACTATGTCCAGGCCGAGATGGTGGCGGAGAACGACACCGCGCATCTCGCCCGAGACGATTACCTATGACTCGAGCGTCGGCAAGGTGTCGGGCTATCTCGTCACTCACAAGGAGTTTCCCAAGGCCGGCGGCGTGATCGTCATTTCAGAAAATCGCGGCCTCAATCCGCATATCAAGGACGTGGCGCGGAGGTTGGCGGCCGAAGGGTTTCTCACTCTTGCCCCTGACTATCTGAGCATTAAAGGTGGAACGCCCAGCGATGAAGATAAGGCGCGTGAGCTGATCGGAACGCTGACGCCCGAAGAAACGGTCGCCATTTCGAAGGCGAGCCTGGCAACCCTGGCTGCCCGTCCCGATTGCACGGGCAAGGTCGCCGCCGTCGGCTTCTGCTGGGGCGGCGGCAAGGTGAGCGAGCTTGCGGTGAACGAGCCCGCTCTCGCCGCCGGCGTCGCCTACTATGGGGCTCAGCCCAAGGCCGACCAGGTGCCTGCCATCAAGGCCCCGCTTCTGTTGCACTATGCCGGGCTCGATGAGCGCATCAATGCGGGAATCCCCGCTTTCGAGAAAGCGCTCAAGGACAATGGCAAGCAGTATGAACTCCATGTTTATGAGGGCGCCAATCACGCCTTCAACAACGACACCAATGCGGCGCGCTACAACAAGGATGCGGCCGAATTGGCCTGGAGCCGAACGCTGGAATTCCTGCGCAAGAATCTTGGCTCTGCCTGAGATTTAGGCAGCAACGCAGCCGGCATAGAGCTCCCATTGCATTTCGCCTCTTGCCTCAGCGCTCTCGGCCTGCTTCATCGCAGGCTGAAAGCTTAAGAGGAGAAGGATCATGGAGTTCAGACGGCTCGGCGCTTCCGGATTCAAAGTGCCTGCGCTCAGCCTGGGCACGGGCACCTTCGGCGGCGGCAATGAATTCTTCAAGGCCTGGGGTTCGACCGGTGCCGATGAAGCGACCCGGCTTATCAGCATTTGTCTTGATGCCGGGGTCACCATGTTCGACACCGCCGATGTCTATTCCAACGGTCTTTCGGAAGAGGTGCTCGGCAAGGCGATCAAGGGCCGGCGCGACAAGGTCCTCATCTCGACCAAGTCGACGTTCCGCTTCTCGGACGAGCCGAATGATGTCGGCTCCTCGCGCTTCCATCTCATCAAGCAGGTAGAAGGCAGCCTGAAACGTCTCGGCACCGACGTGATCGATCTCTTCCAGCTGCACGGCTTCGACGCCATGACACCCATCGAGGAAGTGACCTCGACGCTCGACGACCTCGTGCGCCAGGGCAAGATCCGCTATCTCGGCTGCTCGAATTTCTCCGGCTGGCATTTGATGAAGTCGCTCGGCGCACCAGGATCGTCATGGCTATGCCCGCTATGTCGCGCATCAGGCCTATTATTCGCTGGTCGGGCGCGACTATGAATTGGAGCTGATGCCGCTGGCGCTTGATCAGGGTGTCGGCTGCGTCGTGTGGTCGCCTTTGGGCTGGGGCCGGCTCACCGGCAAGCTTCGCCGGGGCGCGCCTTTGCCGAAGCAGAGCCGTCTGCACAAGACCGCAGATGACGGCCCGCCGGTGCCCGAGGATTATCTTTACAAGGTCGTCGACGCGCTGGACGAGGTCGCCAAGGAGACCGGCAAGACCATTCCGCAGATTGCCATCAACTGGCTCCTGCAGCGGCCTTCCGTCTCAACGGTCATCATTGGTGCGCGCAATGAGGAGCAGCTTCATCAGAATCTGGGCGCGGTCGGCTGGAACCTCACCAAGGAGCAGGTGGCGAAGCTCGATGCCGCGAGCCTGACCACTCCGGCCTATCCCTATTGGCATCAATTGGGTTTTGCCGAGCGCAATTCCTTCCCGGTCGACCGAGGTTGACGCCAAGGATTGTCGCTTATAGACGAAGGGCCCGGTAAATGAGTATTTGCCGGGCTTTTTTTATCCGAACCGCAAAGACAGGACAATGACCGACCAGCAGCTTCGCGCAACCGCACTCGCCAGCAAGGCGTGGCCTTTCGAAGAGGCCCGCAAGCTCTTGGAGCGCGTGAAGGGCAAAAAACAGCCGGTCAAGGAAGTGCTGTTCGAGACGGGCTATGGTCCTTCGGGCCTTCCCCATATCGGCACCTTCGGCGAGGTGGCGCGCACCTCCGTGGTGCGGCACGCCTTCGAGACCATGTCGGATGTACCCACGCGCCTGCTATGCTTTTCCGATGACATGGACGGCCTGCGCAAGGTGCCGGACAACATCCCGAACAAGGAGATGATCGCCCAGCATCTGGGCCGCAAACTCACTTCGATCCCCGATCCGTTCGGCAAATATGAGAGCTTCGGCCATCACAACAACGCGATGCTGCGCGGCTTCCTCGACGCTTATGGCTTCGAGTACGAATTCGCGAGCTCGACGGAATATTATGCATCGGGCCGCTTCGATGCGGCGCTCCGCAGGGCGCTCGAATGCTATGACGAGATCATGGCCATCATGCTGCCCTCGCTGCGCGAGGAGCGCTCGCAGACCTATTCGCCTTTCCTGCCGATCCACCCTGAAAGTGGCGTTGTCATGCAGGTGCCGATCGAAAGCCGGGACGTGAAGGCAGGCACCATCGTCTGGCGCGATCCCGACTCCGGCAAGGCCCATGAGACGCCGGTCACCGGTGGCCATTGCAAGCTGCAATGGAAGCCGGACTGGGCGATGCGCTGGCACGCGCTCGGCGTCGATTACGAAATGTCAGGCAAGGATCTCATCGAATTCGGTGAAGCTCGCGAACCAGATCTGCAAGGTGTTGGGCTCATCTCCACCCGACGGTTTCAACTACGAGCTCTTTCTCGATGAGAAGGGCCAGAAGATATCGAAGTCCAAGGGCAACGGCCTCACCATCGATGAATGGCTGACCTATGCCGATCCGCGGAGTCTGCAGCTCTTCATGTACACGAAGCCGCGCGAGGCGAAGAAGCTCTATTTCGACGTGATCCCGCGCGCCGTCGATGACTATATGGCTTTTCTCGACGCCTATCCGCGCCAGGAGCTGGCGCAGCAGCTCGCCAATCCGGTCTGGCATATTCATGGGGGCTCGCCGCCTGCGCCCGAAGTGCTGGTCTCGGATCAAGGCGGGCGTACCCAGACGGTGTCCTTCGCGCTGCTCCTCAACCTGGTGGCGGTCGCCAATGCCGAGAGCAAGGACGTGCTGTGGGCTTTCCTCAAGCGCTATGCGCCTTCCCTCTCGCCCGAGACTGCATCCGCGCCTCGATGCGATGGTCGGCTATGCGATCCGCTATTTCCAGGATTTCGTGAAGCCGCAGAAGCGCTATCGCCAGGCGACGGCTGATGAGCGTCAGGCGCTGGCGGATCTGTCGGACGCCTTGGGCCGTTTGCCCAAGGAAGCGACACCGGAACAGATCCAGCAGGCCGTCTATGATATTGGCCGGCGCGATCCCTACAAGACGGTGCAGAAGGATGGATCGACAGGCGTGTCACTCGCCTGGTTCAACACCCTTTATCAGGTGTTGCTGGGCGAAGAGAAAGGGCCGCGCTTTGGCTCATTCGCGGCCCTCTATGGCATCGACAATACGCGTGCGCTGATCGACAAGGCGCTCAAGGGCGAATTGGGATAGAACGAGTCTGCAGATTCGGATTGTGCGGTCCGCCATGTCCCCTGCCAGGGTTGTCGGAGTCTGAGCGCGAGCCGTCACCTTCGTTGCCATTGCCGAAGCCCTTGTTCATGCCGGTCGGACCAGGTGTTGGATCCGGATCCGGAGGCGTCGGCCCCGGAGGCGTCGGCCCCGGCGGTTCCGATATCGAACCGACGGCCCTCACTGATGCCTGTGCGGGGACATTCCTCCTCTGAACCACGCGGGAGAGGCATTGCCTGCCGGGCTGACGGAATTGCGAAGTGAGCCGGCCTTGATTGGCGACGAGCGGGAAAGCCTCGCGGACATTCAGGCCCTTGTCGACGCCCGTGCTCAAGGCTTGCGGATGCGCTGACCTTTCCGCCGCCGGCGACCAGATAGTCGCAGGAGCGGTTGAGTGTCTTGCCCCCGAAACTGACGGCGCCGCGAAATAAGCAGGAGATAGAGGCGCCCGTTCCGAATGGTGAAGTCGAAAGCCGTGCCGCGAATGCCGATGGTGCCGTAGGGGGTGGCTAGTGAGCGGCCGGAAAAGCGCGCCGCTGATATAGCGGAAGGCGCCCTTCGATGCCTGAATGCCGGTGCGTTGCGCCGATTTGCCCTTGTAGATCGACTTGTTGATTGTGACCGTCGCGGACGGCCCCATGGCGAGCTTGCTGCCGTCATCGAAGACGAACTGGCCGACGCCGGTCGCGTTCGATCTCACCACGTCGTTGAAGAAGAGCGGGGATGATCTTTGCAAAGTTCGGCCACTGGCGCTGACGGTCGTCGTGGCCTGTACCGTTTTGCCGATTGGCGGGGCGGCGATGACCGGACCGCCGGCAAACGCGACAAGGAACACCGCGAGGGCAAATTGCTGCCTGATACGCATAAAACGTTCTCCAGGCGAACCTTATCGCCATTACCTCTCTCTAGCTTTAACCTTAGGTTAATTATAGATGCTTTGTCAACATACGGTCCGATACCGCACCGCAAGAGCTTTCTGCTCGTCTGCGCCAGATGAACGCCTCGAAGGGTTTTGCCCGCCTTGAGGGTCGTCTACTGCGCCGCCCAGATGATCCGGGCGATCCAGTCGATGTCCTTCATGTCGATGCTCTTGATCTCATCGGCGGGATTGAAGGAGGCGAGCTCGACGGTCTTGGCCGACTGGCGATGCAGGATGCGCGCCAGCACCTCGCCATTCGTCGTCCTCGCGATCACCCGGTCGCCCTTGCGGATCGATGTCGAGGGCGAGACGATGACGATATCGCCCTCGCGATAGACGGGCAGCATGCCCTCGCCCTGGATCTCGACCGCATAGGCATTCTGGTCGACGATGACCGGCGCTTCGATTTCATCCCAGATCGTGCCGACGGGAAAACCCGAATCGTCGAAGAAGCCGGGCTTGCCCACTTGCGTGAAGCCGATCATCGGGATCTGCCGCCGCTTGGGCGGCTGGCCTTTGCGACCGCTGAGCAGGTCGCTGAATTCTTCGACCGAGGCGCCAGAGGCTTCGAGCACCCGCGCAATGCTTTCGGTGGTGGGCCAGCGCGGCCGTCCATCCGGCCCATGACGCTTGGATGGGTTGAAGGAGGTTGGATCAAGCCCGGCCTTCTTGGCAAGGCCCGAGGCGGAAAAGCCGTAGCGCTCGGCGATGACGTCGATCGCTGCCCAAACTTGCTTATGAGTGAACATGGCCACGCTCCCTGACAGGGTGCCGGTAGGGTTCGTTGTTTTCGTATTCATAGGAACTAATACCTCAAATCGTGGCGTTTGTCGAGTCCCACGAATCCCGCCAAAAGACATGCTCAAGACGACGATTTGTTCCGTTTCGCGCTTGAAATCGATGGTTTATGGGTCGTGGAGCCAAGGATTTGGGCAATGCCGACGATCTATAAGATCTGCGATCGCGAGGAATGGGAAATGGCTTTGAAACATGGCCAATTCGCAGGTTCGGCGGTCGACAGGAAGGACGGCTACATCCACTTTTCAGCGGTGCATCAATTGCGCGAGACAGCGCGACGCCATTTTGCCGGACGACAGGGTCTCGTCCTCCTCGCGGTCACCGCAGAGTCACTCGGCAGCGATCTTCGCTGGGAAAAATCTCGGGGTGGCGATCTCTTTCCTCATCTCTACGCGCCGCTCGCGGTGAGACACGTCGATTCCGTCGTGCTCTTGCCCTGGCGGGAAACGGCGCATGATTTTCCGGCGGACATCCCGTCATGACGATTGCCGAGCGTACCTTCCCGTTGTTGCGTCCGTTGCTCCAGGCGATCGACGCCGAGACCGCGCATCGCCTGACGGTTGCGGCGTTGCGCCTGGTGCCGATAACTCCGCCACCGCAGCCGCCCGCGTCCTTGCGGGTTGACGCCTTCGGATTACACTTCGCGCACCCCCTTGGGCTTGCGGCCGGCTTCGACAAGAATGGCGAAGTGCCCGACGAGATGCTGGCGCAGGGCCTGAGCTTCGTCGAAGTGGGGACGGTCACGCCCGAGCCGCAGGCGGGAAATCCACGGCCACGCCTGTTCCGCCTCGCCGAGGACAAGGCGGTGATCAACCGCATGGGCTTCAACAATGAGGGTCATCGGGCATTGCGCCGCCGTCTCGAGGCGCGCCGCGGCCGAGGCGGGGTTGTCGGCGTCAACATCGGCGCGAACAAGGACTCGACTGACCGCATCGGCGACTATGTCTTAGGCGTACGCGCTTTCGCCGATATTGCGAGCTATCTGGCGGTCAATATTTCCTCGCCCAACACGCCCGGCTTGCGCAGTCTGCAAGCCAAGCCCGAGCTCGAGACCTTGCTCGGGCGCCTCGCCGAGGCGCGCGCCGGACGCGTGTCGCCCGCACTTCTGGTCAAGATCGCACCCGATCTGGCCGATGACGCGCTCGACGACATGGCGGCGGTCTTCCTGGCCATGAAGGTGGACGGCGTCATCGTTTCCAACACCACGTTGTCGAGGTCCGGTCTGCGCTCGGCTCTGGCGGCGGAGACCGGAGGCCTGTCGGGCCGTCCGCTGTTTCCGCTCTCGACTGAGATGCTGGGGCGTCTGTTCCTGAGGCTTGATCGGCGCGTGCCCCTCATTGGCGTGGGCGGCATCGATGGCGCCGCTGCAGCGGTCGCCAAGATCGAGGCCGGCGCCACGTTGCTGCAGCTATATTCGGGTCTCGTCTTCAAGGGGCCCGCACTTATTACCGAGATTGTCTCCGGACTTGCGGCGCACGTGCAAGGGTCGGGTGTTGCAGGGATTGCCGGCCTCGTGGGTAGCAAGGCATCCCACTACCAGAAGCGCGCCGGAATATAGCGGCTGAAGATGCGCGCGAAGGCGCCCGAATTCCTGCAGCTGGTCGAGCGCATAATCGAAAGCCTGCTTCAGCTCCTCATCACCGCGCCGGACGAAGAACACATAGGGACGGCTGAAGGAGCCATCGTCGTAATAGGCGCCGTCAATATATTTGCAGCAGCTCTGCGAGGCGCTGCCCCGCATCCAATAGATGAGCTGGAGCCCGTCGCCGAACAGGATTTCGATCTTGGCGGTGCGCAGCGCCTCTTCGAGATCGTTGAGGCTCGGATAGGTGACGATGACCGAGTCGGCGAAATTGCGTCTGAGCCAGGCCTCATAGCCGCTGCCGCCGAGCACGCCGATGCGCTTGCCGGCGACGCTGTCGCGCGTTATTTGAGTGGACTCGCTTTCCTTGCGCACCACGAAACGCCCGATGGCGCGATAGATCGGCCGCGTGGGCTGGTATTTTGCGAGCGTCGCGTCGTCGACCCGCAGTCCCGCGACGATGCCGTCCGGGACGTCGCCGGAGATCGACCGCCATGGGATCAGTACGATCTGGCATCTGATGTGCAATTCCTGGCAGGCGGCCTGAGCCGCCTCGACCGCGATGCCCTGGGCCTCGCCTGCGGGGCCCGCATAGCTGAAGGGCGGGAAATCATCATCGGCGAGCACCGTCACCTGCTCGCGCGTGAAGGACTGTGGCTTGCCGCCAAGATCGATTTGGCGGAACCGCGGCACCGGCGGCGGTTCCTCCTGCTTGGGTGCAGCAGTCGCGTTCTGGTCCTGCGCGGCAAGGCGCGAGCCATGGCCCGGCATGGTGGCGATAAGGGCTGCAAGAGCCAAAATCCTGAAGGCGCGGCCGATCATGGGGCGGACTTGACCCGGGGAGTGCTGTTGCGTTGTCACCAAGACCTACAACCTGGATGCGGCAAATGAAAGTCTTGCTTCTTACATCCTGATCAGGCGCAGCACCGTATGCCCATGCGCATCGACCAGGATGAGCTGGTCCCGGGTTTCGTCGAAGCGCCATAGGCGGGTGTCGGCAAGAGCCGACAGGAAATTGCCCTCGTGATCCGTGATGGTCTGGGCGCACGCCATCTTGGTCGAGAGGATGGGTCGGAACTTCATGTACGCGCCATCGACGGTCACCCTGCCGCTAATGCGGTTGCAGCCGCCGCTGCCGCGGACCCCACCGTCGGCTGCGATCTCGAGCACCGCCTCGAAATCGGATGGGACATGGCGGTTGCGGATTGCTTCGGCGCGCCAGCGACCTGTCGCAGCCGCGGACACCACTGCTGCGGATTGAACGAGTTCGACTTCGATAACAGTCTGATCCAGCCTCTCGTCCAATCGGGCCTGCCGCGCCGTGGTCATGAACATCACTTTGCCTCTGATGGTAATGCGGGCGTGCAGGGCATAGCTGTGTCCGCGCTGAAGCCTCGCCTCGTCGAACAACAGGCGATAGGGAATGGGCATCTGGTGCCGCGTCTTGACACGCGTGACCGCGATGCCGCGTGTGGGGGCATCGGCCGGCGACACGTCGATCAGACGCACTTCAAGAAGCGCCTCAGGCGGCAAGGCAATGCGCTCACGATAGAAGACCTGGCCGCTCACGACCCGGCCGGTTGCCCAGCCCCGCGTAGCTGAACTCGCCAGTGCCGCGCCAACCAGCCCTATGAGCCTTCGGCGCGACAGCGCCGGACGAGGTTGCCCGAATTTCATGCTGCTACTCATACGCGATTGCTGGAGTAAGAGTGAGGGCCAATTGCGAAGGTCGGGCCGGGACGGCCGTGGCAGAAATGCACCTTCCCGGGCGAAATCCTGTTGCAATTGCTGGCGAAAGCGACACAAGCTGACGCCAAGTCGCCAAATCCGAAGTTTCCTTCTGTGCGGCAGACAGACCCTGGACGGCATTGTGGCAACGGGGCCGAAAGAAACATCTCGCAGTGACGGCGGGAGCAAGAAGGCTGTTCCCGCCAAACCCTTCAACTTGCCCGCGATTCCGACTTCGGCGCAGTTGCTGGACGCCGTTAGGCGCATGACGCCCAGCGAGGCGCAGCAGGCCTTTCGCCACCGCGTTCTGCCGATTGCGTGGGAACCGGGCAAAACCGGTTATGTGTCGGCCGGCGAACGCGCCAAGGCCTATGCCAGGGAGCAGGGACTGGACGTGACGGCGGTAGCCAACGAGCGCATGATGCTGCACGAATTGCAGCGCGGTCAGGAGAGCGAACTGAGCCAGAATGCGCTCTGGGGTCTCAAGACCCGCTTCCCCATGCACTCCGCCGCCCAGCCTTTCACGGCTCAGCAGGCCTTGTGGCTGGTCTTTGCGCTGGCCTTCGTCGCCTTTGCACTGATGTGGGATCACGAGCCCAGCCTGGTTGCGGGCTTCACGGCGATGCTCGGCCTTTTCGCGCTCCTCGGCGGCTTCCACATCTGGTGCATCTTGCCGCTGAAGCTTCCGCAAGCGCCGGTCTCGATAGTCATCCCTGATGCCGAGCTTCCCGTCTATAGCGTGTTCGTGCCGCTGTTTCGCGAAAGCAAGATCATCGAGCAGACGGTCGCCGCGCTGAGGGCGCTCGATTATCCGGCGGCGAAGCTCGACATCAAGCTGATCGTCGAGCTCGAGGACAAGGCGTTGCACAAGCGACTCGAGGACATGCGCCTGCCCTCGCATATGGAAGTGATCGTGGTCCCCAGGCTCGAGCCCCAGACCAAGCCCAGGGCGCTCAGCTACACATTGCCTTTTGCGCGCGGCGAGCTGCTTGCGGTCTATGATGCCGAGGATATACCTGCCGCCGATCAGCTGCGCCGCATCGCCGGCGCTTTCGCATTGGCGCCCAAGAACGTCGCCTGCCTGCAGACGCAGCTCGGCTACTACAACCGCAACGACAGCTGGCTGGCGCGCCACGCCGCGATCGAATATGCCTTCCAGTTCAAGCTCCTGTTTCCGCGGCTTGCAAAGTTCGGCGCCCCTCTCCTCTTTGCGGGCGCGTCCAGCCACTATCGTATCGCCAGCTTGCGCCATGTTGGCGGCTTCGATCCTCACAATGTCGCTCGCGATTCAGGCTTGAGCCTGCGCCTCGCCCGTTTCGGCTTCCGCACGGCGCTCTTCCCTTCGACGACGCGCGAGGAGGCGACGACGCGCCTCGCGGCCTGGATGGCGCAGCGCATCCGCTGGTCCAGGGGCATGCTGCAGACCGCCATTGTCAACAGCCGCTCGCCCTTGCGCATGTATCGCGAGCTCGGCGCGCGCAGCTTCCTCATGACCCAGATCGCGACCAGCGTGACCCTCATCGCCGCTCTGGCGCATCCCTTGTTCCTCCTCTGGGTGGCCTCGAGCGCGGCACTTCTGCTGCTCGACCTGCCGGCGCCAGACCGTCTCTGGCTGTTCTTGCAAACCCTGTATGTGATCGTCGCCGCCTTTGCCTTTGTTGCGGCGATGATGGCGGCTGTCAGGACCAGCCTGTTGCTTGGCCGCGGCGCCTGGATGATCACAATCCTGACGCTGCCGCTCTACTGGCTCCTGATATCGCTCGCGAGCTGGGTTGCGGTGGTGCAATACTTCTTCGGCGTCTCGAGCTGGGTGAAGACGCCGCATGGGGAGAGCCGGATAAAGCCGCAGATCGTGGCGGAAAAGCCGCCCGCTCCTCAACCACGGCCATTAGTGGCGGAAAAGAAACCCAACAAGCCGGCAACCCCTGAGCCTCGACTGTTCATGGCAGAAAGGAAGCCCGACAAGCCGCCCAGCCCTCAGCCGCGGCCATCAGTGGCGGAAAAGAAACCCGAAAAGCCTGCAACCCCTGAGCCTCGACTGTTCATGGCGGAAAGAAAGTCTGACAAGCCCAGCCCTCAGCCGCGGCCATTAGTGGCGGAAAAGAAACTTGACACGTCCGCCATTCCTCGGCCGCGGGTGTTCCTGGCGGAAAGGAAAACCGACAAGCCGGCCGCTCCTCAGCCGCGGCCGACAAAGGGCATCTGATTGGCCATCACGGTCATGAACAGCACATTCACATCGAGCGGCAGCGACGCCATATGCACGACCGCTTCGACCACATGGCGCACATCCATGGTCGGCTCGATTGCGGTCGACAAGTCCGGCTGAAGCACGCCGGTCTTCATCTTGGCGGTCATCTCGGTCTGGGCATTGCCGATATCGATCTGGCCGCAGGCGATATTGTGGATGCGTCCATCAAGCGAGGTGGCGCGGGTGAGGCCGGTGATGCCGTGCTTGGTGGCGGTATAGGGTGCCGAGAAGGGCCTCGGCACATGGGCCGAGATAGAGCCGTTATTGATGATCCGCCCGCCCTTGGGGTCTTGTGCCTTCATCAGGCGGAAAGCTTCCTGGGTGCAATAAAAAGCGCCCGACAGATTGGCGTTGACGACCGCTTGCCATTGCTCGGGCTTGAGCTCGTCCAGCGGGATCGCCGGCGCATTGGTCCCGGCATTGTTGAACAGGACATCGAGGCGGCCGAAGGCCTTCTTGATCTCGGCGAAGAGCCGGGCGACGGATTGCGGATCGCCGATATCGGCGGCGACCGCCAGTGAGTCTCCGCTGATGCTCTTTTTTGTTGCTTCGAGCGCATCCTTGCGGCGGCCGGTGAGGACGACGCTGTAGCCGGCCTTGCCGAGCCCCAAGGAAACGGCGCGCCCGATGCCAGAGCCCGCACCCGTGACCAATGCGATTTTTGATTGTGCCAATGAAAACCTCCGTGTCCGCGGCGTAAATCGAGCGATCATAGGTATCAGCAGTGCGAGAACAAGCGCAACTGGTGTCCAGCGCGCAGCCCGGCGAAGTGGAATCGCTTCGCCGAAAAAGATTCGCGCCAAATCAACATCTTGGAGCAAATCCTTATCGCCAAAGTCTTCAACTTTGGCGGGATTTGCTCTGCGTGGCTTTCGGCTGGCGTTCCGCTATATGAAAAAAGGAATTCCAAGACGAGCAAGATTCGGAAGGACTGGGAAGGATGACGGACACGGTTTTTCTCGCCGATTTGAGCTGGCCGGAATTTGCCCGGCGCATCGCTGAAGGCGCTCCAGTCTTCATTCCTGTCGGCGCCACCGAGCAGCACGGCCGGCACCTGCCTTTGGGCGTCGATGCCGTCATCCCGACATGGATCAGCGCCGAGGTCGCCAGGCAGTGCGGCGGCCTCGTCATGCCGCCGATGGCCTATGGCAACCGCTCGCAGCCGCGCTCGGGCGGGGGGCCGGCCTTTCCTGGGACGATCAACATTGCCGCCACGACGCTTGCCTGGCTGTTGCGCGACATCATTACCGAACTTCATCGCCACGGCGCCCGCCGCCTGGTGGTGCTCAACGGCCACTACGAGAATATCTGGCCCTCGATCGAAGCCATCGAGCTTGCCCTCGATCATATCGGGCGCGAGCGGACCGACGGTCTCAAGGTCCTGCGCATCGATCACTGGGAGCTGGTCAGGCCCGAGACACTGGCGCGTGTCTTCCCCGACGGCTATCCCGGCATCGAGCTCGAGCATGCGAGCGTGATCGAGACGTCGATCATGCTGGCGCTGCGTCCCGAGCTTGTCGATCTCTCCGCGGCGCTGAATGACGGGCCGGCGCGGTTCAAACCCTATGACCGCTTCCCTGGACCCGTTCCCGAAGTGCCGGCCTCGGGCGTTTTGTCCGAGACCAAAGGCGCCTCTGCGGAAAAGGGCCAGTGGCTTTTGGCCGACGCGGTGGGGCGGATCAGGCAAGCCGTCGCCGAGGAGTTCGGCAAATAGAGCATGATCCGGAAAAGTGGATGCCGGTTTTCCGAAAAGATCATGCTCAAACAAAAAGATAAAGCGTGATGGCGACTCTACCTAAAGCCATCACGCTTTAGGGAGAAGGCTGCATGCGTCTGTGGATACGCGACCCCCTGGCCTGTCTCGCCGACAATGCCGGCGGCGGGTTCGTCGTCGAGAATGGCAGGATCGCCGAACTCGTCGCCGCCGGTGCGCAACCGGCGAAGCCTGTGGACGAGACATTCGCAGCCGACCGCCATGTCGTGCTGCCGGGGCTCGTCAATGCGCATCATCACATGTACCAGACGCTGACGCGTGCGCATCCGCAGGCCATCAACAAGGAGCTCTTTCCCTGGCTCACGACGCTCTATGGCTACTGGTCGCGGCTGACGCCCGAGGCGCATCGTCTCGCCACAAGGCTCGCTCTGACCGAGCTCCTGATGTCAGGCTGCACCACCGCCTTCGATCATCACTATCTCTTTCCGCAGGGCTGTGAGGAAGCGATCGACATCCAGGTCGACGAGGCGAGAAAGCTCGGGCTGCGCATGGTGGTGAGCAGGGGCTCGATGGATCTCTCCGAGCGCGATGGCGGCCTGCCGCCCGACAGCGTCGTCCAGGACCGTGACGTCATTCTCGCCGACAGCGAGCGGGTGATCAGGCGGTATCACGAGACGGGCGAGGGCGCCATGATCCAGATCGCGCTGGCGCCCTGCACGCCCTTCACGGTCACACGCGGATTGATGATCGAGACCGCGGCGCTGGCGCGCAAGCATGGCTGCCGGCTTCATACCCACATCGCCGAGACGCGCGATGAGACCGACTATTGCGAGGCACATTTCGGCTGCCGCCCGGTGGATTATCTGGAGCAGACGGGCTGGCTTGGCGAGGACGTGTGGCTCGCCCATGGCATTCACTTCACCGATGACGAGATCGGCCGTCTCGGCCATCACCGGCTTGCCGTCTGTCACTGCCCGACATCGAACATGGTCCTGGCTTCCGGCCATTGCCGCACCCGCGACCTCGAGAAAGCCGGCGTTGCGGTGGGTCTTGGCGTCGACGGCTCTGCCTCCAACGACAATTCCAATCTGATCGAGAGCGTTAGGCATGCGCTGATGATCAACCGCCTGACCTATGATGCGACGATCACCCATCTCGACGCTTTTCGTTGGGCGACCGAAGGCTCGGCCCGCTGCCTCGGCCGCGATGATATCGGCTGGATCGCCACCGGCTGCCAGGCGGATCTGGCGCTTTTCACGCTCGATGAGTTGCGTTTCTCGGGCGCCGGGGATCCGCTCGCGGCTCTCGTTCTGTGCGGCGCTCATCGCGCCGACCGCGTCATGGTCAAGGGCCGGTGGCTCGTCACGGACGGCATGCCGGTCGGCATCGACATCGAGCGATTGCGCCACGAGCACACTGCCGCCGCGGGCCGGTTCGTCGACTGATGGCGTGGCCAAGTTTCCCCCTCGCCCGTTGCGAAGCAATGGGAGAGGGTGGCCGACCTTGCTCCGCCGAAGCGAACCGACTTTACCTGGCCGAAACGAAGCTCGGGCTTCGCGAAGGCGAGAGGCCGGGTGAGGGCTCTTGCGCAGCAAAATCAGATGCAAAGTGATTCACTCAAGTATAAGAGCATGAAAACGATCTGATGCATCAATCACTTCAGACAAAGAGCCCTCATCCGGCCTTCGGCCACGTTCTCCCACGCTGTGCGCGGGAGAAGGGGAAATTCTTGAAAGCCTGAGCGCTTTTACCGATCGCCGACATCCAGCAGAAGCTTGCCGGAGACCTGTCGCGATTCGAGAAGCCTGTGCGCCTTGCCGGCATCGGCGAGCGGTAGAATGGCCTCGATCGGCATGCGCAGGCGGCCGTCGGTCAGATAGGCGAGGATCGCCTTGATCCCGCGCCGCCATGCGGGCGATCCCGGTCTGGCATGCAGGAACTCGAAGCCCGCCAGCGACGTCGAGCGCTGATAGAGCTTGGCGCGGATGTCGAAATGGGGATGGCCCGCCGCCTCGCCGATATTGATCACCCGGCCGAAGGGCCTGAGCGCATCGAAGCTTCTTTCCAGTATCTCGGCGCCGAGAGAGTTGATCACGAGGTCGACGCCGCGGCCTTGGGTAAGGCGCATGGCTTCAGCGACGAAATCCTCAGCCGAACGGTCGATGACATGGTGGGCGCCGAAAGCCAGCGGCCACTTCGCTTTGCCCGGGGAGCCGACGGTGCCGATCACATGCGCGCCCTTGAGGCGGGCGAGCTGCGTCAGCATCAAGCCGACGCCGCCGCCGATCGCATGGATGAGAATGGTCTCGCCGCGTCTGAGCCGGTGCGCGCTGTGGAGGAGGTGCCATGCGGTGATGGCGGCGGCGGGCATGGCGGCGGCGAGATCGAGCGCAATGGCCTCGGGCAAAGCGATCGCATAGTCTTCAGGCACGATGCAGCGATCGGCATAGCCGCCGAGCATCCTGGGCCCGGTGATCGCGGCGACGCGCTGGCCAATGCGAAGGCCGCTCGCTGCGGGACCGATCGCCTCGACATGGCCCGACACTTCGAGCCCGATGATGGCCGGATAGTCGATCGGATCGGGATAGATGCCCTGGCGCTTCTGGATGTCGCCCCAGTTCACCCCGGCATAGCGCACCTTGATCCTGATTTCTTTTCCCCGTGGCTCTGGGGTGGGCAGCGTTTCGAGCAGCGAAGCGCTCGATGTCGCCGGGCCCCGAGAGAACGAGCGCGCGCATCACGCCTGGTCCCAGGACCGCAATTTGCCGGCCTTACGGGCCGCGAGACAGCAGACCGCCTCGGCCATCAGTTTCGCGGCGAGCGTCGAGGTATGACCGGTATTCGAATCGAAATCGGGCGAAACTTCCACCACATCGAAGCCGGCAAAGCCGCGCTCGCAGCCGAGCCTGACCCCATTGATGATCTCGCGCGCGGTGAAGCCGCCGGGCTCGACGCTGTTGGTGCCGGGCGCAAAAGCCGGATCGATGACATCGATGTCGACGCTGACATAGGGCGGTCGCCCGTCGGGCGCCACGATGTCGAGCGCTTCCTCGACCACCGCTTCGATGCCGCGCTTCTGCACCACTCGGTCCGGATAGATGGTGATGCCGAGCTCGCGCGCGAGCGGCGTCCATTCGGGGAGATTGCGCGCCCCCTTGGGCCCGATGACGGCGATGCGCTTGCGGTCGATTTCGGGCAATTCGCAAATGCGCAAGACCGGCGAGGCGCGGGTCAATCGGTCATTGTTGAAGCTTTCCGAGAGATCGAGGTGAGTATCGAAGAGGAGAAAGCCCAAAGGCCCGCCGCGATGCACGGCCACTGCCTTGACCGCGGGGTAAGTGACGCCGTGATCGCCGCCCATCATCAACGGCACGGCTCCGATCTTCTGGATTTCGGCGATCTTCGCTTCGAGGCGGCGATAGCTCTCCGGCGTGTCCCCCGGCACGACATCGACATCGCCGCAATCGGCGATCTTCACATGATCGTCGACGTCGAGATCCCAGTCGAAATGATAGGAGCCGAAGAGCAGCGAGAATTTGCGGATCTCCTGGGGCGCGCGCCGCGTCGCGCCGCCGCGAAAAGTGGCGATGCCGTCATAGGGCATGCCGATGACGACGGCATCGGGCGAGCCGCAGGTCGAGAGATCGCGCGCATAGGGGCAGGCCATGAAAGCCGGCACATCGCCGAAGATCTTGGGCACGTCGGCAGGCGATAAAGTCATGATCGCTTGACCTCCCGCTCAATGGCCGGGCTTGCGCAGCATGGGCGAGGGCGGCGGTGAAGGTATCTGCAGCTTGTCATAGTAGGGCAGCTTGTCGACCCGCGCCTGGTACGTGCCTTGCTTGCGGATGGCCTGGATGTGGCCCGCGATGTCTTCGAGTCTTGCAAACCATACGTCGCCGGTATTCAGCATGTATTCGATCATTTTCTCGATCCTGAGCCAGCGCGACAGCCGGCCGCTGACGAAAGGATGCCACACGCCGATCCACAGACCGCCGCCGGCGCTGCGCATCGCCTCGAATTCGGCCATGAAGGTCTCCATGGCACGATCCGGCGACATGATCTGAAACATGTAGTTGAGGTCGATCGAATGGACATAAGGCGGCCAGTCATCGAGCGCCCAGCTCGACGGCAGTTCGACGATCTCGCCCTTGCCATTGTCGAGGACATAGGGAACGTCATCGCCCATCAGCGATGAATCGTAAAGGAAGCCTTCCTCCACCAGGAGGTCGGTGGTGTGGATGGAATAGTTGTAGAGCGGCGAGCGGTTGCCGCGTGGCCTCCTGCCGGTGTGCTTCTCGATGACGGCGATCGAGCGCTGCATCCAATAGTGCTCCTCATCGCGCGGCAGCGCATTGGGCGCTTCATGAATATAGCCGTGGAAGCCGACCTCATGGTCGTCCTTGATCATGGCGTCGACCGCTTCCGGATAGTGCTCGATGCACCAGGCGGGCACGAAGAAGGTCTGCTTGAGGCCGTAGCGGCGATAGCCTTCAAGGATGCGCGGTACGCCGACCTGCGGCCCGTATTTCAGCATCGAGATGGTCGAGACGCGCGTGATCGAATCCTGCGGATGCTCGATATGGACCAGGCTGTCGGCATCCATGTCGAAGGTGATGGCGACGGCGACTTTGGCGCCGTTCGGCCAGGGGACGGGTCGTCTGATCATGGCAGCCATCCTCACGAAAGAATCTGGTAATGCGCTTCGACGGGTTTGCCCTTGTTGATCGGCAATATGTCCTGCGGGCACGCCGACATGGCGACGATGCAATCCATCTTGGCGCGCAGCACCACATAGTCGCCGGGCTTGGAGACGGGCTCGCCCCATCCGGTCTTGCCTTCCTTGTCGACCGGGATGTTCATCCACAGATTGAGGGGTGAGGGCACTTCCGGCGGATTCGAGACCGATCTGGCGCATGCCGGCATGGAGATTGTCGGTGCAATTGTCGTGATATTCCGTGCAGCCGAGCAGTCCGTAGCGGTAGTCGTCGCAAGCGGCGAGCAGCGTGTCATGGATGCCGGGCGAGGTGTCTTCCTCGAAATGGAGGATGGCGCGCCTGCGGTTGGTGAAGAGATCGTGGCCTTTCCTCGGGAAGATCGTGCCGATGGTCGGGCGCATATGCTCGCATCGACATGAATTCATGCAGGTCCTCGGCGCTGAAGGCCCAGGTGTCGACCACCTGATGGCCATGGGTGTTGATGATCTTGATCGCTTGGCCCTTGCCCAGGCGGCAGGCACGTCCCCGGCGCGCCGGAAGAGTGAAGAGTTTCGGATGTCGACATGATTGCCTCCGTTAATGTTGCGAGATGACCGAGGTGAACGCGAGATCTGCCGGGCAAGAGTGCCCTGAGCTCGCCCGATGCGACGAAGCTCTTCACCGCCGCGATATCGGGCGCGAAGAACCGGTCTTCCTCATAGGCGGGCGCCAGGCGCCTGATCCGGGCATGGACCTCTTCGAGAACCGCGCTCGACGCGCTTGGGTCTCCTGAACTCGATGCCCTGGCAGGCGGCGAGCAGCTCGATGGCGATGATGCCTGAGACATTGTCCGCCATGTCGGCGAGGCGGCGCGCGGCGAACGTCGCCATGCTGACGAAATCTTCGTGATTGGCCGTGGTCGGGATCGAATCGACGCTCGCCGGATGGGCGAGCGACTTGTTCTCGCTGGCAAGGGCTGCCGCCGTGACCTGCGCCACCATGAAGCCGGAATCGAGCCCCGTCTCCTTGACCAGGAAGGCGGGCAGCCGGCTGTGCTGAGCATCGGTCAGCATGGCGATGCGCCGCTCGGCCATGGCGCCGATCTCGGCCAGCGCCAGCGCGATCCCGTCGGCCGTCAGGCCGACCGGTTCGGCATGGAAATTGCCGCCATAGAGGATGTCGCCGCTTTCGGGATCGACCATCGGATTGTCGGTCCAGGCATTGATCTCGGCGGTGAGAATGGCGCCCCGCATGGCGCAGCTGATCGGCACAGGCGCCCATCACTTGCGGCTGGCATCTGAGGCAATAGGGATCCTGAAGCGCGACCGTTCCGGCGCGCCTCGGCGCGGATTTCGCTTCCGGCGAGCAGGCTGCGGAAGAAACGCGCCACCGCGATCTGGCCGGGCTGGCCGCGCGCCGCATGCAGCCTTGCATCGAAGGCCATGTCCTGGCCATGCGCGGCTTCGACGCTCAGGGCGCCGGCGATCAGGGCAGCGGCCATCACGTCCTCGGCGGCGAAGAGACCATGGATGGCAAGTGCCGTGGAAGCCTGGGTGCCGTTCACCAGGCACAAGCCTTCCTTGGCCCCGAGAACGAAAGGCTGCGAGGCCCGCGCGGCGCAGGGCCTCGGCCGCCGGCATGATGCGGCCGCGATGGCTGACATCGCCGACGCCGATGAGGGCTGCCGCCATATGGGCGAGGGGAGCGAGATCGCCCGACGCGCCGACCGATCCCTTGCTTGGTACCACGGGCGTTATGTCGTGGTTGATGAGAGCGAGGAGCGCTTCGGCGAGCTCCGGCCGTGCGCCTGAAAAGCCACGCGCCAAAGCTGAGGCCTTGAGCAGCAATCATGCGGCGCACATCGGCGATGCGCATCGGTTCGCCCGTCCCCGCGGCATTGGAAAGGACGAGACGCCGCTGCAGCTCGTCCAGATCTTGCCCGCCGATCAGATGGGAGGACAGCGTGCCGAACCCCGTATTGACGCCATAGGTCGGCTTGCCGCCGGCGATGCGCGCCTCGACGATCTGGCGCGTGCGGGCCATGAGCGCGCGCTGTTCCGGGCTGAGCGCAAGCTCGGACTGCTCCGCGCGAAATCGCGCAGATCTGAAGCTCGAGATTGCCGGACTGGGAGTAGCAGTGGTCAGGTCTTCGATTCACGCCGGTAGGGAAGGCCGACCGCGGCCGGGGGCTTCACCCGGCCATAGAGCCCGATGAGGGCGAGGATCGAGGCGACATAGGGAAGAGCGGTGAAGATCTGATAGGGCACCGACGGGTTGGCGAATTGCAGGCGCAATTGCAGCGCGTCGCAGAAGCCGAAGAACCATGAGGCGAGCAGCGCGCCCACCGGATCCCAGCGTCCGAGGATGATGGCGGCGAGCGCAATGAAGCCCTTGCCGGCGCTCATATGCTCGGTGAAGATAAAGACCTGCGACACGACGATATAGGCGCCGCCGAGCCCGGCGAGGCCGCCGCTGATCAGCGTGCACAGGAAGCGGACGCGAATAGACCGGAACGCCGGCCGAGTCGGCGGCGCCCGGATTTTCGCCCGTGGCGCGCACATCGAGGCCAAAAGCACTGCGGTAGAGCCAGCCAGTAGAGGAACGGCACCAGCAGATAGAGCAGATAGATGAGCGGGTCCTGATCGAAGAAGACCGGACCGATGATGGGAATTTTGGACAGGCCCGGGATTGCCCAGGGCGTGAAGCCGGCGAGCGGCTTGGTGGTGGCGTTAAGTCCGAAGATGAGGCGCGCCAGGAAGGCAGTGAGGCCGAGCGCCACGAGATTGATGGCGATGCCGGTGACGATCTGATTGACATTGAGGCGGATCGACAGGATGCCAAGGAGGGCGCCACCCATGCGCGCCAAGCAGTATGCCGACGACGACGCCCATCACCGGGCTGCCGGTGAGGAATGTGCCGAGCGCTGCGCCGAAGGCGCCCGACAGCATCATGCCTTCCATGCCGACATTATAGACGCCGCCGCGCTCGCAGATGACGCCGCCCAAGGCCGCAAAGGCGATCGGCACCATGAGCCGCAGGCTGGTGCGCAGAACATCGGTGAGAAGCACGGGGTCGAGCCATTCAAGCATTCTGTTTCTCCCTGGCGTAATCTCGGCTTCCGAGCGCGCGGCGCTGCGCCAGGATCCTGCCCCAGCGCGAGTCGCTGAATTTGATGGCGAGGCTCGCGGCGACGAAGATGACGACAAGGCCCTGGATGGCGTCGATCACCGTGCTGTCGACGCCCGACGGCGCGCTGCATGAACTGGGCGCCGGATCTGAGGCCCGAAAAGAACAGGGCAGCGATCGGCACCAGAATCGGATTGGCGGCAGCCATGAAGGCAACGACGATGCCATCGAAACCATAGCCCGGACTGAACATGTGGAAGAGGCGGTATTTGACGCCAAGGATCTCGAAGGCGCCTGCGAGGCCGGCAAGCGCGCCGCCCAAGCGCCATGGTGGCGACCATTTGCCATTGCACCCGGATGCCGGCATAGCGCGCCGCCTGCGGATTGCTGCCGACGGTCGTCATCGCGAAGCCGAAGGTCGTGTATTTGAGCGCCAGCGCCAGCACGATGGCGCAACAGCACGCCGACAATGGCGCCGATATGGGCATCAGTCGGACTCATGATATGCGGCAGGAACAGGCTTGACGGGATCTCCGCGCGAATAGGGATAGGGTGCGCCTTCCTCCATCATCGGACCGCCCGCCGCATAGCTGACGATATTGATGCCGACATAGTTGAGAAGCAGCGTCACGATGACTTCATTGATGCCGCGATAGGCCTTGAGATAGCCCGCGATCGCTGCCCAGAAGGCGCCGCCCAAGGCGCCCGCGAGGACGCAGATCAGGAGATGCAGCGGCCAGTACATTTCGGGCAGATAGAGCGCGGCGATGGCGCAGAACAGCGCGCCCATATAGATCTGGCCTTCGGCGCCGACATTGAACAATCCCGCCTTGCAGCGGAACGGCGACGGCGAGGCCGGCGAGCAGGATCGGAGAGAATTTCACCAGCGTCGCGCCGAAGCCGAAATAATCGAAAAAGGCTTCGCCGAAGAGCGAGCGATAGGCGTCAATCGGATTGGCGCCCGCCATCAGGATGAGGATCGAGCCCACGAGAAGCGCCAGGAGCACCGCCCAGACGGTTTTCGTCGCATACAGGAACTGCATGAGCGCGCGCCATCACGCCGCCTCGCTCGTGACGCCAGCCATCAGTTCGCCGAGTCTTTCGGCGCGTCGCCTCGTCCGGCGTCAGGATGCCGGTGATGCGGCCACGATACATGACGGCGATGCGATCGGCGATGTCCATGACATGTTCGAGCTCGGTCGAAACATAGAGGACGCCGACACCTGCTTTCTTCAGATCGAAGATCGTGTTCTGCACGAACTCGATGGCGCCGACATCGAGCCCCTTGCACGCCTGCATGATGACGAGGATGCGCGGATTGAGCCTCGATCTCGCGCGCCAATATGACCTTCTGCTGGTTGCCGCCGGAGAGGAAGCGCGCCGGCTGCTGCGGCGAGCGCAGGCGCACGTCATAGCGCTTGACGAGGTCGACGGCATTCTTCGCAATGTAGGCGAAATCGAGGATGCCGCGGCGCGAGGCGGGCGGCCGGTCGTAGTCGCGCAGGATGAAGATTGGTCGCGACCGGATAATCGAGGACGAGACCGGTCGACTGCCGGTCTTCGGGAACGAAGCCGATGCCGGCTTCGTTCTTGCGCGCCTTGACACCGAGCGCGCCGATATCGCGGCCGCCCACCAGTGATCCGGCCGCCATCGAGCGGTCTCAGGCCGGCGATGACTTCGCCAAGCTCGCGCTGGCCATTGCCGTCGACACCGGTGACGCCCAGCACCTCGCCTTGCCGCAACTCGAAACTCAGGTCGTCGAGGGCGCGCACCCCGCGGTCATTGGTGGCGATGAGATTCTCGGCCCTGAGCAGGACGTCGCCGGGCGTGCTCTTCACCCGCTTCAGGTTCATGATCACGTCGCGTCCGACCATGCGCCGTGCCAGCTGGCGGGGTGTCGTGTCCTTGGCGTCCACTTCGTCCGTGACTTTGCCGTGCCGCATCACCGTCACCCGGTCGGCCACTTGCATGACCTCCTCGAGCTTGTGGGTGATGAACAGGATCGTGTGGTTGGCGGCGCGCAGCGCTTTCAGGCTGTCGAGGAAGGAGCCGATCTCGCTCGGCGCCAGCACGCTGGTCGGTTCGTCAAGGATGAGAACTTCGGCCTTGCGGTAGAGCGCCTTCAGGATCTCGACGCGCTGGCGCATGCCCATGGGCAGAAGTCCAGACTTCTGCCTGAGGATCGATGTCGAAGCCGATCCTTTGACTGAGCTCCCGGATGCGCTTCTCATGCGTCTTGAAATCGATCTGCTCCAGGCCGCGATCGAGGCCGAGCACGATATTCTCGGTGACGGTCAGCGAGTTCACCAGCATGAAGTGCTGATGGATCATGCCGATGCCCTGCGCGATGGCATCGCGCGGCGAGGTCATTCGGAGGGCCTTGCCGTCGAGCAGTATCTGTCCCTCATCGGGCCGGTAGAGCCCGTAGAGGATGTTCATCAGGGTCGTTTTGCCGGCGCCGTTCTCGCCCAGGATCGCATGGATCGCGCCCTTGGCGACGGTGATCGATACGTTGTCGAGCGCCTTGAACTCGCCGAAAGACTTCGTGATCCCATCAATGACAATGTGATCCATCGACCCGTTTGCTCTCAACTCCGTTGTGGCACATGGGCAGGGAAGCTCAGGCGCCGCCGCCTCCCAACTCGTCATGGCCGCCCGGATGGCCGGGTTTAACCCGGCCATGGAGGCGGCCATCCAGTCCCTCCATGCAGCAGATGTCGGGCGTCGAGTTTGGATGGCCGGGTCGAAGCCCGGTCATGACGAGTAGAAGGCGTTCAGGGCTTGAGTTCGCCCGATTTCATCTTCTCGACGAGCGCCAGAACCTCCTTCTGGACATCTTCCGGCACCGCCTTGTGGAACGAGCCGATGCGCGCCGCTTCCGGCGTCTTGAGGTCGAAATTGTAGTTCTTGCCCTCGAGCTTGCCGTCCTGCGCCAGCTTGATGTAGTCGAGCATGGCGCCCTTGATGTCGAAGATCGCCGATTGCAGCACGGTGTCCGGCCAGTCGGCGATGGCATCGTAGTAGAGCCCGAAGCCCCAAACGCCTTTCTCCTTGCAGGCCTGCAGGCTGCCGATCGCGGCATTGTCCATCGTCGGGAAGACGACATCGGCGCCTTGCGAGATCTGATTGAGCGCGGCTTCCTTGCCCTTGGCGATGTCGTCCCAGTCATTGGTATAGGCGGTGAAAACTTCCTTGCCGCCCGCCGCCTTGAAGCCCTCTTCGTAGGCGGAGTTGAGGTCGAGCGAGAATTTGATCTTCTGCCCGCCGATCCAGCCGGCCTTGCCGCTCTTCGACATCTTGCCGGCGAGATAGCCCATGAGATAGCCGAACTGGCGGAAGTTGAAGTCGGCGGAGGCGATATTGCCTTCGCCCAATTGTCCGTTGTTCACGAGGAAAATCGTGTCGGGATATTTCGCGGCGACGCGCTTGGCCGCGTCCTGGAATTCGCCGCCATGGCCGATCACGAGCTTGTAGCCGCGCCGCGCATAGTCGGCCATCGCCTCGGCCTGGTCGGCCTGCGCCACCTTCTCGCTAAAGGCGACTTCGACTCCGAGCTTGTCCTTGGCCTGCATGATGCCTTCATAGCCCGACTGGCTCCAGGATTTGTCGGTGATGTTGCCCGGCATGACGATCGCGACTTTGAGCGCGTCCGCCCAAGCGGGTTTGAGCACGGCAACGCCGGCAGCCGTTCCGCATATGGCAATGAAAGACCTTCTGCTGATGATCATTGTCTCTCTCCCTAATTGGCCGAAGCTTCGCCACGGCTCGTTCTTCAAAGACTGCGGGGCGTAGTCTTGATCAGGAATTACTTATAGTCGATATTAAATAAATGAACTTTATTTCCGTTTTGGATTAAGTATGCCGCGCGAAGCCAAGTCGCAGATCACCCTCGATGGAATCGATGTCAATCTGCTGCGCATGTTCTGCGTCATCGTCGAAAGTAACGGCTTTTCCGCCGCCCAGGCACGCATGAATATCTCCGCCGCTTCGATCAGAGCAAAATGGCGGCCCTCGAGGATCGCTTGGGCTTGCGCCTGTGTCAGCGCGGCCGCGCCGGCTTCAGCCTGACGAGCGAAGGCCAGAAGGTCTATGAGGTCGGCAACCGCCATTTTCAAGTCGCATGTCGCCTTCGTGCGCGAAGTGAACCAGTTGCGCGAGGAGCTCACGGGGCGGCTCGATATCGGCGTCGTCGATTCGACCGTCACCAATCCCGACATGCGCCTCTCCGACCTCGTGCGCCGCTTCAGCCTGAAGCATCCCCACGTGCATCTGGCGCTGCATGTGATGGAGCCGCCGCATATCGAGCGCGCGTTGCTGGAAGGCAAGCTGCAGATCGGCATTTCCGCTTTCTATCATCATGTGCCGGGCCTGCAGTACCGACCCCTGATCGAAGAACTGCATGAACTATACTGCGCGTCGCGGCCACGCGCTGTTCGACCGGGCGCCCGACCGCATCGAGATGGCGGAACTGCGCGACTGCCGCTATGTCATCCGCAGCCATTTGCCGAGCAATGTCGAGCTCGCGGGCGACAGCGTGACGGGCGGCGCCACGGTGACCGATATGGAGGCGATGGCGCATCTGGTGCTCTCGGGCCAGTTCATCGGCTTCATGCCGGTGCACTATGCCTCGGTATGGACCGGCAGCGACCGCATGCGCCCGATCCTGCCGGGCCGCTTCACCCACAAATCGACCTTCGAGATCGCCATCAATTCAGAGCATCGCATGGAGCGCACGACGGTGGCCTTCCTGCAGCAGATCCGGCCTTGAATCTGCCTGCCAAGCGGTTACGCTCGGCCACGCGGCAAGAGCAAATCCCGCCAAAGGCCTGCCCCGGACCTGATCCGGGGTTGAAGACTTTGGCGGGGCGCGTGATCAGGAAAAGTGGAAACCGGTTTTCCGTCCGATCACGCGCCAACTTAAGAATTCGATCACGTTTGTCACTTCAGATCGAAGCGATCTGAAGTGATCGTGATCTATATTTGCTCAGAAGATATTGATTTGGCGCGAATCCTTTTCGGCGAAGTGATTCCACTTCGCCGGGATGGCGCTAGGGAGGGGCGATCCATGGTCCTGCGCATCGTGTTGTTGGTCATCGGCAGCCTGATGGTTCTCCTGGGCCTGGTATGGATCGGCCAGGGCAGCGGCTATTTCCCCTATCCTGCCGAAAGCTTCATGATCAACCAGACGCCATGGATCTATTGGGGCGTGGTTCTGGCGGTCTTGGGGCTCATCGTCATCGTCCTCTCGCGCAGGCGCGGCCGATAGCGGGCGCAAGAGGGGTGCCCTACATTCGGGCGAGCAGCAGGATCTCCTTGTTGGCGCCATCGAACAGGATGAGCTTGCCGCGCTGATCGTCGATCAGCCAGCGCTTTGCGTCATTGAGGGCGCCGAGGAATTTGCTTTCCTGATCCATGATCGCGGGCGGGCAGGCCATCCGGGTGGCGGCCAGCGGGCCGAAGCCGATCTTGTCTCCCTCGATGGTGGCCTTGCCTCTGAAGCTGTTGCACCCACCCTTGCCGGCAACCGCGCCGTCGGCAGCGATCTCGATCGTGCTCTGCAGATTGTCGATGACGCCGCCGCTGCGGATCGATTTCGGCCAGCCACTTGCCTATAGGGGTCGGCTCTGCGGGCGCCTCGTTCACGGCGCGCTGGACCACGATCTCCGGCTGGAGAGGTCCGTGGACAGTGATGGGCGTGGTGGTCGTGAACCACACCTTGCCGTCGACCAGGATGCGGGCCTTGAGCCCATAGGTGCGGCTGCGCCGGAGTTGCCTGTCCTCGAAACGCAGGCGATAGGAAATGGGCAGTCGGCCGCGGGTTCGCACCGCCGCGAGGGCGATTGTGCCCTCGGGCGCATCGGCGAGCGCCACGTCGACGAGGCTTACTTGCAGGATGGCATGATCGGAAGAGCGACGCGCTCGCGATATGTGACGGTGCCATAGAGGGTCAGCACTTTGGCATGGAGAGGCACGGACGCAGCCGGCAGCGCGAAAATGAGCGCCATGAAGCCAAGGAGCCCGCGGCGCGATAAAGGATTGAGGGGATTTCCATGGCTCATCGTCGTCTCCGTCAGCGACGCAACATAGGGTAACATTCGGCCCTTGTCGGTGAGGCACCC
The DNA here is from genome assembly GCA_963841765.1 of uncultured Alphaproteobacteria bacterium. Taxonomy (GTDB): domain Bacteria; phylum Pseudomonadota; class Alphaproteobacteria; order Rhizobiales; family Aestuariivirgaceae; genus Taklimakanibacter. Next base: position 189,021 of record CAWJDZ010000002.1, read on the forward strand.
AACAAGGCGCCGAAACCTCGAAGAACTTCTCCTAGTGCTTCTCCAGGAATTTGCAAACTTGAAAACGCCTGAGCTGCGATGGAAGCTTTTGGACAAGGCCGAAATGTGGAGTCTTTGTCCCATGAGAATTGCGCTCGATCCGTTCATGCATCGCCATCTCCCGCTGGACGAGTTGCCCCATGAAGTGAAGCAGCTTGGTTTCGATTGGATCGAGCTTTCGCCTCGTAGTGATTTTCTCGAGTGGTTCAAGGCGCCGCGGGTATTTCCCGATCGCGTGAAGCAGTTCAAGAAGGCACTTGCCGAGGCGAGTGTCAACGAGGTCTCTTTCCCACGGCATGGCGTCCAATGCCGCTACTGCCTTGAGACTGAATTCCTTTTCAGCCGGCTGCCTTCTCGGGCCATAGTCTGAAGACCAACTTCAGTGTGAAATGGTGATAGTGCATATCTGGCTCCCTATTTCGCCACAGCGTATACTGAGAGACCACTTGCCGGGGCTTCCTGCGCCTTTTCTCAGTTGGCCCAGACGGTGGTACACATGGGAGCGGATTTAACGACCTGGGAGGTAGGCCGAATGTACAGTGAAAACCGTCCCTGGGGCTCGTTCCATGTGCTCGACGAAGGCAAGGGCTTCAAGGTGAAGCGCATCGTGGTGACGCCGGGCGGCCGCCTGTCGCTGCAAAGCCACAAGCATCGGGGCGAGCATTGGACGGTGGTCACCGGCACCGCTACCGTGACCGTCGACGACAAGGTCGTGACGCTGACCCGGTCGCAATCGGTCGACATCCCGCAAGGCGCCAGGCACCGGCTTGAGAACCATCATGACGGCCTGGTCGAGATCATCGAGGTCCAGTTCGGCGACTATCTCGGCGAAGACGATATCGTGCGCTATGACGACGCCTATAACCGCGCCTGACCGGATCGGCATCGATCTCGGCGGCACCATCTCGATGGCGATGGCAGAGTGCTACTCGAGAAACGCGTGCCGACTTCGGCCGGACATCGCACACTTGAGCGAGGTGGCCATATCCCCGATGACCTGCATGGATATAGCGCCGCCTTCGAGCCCGCGACTGGGCCAAAGCGAACGGCTCCGCCAGTTGTCCCAAGTTGGGTTGCATGACATTGTATACTTATATGACTAGGGAGGGACTGAATTGATTATCTATCCCGATCTCGAATTGCGCAAGGGTCGTCTCGTCAATCTGGTCCGCAACAGGATCGAAAGCCCGCTCATTTATGATCTCGATCCTGTGGAGACCGCCCACGATCTGGCCGCGCAAGGCGCAGAGTGGTTGCACGTGGTCGATCTCGATGCTGTCTTCAATGAGGGTGAGAACATCGCCATCATCAAAGAAATTATCCGCACGTCCAAGTGTTCGGTGCAGGTCGGTGGCGCTATCCGGTCGATGGAAAAGGTGCACCGCTGGATGGACGCTGGCGCAGGCCGAGTCGTTATCGCAACGGCCGCCGTGAAATATCCGCACTTCGTTAGAGCCGCCGCCACTGATTATCCCGATTCCGTCGTCGTCAGCGTCGATGCGCGCGGCGGACGGGTCGTCATTGAAGGGTGGACAGAACCGACCACCTTCACACCCGTCGAATTCGCCCAACAGTTCGAGAATGTCGGCCTCGCGGCCATCATCTATACCGACATTGACCGCGATGAAGATCACCCCGAAAGCACCATGGCGCATACAACAGAACTCGCCTCAAAGGTGCGCACGCCGATCATCGCAAGCGGCGTGGTCAAGACGCTCGATGATATTTCAACCCTGTCCTATCTGCCGAATATCGCAGGTGTGATCACGAGCCGCGCCTTGTTCGGCGGCGTCTTCACTTTCCACGAGGCTAATGCCATCGCCACTGCTCAGCACCAGCCGACAGCACCTTTCTTGTAATTGGCCGGCGGCACGCACGGCATGGTCAGGGTCCACGCGCTTTGTAATTTTCAATCAACTCACGACTATTTCCAGTCGATAAGCCCAGATTAGGCAACACATGCTCGGCAAAGCGACCCATTGAACGCATGATGTCTTGATGCGCGGGGCCAAAATGTGAGCGGCCAATCGCCCGTAGGTTTGACCGCGACGACGCTCTCTATCAGCTTGAGGACGGACGGGTAGCAATGGTCCACTTAACCTGGATCCAAAGTCAAGTTGCCCATTCTGAACAATCCGCTTGATGATGGCCCCAATTTGGCGATCAAGGGGAGAATTGTACGCCGCACCGTACACTCCATGCCTTTCTACGTCAGCGCATTGATTGTCGTCGTCTTGACGACCGGCAGTCTAGTTATCTTCGGACTCTCTGTTTTCAATCGCGTCGAACCCGTCTCGAATACGACAGATATTTTGCGGAGGCCAACTCTGCCGCCCACTTCGAATGAATCGACCAAGGGCAGCAAAGACACAAATGTGGGCGAAGTCCAGATACTCCCTTAGAGCTCAACCTGAACCCCACGAGGCGCCTCCAGTACCATCACATCTTGATCTGCGGCTGATCGTGCAGCACGACGTTCAACAACGAGCTATGCACTTCGATATGGCCGTTGTAATCGACGAAACCGAGCTTGCGAAACCTATTCATGAAGAAGCTTACCCGCGATCGGGTGGTGCCGATCATCTCGGCAAGCGTTTCCTGGCTGACTTTCGCGATGATCGGCTCTGGTTTCGCTTCCTTACCGAAATTTGCCAATAGCAGAAGAAGACGCGCAAGCCGCTTCTCGCTCGAATTGAACAGTTGATCGACAAGGTCCGCTTCCACGCGGATGGTTCGCGCCAGCAAATGGGCAATGAACATCTCTGAGAATATCGGCTCGTTATGGATCACGTTGACAAGATCCGCCTTTTCGAGGCGCATGATGATCGAGTCCGCTATCGCAGTTACAGTCGCTATGCGTTGCACCTGACCAGCGAGACAGGCTTCACCGAAAAACTCGTCCGCACCAAGAAACGCAACAATGGCTTCCTTGCCTTGCTCTGAAACGACAGTGACCTTGACCTTGCCCTTCTGAATGTAGAAGACCGCATTTGCCGTGTCGCCTTGGGAGAATACGGTCTGATCATTGCGGTAATTGGCAATGCTCCGGCCCTTGCCAATCTTGGCTAGAAAGGACTTCGGATCAAATGATTCCCCGCGGGGGTGTCATGAGCGTCCCTTGCCTGAGCTCCTGAGGGCCAAACGCCTTTTTATACACCTTTTGTTTGATTGTCGCATAGCGAGCTGAGCGCATGAACCCGAGCGATTACAAAACTGTGATGTGAGCAATGTCGCTCAGATTTCGGTTTGCCCGTCTGCGAAGATTTGGCCTGGGACTGGGGCCCTGAGTAGTGGCCAGATGTGGCCGGGAAACCGACTTGCAAAGCGGCACCATTGATGCCGGTAGACGAGCGTTTTCTCCATTGGCTTCTTTTTGGCCTGATAATGGCAACGGTGCTGTCGGGCGGTCATGGCTATTGGCACAGCTTTTATGCCGTCAATCTAGCGCTGTTGATGGCAGCATTCGTATGTCGACAAAGGACGCTTAGCGGCGCCAGTTCGCGTGGCTCGTAACCCCGTCAATACTGATAGCGGGGAAGCGTAGATTCAGTTGGGAAAATAGCGCCAGCAATTCTGAAATCGTCGGCGAGGTGGCGGGATCTCAGCTGCATATAAATCGAAGTCACGCTCGTTCTCCAGCCTGAAACGCCGTGTGAAAAGACGCTCGTACCAACCAATAACAAAAGCATAAAGCTGGGAAGTTTTCATGAGTAGCTCCAATGCCAACAGGCGGGAGCAGCTATCTCTCTGCCATCGGTTAATGCCAGGGGCCGATCCGACGGTGAACTATATATGGGCTCTGGTGCGACTATTACCTAGCAGGCTGCTGAAAAACTCGGATCAGCCCTTGAATGTATTCATATCTCCATGAACGCCTCGGAATTGAAAGTCGAACAAAGCGGAATCGAATTCAACGAGAACGGGTCCGAAAATAGTTTTTCAGCAGCCTGCTAGTGAATACTTTCAGAACGCAATTCGCCTGAGTACGGCAATTCGCTGGAACACCTATAATCGGCTCGACGAGAAGGCGGAGGCAAAAGCACCAACTCAGGATTTGGGATCTTTAACGACAGGCGGTAGCTTGTCCAATGCGTCCAGGAGGTGATCAATCTTGCCTAGGCGCATGTCTTGCAATTGCTCAAAGGCTTCAAGCGTCTTTTCCGCTTCAAGCGTATCGGTCCAGGTATACGCCAGGGTTTCAATGATCCGCTTTTGGGTTGCTATCAGAATCTCACCCCGGCCAGCATATTTTCTGGCCTCCGTGAGGCGCTCTAACAGGACGAACCTGTTCATGGGTTCAGGCTAGCACGAAACGCGAGCAGGCGGGCATAAACTTAGGACAGGAACCATGGCTGACCCTCATGTGATTGCCGCGCTTGTGAAGCGACGCGCCGAACTGGCCGGCCAGATCGAAGCCGCGCATGAAGGCTTGCGCAAGATGATTATGGACCTTGAGAACCTGGACGCACCATCCAGCAATTCGACCCGAACTATCACGTAGAGGCGATCCGCCCGAAAGCGTTCCGCCCGCCCAAGGACTGGAGCAACCCGGGGTGGAGATGACTCGGATTATCCTGTCCATCCTGCGGCAGGCAGCCGAGCCGCTGACGACCCGCGACATTGCCCTCCAGCTGCTCACAGGGCACTGGACAAGACCGGACAACGGCAGGGCGACCTCCTGCGGTTGGCGTGGACACAATATGACGGAAATGCGATCCGGCTCCAGCAATCGAAAACCGGCGAGCGCGGTACAATTCCTGTTGGCGCACCGCTGAAAGCGGCTCTCGATGAGAACCGCGGCAAAGCCGGCCCCATCCTCCTGAACACCGACAAACAGCCCTGGACAGAAGACGGGTTCCGCTCTTCATGGCGCAAAGCCTGCATCGCTGTCGGCATTGTCGGGCTCACCTTCAACGATCTCCGCGGCACCGCCGTGACTCGCCTCGCTCTTGCCGGAAGTACAGAAGCTGACCGCATCATAGTTCTTAGGCAGGGCGTCGGCGAGGTCGGGATTATGCTTCTCGATGTCCTCCATGGCCAGATTTAGAGCGCGGCCAAGGTTGGCTCCATCCGGCAGTTGTAGGAGGTGGGAGAAGCGGGCCTCGGGAGAAAGGTAGATAAGGTTACTGGCCTTATAGGCGTCAGGCCCCGGAAGCCCAAGGCGGCTGCTTGAGCGTGGCCGCATCTCACTCTCGACGGCAGCGAAGCGGCCCTCCGCATAGCGAAGGAAAAGAAGCCCAAGAACCGGGCGGGAGTATTCCGACGGCTTTAGGCCGGAATTGGCCCGGAGCTGATCCGCCACGCTCCAGAGTCTGTTCTCGATCTCGCTAATGTCCGTCGCCATCCCCCTACCCCCATGTTTTGGCCGATTGTGTCTGATCAGGTGTTGTTGAGCAAGCCGTGCAAATCGACCTATCCCACAACAGCCTCGACCCTGTCGACGGAATCGCCGACGAGCAGCTTGTGTGTGGACTCGAGCGAGCAGGCCTGACCCGCTTGGCCGCGGAATGACGGAGGATAACAAAGCACGACGCCAGCTGGCTCTACGGAGCCCACGCTATGCAGGCTATGAGGTCGGCTACAGTAAGCCCCCTGATCAGCACCAGTTCAAAAAGGGCCAGTCCGGCAATCCTCGTGGGAGACCCAGGGGAGCCAAAAACAAGCTACCCGCCCTGAACGAAGAGCGACTCAAGAGCATGCACGGTGGGAAGGCGACCGGAGCGCCGAAAGGCAATCGGAATGCCTGGAAGCATGGCAACTATTCATCGCGGGAGAAAGCTAGGCGGTTGCTCATGCGCCTACTGTTGACGCGCAAGGATGTCGGCTACAGCTCGGGCGATTGGATTTCCGCTGCTGAGAGGTGAGGGGATCCGCTCATCGGGAGACAGTAGATCATGCGAACAGGGGAGCTTTGTCCATCTCCTTGGACAATACCTCGCATTTTTTTCCATGAGCGCGTATGCCCCCACTTTTGCACAGTATTTGCTCCCGAACGGCGCTAAGTACCTTCCATCGTCAGCCTGTGGAATCGGGCGTTGGCGGCTGAGAGCCAAGACCCCCGCCTGGTTAAATCGGAGGTGTCTGATGAAATATCGCGATTTCACCCCTTGGGAGATGCAGGAAATTCTTTTTGCAATCGAGCGCGCGTATCTGACGAATGGAATAGATGAAAAGCTATTAGCGTTCGCGGCAAGGACGCTTATTGCTGAACAGATCATGGAGCGTGCCGACGCTGCCGCACAGAACAGCGAGCTAATGCTCGACGGTGCCGGCATAGAATGGCCAGCAGGGTAATCGGTTGAGACAACGCATTGCTGCATCTCTCCGAATGATTGACGGAGTTTCCGGGGGATAGCGGGGTATTTCTCTGTGCTATCGCCAGTTTCATTGCACTTCTCAGTTGTTGTGATGGTGGCAACCGGAGCAGATCGTGAAAATTCTCAAATCCATACTCCTTTTCGCATGGGGTGGGCTGTTGGCGGGTTCCTTTGCTTCATCGAGTTTTGGAGGTGAGGCTTTCGACGGCATCTGGCGCGTCAACGCGAGTACCAAAACCCAAGATTCCCGGTGCAAGGACCGATCGGTTTCCTTGGTCGTAGAAGATGGGAACGTCAAATATGTCGGTCTTCTGAGTAAACTCGTCTCGGGCAAGGTAGACCGTCAGGGGGCACTTGTCGCGCGAATCGCCAGGATCCACGTTAGCGGAACGCTCTCAGACGACTTCGGATCGGGTGTATGGCAGTCACCGAATTGTGCAGGGTCTTGGACTGCTCATCGCGATTAGCGATATGGCATTTGCGAGCGCGCTTCCGCAAAACCGTGCTCGAACGGGGCAACTGGATTCAGACCGATCCGAAAAAGGGTTGGTTCACCATCCTGCGCCTCGCAGCCAACTATCTTGCCTTCATCAAGTTGGCGTCGATCCGCATCTGGCTGCGGGTTTATGAGTTCACGCCCTAGCCGACACCAAGGTCGGCGCCTTTAGCCAGGAACTCTACGACAAAGCCACGAAAGATGGTTGGATTGTTATCAGCATGAAAAAGGACTGCGCATTTTTGCATTCGAGCCCTAACTGACAGAGGAGCTGTCTCCTGCCGGCAATGCGGCGGATTCACATGAGTATGCGATATATTTGGTTGGGGGGTCATACGATGAACGCCCATCCTGATGAGGGCCAAGCAGAAAAATTTGCGTCAGGAGAAACGTCGACCACATGGCATGCCGCGACAGGCGGTACTGTGTAATCCCCGCGCCATCGGACTGTCAGAGCACAAGATGCCTAAAATCACTTTGTGGATATCAAGTCACTGAAAAGAAACAGTCTTACGAGGTAAAACCTCAATAGAACACGGAGACGCTAAGTAATACTGCGGTGATCTCCTCAAGACATTGACCAGCTCTTCTAATATATCCCGAATGAATCCGCGACATTTACTTAATTTTGGCTCTTGAAATAGGGCAGAAGCGTGGCCAAATAAGTATAGCGCAGGCCATGAGGCTGCGTGATACGACGCTCCGGCCCTCAGGGCGGACCGTTCGCATGTCGCTCAAAGGAGGTCATGCTATGCGTACATTCGACTTTGCTCCATTCTATCGTTCAACGGTCGGCTTTGACCGACTGTTCTCAACACTCGACCAGCTCGTCGGCATGGAAGACCCGGCGCCGAGCTATCCCCCCTACGATATCAAGCGAACCGGCGAGAACGCCTTTCGCATCTCCGTCGCTGTCGCTGGCTTCATCGACGCTGATCTCTCAATCGAGGCGAAGGAGAACACGCTGACAATTCGCGGCGAGAAGCAGACGAACGACGAGGAGACGACCGGTGAATTGCTCTACCGGGGCATCGCGGCGCGGAACTTCGAACGGAGCTTTCAGCTGGCCGACCATGTTGAAGTTATCGGTGCGAGCCTGGAGAACGGACTCCTGCACGTCGAACTCGTGCGCGAGATCCCGGAAGCGATGAAGCCCCGGGCGATCCCGATCATGAGCTCTCATAAGGCCCTCGAGGTCAAGCCGACAAAGCTTGCTGCCTGAGGCTCCTTCCGGAGATTAAGAGAGTGCCCCAGGTCTTGGGGCGCTTTCGTTTCTCATAAGGGTGACCACCTCGCCATCAAGCTCGAGCACCCACTGATAAAGCTGTTCGAAAGCTGCTAGCGCGCTGTAAGAGCATGGGCATACCGGGCTAAGCGGAGATCCGCTGTCGGTGGCAGGGTGATCATCGCCTCGTATTTCGGAAGCGAACAGGATTGAATTGATGTAGTTAATAGTAGCGCGCCGCCACACAAATCTCCCGACACGGAGCAATATGCCCGCACAAAACCATTCCATAAGCAAGATTCGCACTACCGATGCGAGTAGCATGCCTTTGTATCCACCGCGCGTGAGGCCACCAGCGAAGCCTCTGAATTTGCCGCAGGCCTTCATAAAGTTTCTCCGCAATCCGCTGCTGACCATCCCCGAGTCCGTCTATCACGAGCCACTCGTCGTCTTGCGTGGCCCTCCTGCCGTCGTCTGGGTGACAGATCCGGCCCTGGTCAAGTTCATACTGGTCGATCACTGCGACGACTTCCCCCAGGACCCGCTCCTGCGGCGTGTGCTGGGCGGCCTATTCGGCGACAGTATTTTGACGTCGGAAGGGAGGGATTGGCGCTGGCAGCACCAAATGGTGGCGCCCCTCTTTCGACATGGCGAGATCGTCCGATACGTGCCCGCCATGGTTGCGGGAGCGGAGTCGGTAATCAAGGCATGGAGCGCTGCCCCGCCAGGCTCAGCCCACCACATTGATGCCGACATGCTGCGTGCGACATACCATGTCATCTCCAACACCTTGCTGCCAGGCGGCGGCGCCCTCATTGACGAAACGATAAAACGGGGAACTGCCGATTATGTGAAGGGCATCTCCTGGTCGACAACCTATGCGGTGCTCAACTTGCCAGTCTGGCTGCCGCACCCCGGTCGCCGCCGCATGCGCTATTGGGAGATCCGTCTTAGGGCCGTTGTTGCCGATATGATTCACGCACGCCATGCGTCGCCCGACGATCGCAACGATCTCTTCGCCCGGCTGCTCGGCGCGATCGACCCGGAAACCAGCCAGACGATGCCGGAGGAGCGGCTCATCGATAATCTGCTGACATTTCTGTTGGCCGGTCACCACACTATCGCCATGTCGCTGACCTGGGCGCTTTACCTGCTATCTCGGGACCCAGAGTGGGAGGCTCGCGTCCTGGAGGAAATCCGACAGGTGGTCCCGTCGGGCCCTGTCACCAGTGAGCACATCGCCAAGCTGGTGACTGTGCAACAGGTGTTGAAGGAGTTGATGCGGCTCTATCCACCTCTGGCGATGATGACGCGCTATACTGCAAAGGATGTCGAGCTAGCCAGCGAGCACATCAAAGCCGGCACACTCATTGGCCTGCCGATCTACGTGATCCATCGCCACCGCAAACTGTGGGGTGACCCGGATCGGTTCGATCCATCTCGTTTCGCCCCAGAGCGTGAGGCCAGCTATTCGCGCTATCAATTCATGCCGTTTGGCGCTGGCCCGAGGATTTGTATTGGTGCTGCCTTCGCGCTCGTCGAGGCAACAGTCATGCTGGCCACACTCGTCCGCGCTGCTCGGTTCGAAAGCCCGCCGGGGCAAGAACCCATACCGGTCTCGCGCGTGGTGCTGCTTCCGAGGGATGGCATGCCGCTACAGGTAACAATGCGCGATAAAGTCGGCCGCTAATGAGTTGTCCGATAAAGCGCGGCATTGGGGAGAGCTCAGCTGGAAATCAAACGCTTATCGATCGATCTCCCCGAACACGATGTCGAGCGAGCCGATGATCGCCGAGACATCGGCAAGCATGTGGCCACGAGTCAAAAAGTCCATCGCCTGCAGATGGGCGAATGAGGGCGCCCGGATCTTGCACCTGTAGGGTCGGTTGCTGCCGTCGGAGACGAGATAGACGCCGAATTCGCCCTTGGGCGCCTCGACCGCTGCATAGACCTCGCCTTCCGGCACTCTGTGGCCCTCGCTGTAGAGCTTGAAGTGCTGGATCGTCGCCTCCATCGAGCGCTTCATCTCAGAGCGCGTCGGGGGCACGACCTTGCGGTCGCTCGATGAAATCGGCGTCTTGCCTTCCGGCGAATTGAGCTTCTCGATGCACTGCGTCATGATCCTCACCGCCTGGCGCATCTCTTCCATGCGGATCAGATAGCGATCGTAATTGTCGCCGTTCTTGCCGATCGGAATGTCGAAATCGAGCTCCGAATAGCACTCATAGGGCTGCGCCTTGCGCAGGTCCCAGGCCGCACCCGAGCCCCTCAGCATCACGCCCGAGAAGCCCCATGCGAAGCAGTCGTCGAGCTTGATGACGCCGATATCGACATTGCGCTGCTTGAAAATACGGTTCTCGGTCAAGAGCCCTTCGATATCGTCGAGAACCTTGGGATGGGTCTCGCAGAAATGGGCGATGTCGTCGATGAGCTTCTGCGGCAAATCCTGGTGCACACCGCCAAACCGAAAATAATTGGCATGCATGCGCGCACCCGAGGCGCGTTCATAGAAGACCATCAGCTTCTCGCGTTCCTCGAAACCCCATAGCGGCGGCGTCAGCGCGCCCACGTCCAGCGCCTGCGTCGTGACGTTCAAGAGATGCGAGAGCAGCCGTCCGATCTCGCAATAAAGCACGCGGATGAACTGAGCGCGTTTCGGGATCGTTAAGCCCAGCAGTTTCTCGGCGGCAAGGCAGAAGGCATGTTCCTGGTTCATCGGCGCCACGTAGTCGAGGCGGTCGAAATAAGGCAGTGCCTGCAGGTAGGTCTTGTATTCGATGAGCTTCTCGGTACCGCGATGGAGCAAGCCGATATGCGGATCGACGCGGGTGACCACTTCACCGTCGAGCTCGAGAATGAGACGCAGCACACCATGGGCCGCCGGGTGCTGGGGCCCGAAATTGATGGTGAAATTGCGAACAGTTTCTTCCATGGCAGCCTCATGCGGGGCGGCACGCGCAATGCCGCCGTCTCCGCCGGTTCAAAGACGCATCCGACTGTGGACAAGTGGGTCTTTGACGCGTGCCAGCGGTTGCTCTCGGCAAATCTTAACGCCAGTCAAAACTCCCTGTTCCAACGCGTCGGGAATTTGCCGTAAGCCTTTAACTCTTCTGGCAACAAAGGGATCGCCAAAGGACATAACAGAATCGATAGAGCTCCCAGACCGTTTTCGCCCGGATGCTGATAGGTAACGATGATGATCCTGACGCCGCGCCTGCTGGACAACCTGACAATCCCGTCAGACGTCCACTAGGAGGTCTTGGGGACGCTGTAGGAATGCGCGCCAGTGCCGGCCAGATTGCCGCGATCCACAATCAGGTACTCCTCGCGGATCGGTCGATCCTCAAACCAGCATTCCAATATTTCCCGAGTTCCCGCGGCGTAGCGGGCCTGTGCTGACAATGACGTCCCTGAAGTATGCGGTGTCATGCCGTGATGGGGCATCGTCCGCCACGGGTGATCCTTCGGTGCGGGCTGGGGATACCAGACGTCGCCGGCATAGCCGGCGAGCTGCCCGCTCTCCAATGCGCGGACGACGGCGTCGCGATCGCAGATTTTGCCGCGCGCCGTATTCACCAGATAGGCGCCCCGTTTCATCTTGCTAATGAGCGCGTCGTTGAACAGGTTCTCTGTCTCTGGATGCAGCGGCGCGTTGATCGTGACCACGTCGCAGACGCGCACCATCGATTCGACATTCGGGTGGTAAGTAACGTTCAGTTCTTTCTCGACATTTTCTGGGAGCCGATGCCGATCCGCATAGTGGAGCCTGACGTCGAAGGGCTTCAGCCGCTTGAGAACCGCCAAGCCAATTCGGCCGGCGGCAACCGTACCAACATGCATTGCTTCAAGATCGTAAGAGCGGGCCACGCAGTCGGCGATATTCCACCCTCCATCGATCACCCAATTGTAGGAGGGAATGTAGTTACGCACCAGCGACAGGATCATCATCACCACATGCTCTGACACGCTGATGCTATTGCTATAGGTGACCTCGGCGACCGTGACGCCGTGCTTGATGGCTGCCTGAAGATCGACGTGATCCGAGCCGATGCCTGCAGTGATCGCAAGCTTCAGCTTCTTGGCCTTCGTCATTCTTTCCGCTGTGAGGTAAGCCGGCCAGAATGGTTGCGAGATGACGACGTCCGCATCGGGCAGTTCGCGTTCGAAGACCGAGTTCTCGCCATCCTTGTCCGAGGTCACGACGAAGGTATGACCCAGACGCTCCAGGAATTTTCGCAGTCCGAGTTCGCCGGACACACTGCCGAGGAGCTCGCCGGGCTTGTAATCGATCTGCTTCGGCGTCGGCGTCGTCTGGCCACCGGGATAGCGCTCCACTTTCGGAATGCCATCCCGAGCATAAGATTTCGGATGCCCGCTAACCGGATCGTCGTAGAGCACGCATAGGACTTTCGCCATCTCTCCCTACCAATACCGCGCAAGGCGGATTTTGATTCCTTGCTTCACTTTCGCGTGGAACGCCGCGATACCCTAGCATCTCTATCACACTTTCGCTTGTTAATTGGCAGGCGGCACACCATGTGTGTAGAAGCGCATTCGCACTCACAGCCCCTGACTGCCAGCCACAGCCTCTGACTGCCAGCGCACCTGCCACAAATGAGAGATCGCCCAGTACGCGCGACCGACCACGGAAGCTCTGCTTCCGGGAACCTGATCAAGCAAGGAGTTTGCCCATGAAGTTCCGTCCTCTGCACGACCGAGTGGTCGTGCGCCGGATCGAGGAAGACACCAAGACCAAGGGTGGCATCATCATCCCCGACACCGCTCAAGAGAAGCCCATGCAGGGCGAGGTCATCGCCGTCGGCCCCGGCGGCCGCGACGAGAACGGCAAGCTCATTCCGATCGATGTGAAAGCTGGCGACGTCGTACTTTTCGGCAAGTGGTCGGGTACCGAAGTGAAGATCGATGGCACCGAATACCTCATCATGAAGGAATCCGACATCATGGGGATCATCGAGGTCAAATCAACGGTCAAGAAGGCTGCCGCTTAATTTTTTGTGATCCCGCTAGCAACCATAGCAAACAAGGAGCTGCAACATGGCCGCCAAGGACGTAAAATTTTCCGGTGAAGCCCGCGAGCGTATGCTCCGCGGTGTCGACATCCTCGCCAACGCAGTGAAAGTGACGCTCGGCCCAAAAGGTCGGAACGTCGTGATCGATAAATCCTACGGAGCACCCCGCACCACCAAGGACGGTGTGACGGTCGCCAAGGAAATCGAGCTTGAGGACAAGTTCGAGAACATGGGCGCTCAGATGGTGCGCGAAGTCGCCTCCAAGACCAACGAAATCGCGGGCGACGGCACCACTACGGCCACCATTCTCGCTCATGCGATCGTGCGCGAGGGCGCCAAGGCGGTTGCTGCCGGCATGAATCCTATGGACCTGAAGCGCGGCGTTGAGATGGCTGTCCACACTACAGTTGACGACCTCAAGAAGCGGACCAAGAAGATCAAGTCGTCGGACGAGATCTCGCAAGTCGGCACAATCGCGGCCAATGGCGACAAGGAAGTCGGCGACATGATCGCCAAGGCCATGCAAAAGGTCGGCAATGAGGGTGTGATCACCGTCGAGGAAGCCAAGGGCATGGAAACCGAGCTTGAGATTGTCGAGGGCATGCAATTCGACCGCGGCTATCTCTCGCCCTACTTCATCACCAACGCCGACAAGATGATCGCCGAGCTCGAGGACCCCTATATCCTCCTGCACGAAAAGAAGCTGTCAAACTTGCCGGCCATGCTTCCCCTGCTTGAGGCGGTCGTGCAAGCCGGGCGCCCACTGCTTATCGTCGCCGAGGACGTCGAAGGCGAAGCGCTGGCGACGCTCGTCGTCAACAAGCTGCGCGGCGGCTTGAAGGTCGCGGCGGTCAAGGCGCCGGGCTTCGGCGATCGCCGCAAGGCGATGCTCGAGGACATCGCGGTCCTGGCCGGCGGCCAGGTGATCTCCGAGGATCTCGGTATCAAGCTTGAGAACGTGACACTCGACATGCTCGGTCGGGCAAAGCGCGTGCGTATCGACAAAGAGAGCACCACCATCGTCGGTGGCAACGGCAAGAAGGCCGACATCCAGGGCCGCATCACCCAGATCAAGGCCCAGATAGAGGAAACCACCTCCGACTATGACCGCGAAAAGCTGCAAGAGCGGATGGCGAAGCTCGCCGGAGGCGTTGCGGTGATCAAGGTCGGCGGCGCTACCGAGGTCGAGGTGAAGGATCGCAAGGACCGCGTCGATGACGCGCTCAATGCCACCCGTGCCGCGGTCGAAGAAGGTGTCGTGCCGGGCGGTGGAGTGGCGCTCCTGCGCGCCAAGAAAGCCGTCGATGCACTCAAATCCGACAATGCCGACATCCAGGCCGGCATCAAGGTTGTGTCGAAAGCACTTGAGAGCCCGATCCGCCAGATCGCCGAGAACTCCGGCGTCGAAGGCTCGATCGTGGTCGGCAGAGTGCTCGAGAAGTCGGGCAACTTCGGCTTTGACGCTCAAGAAGAGGTCTATGGCGACTTGGTCGAAAAAGGCATTGTCGATCCGACCAAAGTCGTGCGGATTGCGCTTCAAGATGCGGCGTCAATCGCCGGCCTGCTGATCACGACGGAAGCGATGATTGCTGAGCGGCCGAAGAAAGAGTCTCACATGCCCGCAATGCCTGGTGGCGGCATGGGCGGGATGGATTATTGATCCTTCTCTACAGCCCTGGTCCGGGTTGCTGGGGCGCTCTCATTTTGTCCTGATCCCGATGTGAGCTCCCTCAGCAACATCGGTTGTGCTGTTCTGCACAGCCGATCGCGCTCATAGGTATATGATTTCGATCAAGGTACGGGACGAGTCTCCCCCCTTCAATCGAAAGGCAGATTGTTGCAAAGGCATGTGCGGGACTGATCAGCAACTCGAAGCTTTAAGTGCCCCGCAATCCAGGAGCGCGATATGACCGATCATAGATTTGCTCTCGGGCAGACCGTCAGGTTTACACACGGATGCGTCTTCGACCCAGATCGATCGGCAAAATACAGAGTCACGAGATTGCTGCCGGAACTTCGATACTGTTTTGAGCACGATGAGTTTCTCTTCTCCCGGCTAGCGATAGAACGCGAGTTGATCGGTGTGATTCCATTTCCGTGGCGAGTTCAATGACAAATCGGACAACCCGTGAGTTTGTCGCCTTTCCTCGGCCGTTTCAGCTCAGGGGCATGTCGCGGATGTGTCCAGCAGGCAACTACGAGATCACGACCGAAGAAGAACCGATCGGCGATTTCACCTATGCGGGCTACCGCCGGGTTTCGACCACGATATATGTCCCGCTGGCTGCGGGCGAAATCGGACTGGGGGAGATCATCGAGACTGACCCTGCAGAATTGTCTGAATACGTGTTGAAGGCTGACAACCCGATTCGATCCGGTCAAGCAGGATGAGTACTCCCGACGAGTGTCCGAGTTGCAGCCCACCGCCTCGAAAATGCAGTCTAAGCCGCGGCCTGGATCCAGAGCGAGAGCCGTTTTGGCCATAAGGCGGATGCCTTAGAAGCCCAATAAATCATCTAAGCCTCGGATGGCTACGGTAAAGGCTCGATGCTTGGTCACGTCGCTGTTCACCATTCGATTCATCAACAAGCTCAAAGCCCGGCAGTTGAGACAATCGAGAAGGGGCGCCAGTGACGAGCTAGAGGAGGATCAGCGGCCGGCCTTGCGTGGCTTTGAGTTTGGGACCGTGACCCGATCAACGGCATTCGCTTGAGCCTCGTGAGCCAGTCGCAATTGACGCAGGCGCTCGGTCTTCACGGCGCGAACTTTTGCTTCAGCCTCGATGATGTTCATGGCGGCATCATGAGTAGCCTTCGCCTTGCTTGCGCTAATTGAATTAAACATTGAATACTTCCTTTATGATATTATCGGCCAGCGCGCCCGTCATCCGCGGCCTGCACCGCCGAACAAGATCGATGTTCTGAAATCAGAGATTTCCGCGCCTAAAAGCACGCTCTCCAACAATTTTGGGCGAAAGCTCGATGCCGCGTATATGGTAAGAGAGAGCCAGATATGCAATACTCTTAATCAGCTGGTAGGTAGCTTCATCCACCATTTCGGCCATCTGACCTTGTGGGGCGAACGCGTCGCTCGGAGCACAATCTGTTGCTCTTCCGGTGTAAGGCGACGGTCGCCTACCGCACCAATGCGGCTTCGACAAGCCACGGTTCCAGCAGGATGTGGGCGGTATCGCCGATACTGATCGAGCAGCTTTGCCATTCGCAATGGCAGAAGTGCTGGATTGACGGTACCGGGAGCAACAATCTTCCGTGAAAATCACCAACTCTCTGGGCTGGCCGACAATTCGCTTGTCCCTGACTTCATCAAGCTTGCGGTCGGGGTTGCAACGGAGACGGCCCAAGCATCGGCCGATTTCACGGGGGCGTATAGTTGGACCATAGGTCAGGGTCCGCGATACGGCAGCCAGACCCTTGGCCTCTTTGGCGGCCTGCTCGAACGCCCGCTTTGCCGCTTCGACTGAAGCCGCGCCATGTCACTTGGGCGATCACCAGAAAGAGAAAACCCCGCCGAGGGGAGCGGGGCTTTCTTCCCATAGGGATCCGCTCGCTTTTTCGGGGAAAAGCTTTGTTCGTCTTCATTTCTCACACCCAGTCGCTGACGACGATCTGACAAGCGGGTGCACTGGGGGAGATAGGGTCAACGAGATCGTCACCAGCGACCGCCCCAGACGCGCCCAGACTATGAGATTTTTGACGCAATACCCGTCGGGTGTAAGGTCAGCGCCCATGACCACGCTCTTATGAAAAGATCATCTCACCCACGTTGCCGAGGTTGCCCGCCTCGTGCCGGCTGTCGCCGCGAAAGTCTCAGACGATGAAGTCAGAGCCGCGCTTTTGCAGACGGCGCAAGTGATCGACCGGCACATCGCGGCGGGCACCCGCAAGGTTGAGAGAGAATTGGCCGCGCTTGTCGTCGATCCCGTGAATGGCCGGTTCGAGCGCGACGACCTCGGCATGGATTGACCACGGAAAAGGTCGCGACGTACAAGGCTGGAAAAGTCCGGCATTAGGTAGCAAACAACTCATGAATGGTCGTCGTCCACGTCCATCGGTATCTTGGCCAAGGCGTCAAGAGTGCGCCCTACGTCCGCGAGGTAAAGGGTTTGCGCCAGTTCAAGGTCTCTAAGCGCCTCTTCGGCTGCGGCTGTGTCGTCCCTAGCTTTTCGCAGGGCGACAATGATGCGCCGTTCGGCTTCTATACAACGCTCGCCTTGTTCGACCTGCCGTTTTGCTTCCGCGAGGGTCGCCAGCAACAACGTTCGTTTCATAAGGGCCTGAGGATAGCAAAGCTCGGTTAAGTGGGCTTTTACCTAGGATAAGATGGCTGACCCTCACGTGACTGCCGCCCTGGCGCTTTGGACCGCAACGACCTTCGCCTACTCAGGCTGATGGTTTTCCCGACCGCCAGTGTACGTCACTTTGCGACCGTCGATTAACCTTTGATAATGCGGCCTTTGTTCGCCAAGCCCATCCTCACCATCGCCCCGCGCGAACCTCCCGGGGCTACGGAAAAGATCAGGGCCGCCGCGCGCCCATTCCGCAGTCAGCGAGCCCTGTCCATCATAAACGCCCCAGGGGCTGGGATGCGAGACTGACCCGCAGCGGTGCGTATCGCCGATGCGGGTTTTTCTTTTCCTTCAGGGCGTGCCAGATTGCCGCTTCATGGCGACAGGGAAGAAAGACGGCGATCGGGAAGCCGAATTGGAAGCTGCGATCGAAGCGATCCGCGTCGAAACTTGGAAGCCCGGCCAGACATTGCCAAAGCTGCGACTTACTTTGGCCAGATTTGGGACCAAGATTCTTTGCTGGGACCGCGCATGGGAGGGACACCCGCGCCATGATAAACGCCCTGATGCCCGACGAGCTGAACATGGTCGACCAAGTGATGAATGAAGCCTGCCAGAAGCTCGGCTGCAGCGATGCATTGAAGGCCGTAATCGCCGCCCGCGTCCTTGGATTTGCGAACAGAGGCGAGCGACGATACAAGACGCTCCTGGCGATCGCTTTGGATGAGACCACACGGTCCTAATTTCCGCCAATAGAAAGCCCCGCTCATGATCAAGGACCGGCCGTATGACCGAGCGGTCGAGGTGACCGTCATCGCGACCGACGAACATGAACGTGGTGAACGTGCAGGAACTGGCCGAGAAGGCGTGGCGGTCGGCCAATAAGACGATCACCATTGGCAAGGTGACGGTGAATTACAAGGATACGGAGCCTTCGAGGTAAACCATGGCCTACATGGTTGGCGTCGCGAAGAAACAGATCACGCCATGGCGCGGCGCGGCGCGATCTCGGTCATAGATACAAGCATAGAATTCGTGCTCGGCTTTGGGTGGGCTCTGGATTCGGCTCCAGGGTATGACCGCATCGACCGGAGACTGAGCCCCGGGGTTGACGGTCCGTGCCTGATCTGCCGTCATGGTGAGGCGATAACCTTCGCTCACCTCGCTGACCCACGCGGGATCGACCGGTGCGCAATCATGCCCGCCGCAGCAGTTCGATTGATAGACCGGATCGGATGTCGAGCTATACCAGTCATGTGCCAAGACGAATTGTGTGCTCAAGAGATAGAGGCACGCTGCCACCAGGACAACAAACATGGGCCAGAGTTTGTCCATGAACCTGCTCCGAATTTGAAGCCATCACGAAAAACTTAATGTGGTGCCCATCCCGCCTGGATTTGGAAGCATCCCTGTTAGAGAGAATCAGGGTCGTTTCTTGCATATTACACAAAAAGTGCGGCATGTGCGCATCGATAATCAACCGAAGGTCCAGGCGTTCAGCCGGTAGCGCCTGCTGAGTTCGGCACTATCGACAGCACAGTGCAAAAGCCCACCGCCGCAGCGAATATGAATGCTCCAAGGGAAAGGAAGATGCCGACGATGTCCGCTATCATGCGGCTGGATAAGGCTGCCGTTCGGGTGATCCATCACGAACCGGCCTTTTCCGAGATGTTCATTTCCCACCTCTTGAGCCGGACGATCCGGATCGAAGCCGACCTTGTCGACCAGCTGTTCAATTCGAGCGAGAAGCGCCTTGCCCGCCTTCTTTTGCTGTTGGCGAACTTTGGCAAGGATGGAAAACCGGAACCGATGATCGCGAAAATCAGCCAGGAGACCCTGGCGGAGATGATTGGCACGACCAGATCCCGCGTCAGCTTCTTCATGAACAAGTTCAGAAAGCTGGGACTGATTTACTACGAAAGCGGCGAAAGCGACATCGAAGTCCACAGTTCCCTGCTGAACCTCGTCCTGCATGAACAACCCGAAATCAGAGCGAATTCTTCCACCACCTGAGGATCGAGCCTGAAGTCCGGCATTCCAGGAACAAATAGATCCGGCGCGATCTTTGAATGACTTTCCGTTGTAGTTGGCAGCCGGCGTAGCCATATATACGCAGGAAGGATCATCTCCATGAAAGTGCTCGCGTGGCTCAGTCTGCACGCCGACGCGGGGGTTATCTTCGCAACCGCGCTATCCATCACGGCCGCCGGCATCATATTCGGAAACTGGTAGCGTGACCCATATATCCAAAGACCGCGGCAGCGGCCTCCGAGAGATGTCTTTTCCCGGCTATAAACTTCACGAAGACACATTGACGGGAGAATTTTCACTTCATCCCTTGTCCAAGACGGGCAGACAGAGAAGGCCGCAGAAGCATCTGCTGGCCACCCTGTCGGGCATGGGCAGCCTCCATTCAAGCACGGGAGAAGCAGGTGCGGTGCGCTACCATCTTCCCGTCCGGCAAGCGCACGGGACTCAGGTCGGAGAAGGGTTCATCTGGGGAGATGAGGATCTTCTCCATCAAACCTACATGGACAGCCAGCATACTTTGCAGATAAGCGACGGACGCCGCATCCCGATACTCTTGACCCGCTTGAATTTAGATGGCGCCGAGTTCAGGACGACGGGACCAATACCGGGTTTTGAAAGCTCGTTTGCGAAGGCACGCGAAGGCGTCATGATGTGAAATGGCAATAGAATTTCCCAATCTCAGCCGACGATACGATGCGACGCGGCGCTGCGTTCGGTTTTCCGGCTATGACGGTGCGTTGGAAAGGCCGTTCTTCGTCGAGGAGGAGGCGCTTTGGGGCCTGGACGTCATGGCGCGGACAGGCGGAACCGCTCTTCTCGCGGCATTCGATCGCCACCGCGATAGGATCTGCGCGGCGGCGGTGCGGGTCTATGGAAGACACCGCGAAGGCTCCTACACATTGACGTCGGCAGATCTTTCCTGATCGGGCTCAATTTCGATTGGCCGACGCGCGTCCGTGGGTAAGCAAGGCAATACCGCTCGATACGGATCTAGAGCGTTGATCGCTCGATCTCCTCAGGCCTTGCCATCCGCTCGAGCGCGTGGCGTCAATACACGTCTTCCAACGCATGGCAAACGAGGTCGCGGAACGGATAAGCGGTAGGCGGATGGATGGGAATCGAATGCCGCTTGGAGCCGGTTTCCGCGGTCAGGTTCAAAAATAGCACAAGAAACAATCTCTGTAGGTCACCACTTCACCGTCGTGAAAAGCGATCTTGTAGATATCCAGATCGATGATCACCTGTTTCTCCATCCGAACCAAGCCGGAAACGTCCTCCGGCGCAATCGATGCGTGTCTGCTCTTCAATCTGACGGTTTGGCCAGCACTAACGGCTTTCTTTGTTTCCCATTCCACCCGGAACATCACTTTCTTATTCTGATCTTTGACCACAATCTGGGCGTTCATAAGCGCGACATCACGGATTCCAGTGTTCGTCACGTCGAACTCCGTTGTAATACCACTACCCAGCACCTCCGTATGGCTGGGCTTTGCAGACATCAGCGTCACTGTGAATGTCGGCGGCTGTCTGGCGGCTGCAGCCAGGCTGGACCCATCGATCTGTTGGCTTTCGACGGATTGTGTGCTCGCCGCCAATGTGACCGAGAGGGCAATCAATATCCAGGCAAACCCCTTCATGTGCGTCTTTCGCTGGAGGCAGGAAGCTCGTAAATCAACTTCAAGCCTTCGAAAATGGTTACTTCTGGCGCTTTGTGTTCTGAACAGCCTTCGTCCTCGTCGGCGGGGTTGAGAATACAGGGCTCAGCGGCACGATTTCCGCTTTCTGCTTCTTAGGCTTTTTGTGTTCCCTATTGCGTCTCATCTGGCTCTTGGCCATAGCGTTCCTCCATTGACTTACCGCATGCGGCGATCCGTCGAATTCAACCGTCTGACGAGTCGGCGATTGTGAAAATCTTTCACCGAGCCCGATCAGGCTCAATACTGATAGCGGGGGAGTATCGGTGCAGTCGGAAAGTCAGGTCCTGCTGTCTTGTGGCGGTTGCGCCATGGCGGCTCCGCCACGACACCATCACGCAACGCACGCTTGTCCTTCTTGAACAAGCCTTCATATACGCCCAAGAGAATTCTCGAAAAAATCGGGTGTATTCTCATGGATAGCCTCAATGCCTTCCAGGCGGGAGCTGCTATCTCTCTGTCGTCAGTGTTGCCCAGCGGTCGAAACTGACGATGTAACATCATATGCGCTCTTGCGCGCAGATTACCTACTCAATTCTTATCTAGCCAAGATTTGCTTCAGGCGCGAGACTGAGACGCCTTCCTCTTCGGCAACGGTCTTCGAGAAAGCCCTAGCGCCCCTGGCCGGTCGGCTTTGACCGACTGTTCTCAACACTTGACCAGCTCGTCGGCATGGAAGACCCGGCGCCGAGCTATCCCCCTACGATATCAAGCGAACCGGCGAGAACGCCTTTCGCATCTCCGTCGCTGTCGCCGGCTTCATCGACGCTGATCTCTCAATCGAGGCGAAGGAGAACACGCTGACAATCCGCGGCGAGAAGCAGACGAACGACGAGGAGACGACCGGTGACTTGCTCTACCGGGGCATCGCGGCGCGGACCTTCGAACAGAGCTTTCAGCTGGCCGACCATGTTGAAGTCATCGGTGCGAGCCTGGAGAACGGACTCCTGCACGTCGAACTCGTGCGCGAATCGGAAGGAGAAGCCCCGGGCGATCCCGATCATGAGTTTTCATAAGGTCCTCGAGGTCAAGCCGACAAAGCTTGCTGCCTGAGGCTCCCTTCCGGAGACCGTCCTAACCGTCGTGCTGGAGAGAGCCTGTCTCGATATGGGGCGTTGTCGATATGGGCCAACGAGAAGTCATTGCCGCCCGGATTATCAGGCTGGCGCAAACCGGCAGGTGGGATATTGATATGCCAGAAAAAGGGCCCCACGATTTTCGACTTCCTGCATTTTTTCGACTCGTTGCGCACAGAAGTGAGCGAGGCATCGCATTTTCAACGGATCTCACCCAGAGCTGCTTGAACTTTCAGAGGGTGAGCAAAATTGAAACTTGCTGAGAACGTTGCAGTCTGAAGGAAGCTACATGAACGAAGAATTAAAAGTTGGATCAACAACCCGTAGCGTTGCAGGACGCCACCTTCAGTCTATCTTGGTGCCCCCTTTCATCCATAGCCCCATTGGGACGTCTAGAGCGGACAGTTCTGCCGCGGTCTCGATTGCTGTGAAGTCGAGGATTGGTCTTGCTTTGCAAAGAGGGACCATTGCAGGCGTAGACGAGCGGTTTCTCCATTGGCTTCATTTTAGCCTGATAATGGCACCGGTGGTGTCAGGCGTCATGGCTATTGGCACAGCTTTGATGCCGTCAATGTAGTTGATGGCAGCATTCGTATGTCGACAAAGGACGATTATGCGGCACCAGCTCGCGTGGCTTGGTAATCCCGTCAATACTGATAGCGGGGAAGCGTAGATTCAGTTGGGAAAATGGCGCCAGCAATTCTGAAACGCCGGCGGGGTGGCGGGATCTCAGCTGCATATATATCGAAGTCACGCTCGTTCTCCAGCCTGAAACGCCGTGTGAAAAGACGCTCGTACCACGCAATAACAAAAGCATGATGCTGAGAAGTTTTCATGAGTAGCTCCAATGCCAACAGGCGGGAGCAGCTATCTCTCTGCCATCGGTTAATGCCAGGGGCCGATCCGACGGTGCACTATATATGGGCTCTGGTGCGACAATTACCTATTGAATACTTTCAGAACGCAGACCCTGCGTCTTCTCACGGACGGCCGGCAGGTTCGGTCGCAACGCGGCTTCGGCGATGGCCTCGGCGTCATTGTAGTCGTTCTTCTGCCCCTTCACGAAGGGCTTGACGTAGATCGCAGGAATGATCCGCGGTACATGTCCAAGACTGCGCAACGTTCGGCTGACAAGTTTGCGCTGAGGCAGGCCTCCATCGCCACGATGCAAGGCGCCAGCTTGTTGAATGTCTCGGCCAGCGCCAGCCGTTTGATCTTGCGGCGGAAGGCAATCTTGCCGTCACTGCAAAATCCGACGAGGTGAAACACGTCCTTGCCGATATCGATCCCGACTACGGCAAGGTCGACATTGAACGGTTCTGTCTTGGACTGCATGGCTGCTTCTCCGATTGTTGAGGGTACGGTCTTTGCAGACTAACCCGCTGGGTGGAGCAGCCGGTCCATCCCATTAGCGGACTTGGGGTGTGGTCGAGTCTCCTGAACTATTCCGGACTACGGCCACTTAAGTCGCAGGAGATTCTGCAGAGCGCGCTGGAAGGTGTCCAATGCCCCGTCGAAGGCTTAGCGCTGCCTTCCTCCGCAAGCCCTTTGTCGTGATCATTTCAGGTTGGCAATCAGTCCCGCGCAAGCTTTTGCTACCCCTGAGCCAGGCGACGTGCTTCCGGGCATCGTTGCCCAGCCGGCCTTCTCGACAAACGAAGTTTGGTCGTAGGAGCCGACCTTTTTCAACTCGGCCAATTGCATCAGGCTATCGGACGCCCGTTGGAATTGGTTAAGACAAATGGGAGCGAGTGCCATCACCACAGCAGAAGATGCGCGATTGTCTGCACTTTTTTCGGCGCTGCCGCTGGTGACCCAACCGCCCCAAGAAAAGCCTATGATCGCTAGCGCGACCGCACCGCCAACCGCACCCCAGAGGGCCGGTTTCAATGATGGATGAATTTTCATGATTTTCGCCTTTCATTGCGAACGGAGGAATGAGATTCCCCCAACATGAAAGACATTTTAGTATGAGCAACGGCATTGTCTGTTCAAAACAGCACACAGTCACTGCTGCGGCAACTGGCTACGAGAATGTCCTCTCTAGAGCATCTAAGTAATATTGAACGGTGCCCTAGCGGGCAATGCCGCTAGGCGATACATCCGCTCGTCGGTTCAATTGGCTTGTCAGCCTCAGACACCCACAAGAACTAGACCGAAGAGGGATCATAAACGTCCAGGAACCGCCAAACTCGGCAACGCTGTCGGCGAGTCGCTCACCCAAGCTCAGTCTTGAAGCACCTTGGCCCTGGGCTTGGATACCACCCCAATCCAATCCTGTAGAGTCGTCAGCCAATATGGTCCGCTAATGAAATCGTCGGACATGCAACGTTCGCACTTTCCCCTGTCCCTGAAACTTGGAAACATTCGCAGTGCATAAGATTCCGCCTCGGAGAGGGTGTTGAGAGTTGGTGACCAGCTGATGGTTGTACGAGCATCGTGATCAACTGTGCCGTCACGACAGTACGGACATGAGCTCAAATGAATGCGACTTTTCCCAGCGGCCGAAGAGAAAGATACGTAAAAGGCCATTTTCCTACGAGCTGGCCTTTTCCTACGAACTAGCCTTGCGCCTACTCCTCAGCTTAAATCGCCGCGAGAAAAGGCGTTTATAAATGGCTGCAATTCGGGTGCGAACAGCGGAAATCTTCATGAGAAGCCTCCAGTGCCAATAAGCGGGAGCAGCTATCTCTCTGCCATCGGCATGCCAATGGTCGAGCCGATGGTGAACTACATATGGGTTCTATTGCAGGTATCACCTAGTGAATTGTTTAGAAGCCGCCGGGTTATTGCCCCGTTAGGCCCGCCATCCACCCACGTGGGCATTGACAAGGATACTCGCGCATCTCGAAACGTCGCTTGACTTATGCGGCTTTGTCGAGTTGGTCGAGACTTGGCGCAGCGAGGCGGCGGGTTGAAATTGTTGGATTGATTTTCAAGTTGGCGCGGCGCGGCAACGTTTCGGCATTGCGACGGCTCGATGAGATCATGCGCGCCGCTGCCGATGCCGAGAAGCCGGTCGCTGCAAAGCCTTTAGGCGTCAGGGCGCAAGCCCAAGCCGACGCCGAGACCGCGCATGAAGGGAGTTGATGGGCCGAATTGTTGAAACCAACCTTCCGGGCGACTTGAGCGCGGCGAACCCACGGTTTCGGCGGCAGCAGAACACGAAACACGTTATCGCGCTGAAAGACGACATGACCATTCATAACCAGCCGATAGACCCGCCAGGAAAAACTTGTGGCCGTTCCCTTGCAAACGGTTAGATCAATCCCCACATCTAAGGATTAGCTGAGTCTGTCCCAATAACGTGCTTCGATTGGGGATGTCGACGGGACTCAGCCGCACCGAAACAAAAAAATCTCCCATCCTCGACCGTGTCCCAACGCAAGTTGGTTTTCCTCAAAACATTGTTTTATAAAGGAATATTTAAAATGAATTTGACCCCTGAAGCCACCGAAGCCGTCCAGAGTGAGTTGAAGCATTTCGCAACCGATCTAAATCTGTCGGAAGACCAAAAGGCCCGGCTGAAATCTGCTTTGGAAAACGCTCGTGAGAAACTTGATGAGGTTCGCAAGAACAATCCGGACATCACGAAAGCTGATGTCATCGCGAAGCTGAAGGAGGCTCGTGCTCCTCTGCGCGGGCGTGTGGAAGCTTTCTTGACGCCAGACCAGTTGACGAAGTGGGATGCTGAAGTCGCGAAGGCCAAGGCATTCCTGGGTTATGCCTCATAGCTGAACTCTGAATATTGGCGGCCTGACCAAGACGAGACTGGTCAGGCCTGCCCGGCGATTCGGATGTGTTTCGGAGACGCGCGGGTGTTAGCTGTGGCGCCGAACTGGGGGGCGTCCAAGAAGCGGACGTAGAGATTTCCGCGGTGCCTTTGGTTGTGACCTGGTTCTCCACCGCCTGCTCACTTGAAGTCTATCGTAACCTTGTCGATTGTGCCCGTGAACCGAAACGACGGCTTATACGTGAAGTCCACCGACGAGCCGATGTCTTCGCCGACATCGAAGCCCTCACCGATCGAGATCGTGGCGGGGATGGTCTTGGGCACTTGACCCTCGGCTATCTTCACTCCTTTCGCGTACATCGTCACGATCGCCGCTTTACCGAGCTCCCCTGGGTACCTTGGTAAGCTAAATCTACCTTGAGCTGCACCTTGCCCTTGGGCAGAGTTTCCGCGCCCGCGACTGTAGTGCGCTCCAGCGCGAGGTAATTGTAGACGAATGTCGGCTTTCCCTGATGTACATACAGTCCGTATCCTCCGACGATACCGCCTTGGGTCGCGATCATGCCATCGGCACCGCCCTCGGGGATCTCGACGTCAGCAGTGAGCGTCCATGACTTGTTCAGCACGCGCGGGGACGCCTCGGGCGGCAGTCCGACTTGACCCGCGTAGTAAGTGAGTGTTTTCGCATTGCCGGCCAAACTCGGTCTGCCCGCGAGCTTGGATCCTGTAGCTCCCGTAGCTTCTCAGGGTTGGTGGTGGCGAGATCGCCCGCCTGCGAGAAGTCGTTTTCGATGTTGTAGAGCTCCCACTTTTGGTGATCTGGATCGACGTCCTTGTGTGCCGCTTCCCACGGTACAAGCGAAATGTCCGATGCCATCCAGCCGTCGTGGTAGAGACCCCGATTTTGACGAATTGGAGGAATAGAGATGTTGTATGCACCGACTTTGGCCGCCTTTGGCGTGTTTGCCTTGATAGCCCTTGAATGTAGGTTTGGAATCGATGCCGTCGGAGCGCGCGTTAAAAGTGCTGAAGCCGCCTTTCATGTCCTTCGCCCAGGACGGGGCTGGGCCCCATCACATCGGCTCGATAGTGCGAACGACATCCTTGGACGTCATGACGGGTAAAGGCATCGTCATTTCGACAACCTCTCACCCCGCCCCGAAGATGGTTGACCTTCCTCTTGTCAGTCTGAATCCGGTTATCAAAAAATTTCATCAAAGGGCATGGAGCCTCATCGTATCACAAGTGCTTGAGAGCACAGTCTTATTGGTTTAATCTGGCTGCACTCCGCGGCCGTGCGGGAAATTGGCGATCGTTGGATGAATGGATTTCTGCAAAAGCTTTTTGCCCGGAGGATCAAGAAAGGTCGCCTGGAGATCACTGACGATGCCGGCGCCACCCATCGGTTCGGCGATGGTGGCGGCACTCTAGTGCGCGTTCAATTCACCTCTGCTTCGGCCCAGCGTGGCGTGCTTCTCGATCCCGAGATGCAACTCGGCGAGGAATACATGAACGGGGGCTACGACATCGAAGTCGGCACCGTCGCCGATTTCCTGACGCTTCTCCTTGTCAATTTCGGCAATAGGAGGCGGACGTGGTGGACGAGCGCGCTCGCAGCCGCCCGATCAAGCATCCGCGGTTTGGCTGAGAACAACAATCACTGGCGTGCTCGCGACAACATTCGAAGACACTACGATCTCGACGGGCGCCTCTACTCGCTCTTCCTCGACGCCGACTGGCAATATTCCTGCGCGTATTTCGAAGACGGCGTCACCAATCTCGATGAAGCGCAGGCCGCCAAGAAGCGGCACATCGCGGCGAAGCTCGCGCTACGCGCGGGCCAGCGCGTGCTTGACATCGGCTCCGGCTGGGGCGGCCTCGGCATCTATCTCGCCGAGACGTTCAAGGTCGACGTTACCGGGGTCACACTCTCCGCGGAACAGTTCGCCATCTCCAATCGGCACGCGAAGGAGCGCGGCCTGTCAGATCGCGTCCGTTTCCTCCTGCAGGACTACCGCACCTTGCAAGAACGGTACGACCGTATCGTCTCGGTCGGGATGTTCGAGCATGTGGGCCTGTCGCACTACAGCGAGTTCTTCAAGCAACTTTACGCGCTTCTTGCCGATGACGGCGTGGCCGTGCTCCACACCATCGCCCAGAAGAACGATCCCGGCCCGTTCAATCCCTGGATGCAGCGCTACATTTTCCCCGGCGCATACCTGCCGACCTTGTCGGAACTTGCTCCGGTCATCGAGAAGCAAGATTTCTGGATGACCGATCTCGAGAACTGGCGCCTGCACTACGCCATGACGCTGGCTGCCTGGAACGAACGCTTCCAAGCCCGCCGCGCGGAGGTTGCCTCCTTATACGATGAACGCTTCTGCCGGATGTGGGAGTTCTACCTCCAGCTCTGCGAGGTCGGGTTCCGTATGTCCGGCCTCTGCGTTTTCCAGATGCAATTCGCCAAGCAGATCGACGCTGTCCCAATCACCCGCAATTATATCTATACGCGGAACGAAGATAGCGCGCAGTGGCACCGGACCGGTTAACCCATTAACCCACGCTGAGGAAAAGGCCGCCATGTTCCAATAGGCACTAATGTGAATGCGTTGAATAGCATTGCTGGATCGCCT
This sequence comes from uncultured Alphaproteobacteria bacterium, assembly GCA_963841765.1. Classification (GTDB taxonomy): domain Bacteria; phylum Pseudomonadota; class Alphaproteobacteria; order Rhizobiales; family Aestuariivirgaceae; genus Taklimakanibacter. The sequence goes on from CAWJDZ010000002.1 coordinate 217,601, forward strand.
TTGGCCCAACTTGGTTTCCCAGGCCGACAAGCCAATTGGATTCACGAACGGATGTATCGCCTGGCGTCATTGCCCTCCAGGGCATTGTTCCATTTTGCTCAAATGCGCCAGCGAAGATACGTTGCTGCATCGTGTAATTTGTTCAAAAACTCACCCGAATGATCGATTGCGTTTCCGAGAGATAGTGGACAGTTACCTGTGCAATACTCAGTTTCATTGCGTGATTGAGTTTGAAAGTGAATGGTCGAGCAATTTGCCGGAACCCGATGGATATGGGTGAATTAATTTGTCATTTTCAGGAAATTTAATGTGGCTAGAAACAAACACCGTGTACCCAAGAAAATCGCTGCTGTGAAAGTTCGTAGAACCTTGCGCAGTGCTGCCAAAGAGGCATTTGCTAGTCCGGTGGTAAGAGAGATTTTTGCCGCTTATCTCGTCCACATTGCGGCCGGTCTTGTCCGCAACGAAGCGACCAAGGGATCGCTTTCGCGGCGGAGAACAGCCAGTGTCGCCGCAGTTGGGAATTTGGACCGCCCGAACAGTCTCACCATTGGCCAAGTTGCAGACACGCTTGTCGGCTATTGGACTAAAAATAAGTCCAGCAAAAAGACCACTAAGCCACACGCTAGTCGCATCAAGGTCATCAAGAAAAGGGTGAAGCCCGACGGACGAGAATCTGCTGAGACGCATATCCACTAGCCGGACTATTGCAAAACGGCGTATACTTTTCGGATCGCGCCTTGTTGATATTCGACCTTCAAAGCCACCAAATCCCTTGAGGCACCATAATTCTTGTTCGGTCCTCAGGTAGCGGTGTATTTTGCCCTAATTTCGGGCTGCTCATGGAGGACGAGGTTCAATAGCGAGCTGTGAACTTGGATGCCGGCTTCGATGCTGCCGTCATACTCTATAAGGCCCAGTTTCCTGAATTTGTTCATGAAGAAACTGACGCGGGATCTGGTTGTACCAATCATCTCTGCCAGGGTCTCCTGGCTGATTTTCGCGATGATCGGCTCCGGCTTTCCCTCCTTGCCAAAGTTGGCCAATAGCAAAAGAAGGCGGGCAAGACGTTTCTCGCTCGAATTGAACAGCTGATCGACAAGGTCGGCTTCGACGCGGATGGTCCGACCCAGAAGATGGGAAATGAACATCTCGGAGAAGGCTGGTTCGTGATGGATCACGCGGACAACGGCCGCTTTGTCCAGGTGCATGACTACAGAGTCGACCATTGCGGTGACGGTCGTTATTCGTTGCGACTGGCCGGCAAGGCATGCCTCGCCAAAGAATTCGTTCGCATCAAGAATGGCGACGACGGCCTCCTTGCCTTGCTCGGAAACGACAGTGACCTTGACCTTGCCTTTCTGAATGTAGAAGACCGCATTTGCAGGGTCGCCCTGTGAGAATATGGCCTGACCTTTGCTGTATTTGGCAATGCTACGGCCCTCGCCGACTATGGCGAGAAAGGATTGCGGGTTGAATGATGGCCGGCGCCTGGTCGCCATGACGCTTTCTTTTCCTCAGCTCGCTGACGAGCGAACATCTTATTATCGTAGGACTATTCGCGGTTAAAGTCACCTGGCGTACGCTGGAAAAAGCCGGATGAAATAACTGTGAGGTGAGCAATGTTCAGACATAGGACCTCTCGATGAAAGTTGCCGGCAAGCGATAGCAGTTCGAATTATGCGCTTGGCGCAAACGGAGAGCGGGATTTTGAAACATTGAGGGAATATGCCACCGCTTCAAATCTCGGCCGGCGCAGGCTTCCCCGTCTGGACCAAGTTCTCCTCTCTCGGCGACTTTTCATGGCTGATGCGGTTTGGCAGTAAGGATCTCGCTATCCGCTGCATTGCTCCGCGACTTAGTCGTAAGGTCGTTTTCGAAATCCGAATTTCGCCGTTGCGCGAGCGGGCTGAGTTTTATCAAGAAGTATGAGCAGAATTGACATCACAGCTGGGTAAAGCGGCGCAGTATTTCTGTATGGAGTCGAACAAATCCCCTTCCGTTCGTAGGACTCACATCGTCTCCACGCGACAAGTCCTTACTCATCGGAGTTCTCTCCCAATTCGTCACCAGATCAAAATGCGAAGGCGGCGAAGACGGCGATCACCACGATTGCGAACGCCACTATCCAGGGGAGCATGAGGGCAGAAGCGGTGGAGTCGGAGCGCCGTGCCGCATGATTTTTCAGGATTGGCTCATTTACTGACGTCGGAAAGCTTGCTTTTTGTTCTCTGCCTTCAGGCGCGGTCTCCGGCAATTCTGTCTGTTCGCGTAATGTAACAGACGTTGCGTCCTTCGGAGCGGTTTTGTTTTCGGGCAAGAGCAGATCCGGATCGATCTCGAGATCGAAACCAGCCTCGTCCAGGCGAGCGAGGACATGCGAAATGTCTTGGGCCGTCATGCCGTCGAGCGGAAGGGCTTTTTGAAGATCTTCCATCGAAATGCTGCCGCGTTGGCGGGCGCGATTTATCAGCTCGATCAGGGCAGCTTCGTCGGAGGTCATTTCGAAAATTCCGGACCGCAGTCAATGGAAGGCCTGCCAGGCAACACATCCTCCCGTAATTCACGGGTTCTTCGATGGTCTTTCAATTCGCCATCCCGGGCGGATGACGCCGATCAGGTCTATTTCCCACGCCAGCCGGCTGAAAAGATACTCTTCATGCTCAAGGCAGTAGCGAAATTTGAGGCCATCGGAGGGCAGGAGTTCGCGTGACTTTGTATTTTGCTACCCTGTCCGCGGATGTGCCTGCTCGGGTCATAAGTCGCACGACCTGCCCCAGTGCGAAATGGTGATAGTGCATATCTGCTCCCTATCTCGCGCCCCCAGCACTCGGTTTTACCCGGGTACCACGGCGAATTGAATGGGCTCTTCAATCCGCCAGGTCTCCTTTTGCATCGTTGCAGTTGATTTTCGCCATCGCGGCATCATCATCATTGTCGAACAGGATACCGTGCTTCGTCCGATCCCTGTCGCTCCAGCGTCCGAGATGCCAGTCGGCAATCTGCTTGCCTTCTATAAGGGCGTTCAGGTTCGCCGCCAGGCGATTGAGGCCACGCAGCCCCGGCGGGGAGATATCGAATTCGGCTTCGGTCATCAGCTACATCCTTCTCGCATCGGCGATCGTATGCCGGCCATCAGAAGTCCATTCCCCCCATTCCTCCGCCCGCCGGCATTTGTGGTGCCGCGGCCTTGGGCCGCTCGGCGATCATGGCCTCGGTGGTGATCAGCAGGCCCGCGATCGAAGCGGCATCCTGAAGCGCCACACGCACGACCTTGGTGGGATCGATGATGCCGGCCGCGACCATGTCCACATAGACTTCGTTCTGGGCATCGAAGCCGAAATTGCCGGATTTCTCCAGCACCTTGCCTGTGACGATCGAGCCTTCGACACCTGAATTCTCGGCGATCTGGCGGATCGGTGCCTCGAGTGCCTTGGCGACGATCTTGATGCCAGCGGTGATGTCGGCATTGGTTGAGGTCAGCGCTTCGACGACTTTTTTCGCCCGCAGCAGGGCGACACCGCCGCCCGGCACGATGCCTTCCTCGACCGCCGCGCGCGTTGCGTTGAGCGCGTCATCGACACGGTCCTTGCGTTCCTTCACTTCGATTTCGGTCGAACCACCGACCTTGATGACCGCAACGCCGCCCGCCAGCTTGGCGAGGCGCTCCTGCAGCTTCTCGCGATCGTAGTCGGAGGTGGTTTCCTCGATCTGCGCCTTGATCTGACCGATGCGAGATTGGATACCAGCCTTGTTGCCGCTGCCGTCGATGATGGTTGTGTTTTCCTTGTCGATGCGCACGCGCTTCGCCCGGCCGAGCATATCGAGCGTCACATTCTCGAGCTTGATGCCGAGATCTTCCGAGATCACCTGGCCGCCGGCGAGGGTGGCGATATCTTCCAGCATGGCCTTGCGGCGATCGCCGAAGCCCGGCGCTTTGACGGCCGCAACCTTCAGTCCGCCGCGCAGTTTATTGACCACGAGAGTAGCGAGGGCTTCGCCCTCGACGTCTTCAGAGATGATGAGGAGCGGGCGGGTGGATTGGACCACCGCTTCCAGGATCGGCAGCAGGGGCTGCAGGTTAGAAAGCTTCTTTTCATGAAGGAGAATATAGGGGTCTTCGAATTCGACCGACATCTTGTCGACATTGGTGATGAAGTAGGGGGAGAGATAGCCGCGATCGAACTGCATGCCCTCGACAATGTCGAGCTCGGTATCCATGCCTTTGGCTTCTTCGACGGTGATGACCCCGTCATTGCCGACCTTCCCCATCGCCTTGGCGATCATCTGGCCGATCTCGATCTCGCCGTTGGCGGAGATGGTGCCGACCTGGGCGATTTCATCGGACGATTTGATCTTCTTCGAGCGTTTCTTCAGGTCTTCGACGGCGGCGGTGACAGCCATTTCGACGCCACGCTTGAGATCCATCGGATTCATGCCGGCAGCAACCGCCTTTGCGCCTTCGCGAACGATCGCCTGGGCGAGAACGGTTGCCGTCGTCGTGCCGTCGCCGGCCATGTCGCTGGTCTTGGATGCGACTTCACGCAGCATCTGGGCGCCCATATTCTCGAACTTGTCTTCGAGTTCGATTTCCTTGGCGACGGTGACGCCGTCCTTGGTGGTGCGCGGCGCGCCGTAGGATTTGTCGATCACGACATTGCGGCCTTTCGGGCCGAGGGTGATCTTGACGGCATTGGCGAGAATGTCGACACCGCGCAGCATGCGCTCGCGGGCATCGGCGGAGAATTTGACGTCTTTGGCGGCCATGGTGCTTCCTCGTTGAATGAAATTATGAATCAGGCGGCTTTCGCGAGCGCCGGCGTGACGATCACGCCCATGATGTCGCTTTCCTGCATGATCAGGAGTTCCTCGCCGTCGATCTTGACTTCGGTTCCCGACCACTTCCCAAACAGGATGATTTCGCCTGCCTTCACGTCGAGCGGAATGAGTTTGCCGGCTTCGTCGCGTTTGCCGGGACCGACAGCGACCACTTCGCCTTGCATCGGCTTCTCGCGGGCATTTTCGGGGATGATGATGCCGCCTTTGGATTTGGTATCTTCCTTGACGCGGCGGATGACAACACGGTCGTGGAGAGGACGGAATTTCATGAGCGGCTCCTTGAAATGAGGTGGCTTCCCGAAAGCCAAGCTTTCGCGGTCAGGGTGCGCTTGCGCGCAACATGTCTTTTTTGTTGAAGAGTTGTCCTGGCACTTGAAGGACGAGAGTGCCAACGCATTTCCCAACATGGGATCGCCGGGGCAGATCGGCAAGGGAAATCGACGAGAAAGGCCGGAATTCGTCTGGCTTGGTAGGATTGGACCGGCATTCGCGCTAGAATGACCGCATGGCCGATACAAAACCAGCAACCAAGAATTTTTACGATCTCACCAAGGCTCTCGGCCGCTGGGACAATGAGGGCGGAGCTACAGGTTCTCCGCAAATACCGGACACATCGCTGGGCAAGGACGAGGAGCGCATCCTGAAATGTCTTGGGGCGGCGGTGATCATGCAGTGGAACGATCTTCCGACCGGGATCCAGCGCGATCTCTTCGCGGATGCATCATCGATGAGTGATCCGGCCAGACAGTTCCAACTCAAGCAACTCATTGCCCGCTTCCTGCATGAGCATAAGGATGACGCATGAGCATTGGCTGGGATGGCCTGGGTGAGAAATGACTAAAGCCTGATGAATTCTAGGAAGGGTCATCTCTCGCCGCGCCTCATGCTGCGATGGCTGCTACCCACCTCGTCATGGCCGCCCCTGAGGGCCCCTGAGGCGGCCATCCAGCCCATCCGTGCAATCCCTGTTTGACGTCGAGGCTGGATGGCCGGGTCGAAGCCCGGCCATGACGAGCAGGAAGGGGCGAGGCATCGGGTAGACCTTACTCATCGTGCCCTAGGTAATCAGTTCACCTCGTCCGTCCACACCTTGAAGCTGACCAGCGTGTTGGGCCCGAAGGTGAGCGTGATCGGCACATCCGATGCATCGCGCCCCTGCGCGATCAGCACGCGGCCGATCCGCGGCACATTGTTGCGCGGGTCGAATGTATACCAGCGTCCATCCAGATAGGCCTCGAACCAGCCGGCGAAATCCATCGGCCCATAGGGCGGAGGCACGCCGATATCTCCCAGATACCCGGTGCAATAGCGCGCCGGGATATTCATGCAGCGGCAGAACGCGATGGCGAGATGCGCGAAGTCCCGGCACACGCCCTTGCCTTCGGTGAAGACGTCGAAGGCCGTCATGGTCGGGCGCGCATGCTCATAGCCGAAGGTGATGTGATGATGGACGAAATCGCAAATCGCCTGGACGCGCTCCCACCCGGGCTTCGTCTTCTCGAACAGTTTCCATGCCGCGTCCGACAGGCGATCAGTCTCGCAATAGCGGCTGCCGAGAAGATATACCAGTGTCTCGGCCGGCAGATCTTCAACTTTGTGCTGCTTGGCGGAGAGGGCGGTCACGTCGGGCAGGCCGCTGTCGCGTATAAGGCCGTCGGCCTTGAGGCGCAGACTGCCAGCCGGCGCCACGATGCGGCTGCACCAATTGCCGAAACCGTCGCGATAGGGTGTAACCGGCACCGATGGCGTGATGGTGAGATGATCCGGCGTGATCACGTCGGAGGCCCGGGTGAAGTGAATGCCTAAGACCATGATCATCGGAGTCGGTTGTGGAAAGTCGTAGATCAGTTCGTAACCGACGCGAATCTTCATCCGGCTTCCTTTGTGTTTGGGAGGTCCGGCGCGCCGGGGGTCACGCGAACATTGACATCCATGCTGAGATGGTCGGCGGCGACGCCGAAGTAAGTGCCGTGCAGCGGCAGCGCATGATGGGGATTCTGCGCCACCGCGACGGTGACGAGGCTGGCCTCGCCGGTGGTGCCGCAGGTAGGATCGAAATCGATCCAACTCGCGCCCGGCAGATATACCTGCGCCCAGGCATGCGTTGATCCGCCCGCCGGATTGTCTATGGAATCGGCGAGATAGCCCGAAGCGAAGCGCGCCGCGAAACCGAGGCTGCGCACGGCCTCGATCATCAGCATCGCGAAATCGCGGCAGCTGCCCTGGCCAAGAACCAGCGTCTCCTGCGGCGTCTGAATACCTTTCGCTTCGCGGCGCTGATAGCGAAATCCGACGCGAATGCCGCATGTCATCGCGACGAGAAGCTCGAAGTTGGCGATGGGCGCGTCGGCCGGCAGGAACCCGGACGCCCAGACGCCGATCGCGTTTTCACGATCGGGATAATGACGTTCCATGAAGGACAGAAGCTGCGGCCTCTCGGCCTCGTCATAGCTGACGGGAAAGGTTCCCGCGCTCACACCAGCGAGGCCCGAGTTCGCTTGTGACGAGCGTTCGACATCAACGATGCTTTCGAACCGCAATTCCCTCGCGCGGGCTGAAAATCGCGCCACCCCTATTTGATTGCCGAAACCATCTTCGATGAAATCGAGGCTGGCCGGCGGCGGGCTGATGGTGAGATGCGCCGTCATCACTTTCTGCCCGTCGGTATCGCGCGGCCGGAACATCACGCGGTGTTCACCGAAGGCGACGGGCTTACGGTAGCGATAGGTCGTGACGTGCCGGATGGTCAGGGAGGCCATGGTGTCTCGCAGCAGTTTCGCCCCCCTGTGGTAGCCCAGTTCGCCTGCGATACCAACGGGTGTCCGCCGCGGCGGATGCATCTGGTGAATCGTCACCTGGAGCGGCATGCGCTTTGTGGCGTCACTTCGACGATCTCCGGCTTTTGCGCTTTGGCGGGAGCTGCGGATGTCCCAGTTGAACATTTTCCTCAGCGGATTGTATGAGTGTTTTTTAGTGCAACGCGCAACGCTAATATAGTTATCTGTTACAACCCACATTCTGGATATTGTCCGTTCGCCGGGTGGAATGACTGGCTTTTGACGGAGAGAAAAATGGCATTGTGGCGACGCTAGCTTCTGATGGCCTCGTCAATGACCGCTATCGCGTCGACCTCTATGAGATAGCCTGGGGACATTATCGCTACCCCGACCACCACATTCGCTGGTTTGTGATCTCCAAACAGCGAAATCTGCGCTTCTTCGATGATCGGAACGTGCTCATCGCGCTTATAATCGACAATGTAGATTGTGATCTTGCAAACTTGCTCAGGCCGTGCACCTGCCGCACTGAGCGCTCGGCCGAGATTGCCGAATGCCAGGCGCGCTTGCGCCGCAAAATCACCATGCCCAACGAGCTTGCCGTGTATGTCTTCGGGCTGCTGACCTGAGACGAATACCAGCTTGGATCCCGTCGCGAGGACAACCTGTGTGTACATCTCTGGAGTTGGCAGATCATCTGGGTTGATGAGTTCGAGCGACATCAAAAATCTCCTACTTCGTTCGACTGAAATCGACATTGGTGATCGCCGCGTCGCTGGCGGGACGTCAAAAAAGCTCGATCGTCGCCTCTACCTCTATCCCTACTTCCCAAGAAAGTATCTGCGCGATGCGGCTTGGGGGGTGCTCGATACTAACCGTTTCGGAGGCTTGTTAAACCGATCAAGAACGGCGGTGTTCTGAGCGACGTCCCGCAGCTAGGCGTGCTTACCCGGAGCTTACTTGGGAAATCAAAATTCGAGCTAAGTATTGGAGCGGGCGAAGGGAATCGAACCCTCGACATACAGCTTGGGAAGCAATGTGCTTGCGTACGGGTGTAAATCATTGTAGGTCATTTGTCTAGTTACCACAGTGACTTATCTACGGAACAATATCATTAGGCGTCACTGAAATTCCTATCCCTAGAGGTACCCATGAGGTACCCATTATTCCTGCCAAATGGCTAAGTGGAAATTCGAGGGCACTGATATGCGGCTGAAGCTAACGGGAAAAAGGGTGCAGGATCTTAAAGCTCCCCTCAGGGGGCAGCCTGACTTGTACGTGTGGGACGCAGGCGACGGAGCCATCAAGGGCCTGTTCCTTCGCCTAAAGTCCAGCGGGAAGCGCTCCTGGGGCTTTCAACACACCGCTGCAGGCAAGCGGACCCGGCTTATTCTCGGCGATGCCAGCAGCATTGGCCTTGACGATGCCCGCAAGCTGTCCCGCAAGAAGATTACGAAGGCTGCTGACGGCGTGGACCTCAAGGCCGAGCGCAAGGCTCACAAAGCGGTTGACGCGCGGATCGTAAGCAAGGTGCTCGACGCCTACGAGCGCGACATGCGGGCGCGCCAGTGCTCCCCTAATCACGTTCACAACACACGTTCTGTGCTTGAGCGGGGCTTGTCAAAAGCGTTGAAGCGCGACCTTGCGACGCTCATCCGCGAGGATTTTCTCAAGCTCATTGAGGCGGTGAGGAGCGACGGAGCGCGCCAGTCCCTTCGCCAGCGCGTGACGCCCTTCCTGAATTATGCGGTGAATGCCGGTTTGATCCCTCATAACGTCATGGCCGGATGGAAACGGCCCAGGGCCTCCAAGGCGGAAAGGCAGGAGCGGGCCGGCCGCATCCTCACTGCTGATGAAATCCGCCGCGTATGGACCACTGCAAGCAAAGGCTCGATATACGGGGCCATGGTGCGCGTAATGCTACTCACTGGCCTCCGTATCGGCACCACGGCCCAGTTGCAGCGAAACTGGATCGATGAGGCCAGGGGCTCGCTGGAAATCTCGCCTCATGCGATGAAATCCGGCCGCGCCTTCGCGGTGCCCCTCACCCCTGAATTGAGGCGCATCCTCGACGCCCAGCCACGATGGGCGACAACGGATCTCCTCTTCCCAACCCGCAGCCGGGATGGAAAGGCCGTGCGCATTGCCAGCGCGGGGAAGATGCATCCCCGTCTGCTCAAGGCGAGCGCTACTAGCGGCTGGAGCCCGCACGACCTCCGCCGCACCTTCCGCTCGATGATGTCCGACCTTGGCTTCGATGAGGATTTGAGCGAGCGGGCGCTGGCCCATGCGCGGGATTCGCTCATTGAGCGATATGACAGGAGTACGCGCTGGCCAGACCGCGTTGCAGCAGCGGAAGCCATCGAGCGCAAGGTGCTTGGTATCGCTCAAGGCAAGGATACCAACGTGGTCCCGCTTGTTCGGATCGCCTAGTCTGGTCACTCAACGCGCCGGGCTCAGGCCGACGGGCCGAGTATGGAGTGCACCCTCCACCGCCCGGCGCACCCTCTAGGGGTGCGAAAAGCGAAGGGTGCGCGCGATGGCCCCCACACTCAAGGATATTTCAGCCAGCGTCTATTCCAAGACCGTAACCTTCGAAATCGACGGCGCAATTCGGAGGCTTGCGGCAGATGGATGCCTTCAAACGACTTGGGTGAAAGATGAAGCCCTTGCTTTCGGGAGACACCTTCTCGACGTCGCATATAACGAGGCGCGGGATGAACTCGCTCGGGAAAAGCCCGGCGAAGCAATGGCGGACTGGAAAATCAGTGGAGATATCGCGGCCGAGGCGCAGGGCTGGTTGGATCGGCTGACGAAACATCTCATCGGCAAGCAGGCAGATGGTGTTCCCGAGTCCAAAGCCCTGGCCTACGCCCTCGCGCACATGAGGCACACCTCCAGATATCCCGATATTCTCAGCGTTGATTCTCGCCGGGCAGAGACTGAGAAGGCGAGGGCCGATGCCAAAACTCTGGTAGCCGCAGGCCAGGTTCTGAGCTGGGTTGCCGATGAATGCGCTCGCCGGCGTTCCCGTATCGCCGATGCCACACAGAACCCCGGCAAGCCGTATCAACTGGCATTCGCCAAGCGCGTCATGGAGGGCTGGATATTCCTTACTCACAGTCGGCCGAGCGAGAACAATTCAGATTTCATGGGGCTTCTGGCTGACGCATGGACCGACATTTGCGAGACCCAAGCCGATTGGGTGCACTCCGTGCGATGGGCGATACGCCAAATCTCCACCGATGAGGTCGCACGCATCGCGCGTTCGGGCCCTTCGTGGGCCTTGCGGCCGGAAGAAGACTGACGCTTTTCCGACGGCGCTGTAGGTACATAAACCCCACAATCATTTTTTGCCGGGTCTCTGGACGCAATGAGCCGCCCCCCGAGCGATAGTGACCGCAGATGAGCGGATTCGCTCTGCCAACATCTTAGGAGACTTCGAATGATAAACACCACCGCAAATAGCAATGCCGGTGAAAGACTATTCACCAACGCGGAAGCCGCTGAATTTCTTCGCGTTAAACCGGAGACGCTCGCCAATTGGCGCAGTATGGGACGGGGGCCGCGTCATGCCCGACTTGGGGGTCGTATCGTTTATCCGCTCGTGGAGCTCAGCCAATTCGTTGCGGAAAACCTCTGTGGCGGGGAGGCGGCATAAGCGATGCATGACAAACGAAAGCCTGGAGCTCTTTCGAGCTACCAGGCCGGGAAAATCGTTCTTGGCGGAACGCTTCCCCTTACCACCGCCCTCCCTCACATGCAACGCCATCGCGCGCGACCCTTCAGCAAGTGGACAGTCGATGCCTTCCTTTCCGTGGAGCTGCAGCGCCATGACGGTAACAGCAGGAGGCCGCATAGATGACCTCCATCAAACATTTCGCCCTGACGCTCCCGAAGAACACTAAGGAAGAGGTCCAGGTCGCGCTCACGGAGTATCAGCGGCACAAATGCGCTGATATTCGAATCGACTTCGATGACGGTGGCGGCAAGAAGCCGACTAAGGCGCTCTGCGAAGCCCTCTGGCAAGCCGAAGCCGAGGCCCAGCGCCTCGGCTTTCTTCAAAGGGAGGCCGCTTAAATGGCTGGCCACCTTCGCGCCTATATCGAGCTTCGCGGCTATGGCGCCCGCGGACCTCGCTATCAGGTCAGGATGAACCGGCCGGATGGCATGGTCATCATCGAGTCCACTACCGAACCCCTCTTCGATGCAGCCCGCGCCCTCTTGTCGAAAGGCATCACCGGCAAGCTCGAGATGTGGGACAGCACCAGGGCGTTCCCTCGCATGAGGGGCGACATCGAGCGCCTAGCGACCCTGACGGTGAGCGAGACCCAGAACGGCATTGCCCTCCGCAAGTATGCGGAACGCACCGGCAGCGGCGGTTTCGAGGAGAGCCCTATCCAGGGCGCCCGAAATGAAATCGGCCCTCCTGGGAGCGTTCTGCAGGCTTCCGCCGCAAGTGTCGGAATTTCGGCACCTGCCAAGGAGGCGGCCTGATGGGCAAGAGCCGATTCAAGCGCAAGGGGAAGTCGAAGTTCCTCATGATTGAGGGCTACATTATGCGTTCCCCAGCGTGGGGAACGCTCTCTCCGAACGACAAGGCCGCGTATCTCGAACTGAAATGGCGATACGATGGTCTCAACAATGGTCGTATCGGCCTTGGCTGCCGTGAGCTGGCCGAGGCCATGCAGTCATCGAAGGATACGGCGCGCCGATCTCTCGAAAGGCTAATGGAGACTGGCTTCCTCGCCAAGGCCAAGCCGAGTGGATTCAACATAAAGAACCGCATGGCGACCGAGTGGCGCCTGACCGAATATCCCTGTGACGTGTCCGGCCATCTCGCCACCAAGGACTTCATGCGATGGCAGTCCGAAGAAAAAACACAGGCGCACCAGAAGGACGCACAGGCGCACCAGAAGGACAGTCACGGCCTAGCGAAGGGGCAAAATAGCTCTCACAGGCGCACCCCAGGGACTGTGAAGCCCGTTTTTGCCGGCGCACAGGCGCACCAGAAGGACACATATAGTATTACCAAGGGAGGGAGAGCTGAAGCAGAGCGGGAATCTCTCAGCGCTCTCTCATTAGCGGGGGTGAGCGCGCCTCCTCAGGGCGCCGAAGCGAACCCCCGCGCGGCTCGTCTGCTCAATTCTTCTTTTCTCAAACGCGCGTCGAACAGGAGATCAGCGGCATGAAAAATTTTCGCCCGATTTTCTCGCGCGCAATCAGGCTGAACGCATGGCAATACCTTGAGATCCAGGCGCAAACAACAGCAGATCAGCGCGGACTATCGACTCTCGCTGGCCCTCCGAGACCATGCAGTGAGGAAAAGACAATGCCTAAAATAGGGGGAAATAGGTAATGGCTGGTAGTGCTGGAATGGGACGACCGAAGGGAGCACGAAACCAGCGAACGCGCGAACTTTTGGGCCTCATAGGGAATGGCTTATCGCCAGTTGAGTTCGGGCTATCAATAATGCGCGATGACACGAGAGAATTGGGTGACCGCCTGCACGCTGCTCGGATTGTCGCGCCCTACCTTCACCCGAGGCCCGCCCCGGCGGGTGAGACGGTGACTTTTGATCTGCCAGAAGCCGCGACACTTCAGAACGTCACTGAAGCTGTTGCCGCAATCCTAAAGCAGGTCTCGCAGGGCAAGATGTCGGTCACCACAGGCCGTGATATCGTGTCAATGATCGATGTCCAGCGGAAGAGCATCGAACTGGTCGAGATCGAAAAACGCATTGAAGCATTGGAACGGGCGCGAGGGAGGGTGACTGATGGCAAGTCCGCTCAATGGCCGATTGAAACGGCTGGAAACTGAAGCTCGCGTTGGGGTTCGGCGTGCTTTCGCACTATTGCCAGAGACCTGCGAAAGTATGACCGAGTGGCTAGAGCGGCATGCGCAGCGAGACAAGAACCAAGTCGAACAGCTTAAACCCCTCCGACGGAACCCCTATGTTCGACGCACTAATACCCGTGTCCGGACTGGCTCGCTTTTGGAGAGCATTGCAGAATATAGGCAGCGTCCCGCCATTGGACGCGAACCAGCGGAGATCTGGGTGTGTTCCGATCATCAGATTGCGCATGACCTCATCGGCGATCTGGCAAAGGCCGATGCATTCTCTCATGCATTCGTGTTCACCGATCTAGAGAATGAGATGCACCTCGGACCTGGCAGGCACAGGATCGACTAGTCATCTGGAACGCAAGTTCGTCACATTATATGATAGCTCGAATCTCTCTGATAGAGGAGAGCGCTTGTGGCGAATGCAGGTGTGAGAGGCCGGCCGATCGAGCCGTTGGTGCTGAGTGCGCAGGAGCGGACGTACTTGGAGAGACAGTCCGTCGTCACCGTGTTGCGCGGTCGCTATCTGAGCGGTGCCGCGCGATCGTGCGATGTGCGGACGGCTTGCCAAGCAAATCCGTGGCTGCCGAACTCGGCATCCACGAGCACACCGTTGGCAAGTGGCGCCGCCGGTTTTTAAGATCGCTGTGATGGCCTGCTTGACGAAGCCCGCCCTGGCCGCCCTCGCGCCATCAACGACGATCAGGTGGCCGCCGTGATCGAGCGAACGTTGCGTACGACACCGGCCGACGCGACGCACTGGTCGATCCGCTCGATGGCTGCGGAAACTGGCGGCGCTGCTCCTACGACCAAACTTCGTTTGTCGAGAAGGCCGGCTGGGCAACGATGCCCGGAAGCACGTCGCCTGGCTCAGGGGTGGCAAAAGCTTGCGCAGGACTGATTGCCAACCTAAAATGATCACGACAAGGGGCTGATCGAAACCAGGCTGCCTCAAGTGCGGCTCGCAGAAGATCGGTCATGCCCGTAAAGTGAGACTATACGCGCGGCCGCCTCCAGATGGTTGGGCCGTGACTCAGGAAGGCACGCCGCAGCCGTAAAGCGAGCTGAGTTGCCGGGACGATCCGTCGTTCTGGGGCAAAAAGCGGCCGGCAGGGTGCAGCCGGCCCGATCCATTAGAAGACCCGACGATCTACGCGGAACCACGGGGCTTGGCGCCCGGTCAAATATGCTTAGGAAGGGTTATTAGTATGATATCGCCCATGGATAATGGTGACAGCGGCCCATGGGGCACCGGAGCCAAATCCAGTCCTGACCTGGAGGAGTTGCTTCGACAGGGGCAGGATCGGGTCAGGCAGACCATCCTGGGTGGTGGCCCGCGCGGACGCGTTTCTCATCGCTGCCCTTCTTCTTGCAGGTTGGGGCGGTCTGGTCAGCGTTTTACACCGTGCCGAGCAACTCCGTCGCGGTCATTCAGCGTTTCGGAAAGTATCTCAAGGACGTCCCTCCTGGATTGCACTTCAAGATTCCGTTGGGAGTTGATATCGCCACGATTGTCCCCGTCAAGCGGCAATTGAAGCAGGAATTCGGATTCACGACCCCGGGCGCCAGCGATCCCTACCAGAGCCCTCGCGACGGACAAAAGGAAACCGAGATGGTAACGGGCGACCTGAACGCTGCATTGGTGGAGTGGGTGGTTCAGTACCGCGTCTCGGATCCCGTCAAGTTTCTATTTCGAGGTTCGCGAGCCGAGCGAAACGCTTCGCTACGTTTCCGAATCAGTAATGCGCGAAGTGGTCGGCGACCGGACGGTTGACGAGGTAATTACGATCGGCCGTCAGGAGATCGAGACCGAAGCGCTGGCCAAAATGCAGGCACTCGCCACCAAAGTACGAGATGGGGATCAGCATCGATCAGGTGCAGCTGAAAAACATCAATCCGCCCCAGCCAGTTCAAGAATCCTTCAACGAGGTAAACCAGGCCCAGCAGGAAAAGGAGAAGCTCATCAACGAGGCCCGGCGCGACTACAACAAAGTCATCCCGCTGGCCGAAGGCGAGAAGGACCAGCGTATCCGCGAGGCCGATGGATACAGCCTCAAGCGGATCAATGAAGCTGAGGGCGATGTCGCCCGGTTCAATGCCTTGCTGACGGAATATAGCAAGGCTCCGGAGGTAACCAGACGGCGCATCTATATCGAGACCCTACAGGAAGCTCTGCCCGGCATCCGATCCAAGATAATCATTGACGACCAGACACGCAGCATCCTGCCGTTCCTGAACCTCGGCTCGCAAAAGGAAACACAACCATGAACAGGATCGACACTTATAGTCATCCTGGCGGGTGTCGCAGTCGTGGCCTATGCGGCAGCGGCTCCTTCTATGTGGTGAGCGAGGTCGAGCAGGTGATCGTCACCCAATTCGGCAAACCTGTAGGCGATCCGGTGATCACGGCCGGCCTCAAGGTCAAGATGCCCTTCGTCCAAGCCGTCAATCCGATCGACAAGCGGATTCTCGAATGGGACGGCAGTCCGTCGGACATGCCGACAAAAGATAAGCTTTATGTCGCCGTTGATCTCTTCGCACGCTGGCGGATTATCGATCCCCTCCAATATTTTCTCAGGCTGCGCGACGAACGCAGCGCCCAGTCCCGGTTGGACGACATACTGGGCAGCGAGACCCGCAATGCGGTTGCAAAACACGAGCTGATCGAAATCATCCGCACCACCAAGGACCGCGTGCCGCTGCGCGATACGCTGCTCACGGACGCCGAGAAGGACTTCGGGGCGCTCGTGCCGATCCAGAAGGGACGGCGGCTGGTCGAGCAGGAAATCTTCCAGGCGGCGGCCGAGAAGGTCAAGGTGTTTGGCATCGAACTGCTCGATATCAGGTTCAAGCGGATCAACTACAATGAGAGCGTACGCCCGAAGATCTATGATCGCATGATCAGCGAGCGGCGCCAGATCGCCGAACGTTTCCTGTCGGAAGGCAATGGCGAGGCTGCCAGTATCCGCGGCAATCGCATTCGTGATCTGAACAAGATCCAGTCTGAGGCCTATCGGCAGGTCGAGGAAATCCGCGGCGTGGCTGATGCCGAGGCGACCGCAATTTACGCGCGCGCATACAATCAAAGCCCGCAAGCGGTCAGAGTTCTACGAGTTCACCCGAACCATGCAGGCCTACAAGTCCATCATCACCGTAAACTCAACTTTGGTTTTTTCGACGAACAGCGACCTTTTCAAATTTCTGAAGGGCATGTCTCCGAATGGCCAAGTTGTCGCCCCTAATGTCCCCGGTGACGTCCAAGAACCATTCACAAGATCCAAACGATGACGTTCAGGCCTTTGTTCGCCCCTTTGATTGCGGCTGGGTATCGCGGCGTGCCCTGCGAAAAATAAGCGAGGAATCAAAATCCGCCTTGCGCGGTATTGGTAGGGAGAGATGGTGAAAGTCCTATGCGTGCTCTACGACGACCCCGTTAGCGGGCATCCGAAATCTTATGCTCGGGATGGCATTCCGAAAGTGGAGCGCTATCCCGGTGGCCAGACGACGCCGACGCCGAAGCAGATCGATTACAAGCCCGGCGAGCTCCTCGGCAGTGTGTCCGGCGAACTCGGACTGCGAAAATTCCTGGTGATTATGATCCTGTCGCTGGTGCGTAACTACATTCCCTCCTACAATTGGGTGATCGATGGAGGGTGGAATATCACCGACTGCGTGGAGCATGACGGAGGACCTGATCACCGATCTTTCCAAGGTGCCTCAACTCTTCGTCATCGCCCGGAACTCGTCTTTTTCTTACAAAGACAAGTCAATTGACGTTCGACAGATCGCCCGTGAGTGTGCAAGTTCAATGGCCCATGCACCATTCGATCTTCATTACCGTGTTGGGTCATGCGATCCACGGCACTATCAATTTGGCGGGCGAATTATGAACGCCATGCACGCTAAAGCGGTGATAAGTGCGCTCTTTCTCTTCTTGTGGACCGTAGGCGCAATTGCGGGCGAGAGGGTTTGCGTCCAGTGCGATTTGCCGGTTGGAGAGCTCGCCGAGAAGTGTGCGCCTGGGAAGCGAGGGGCGAGCACTGCTATGCATCAACGATATTTTCGCGCTTATAGCGTACTTGGAAGATACAAAGCAAATTTGTCGTGCGAAAGTGCCAACGTCCGAAGCGCTCATGACAGAGCGTTTGAAAGTAGTCGCCGCTATTCGCAAAGAGGCCAAGAAGCGGCCTCGCGCCACTTCCGTGAGCGTGGTTCGTTTTAATCGATGTCCGCTATGCTCCGATAGCGACCGAATTCCGCATCGCAGGGAAATGTCGATGGGCCAACAGCTCCTGGATAGGCTTTCAAGCTAGCGTCGACCCACATAGAACGTGCCCACCACGAAGAAAGTCTGACGCCGCATATGCCTCAACGTATCCTCGGAATATCAGGTCAGCATTGGCACGAACGACCAACGTTTCCTTGGATCGGTTCATTGCTCCGGCTTGCTACGATCACATCTGGGGACCACACCTCGCGACCATTCAGCCTCGCCACAAATTGAGAGGACATTGCCAATTCACCGGCGAAACGCTGTCGAGAGAACGCCGTCCCTTGCAAACGCTTTGATCGATCCCCATGTCTGTTAGTTGATTGAGTGTGGCACAATAACCGTGCCATCCATGGGAGGATGGCAGAGAAACTCAGTCAAACTGCTTCCATCCTCAATTTTTGGCCCGACGCAAGTTGGGCTCTGAGCCATTTTCATTGAAGGAATAGTGAAATGAATTTAAGCCCTGAAGCCACCGAAGCCGTTAAGAGTGAGATGAAGCGTTTTGCAACCGATCTGAATTTATCCGAAGACCAAAAGGTCAAGCTGCAATCCGCGTTGGAGAATGCCCGTGAGAAGCTTGATGAGATTCGCAACAACAATCCTGACATCACGAAAGCTGATGTCATTGCGAAGATAAAGGGGGCTCGCGCTCCTCTGCGCGAACGTGTGGTGGCGTTCTTGACACCGGACCAGCTGACGAAGTGGGATGCCGAAGTTGCCAAGGCCAAGGCATTCCTGGGTTATACCGCATAGGCAAACTCTGTCGGGCAGGCCTGGCCAGGCTTGCCCGACGATTTCGGATGTGTTTCGGAGACGCGCGGATGCTGGCTGTGACGCCGAACGTCAGCGAATGAGTATGACGAGTTGGAATGGAGCGACGAAGATCGGAAATCGAAAGCCGCTTTCACCATCGAGTACGTTGGCCGCGTGAATTCTCGAGGTTGAATCTGGGCCGGGTGCGGGAGACGGACGGTCGCCCGAGGAACGACACCGCCGTGGCGCTTCGGCACCGCGCTCATCCTGCCGAAGACGACCGCAACAGGCACTGAACGGCCGGGTTTCTCAAAGCGCTTCTGGAAGGCAGTCTGAGGAAACTCTACCCGAGTTTCATGGTTGCTTCGAAAAGACAACCAAGGAATGCCACTTATGCCTCGCAAGCACAAAAAAGTGGAAAAGACCGCCCACGAAACCAATCACGAACCCGGCAATGCCCCATGCCATCCAGAAAGCCGCATTTGCCGTCGATCTCCTTCAGCCCACACCCGCCAATTCAAGGATGCCTGACATGGACACCGAATCAGCAAAAACCGAACTCCACGAGGAGCGCATGTTCGGACCACGCCCGTCCGGCCTTAGGCTCCGATCCCATCGGTCTGCAAGTAAGTTCCCATCTCTCAAGGGAGGAGAGTTCAGGCGAGACGCGGACGAGGTCAACGAGCGTGAGGCGCATGGGCCATCCCTTGAAGAGACCGATTGGGCTGACCTGCCTCCGAGGCTCAAGGAAAAGAGACAAAGAGGGTAAAGGCTACGCCCGCAGAGCTTACCTCCAGCCGAACCAGCATAACGCCTATTCGGTGAACTCCATCACCGCAAGAAAGGGTCACGGGCGGTGCGGTCACAATCCAGTTCGGCGGGTGCGACGGCAAAATCCCCAATTGCCTACCGATTACGCAGGGATGGAATTACACGGTACGTCTCTTCCGCCCGCGAGCAGAAATTCTTGACAGCACGTGGTCGTTTCCGTTGGCACAGCTGGCTTGTTCTATTCGGGGCCGCGGAAGATTTTCTGGGCTTCAACTCTCGGGCCCCAAGCGCCGATAATGTCAACTCAAATCCGGATCGCTCTCATTGGGCGAAACATAGCCCATGTGGATGCACCAATCCTGGAAAGCGTGGCACAATGCGACCGAGCGGCTTTCAAACTTGGTTTCTTCGAGCATATAGCGATTAAGGGCGGCCAGGAACGGAGCCGGTATAAAAGTGACCACCCATTCGCCTCGCGAATTGTTGTCGTTAGCTGCCATGGAGTTCCTCCCGTTGAGGGTTCCCATATTGAGGGATCGGAACACCCTCCCGCCATTCTCCCGTCTCAAATAGAACAAGGAGCCCTAAGAGAATGGCGCGCTTTACCGAGGAGGCGCCATTGTCAGCATCCCTTTGGCCCGAGGACATCGAACTTTGTGCTTCGGTGTTGGACCGCGCATGCGCCCAAATACGGACCGACGACCAAATTACCAAGGAGCTGATCGGTGTAAGGATTCTACATGCCGCTGAGACGGGCGAGCGTGATCCGGATCGCTTGCTTCGTTACGCTCTCGCGGCCTAGACGAACCCCGGAAAACCCCTCGCTGCCGCTTAAAGCGCTTTCTTAGTCTGCTTCATATCCGCATATCCGCCAAGTCGGCAAACGACTCCAGAACGGCCGATCTTGTCGGGGGCTATCTGGGTAGCCAAAATCTGCAAATCGCCGTCCTTGCTCGACCCTTACAACGGGAAATGCGCTTCCGTTGGGAACAGTCGCCTTATCTTCGAGTTCGTCCTCACACGCGCAAACAATTACCAGCAAAGGAGAAGAAGGCCGTGTTCAAGCACTTCGTCGTTGCCGGGGCTCTGTCCCTTGGCCTGCTGGCCGTCGAATCGGGCCCGTCCCAGTCGGGCATAAACATCGACATTGACAGCGGCAGGATCAGCTGCCGGCAAGGTGCACGTATTGTGTCTAACGCTGGGTTTAGACGGGTGCGCCCGCTGGATTGCAACGGTAGGGAATATTCTTATCGCGGCTTCCGCCGTGACGATATGTTCGAGATCACCGTCAGAGCGAGGAACGGTCGCATTACGAATGTTGATCGGATCCGCAGAGGTGGCGGTGGCTACGGCGACTATGACGACGGCGACTATTGAGAAGGGTCTCCTGAGCAATACGTTTGGCGGGTTTCTTCGTGCAGCATAGTATTTCTTTGGGATAAGTGTGCGCTAGTTCACGTCCGCCGGGCCGGCGGGACTTGACACAGGAACTTTTAGGTACAAAATTCTCTCTGGGACGGCGCATGGAGGTCACCATGCCCAAAGCGCACTTAACCCAACCCGCCTTCAAAACCGAAATTCTTGAGATTGTGGAGTAACGCCCTGGACGATTTCAATTGGAGAGCTGACGTAGCGTTGTTTTCGATAGGCCATGCGAAATCTTTTGGCCTTAGTGGTCTTATTGTGCGGCGGGGCTAATGCGTGGGCCACACCCGATGTTCCCGCCCGTTATTGCACAGACGACGGTAAGAAGATCACCATCTCCTTTGCTGACAAGGACGAGGCTCGTCCTATGGCTGATGGCAAGCCCATCAAGGAGGAGCAACCTGGCGACAACTTGGGGGCGAAGGAGGACGAAAACGGAGAGTTTTTTATCGTCTACAGGGGCCAAAAATATCATGTCTGTGGATGGATCCTGCAGTTTATGGATGGCGAGGTCTATACTGATGCCGATATAGTCGAGCCGCAGAAGTGGTGCCGCCCGTTCTGGCCCTGCGGGAGGGTGATCGCTGACGCTGCCGAGCCTTTTGCGAAGCCGGTGCTCCTCATGCGCCATGCCTTCCCGGCCTACAACGTTCCATACTGCTCCGACGCCTTCAACAAGCCGGCCAAGCTAGTGTTCAATTCACGCCAATCGATAACCATAGACAGCAACACCACCGTTCCCGGCAACGTGTCGGTAACCATTGGCGGCAAAACCACCGTTTACAGCGCACATGAACCGCTTGAAACCGCTGAAAACATCTATGGCCTCGTCCTTGTCGAGGGTGAGGATGGTGGAGCCTACAACGACACTGCTGTTGAGGTTTACGCCGTCAAAATTGGCGACACCAAAGCCATCATCTTCCTCGACCGCGTCTTCTGGCCCTGCTCGCCAAGTATACGGAGAACGTGGTGTGCTGCGGACGGAACAGTCATTACACAATCAGAGGACACCTTTGTATTGAACGAAGAGTACGTGACTATTCAAATTTTCGGCGGGACGGATGAAAGCCCCGAGTTCTTTTATTACGGCAGGACGCTCTTCGAGCCCTGCCCCGTTGACGGTGCTGAGCCGATCCGAGACCGGAAGCCGGCAAGCGCTGACGCTGCCGTGACGCATAAATGGTGCACCGACTCCCGCTACGCCGGAAACGAGCAACGAGAGCTAGTTGTGTCAAATGACCGGAAGACCGTTACTATAAACGGCACACCTCTGCAGCCGTGGCGTGTGCAATACGTCACGGACTCCTCTCGGGCGCACACTTGCGATTGTCAACGATCAGGCGATGTGGCCCTGCGACTAGCGCGAGCCATTGCTGAAAGCACGATGTCGTCTTGCGGGTCAAATCATGCAGCCAGCATCGCCGCGACGCTCTTTGGGTTATAGGCTGCGCCGCGCTCGTTCATATGCCCTTGGGCCGCGAGCTCGGCTGCAATAGCCCGAAGGCTCATCCGTCCCGCCTTCGTCTTGCGCCGCATGCGCTTCACTGCATCGACCACATCGGGCTGCAGCTCGGCAAGGCTCTTGCGCCCTTCGCATTTGCCGAAGGCCTCGCGCTTGCGCTTCCTGGCCGCGGCCAGCTTCGCGACCAAGCGCGCTTTCTCGAACTGTGAAAACGCCGCCATCATCTGGCGCACCATGACTTTGCTCGGATCATCGGTGGCCGTCAGCTCGTCGCCGCCGGCGGTAAAGACTTGGACGCCGCGCTGCTGCAGCGCCATGACGCCGAGCTCTTGCACCAGGACGTGACGCGCAAAGCGGCTGGCATCCTCAACGATGACCGTCCGCACGCCATTGCCTTCAATACGATCGAGCAGGGCAGCGAAGCCCGGACGCGCCTCGATGGCATCGCCACCACTCACCGCCTCATCGCGAAATTCATCGACCAGGGCAAAGCCCTCGCGCTTGGCAAAGGCTGCAATGGCCGCCCGCTGACGCTGGCCGCTATCCTTGTCCTGGCCGACATTCGCCGCGCTCGAGGTCCGAAGATAAGCCACCGCCTTCTTGATTTCCCTAGCCATCATCCCTTCCCTCCAAACCCTTAGCCGATGTTCTGTTATCAATTCTCAAGATAAAGTAACAAACGAAGCGTAACGTGTCAATGCCCGAAATTCCTTTACCGCGACGGAAACTGGAACAGAATCAGCGCAGGGGACCAATGGCAACCATTTGCAGGACAGTTCCGTGCCCCCTGCGCTGGTCACTGCTCTAAAGCCACCCGCCAAGCTTCCCGATGAGGAAGCCCCACAAGCGCTAGCGCAAACACGAGACGGGTCGGGACGCCCAAGGCGCTGAGCGTACCGAAGACTGCGTGTGACCACGTCTGGAAGCGAAATTCTTCTCGTTGAGAGAGGGCTACCATGACCATACCAATGATGAGCACTGCGATCAGCGTTCGCGCTAATTCGCAGCTATGGCGGCAGGATCAATGGGAGCCTCAGTCAAAGGCGATTTAGTCTAGGTTAGCGAAGGCCTCTCCTGCGCTCGAGCTCGGCCTCATTTATCTCGTAAGGGGCCGCGTTGGGGTCAAAACTCTTCCAACCAGTCTTTCGATAATCTTCGCCAAGTCGGTCGGGATCTGCCGGATCATAACGATCAAGGATCGATGTGACCTCGGTGGCCCGCGCACTATCGGTTCTCACTGAGACCAGAGTTCCGCCCCGGCGAACTGCTTCGGAATAAACATGCGCATGGTCTTCCGACACGCCGGAATCAACTAAGGCGCCGAGGATTCCCCCGGTCGCACCTCCCGCCAGCGCGCCCGCAGCCGTTGGCGCTAACCACCCGGCAGCAATAATTGGCCCGAGTCCGGGAATTGCCAAGACGCCAAGACCGGCGAGGAGGCCTGCTCCGCCCCCACAACAGCGCCGACACCGGCACCTGTTGCGGTTGCAGAGGCCTCATTCACATCATCGGCGGAGTTTTTATTGGCTAGGATGCTGATTTTCGACGATGGGATACCTGCAGCTTCAAGATCGGAAACCGCATTGCGAGCTCGCCAGTGGCTCTCATAAACTTTGGTAATGGTTGGCATGAAGTATCTTTCTCTAAGTGTTCGCAGTGCCGCGCGAAAAAAGCCCCCGGATATGAATGAGGGGTGCAGAAACGGCGAACGCTTTAGGAGCAGTTGAGGTTCCTGGTTCTTCCCTTGCCCATCCCAGTAGGCTTTTTTGAGCCTTACACCTGCCCCGCCCCCATTCTCGGGGAGCCAGTAATGCCAGAGCGAAAAACGGCATGGGAGTACTTTCTGCCATGCTGCGACTCTGCAAACGACTCTAGGACGGCCGATCTTATCGGGGGCTACTTGGGTAGGCATCAGAGCGCACGGCTACGTCCCGCAACAAGCAGCTCTAACTACTGGGGTATCAGAATGGGTCACTTTGCAAACGGGCGACGCGTTGCCGCTGCCCGTACTATGGCCGGCTTGACACAAGTGCAGCTAGCCGAGCTTGCCGGCGTTCATGTGAATGGCATCAAGCGCCTTGAGCGGATGAACGACCTACTATGATATTCCCCATGCAGAAACTAATGGTCTTGGTGGCTTTGTTGTGCGGTTTGCCATGCGAGCGCTAAGGAAAGTTTCGCGCTTGTCCTTTCCGCCGCGTACCTTGCTGGCCTATCTCTGATTATCGACATCAGTATGCGCGGCCGCGTAAGTCTGCATTGGCGTCGCGGCATTCGAACGCATTCAGGCAGCTATTGGGCTGAATTTGGCTTAGGGGGACATCAGCTCCAAATCACCACGGCCTTCGTCGCCTTCTTGCTCGTCACTGCAGCGATGGACTGGAGGTTTATCCCCTTGTTGGCCAGTTTTTCCAAATATCTGACGAGAGTGCCTGGTTTGTTGGGTAACTCGATCACTTCGGCCGTTGATTCCTTGAATTGAACGTTGGCGGCGTCCAGCGCCTTTTTTGCTGCACGCGGATTGTCGACCACTATTTGCAACGTTCCCGATTCATTCCAGCCAAGAATCGAGAGAATATTGACCTTTGCACCGGCTAGAGCGCGAATAGCCTCTGCAACTGAGCCCGGCCTGTCCGCCACCTTTATGATAATCTGCTTTGCCTTCGCCATTCCTTCCCTCCACTTTTCATGAACGTCCCGGTGCATAAGGGTAACACGGTCCTAATTGCCGAACGAATCCGGCATGAGGGTGCCGATCGTGGCGGCGCCTGCCGGGCTATGGTCCAGCGCTTGTCTGCAAAAACCGCAAGAGACCGGTTCGGACAGCTGCTCCGACGCGAGAATACGTCCAAGCAACACCCGACCAATCGGCCACGATGGGTCACCGTAGAAGCAGGCGGCCAGCGGCGACGTGCTATTGTTTTTGCTGTCCCGTGGCGCCGGCTGGCGAACATCTAAGGCTCGGCGTAGCCTCCACCGCGCAAGCGTCTGACGCCCACGAGGCGAGTAGCGCTTTTCGTTTATCGACAGGTCCGGGTCGCAAACCAGTTCCTGCGGATGGGAAAAGGCATCGGCTGGCCGCAAGAGGTCGTCAAGATTTAGCTCACACGAAATCTTCCGCGCTGACAAAAGCCCTCGCATCGCTCCCTCCTCAATTGATAAGTTTGGGCGATGCGCCGCCGTTGATCGCTATTTTCCTGGGCTTTGCAGCTTCCGGAATTTCCTGGTGGAGCTCAATTTCGAGAACGCCATTTTCGTAATTAGCGCCACGGACCTCTACATGGTCGGCAAGACTGAACTGCCGCTCAAATGAGCGCGCCGAGATGCCTTCATACAAATATTGCCGCTTTTCGTCTGCCCGCTTCTGACCGGATACTGTCAGGAGATTTTGCTTGGCGGTGACGTTCAATTCGTCTTTCGCAAAACCGGCAGCTGCTAGGCGGATTACATACGTTGTTTCGTCCTTTCGGACGATGTCATAAGGCGGGAAGCCGCCTTCGTCGCTAAACCGTTTCTGAGCTTCATCGATGAGATTGAAGAGGGGTTCAAAGCCGACGCTTGAACGGGAGAAGGTCGAAAAGTCATAGTTGCGCATAGCCATATCCTCCATTGAGCAACATGGGTACGAGCAGTACACCGGGCGTTCCGCCGGTGCCCGCACCGGATCAAAAACACCCCGAGACCCGGCGAAAATTGATCTAGTTTTGGCCGGCCGGGCTTCAAGCCCCTCAGCAGAAATTTTTTCACGCCTTTTCCCGAGCCGGTTTCGCGCGAAAACACGGCAAAGTCTTCGTGCATTTCGGTGTATGCCAATGCTGCTAACAGCGTTCAAAGTCGCGGTTAGTCACGGCGCTCGATCGTCCGCGCAATCTTCTTCTGCGCAAACTGAAGATCGATGAGCCTTAACTCTTTCGTCCCGCGCTGGCACGGTGAAAATGGTGCGTGTCCGCTACGGGGACCCCCTTCAATTGAAACTTTCCCGCCATAAGAAAGGATCGTCTGCACGTCGGTATTTCGAGAAATGTCGGTTCTTAAGTGACTCCTCCAGCAGTCCCGGGGGATTTTCGACCAGCCGCTGCGGAGGATTCTCAACAAGCCACGGCGGCTTCTTCGTCAACCGCTTCGACGGTTTCTTGCTCACTGGTTTGACCGCCTTCCCGTTGACCACCATGGCCTGCACGCTTTTGTCCTTCTTGTTGAGGAGCGGCTTCGTTACCAACCGCTGCGGCGGCTGCTTTATCAACCGCTGTGAGGGTTTCTTGTCTACCGGAGACACATCGGCGGATCGATTGATCTCTTGAGTGCTCTTCGGAACTTTCTTCCGCATGACCTCGTCGATAGTAGTGATAGTACAATTCTCACTCTTGCATCGATTCGTGATGGGCGCCTGATCCTTGCTGTGAGCAAGGATAACGACGGCGATTGCCCCGAGCACCGTGGCAAGACCGAGCCTTGTTGTCATGGAGACGCTGAACACGGGTGCCTTCCATTGATCGGAAGGCAAACCCGCTAAAGCCTTGAAATGTTCCTTGGAACTGCCCACGCCTGAGCCAGAGCAGCCGGGCGGGCGGCTGCGATGTCGTTGATCTGGTGGATGCTCTGAAAAAGAGCATATGGGAAAGAGCGAGGAGTCGGCACCCCACGAGGCGCAGGGCAAGAAGGCCAGCTGATAGAACATAACGGGCTTTGAACCGCGACGTTCGCTGGTTGCGCCCATCGTTCACTACCATCGACCTGCAGGCCTACCGCGAATGCTGAGCAGGTAGCGACGAGAGCTTAAGAGTTGCAGGGACCCTAAGGACTTATTCAGGGACCCTCGCCTAGCGAGTAGGAACTGCCAGGGCGCGCCGACGTTCTCAAGGAAGGACTCAACCATGCGCCCTAACATGCTCGCAATCCTAGCCGTGATAAGCTTTATGGGAACCGAAGGCTTGGCGGCGGCATCGCGATGGACAATCTACGAGGACGCCAACTCTAATTGCGTCCTCAACTACCCGGCGGGCCTGTTTCGTCCAGAGGCCCTAAGTCCCGACGAGCAAAGGCGCTTTTCCAGTCCGGATGCTGATGTTTATTTCCGCATAAAACGCGTGAAGAACCCGAACGGTTGGTCTCCGCAGGCGATCAAGGAAAAGTTTCTGTCAATAGATGTGCCAGGCGATGTGACCTACGACAGAACGCGGCCGGATTTTTTTGTCGTGTCTGGATATCGAGGAGCAAATATTTTCTATACGAAGGTTGCGTTATCATCGGACCGCAGTTCGGCATGCGTATTTGAGATTACCTATCCACGGGTGCAGAAAGAGTCGTTCGATCAAATTGTCACTCGGATGTCTCGCTCGCTTCGATCTTTGAACTAAGTGTGGACGGCCGCGTTCGTGGCGGGCCGAATCGGGGGTCGAGCTCAAGCCCGCCTTCGCCTGAGCGACGAGGTGGCCCCTTTGTCAACGGTAGCGGCAGGCGGACGGTCGAGCGTGCGCATTCGTACAGACACTCGCCAGCGCATCGATCCCGCAAAGAATTGAGTTTGCCTGGATCAATCGACCTTCAATTTATCGAATGTTCCGGCCTGACAAGCCGTCAGAAACTCGTCCGCTTCGATCTTTTGCCCAGCTACATCTCTCAATTTCTGTTCGGTACCGGCAATTACCTCTGCATACATCTGCGCCTCAGCGGTTGCGAGAACTCCATCGCCGTCCTTATCCGCTTTCTCCCACAACGCTTGGCATTCGGTTTTTGACATTGCGGCGAAGCTAGGCATCAACCCGGCACAAACCAACCCCACGACGAGGACCCACCGATTAGCCCCCTTAATCATTTGTCCTTCTTACGGCTTGCAATTATTCTGTCAGGAAGCTTGTCAATGGCCTCTTCCGCACCGTGGTCTTCGCCTGTGACGCCTTCCTGAAGAACTTTCGTCGCCGCCTTGTCCTTTGCCTTAGAGTCGGTCGGGAGTGGTGCTGTTGCCTTGTCGGCGGTCAGCCCGGGCCGGTCTTTCCGTTTCTTGTCGCGAGCTGTTTCAGCGAATTGGGCAAGGGCTTCTGGTCTCTGTTTGCTGGCCATGGATTTCCCCCTTAGTTGAAAGGGACTACATGTCAGAACGCCCCCACACCAAGTAGGGTTCCCGGCGCTCTTGATGGGTTCCATCAGTTTGCGACCACGCCTGATTTACCTTTCAAATTTGTACGGTATCGCACAGTCGGGTAGATGCCCGCGCGCAGAGCTTGGGGACCGCAAGGAACTTATTCGGTCAAAGACTGACGTTGTGAAGACGGAAGAGATTGGGCCACCCTTCTTCGAGAGGCCCTATTACATCGTTCCAGAAGACGAGTATGCCGAGAAAGGGTATCAGGTCATCCATGCAGCACTGAAGAAGGAAAAACGCCGTCGGCGCAAAGCCAAGATCGATCTTATCGACCGGATAGACCGTTTCGGATACTCAAGCTAGGCGAAAGCGTTGACGACTTGACAGATCGGATCCGGAACGCGCCCGAGAATTCTTCGCGCCGTTCAAAAGTCACAATCTCAGAATATTGTCGTTACGTAATAGTTGGGACGGGACCCTTATATGCGGAGGTTCAGATCATGAACATCCAAAGGTGCGTCCCCATAATTGCAGGTCTGGCAATTCTCCTCGCATTTTGTCGTCCGGCCAATGCCGAGCCGACGATCAGCGCCAACCCTCCCGAAGTGGTGTTTTATACGAAATCCACCACGATGCAGAAATCCACCGAAATTGCATGGGATGCGGACTTTCCTTTGCGGGGCCCAGAAGTCCATTACACGACGAACGGCACAGGCGAGACGCTGTTCGCCACTGGCGAATAGGGCACCAAGGTCGCCAATTTCATAAAGCTGAACAACGCTTACGAATTTTGCCTTTGGACCTTAAACCACACGGTCAAGCAGAAATGCGTAAAGGTCACGACCGCTTTCAAGGAAGTTAAATTGGATCTGGGATTTATCAAGGATCTGAAAGTCGAACCACGTGGTCATTCGTGTCGAATAAAATTCACCACCGTGAGGTCGTCGCTTCCAGTTGTCCAGCTCAGCCAAACCGCTCCTAACAAAATCATTGGGATAAACAACAAGGACGTCGCATCCTTCGCCGATGGGGTGGAGTTCGTTTCCCATTTTGCGGGCGGAGGTACCGTCCATGAGACGATCTTTTCCAACCTGGATCCCAACACAAATCATTTTTTCGTAATTTCAGCCAGCGACAAGGCCACAGGCCTTTGGTTCAAAGTAGCGGGCAAGTGCCATACATTAAGACGCCGGGTTGGCGTGACCTTCGCAAAGGTCAAAGTCGTGGACGATAGCGATGACTTGAGTCCTGGCGACCTTGTTTTTGGGTTTTTCATCAATGGTAATAACGAACCCAATGGCAAAGCCATGACCTTCGGCACGCATGCCGATACCGGCAGCACGAAAACCGCCAACGTTTCGGGCTCGATCGTCAATGCGCCGGCAACTCTGACCTTGAAGGCGACGGGCTACGATGACGACGAGACCGAATGGATACCCCTTGGCCCGTTCATCGTCATCTTGTTGAATTCTTGTGGCACCGCAGCGAGCGACCCGGGGCTTGCGGAGGGTGAAAATGACTGCGGCGAGTGGACCAGCGGCTCGCAGTCGTTCAACCTCACCACGCTCGCGCAAAACGCGCCTGATCCAGAAAAATTCAGCCAAGCTTTTACCCTTCAGGCGCATCCGAAGGGAGATGATTCCGAGGTGTCTTTCAATGTAACGGGAACAATAAGCGTTACATTCGTGCCCTAGGCCCGGTCAGACGCTCACAGAAATCGGAGGGTCAGGCCCATGCAGAGTCAATTACCCCATTGCACCCAGAGCCAGAGGTGAGGAGCTCATTCGAGGCGGAGCGGGAAGCCGTGCCGCAACGGAGCGATGAACGAAATTTGCTAGTCTTACAACAGGCTGTTGCGCGACCAATAGTGGCCAAAAACGTCCAACTCCCAAGGAGATTTTCTAATGGCCAAAATTGTCGAAATACCTGCGTCTCTGATGGTCCCAGAGCACCGCCTAAGTTTCAAACCCGTTGCCCCCGCTTGGGACCACGCGGTCGTGTCCGGTGAAGTCGACATTCAGGACTCCTCCCCTGAAGCCCAAACGCTGCAAGGCGAGTTCGACAACTCCACATCCACGTATGAGGTCCATCTCATAGTGGGGCCTTGGTGGAGGGATGTTCGGGTCTGCGTTCCTAGCGTGACCATTAACGGCTTTAATAACACTGATGCTGACGAGGATGATCAACAGCTATGGATTATCCGAGATCTAAAATGGACAACGGATGGCGAGGGCGCCCCCAATCCAGGAGAAGTCCGCATTCGCCTGGAGTTTGTGGTAGATTTGCGCGGAAAATCTTCATGGCTTCGTCGTTTCGGATACTACTTTACTGCGGCTGGCAGGAGACTCGGCGTCGGCGGCATTTCTCAGCCTGGACCCATAAAAACCGGTCCCTGATGTCGAGAGGCGCGTGACAAGCCCATGCACAAATTACCCATGCACCAGAGCAAGAGATGCGGAGCCCATTCGAGGCGGAGCCGGAAGCCTTGCCGCAGATGGCCCGTCATTGAAACTTGTCGGCGCCTCACCATCCGCGACCTTGGCATCCAGGGTATGGCGGATAACTTAGAATGGACCGGCAGGTTCACGTGGTCGAACGGGTTTCGGTTGGATACGAGTGCCGACTAGAGCCACTGATGAATACGACGACGAGGTCATGGACATAGACGAGACGATTTATCTGCGGCGCTTTCCTCAGCCGTATGGCGGCTATCGTTGGTATTTCATCTGCCCATCGAGCAATCACCGATGCAGCGTCCTTCTCAAGCCACCAGGAGGCAAGCGTTTTAGATCCCGACGGGGTTTCCGCTGCGGGCTCCGATGTCGGTCTCAGCGGCTCTCGCCTATGTCTCGCTACCAGCGCGGCGCGGCGAAAGCCGCCAAGAAGGTGCTTAGAAAGGGACCTCCTGAGTGGCGGGAAGAGTACGAGGATTGGGATTTCCCGCCAAAGCCCAAGTGGATGCGCTGGAAGACCTATAACCGTCTGGACGAGAAGGCGCAGGCCTATGAGAAGGCGGCCGATGACGGCTTACGTGGGCAGTACGCCGGTGGCTTTTGCCAGGGGAAGACATCAGCGGCTTAATGGATCGAATGTTGAAGTGAAAAGCCTATGCACCCTGTTCTGTTGAATTTTCGGAGCAATACGCGCGCGTGAGCATGAGGGTTTTGTCAGCCGATCAACCTGATGGATAAGCTCAAGGCGGCCAGCGCCGCATCGAAGGCGTCGCAGTCCAGCTTCGTCGCATCATCAGCAAACTCAATAGCTCGCCGAGAAGGCCTGGCAATTCGATGAACAAGACGGTCACTGTTGATGGCGTCAAGGTGAAGGTGCGGGCGAGGTTCCCCGGTCGCCAGAGAGGTAAGGCGCCGGGGCGGAGGGAAGCGATAAGTTCAAGGGAGACTACATCGCCGCCCACCAATTCGACGGCCGGTTTATTGGCCGCAATTCAAAGGATAAACCCTATTCCTCGTCTAATGTCACAAAAAGCCCCGCCGTTGGACCGGCGAGGCTCCAAGCCAGCGGCGAAAGTGGGAGGCACTAAGAATCCGCTGACCTTCCGGGATATGGGGATCGCGTGTGGTCATTACCACCACTGTTCGAGGCCGAGAAAACCCTGCCGGCGCGGCCAACGGGCGTTCGGCCGGCTAGCTGACGGGCGGGTTTTCTTTGCCTTGGGCGAGTATAATCTCGCTACCAGCCCGAAGGAGTGGCACATGCCTCAGAAATTGAAGGACTATCGTGACATTGGCACGGTCGTGATTTTGATCGGCAGCTCGGCGCGCATACGGATCTCGGCGACGTCGATCTCTAGCTGCTAACCAAAGGACGGGTGAAATCGTATTACAGTTGCCCCGACGCCAGGTGCTTAGGGCGCAAGAGACGCCGGGGCCGGGTTTGTTGCAACTCCCAAAAAAATCGCCCCACCCCTGCGGCCGGGATTGGGACGGCGTTTCCTCACCGGCCGTCGTTAAGCTTAGCCTTCCAAGGAATAGAAAGCCCCGTCGCCGCGCGGACCAACGGCTAGCGCGATGACAATACTGCGTCGCGGCCGCCCAGGCAGTGAGCGCTGCGAGCAACTCCTCAGAACAAGAAAACCCCGCCGCGCCGTGGGCAGGGTTTTCAAGGCCGTGTAAAGATCTCCCAAATTTCTTCGAGAACGTATGTTCAATATTGAACAGTCGCTGACAAAAAAGCTCCGCCGTTTGACGGAGGCTTTCCTGTATGAGCGGCTGGCGCTTACAAGTGCCCCGCCATTGGGCTTGAATAAAAGCGCACCGAACACGACCCTCCGTGGACAAGCCCATGGAAAAGCCATTACCGATGCACGCGAGCCGGAGATGCGGGGAGCGCGCATTCGAGACGGAGCGGGAAGCCGTGCCGGAACGGAGCGATGAAGAACGGTAGATGCCGGATGCATGGTGGGAAATCCGCCGGAGCGCCGAAAGGAAACCGGAACGCCTGGAAGCACGGGAATTATTCGGCGCCGGAAAGAGCTAGACGGGTGCTGATGCGATTGCTGTTGGCCAAAACATGAGAAAGCCTTGGCGCGCGCCGGCCGTCACGGAATTCATTCCAATGAGACCCATCGCGGCGCATTTCCCGGCAAACACGCACGCACCTTGCGAGGAACACTGCCTGAAGAGAGGACATTTCCGGCAACGCCGCTAGAGGGCATCCAGACCTACCCAGACACGTCTTGCTTCAAACCTTGCCTCTGTAGGCGATAATGGCGGCAACAAACGTAAAGTATAGTTCGCCCAGCGCTTGCCCCCTTTGCCCTAATGGACCAAAGGCCAGCCCTCTACTGGACAAAAGGCTAGCCCTACTGGACCAATCGCCATCTTCACTCGGAAACATTTGTCATACAATATAGATCCCGCTGGGTGAGGCACTCTGGAGGATTGTAGTGTCAAAACTGTCATGTGTTGCGCTTGCTGCAATGATCATCACCGGGCCTTCCTTCTTGGGCCAGGTTCAAGTCGCTTCCGCCGAGACGGTTACGCCGACGGCAACGGTCGAACCTACGGTTACGCCGACGGCAACGGTCGAACCTACGGTTACGCCGACGGCCGCCCCGCCTGAAGGCTGCATCAAAACCGATCTGAACCTGCATGTGAGACGCTGCCCAGCCGGCGTATCGCTTACGAGCAACGCGGCGGCAAAATCGGACCAGCTGACAACACGGTGAAAGAACGGTGAGTAGCGGGAAGCGAGAATGAACACGTGCATGACGTTCCGATTGCCCCCGGAGCTTTCCTTGCAAGGCTACGTTTCATCTCCACCAGGCGATGGGGGATTGCAATGCAGCTTCGGCTTTGGATTGCGGGTTTAATTATCCTGAATGCCGGGCCCGCCTATGGCGCGCAAGTGCTTGTCTCCATCAACGAGAACAGCCAGCAGATGACCGTCAGCGTTGATGGTCAGCAGGAATATGTACGCGACGCCCACCGGGCAGTTATAAACCCTTCTGGATGGAGGTAGATCATTTCTCCGAGGAATGGGACGATGCGCCCATGCCCCATTCGATCTTCTTTACCCAACTGGGTCATGCGATCCACGGCACAGAACATGTGAACCATCTCGGCCGCCGCGCGTCGCATGGTTGCGTGCGTCTTGCGCCGGAAGATGCGGCGACGCTCTACGCCCTGGTGGAGGAAGCCGGCATGGCGAACACGACAGTCGTGGTCAAGGGGAGTGCTGACAAACCCGTGAGCAAGAGACCCCCACAGCGGGTGGTGGAGAAACTCCCGCGGCGGCTGGTTAAAATCCCCCGAAGCTGGTCGAGCTCCCGCCCAAGAACCGACAGTTCCCGAAACTCCGACGCGGAGACGATCCTTTCTTATGGCGGGAGAGTTTCAACTGAAAGGAATCAGGCGTCGTTGCGAAGGCGCAGGACCGACGCCGATGAAAGCGGCCGGGAGAGGATCAGCCCAGTCATTTGGCAAGAAGGGAGAAAACCATGAAGCTCTCATTCATATGACTATGTGTCGCCCGGGACGGCGCTAGCGATTATTCTTAGATCGGCGCAGCGGCCCCGGTTTCCAGTGCGTTTGTGGCAGAGGAAGGCTGCATTGTGACCCAAGTCGCCTATCATGTTAGGCGCTGCCCGCCCGGTGTGAGCAAAAATGACCAGCGCACCTCGTGAAAAGAGGACAGCGTATCAGGATGAAGTCGAACATGTCCCCTCAGTTGGTTGGACTAAACATCGTTTCCCCTCGAGAAGTCCTTTCATAGCGGCCAGGGTCATCACTTACATTGTGTTCGGTCGATGGGCGCACCATATTGGCGATGTTGGTCAGCAGGACCGGAGCCGTTGGTTCGGATCGATGCTCTCCACAATGCGCGTTCAAGTTATGAACGCCTTCGCAGAATTGGAATCCATTATGGATGTCGTTGTAAGAACTTACTCAGGTAAGGGTTCGAAAGAGCTGTTTCATTGCTGGAGAAGAATAAGGTTGATATTGAAAAGCTGATGCGCTCAGTCAAAGGTTTGAAAGCTACACTCTAGCCCGTAGCAGTGACGGCGAAGGTGGCCTTTCGATGACCGTATGCCAGGACAAGGCCGGCACTGAAGAGAGTGTCCGCTTTACGAAAGAGTGGATCTCGAAGATGCAGCCGACATCTCCGTGGATCAGCCGAAGGTTTCCACGGGCTCTACAATCATTCACACCACGAAGCACTAGTTTCGATTTGCCCGGCCGAGCAACTAGCGGCCGGGCATTTGGCGCTCACGTTGGGTCCGTCGGTCTCCCAAGCAATTATGAAACGCATAGCCTCAGGCCTCATTGGACGTCTGTGCACATGCGGGCCTGGCAGAGCCGCCGTTGGCTCTGCCGCCTTAGCGACAGCTATGACAATGGCGAGTTTGCCTTGACGATTGTAGATGGAGACCGCACGCAAACCGACCCAGCCAAAGGGCGAAATTTTTTGAAGTGGATCGGGGCGGTGTTCATTCTCTCTCTTGTCGGACTGGCTTGCGGCTTCCTTCTTGGCAGCATGACGGCCAACGCCTTTTGTCCGCATCGCTGGCTGATTGTGCCTCTAGACCGTTTAATACGGGCTTTAACTCATTCCTTGTCCCTGCCGCACAATTTGTACAGTGCATTTCCAACAGGCAGCGAGCGGAGGTCAACTCTCCAAACTCTTCTAGAGACGGCCGATCTTGTCGGGGCCACCCAGGTAGCCAAAATCCGCAAATCGCCGTCCTTGCTCTGACGTGACAGCGGGAAATGGCATTGGGCAAGGCCGACTGGCTGGGCGACCGGGCTTACTCAGGCTCATGACAAAGCGCGTGGGCGTGGCCCTACGCGGCCAGCGTGGCATTGTCCGGTCTACTCAGGGGCCAGGGCAGTACATGCTTTGGGAGATAGCGCGTAAGCCGGCCCCTATACCATCCAGTCGAGCCCGCGATAACGGATTGCCCAAACCGGGATTGCCCAAAACTAAAAAGCGTGACGTAACTTAGCGAAAGCGCCAAGATTAGAGCAGACACTTGCGCGAGGATTCCGCATGGACCAAGGCGATCTGAAATCGGCCTTCTCAGCGTTCGTGGATTCGGCCGTTGGTCCTATTTCCCGCCTACTTTCATAATCGACGCCAGAAGCGAACATTGCTCGTGATGCTGCGGGACAAGAGGTTTCCCAAAGGCTTCCGATCTACTGACCAGCTTATGAAAGGTATTGGCGGGATCGCCAGACCACAGAACGCCTACTTCTCGCCATGGGTGCGAGACGTTCTGAAACCACAGATGAATGGACCCTAAACCGCCCTCCAGCCTAAGGCTTAGCCCCACTCTTCCTCAGCCTCACCCCGGCGCCTCCCCCGTTCTCGGGGATGAACACTATGCCGGCCTCTACCAACACGCGATGAATGGCTTCGATATTGGCACCTCGAGCGGATGGGAAACCATCCTCGGCGAGAAGGCCGGTTAAGCGGCTTTCCTCGTGATGTGCAAATATTCGGGCGCGAAGTCACCCTCTTCTTGCAGGCTCTGCCACTTCAGAATATCAAGAGTCCCATTTCCCCATGCAATTAATCCCTCACTCCGGAGCTCCTGTACGACCCGGTTTACATGGACTACCGAAAGGCCGAGAGCATCAGCTATGTCAACTTGCCTAATCGGGAAAGCGATTGCGCGGTCCTTAGCGAGGCCAATCGCTTCACTTCGCAGGAACATCTCACAGAGAAGGTGAGAAATTCGGGCGCGCGCGGTCTTTTGACCAATGTTTGCCATCCATGTGCGGAAAATGGCCGAATCAATGAGCGTATGCCGCCATAGTGCGGCGGTGATGCGGGGATGCTCGGAACAAATCTGTTTGATGGCGTCGTGATGAATGAAGCCCACCCTCGATGTCGCAATAGTCGAAATAGTGTGATCGAGCACATCCAGGTGCAAACTGAGAAGGTCCGGTGCGTCGCCGGTCATGTGGAAATTGAAGATCTGACGCCGACCGGCGGTAACCATCCTAGACGTGCAGGCCATGCCGGCAATGACGAAGCATATGCGCGTGGGCTGGTCGCCTTCACGGACGACATCCTGACCGGCCTTGATCTCAGTCTCGCGCATGGGGAGCTCTCTCAAAGCGCGCTCTTCTTCGGCAGAAAATTTGACGGAAGTTTCTAATCTGCGAATGAAAGAGGTGATCGGCATGTGACGTCTCCTGCAGGAACCAGCGAGAGCGTCTCTCTACTTGCCCACAGCCATCAGCATGCACTTCAGACCTGATGATGATTGGTCGTACCCCAATATGATAATATCGGCCTTAACATAGGTATAGTTCCCACCCATTCATTGAAACAAAAAGCACCGTTGCCATGTTGATGCCGAGAAACGCGGCTAGGCTTATGCTCCAGGCTCGGTTAAAAGCTAACGCCGTCCATATTGTTCTGTCTAACTTAAGGTTTAACTCCTATGAAGGATCTCGTGGTGCCTCGCTATTTATTTCGGATCCACGATGGCAATAGCTCAGATGACGTTGAGATGAACTACGCAAGCGCTCAGCATATGCGTTCTGAGGCTTTGCGACTGGCCGGCGAAAGCATCCAAGATATGCAGTTTCAGAAACCCAACAATACGGGCTGGTCTCTCAGCGTGACCGATGAATCGGATGAAGTCGTATTTTCACTGTCCGTTACTATGACCGATATTGATTGAAATTGGCGCACCCACGCTGCGCAAGGGCTGTCAAGTAGGTGCTCAGGAAAGGGCCTCCTGATGGCGAGAGGCATTTTGAAGTAAAGTACCCCCGTCCGCTTTGTTCGCTCGAATTTTCGGAGCAGTAGTCCTGGAACGCGACGCCTCCTGCCTAGACCTGCAGATGCTGGGCGAGGCGGCCGACGGCGCCCCAGACACTCGCCCACTTCTTTTCGGGGTTTATGCTATGCTAGCGCATCGTCAGACATCAGCGCTTAGGCTCTGAAGGCTGGGAGCGCGAAACTCTCGCGTGAAAAAGCAGGGGTGTCAAATGACAGTATTCGAATACACCTCCGGCGCACCGTCCAGGGCAGCTCACGCGACGAGCGTTTCTGGCAACGTGCTGACCCGCAAACTCGAGCTGTTCGGTCCGCTTCAGGACAAGGATAGAGATCTCCTTGATGAGTTGGTTCAAAAGTCCAGAGCAGTCTCAGCCAACACTGATCTAATCCGGGATGGCGATACGCCCTCTCATGTAAATCTCGTCCTCGCCGGCTTTGCCTGTCGATATAAGATCATGCCGGACGGCGCGCGCCAGATTTTCGGTTATCTCATTCCCGGTGACATCTGCGACCTGAACATCTTCGTCCTAAAGAAGATGGATCACAGCATCGCAACGCTGGCTGACAGCGAAATCGTGGATATTTCTCCACAGCAGATCCTGGACTTGCTTGACAATCCGCGCATCGCGCGAGCCCTTTGGTGGGCAACTCTTGTCGACGAAGGCACTCTGCGGGAATGGGTTGTCAACATGGGCCAGAGGGAAGCTGCGGAGCGTATCGCCCATTTGTTCTGCGAGCTGCATCTCCGGCTCAAGGGAGTGGGACTGGTGACCGACGGTGCCTTTCGGCTTCCGGTCACCCAAATGGAACTGGCGGATACGCTGGGTCTTTCACCCGTCCATGTAAACCGCTCAATTCAGACGCTTCGCGGACAGAATTTAATCCGCCTTGAAGGTCGGGCACTCGAGAATTCCCGACGTTCGCCGGCTAGAGCAGTTCAGCGGATTCAACCCGAACTATTTGCACCTTGATGCGTA
This sequence comes from uncultured Alphaproteobacteria bacterium, assembly GCA_963841765.1. Taxonomy (GTDB): domain Bacteria; phylum Pseudomonadota; class Alphaproteobacteria; order Rhizobiales; family Aestuariivirgaceae; genus Taklimakanibacter. Next base: position 256,059 of record CAWJDZ010000002.1, read on the forward strand.
GTCACAAAACGGTCGGGCGCCGCTGCCTTGTCCTGGCCGGCGGGTTCTTTGAATGGCGCAAGGCTGGTGTCGCCGATAAGCAGCCCTTCGCCTTCGCCATGGGCAATCATGAAATCATGACGATGGCCGGTTGTGGGAGGCCTGGAAGAATCCCGATGACGGGCAATGGCTGCGGTCCTGCACAATCATCACAACCGATGCGAACGAGTTGATGGCGCCGATCCACGACCGAATGCCGGTGATACTGCAGTCAGAAGCTGGGAGAAATGGCTCGGGGGAAGAACCGACAAACGACAACGAGCTGAAGTCGATGCTAAAGCCGTTCCCCAGCGAGCGCGTGAGCGTTTGGCCGGTCGGTAAGGCAGTCGGCAATGTTAAGAATGATGCGCCCGAGCTAATCGAGCGCGCGGCCGTTCAGGACGCACTGATCTGATTGGTTCGCAGGAGCCGCTATTCAATTGGCTTAATATAACCGGCCCCTTTACCGGCCTTTACCGCGTCCTATCAGTGGCCGGTTAAAAGCCGAGCTTGAAGGGCATTTTTGCTGCTCGCGAGGTACCCGTGAGGTACCTCGCCACCGACGATTTCAGCTAAGTCTGGAGCGGGCGAAGGGAATCGAACCCTCGACATACAGCTTGGGAAGCTGTCGTTCTACCACTGAACTACGCCCGCCAGAATTGAAAAAAGCGACGTTAAAACAAATAATTAGCAATCTCGATGCGCAACCCGCAGCGAAATGTCAAAATGGCGAATAACGGCGAAATAACGAGTTTAATGTGCAGTCCACCTCACGTAAATCTGGCTAATGCTTAGACCACTCTCACTCAACGAAATTCAGCTCTGCGCTAGAAAGTTAGGCTTATCGATTTCTCCAAGCTTGGTCAAACGCGTCCAGCAGACCATCAGTTTAGCAGTTCAGGGGTCCAATGAGCCGCCTTGCGAGCCTAATACTGTCGACGACTTACACCGGGCATTCGATGCCTCGGTTAAGAGACTTCTCGGCTTTGATGCAGAATTTTCCAACTTACCTCGGCCGGAACGGCTGCGGCCAGTCGAGGTGAGGAGGGCGCTCCAAGCCTTATATCGCGGTAAAAAAGCCCTGAGCGACATAGGATATAGGGAGTCCACCCTCGACCTCATATTTGACTATCTTGTCGATGAACTCGTCCCACTTAGCCAGGGGAAAGCAGGTTTGAAAGAAGACGTAAAAATACGGTCCCTCTTCGATAGTTTGGCCACCGTATATGTAACCGAGATTAAGCCTGGCGGAAAGCTGACCGAGGCTAGCGCAGGTCTGAGGTAATTCAGGCGTTAATGAGTCCGCGCCGGCGGCCATAAGAAGCTTAGAACCTTGCGTTCTTGGGAGGTAAAGAGGTCCGGGAAAATGCCGCTCAGTGGAAACAGTGGCAGAAATCAGCAACTCGGGAGCGTTTAAGGCGGGAGTTTCACTTCAACCGCCCGGGTTCAACCCTCACAGGAATCTCATTTCGAGCGTCTTTCTTTCCTGGCCGACCTTTTAGTGTTGTCCCAGCATAAAGCGAGCTTCTCGACATCACCGGCCTCATTTTTCCTGCACCCGGTTTTCACTCAGATCGCTTGCGCGCCACCGGCACAAATCGAACAAATCTAGATCTATTGCGGCGCAAAATGCCGCCAAGTCGCCACTACCTATACGCTGATAGGTTAGTGAAAGGCGTTCGCAGATGATGCAGCAATACCTGAACACCCGAGAAGCCGCTGAATACCTCGGGGTGTCCGTCTCTTTGTTGGAACGTTACCGTCAACTTAGAGAAGGCCCGAGCTTTGTCAGGATCGGACGCTCCGTGCGCTACCGGCGCGAGGATATCGATGATTTTGCGACGCTTGGCCGTGTTCCGACTAGCTCAATTTCGCGGAGAAAAGCAAGTTTCGGAACCAGTAATTAGTCAACCCTAAAAGTTGCACCGGTGCAACCAAATCAGAAAGGACCTTAAAATGTTGAGTGAAGTAAATCAGCCATTTGAGTTCTATGAAGCAGAACTCAGAAGGAGTTTAAATAGAACGATTGAAAACTGTCTGGACATCTGTTCGCTCACCCGGCGAGCGCATGATCGTCTTAATCGGTCTGAGTTTCAAAGGTTATGTGATCACCTTGGCGTAACATATCCTACCGCAACGAAGTGGGTCAAAATCGATAAGTCAAACCGAATTCGGGCCTATGGACCGAAGCTAAAGCTCGAAGGCTGGAGCCCCTTGTTCGAAATCGTTAAACTACCGGGAGACGAATGGCAGAAGCTAGTTAAAGAGAAAATTGCGGATACTGAAGGACCAGTAGCACTGACACGGAACCAGATCGCGGCTTATCGCAAGAGCCTGGCGAGGCCCGGCGAACGACGGATCACTCTTGACCAAGGCGAAGCTACAGCTCTTCGGATATCTTTGGACAGCAAAGCCCATATCAAATCGACAAGTCTCATTTCTGTCGAGCTCGTGCCGCCCAACGTCATCTCGAAGTCTGAGGGACAGGTTTTGCTCGATGTGAAAGAGCATTTGAAGAAGAAGTTAGATCCTAGCAGGTTCGTGGTGACGATAAGTGACGAGTTGTCATCCCAGGAATTGACACTTGGAGAACTTCCGGAGACGCCAGCGCACGACACCTCCTTTCACTAGGAAATTCCCATGAAATTCGATTGGGCAGCAACGTACCGGCCTAAGCTTATCGGAGAATGCGTCCTACCAAAGAGGATCAAAGATCCGCTCTTGCTGTTCGAAGCGCAGAGACGTTTCCCTCACCTATTGTTTTACGGTCAGCCCGGTCTCGGAAAAACCACAGCCGCAGAAGCTCTGGCGGCAGGGCAGGACACATTCAGAATGGAAGGAGCGGCGATTAAAGATCTCAAGCCTGTCCGGCAATTCATGGGGCATTACGGCTTTAGAAGGGCAGATATCAAGATAATTATCCTTGATGAGGCCTCACGTCTAAAGGCGAATACCTTTTCTGAACTCAACATGTGGCTCGAGAAGGAATTTCTTCAAACCGCATTGATTGCTACCATAAACGATCCTCACCATTTTGATGCATCACTGCGTTCGAGATTTATAGAGTTCGATTTCTCCCCTAGACCGGATGAAAATCGGCAACTTATGCAAGATATGGCAGATCGATGTGAGTTCATTCTGCATGAGAAAAAGTGCTTTGCAATCCCGCGGCGGGAAATCGAATCGCTTGTGAGGGATCATTATCCAGACCTAAGGCAAGTCATAAAGCGCCTGTATATGCTGTACACCAGCCGCATGTCTTCTGGCTCGTAAAAGAATGTTCATTGGTTTCTAAGCCAGCACTATTCGGAACGTGTACATTTAAGACCCCACCAAGCTTTTGGGGTTTCCACCACCATCCACGGTTCATCACGAGCTAAATAAGACAGTCATGATGTTCGGTAACATCGAGGCTGAAGCGCGAGACCCAATTATCGACGATCTGTTGAAGCGTTAGTTCGCGAGCGGTCCAAACCTCAGCTTTTATTGGCAAATAGTCTAAGTCTACGGGTTCAGGCTATTAGCCGGATATGGCCCAAATCAATAGAATAAACCAACATCAAAGAAATCACCGCATATGTATCAATCTCACAACACCGACTGTTTGTTCAATCCGATTACCAGAGTTAGACCAAAAGACTTCGCGCTATTCATAACCGACAGGATACAGGTCCAGTCTTTTCTCGCATTCCATCTGACCTTAACCTACAAGAGGTGCGAATTTCCAGTAGTGGCAACCAGATGCCTATCGAGGACCTTGCCGCTGTTCCTGAAGGAAGCAATTGCCGCTAGATGGGATCGGAAAAGATACCACAACACGTTTGAGATCCATGCGTTTCTCGACAATCCACGGTCAAGAACTCGCAGAACATTCCAACTGGACTCTCTTGAACATGCCCAAGATGGCCTCCACCACCACTGCATTGTACTGGCTAAGCGCCACATCTATTGCAGAATAGTTGAGCGGTCCTTTGCAGACCCTGACAGTCAGTCGACGAGCATGGTCATTCCGAGAGCGCCAACCAAGTCTATTCATCTAGCTAAGGCGGACAATGAGAAGATTGCGCACATCACAAGTTATGCGTCTAAATCATCTCTTTATCTATCAAAAGCGCAGAATGATGATTATTATCATTTCTTTGATCATCGAGGTGTCGCATGAGTGACTTTGTCCCTCACGCCATAATTGTCTGCGAGAATCGGGTTCCTAGGCCAATCTTCATTGCTGCGCGCTAGGCGTTGAGAAACTCCTGCGGATTGATTTTCCTGCGACGATGACTGCCGACCACTACTTACAGTTTGCCCTCGAGGATATACGCGCGCGGCTCCTTCATTGGGGAGGGACAACGATCCCAGCATTTGGAAAGCCAACCGCAGTCGTGGTGAATTTTTCTGAGACGAGCGCGGTGAAATGTGACTTGAGTGGACAGCCAATCGAACATCTGCGAACTGCAAAGACGCTGGGCGAGGCAATGCTGAGCATATAGGTGAGGCCACGAATAGAAACTGCAGTCAAGGTCGCCCCTGACAGAGTTGGGTATGGCTAGTCGCTCGCGGTTGTATGGCCAACATCGTCACTCTTCAGAATGTCATTTCCTGCTGCAAGGGTCGAGCAAGGACGACGGGTTGTGGATTCTGGCTAGCCAGCTAGCCCCATGCACGGCCGGCGTGTCCTTGGTTGTTCTCGCTATTGAAGATGACTGCCCCGGAAATCGCCGATAAGCTTAGTGCTCCAATGATATTATTCTCGCGATGCGCCTGACGAGTTCGACGTAGTCCTTCTGCTCAATCTTGCCAACCGCTCTGTCTGGAGCATATGATGCTTGTCGCGTGAACTAGCAGGAATATCGACAGCGCACTTTCATACGGCTGATTTTGTTCGGTTCAATATCTAGATTTGGAGAACGGACGCCGTGCAAGAAGACCAAACAATTGTCGAGGCTAGCCGCCGACGCTGCTTCGTTGTTAGTCCAATTGGTCAATATGGTTCTGAAATAAGAAACCATATGGACATTGTATTCCACTGCATAATAGAGCCGGCTCTGTCTGATCGTTATGAGGTGAATTCGTGGCGACCATGTCACTAGGCCTGGACGCATCACCGAGCAGTTCATTGAAGATATTCTCGAAAATGATCTAATCGTTTGTGTACTCACAGGCAACAATCCAAACGTGTACTACGAGCTCGCGATAGCTGAGTCAGCAGCTCGCCCAATAATAGTTTTGCGTCATCGGGGAGATGAAGTGCCGTTCGATGTAAAAGATGTGCGGTTTATAGAGTACGATCTCGATCCTCGGAAGATATACGATCAAGATTACGTTAAGATTCTCCGGGGATACGAAAAAGAACTATCGCCTGGCGCTCACTTCGAGGGAAAGGTGCCATTTGCGCCTCACTTAACGCCGCTTGGTCGCGAGCGGCTAAATTTTGCCGTGGCTCGGCGTTACGACCTCCTTAGCCCCCAGGTCCCCGATATTTTGTCGTCCGCGAAGGAGCGTTTCTTCTTTTCGGGTTTATCATTAAGAGGATGGATTGGAAATGAAGGCTTCACGGCGCTTCTACGAGAGAAAGCCCAACAGGGCGTAGACTGCCGAATTCTAGTAATGAGCTCAGACAATTCTGCTATTTCGAACATGTTAAATCGAGGTGTGTCAGACCAGGAAGACAGAATTAAGAACGATATTAATGAGACAAACGCGCTTCTGACGCAAAACGAAATCAGAAATCTTGAAGTTCGGCTTGTTCGTCGCGGAATCATTTACCAGCAGATGAGCATGTCCGAGCGATCGATGATCTGGGCGCCTCATCTCTATAGCAAGCAAACGGGTCAATCTCTGGCGATTCGCGTTGACATAGCTTTGTCCCAGCTCAAGGAATCTGGTCTCGAGGGCCTGTATTCGGCAATGAGAGATGAGTTCGAGCAGCTATGGTACGAAAATGCGCCCTCTAAAGCCGCGAGCGTTTGACATAGCGGATAAAGATATGGCGTTTGGTCGAGGTGGCGATGGCTGGAAAGCGTCGTCAGATGATCAGATCCACCGCATTATTTACGGCGACTAACAGAGACTCCGTTGTTGCTTCAATCCCTTCCCGCTTACTATTCGCTCTGTCAGCGGATCGTATCGCACGAGATGAGCGAAGTACAGAACATATCCGGCGACTGAGAGCTTCCTCGTTTCAGAGTTGATGACGGCGGCGACTTTCCAAAAGTCGCGT
>CAWJDZ010000003.1:0-49688 GCA_963841765.1 uncultured Alphaproteobacteria bacterium
TAAGGCTGCACAAGACCATCATTCGCGACAGTTTTGATGCTGAGTGGGAGCTTGCGCCACCGCCAGTCGATGGCCCCGGCGCCTGGTCCTTGTTCCACACTGCGGGACTGGATGCCGCTTCGCTTGTGATCTGGCCGGTCGCCATCGCGCCGCAGAGCGGTCCGGTCCTCGATGAAGTGCTGATCGGCGTCGATGGAGATGCAAATCTCGCCTGGGCGGTTGAACTGCGTGCCGATGGCAGGCAACTGTTGGCAGATGCCGGTACGGCAGAGGCGATCCAGCAGGTGACACCTACCGGCACGCGCGCCTTCCGCTATCTGCCCTCGACGACGCTTCCGCCGCATTGGCATCCTTATCGGCGCATGCATCCGAACCGGATGTTGGGCGACTGGCAGCAAGGCATCGTCTCCGACCTCACGGGTCCGCGGCCACGGCCAAGGCCCGGCCCCGTGTCGCAGCTCATCGGAGGGCCCTCCGGCCCGGGTGCCGGGCGCGGTCATCAGATCGCCTCCACGGCGATACCCAGCAGCGGCGTCGCCTTGCGCCGCCGCACCAAGCTGGCGCGCGACGCTGAGGGGCGTCCGGTCTTGTGGGTGGAGCGCCAGCGCCCAGCCCATTGTCGGTCCTCCGACCTCGCATCTGCACTTCGACGTGCTTGCTGGAGAGCGCAAACGCCGGGGGAGGCGATATGATGGCTGATGCTTTCCATCGACGTTCAAATTGTCGAAGACATTGCGCTGCCCTATCAAAGCGGCGCGGAGCAGTGGCTCGACCAGACGATGGTATCGCCTGGCAGGACGTAGCCAACCTCTTCGTCGGCATACGCCTTGACCCGCTTCGCGGTCGATGTCGCGGCACTCGCCGATCTGGTCGACACCGCCCGCATGCTGGGCGAGGAGCCGCCGAACCCGTTCGCCTGGTTCGAAATTCCTTGCGATGACGGAGCATTCGCCGAGGCGCTGCTGCCGCTGGTCGAGACGCTTCCCTTCGTCCTCTGGGCGGGAATTAGGGCTGAAACGCTGCCAGCCGGTCTCATCTATTAGGCACCAATCCGGAAAGCAGCCGTGCCCAGCAAATCCTGGCGGCGCCTTTCGGTGTCGATGCCATTTACGCATGGCAAGTGCCAGGCGGTATACAGGACCGCGCATCCGGGTGTGCGATATTGAGAACAACTGGGGGTCTCAACCATGAAGATCTCATTGGCGCGAACATTACATCGGCCTCCGTGTTCGCCAGCCTTGACCGCAACCATGGAACAAATGTGCTCGGAATCCTCATGGCCGTGGACAACGGTGTGGGACTGGTCGGCATCGCGCCTGAAGCGGCAGGGTTCCTCGTGACAGACAATCGCGGACCGGGGCGCGGATTTTCCATGCCCGGCCGCTCTGGCAGCCGCGGGCATCGCGGTGCAGCGACGCGGGGTTGTCTTGATTGAAAAAGCACACATCTTTGTTGCCGGCGGTGGCCCGGATATCCCGATTGAGTTCCACCGACCCACGCAGACCGCGATCGGCTTGCTCACCGCGGCGCAGATCAATGTCATTGAGAAGGCCGGCAATCGCGGCGTCGATCTTGATCAGTTTTCGTTCCTTGCGCATTTGCGGCCGAATAGCCCGACGTTCTCCGGCGCCGTCATGGTCGGCGGCGCCGACCTGACAGTCATCAACGACACGGAAATGGGATGGTCGCGCGGCTCAACGCACGGAGCCAGGGTCGATTGCTTTGCTGCCTTTAGCGAGATACGCGCGCCATCATCAGGCGGCTGTCAATGCGTATCAGCAATTCAGCGGCACCTCTGGCGCCTCCGCCATCGTGGCCGGTGTTGTCTGTGCGATCCAGGGCATGTCGGAAGCGGCCTCTGGCGACTGGCTGCTTCCTCAGGACGTACGCCGCTTGTTGCGTGACCCTGATCTCGGGACCCCAACCGGAACGGGATTGCCCGGCGGCATCGGTTCCATGCCCGATTTGCGCAAGATTGCGCGGCACATGAAGTGGCCGCGCATCCTGCCGGTTGCGGCGATGCTGTTCGCCGATGATGGCGCCATCATCGTTCAGGTCGATGACAATGATCTGCTAAGCCGTCGGTCGTGGAGCATTACTGACCGGCTTTCTTCCACATGTGCCGCTCCCTGCGCCAGATGACAGCTTTCAGCTTAGCCCGCAGACACCCCCCGGTCATGCTAACGCTCGAGCTTGAGCCGCTCATGCGCACACTCTTCGAAGTCGTCGCGGTCGGCACGGACGGAGCCGTTCATTATTTCTGGTGGGACAGCCTCGGCAATACGGGCCACCTCGCGCCCGCTCGTTCAGAGGCGGAAGTGGTTAGGATCGGAGCACGATATGTAGGTCGTTCGCCCGGACGGCACCGATCCTCGCCGTGGCCGGCATCAGTCCTGAAGGACGAGCTAGTCTTCATGATCGACGATGCGGGGGCATTCCGGGTCCTCCTGTCTGCGCCGGGTTCGATTGTACTTGACAGTCTTGCGAGCTACCGCACGTTGCCTGGTCCGGTGCTGATTTCGCGCCTGCCGGGCCAGCTCGACATCGTTGCCATCGATGATGGAGGCAACCTGCGTTGGGGGGACCGGCTCGGCCGTTGCAACCTTGGGCACGTTCTTCGGGCCGTTCGTCAGTCCATTGGTTAGTGTAGCCCTCAATCCTCGTGCCAAGCCTGGTGTGGTGGGGACATTTGACGGGTTGGCCGTGGTTGCAGCGGTCGGCATGGACGGTCTCCTTTATTCCTGCGGCTTCGGGCTCACGCCCATGATGGCCGAGGGCCTCATCGCCGTCGACCAGACCATACGCTTCGCCGCGCTCGGTCCGGTGGCGCTGGCGCTCGCCGGCAGCAACACGTTGGTCGCCGTTGCTGTCGGTGCCGATGGACTTCTCTATGCGATGTTTCGACAACTCGCCATCGGGGGCAGTTGGAGCGCCGCTGACCGCCGTAAGATTCCGACGTAAAGGTCAGCCCGCTGGGAGGAGCGACAGTCATTGCGCGCGGTAACAATATCATGGCGTTCGCCGTGTTGCCGGATGGCCGGGTCTGCCGTTCCGACTTCGTCAGCGGTCTGGGGTGGCTGCCGCTGCGTGCAGCGTGATGATAGTCATCTATCTGCCTTCCGATCCAGTTGCCACCGTCCCAGCAATCGCCATTCTGATCAACGCTGGCTCGCATGATGCGGACTGGCTAGTCTAGTCAGTCACGGTGTGAGTGGCGGTGTTCAGTCGGATTTAGACGAATGCGAGAGAAGGCCCCGGCGATTGGCGGAAGAGTAGCAGCCCAATTTTGCCCCTAACCTTTTGAAACAAAGCCATTCCATGAATTGACCACGGCTGGTATCCCAGCACTTATCCCAGCGGTGCCCGTTATCTGCTGTTGCCCAACGCCCGGCCGCACTGGCCAACGAGTGTCAAAGATGGAGGACACCGATCCTTGCGGCGTGGGCGACAGCGTCCGTGCGGCTCACGGCGTCAAGCTTCTCCAGCAACGATGCAACGTAATACTAGCCGTGTGCGCCGAAATGCCGAGCCGGCTGGCAATGAGCTTGTTCGACGCGCCCTGTGCCAGCAGCGCAAGTACTTCCAATTCTCGGGCGGTGAGCGCAATGCCGGCGTCTAGCTGAGTCGCCGCTCCGAGTGCGGCGACGATGAGTGCGTCAGGGTCATCGTTTGTCGACCCAGCTGAGCCCTTCAAGGTCGGCCAGGGCGGTCGCGATCCGATGAGCGAAAACGGAGTCGCCACATGGATCGCCAACCGCAACCGGTCTCTCGCGTGCAGCTCTCAAGCGGCTGGCCTCTCACTGATTTGAAGCCTTGTCGGGTGCGATTGGCCACCTCTCCGCAGCTCGATCTCCACGAGCTTTCCAATGCTGTCAGGGCCCAACAATCTCGAGCAACGATTGCAGCTTGCTTATAGGTTTGCCGTCCCAGCTCACGAGAATATCTCCTTGATGAATATTGGCTGCCGCTCCGGGACCCTTGGCGTCCACGTTCATCACCATGACGCCTGATCCACCGCCTTCGATTGTGGAACGCGCTGCCGGCTACGTCGATTCCAAAAGAGGGCAAGGAAGCCTTCACCGTGTCGGCAACGTGGCTTGCGCTTGGCTGCCGTCATCGTGCTGCTGCACCGAGGGCGGCGCCGAGAATGCTGGCTAGCTTGCCGTCATCTGCCTTGGTCAGGCTGTGGCGAACCTCATCGAGGGTCGCGCCGTGTTGGAGGGCGAGCGAGGTGATGATGGCAGCGTCTCTTGCCTCGCTTTCGATCTGCGAACCGACCTTCGCGCAATGCAGAAGATTTCGGCGATCTCAAAGCCCGGCCAGCGATAGCCGATCGTGACAGTCGCCGGCACGCCATTGTGTTCGAAGTCAATGTGCTCAGTCGGTCGCCTGGTCGGAAGCCGGTTGCGGTCGGTCATGACGCGGTCTCTTCGTCGGCGATGGCTTGCAGTTTCTCCAAAGCCGCCTTGTGTCTTGCCAGATGATCCTCACCCCAAGCAATTCGCTGACGGGCTTCCGCGATGGCAGCCGCCACGCTTGCAGCGCGATGCTCCGGCCGGGCGCCTTTGTGTCTTGTGATCGAACGTGGAGATGTTGAACTCGTCGTTATCCGCGTCCCATGCCAATGATGAGCCCACGCGCTGCCTGAGTTCACGGAAATCCTCGGTGGCAGGGTTCACTGATCGCTTGCGTGGTTTATGCGGGATCCAGCTTGCCCATGCCGATGACCGGCGCGAGCGCGGCCTGCAGTTGCTGCCGTCTGGTTTTCGGCGGACGAGCCAAAGCCTCGCCGATGGTGGGCAAGTGCAGCGGATGGAAGCTGTGCCGGTAAATCTGGTTGAGCAGGTGGTTCGTCGGCTTTAACTCGCTCAGCAAGGCGACGAGATCGGCAACGGTTTCTTCCCCGGTTTTGAAATGTCTGCGCCAACTCACTGGCAACAAACTCCAAGGCGAAGCTCCGGGCCGGGCGCGGAGCCCCGAGCATCGCACTGCGACCTACACCGCACTTCGGAATTGGCCACTCGCTCAGGTCCGGTTGGTTGGCATGATCGTCGGTCATTTGTGATTGCTCCTCTGACCTCCCCCGATTCGCCTGCCCAAAAGTCCAGAAGAGATCTTTCTCTTTATTTTTCATGCTCTTACTTCTGGGCAACGGGTTTGAAAGTTGACCGTTCTCTAGAAGTCTGCCCAAAAACTTCCCTTTGGAACCACACACCAAAAACCGCTTCTGGGCATCTGGGCACGTCATTTTCCCCCTTGGTCGGTCGCATAGGTCTTTTTCAGTTCTTCGACGTTCGGCAGAAAGTCGCCAGCGCCGCGAGTGCCCGGCAAGCGTGCGGTAGTAGCTGGGGCGATAGGCGCGTGGCCGTTTCTCGAGATTGACGATGAGTTCCCGATCCTCGGCGGCTTGCAGGCGGCGACGTGCGGCGCTGCGGTCTATCTTCAGAGCCTGAGCGACGGCGGGCGTGGTCGCACCCTCCGTGCTGAGGATGTTGCCGCTGATATCCTTCCTTGGGTCGACTGGCTGCAATGCGGCGACCGCCTCGACAGTGGCGGCGACCGTCTTGCTCACCTTGACCTCGACGGCCTCGGCGATGATGTCGGCGAACAGGTCGCGTACTGGGCCGTAGTCGCGAGGCGTCGATGGTGGCGACGATGCGGCCCTTGTCGTCTTCTCGCGATGAAAACGGTGCAGCAGCGCATGCGCCTGGATGGCCCGCAACAGCTGGCCGAAGTCGCGTCGCAGGCGCACGGCCTTCGCCTTGATCGACTTTCGCAGCGACTGTGCCCACGGGATCGCCACACGCCGCTCACCGGCCGCCAGCCAGCGCTGGTAATCGTGCCACGTGGCGTAATTGATCGCTGCAGCGCTGCCCTCGCCCTCGAGTTCGGCGATCTTCTGCATGACGGCGGCGGTCTGCGCTTCCGAGTCGTCGGTCTCCATGCGACAACATGCGCGTCTCGTTTTCCTGGTGCAGACTGGCGCGCGTGGTGGTGACCATGAAGACCACCGGGCCGTGCTTGACGATGGTGATGGTGATGATGTCGTTGCCGACCTTCTGCGGCACAGGGTAGCGAAGGATTCCCTCGCTCATCAGCTCGCGCAGCAGATAATCCTGAAAACCCTGCTCCTTGTCGTCCGGGCCTCGCCCATGGAAGGATCTTGTGGGCGAAGTCGTCTTGCATGTAGAGCAGCGCCTTTTCGGACAGCACGGTGAACGAAATCACGTCCTCTGGCGGAATGAAGGCGAGCACCTCGAGCCGGATCTCCGACTTGCCGGCGAGCTGACGCCCTTGATCGCCGCATGCATGGTCTTTTCGAACAGCCGCGAGGTGGCGATCAGATAGAGCCGCTGGATATTCTTCTCCTCGCCAGCGACACGCTTGCCGATGTCCACGGCAAAGCGTTCGAGCACGCTGGGCGAGGTGATGATGTCGCGGGCGGCGGCCTCGAGATCCTGCACCGTCTTTGGTGGCGGTGGCGGTGCCTCGGTGCTTTGCTTTGGGCGCTCGCGCCGCTTCCTGACTTCCTCATCCAGCGTCGCCAGCTTGATGCCGAGCTTCTTCGCCTCGGCCAGACGCACGCGGTCATATTGCAACGGCGTGAGCCGCGAAAGCCGCGCCAGCGCCATCGCGTCAGGTTCGCGCACCGGCCCGACAAGCGCCTCGAGTTCGGCCTTGGCCTCGGCGTCGGTGAGCGCGGCCACAGACAGCCGCACCGCCTCGAGCCCGTAGTCGGCGGCAAGATCGTTGAAGTCGCCCGGTCGCGGCGGCACGGCGAAGGAAGCGCCGATGTCGAAGGCGGCTTCCATGGCTTTCGACACGCCGGGATTCCCGGCGTGGCCTCGTCATTGTCGGCCGCGAAGATGATGCGGGCGTTGGTGTAGCGTGCGCGCAGCGCCTTGCCGACGGCGAGAAGGTTGCCGCAGTTGAAGGCGAGCACGACCGAATCGCCAGTCGCCGCATGGAGCGTCGCGCCGGTGGCGTAACCTTCGCAGATGATGATCGGGGCCGCATCGCGGAGGAAGCCGAGTTGGCAGTGGCCGCCCTTGGTCCGGCCGCCGATCAGGAAGATGCTTGGCGCCGTCGCCCGCGATGAACTGCAGCGAGATGAGATCGTCTTCGCTGGCGTCATAAACAGGAATCGCAAGACGGCCATTGCAGGTCAACCGGCACGGGCCCGTGGCCACCTGCTTTTTTGGAGATAGGGATGATCGGCGCGAGCGGCGGGCAGACGTTCCCATATGTTCCGGGCGCGTATTTGAGCGCGTGCCCACGTCGCCTGTTGTTCGTCGGCGTGGCGCTGCCGGGCCTCGTCGTAGAAGTCTTTCGCGACGCGCTTGCCGTTCAGCTGAAGCGGAATCCAGTCGAGGCGATGGCCGCTTCTCCAGTCGCCCGCAAAGCCGCGAGGCGCGTCGCCGTCGTGCAGAACATACCAGCCGTTTCTTTTTCCCGGCCTGTCGGTGGCGAGGCGGTAACGGTGGAGACGGCCATCGGCGCGAAGCGCGAAACCAGTTCAAAGGCTTCAAGCCCGGCCTCGGCCAGCGCGGCGGCAAAGTCGCTTTCGACGCCGGTCATGTCCAACACCGCCTTCGGCACCGGCATGCGGCGCAGCCTCCAACTGAGTGCGCTCGCGGTCGGGATCGACGCAGCGCCAGCCATTGCCTTCCGGTCGGATGCGATATTGCGACCACGATCCCTCAGACTCGTCAGCGATGACGTCGTGCGTCGTCACCATCTCGAGGCGCTCGAGGAAAAGTTTGGGCTGCGCCAGAAGCCGTTTGCGTGGAGAGATGGCGGTCATGCGATTAGCCTCATCGCCATGACGATCCCAATTTTCGCGCACCTGACGCGAAAACAGTTACTGCATAGCGTGGCGCCGGACAGAGTTTCTGACGAGCGCAAAGAACTCATCCGGCTTCTGCGAGTTGGCGCGCAGCGGCGCAAAGAGCACCGTGCTTTCGGTCGTCAATTGAACGGTGGGTTTGCCGCGCGTGGCGATGAGGAGATGTTCGGTCTGGCCACGCATAATAGCCTTGCCCACCGTGATCCTTCAGCCATGTCACAACCGTCTGGCTCTGACAGCCCCACGCATCGGAACGGTGAAGGCCACGGACCAAAATGAAGTTGGTCACCCAAATCCCAGCACGCTGTCTCGATGCATGATCGAGCCAACGTCGAGCGCGCAAGCCTGCTCAATGCTCATCGTTGAGTAATCCAACACGCCTCGGAACGCCGCCTCATCGTCGTTTGGCTCGTAGGCCCACGGCAGATCGACCATCGCAGCGCGATACGGCCTCTATTCGGACAACGGCGGCGGTTCGGCGCGAATTGCTTCGGCCTGCTGTGCGTTCTTCAGGCGTCGGTAAGGACCGTTGACGCGGCCCGTCTTATCCATGTCTTCGACGAGCTTGCCGAACTTTTCCGGCTCGGCTTCGCCCGCTGCGACAACCACCGCGATCTTCTCGACGGTGCGACCGGAGATGCCAGCGAACGCGCCGATCTTGTCACGGCGCGCCCTGACCCTTCGAAACTTTCCGCAGGGGTGCCCGCCTTCATCCGCGCTTCGGCCGCCGCTTTCTCAATCGGTTCGAGCGTGCGCCGGATCGCCTCGATCTCGCTCGGCAGGAACGTCTCGCGCTCGGCGTTCTCGGCAAGTTCGCCGCACGTCAAGTTGTCGAGGTTCACGACGCGAACCGGCACGCGCGACCAGCCGAGACTTCGCACGCAGCAAGCGGCGCTCGCCCGCGATCAGTTCGCCGTCTGACCGGATGACGACCGGATGCAGGAGTCCGTTTGCTGCAATGCTGTTGGCCAGCGCGTCAATATCGCCGAGGTCTCGACGGTGCCGGGGACCAATGATGATCTCTTCGATACCGCGCGCGGTCATGACCGCACCATCGCGATATAGAGTTTGGTAAATTGCCATTTGCCGGTCCTCCTTTCGAGGAGGCCGGGCGTTGTTGCGGGAAGCGGAGGGCTCGTGCTAAAGGCGACACTCGACTGCAAAGTACTTTTCGCCTTCGGCCGGGCCCTGCTCCCTCAGCAGCCCGGCCTACTATTTCTGCACTACTTGCGCCGATGCGGTCGGGCGTGGACGCACGGGATTAGGCCGCCGCTCGAGCGATCGAAATCCATTTTGCACTCGTCTCGCGATGAAACAGTTTGCTGGGTCCCAATTGGACATAGGGCAGACCGTTCGGCTGCTGGGTATATCGGATAACCGTCCGCTCGGATTTGTTGAGCTGCTGCGCCATTTCGGCGAGCGTGAAGTAATCGGCGAGAAGGCTGACAAGGTCTGGCATTGGGCTGTCTCCAAGTGGACACGAGCGGGACAATCTAACCACGTTCGCGCCCCTGTCATCAAGAAAGCGGTGCGATAAGTGCCTACTTCCGCGCACTAGTTTCGGGCGGCCCCCAGCCAGGCACCAGGCCTTGGTCGATCGCGTGCGCTAGTTTCTCTGTTGCTGCCAGTTCATACCGTTCCAGCGCCTTAAATACCCGCCGACGGTCCATGTTGTAGCGTTGGCCCACCTGCTTTACGGCGGCCTCCTTCTTGATGTCCTTCAAGAGCATCAGAGAGACGACATCCTCTGCCACCCTCAGATCAATCACTTTGACACTGGACAGGCGGCGGTGTTTCGGGACGGCGAATCTTTCCTTCCAGGATGTCGGCAATCAAAATGCGCGCCTCGTCACCCATGGGGCCGCCAGATCGCACCCACCAGGCCAGGAGGCTAAAGTCGCCATTACGCGCCGCCGCTATCGGGTCGACGTCGACCCATGGACACCACTCAGTACCCGGTCGGCGAAGTCCTTCGCCACATCCGGGTCGATCAATTTCCGGCCGAAGAGGTCGTCACCCATGGCGGTCACCCTTCAGCCGCACGATCTCGGCAGCGGGCTTGCCGGTGATGATGGCGGCTGCTGTTTCGGTCGCCCGGCGCAGCGGGTCATCGAGCAAATGGCTGTAGCGCAGGGTCGTTTGAGCCTGCGTGTGACCCAACAGTTGCGCCGATGATCGGCAGGCTGAGCCCGGCGGATGCCAGCACGCTCGCGTGCGAATGCCTACAGATCATGCAGGCGCAAGCCGGTGATGCCGGCCGCTGTGCAGACGGCACGAAAAGCGCGCCTCACCTCGATGCGATGGCCGCGTGCTCCAGGCGACGGAAACAGGAATACCGATTCCGGATCGGCCTTCTGGCGCAGCTCGCCGAGCAGCACGCGCGCCGGACCGGACAACGGCAGCCGGTGCAGCTTCTTTTGCTTCGTCGTGGCGGCGGGCTTGCTCCAAACGCCGTGCTCAAGGTCGAAGTCGACCCAGCGTGCCGCCAAAGCCTCGCCGCGTCTGGCGCCCGTCAGCAGCAGCAGCCGCATGATGGCTGCGGCCTCGCTGTCCGCGAGCCCGTCCAGCGCCTCGCCAAAGGCCTTGAGCTCTTGCGGCGAGAGGTAGCGCTCGCGCTTGTTTTCGGATGCTTCTCGACGCCCCGGCCGGGTTATCGGTACGCCAGCCCCAGCGGATGGCCAGGGCGAACATCTTGGACAACAAGCGAACGATCCGCATTCGCGCGACAGGATGCGCCTTCGAGATTTTCTGGTGCAGCCGGTCGATGTCAGAGACCGTCAGATCGGCAACCTTCGTCTTGCTCCCGAGGCCGGGCAGAACATGTTTGCCTATGGCCGACAGGTCGTCGCGCCGTGACGATGGCCGCTTTTTCGGCAGATGCTCCGCGATGTAGCGCTCGCACCATTCGGCGACGGTTGCCGCGTCACGGTCGGCATGAAAGTCGGCGAGCGGATCCTCGCCCATGTCGACGCGGCGCTTGACCGCGAGCGCCTCGGCCCTTGCCGTAGCGGTTTTCCAGTCCGGGAATCCACCGATAGTGAACCGGCGTTCCCGGCCCGCCCGCGTCCTGTAGTTGACGATGAAAGCTCGAGCCCCTGCCGCAGTGACGCGGCAGCCGAAGCCCTTCACCTCGCCGTCGTAGGTGATCCGGTTGCCCGTGGCCGGCGGTTCGAGCCCTTTGATGAGGACGTCTGTGAGTTTCATGGCGTTTTCCGTGTCCGCAGTATGTCCGGCGAACGAACGGCACGCCGTGTCCCTTTGTTAGCGTCCTGTGTCCGACGCTGTCAAGAAATTAGCACTAGTTGTCAAAGGCTTATTGACGGGAAACAGCGGAAGCGCAATGTTTTGAAAGGCTTGGCCAAACGGCCAAAAACGTATTCCTAATCTGAGGGTCGGAGGTTCGAATCCTCTCGGGGTCGCCATAACTCTCAACGTACTGATCTGCCTATTCATTTCCAGAATAACTCCAGAACAAAAGAGAGAACTTTTGGATTTAGCTACCCAGCTTCAGCGTTGGGGTAGTCTCCTACAAGTCGTCCGGTGTCTGACGCTTGGTGGACATCGCGCGGACCTAGCTAATTGCGACGCTATTGACCGATGCTGTCGAAAAAAGAATTCTCAGGTCTTGGCGAGCAATCGTGGCCCTTTTTCGACAGCATCGGCCACAAGCAGACACCCGGATGCGCACTAACTCTGCACTGCGAGATTCTCGGCAATAAGGGCGGCGTCCTCGCCACCCCAGCCTGTGTTAGGCGCTAAACTCTGCGCGCCACTTGTCTCCATCCACTTCCCATTTGTAGGTACCACCGCCTCGCAAGTCAGCAAACCGCCCCGTGCCGCCCACCATTTCCCAGACCCCGATGCCACGGAAAAGAGTTTCGCCTTCGGTGAATGTCACTTCCCCTCTGACCACCTGATTTGAGATCGACCCATCTTCCAATAGGACTATCACTTGGCCAGAGTCTTTTCCGTCGGCGAGGTCGATAATTTCGACGCCCGCATCGTGCCGGATTCTCCGTTAGGGTAAACAATCTGTCCGTTGAATAGGGCCAGATCAACGATATCACCACCACCTGGCCCTCGAGCACTCTTGTGCCAAATCGTTTTGCCAGTTTGAATGCCATTCATGAGAACGTCTTTCGTCATCCCAGCCTTCCTTCTATCCGACGTGGTGGCTCTATAGACACCACGGTTTGTCCAGTCGTTGGATGCAAGACAAGATACACAAGTTGTGCGTGAAATCAAAGAACAAGGGATTGGCTGGATCCTTCCGTCACGAGTAAATGGCAATGAGGCAATTTCTGCCTGGGGTCAAAGCACCTTATCGGCTCAAAATGGAATCAACAGGAAGGGGCAGACGTAATTCTCGGGCCCTCGTCAGCTCATCTCCAATTTGGGGAAGCGTTGCCTGGATTGCGCTCGCTGAATTCTGCTAAGCTTACGCAGACAATCGAGGAAAAAACGCCCATGCCCAGCGCGTCGCAACAGATCATGAGGCTAGGATTCGGGTTCGCTGTGTCACAGGCGCTGCGCGTCATTATCGAACTCGGCGTCCCCGATCTTCTGGCCGTCGGCGAGCGGTCGGTGGATGAACTAGCGGCTGCCACTCAGTCAGATGCTGGTGCGCTTTATCGTGTAATGCGACTTCTCGCGCCCGAAGGGGTCTTTAGGGAAGTAATGCCCCGTCATTTCGAGCTGACGGAGGTTGGCGCCGTGCTGCGCTCCGATCAGCCGGGTCCCCGTGACTTCGTCCGTATGATCAACAGCGAGGCTTATCTTGCCTTCGAGCAACTCCTGCATTCTGTCCGCACTGGAAAACCAGCCTTCGACAAGGTGTTCGGGAGCCCAAGGTTTGACTGGCTATCGGAACACCCAGAGCAGGCTGCCATGTTTCAGCGTGCCATGGTCGCCTTGAGCCAAGGCAGCAACGAGGCCGTTGCCGAAGTTTATGACTTCAGGCCGTTCACGCGGGTCGTCGACGTGGGCGGCGGACATGGTCAGCTTCTCTCGGCGATCCTGGCCCGCAACCCCCATTTGAGCGGCGTGCTTTTCGATCTGCCTTCGGGCGTCGCGGCAGCACACCAGGATGCCGGAGGCGACCTGCCGCGCACTGAATTTATCGCCGGCGATTTCTTTGAGAGCGTTCCCATTGGTGACGTCTACGTCATTAAGAAGGTCGTTCACGATTGGGACGATGGGCGTGCCGCGGCGATCCTGCTAAATTGCCGCAAGGCCATGCTACCGAACGGGAAAGTGCTTGTCGCCGAGACGCTCGTGCCGCCGGGTGACGAACCGAACCAGATTAAAGGTATCGACGTGGTCATGCTCGCCGTCACCGGCGGCCTGGAGAGGACGGAGGCACAGTATGCAAGCTTGTTCGACGCCGCCGGGCTACGGCTTGAACGAGTGATTCAGACCCGAGGACCCATTTCCATCCTTGTGGCGTCTCCGGCCTACGGATGAAGGTCTCGCCGAGCGATTTAATGGGTCCTGAGCCTAGTAAATCATTGACTTAAACTGAGTAATTGGCAGGAGACGAGGTACGGCGATGATTAAGTATTGAGAACGGTAAGGTCACTTGCCAGTTCTCATCTTTATCCCTCATGGCTCGCCATTTTTGCTAGGGAACTGAAATCATTGAATTTCTCAAGGAGCCTGCTGAACAAAAGAGAGAACTTTCAGGCTCGGCTGCACAATTCTTTATCCGATCATGGCCGCCTCTTGTCGGATCATGGCCACCGTCGAACTTTGAAGTCCTTCATGAAAACGCGCTGCCATAGTTGCGAGTTGGAAACCTGAGCGGCCGGCTCGCACAACGAAAGCTTGGTGAACGAAATGCCCACCGGTTGTCTGCATTCAGGCGGACAGCAGACATAGGCTGGATAACGTCTGACCGCCGCGAATGACCGATGCTGTCGAAAAACCAGAATTGCATCGACGATCAGTGTTTTCGAGGGCCTTGGGTGCCATGTTCGTAAAGTTATGCGGGGGGATATCTGATTTGACTAAGAGTTCCGTCAGTGGCCACGGCAGCCGGTTTGACTAGGAATTGAATTGCGATCGTCGCTCAAAGCATCAATCGGACGAATTTTTCGCAGGCTCGAATTTTCAACTTTTTCGACAGCATCGACCCAACCCGGACATCATTCCCGCCCCACGATCTCATTTGCTCAGTAACTGGTGAATCGAGTAACGTTGTTGCCCAGCAAGGCGTGGGCAGGCATGAGCGAGGAACAGGTTGAACGTCGGCTGGCGGCGATACTGGCCGCCGACGTGGTTGGTTATAGCCGAACTCATGGAGGCCAATGAGGAACGGACATTAGGCGCGCTCCGTCATCATCGCCGCGAGTTCTTCGACCCGTGTGTGGCTAAGCATGCTGGTCGCATCTTCAAGGCGATGGGGGACGGCTTTCTGGTGGAGTTTGGCAGCGTCCTCAATGCGGCACGCTGTGCCGTCGAAATCCAGACTGGTATGCAGGATCGTAATGCCGGGGTTCCTGATGATCGGCACATCAAATTCCGCATCGGCATCAATGTGGGCGACATCATCGTTGACGGCGAAGATTTCTACGGCGATGGCGTCAACATGGCAGCGCGGCTGGAAGGTCTGGCCGGACCAGGTGGCATCGCCT
Organism: uncultured Alphaproteobacteria bacterium; assembly: GCA_963841765.1. Lineage (GTDB taxonomy): Bacteria > Pseudomonadota > Alphaproteobacteria > Rhizobiales > Aestuariivirgaceae > Taklimakanibacter. The sequence goes on from CAWJDZ010000003.1 coordinate 14,479, forward strand.
GTTCGGCCGGGGTGCGCCACCAGATTGGCAACAAGCTCGATCTTGAGTTCATCGATCAGGGCGAGAAGACCGTTAAGAACATCAGCCAGCCGGTGCATGTGTATTTCGTCAATCTAAACAGCGTTCGTAGTGGTGCGGTAGCGGACGGTCAGAAGCGTGTGCGTATCGACAAACCGTCGGTGGCGATCTTGCCTTTCTCCAACATGAGCAACGACCCGAGCAGGAGTTCTTCAGCGACGGCATTACTGAAGATATCATCACCGACCTGTCGAACGTTTCGGGACTGTTCGTGCTCGGCCGCAACACCGTCTTCACCTACAGGGGCAAGGCGGTCAACCTGGAGCGGATCGCCAAGGAATTGGGCGTTGCCTATGTCGTCGAAGGTAGCGTTCGAAAGGCCGGGCAAAAGGTCCGGATCAACGCCCAATTGATCGAAGGCTCAACTGGCGGCCATATCTGGGCCGCCCGATACGACCGTGACCTGACTGACATCTTCACCGTTCAGGACGAGATCACCCACACCATCGTTGACCAGCTCAAGGTCAAGCTCCTCCCGGAGGAGAAGAAAGCCATCGAGCAAGCGCCGACGGGGAATGTCGAGGCCTATACCTTCTACCTCAGAGGGCGAGAGTTCTTCCACAGAGGCTCGAAATCCAACCTCTTGCTGGCCAAGCAAATGTTCGCCAAAGCCATCGAGCTCGATCCCCTCTACGCACGCGCCTATGCCGGTGCTGCCGATTGCGACTCCTTCCTCTACTTGCACTACAGCGAAGGCGTATCAATTGACGGCATTCTCGCAAATTGTGCAACGGCACTCGACATTGACAGCGGCCTTGCTGAAGCGCGAGCATCGCGTGGCCTCGCCCTTTCAGTGAGCCAGAGATATCAGGAGGCTGAAAGGGAGTTCGAGCGAGCCATAACGACAAATCCCAATCTGTTCGAAGGCCACTATTTTTATGCTCGTGCATGTTTCGCGCAGGGAAAATTTGAACAGGCCGCTCGCTACTGGGAACGCGCTGCGGAGATCAAACCTGACGATTACCAGTCTGCCTTTTTACTGAGGGCGGTCTATCATTCACTTGAACGGCCTCAAGACGCAACAAAAGCAGCCCGGAGAGGAGTAGAGCGGGCTCAACGTGAATTGGAGAGGAATCCCAGCAACCCTCGAGCTGCCTATATGATCTCCGCCGCCTTCGCAGCCTTTGGGGAGGTTACGCAGGCGAAGGAATGGGCCGCTCGTGCACTCTCCATCCATCCTGACGATATCCTGGCGAAATACAATGTTGCGTGCACTTACTCTATTCTCGGCGAACTCGAACGCGCCCTTGATTTGCTTGTGGCTCTGCTGCCGCAAGCCAACCACGAAACCAAGGCGTGGATTCTGCACGATTCCGATTTCGATCCGCTGCGTAACTGTCCCAGATGGCACGAGGTGCTGGAACTGACGCCAGGTAAGAATTTGGCTCAAGCACAGCCCTTCTACCGTGACCCACATCGTGCAATTTCAATGACATAGGAGTTCTCATCTTTATCCCTCATGGCTCGCCACCCTACGCCCCTCCGGGGCTTCGGGTGGCTAAGCCGCCTTTCTCAATGGGCGTAGGGTGATCTCCCGGAGCTGCGAAGCAGCGCAGGGAGACGGCCACCCTACGTCTTCCCAGCTAAGATGCAAGCGCATCTCGGACCGTAGACACACGCCTTTTTACGTCGGTAAGGGCGGCTCGCCTTTGAGCGGTATGACCCGACCGATCGTTCCATCGAATGGCTGAGACAGAAGGGTCTCATCGTCGATATGGGACACGCCCTTTGGGAGATGCCGTTCAAGCGTTTCAGCGAAGACGAGCTCATCACCAGAGCCAAGCCATGCATAGCTCTGATGGGGGCCAGCGGAACGCGGATTACCCGGCGCGTGATAGAAACTCTTCCCAATCTTCGGTACATTTCCAAATTTGGAATCGGGATCGACAGTATTGATATCGATGCCGCGACCGAGCATGGCATTCTCGTCAGCAATACACCGAATGACTACCAAATATTCACGGTTAGCGAGCATGCTGTGGCGTTGATGCTGGCGCTTGCCAAGCAGCTCGGCACCTGGACGTCGGAGTTTATGAGAGCTGGCGGCTGGCGCGGGTTAGCCCACTCTGCGACTCTGTGCGGTGCGACCGTGGGCATCGTTGGCCTGGGCCGCATCGGCCGCGGCGTAGCGCAGCGGCTCAGCGGTTGGGAAAGCCGGATCATCGCCTATGACCCTTATCTTAAGGAATCGCCGCCGGGTGTGACACTCGTAAGTCTCGCCGAGCTCATCGCCCAATCGGACTTCATCACCCTACATGCCACGCCGGGACCCGAAAACCTTCGCATGTTCAATAAAGATGTATTTACCGCCATGAAGCCCACGGCCTATTTCGTCAACACGGGCCGCGGATCACTTGTCGATTACTCGGCTTTGCGGGAGGCCCTCGAGGCCGGCGAAATTGCCGGTGCAGCGCTGGACGTCTTTGACCAGGAACCGCCGCGAACCGATGACCCCCTATTCCGCAATCGCAACGTCATATGCACCCCCCACGTCGCCGCGTGGACCGCCGAGGGAACCGAAAGCATCGGCTTTCATGCCGCACGTAACCTTTGGGCACTGATCAGCGGCGAAGGTCATGCCGACATCGTAAATCCGGAAGCGCGTCACAGAGCGAGGTGATGGCCGGGCAGGTCGACCAACACGAGCCTGACGGTGGATGAATTGAGAACAGAACTCGCAGACGCTGGGCATTCCCTAGCGTCGCACTGTGGATGCACGCGCTGCCGCCATCTTCCCAGGGCGCATTGCTTGCGCTTAGGGCGGGATTGGTCTGCATCACCTGCAATGGGCTTGATCGCTCAACCCCGAAAGCTGACAGTCTGCCCGCGACACGAATGGCCCAACCCGGACGTCCGCCGTGCCGAGCTTAATGGCAGCTTGCGGGTCAAGAGCAGGCATTTAGGGACTTGAGGACCGGAAAAGCTTGAGCCCAGCCCTTCTACCGTGACCCATATCGTGCAATTTCACCCATGGCTCGCCAAATTCTCACTTGTCCAGCCCAAGGGTCAGACGAAGGTCAGTCATTTCTTCTTGAACTCGAACAGCTCGATGAGATTGCCTGATGGATCTTCCAAAAGCCTCGCGCGCCCGGCACCCGCCTCGCTGATTTCGCCCCTGAATTTGGCGCCGGCATCGCTCAGCCGGCCGATCAGCGAGTCGATGTCCTGGGTAACGATCATGAAGCGGTTCCACCCGCCGGGCTGTGGACGACCGCCGGCAGTGCCTCCGCTACCCGCGCCCGGAGCGCTCAGGTAGAGAGTAAGATCGTTGCGCTCGAGCGCCGCGAACTTGCCGGGGTTGTGCATGTCGACCCTGAAGTTCAGCCGATCGCGATAGAATCCGACCGACTTGTCCACGTCGTCCACGATGTACCGGACGGATGCCATTGTGCTTTCCTTGTTCATTGCCCCCATCTCGCTGCGTTACGGAGAGCCTGCAGGATGTCACCGCCCATCCTGCAGGATCCTGATTTCCTCTTAATTCTTGGCCATCGCGAGAGCACTATTCATCGAGAACCGGCGCGAACCCGCCGAAGATCATACGCTTGCCATCGAAAGGCATGTGATTCCCCATTTCCTTCATGCGCGGATCTGCCATCATCCGCTTGTTGGCAGCGTCGCGAATTTCCTTGGAAGGGTATTCGACCCAACTGAACACGACTGTTTCGTCGCCCTCGGCCTTGACGGCGCCTTTGAAGTCGGTGACCTTACCGTCAGGCACGTCGTCGCCCCAGCACTCGACCACGCGCTTTGCGCCGAACTCCTTGAAGATCGGGGCCATCTTTGAGGCCTGAGCGATAAATTCCTTCTTCTTGCTTGCGGGTACGGGGATCAGAAAACCATCGATATAACTCATAGTTACTCTCCTTGGCTGACGGATGCTGATGGACGGTATCAGTGATAACGCGAGGGTTGCCATCTAAGTTCCTCGCAGCACAAGGTAAAGGCAGCGATCCGCTCCGGATTATCACAATGCAGGTTTAGTAGACCTCGAGTCCGTCTTGCCTTGCTCTCAGCAGCAACCGCATGAGCGGTCGCCTGGCCTTCCGTTTCGGCACGGCTCCCCGGTCCGCCTCGAATGAGGAAGCGACAAGAAAGTAGAGCCGCCGCCTCCCTCTGTCAGGATCACAAGCTGGCTGATAATCTGCCGGCATTGAACCAAGGGGACAGCCATGCCAACGAATTCGTCGTCACTGACCCGGCGGAGGCGGAAGCGTTTCTCCGACGCCACCACTTTTTCCCCGTAGCGATTGCACGCTTGCGCCATCCTGGCGCATGAGTTCGATCATATTCACTTCAAGGGAGGCCATTCCATGAAAGAGAGAGTCGCAACAGATAGCCCAAACGAGACACCTGGCGCGCAAATCAGCCGCCGCCAGGGTCTCAAGCTCAGCGCCGCGAGCATCATGGCATCGCTACTGCCGGCTTATGCGCTGGCCGCGGCGCAAACCCAATCGTCATCGTCTCAAACCCCACAGGAGGACACCATGCCCGACAACACCGCAATCCGTCCGTTTCAGGTGAGTTTTCCGGAAGCGGAGGTGACCGAACTGCGTCGGCGCATCGCCGCCACGCGCTGGCCGGAGCGCGAGTTGGTATCCGACGCAGCTTCTCGGTCGATCTGGGCGACCGCGTCGGCAGGCGACACACAAGGCGTGCAACTCGCCACAATGCAAAAACTCATCCAGTACTGGGGAACGGATTACGATTGGAGCAAATGCGAGGCGCGCCTGAAGGCGCTACCGCACTTCGTCACCGAGCTCGACGGGCTCGACATCCATTTCATCCACGTGAAATCGAAGCATCAGGGTGCCTTGCCCGTGATCATCACCCACGGCTGGCCAGGTTCCGTCATCGAGCAGCTCAAGATCATTGATCCGCTCACCAATCCCACCGCACATGGCGGAACCGCGGCCGATGCGTTCGACGTCGTGATCCCGTCGATGCCGGGCTACGGCTTTTCCGCAAAGCCGACGCAACCGGGTTGGGATCCGGCGCGCATCGCGCGGGCGTGGACCGAACTAATGAAGCGCCTCGGCTACAACCGGTTTGTCGCACAGGGCGGCGATTGGGGGGCCCTCATCACCGAACAGATGGCGCTGATGGCGCCTCCCGAGTTGATCGCCATACACACCAATATGCCAGGGACAATTCCGCCCGAGATTGTGAAGGCGCTTGCTGCCGGCAGTCCGCCGCCGGCCGACCTCGCGACCGACGAAAAGCACGCGTATGAGCAAGTTGCCTTTTTCTACAAGCACGGCCTGGGCTACGCCAACGAGATGGCCCTTCGACCGCAAACGCTCTACGGGATCGTCGATTCACCGGCAGGTTTGGCGTCATGGATTCTGGACCACGACGCGGACAGCTATGCGCTGATCGCCCGCTCCTTCGATGGGGAGCCCGAGGGCCTCACCCGCGACGACATCCTCGACAACATCACGCTCTACTGGCTTACGAATACGGCTATCTCGTCAGCCCGGCTTTATTGGGAATTCCGGCGCGTGGCGAAGGCCGGCTTCTTTGACGCCAAAGGCGTCACCATTCCCGTCGGCGTGAGCGCGTACCCCAGTGAAATTTACACCGCGCCGAAGAGTTGGGCCGAGCGCGCGTTCCCGAAGCTCCTGCATTACAACCGCCTCCCCAAGGGCTGCCACTTCGCGGCATGGGAACAGCCCGGTTACTTCACTGATGAGCTGCGCGCGTCGTTCAAGACGTTGCGGACGTGAAGTGTTGCGTGGGGATGGCGCACCGGACGTGCGTCATCCGCCTCGCGATTATCTGCGTAGCGAATCTCCAAAGGAAGAGACTGCAATGAACCCCTCATCAAGATGCTTGCCGCGGTCGCAGCTGACGATATCACTCCTGGCGGTTCGACCTCACAAAGCACCCTGGAAAACATAAGTTTGAGGAAGCTTCGTACTCGTGTCACTACGGTCCCAATCTGAGGGTCGGAGGTTTGAGTCCTCTCGGAGGTCGCCACTTATCACTGCTCCTGTCTCGCACCTCGCGAAGAGCCCGGAAGATTATGAATGCACCCGTCTACAAGAGCCATATTCGCTTGATGGCGATAACCAGCAAGAGCATCAACCCCCAGCTGGTGAGCGCCAGGTGCGGGCTAACACCCATGATGTTGAAGCCGCTGGCAATGACCTGAAGGATGATCAACGCGACAAACAGCCCCGCGATACGACCAAACCCACCATAGGGATCGATGCCTCCCAATATCGCGGCCAGTATGGTGATCAGCAGGTAAAATTGAGCGATATCGGCTCCTGCGGCGTTGAAGCGCGCCATCATCACTATCGCAGCGAGCCAGCAGAGCAGGCTCGAAAGCAGATAAACCCACACCAGCACGCGGCGCGTATCGATACCTGAAAAGCGTGTGGCCTCGAGGTTGGAGCCGGTCATGTGGATGCGTATGCCGAGAGTGGTCCTGGTCAGAAACACGTGCACGGCAACTGCAACGAACGTGAACAAGAGGAATGAGATCGGAATGCCGAGAATGGTCTCGTTTGCGATAAAAATGAGCGGCTCGGGAAATCCCGACAATGTGCGTCCCCGCGTGAAGTAGATGCCTATCCCGTGAAGCAGCGTCATGGTTCCGAGAGTAACCAGGATCGGGTGGACGCCGATGAGCGCAACAAGCAACCCCGTCACGAGTCCGACGACTGCGCACAATACGAGGCCCGCAGCAAGGGCCATCGCAAGCCACCAGGCGAGTTCCATCCCGACCGCTTCAGGCGGCATCAAAGCAGTGAGTATCCACGCCATCAACAATCCAGCCAGGTTGGCAGTGGCAATAATGGCGAGATTGATGCCGCCGGAAATCAGGGAAATCGCCATCGCAAGCGACAGCAGACCAAGCTCCGGCAACTGGAACATGATTGCCCGCAGTGTCGTCCCGCGCGGGAACGTCGCCGGCTCGACCAAAGAGAATAAGACGACGAGAACAGCAAGAAGTGGGAGCAATCCACCGACGCCGACAGTGCCACGCCGCATCCAATCAATCAGTCAACTCGCTTCGCTCCCGAGGAGCCCCCGCTTGCTGTTCAAAACAGAATCACCCATCAGTTTGCCCGTGCCATTCGTGGTCTTCGTGCGCGCTTTTCGGCATATCCGGTCATCACGATCGAAACCAGAATGGCAAGGCCTGTGACCACCCCGAAAAAGTAAGACGAGAGGCCAAGGAGATTGAGACCATTCTGCAATATGGCGAGGAAGAGCAGGCCGAGGACGACGCCACTCATCGTGCCGATCCCACCGACCAAGCTGGCGCCACCCAGGATCGCCACCGCGAGAACATTCAGTTCCAGTCCCGCCATCGCCGTTGGCACCGCCTGATGCACTCGATAAGCTTGCATGAAGCCGCCAACCGCAGCAAGCAATCCGAGATAGGCGTAAGCGAATAGCTGGACACCGAGAACGTTGATCCCGATACGGCTCGCCGCCTCCGGATTGCCCCCGAAGGCGTGGATTTGCCGGCCAAGCCGCGTATGGTTCATCAGGATATGTGTGAGCAGCACGACCATGCACATGACGAGGATCGGCAAACCAACCTTCACGACGTCGCCGGAAGGCAATGCAGCACGAAAAAGTACGACCGGTTCGGCCCACCAGTCGGGTAGATCGTAGATCTCATGGGCGTCCGTCAGATAGATCAGCAGCCCGTAGTAGATGCTCGAGGTCGCAATCGTGACGATGATGGAACCGACCCTGAGGTAGTGGATGAGCAGTGCATTCAATGCGCCAAGCCCGATGCCGAGGCATGCCGACAGCAATAGCGTCGGCACAAGCGGCAGACCGTGCTTGGTGGCCAGTGTTGCAGCAAAATACTGCGCCGCCGCGGCTGTGGCGGTGAACGAAATGTCGATGCCCCCGCAGACCAATACGACGAGAACGCCCGCCGCGAGGATCGCAGGCACCGAATAAGCCTCAACCAGGTTGACGAGGTTCGGCACCGTCAGGAAGTAGGGCGAAGACAGCGACAGTACGACGATCGTAATGAGTATCGCTGCCGCCAATGCCCGCTCGGTCCGGCCAAAGACCCACCCCGCCATGCTAGTGTCCCGAATCCGAAGTTCGCACTACCTCGCAGCGCCTTCCGAGCGAACTTCGGATTCGAAAGGACACTACAGCGCATCCCGGCGAAGTGGAATCACTTCGCCGAAAAGGATTCGCGCCAAATCAATATCTACTGAGCAAATCCTTATCGCCAAAGTCTTCAACTTTGGCGGGATTTGCTCTAGAATAATTCTCGTGTGCTTTTGAACGCGAAGTTCCTGTCGGTGTGACCGGCCAAATATCAGGAACTTCGCGTTCAGCACACTAGGCATAGAGCGCCTCCGAGAGTTGTGCCTCGGTCGACTTGCCGGGAATGAACTCGCCGACAATCCTCCCGCTGCGCATGTGCAGGACACGATCACAATTGAAGTGAACTTCCGGCACCTCGTCCGAGATCATCAAGATCGCCATGCCGTTGTCAGCAAGGGATCGCACCAATCTATGGATCCCCGCCCGATTGCGGATGTCGACGCCGATGGTCGGGCCGTCGAGTATCAGCACCTTCGGCTGTGTCGCAAGCCACTTGGCCAGCACAACCCGCTGCTGGTTGCCGCCCGACAAAGTCTGTGCGGCAACGTCGACACCTGCCGCGCGAATATGCAACCGGTCGATCCATGAACGCGCAAGCGATGCCCGACGCTCGAATGACACCAGGCCGAGAAAGTTGCGTAGACGTTCGAGCACGGTGACAGCCATGTTGTCGGCAATCGACTGGCGCAAGTTGATGCCGAGGGACAAGCGGTCTTCCGAAGCGTATGCAATTCCTGCCGCGATCGCTGCCTTGTTCGAAAGCAATCGCAGCTGTCTGCCATCTACCGCGATCTCGCCCCTGTCCAACCGTGACATTCCGAACAGTGATAGAGCCAGTTCGGTCCGGCCTGATCCTAGAAGCCCGATGAGGCCGAGGATTTCTCCTTCATGGATGGTGAGGGAAATGTCTTCGAACTCACCGACACGGCTGGCGGCGCTCACTTCGAGAACCCGCCTGCGGCCCGACGCGGCCCTTGCCGAGATTGTGTGCTCAACGCTCTCGCCAGTCATCAGTTCGGCCAGCCGTCTGTCGTCGATCTCGACTGCCGGGAACGTTCCTACCTTCCGGCCGTCGCGGAGGACGGTCACCCGTTCGGCGATTTCGACAATCTCGTCGAGCCGATGACTGACGAAGATAATGCTGACACCCTGGTCCTTCAGACGGCGGACCGCTGCGAGCAGCAGGTTCACCTCGTGCCGGGTAAGTGAGGCGGTCGGTTCATCCATGAACAGGATGCGCGCATTGGCAGCCAGCCCACGGCAGATTGCTACAATCTGGCGCTGCGCCACCGGCAACCTGCCGACGGGCATCTCCAAGGGTAGCTCGGCATCGAGGCGGGCGAGAGCTGCCTTTGCCGCGTCGCGCATCTGCTTTCGCGGCGGCGGCCGAAAAGGTGCCGACAGCTCAAGGCCGATTGAGATATTTTCCTCGACCGTGAGATTTGGGAATAGAGACAGATCCTGAAAGATGACCTGGATCCCGAGTTGCCGGGCTTGATGTGGTGTGAGGCTCGGATGCGACACGCCGTCCATCATGATGGCGCCGCCGCTATCGGGGGCATGGACGCCTGAAAGAATCTTGATCAGAGTCGATTTGCCGGAGCCATTTTCTCCGACCAGGCAATGCACGTCGCCGGCAGCAACGGACCATTCAATCGCGTCCAACGCCACCGTCCCGCCGAACCGCTTACTAATATTCGAAAGCGAAAGAAGAGCTGAGGAAGGGACGGAGACAGATGCTGGCAAGTCGTTCATTTCACGTCCGAGACTCTCGGGGCGCATGGCATCCTGCCATAACAGGCAGCGTCCCGGTCCCCTGATGGACCAAGACGCAACCTATCAGATGACTTAGCGCGCATCCCGGCGAAGTGGAATCGCTTCGCTGATAAGGATTCGCGCCAAATTAATATGTTGGAGCAAATCCCTATCGCCAAAGTCTTCAACCCCGGATCAGGTCCGGGGGCAGGCCTTTGGCGGGATTTGCTCTAAGCGGTCGGCCGGACCTGGACCCGCTCGAGGTCAGATGATCTCGGCCCATTGGTCGATTGACTGCGGGTTCAGATCGATTTGCTTGTTGGCGCGGATCACACGGCCGGGCATATCGACCTGGCATGGTCCCATGCCAGGCAGGTCGATGCCGTCCTTGATTTCGCCGCCAGCCGCCAGCGTCTTGCCGAGCGCCACCATCGCGTAGCCGGAATCGATCGGGTTCCAAAGGAATCCGCGCGTGATGGCGCCTGCCTTCATCAGCTTGCGTCCCTGGCTCGGAATGAAGGGACCAACAACAATGACCTTGCCAATTTTATCACGATCGCTCACCGCGTTACCGGCACCGATCGGGCCGTTGGCGCCGAAAATCAGGAACCCCTTGAGATCCGGATTCGCCTGCATTTGGTCCATCGCAGTCCTGTTACTGTCGTCGACGCTGTTGGAGACGCCAAAGCGATCTCCGACCTGCTGCATCTTCGGATACTTCTCCTTCTGCAGGGCGACAGCAAAGTCGGCCCACAGATTGTGAAGCGCGACGGTCAGGCCGCCGACGAAAACCACGTACTTACCCTCGCCGCCAATGGCCTCCGCAAAGGCTTCCAGATGCGCCTCGCCGAATGCCTTGTCCTGGATCAGTTCGATGTCCCAATCAGCATTCTTCTGGCCGGGAGAACTCGTTCATCACCACCTTGATGCCGGCGTCTTGAGCGCGTTTCAGCACCGGCTCCAGGGCCTTACCGTCATTGGGAACGACGCCTATCACATCCACCTTCTTGGCTATCAAGTCTTCAATCGCGCGCACCTGTTCGGCCGGATCATCAGTCGTCGGGTTGATGATCGAGGCATCCACCGCCAACTCTTGACCGGCTTTCACAACACCCTTCTCGACATTGTCGAACCAAGGGATCTTCACCTTTCCGACGATGCCGATCTTGGGCGGGCTGTTGGCGGCCAGCGCGTGGTTTGTCGCGATCGTCTGTGCGATACCGGCCGCCGCAGCGCCCTGTAACAGAATACGTCGTGAAATTTTTAGCATTTGAACCCTCCCTATCCAAAGTGGACAGACCACTTTTAGTCGCTTGACCAGCAGAAGGCAAGATATGGGTTGGCGCCTTCAATCGGACTTCTTGGCGCGCCGCGAAAATGCCGCGATGTCTCCCTCAATGACCGCCCGGGTGCTTGCTTCGATGTGGGCCAGATGAACCGCCATGGCAGCTGCGGCCGCCTTGCTGTCCCCCGCTTCAATGGCCCGGACGATCGTTGTGTGTTCGCCGAGACTGCGGCGTATCAACGCCACGTTTTCCGTCGCCCGCCGGCGAATATCGAGGCCCATGTTGTAAAGGCCGTATGCGAATCGTTCGAGGACACTGTTGCCCGCAATCTCTGAGAGCAGCCCATGAAAGCGCGCGTCCAGGATGCGGAAGCCGACTGGATCATCGAGCACCTTCTCATGAGCAACGAGCATTCCGCTCAGAACTTCGACGTCGGCGGGGGTTGCGTTGACTGCGGCCTTCCGGGCGATTTCGATTTCGATGATGCTTCTGCTCTCGAATACATCGGCGAGGTTGGATTGCGACAGCGAGATAAAGAAGTCGAGAGGCGCAAGCAACGTGCGGGCCTTAAGGTCGGTGACATAGGCGCCCCCGCCGTGGCTGGTTTCAATGACGCCCAATGTCGAGAGTGCTCGGATTGCCTCGCGCAGGCTCGGGCGGCTGATGTTCAGAATTTCGATGAGTTCGCGTTCCGAGGGAAGCCGGTCACCGGAGCGCAACATGCCGGTCCTCACCAGATCGAGGATCTGTTCCACTACCGATTGTGCGACGCCGGCATTACCCGGCTGTAAAGCGCCGGCGATGGCTTGCAGGCTGACTTTGGATTTTCTTGTTGAACGCTCGGACATTTGGCTCACCTAGCGCGCATCCCGGCGAAGTGGAATCGCTTCGCCGATAAGGATTCGCGTCAATCAATATGTTGGAGCAAATCCCTATCGCCAAAGTCTTCAACCCCGGATCAGGTCCGGGGCAGGCCTTTGGCGGGATTTGCTCTAAAGCGTGATGGCTTTAGGTAAAGTCGCCATCACGCTTTATCTTTTTGTTTGAGCATGATCTTTTCGGAAAACCGGTTTCCACTTTTCCGGATCATGCTGTAATGTCCCACGCTTCGGAAGGCTTGAATTCACCCCAGCTCGGGATTGGAGGCTGCAGTCCGTCCTTGATCCACAAGAACCTGCCATTGATTGCAGCGGCACGCTCGCCCATCAACGCCTCGATAAGATCGCTTGCCTTCTCCGGGTCGTCGCCACCGTTGCTTTCGATCCATGCCGCCCAGTCCCGGTAGCGCTGGGCGACAGGCCCGAGTTCTTCGACGCCATCACGGACGTCCATCCACATGTCCGTCTTCACATCGCCGGGGTGGATGACGTTGGCAGTCACTCCGCTGCCCGCGATCTCAGCTGCGAGATGGCGTGTAAACTGGTTAAGCGCCGCCTTGCTCGTTCCGTAGGCGCTGTTGATCGGACCCGGCTCGTGCAAGGTCGCGGCGGAGGTGACATTGACGATCCGCCCCCACCCATTGCGCATCATGCTTTCCACGAAGGCGTGGCAGGTGAGGTAAGGTCCAATGGCGTTGACCATTATCGTGTTGATCCAAGCAGCCGGGTCGGTCTTCCATGCCAGTTGGATCGGTCCGAAGATGCCTGCCGCGTTGATCAGGATCGAAGGGTCGCCGAGCAGCCTCTCGACCTCGGCCTTCATGGAGGTGACCGACTTGGGCGACCCCACATCGGCCTGAATTGCGACCGCCGTGCCACCCCTGGCTGCAACGAAGTCGGCAGTACCAGAGATCTGCCTGGCACTGCGAGCCACCAAAGCAACGCGCACACCCAGCCCGGCGAGGCGTACGGCGGCCAGACGGCCGATCCCACGCCCCGCGCCGGTGATCACCGCCACTTTTCCGGTCAAGTCCTCCATGCCCGGGCTCCTCTCCAGAAAGGTCCAAAGGCATAGCGACATAAAAGTGGTCTGTCCACTCTTGGCGCGAGCAGCGCAACAGGGTCTAATGACGGTTACCGGTTTTACCGGGCCAGACACTGGGCGTCGGCGCTCGGATCATAACTCAGGGCTTCCCGATCCACGGGAATATCAACGACAAGGGGAAGAGGTGGGGGTCCTCTTCCTTATCTGACAGGACGACGAACTGGCACGAAGTACGCTCACGCAGGTCCTTGACATTGATCCGATCCAACACTTGCATCGGATGCTATATTCCGAGCCTCAGGATCGGGAACTCACCCTGCGACGCACTGCACTTCGCAGGAAGCGACCATCACGACGTCGTCTTGCCTGCCTTGCGCAACCGCAAATTCATCGCCTTGATGAGGGCGCCTAATTCCTCATGGACACGGGCAATCGCCTCCTCGGCATCGAACCATCTCGCCTCGCGTTCCGTCTTTTCGGGCCAGGTCCGGGCTTGCCGGCGAACGTGGAGCGGATAAACAAGCACGGTGGTGTTCTGGCCGTCCCTGGCGCGGTCGCGAAAGGCGCCAAGCGGACGGCGTCCGATCTCACCTTCGAGGCCTGCCTCCTCATATCCTTCAATCAATGCCGTTTCACGCGCGTCCCGGCCGCCTTCGCGCCGGCCCTTGGGGATGATCCAGCGTCCGGACCTGCGTCCGGTGACAAGGAGGTATCTCGCTTCTCCGCCAGCAATTCGATAGGGCAACACACCGGCATGAGAGATTTTGGGCATTTCCGATCAGTCGGCTCCAAAACGAATCAGTTGCTCCGCCGACCTTATCATCAGCGGGACTCTCTCGTCAGTGCCGACGTGACAGCTCCACATGTTTAGCTCGAGAAAAATCCGGCGCAACTCATGTGATCGCATTCGGATGGGGCAATTAGCTAAGGTTCGAAATTCCTCAGGGCCGCCGGCCAAGTGCAAGCGAAAACCCGCGCGTCCATCGCTGGTCTCATGAAGACTGAGCGGGAGCGGTATAGCGGCGCTCGACAATCGCACGAATCTGTGCGCGGGTGGCCACGGGATCGGCGTTGTCCTGCACGCTCTCGGCTTCCCCGGCGAGATCGTCGTCCTTGATGAACTCGCGGAACCACCTTGTGTAATCGCCGCGATGGAGGTGGTGCAGCCAGGTCTCGTCATCAACGCCATCCGCCATCTGAAGGAAGATCATGAGATTTTGCGCCCGGAGATTCAGCACGCCGGTCGGGCCCCGGAAATAGAAGCTGTCCTTTTCGCCAAGCTCTCCCTCAGCATATTTTCGCGTATGCCGTTGCAGCTCTTGCTGCGGGCGATCGACGCTGACCCATCGCGGCGGTTCACCCGAGGCACGCTCCCAGAACAGCACCTGGTCGTCTTTACCAAGCGGAGGAAGCGGGGGTGGCGGTTCGTCGATTGCTTGACAGAAGCTGGATATGACCTGGTTTGCCTTTGGGCCAACGCCGATCACGATCTGCACGCCGTCCAGCGCCTTTGGCCGCATCGCTTCCGGATGCACGGTGACATAGATCGCAGCAGAAAGCGTGTCCGGGAGGCTGACATCCGCGATTTCGGAATCGGCCGGCAACATGTGGTGGGCCTCGTCAATGACCAGCCAATGCGGCCGGGCGGTCCGGCCGCGCAATTGCTGTATCCGCGAGAGGAGTTCGGCAAAGAAGTTTGGCCGCTCCTCCATCGGCAGTCCCAGCATGTTGACCACAAGCGCCGTGTCCACCGGCTTGCGCAGAATGTCGAGAACCTCCTCGACTACCGGAGCACGCTGCGCGTCGCCCAAGACGTTCGCTTTGTTCAAGTCATGATAGTCGCCTTCCGGGTCGAGCACGCAGATCTGAAATCCCTGCCCTGCGAGCTTTTCGATGATGGCGGTGGCCAGGGTAGATTTTCCGATACCGGACGCACCAGCGATCAGGACGGCGCCGCTTTCGGGCTGCAGAACCGCCCCGTCGTCCTTGCCGAGCGCAATTTTGCGGCGCTTTGCGGCGAGAGCAGTGAAGACCCGCTCATCGGACAGCAGCGCGTCAATCATTTCTATCACGCCGGCCCCGTGATCGGCCGCCGTAACGACATCGGCGGTTTGCTTCACCGCATCGAGCGCATTGGCTACGGCTACCGCGCAGCCACTTGCGGTAAGAAACGCATGATCGTTTTCAGCATCACCGATGCCCAGCACGTTGAGCGGAGATACTTCCAGCGCTTCGAGCGCCGCCGCCAAACCCGTTGCCTTGTTGACGCCGGGCGGCAGCGCCATGACGGCGCCCTTGTTGAAGATGATTTGCCATTCCAACCCGAGTTCCCTGATGCACTCAAGCACCGTTGTTTCATGGGGCTCCCAGGTGGCGATGATGCCGTTGCCGATCGACAGGGGCTCAACTCCCCGGGTCCGCAGCGCTGCGACGAGCTCCGGCGGTGGCGCGGCGGCAACCAGGCGCTCTTCCGCTGTTTCGGGGAAATAGAGGAGTGAGCCGTTCTCGGCAACGACGACTTCGAAGAGATCGAACCGGTCAAAGACGCGCTTCAGATCCGGCAGTTCACGACCGGTGACCATTAACAGTTTGCGGCCACTGGCTTTCAATCGCTCCAATGCGGCAATTGTTGGCTTGTCGACGCGACCGTGATGCGCCAGCGTGCCGTCGTAGTCGGTGGCGACCGTGATGAGGTACATGACTGATCCGCTCCACTGTCCCTGCATAGCAGAGACCAGATCCTAAACCCATGCCCCGGGGCCCGGGTTCCGCATGTCCTGTTCACTGGGACTGTTTTTGAGCTAGATCTTCCCCATCCTGGAATACAAATAACGGATCGACCATGAACCTCAACTTCGACCTCGGCCGCGGCCCGCAATCCTTCGGCCACCGCTTCCTCATCGGCCTGCAGCAGAGCCCGGCCTTAAGCGACCACGACAAACGGCTGTTGTCGCTGCTCAAGCCTGCCGGGGTCGTGCTGTTCCGCGCCAATTTCCTTTCAGGCGTGCCTTACGACGAATGGCTGGCGTCCCATGCCCGGCTTCTCGCCGATGTGCGCGAATGCATCGGCCGCGACGAGATCCTCATCACCATCGATCATGAAGGCGGCGGCGTCCTGCGTCCGCCGGCACCGATCACCAATTTCGCCTATGCGCGCGAATGGCCAGGCGAGGCCCGAGCCGTCGGCCGCGCCATGGGCATCGAATTGCGGCATCTTGGCTTCAACGTGAATTTTGCGCCGGTGCTCGACGTCAATTCGAATCCGGCCAATCCGGTGATCGGCCCGCGCGCCTTCGGAACCACGCCCGAAGCCGTCGTCGCGCCCGCGCGGCGCTTCCTCGACGCGCTCCAGGGCGAGGGCGTGCTCGGCTGTCCCAAGCATTTTCCGGGCCATGGCGATGCCGGCGTCAACTCGCATTATTCGCTGCCCGTCATCGATGTGGATGCCGAGACGTTCCGCAGACGCGAGCTTGCGACCTTCCGCCAATTCACCGATGCGCAAACGCGCCTGTTCATGACCGCCCATATCGTCGTCTCCGCCATCGATCCCGACACGCCCGCCACCATGTCGCGCGTCATCCTCAATGACATCTTGCGCAAGGAACTGGGCTTCAAGGGCGTCATCGTCACCGACGATCTCGGCATGCGCGCCATCTCTGACAAGCTGAATAATCCGGAGACGACACGCAAGATCGTCAATGCCGGCGCCGATCTCCTCTGCATGTGCGCCTACTGGGCCGATACGTCGCTCATCCTCGAGATGATCGGCCATATGACGCAAGGCCTGCGGGACGGCGCGATCACGGAAGGCGGATTGAAGCAATCCTTCGACCGCATCGCCGCTCTTCTCTCGGACGTTCCGCAACATAAAGTCGAAAGACTGGCGGACGAGACCTACGAACGACATGCCAGCATCGCCCCGTTGCGGCCGCGCACGCCGGCTGCCGCCAATGCCGGCGGTGCTGCCAAGGCGTGACGCAGCTCGACGGACGGCTTAAGCCCGCAATGAAACGATCATAGGTCGCGTGCGCAAACGCGCATCGCGATCATCAATTTTTTGCAAGGCGACGAAATAATTTGCTCTCGGCATTCGTATTTCCGCGGACAGTGCACGGATAAGCAGTCCGGGCATCTTCTCTCACCGCAACGGAGTCGTTCATGCCACTCCATGTCATCGAAAGAACCTTTCCGGACGGGCGCGCTACTTCTGCTGATCGTTTCAGCGAGCTGCGTGTGCTCGACCCTCGTTTCTCTCTATGACAGATCTCTGTGATCCCTCCTCCGGCGACGATTGCCGGCAGGAGCAAGGAGACGCCCCAGCGATCGCCGATACGCCCTCAATCCGGCGATGGCTGCGGGCGTTCTCGACTTTGCGCTGTTGGCCGGCTTTGCGGCTGAAGCGCTCGCCCAGGAGGCAGCGCATTGTCCGACTTCATCTCATGAATGCCTATCTGTTGAAAGACATGGGGCTAGAGCGCTTGGAAGATGGAGACGTCGAAAGGCTGCGTCCTTCCATGTTCCGCACTCAGAAGGAAGACGACGACGGTCGCTGAAGGAGACCGTGATCTCAGCCGCGCGCGTGGCCAATATAGGTGATGGCAGTCGTGGGCCACGCGCCGAAGACGACATCTAACCGCCGATTGAGGCCGCGCGGCCCGATGCCCCCAAGGGGGTCCACCATGGTGAATTTTTGCCGTTCGAGCTTGGCTCTCAGTTCCTCTGGCCTGATGAAGAGGGCCGGATCATGCGTGCCTCGCGGCCCGAGGCGAAGCACAATCTCTCCCAGGACGACTATGACCAGCTTTGACAGCCAGGTGCGGTTGATCGTGTCGAACAGGAAGAGGCCCCCTGGCTTCAGAACACGGCGGATCTCCCCGATGACAGCGTCGAGGTCGTGCACATGTTCGAGCACATCGACGCAGAGAACGATATCGACCGCGCCGTCCTCGACCGGCAGGTGTTCGCCGCCACCCACGCGATAGTCGATGGAGAGGCCGCTCTCCTCAGCATGCCGCTTCGCCGCGGCAATGGCGGGGGCCGAGGGATCTACCCCGATGACACGAGCGCCCTGGCGCGCCAAGGGTTCCGCCATGAAGCCACCGCCACAACCGAGGTCGAGCACGGACTTGCCGCGCCAGTCCCCCACAATCGGGGTGAAATAGGTCATGCGGGGCGGAACCATGTTGTTCAGAAGGCGCAGCCAGCGCGTCTTGCCGGTCCACCAGTCATCCGCACCGGTGTCGTACATCGCAAGATTGAGCCGGGAGGATCGAGGGTTCCTGCTCATCTGTCTCGGGGAGGTCGGGGAATCCAGTATGGCACTCGCCGTTGGTAGGCTTCGAATTGATCGCCGAACCGCGACTTAAATCGCGCTTCCTTGAAAAGGGGCCCGATGAGACAATAAAATGTGAGCACGCTCGCCAGCGTGAGTTGGTCGGGCGTCCAGGTCGGCACCGTCCACACGGTGGCCGCGAAACTGACGTAAATGGGTTGGCGGCAAAATCTGAAGAGACCGCTTTGCGGCATCGGCGGATAGCGCACCGCACTGCCTTTCACGACCGCATGCCAGCCGAGAAGCCCTACCTGGAGCGCAAAACCAGCGTCGACTATGGATTTGAACAAAGCGAGCCACGCAAGGCCATAGGCGCAGCACAGGATCACGAAGAGGATGCCTTCCGCGCGCCACCAGATCGTTCCGCTTGGCGACCACAGAAGGAAAAGCGCCAGGACCTGGAGCGCGGCGATGATGACATAGGTCGTCGTCGAAAGATCGCGGCCCAATCCCGCCGGCGCCAGATATCCAAGCACTTTTCTGCCACGGGAGGTCAGCAGTAGCGAATGAGCGAGGGGAAACTGGAGAAGCAGCAGTGCATTGGCGGCAGTGCGCCAGGGCTCGGCGAAATGCCCGAGCGAGCGGCTCATGCCGAAGAACATCATGACCATCATCGCGGCGACTGCTGCGATGAACAGGCTATGGCACAAAAAGCCATAACAGGTCGCGACCACTATGCGCCGCGCTCGCGGGACGAGGATCATTCTCTCATACGCAAGCTGCCACGCGCGCTATTCCCCGGCACCGGCGAATGTGAATGGTCATGGCGCATCGAACTTGAAGCCCTGATGGAGTCCAATGCTCAAATAGCGAGATGAAGCAGACGTTCCAAGCTGGAACTTTTGGTTTGGGACCTGACAAGGTTGGAGAGGCGCTATCCCGCCCCGGCCAAGGAAGGGGAAATAATCTCGTTGAACCTGCCAGATTCCTTGTTGTATGATTGTTCAACAAGGAAGCGTCATGGCGGCCGTGCGGAGCGAATTTCCCTTTGCGGTGGAAGTGGTTGATCCCTTCTGGATCAGCCTTAAGGACGGCACCCGCATCGCCGCAACCCTGTGGCGGCCGAAGACAACCCGGCCGGGCACAGGAAGGACTTGAGTTTCAGGACCGCATCGCGCATTCGGTCATGGTCGCTCTCGGCATCGAATTGCAGCTGACCAGCTGGAAAGTGCGCGACAAGAGTCCGCCTGGCGGTCCCGAGGTGCGGCGCCTTGTCAATCAGTCGCTGACGAAATACTACGAAATGACCAAGGCATCGCTACAGGCCGCCATGAGCCTGGCGGAACAGGCCCTGGCGATCGACCCCGCCAATCCCCGCGCGATGCGGACCTTGTCGATCACCATCTCCGTGGGCCTGGCAGTCTTCGGCGCACTGCCCAACCGGCAAGAGCATGTCGACAGAGCTTTGTCACTTGCCAAAGCTGCCGTTAAGGCTGTGCCGGACGACGAGATCGCGCGTTGTTTTCTGGCTTTCGCCCTTTCAACCGCCGGGCGCATCGAGGAGGCCATTGCAGAACTGTGCCAATCGATCAGTCTCAATCCCAATTATGCAAATGCCCATGGCGACCTCGCCGCGCTCTATGCGCTCAAGGGGCAGACCGAGCAGGCTCTGCACGAAGCCAACGAGGCGATCAGGCTGGGTCCCTTGGACTCGACCGAATTCTGGCGGTATCACAGCATCGCCGTCGCCAAATTCGCCAGTGGCGATGATCCGGAAGCCTTGGAGGTCGCTCGCCAAGTGGTGCGCACAAGGCCGGACTTTGTGCGCGGCGCCCTCTACTGGGCGGCCGCCGCCATGGCAGCCGGCAAAGGCGAAGAGGCTTCACGGGCAATTCATCATTGCCTGTCCCAAATACCCGAGCTCAACCTGGGCAATATCTCGCCCGTCTATGTGCCGCGCTATGTGAATGACGCGCATCAGCGCCGTTTCATCGCAATGCTCGCGCGCGCGGGTCTCCCCGATGGCTGATCATCAGCTCGGCGGCGGCTTCGGATCCGTGGGTTGGGTGCCGGGTATTGGCGCCGGGCGCGGCGGTTCCGGGCTCGGCATGGGCCGGGGTTCGTTGGGCGGAATTCCTTGCGGCTTGGGATGGCTCATGACGGGCACCTCCTCAACCCAAAAAGATAGACAGCCATTAGGTTTCGAATAAGGCTTTCGTCAAGGGGGACTCGCGCTCGCGCAAACCTTCGATGACGTTGAAGTGATGGCGATTGTCCTCAACGACGCAGGCGGTTGCCGCACCGAGGCCACGCCAGATATTGGCCATGAGCGCGTTCTGGCGAATGAATTCGGCGCGCTCGCTGGCGCCCGCCCAGCAGGTGAGGCGAAGCCCGGACGATGGCTCGAGCAGCGCCGGGCCTTCGGCGTGCGCCTCATCCATGTCGAGCTTGAGCGTCGCATTCATCTGCGTGCTCATGAGCGGACGCAGATCATGCACGCCCGATATCGACAGGACATGGGCGACGCGCCGGCGCGCGGCGTCGTGAAGCGGCGAGGATGACGCCATCATGCGGCAGACGAGCTGGCCACCGGCCGAATGACCGGCGAGATAAATCGGTCCCTCGATCTCCTCGGATGCCAGGGTGATGGCCGCTGCGATTTCGCGCCCGATGCCGCCGATGCGTATGTCAGGACAGAGCGTATAGGTTGGCATGGCGACAGCGAAGCCCCGCTCGAGCGCCCCTTCGGCGAGATGTGACCACGAACTCTTGTCGAAGCGCATCCAATAGCCGCCATGCACGAAGACGAAGAGCCCGCTGATATTGCCGCGCGGCAGGAACAGGTCGAGCCGATTGCGCGGAGCGAGCCCATAGGCGAGATCGAACTTGGCGCTGCCGAAGCTGCCGATCCGGTCGCGAAAGCCCTGGGCCGCTTGAGCCCAGCGCGCGAACCAACCATCGCCGCCGGCGATATAAGCGGCATTCGTATAGGCGTCGTCCCAATCGGTGGTCGCAGGGAATATCATTCGGTCCTCTTCCGGCTTTTAGCGCGCATCCCGGCGAAGTGGAATCACTTCGCCGAAAAGGATTCGCGCCAAATCAATATCCTGGAGCAAAATATAGATCACGATCACTTCAGACCGCTTCGGTCTGAAGTGATGAACGTGATCGAAATCCTAAGTTGGCGCGTGATCGGACGGAAAACCGGTTTCCACTTTTCCTGATCACGCGCCCCGCCAAAGCTTGCCCGGACCCGATCCGGGGTCTTCAACTTTGGCGGGATTTGCTCTAGACATGCGAAGGCATGATGCGGGCGGTGAACAGCGGGGTAAGTGCCTCTTGCACGCCGGTCAGACAGATCTGCACACCGATGCAGAGCAGCAGGAAAGCCGACATGCGCGTCACCACGCGCGAACCCTCTTTTCCGAGCAGTGAGACGACGCGGTCGGCCGAAGCATAGAGAAAGCCGATGGTAAGCGCGACGGCAACGGCCGCTCCCGACATGCCGGCGAAAAACGGAACGAGGTCGACCATCCTCATATTCTTGGGCTGACTGGCGCTGAGCGCGATCGCGACTGATATGGTGCCGGGCCCTGTGGTGAGCGGCATCGTCAAAGGAAAGAAGGCATCATCGCTGGCACCGCTCGCTGTGGAGGCCTGCTCCTGCTTGCGGCCCTCACTTTGCTGGGGCGCCGCCAGCATTTCCCATGCTCTGACCGCGACCACGAGACCGCCCGCGACCCTGAGCGCGCTCAAGGACACACCAAAGAAGCCGATCAGCGTCGCCCCGGCCCAAAGCGAGACCAGCATGACGCCCAGCGAATAGGCGGCCACCCGCCAGGCAAGCGCTCGCCGTTCAGCGGAGCTGCGGCCGGCGGTAACCTGGGCATAGATGAGAGCGATGCCGAGTGGATTGACGATCGAGAACAGCGCCGGAAAGGCGATGAGAAAGCTCTCGATCATGCCGCTGAACACCCACATCCAGGCGCGAATAGATAGGAATTCGCAGGCGTTTACAAGAAGGGCTTCACGCTGCGGCCGGCACCCTGCTGGCTTGCTTTTTGAGAGTAAGCCGCCACGCATAGCCGCCCTTGATCGGCGCGAAGGTGACGGCGGCTCCCTGTTGCTGCGCCACATGCTCAGCCGCCGCGCGCAATAGCACCCTGGGCGTCACATGGAATTTGGCAAGCCAGGCCCTGAGCGCCGCGCGGAAGGCCTGCGGCAGGCGCTCCTGCTGGCCGAAATCGACGACATGCAATTCGCCATCGGGAGCCAGCGTTCCTGCGGCCGAAGCGAGCACCGCTTGCCAGGACGGGATCATCGAGAGGGCATAGGAAATGAAGATGCGGTCGAAGGACTCGATGCCAAACAGGTCTTGCGGATCGAAATCGGCGGCATCGGCCTGCGCATAGGCAATGTTCTGGCCTTGCGACTGTCCTCTCGCGGTGAGCAGCATCGCCTCCGAAATATCGAGGCCGTAGAGGCGCGCTTCAGGGTAGCGCCGGCGCACGGCGAGGAGATTGCGCCCGGTGCCGCAACCGATCTCGAGCACCGTGCCCCCTCTTGGCGGATCGAGCTCGGCGATCATCTGGTCGCGCCCGAGAAGATAGTATTTGCGGGTCAGGTCATAGATGTGCCGCTGGTGCCGATAGATGCGATCCATGAGATCGCCGTGGCTAGCCCCCATTTCTCACTCTCCATGCGAGCCCGCGTTGCTCTTTCGGCGCGGCGAATGCGACGGCGGGCGGCGAAAAGCGTATAGGGACATACGGTTGAGCCGCCCGATGGCGCAGGCGCCCACCGAAAGGCAACCCGGAGCGCTTCCCGCCAAAGTCTCCCGACTTTGGCGACAAGGAAGCGCTCCAAATCTTATATCGTCGAGCCTTTTCGCCCACTCGGATCAGTCCAATCCGAGTGGGCAGGCTCGATAGGCCGGTTGAAGAAGCCGTCAGGGTGCGTCGCCGCGCTTGCCCGACCTTCCTTCGCCTGCCGAAGCACGTCTCCTGCACACCGGCAGTGTTACAACCGCGGGCTTCGCGAAGGCGGGTGGCGCCGCATCGCGCTGCGCGCGCCTCCTGCCCTGCCGGCTTCTTGAACCGGCGCAGGCCGTATCGAGAGTGAGAAATGGGGGCAACATCCATCAGTCGGCGGCCTCCAGCCGATAGAGATGGAAGCCGCCATAGATCGCCGAGCGGTCCATATAGCCCAGGATGCGCGAGCGCTCCGCCTCATAAGTCCAGCGCTCGAGAATTTCGGCCTCAACGCGGCCGGGGAGAATGCTCGCCTCTCCGGCGGTGCGGAAGATCACACGAGCGCCCGGCCGCGCGGTACGCGTGATCTCGCACCACAACTCATTGAGCTGCTCGTCCGTCATCCAATCCTGCGCATCGAGCAGAACGTAGCGATCGAAGCTGTCGGCCGGGCGGTCCTTGAGGCACTGGGTGAAGGAGCCGAGATAGGGTGTAATGCGCTCGGCGCCCCGCTTGATCGCCGTGAAATTGTCGCGCTGCAGATAGAGCGGCAGCGCCGCCGTCTCGCCCGTATCATAGCGTCGCGCGAAAGCCTGCCAGGCGAAATAGTTCTCATTGAGCGGGAAGTCGCAGGCCAGCTTGCGCAGGCGCTCGATGAGCACTTCCGCCATGGAGCGTCCGCCGGCGAGCTTCTCATATTGGGCAGGCGGAATGCCGAGGCCGTAGAGCGAAAGCCGCCGGCCGGTCAGCCAGCGCACCAGCCTTCTGTCGAAGATGGGAGCGATGTGATCATCGAAGAAGATGCGCTGCTCGGTGAGATCGCCCATGTTGATGATCGTCTCGGGACGCACACCATAGAGACGCGCCACGAGGTGCGCGAGGCCGATGAAGCGCCCGAGCAGGCCATGGCGATAGAAGCGCCGGGCGAACATGTCGATACGCCGCCGGCCATTCAGAGTCTTCTTGTCCCAATAGCGCTGCGTGTCGGGATCGAGATGCGGCTTGATGTAGGCGCGGTAGGCGGCGGTATTGGCGTGGCTGTCCGCATCGGCGAAGAAGCGGCGGAACTGTTCGTAGACCGGCAGGTGCCGGGCAGCCGCAAGCTTGAGCTCGGTGAGAGCGATATGGGCGGGATTGAGATCGACGGCGATGACGCTTTCAGGCGAGGCCGCCATGTAGGAGAGAGCATTGCAGCCACCTGACGCAATGGTGATCACGCGATGGTCGGACCCAAGGTCCAGGGCCGCGAGATCCACGACCGGGTCTTCCCAGATTTGCGGATAGACGAGCCCGCCAAAGGCCATGGTGAAGAGCCGCTCCAGAACGCCGTTGAGGGAAACCACGCGATGCTGATGTACAGCCTCCGCAAGGGCGTCCGCGGAAGAAAGCTCGGTCTCGGCGGTTATGGCGGCCATCGCTGATTCTCTCCCTCATGCGCTGATAGCGAAGCGTATGCGGCGTTTCCATGACCGGCATATGACAGACGCGCTACGTCACCTCACCACCGAGATGGCTGGTTCCGCCTGCCCCTCCCACCGGAAAACATGAGTAGCGTCCTTACGCACATTCACGACGAGCGCCGGACGGAAGCACGCGAGACAGGTTCCGCCCTGCTTTCGAACGCTTGGATAGACGACGCCGAGGGAGCCTGCCGCGAGCAGCTGCTGCGCAAGCCGTTGCGAGGCGATGTAGCTGTCGGGCGACAAACAGTCGGCGAATGCCCTGTCATCGCGCAAGTCGTGGAAGTCGGCACTGAAGTCCGCCAGATAGTCGTCATATGTCACCTCTTCTTGAAACCAGCCGACTTCGGCGAGCTCTATCCCTTTGTGAAACGCGACTTCGGCCTGGGCCGTCTCCACCTCGAACGCCGCGTACCATGCTCCGCGATCGGGGCCGTTGAATTGGCTGCCCAGAGGATGCGCATGGCAGAAGGCGGCGTTGACGATCCGATTGTATGGCACACCGAAGACAAGCTCGTGTGTGTCGATGCCGGGGAGGAGATCGTTCTCCGCCAGAAGCCGATCGTTTGTCGCATTGTCGAGATCGAAGATGTCTCGTAGATGCGAACCATCATCGGCGATTCGGGTCAGCACGCTGTCGCCATCCTGGCGGTACTTGGAGGGAATCAGGCGGTGTGTGTCATACTGGCGAAAGAGAGAAACCTCTGGCCAGCTCACATGCCGCCCCGACGGGCATCGAGCAGACGGCGCACAGTTTGCATGGCGGGAAGGCCGCCCTTGATCAAATAGGCAAGCGGGGTCAGACCACCGAAGATCCGGTTGCTGTTCGGAAGCCCAATCCAGGCATCAGCCAGCTTCTCCGAATAGAGGATATTGAGCGCCTTGAAGATCCCGACGAGATAGGAAATCCGCTGCAGCCGGTCGGTGTCGAGCACGCGATCCGGCTTCTTCTTCATTTCATAGAATGGCCCATTGGAGATGCCGCCGAGGAGCATTCGGGCGTCTTCATCACGCACGTCCCAACGGCCCATGATGTTGAAGAAGGCTCGCACAGCAGATGGACTCAGCCGCTCGCGTTCCGCCTTTGCGGTAAGGTCGACAAGCGGAGATGGTTCATAGCCGGTCGCCGGATAGGCCTGACTGAGCACCATTGAATTCTCCTGTTCAGGACAGTATATACTCTAAATCAGGAGATGCAAGGGCGGGAACCGAGGTGGCGGACACAGGCCCTTGTCCGCCCTGGATGCCTGGTTCGACGAGGCTAGGAAGGCACAGTGGTTTAGCGCGTCCGATGTGAGGCGCAGCTACTCCACCACCAGTATCGTTTCGGCCGACCGGATCGTGTTTAACATCAAAGGGAATGATTATCGATTGGTTGTTGCCATCGATTTCGAGAAGAGCATCTTGTGGATCAAATGGATCGGTACGCACAAGGATTACGACAAGATCGATGTGAAGGAGGTGCAGCATGGCGGCTGAGGTAAGGCCAATCCGGACGAAGCGGGATTATGAAGCCGCACTCAAGGAGGTTGAGCGCCTATGGGGCGCCAAAGCGGGCACAGCCGAGGGTGACCGATTGGATGTGCTGGCAACGCTCATTGATGCCTATGAGACGGAGCACTATCCGATCGATCCGCCCGATCCCATCGAAGCAATTAAGTTCCGTATGGAACAGCAAGGGCTCACCCGGCGGGACCTGGAGGAAATCATCGGCACGCGCACCCGCGTCGCCGAGGTATTGAACCGAAAACGCGGGCTGTCTATCGCAATGATCCGCCGCCTCCATGAGCGGCTCGGAATCTCCGCGGATGTGTTGATCCGGCCGAGTCGGAAGAGAGCGGCCTGATCACTGCATTTCCGTGAGGCGCATCAACTCAAAAGCTTTCGCACCGCCTCCTTCCAGCCGGTGTATTTTTTTTCCCGAAGCTCAGCCGACATCTTGGGCACGAACCGCTTTTCGAGCTTCCAGCTCTTGGCGAACTCCTCTGGCTTCGGGCAAAGGCCCTGGGCGAGGCCCGCGAGATAGGCCGCACCCACCGCCGTCGTTTCGAGGATCTGCGGCCGGTCGACCGGCGCATCGAGGATGTCGGCAACGCATTGCATGGTCCAGTCCGATGCGACCATGCCGCCGTCGACGCGCAGGATGGTGCTTGCTTTGCTGTCCCAATCGCCGTGCATGGCCTCGAGGAGGTCACGCGTCTGATAACACACCGCCTCGAGAGCGGCCCGTGCCAGTTCCTCAGGCCCCGTGGCGCGGGTCAGACCGAAGAGCGCGCCCCGAGCTTCCGGCTTCCAATAGGGCGCGCCCAACCCGACGAAAGCAGGAATGAGATAAACCTGCTGCTGAGGGTCGGCGGCCATCGCCAGCTCTCCCGTCCGCTCCGCCGTGTCGATGATCTTGAGTCCATCGCGCAGCCACTGCACCGCGGCACCGGCAATGAAGATGGCGCCTTCAAGCGCGTAGGTTCGCTGCCCGTTGAGCTGATAGGCGATCGTCGTCAGCAGGCGGTTGCGCGAGGGCACGGGCGAGAGCCCGGTATTGAGTACCGCAAAGCAGCCCGTGCCATAGGTCGATTTGATCATGCCGGGTGCAAAGCATGCTTGTCCGACCGTTGCCGCTTGCTGATCGCCGGCAATGCCCTTGATCGGAACGGATGCGCCGAACAGCGAAGGCTCGGTCTTGCCGAAGTCGCCCGATGAATTGCGCACCTCGGGCAGCAGCGACTTGGGGACTCGCAGCAGCCCGCACAACTCCTCGTCCCATTGGCCGCGATGTATGTCGAAGATGAGCGTGCGCGACGCGTTGGTGGCATCCGTCGCATGGACCTTGCCGCCGGTCAGGCGCCAGAGAAGAAATGTATCGACGGTGCCGAAAGCAAGCTCTCCCGCTTCCGCTTTCCGGCGGGCGCCTTCCACATTGTCGAGGAGCCAGGCGATCTTGGTGCCGGAAAAATAGGGATCGAGGAGGAGCCCGGTCTTGCGCGCGAAGACCGATTTATGACCCGCCGCCTTTAGGGCAGCGCAATGATCGGCGGTGCGCCGGTCCTGCCAGACGATCGCCTTGTGAATGGCCTTGCCGCTCTTCTTGTCCCAGATAAGGGTCGTCTCGCGCTGGTTGGTGATGCCGATGGCGGCGATGTCGGAGGCCGTGGCGGACGCCTTGGCGAGCACCCCTTTGATCGTCTCGACGGTGGTGCGCCACAGGTCTTCGGGCTCGTGCTCCACCCAGCCCGAAGCCGGGAAATGCTGCGGGAATTCCTGCTGGGTGACAGCGGCGACGGAAAGATCGGGCCGGAACAGGATGCTGCGTGTCGATGTCGTGCCCTGGTCGAGCGCAAGTACGTAGGACGGCATGAAAAACTCCCCTGTTGAAACTATCGGATTCACACATCCTATCCCCGAGCGCCCCCTCTCATCCGTCATGCCGGCGAAAGCCGGCACCCCCTGAATAAGAGCAAGCGGGCGGCGTCGCGCATCTGCGCGCGACCGGAAGCACCGCCCGTCTTGACCTGTTCAATAGGCCCCGACTTTCGTCGGGGTGACGAAATTGGGGAGACAATTGGCGGCTCACGCCACGCGACCTGCGGTTGACTTCGGCGGATCGCGATGTGTGAATACCATAGCCTGCTAAAGGGGAGTTTCATGGGGAAGGTGGCTGCGGTCAACCTTTGCTTGCCAGCTTGCTCGCGATCTCGGCCACATGCCGGCCCTGATAGCGCGCGCCTTCGAGCTCAACCGCCGAGGGCTGGCGGCTGCCGTCGGCGCCGGTGATGGTCGAAGCGCCATAGGGCGAGCCGCCCTTGATCTCATCAAGCCCCGTCTGACCCTGGAAGGAATAAGGCAGGCCGACGACGACCATGCCCTGATGCAACAAGGTGGGGATGAAGGTCAGGATCGTCGATTCCTGCCCGCCATGCTGAGTGGCGGATGATGTGATGACCGAGCCAACCTTTCCGACAAGCGCGCCTTTCATCCACAAGGAGCCGGTCTGGTCCATGAAATTGCGCAACTGCGCCGTGACGTTGCCGAACCGCGTGCCCGACCCGAAGATGATCGCGTCATAGTTCGGAAGCTCGTCCACCTTGGCGATGGGAGCCTTCTGGTCGAGCTTGTGGCCCGACTGCTTGGCGATGTCTTCCGGCACCAGCTCCGGCACGCGTTTGACATCGACTTCGGCGCCGGCCGCTTTGGCGCCTTCGGCGGCGGCGTAGGCCATTTGCTCGATATGGCCGTAGGCTGAGTAGTAGAGCACGAGAACTTTGGTCATGGAGAACCCCTTCAGTTGTGAGTTAGAGGACGTGCGGCGCTAAGCAGGTCGTCGAGATCAAGCCGCCGTGTGAACAGGCCGAGCGATCCGTCCTTATTGCGCGGCCACTGCTCCTGCGGCCGGTCACAATAGAGCTCGACGCCGTTCTCATCGGGATCGCGCAGATAGAGCGCCTCGCTGACGCCGTGATCGGAGGCGCCATCGAGCGGAATGCCATGCGCAATGAGGCGCTTCAGCGCATCGGCGAGATCGGCGCGCGTCGGATAAAGAATGGCGAGATGATAAAGGCCGGTGGTGCCGGGGGGTGGCGGCTGGCCACCGGCACTTTCCCAGGTATTGAGACCGATATGATGGTGATAGCCGCCGGCCGAGATGAAGGCGGCCTGACTGCCTAATTTTTGGACAAGATCGAAGCCGAGCACGCCGCAATAGAAATTCAGTGCGCGCTCGATATTGGCGACTTTCAAATGCACATGGCCGATGCGCGTGCCCGCAGCAATCGGCGTCGATGCTGACGCAGCCATCGATATCTCCTAATTTGTAACATTCAATGTTACAGAAGAGATAGACCAGGGCGTCAGATTTTTCAAGAGGACTTTCATAGCGGCTAGGCAAAGTGAAAAAGTCACTTTATAAAAACCGGCAATCTAAAAGTATGACAAATGTCAACCAACGCCAACGGAGGAACCCCATGTCGGATAACAATAATACCCAGTCACGCCGCGATCTTCTCAAGCTCGCATCGCTCGCCGGCGCCGCCGGCCTCTTCGCGCCCGGTCTCGCGGCTCTCGCCATGGAAGCCGGCAAATCGGAGAAGCCGCTGAAGGCCGCCTTCTCAAATGCGGGCTTGCAGGCGACGTGGTGTGCACAAGGCAAGCAGGCGGCTGAATATTGGGGCAAGCTCTTCAATGTCGAAGTGACCTGGTTCGACGGCCAGCTCGACGCCGTGAAGCAGCGCGCCGCCATCGACAACATGGCCTCCCAGCAATGGGATTTCGTCGCCATCCAGGCCTTCGGCATCGGCACGCTGACGGCGCCTGTCAACAAGATGATCGATGCCGGCACGCCGGTCATCGACATGGACACGCTGATCGCCCCGCTCAATTCGATCAATGTTCACACTTTCCTGGCGCCCGACAATGAATTCATGGGCGCTTCGGTGACCCAGGCCCTCGTCAATCAGCTGGGCGGCAAAGGCACGATCATCATGACGCAGGGCGCCTTGGGCCATACCGGTGCGCAAGGCCGCGCCAAGGGCTTCAAGTCGGTGGTCGAGAAATTCCCCGACATCGAGGTCCTCGACGAGCAACCGGCCGATTGGGACGTGACCAAAGTCGCGCGCATCTGGGAAACCCTGTTGACCAAGCATGCCAAGATCGACGCCGCCTTCTTCCACAATGACGACATGGCGCTCGCCGCCGCCAATGTGATGAAGGCCAAAGGCCGCGAGGGAATCCTGATCGGCGGCGTCGATGCCATGCCGCCGGCCATTGCCGCAGTGCAGGACGGCCGCATGTTCGCGACCGTGCGCAATCCCTCTTGCCGCATTCATGGTGGCGCCATCATTGCTGGCGTCGCGGCCGTGGTGCATGGCACCAAGACCGGCGAGGGCATTCCCAAGCACATCATCACCGACGGTCCGGTCGTCACCAAGGCCAATGCCCCCGGGATGGCCTGGATGGAAGAGCAGTTCCTGATCTGATTGAGCCGCCTCCCATACTTCCCCTCTCCCAAAGCAATGCAGGGCTATCGCATATGAGAATGTTGAGTGGGTACTGCTGCAAGCTTCCCTTCTCCCGCTTGCGGGAGAAGGTGGCGCGAAGCGCCGGATGAGGGTGTCCCTTTGCCGAAGCTTTCACAGATCTCTCAAGCTTGATAAGGGCGATGAGCGCTGCTGTTTGCCCTTCAATAGAAGCTGTCGCGGTTGGACCAACACCCTCATCCGCCCTATCGGGCACCTTCTCCCGCAAGCGGGAGAAGGGGAAATGATGGAGGCAGTGTCGCGCTCCAAGCACCTTGGCGACTTCATATGCGATAGCCCTGCGAAGCAATGGGAGAGGGTGCCCGAAGGAGAGAGATTTCGCTCCAAATAATTGGTCGGAGATGACTGACGCCGAAATAAGGCTGCAAATGTCGCACATCTCGAAGTCCTTCGGCGGCGTCGAAGCGCTTCGGGGTGTGGATTTCTCGTTGCGGCGGGGCGAGATCCACGCCCTCGTCGGCGAGAATGGCGCCGGGAAGTCGACGCTCATGAAGATCATCGCCGGTGTCCATGCGGACTTCGAGGGCGAGATGCTGCTCGACGGCAAGCTGGTCCATTTCCATTCGGCCCGCGATGCCTTGAAACACGGCATCGGCATGGTGCATCAGGAGCTGAGCGTCGTGCCGCAGCTCACCGTCGCCGAGAATGTCTATCTGGGCGTGCAGCCGGTCAACCGGCTGGGCGCCGTCGACTGGGCCGCCATGGCCAAGGGAGCGCGCCAGCAGCTGAAGAAGCTCGGCCTCGACCTCGACCCGAAGATTACGCTGGGCGAGCTTCCCATCGGCATCCAGCAATTGGTCGAGCTTTCGCGCGTGCTGTTTTCAGGCGCCAGCATCATCATCCTCGACGAGCCGACCTCGGCATTGTCGCCGCCTGAGATCGAGCGCCTGTTCCGGTCGCTCCGCAAGCTGAAGGACGAAGGCAACAGCCTGATCTTCATTTCGCATTTCCTCGAGGACGTGCTGTCGATTGCAGATCAGATCACGGTGTTCCGCAATGGCCGCAAGGTGGTGACCGCGGCGGTGACGCCCGAGACCGACAAGGCCTGGGTCATCCAGCGCATGATCGGCAAGGGCCATGAGGAACTGGAATTGAGCTATCTGGGCGACGTCGCGCTTGCCAGTCGCGAGGATGGAAGGACGGTGCTCGAGGCGCACGGCCTGAGCAAGGCCGGCGCTTTCGAGGATGTGAACCTGACCGTGAAAAGCGGCGAGATCCTGGGCATCTATGGCTTCATGGGCTGCGGCCAGATCGAACTGGCGCGCGCGCTCTTCGGCAAGATGAAATGCGACAGGGGCTCGCTCGCGATCGACGGCAAGCCCTTCCGGCTCGGCAACACCGCCCAGGCCGCCGAGGCCGGCGTCGCCTATGTGCCGGAGAGCCGGCGCAGCATGCTGTTCCACCACGAGCCGATCTACAAGAACATGTCGATCGCCATTCTCGAGCGTCTGTCCAGACTCTGGCTCAGGCCCGACGCCGAGCGGGCGATCGCGCGGAAGCTGATAGATCGTCTCAGCATCAAAGCGCCGGGAACCGAGGCTTTGCTCGGCACTCTCTCCGGCGGCAACCAGCAGAAGGTCGGCGTCGCCAAGTGGCTGACCTATTTGCCCAAGGTCCTGATCCTCAGCGAACCGACGCGCGGCATGGATGTCGGGGCCAAGGAAGACGTGGTGAAGATCGTGCGCAGCTTGCGCGACCAGGGGGTTGGCGTCATTGTGATCTCGACCGAGCCCGAGACGGTGCTATCGCTTGCCGACCGGATCATGGTGATGCGCAAGGGCTTGGTTTCGCAGGAATTCGCCAATGAGACGATCAGCAAGGATCGCCTGCTCGCTGCGGCGTGAGATCAAGACTGTGAGATAAGGACCAATTGATGACCTCGACGTCGGAAGTGAAAGCGCAACGGCAATCCGCGAGCCACTGGTTGCGCAACCAGCTCAGCAATATCGCGCCCTTCCTGACGCTGCTTTTCCTCGTCGTCTTCTTCTCGATCGCCAGCCCCTCTTTCGTGTCATTCGGCAATCTGCAGAACATCCTGCAGCAGGTATCGATCACCGGCATCATCGCCGTGGGGCTCACCTTCGTGATCCTCACCGCCGAAATCGACTTGAGCGTCGCCAGTGTCGCCAATGCGACCGGCATCGTGGTCGCCTTCTTCACCCTGCAGGATGCCAGCGTCAACATCGCCAATATCCCTTTGGCCGGCGGCTTCGCCATCATCCTGGCAGTCGCCACTTGTCTCGCCCTTGGCGGCGTCACGGCCTTCGGTGTCACCCGCATCGGCATACCCTCCTTCATCATGACGCTCGCCATGATGCAGATCTGCGACGGCATCAGCGCCCTCCTGGTCAGAGGCCAGATCGCCTATGCCGTGCCCTCGCTCGTCGCTACCTTGGGCTCGCGCTCGGTCTTCGGCATTCCCTGGCTGGTCATCGTCGCCGCTTTGGCGCTGCTCATCGGCCATCTGGTGCTGACCTACACGCGCTTCGGCCGCTATGTTTACATGGTGGGCGGCAATCGCGAGGCGGCGGAATATTCGGGCGTCAATGTCAAGCTGATCATCGCCGCCGTGCTGATGATCTCGGCCTTCTGCTCCGGTCTCGCCGGCATGCTCGGCGTCGCCTATTTCGGCAGCGCCCAGCAGAACGAGTTCGGCACCTTCCTGCTCGACGCCATCGCCGCGGTCGTGGTCGGCGGCACCAGCCTGTTCGGCGGGCGCGGCGGCATCCCCAACACCATCATCGGCCTGTTGGTGCTGGGCGTCTTGAACAACGGCCTCGATCACATCAACATCGACAGCTTCCTCAAAATCCTGATCCGCGGCCTTATTCTGCTCGCTGCCCTGATCATCAATATCTATGCCGAACGCCTGCGCGTCTCGCGCTCGGCGACCCCCTGAGCCGCCATGTCGAACCCCTATCGTCCCCTGAATGACGGCAGCCTGCCGCAGGTCTTGGCCGAAGTGCCGGCGGTCAACGACTTGCTGGGCGATGACCCCACAAGCTGGAATGTCCAGGAAGTCGGCGATGGAAACCTCAACCTGATCTTCATCGTCAAGGGCAAGAAGGCCGGCGTCGTCGTCAAGCAGGCTTTGCCCTATGTGCGCCTCGTCGGCGATTCCTGGCCCTTGCCGCTGTCACGCTCCCATTACGAGCATATGGCGCTGACCGAGCAGGGAAAGCATGCGCCGAAACTGGTGCCCAAGGTCTACCATTACGACCGCAACATGGCGATGATCGTGATGGAGTATCTGAGCCCCCATATCATCATGCGCAAAGGCCTCATCCGCGGCATCGAATACCCGCTGTTTGCCAGCCATATCGCCGAATTCATGGCGCAGACACTGTTCAACACTTCAGGGCTCGCAACCACCGCCGCCGAGCACAGGCGCCGGATCTGGAGCTTCGCCGACAATACCGAGTTGTGCAAGATCACCGAGGACCTGGTTTTCACCGACCCTTATCGCGTGGCCAAGCTCAACCGCTGGACGACACCGTTTCTCGACGAGATCGCCGCGCAATTCCGCCGCGACGAGCCGCTCAAAGCCGCGGTGCAGAGGCGCAAGCTTCAGTTCATGAGCTCGGCCGAAGCCTTGATCCACGGCGATCTCCATACCGGCTCGATCATGCTGACGCCCACCGATACGCGTGTCATCGATCCTGAATTTGCCTTTGTCGGCCCGATGGGCTTCGATGTAGGCGCGGTCATCGGCAACCTGCTGCTCGCTTATTACGCGCAGGATGGCCATGAGGCGCGGTCTATGCCCGCAGCCCCTATCGCCATTGGATCCTGATGCAGGTCGAGCAGGTTTGGCGGCTCTTCGGCAAGCGGTTTCTCGAGCTCTGGGACAAGAGCACGTCCGGGGATGCCTATATGCCGGAGCTTTTCACCGAGCCCGCGGGGGCTGTCGTCTTCGCCGCCGAGAAGCAGCGCTTCATGCGCAATCTGTTCATCGATTCGGTCTCGTTTGCCGGCATCAAGATGATCCGCCGCATACTGGGCCTCGCGCATACGGAAGACCTCGAAAGCATCGAGGATCCGGCGATGCGCGCCAAATGCGAGACCAAGTCGCTGACGCTGGCCCGCAGGCTTGATCCTCGATGCCGAAAAGCTCACCGGCATCAGCGACGTCACCAGCGCCGCGCGCGCCATCCACGCGTCTTGACCCGCCTATCCAAGGTCCAATAGCGAGGTTCTTTGCAGGATTGCCATATGGCAATCGCTGGGCTGAACCGGCAAGCGATGTCAGAATGATTATTTCGCCATGGCGCGAATAGAGCATGATCCGGAAAAGTGGGCACCGGTTTTCCGAAAGGATCATGCTAAAACAGAAAGATAAAGCGTGA
>CAWJDZ010000004.1:0-74031 GCA_963841765.1 uncultured Alphaproteobacteria bacterium
GTTCTCGCTGGCGCTCGAGGATCGCTCGCAAGGCTATTCCGATCTCGTCTCGAACTCCAACGCGCTGCTTTACAGCATGAAGAAGCGCAACCAGTTCAAGACGTTCTCGGGTCCGACGATCCGCGAACGCCTGCTCTACAATGAAAGCGGCACCTATACGCGCTATGCCGGCTACGAGTTCCTCAACCCGCAGCCGGCCGAGCTCTTCAACGATGCCGAGTTCACCCCGAAGCTCGCCGCCGTGTCGGTGACCTTGTCAGGCGAGGAGATCCTCAAGAACTCCGGCCCCAGCCAGCTCAAGGACATGATGGAAGAGCACATCACGGCGGCCGAGCAGGAGCTGACCGACCGCTTCGTGGAGGACCTCCACGGCAACGGCACGCTCGCCAACCAGATCGGCGGCCTGCAGCTCGTCATTCCGACGATGGTGAACGCCGGCACCTATGGCGGCATCGCGCGCTCGAATGCCGTCTGGCAGACGACCTCCTATGATGCCAACTCGGCATTCCCCGGCATCACCCGGGTCAGATTCGACCACGGTGCGCCGGATCTTCGAGACCATCATGATCCAGCGGAGCCGCGGTCCAAAGGGCCCGAACCTGATCCTGTCCTCGCCGGAGCATTACACGGCCTTCAGCTCGGCGCTCGTCGCCATCCAGCAGATCACCAACGAGAACGAGCTCGGCAAGCTCGGCTTCACGTCTCTGCGCTTCCATGGCGCCGGCAAGGCGGTGGACGTGGTGCTCGAGGGCGGCATCGGCACTTCCATGCCGGCCAACACCACTTACTTCATCGACACCGCGGCGCTGCGCTTCCGCTATCACCCGGATCGCAATTTCGTGCGCTTCGGCGCCAAGCAGATGCCGGTCAACCAGGACGCCATCGTCCAGCATATCGGGTTCTTCGGTGAGCTCACCATGAACAATCCGCTGCACATGGCGAAACTGTACGATTCGGCGCCGTAAGAGAGGAAAAGAAGAATGGCTTACACGATCCAGGAAAACTCGCTTCTCGGCCAGGCCGTCGGCGATACGTCCACCGTTCAGCGCCATGCGTTGGGCACCATCGTCCGCGCCAAGGATCCTGCCTATGGCGCGGGCGAATTCATCTATCTGAAAGGCATCGCGGCGACGGCGGTGGGTTCGGCCGTTCTCTACAACCCGGACGACTTTTCCACCTCGCTGCTCACGGCCAACGATATCGGACCGGTCGCCGCCGCCATGTCGGCGAATGCCGCCGGCCAATTCGGCTGGTACCAGATCGGCGGCAAGGCCGTCGTCAAGGCGGGCACGGTCGCCGACAACGGCAATGTCTATGCCAGCGGCACGCCGGGAACGCTCGATGATGCCGTGGTCGCGGGCGACCGCGTCAAGAACGCCAGGTTCGCATCGGCCGACGGCACGCCGTCCGCGGGCCTCGCCGAATGCGAGATCTGGCGTCCCTTCATGGATGACGGGGTTGCAGCATAGCGCATCGGCCCGAAAAGTGTGTGCGGTTTTCGGGGCAAGCCGATGCGCGAAACAATGAGAGCGCATCGGCGTACGAACGCGGGAGCCCGTCATTGGTGACGGGCTTCCACCCCCGCTCGTGCTTGCGTAAAATTACCGCTTACGCGCCTGCGATCTTCTTGGTGATGCGGGTCACCTTGCCGTCGCCCTGTTCCGCATCCGCAACGGCGGGCTTCTCCGGCTCGTTGCCCTCGAGATCGCGCAAATGCGCTTCTTCGCGCGCGATCTGCACCTTGAGCTGCTCGGCAACGCCGTCATGGCGGCGATTGATCATCATCTTCATGTTGGCGGTGAAGGATTCGACGGCTTCCAGATCTTCGTTGCGGCCGTCCTTCAGCACGCCGAGCAGGTCGCGGAAATAGTCGATGCTGGCCTGGACCTTGGCACGGTCGCGGTCCATTTCGGCGCGAAGGGCCTCGCCGGCTTCGCCTTGCAGCCTAATCGAGTTACGCGGCATGGAACACCCCTGTTACTAACTGACCGTCGCCATCCGATAGTTACACAGTATACGGATGAACGCTACCGGCTTGAGGCCGAATTATGCGCATTTGAGCCATTAACCTGAATGGGGAACCGTCACCTTGACGTAAGGTCAATATCACGAAGAAGCTATGCCTTTCGCAAGGACGACGGCAGCGATCGGGATAGCAATCCGGTCGCCTTCGACAGGGCTCGTCGATCACATCATTGCGCTTGGCGGCCAGGTGGTGCAACTCGGCCATGCCGGCATGACGCCATTTCGGCCGCGCCAAGGCTTTGTCGATCTCGCGGCGGCGCCCACCATGGTCCAGGCCGCCGCGGCGAGCACGTCTCGCTTCATGGTCGCTGGCCCCTCCGGCGCCATCGCTTTGGCATGGGCAACTTCAGAGTGCCAACACCCAGGTCGACGCCGGCAACATGATGGGAATCTGGGGACCCAGCGATTTTCTCACCCATGAGGTGACCACGCCAAGCGGAGAGAGGCTGCGCAACCAGACACTGCGCGATGCTGGCTTGCTCGACAACGATATTCTAGAGGCGGCACGGATTAAAGCCGAACCTGAATATGTGGTCCGCAAAGCAAATGCGGATGAGCTTGGGGGCGTGGCTAAGAAACTCCATGAGCGCACCGCGGATTGCGAGATTTGGCGAGCGCCCGCAATCTTGCCGCCCACGCCAAAGCCTAATGCCGTCATGTGGCCGATCAGGCCCACAGATGCCATGCCTTGGGTCGATGTCCATTGATTGACACCAGACCGGTTCTGGGCCTCAATTGGAGCGTGGGAGAAGTCTACACAGGGATACAACGAAATCCGACCCTTTGGAACTGATCGAAGCTGACGCGAAGACCAGCGCTTTCGATCTGCGGTGACGAAGGCCCTCGTCCCTCAGTCCGATCGAACTTTCGCTCTGCGGGGAGGAAGCTAGCATTAGGCCTTATCTCCAACTGCCAACCAGGTTTATCAAACACGCAAATACCGAACATCGCAGCGGCAAAGACCAAAAAAACAGAAGTCGTTTCAGTTCTCGCCGAAGAAGGCCATCTCGTTAACAGCGCATTGCTCGGGGCTTTCGCGGAATCGCCTATGATTGTTCTTGTAATACGACGGCGCCACTCTGCGAGCATAGTCTTCAACTAAAACGGCAGTCTTCGGGGCCAGGATCAGCTTCCTTCACCAACTGGGCGACGAAGAGTTCGGTGAATACGTATTTGGTCACCATGTTTGGTCACCAAGGCGCCGGTGGCTGCTCAGGGTCCGGCGCCAAGCGCAGCGATGCATTGGAAACCACCCCTGCATCGGACTGGCCCTTGACCGCGCGACATGGCGTAGTCCGGCTGCCACAAATCCATGATATTTCGCCCGTACCTGAACTCAATTTTTACGGATTTGTAAGACAACCCACGGGGCTTTGCAACCAAGCGGTAATTCGCGCGGGAGCCTAAACCATCATGATCACGTCGGAAATTCAATCTCGGCCTCGCTTTTGCGGCCGTGATCAGCCCCGCATGGCTGACCTTCCTCGGCGAGATCTCGCCGGGCTCGCCTTGATCCTGCAGTGTCTCGGCATCGCGCTGGCGCTGCTCCAGATCGTCAAGCTGCTGAGAGACTGGAAGAAGCCGAAATCATAATCGATCTGCGCGCTCTTCGCTCCGCCCGGCGGACTGAGGCCCG
The DNA here is from genome assembly GCA_963841765.1 of uncultured Alphaproteobacteria bacterium. Lineage (GTDB taxonomy): Bacteria > Pseudomonadota > Alphaproteobacteria > Rhizobiales > Aestuariivirgaceae > Taklimakanibacter. Next base: position 3,662 of record CAWJDZ010000004.1, read on the forward strand.
CCTCTCGGCCTTACCGTCGCCTCGAACCCATCAGGCGCCTTTCCGCCGCCCGCGCATTTTCCATCCGGGCACCAGCCTCCAACCCCACCAGAAGGACAAGTCCCATGACAGCCAAAGTCCGGCGGCTCGCCGCCGCTTGCGTGTTCGTGCTCGCCCTCCTCCCCGCTCCCGGCCATGCCGCCGTCGCCGGCGGGTGCCGGACCATCGAAGACGAGCAAGGCGAGGCCGAGGCCAACTTCTATCTCGCCGTCAAGGACTATGCCGGCGCCGAGGCCAGGGCCTTCCTTAAAATCTTCAACCGCGTCTCGCCGCCCGAGATCGCCGATATCGAGGCCGAAAAAATCCGCGTCTTCGGGCGCGCGGAACTCTCCTTCGTCGTCATCTCCTTCCTGAAGCAGGGCTGCCTGGCGGCGCGCCTCAAGGTGCCGGTCCTGATCTACCGGCAGGTCGATCTCGAAACGGCCCGGCATCTCGCGGGCGAAGGCGGCGCGTCATGAAGACCGCAAGCCGGGGCCTTGCGCTCATCAGGCAGTTCGAGGGCCTGCGTCTCGAGGCCTACCGGGACAGCGCCGGCGTCTGGACGATCGGCTATGGCCACACCGCCGAGGCGGGACCGCCCTTGCCCGCTTCCGGCATGTGCATCACCAGGGCCGAGGCCGAGGCCCTCCTCGCCCGCGACCTCGGCGCCTATGAAGCCGGCGTCGCCTCAGCGCTGAAGCGGCCGCCGGCGCAGAACCAGTTCGACGCCATGGTGAGCCTCTGCTTCAATGTCGGGCCCGGCAACTTCGCGCGGTCGAGCGTTGTCCGCAGGTTCAATGCCGGCGATGAGGCCGGGGCCGGCGCGGCGCAGGCGTTTCTCGCCTGGAACAAGGCCCGCGGCAAGGTGCTTTCCGGGCTCGGCAGACGGCGCGAAGCCGAGAAGCGGCTTTTCCTCGCGGAGGCGACCACGCGCGCGAAATGGGCGATCGCCGGCGCCGGCGGCACCGTCGGCGGCACGATCGCCGCGGGCGTCGCCGACAATTTCGCCAGCAGTGCGGGCTATGGCGTCGCCTCGATGCTCGACTGGCGCGGCTTGCTGGTGATCGGCGTTCTCGTCGGGACCGGCGCGGTGATCGCGCTCATGGCCATCGGCGAGGACCGGCGCGAGCGCCTGTGGGACAGGATTGTCGGCCTATGATCGCAACCGCATGGCTCGCCGCCAAGGCCCTGCTCGGCGGCTTCCCTTCGCGAGTCTGGCTGATGGCGGGCGCCGTCATCATCTTCGGCATCTGGACGTGGCAGGCCTATGACGCGGGCTACGACAAGGCCGACGGCCTGTGGCGGGCCAGGGCCCTCGAAGCGAGGATCGCCAGGCTCGAGCTCGAGATCAGGGTCCAGACCCAAGCGGACGCGGCCGAGGAGCTGATGCGCGCCGAGCTCGAGCGGGAAAATCAGCGGCAGAAGACGGTGATCGATGACTATCTGGCGGAGCTCGCCAGCCGTGCCGACAAGTGCCTGCTCGGGCCTGACGCCCGGCGGCTGCAATAGGATGGTGCCGGATAGACGAAGCGAGCAAGGACGGCGATTTGCGGATTTTGGCTACCCAGGTAGCCTGCGACAAGATCGGCCGTCCTCGAGTTTGACTATTGGGCACTGGTGCCGCGGTGACCAGCGGTCTCTGAAAGGCTGGACGGGAATGTGTGGGATCGTCGGGATTTTTTCGCGCAGGAAGCCGATCAAGCACGAAGTGCTCGCGCGGGCAACCGACCGCCTCCGGCATCGCGGCCCGGATGGAGAGGGCTTGTGGATTTCGCCCGACCGGCGGATCGGCCTTGGTCACCGCCGTCTCAGCATCATCGATCTTGCGACCGGCGATCAACCGATCGCCAGCGAAGACTCTCACACACGTATCGTGGTCAATGGCGAGTTCTACGGTTACGAGCCGATCCAACGCGAGCTCGAAGCGCGCGGTCACCGATTGCGCACGCTCTCGGATAGTGAGATTGCGCTGCATCTATATGAGGACTTGGGCGTTGAGTGCCTGCACCGGCTGCGCGGCGAGTTCGCCTTTGTGTTGTGGGACGAAAAAAGCCGCACCATCTTTGCCGCGCGCGATCGCTTTGGAATCAAACCGCTGTTCTATGCGTGGCATGACGAGACGCTCTATATTGCGTCTGAAGTGAAGGCACTCTTTGCCGCCGGGGTGCCGGCTCGGTGGGATGCCAAATCCTTCTACCATGCCTTGACCTGCGAAGGCGGGCAAACGCGCACGCTATTTGCGGGCATTCTGCAAATTCCACCTGGCCACTATATGATCGCCACCGAGAAGCAGGTGCGGATCACCCAATATTGGGATTTCAACTTTCGTAGGGAGGGCCTTCACGCGCCGCAACGGTCGGATGAAGACTGGGCAGCGGAGTTTCGTAACGCGCTCGATGAGGCGGTTCGCATTCGGCTGCGTGCCGATGTGCCGGTCGCCTGCTATCTCAGCGGCGGCATCAATTCATGCGCGGTGCTCGGACTGGCGGCGCGGCATCAGCCTCGTCCCATTCACGCCTTCACCATTAGTTTTGACAATCCGCGATACGACGAAAAGCAGGTGGCTACGAAATGGCGGCCAAGGCGGGGGCCGAATTCGTTGCGATCCCCATCCGGCAGGACGATCTCGCGGATCATTTTACCGACGCCATCGAACAGGCCGAGACGTTCTGCCGCAATGCCCATGGCGTGGCCAAGTATATCCTGAGCCGGGTTGTGCGCGATGCCGGATTCAAGGTCGTCCTCACGGGAGAAGGTGCGGATGAGAACCTTGCCGGCTATCCCGATCATCGACGTGATATGCGGCGTCCTGCTGGCATGGCCGCGGTGCTGAATGGCGCAGTAGCGCCGCTCGACACGGTCAGGAAGCGGCTTGGCTTCGCTCCCTACTGGATGGAACTCCGTGCAGGTAATGCGCGCTATATGCAGAAATTCATGGCGAAGGAATTCGTGGAAAGATTTTCCCGCCTCGATTGTTACCGCACCTTGATCAGCGAGATCGATGTGCCGGCCCAGCTTGCAGGGCGGCATCCGCTGAACCAGGCGCTCTATCTCGGTGCAAAGGTCAGGCTGCCGAGCTATATCCTCACCATGCTGAGCGATCGCATGGAAATGGCGCATTCGATCGAGGGCCGTCTGCCATTCCTCGATCATCATGTCGTCGAGATCATGAGCGCCCAGCCGGTGAGCCAGAAGATACGCGGCACGACTGAGAAATACGTGCTTCGCGAGGCAATGCGCGACGTCGTCAGCGATACCGTCTATCGCCGGCCCAAAAAAGCCTTTGTCACCCCTCCTGCCATGCAGCGGCGGCAGGAGAGATTGCACACGCTGATACAAGATATGCTCAGGGGGCCCGCTCTCGCCGCCATCCCTTATCTTGATCAGAGGCGGATCGTTGCTTTCCTCGACTGGCTTCCATCGCTCGATGACAAAAGCCGGAGCCGGTGCGATCTGGTGCTAATGAGGCTTGCGAGCGCCTGCATACTGCAGGAACGATTTCGGCTAGCCTCATAGGGCTGCCAATTGCCTTGCGCGTCTTACCCCTTCGAGCGTCTGCTGACAGCGGCTGTCGCTGGCTAATTCATCATCCCTTATCGGCGCAAACAGAATGCAAATCCGCCAGGCCGCTCGCTGAGGCGTCGCGGCCCTTGTCAGCGCAGATAGAGAAATCGGGGAGCATGCTCGCAGGGGCGCCACATGCCTCGACCAGTTCCAGAAGGTTCGGGGTTTCGCTGGATTTCAACAGTTCTGCCATAGGTGTTCCCTCCCGCCAATGGTCGTCACCATAACATAGGCGGGCAGTGTTTCAATCATCCGGGTGAAAGGCGCACACCGGCATGCCTCGGAGTCGAAAATTTGTTCAGCTCCCAACTCTTTAATGCCTGTTATGCTTGGTAAGGTCACCTGAGTTAAGGTACTCGAAAGTGACGGGTATCTGTTTGACGATCGGTTTGCTTTTAGATGAGGCGGCCTGTGGCGGGTCAGAGCCCTCGAAGCGCGGATCGCCAGGCTCGAGCTCGAGATCAGGGTCCAGACCGAAGCGGACGCGGCCGAGGATCGGTTGCACGCCGAGCTCGAGCAGGAAAATCAGCGGCAGAAGACGGTGATCGATGACTATCTGGCCGAGCTCGCCAGCCGTGCCGACAAGTGCCTGCTCGGCCCTGACGCCCGGCGGCTGCAATAGGATGGTGCCGGATAGACGAAGATAAGTTTGCCAGGATTGACGCTCAGCGCCAGCTCTGGACTATTCGTTCTCTTTGTGTTCTAGTTCTGGAAACACGACCGTCCACACACCGAGGCATTCCTTGCCGGATCTGCCCAAGATCACGGAGCCTTTCTCATGATCCGCCGTCCCCGCCGCCCGACGTTTCCGCAGTCTCTCGAGTCCGACTTTCTCACGGCCCTCGAGCGCGCCCGAGACCTGACGATCAGGTTCAAGAGCGCGCAGGAATTCGGCTCAGACGCGTACAGCAAGGGTGACGCATTGACGGAAGCCATCGACGGCATGGCCGAACTGCTGACCGGTGAGCGGACGCATTTCCATCTCAAGGCACATGGCCGTTAGCGTGGACATCCTTAGCGCCCTGCGGCTGCAGGAACCGGTGCCAATGACCCTTACCTGAGAGTCAGTGCCAAATCGGGGACCGGGTGTGTCCAAATCACCACAGTGCGCGAGAAAATTGCTGCCGGAAGCACTCCTCCGTTGACCTCAAGCAAGCTTGGGCGCAATTTTTACAACCTGCGGGACGCATTCGGGTGGACAAGCATATGACAAGCCTGCTGAATTTCAACGGAACTCCGAATCTTCTGGAGCTCGCCGAAGCCGGCGGAAAGGCCGGCGCTTCGGGCGGTCTGTCGGTCTGCGGCGACGAAATCCAGGGCCTCACGAAGGATCTGGTGGAAGTTTCGCTCTGCGGGGACGAAGGCGCCAATATCACCAGGCCGATCGACCTTTCGCTTTGTTCGGGTGAAGGCGTACAGTTCACCTATCGCCGTGCGCCGGGCGAGGCACCAGACGATCCAATCCGTTTGCGCCGATGAGGGACCGGCCGATCTATCCGTTTGCGCCGATGAGGTCGTGTCCGATGTTCGCCTCAAGACCGATATCGAGCAGGTGGGCACCACCGTCTACGGGCTTCCGCTCTACCGCTTCCGCTACAAGACCGGCGCGGAGCGCTTCGAAGGCGTGATGGCGCAGGATGTTCTTCGGGTGCGGCCCGATACAGTGACATTGGGCGAGGACGGCTATTACCGCGTGAACTACGCCGAGCTCGGGATCCGCATGAACAGGGCCTGAGCGGGCCCGCGCAAATTTTCGCGGTCGCAACGAAGGAAGAAACGATGACAAGCCTGGTGAATTCCACCCCATTCCCGAACCTTCTGGACCTGGTCGAAGCCGGCGCCAAAAGCCGGCAGCTTCGGCGATCTGTCCATCTGCGGCAACGATCCGCAGTATCTGCCGCGGTCTGTCCGACCTCGCGCTCTGCGGCGACGAAGTGAACGAATGCCGACCTGACCGCTGCCGAAAACCTTCATTCCGTCTGCGCCGACGACGATCGTCCGACGTTCATCTCAAGACGAAGCAGGTCTGGACCACGGTCTACGGGCTCTCGCTCTGCAGCGCGACAAAGGCGCGGACGCATCGAAGGCGTCTGCGCGGATGTGGTCGAGTGCCCGATGCTCGCCTCGAGAAGGCTGAGCCGCGTGAACTAGCGAGCCGGGATCCGGAGGCGACGCGGCGGGCAAGAAGGAAGACCATGACACACCTGTTCGATTTGAACGCAACCCCGAATCTTCTGGAACTGGTCGAAGCCGGCAAGCATCGCCCGGCACTGTTCTGCGATCTGTCCATCTGCAGGTGGGGAAGCCGCCTGCCCGGATGGGCCTTGCGGAAAGGCCGATCGAGCTTTCGCTCTGCGCGTGATGAAGGCGCCGGCAGTCCCCCCTCCTGATCGACCTTTCGCTTTGCGGGGATGAAGGTCCGCTCTCCCCCCTGACCGACCTTTCGCTCTGCGGGGATGAAGGCGCCGACATCTCGGACATTCGCCTCAAGGCGGACATCGAGCAGGTCGGCACCACCGTTTACGGGCTTGCACTCTATCAGTTCCGCTACAAGACCGGCGCCGAGCGCTTCCAAGGCGTGATGGCGCAGGATGTTCTTCAGGTGATGCCGCATGCGGTAACATTGGGCGAGGACGGTTATTACCGCGTGAAATACGCCGAGCTTGGGATCAGGATGGCGAGCGCCTGACCGGGCGAAGAAAATCCCGCCAAAGGCCTGCCCGGACCCGATATCGAAACTGCGTGAGGATTCTAGAAATATTGATTTGGCGCATAGCAAGCGTCCTCGCCAGGTGCTCGCCAGGCAGCCAGCGAGCACAGGATGGACGTCAGCCGGGCTTGTCCAGCTCGTCTAGTATCCGATCGAGGTGATCAAGGTGGAGACCCTGGGATTGCTCGAAAAGAGCCAAAAGAAATTTTGCCTCGGCGGTATCACGGCCAGCGGCCTCACCCTTCGCAATGAGCACTTTCTGTCGGGCTATGTGACGCTCGCCTTCCTCGGCATGGCTTTTGGCCATTTCCAGGTGCCGATGGAGCATTTCGCGATCCATCGCTATCCATAGCACCTATCGGTCGGCCGAGGGGATTTATTAAAGGACAGGCAGCATGGCTGACCTCGATGTGACTACCGCGCCTTGTGAAGCGCCGCGCCGAACAAAAGCCCCGCGCAGTCGCCTGCGCGGAGCCTTTGGAGGATGTCCCATGCTTATGGACACGCCGATGAATGCTGCACGACCGCCATTGGTTCCTGCCGCAGGATCGCCGCGCCGTACGAATTCGTACAGACCTCACTGAACGGGCGAGCCAAAAAAGAGTGCCCGCCACCCTGTGCGGGCGGCGGGCACTTCGTGGACAGCAGGAAGATTACTCGACGATCGCGACCACGCGCCTTCCATTGTCGACCAGATAGACGCGGTCGTTCAGATACACGTATCTGTGGCCCTTGAGCGCGGGCGTGGCGACGATCACGTCATCGGGCACGTCGTAATATTCGACGTCTCCCGGCACCACGACGCCGACCTTCAGGTCACCGTCATACTTGTGTGATTTGTATTTCTTCACCTTCACATCGTTTTGGATCTTCACGCCGACTTCCGGCGCGATGACCAGATCGTCGGCCAGCGCCAGAGGCGCGCCCAGTGCCAACGATGTCGCCACAAAGAGAGAAGCCAAGATTCGCATTGTTTATCCTCCTGGGATGTTCCCGGTGTCTGCAAATTCATGAAGGTCTCATTTGTTCCTGTACGCTATCGCGCATCTCATTCGGGAGGCCGCGACCATGCCGGGATGGCTGCCGGCGCCCATAGGAAGAGTCCCGCCGGACTCTGGATCCGCTCTAGATCGAACCGATTGAGACAGAATTGCCACCAAACGCCGATACTCTCACGCCTCGTGCATGGCGATGGCGAGCAGCATTTGGTATCTTCGCTCTCCCCGGTTGGCAAATTCCACGACACGCGAGGCGATGGCTTCCCTGACGACCTGGTCGCAGCCGAGCTTCTCGCAGGCCTCATCGGTCACCTTGCTGACCATGTCGACCTCATCGGGCATGAGGGCGTTTGTCATGACTGGAGCACGCATGTGCCTTGTCTCCACCAATGACAGGCCCGCCAGCTTGACGACCTCTGAAGTACAAACTCGCGAGCCTGGCGCCGTCCATTGCGACCGAGCATCGGACGGTTTCACGGCCGGCGCCTTAACCTAAGTCAATTCGACCGATCGAGACTGTGGGCTTTGCCTGCGGCCGCCGCCGGCTTCACCTATGTCAAGGCCGCTCCATCATTTCCGCCAGAGACTTGCAAGGCGGGGCAGCAGCGCCTCGGAGGAATTTATCGAGGCCGAAGCGCCGGACACCCGCAAGCCTGGACACGAAAGAGGCGAAAGAGCGGCATGGCGTCATTGCGGCAGACGGCCCTCAGGCGTCATCTTGTCCACCACCTCGGGGAGGACCGCAGCGAGACGCGAAAGCAAGTCCGCGCGGCTCAAGCCAGTCTGTCTGACGAGACTGTCAATGACGTCGGGGCCCAACGCCGTTTCCACTTCCCTATCGTTGATTGGCTTGTTGGGGCCGGTTTCTACCCATGAATCTGCCGTCGCACCCTGGCCGTGCTGGCGGAAGCGATCAACGAGCTCACCGACTCCACTATTGATATCGGCTCCGGTGGCGCTGCTCCCAAGCGACTTCCTCGCGGTTTCCAGAACCCCGCCGAGAGGGCTATTCGGATCCGCCGTTCCGAGATTTCTGACAAACTCGCCGATCTTGTCGCGATTTTGATAGCCGGCTATGGCGATCAAGCCCAGGAGGGCCGCAAGCGAAGGCATTCCTCTAGCCATTATCCTCTCCTATTTTTCGTGGTAGTGGTGAACTGATTTGCCGCCGCCAAGTTCCAGCATAAGCACTTCTGGATGCCAGGAGAGATTGCCTCACAGGGAGAACCATCATGAGCATTATCTGGACAATCATTATCGGATTTCTCGCAGGGGTAATTGCCAAATTTCTGATGCCTGGTCCCAATGAACCGTCCGGGTTCATCTTGACGACGATCCTCGGCATCGTAGGTGCTTTCGTTGCCAGCTATCTCGGCCAGGCCATGGGAATCTACGGACCGGGCGAAGGTGCGGGCCTCATTGGCGCGGTTGTCGGAGCTGTGATCGTGCTCGCTGTATGGGCCATGATTGCGAAGAACAGGGCGGTTTGAAGGAGATCGGCCGTGTGAGCAGTGTGCTCCATATGCCGAGTGGCTGCCCCAGACCATAAATCCGACGTCTTACAACCTAAGCCGCCCGCGGCCATCCTAAGCCGCCCGCGGCTCGCCTCCGTGATAGAGCTGCCATAACCAGCGCCCCTGGCGCCTGACCAGGACCCCGGTCATTCGATAAGGTCCGCTCCGGTCGCTGGTCGACATCCGTGCATCGACGAGCGCCGAAAACCAGGCCGTGTCGCCATTGATCGAGGCGCGGCGGGATCGCCACGCAACCGAGAAGCTCGCGGGCCGCGCGAACATCTCGATGAAAAAGCTTCTGAGGGCGTCAGGTCCCCTCGCCTCCTCGCCGACCTCGGAGCCGATCAAGCGACAGTCCGGATCGCCCGAAAAGGCTGCCAGCGCGTCTTCAACCCGCTTTGCGGCGACCGCCTCCAGGAACCGGTCAACGGCGGCAAAAATCGCCTTCTCGTCGCTATCATCAGCCCACATCCCGGTTCCCTTCGGATTCGACCGGCCGAAATATTACGCTTGGTCGCCGCCGCAAGCAATTTGCGCAAAGCCGAATAACCCTCGGGGCGAGGCCGCAAAGCACGAGCCCAAGCTCACGGGAGGCGGCACAGGAATGGCTGGCGGGATTTGCTCCAGCGCAACAGCCCAATCAACGTCAGAGAAAGGTGATCGATGACTCTCTCACGCAACTTGAAAACCGTGCTCGCAGGCGCCTGTCTGGTCCTGTCGCTTGCCGCCTGCAGCAGGACGGTGCCGGTGGTCGACACTTCGGGCACGCGATTGCCGGCGCCCCCCTCGTTCATGCAGCCGGTTCCGGTCCAGCACCTGCGGGCCGATCAGGATGCGCGCGATGCGCTGGCGCGCGACCGCCTCGCCCTCAAGCAGGCCAATGCCCGCTTGCGCAAGAGCAAGGCGTGGTATCAGGCCGTGCGTCGAACAGCGGCCGGGAAATGACATGCCGCGCAAGGTCAGGATCGTGGAGCGCAAGCTCAAGCGCGAGCGCGCCGTCGGCCGCGTTTTCCTGGAAGACGGCGTCATCGAGATCGAGGAGCGCCAGAAGCCACGAGACTGGCTGTCGACCCTCGTCCATGAGGCCCTGCATGTGGCTTTTCCCGGCATGGCGGAAAAGCCGATCGCAGCCGCCGAAAAGAAGATCGCCGATATATTGTGGCGCGCCGGCGTCCGGCGCATTCATCAATAATCCATCAGAGGCGTGCGTTTGATCGGGACGGGCCCGCCACCGGCAAGCGGGCCGTCACGGCCCACTCTCCTCCAGGCCCTAAGCCCCGGCCCGCTGTCCGGGCTTCGCGAGATAGGGACAGGACAGGACATTGCCCTCATCTTCCATCGTGACCTCGAAGGTCGAGAAGGGCGTCCAGTAGAGGCAATAGGTGTTGCCGATATTGTCGCGCTCGCGCGTGTAGTTGACGCCAAGCGTCGTCGCATAGAGATAGGCGCCGACGCCCACGATCGCCACGAGGCAACAGATGGCGATATGAGTGATCATCGTCGAGCGTTCGCGCGTCGTGTCGAACAGCATGGTCGTCATTGACGTTTTTCGTCCTCGGTCCATTACCAAAGAGGCCGCATACTCACCAGGTCGGCATCCCGAAAGGCCGGGCTGTCTTCACGGTGGGGCGCTAAGGGCCGCCGCCACTCTGCCAAGCAGGCCTCATCCAACCCGGCATACCCCCAAGTCCTACGATAACAATTCCACAGCGTTATTCCAGTCTCTTTGGCGCTTCGATCGCAAAAATTTTTCGCGAATTGCTCATTCATGCCGGCTTTCACCAATGCCGCGCTCGCCGCAGTTCCTCACAAGACGAGTGAAAGCGCCATGGCAAGGCGTCGCCATCGTTGCTGTTCGGAAGCAGGCTCTGGCCGAGAAGGCCCACGCAAAACAGCATCAATCCGCGACGAGGACGCAGTTGTGTCGCTGGAGAGGAGCAGAGTTCCGGTCTAGATCACGATGAGTTTGGATTGAGTCAATCCAAACTCATAAACGTGATCGATTCTAATATTTTAGAGCGCGATTCTTGCGAAAAACCGGTGCCCACTTTTTCGCATCGCGCTCTAGAGGCCGAGCCAGCTCTTGATGCGGCTTCCGAGCGGCGTGTTCTTCTTCGTCATGAGGATGATCTTGTCGTCATCCTTGGCGGGCTCGGTCGTGACCTGCTCTGGCTTCGGTTCCCGCTTCACATTCTTTGCCGTCTTGCTCTTCGTCTTCACGGTCTTTGTCGATTCGGGTTCCGCCGTCGCCGCCCTGCTCTTCGTCCTCACGGTCTTTGCCGATTCGGGTTCCGCCGCCGCCGGCTTCGCCGCAGCGGCTTCCGCCTTGGCAGCCTTGGCTTTGCTGCGCTTTTCCTCGGCGAGCTTGCTCTTGGCGCGCTTCGACCTGGCGAGCTTCGGTTTCTTGCGCTTGGCCTTGGCCTGCTTCGTCTTGGTCGCCTTCGCCTTGACGGGCTTGGGCTCGGCGGCTTTTGTGTCGGCCCCGGGGACATCGACATCGGCGGGCTCAGCCGCCACTGCCTTGGGTGGCGGCTTCCGTCTTCTCAGCCGCCTCAGGGAGCCTTGCCGTCGGCTTCAGGCTCGGCGGCAGGCACGGCTGCCTCGGTTCCCGCAGGCTTCTCCTGCGTGGCCATGGAGGGGATGGGCTCGCCTACCGCGGGCAGCGGCACTTTTTCCGGAGCTTCCGCCTGTGCAGGGGGCGGCGCGGGGGGCGAGTTGGCGGGCTTCGCAACAGCCGTCTCAGGCGGCTTCACCGCAGGAGGCTCGGTCCTCGCCACGCCCTCCGCGGGCTTCGGCTCGGAAACCGTTTTCGGGATTGTGAGAGGATCGGAGGTCCTGGTCGGCTTGGGCTCGAACCAGGGAACATCGGTCGCCCCGCGCTCGACCACGGTCGAGTTGTTGGGATCGACGACGCCGGGCTGCGGCGCGGCCGGGAGGACTTCTTCCGGACACCGGTAAATGGTCGTCGTCGTCGCCTCCGCCGCGGCGGAGGGACTGACGCATTCGCCGCGCGCCGGCAGCGCTGCACCCAGGAAGACAAGCGACAACGCCAGCCACGGCAGCGGCTTGCAATTCTTCCGATTCACGAGCTCCGAGGCATCCGCCAAAGGCATCCGGTCTTCCGTCAGTCGACAGAGGAAAGTAACACGCCGCCGCACCACAATAAACTTCAAATATTCATTAATATTTCGGGGCTCATTCCCATCCCGCTGTGGCGAAACTTTGACGCCTGGACCTGGGATTTGCCGGCTCAAACGGTCGTTCCTCCAGCAGACAACCGATAATCTCGTCTCCGGGAGCAAATGCCCGCGCCCGACGGGCTTCGGCGATCGCCCGCTTCGAGCCGGCGGGCTTGCTGTTTGTGCCACGAAACGCGCATGCCGATCTTCGGCGCGCCTGTCAAGGCTGGCGCACGGACGAGGTTAACTCCCGGGAAGCCTCTTCCAGAAGCTTCTGCGCCCGGAGGAGCAGGCCATCGCGGACGGCCTCTTCCTTCATCGAAAGGGCGAGGGTGATCGCCTGCCTTGCCGCGATCCGCAGCTCATCGCTTGTCAAAAACCGATCCATGATGGCCGAACGGCAGAAGCGACGGAAGGTTCGCTGCGACCCGTCGACATGGTTAGGCTTTGATTAAAACTTTACCGGACCTGTCGGACTTCCCGCTGGAAACGAGAGCTTTGTTTTGACGTGACGGTCGACATATGCGTCCGACGCAACCAGTGTTTCGTTCGGTCATCCGCAAGATTTCCTCCGCCGGTACGATTTCAGGGTTTCGTTAGGGTTCACATCGAGCGCGGAGGTTCGAAAAGTCATCCGTGTACTGAATAGTATGCCTTGTGGCGTCCTGCCATGAATTCCGCCGGGACAGGATCCTCGACAAAAATTTCGCATGAAGTAATTTTTTTGGAACGATCCTCGGTTCCGCGGTGTTCGGCTCGCGTCAGTTGAGGACAGAGGCACTGGCTGACGGGAACGGCGAACAATTCGAGCCAACCAAACTGTGGAGAGTCAGATGCACTCACTCGAGCAGACGGGAAACCTTTGCAAATTGTGGATGCAGGCGGCGGGACTGAGCCTCGTGCTCGCCCTGGCGCCTGTTCCTGTTTCCTATGCGCAGACCGCCGATGCCGGCGCTACCGCCGGCGGCAGCGCCGACAGCGGCGACGGCAGCACCGCCGGCGCCAACTCCACGGCAGGCGCGGAGGCGGGCCCCGATGGCACAGGCGGAGTCACGGCGAGCGCCGAAGGAACTGCCGACGGGACGGCGGCCGGCGCTGCCGGCACGGTGGGCGGTTCCAGCATAGGTGCGGACGCGTCCGCCACGTCGGGCGAGGCGGCCACCGCGCAGACATCGACCACTGCGGGAACCTACGCAAATTCCAAGGCGGGAGATGATCCGTTTGCCGAAGCTGCGGCGGCGGCACGACCATCTCCAGGCTCGGCCCGAATCGCGGCTATGCCATCTCCTATGTCGACGGTGCCTATTCGCTGAGCGGCTACAAGGGCGACACCGCTTATGCGAGCTCCGGCATCTATTCGGGCGATACGCTCACGAACGGGCAGGCGAAATCGCTGTTCCGCAGCAGCGTCGAGGTGGGCGCGCAAGCCGACACCACCACCGCCACCGCGTCCGCCACCGCCACATCAAAGGCAAAGGCGAAGAATTCAATGACGGCATCGGTTGAGACGATGGCGCAGGCTTCCGCCGCCGCATCGACAAACGGCACAGCAGCCAGCAGCGCCAAGGCGAGCTTTTCCGGGTGGGCCGGTGTGAAGAGCGCCAACAGCACCAGCTCCCAGGGCCAGAACGCAGCTCTTGTCGGCTTCAGCAAAGGCTGCCGCAACCGTGAACGGGGGGCCTGCGACATGTGAGCATCACTGAGCTTCGCGCCTCTTGGGCTCACCCCCTGACCGAGTGCGCGGAACGCGGGACGGCAAAACTAGTGGCCTCGAGGTGAGGCGAGGCCCTCTCAAACCTAGGAGAACAGAGATGATTAGAACTACTCTTATAGCCCTTGGCGCGCTTGCTGGTAGCGTCGCGCTGACGCCGGCTGCCATGGCCGCCTGCAATTGGACGGGCTGCGACAGCACCACGACCATCAACCTCAACAGCAGTCTCAACGCGCAGTTCGGCACCGGCCTTGGCGCCGCCACCGGTGGCTTCGCTGGTTTCGCTGACGATGACAGCGCCGCACTTGGGGTCACCTCCAGCGCTGCTGCTGCGGCCGGAGATACCGGAACGGGCTTCGGCACCAATACTACGGGCGCCCAAGCCAACTCGCCCGGCGGAGCAAACGTGAGCGGTAGCTCGACCTCCACCGCGTCGGCCAACGGAGGTTCCGCGCCTTAAAGCTTGCAGGTCACTGAACTGAACCTGGCGCATGACCGGTTTTCCGGTCATGCGTCAGACTTTTATGGAGTTGCAAGATCAGGCGATTTCATCGAGCTCGTTCAGCAGGCGCTCCATCTCAGCGATGTGCTCGTCATATTGGGATTCAAGCTGCGACAGCTTTGTTTCTTCTTCCGAGTCAGCCGTGCCCGACAGGCGCAAAGCCCTGACGTTCTCTTTCTGTGCGAGAATGAGGCGCTCACAATCACTGGCGGCGAGGCGTATGCGCGCCACCATGTCCAACAATTGTAATCTCTCCATATCGGAGAAGAAACGCCCCGATGCGGTTCCAGGTTCTGGGCATTTTAAGGGCAAGAAAGCGGCAGGTTCTGCGCGCATCGACGCCCCTGACAGGCGAGGAATTCAATGGCTGGCCCGGTCCAGCTGGTCCAGCACCCAATTCATCTCGCGCAGCCGCTTCTGCTCTTCGTTGGCCGCCGCCCGCAGCCGCATTTCAGCGACCGAGGTGCTGGCACCCTTCGCCCTGAGTTCGTTCACTTCGAGCGTGAGCACAACGATATTCAAATATGCCTTCTCGGCCTGGTCTCGCGTTTCGGCGAGCCGGACGAGCAGCTTCGCCTTGTCCATTGTTCTTCCGGGGTCTCAATCGAACTCGGGGCCACATGCTGTCGATTTAACATATGATAAGCTCGGCCGTTCCAATGGCATCGATTGATGACTCGCCGGAGCCGAGCCGCCCTCGCCCGAATCGATTGCATTCACCGGCGGCCAGAGTGAGGAAAGTGAACCAGTTTTCTGCTGCGCCGTTGACCTGACATGGAGACGCCGCTCACCATGGTACGCCGGCATGTCAGGCGCGGAAGCCAATTGCTCGCCCGGCAGCGGGAAATCGTCGAGGAGCTTGCGCGCGACCACCATCCGACGTCGGACGCCGTGAAGCTTCTGCATCTATTCGAAGACATCCAGAAAATGCACCGGGCCCATTTGCGGCAGCTTCTCAGGCGCCGGCGCAGGCCGCCGAACGGCCTGATCCACTAGTGTGCGGAACGCGAAGTTCCTGATATCCATCCGCTATACCGACAGGAACTTCGCGTTCAAAAGCACACTGGAATTGTTCCATTTTTTAGTGTCCTTTCGAATCCGAAGTTCGCTCGGAAGACGCTGCGAGGCGAGGCGAACTTCGGATCATCGAGGTTGCGCGCCGCTAGGCACCACTCTTCGTCGATTTGCGGTCATCGAGCGTCTGCACCTTTTCCCAGGTCGTCTGGACGCCCTCCTTGACCCGGTCCCATTGGCGCGCGGCGACATCCCAATTGACAAGTGCATTTGCACCATCGGCGCCCCCTTTGGCGAAGGCCGTGTCGTGAATATAGGCGGCCGCTACCGTCAGCAGACAACCCAGGATCAATCCCACAAAGGTCCGCATTTTCACCTCCAGAAAGCCGGAACAGGCCGCTGCCCGGCCCGTAGCTGAAACCGGCCACCCTTCCGGAAAGTTCCCGGGGTCAGCGGCAACCAAGTTTTCACCACAGTCCTTTAAGTGGCCTGTATCGATAACCCGCAAATGGTTCCAATATGAGGATAAAGCGCCAAATAGGCATCCACGCCGCCATGGTGTAATGGTTACGCCAGAGGCGCGGGGGAGTGCCCATGGAAGTCAAATTCTTCGGAACGCGGGGGTCGATCCCTGTTCCTGGACCGCGAACGATCAAATATGGCGGCAATACCTCCTGCACCGCCATTCGGTCGTCGCAGGGCACGCTCATCGTGCTCGACATGGGCACAGGGTCATTCCCCCCTCGGCCAGGCGCTTGCGGCCTCCGGAAAGCCGGTCAAAGGCCATGTCCTGATCAGCCACACGCATTGGGATCACATTCAGGGCCTGCCGTTCTTCGCGCCCTTCTTTCAATCCGGAAACGAGTGGGACGTCTATGCGCCGCGCGGCTTGAGCGGGTCGCTGCGCGAGACACTCTCGGGGCAGATGCAGTACACATATTTTCCGCTCGAGCTCGAGCAACTGGGGGCGACGATCCATTACCACGACCTCGTGGAGGGCAGTCTCGCGCTCGACGATTTCGCGGTGGAAGCGCAATATCTGAACCATCCGGCGATGACCTTGGGCTATCGGCTCGAAGCTGACGGCGAGACCGTGGTCTATGCGCTCGATCATGAACCCTTCGATCCAACGCTGGCATCGGGCACCGGGGATTTTTCCACCGCCGACCGCCGGCATGTCGACTTCCTCGCCGACGCCGACCTCGTGATCCACGACGCACAGTATTTGGCCAGCGAATATGCGGCAAAGACCGGCTGGGGCCACAGCACGGTGGAATATGCGCTGCATGTCGCCCAGGCGGCCGGCGCGCGCCGCCTGGCCTTGGCGCATCACGACCCGAACCGTAGCGATGAGGCGATCGATCGCCTCATCGACCGGTTCAGGGCGCAGGGGGGCCAGGTCGAGCTCTTTGCCGCGGCCGAAGGGAGCACGGTAATACTTACGCATGACGGTGCGGCGGCCGCCAAAGGGGCGCGTGACGCCGACCAGCATCATCCCGACGTTTCCGCCGCCAAGGCGATAACACAGCCGGCGCTCGGCGAACAATCCGTCCTCCTGACACGCGGCGACCCCGCTCTTACGGAACGGCTGGGGCGGATATTGCAGCATGACGGCGTGGCGGCGTTCACCTGCGAGGCCGATCGCGCCGCAGAAGCGGTGATGATCGAAAAGCCATCGCTGCTCGTCATCGTCGGAGGGCCGAAGGCGAGGGAAGCGCTGAGCCACGTCAAAGCCATACGTATGCTGGCCGAGCCCCTGGGCAGCCTGCCGATCGTGCTCGTCGGAGAGGGAGACGCCAGGAACGCAAATGGCGCAGCGGGAATAAGCGACAAGCTGGTCGGGCCGTTCACCGACAACTACGCCAGGACCCGATTGCGCGCATGGCTCATGCGCCGAGCCTGCAAATGGGCGCTGCCACCGATTCCGCTCACGAGTCCGATCGTGTGGCGGCGCTCCACGCACTCGACATTCTCGACACGCCGTCCAACGCGCTCTTCGATTCGCTCGTCACGCTGGCGAGCGATCTGTTCAATGTCCCGATCGCGGCGGTGAGCCTGGTCGACCGGGAGCGGCAGTGGTTCAAGGCGTCATGCGGACTGCCGGGGCGTGAAACGCCGCGCGATGAAATCCTTCTGCGCTCACGTCGTCGCCGATCCAGTCACGACCATCATTCCCGATACGCTTCTCGATACGCGGTTCGCCGAGAATCTGGCCGTCACCGGGCCGCCGCATCTGCGCTTCTATGCGGGCCAGCCGATCATGCTGACAAAGGGACACTGCATCGGCACAGTGTGCATTGCCGACACACGGCCGCGGCAGCTGTCGCCGCAGGACCTCGAGCGGCTGGGCCAGATCGCTTCGCTCGCGGTCAATCTTATCGAGTTGGGCCGGGTGTGAGCGCAGATAGTTCATAAAACCAGGCAAGAGCCTCTCTTGGCGCCGTTGAGCTCCTCGCGCGACGCAGCGCGTCGCGCGAGGCATGCCCAGTCCCTCAATCGATCTGTCCACCGCCGCCTTCACCATCCGGCTCGCCGCCTTCACCATCCGGCTCGCCGCCTTCACCATCGGGCTCGCCGCCGCCCGCCGGTGGGCCACCACTTTCACGACGTTCGCCGGCATTCTGACTGCCGCCGAAGAAATTCTCGAACGAAGTGAGGCTCGAGCGGCAGGACCGGGTGTTGAGCCGGAAGGGCCGCGCCAATGTGCCCTGGTCGAGGATATAGGGCAGCGAGCGCAGGGCCTGGCCCTTGGCGCGGCCGCCCAGCTGATCCACGTCATTGCGGCGGGCCCGGCCCACACCGCAATTCTCGGGAATGATCTCGCATTGGCCCGAGGCGCAGAGCCTCACCCGCCCATCGAGCACGGCGATGAGCGTCTGCCGGCCGGATGAGAAATCGAAAGCAGTGCCGCGAATGCCGATCGTCGCATTGCCCGTCTGGATATTGTAGGCGCTCTTCGCCATGTGGCCGCTGATGAAACGGAAAGTCCCGCGCAGCGCGTCTACGGAGAACTTCTGCGTGCGCTTGCCGCCACGGAGCAGGAAGCGGTCAATCACCAGAGTGGAATTGGGTCCGACCACGAGCTTCGTGTCGTCCACGAAGACGATCTGGATATTGCCCCTGCCCGTCTCGAGCCTGTCATTCTCGTACACTGGACTGCCGGCGCCGAGGCCACGCGCCCCGCCCGGGCCTGAGCTTTTCGGCGATCCGACGACCGCCACTACTTTTCCGATGGGGCTTGCGGCCAAGCCAGGGGCCGCCAGAGCGAACAATCCAACCATTGCCGCAAATACGAAGCGGGCCGAACGTGCCATGCAGAAATCTCCACAGTCAGTTCGCCCTCTCTCGCGGCGTGTTTTTGACCTGTTTCATCGCAAATGGCAACTCACAATTGTCGGCAGGGCGCCCGTTTCACTCGAGGCACAGACTCATTGCATTATGAGCAAGGAGCCCGACTGTTGCAGGCGGTCAGGCGCTCCGTGGGACTGTGTCCCAACTGCCTTTTCCGATCGGTTGTTTCAATTTCAAGCTGAAGCATCCGCCGGGCCCGTTCCCGCCGGCGCAGGCGATTCGCTTGCGGGCTCTTTGCCCTTGCTCTTATGAGGCGATGCTCCGGCGAAGACCTGGAGGAGGATGCGCCGCGGTATGAACCGGTCGTCATTGACGAGAAAGCTGAAGATGAAGCCGACCCCGAGCACGAGGATACCGAGCAGGAACGAGTAGACGATGGCGCGATCGGGATAATTGTCCTTGAGGCTCGCCACCATCAGCGGTCCCAAGATCGCCGGCGGCCGACCAGGCGGTGAGGATGACGCCGTAGACCCGGGACATGCGCTTCGTCCCATAAACATCAGTCACCATGGACGGCATGATCGCGAAGCCACCGCCGAAGCAACTCAGCACATAACATACCAAATGGCGAAGACCCACGGATCGTGCTCCGTCATCAGGATACCAAACACGATCAGCTGCGAGGCGAGCAGGACGCGAAAAGTATTGATGCGGCCGAGCCGGTCCGAAAGGGCGCCCCAGACGATGCGCCCTAAGCCGTTGAACAGAGAGCTGACGGCGATCAGCGTGGCGCCATAGCCGGCCAGGACGGAGCGCTCCAAGGTTGGGTGGTCGAGCCTCCAGATATCCTGGTAGAGCGGCGACAGGAAGCTGACGAGCGAGATGCCGGCCATGATGTTGAGAAAGAAGATGAACCACATGATCGCGTATTGGCCGGCCAGGACGATATTCCCCAAGCGGCAGGTCGGACTCTTGCTCGGCCTGGCATAAGGGCGGCCGCGCGGGCATCCTTCGCTGCCGACGGGACAAAGCCGCTTGGGTAGATAGTCGGCCGGGGGGTTCCTCAGCATCGCCGCGGAGCCGAGCGCGGCCGAGCCGAGGATGGCGCCCAGGGCTGCGAACACAAGGGCCAGGTTCCGGTAGAACACGTCCATCAGGATCGGGGCAAGCACGACGCTCAGGACGAAGGCGCCGAGCCCGAAACCCCATGGCGACAATGCCGGTCAGCCAGCCCCTTCTTGTCGGGAAACCATTTGGTGACGGTCGCTCATCGGCGTCACATAGCCTAGGCCGATGCCGATCCCCGCGACGACGCCGTAGCCCAGATAGAAAAGTGTCAGGCTCTTCACCGCGAGGGCGACCGCCGCCAGGGCATAGCCCGCCGCGAAGAGAAGGCCGCCGGCGACGGCGAGCTTGCGTGGTCCGATCCTGGCGAGGTTGATCCCGCCCCAGGCCGCCGACAGCCCGAGGCAGCAGATAGTCAGGCTGAAGGCCCACGAGGTCTCGGTATTGGTCCAGCGGAACTGCTCGACCAGAAGCGGCTGGAAGTAGCTCCAGGCATACACGGTGCCAAGGCAGAGCTGCAGCACCGTGCATACGGTCGCGATCAGCCACCGATTGGACACGCGTTCTTTCGCATGCATACTCATGACCCCCGGCCGGAAGCCCAACGGATCAATCCGGCCGAGCTCGCCTACTTCGTCGGTGCGCTCGAGCAGGCGCTTGACCTGGGTGGGGTCCGGGGGCGAGGCGTGCTGCTCGCTGGACAACGAATGCCAGGCGTAACTCCGGAGGAGATCGAGCGGCCGCGACACCAGATACATCAGCCCGTAGGACACCAGCACGCTGACGATCGAAGATGATGCTGAGAAGATAGATCTCCTTGCCAATGGCGGTCTGAACCTGCAAGGCGAAGTGGTCCTTGTCCATGCCGACATGCACAGCAGCCGGCCTCGCTGGCAAGGATGCCTGCCGTGACCTCCGAGAAGTTTCCGAGGCCCGCGAGCGTGCGGTCGTAGACGTCCTTCGCGTCCTTGTAGTCGGCGACGATCTCGTCCGGAACGCCCGGCACGAAGGTATGAGCGATGATGTCGCCTTTCCCGTCCACAACGAAGACGTAGGAGATGCCTGGAGATCTCGATGATATTGGTCGATGACGGACTGAAGGGCCGAATAGTTCTGGTGGACGATCAGGTCGACTGTCCGAGTTGGCAATGCTGCGCGCGATCGCCCGACTGCTTCTTCAGGAAATCGCCAGTCAGCTGTCGGTCGACGGTGTAGACGTAGATGGCGGAGGTCGACACCAAGATGAGCCCTATCATGGCGAATACGCCGAACAGGGTCTTCTGATAGAACCGGGCGATCCTCATCGTTTCGTCCAAGCCTCCCACTCACCGTCGCTGCAACGGCACGAACTGGTCGTCTCTGACCACGGTATAGTAGACTTGGTCCGAGGCCTGGCGGCGGGCCGTGCGCCGCCGAAGGACAGCGGCTGTCCCATGCCGAGATCGAAGTCGCCCATGGTCAGCGCGGTCGCTGCCAGATCGGCACGTCTGGGATCGGCGCCCATCCGCTGGAGGATCGCGACGAAGAGTTTGGCGTTCAGATAGCCCTCAAGGCTGATAAAGCTATAGGGGAGCGGCGCATACTCCCGCTCTGCCGTCTTTCCGTCCGGATAAAGCAGGGAATCCGGCGGCATGATGTCATCGCGGTAGCGGTCCATCGCCTCGCGATATTCGCGCAGCGACCGGGACCGAATCGTCTTGATAGCTCGGCACAACCTGGGAGCTCACCAGCCGGGAGATGTAGTCCTTGTCCAATTTCCGCTCTGCGTCGGACAGCAGCTTGAGCATGGCCTCGCCGCCGACAAACGAGATCGTCGCGACTGGGGCAGTCGACACCTCTGTCGCGCATATCGCGAATGAATCCAGCACAGGCCGGATAGTGTGCCGACACAGATAACGGCATCGGGCTGCAGGCGCTGCATGATCGCCACCTGACGATCATAGCTCTGGTCGAAGGGCGAGCCGCGCCGATAGGTGGCTTCGCCGGCGATCTTCAGACCATACTTGTCCAATGCCTCGCGCAAGCCGGCCCATCCCGCCCGGCCATAGGCGTCCGCTTGATAGAACACCGCAATGCGAGTTTGATTGATGGCGACGAAGTGATCGACAAGTCCCTTGGTCTCCTGGTCGTATGAGGCGCGTAGATTGAAGGGAAGCTGTCATATGGCGGAATTCGGCTGGTAGCTGCCCCGGTGAAGGGGAAGAACAGCAGGAAATTCTCGGCGTGATGCATGCTGCAGAAGCGGCAGCGTCCGGATCATGGTCGGCGTGCCGACATAGGTGAACAGCGCGAAGACATCATCTTCAGTCATCAGCTTCAGCGTGTTGCGGATCGCGAGGTCGGGCTGGTACTGGTCGTCATAGGCCTTGATCACGACCCGTCTGCCATTGACGCCGCCGGCGTTGTTGAGCGGAAGCAGATAGGCCATGGCGCCACGATAGAGTTCGATGCTGAGCGCCCGCGCACTTGCCGAAAAATCCGCCGACATGCCGAGGCGGATTTCGCTTTGGCCGGCGCCCTGCTGATCGTGCATGGGGGGCCGCGCCGTTTTTCCTTCGCCGAGGCCGGATCGCCGAAGAATGCGACGAGAGCCAACAGGCCCAGCGCGAAAATCGGTCCCAAAATGAGTTTTATATGCGCGATTAGCGGGTTCCTCTTTCTCCTAACCCTCTTGCACGCGAAGAAGGACAGCACAAAGCCAATTCTTTCTCCAGCGTGGCACCCCGAGTCGATCGGCGCTGCTTCTTTCTTCGCGCACGTCCACGGCGATGAACCTTCCGGCATTTTTCTTCGGTTGTCGATCTTATCAAATTACATTTGACGGCACCCAGAACGAAAGAGGCAAATAGCCCGCTTCCTATCTCGGTCTGACGGCAGTAAAGGAATTCATCTTGACGGAAGCGCCGTGGAGGGCCCCGGCGCGATCGTTCGCCACGAGCCCTGTCAGGAACTCAGCAGGTGCAGTCCCCCAATATCGCCACTTCGGACTGCGTCTCCTTCTTCGCCAGAGCGGCTCAATCGAGCCTTACCAGACGAACCGCACTCCGGCATTGCCGGTCCAGGCTTCATAGTCATCGGCGAACACATAATTGCCGCGCACGAAAGTAGACCAGCCGTCGGGGTTGGCCGCGCTCAAGCCCACCGCCACATCGCCAAAGGTCGAGCCCTGATCGGCGGATACGCCAAACTCCGGCACGCCGGTATCGACGACCGACACGTCCAAATCGCCACCCGCGAGAACCTCCCATACGCTCGCCGTCACATCCGCCGACAAGACCGTGGCGTCGGGCTGAGTATGGTCGACGCCGGCGCGCAGGCCAAGCCTGCCGCGCACGCTCGTATCGTCATCGAACTCGACATTGCCGCCATAGATCTCAACATCGTCGATCTCGGAATGGACGACCGCGAGCGACGCCTGCGGCTCGAGGAAGGCGGAGTAGCCGAACCTGTAGCCGGTATCGAGACGCCCGCCGACATTCACCGCATCGGTGTTCGAGTCATCGGCGTCGCTCGCGAGATCGTCCGGATCGATGTCGATATCGAGGAAGTCGGCCTTCACCGTCGCGTCGGCATAGAAGGCGTGGTCGAGATAGGTCACATAGGCGCCGACCGTCGGACCCTGCATATTCCACTTGGTGTCGGTCGCCTTGAACTTGAGATCGGAATCGATGTAGCCGCCGAAGACGCCGAAGAGCCACGCATTGGCAAAGGCTTCCTTGGTGCCGAAGTCGAAGCCCGCCATGCCGCCATAGATCGTCTGCTTCTGGTTGAGATCGAAGCCATTCTCTTCATCGTCGCGTTCGATATAGGCGCCAAAGCCCTTGAACCAGAAGCCGGGCGCCATGATGGCGGTGGCGATTGGTGTCGGCTCGACGGGTTCGCTGTAATCGGCGACCGGCGTCACGCCCACGCCTTGCAGCAGGGGGCGCAGATCGGCCTGGCGGTGCAGCACGGTGCCGATGGTCTGCCACCAGATGTCCTGGGTCGCGGCAAAGCCCGCTGGGAATTCGAAGGCGCCGGCGCCGAGGACGGGCGCGCCCGTGCCGTCGGGATTGGTGGTGAGGGTATAGAGCTCATGCCAATTCTCGGCTTCATCGAAGCGCATGCCCCAGGTGAAGAAGCCGCCGCTCAGCGGGCCGTCGAGCACAAAGTGGCCCTCGCCCGTCGATGGGCTCGACGCGCCCTCCACGCGCACGACGGGTATGCCTTCGATATTGGCGCCATTGGCCGCTACGACATTGACATGAACGGTGGTCGTGCCTTCGGTAGAGCCACGGATGAGCAACTCGTCGGATAAGTGATCCGTCGCCGGATTAGACCCCGGCCCCAGCGCGGCATCGACCGCGAGGTGGCCATTGTTGCCCACATAGATCAAAGATCCTCCGCCGACCCCCGGCTCGAAATCCAATACGGATTCATCGGTCAGGACGAGGGTATCGCCCCGCTGGCCGTCGACAAGTGAAATCAGGCCGCCTTCATTGGTGAATGTTTCCAGACGGAAGATCCGCGTCGTTTCGAGGGTCGAGGAGTCATCGGCAGCGACAAATACGCCGGTGTTGAGCACCTCATCCTCAAAGCTACCGCCGAAATCGCTGTCGCCGCCGGCCATATTCCAGAAGCCGCTGTTGTCGACGGTATCCTTGCCGGAGAACGCTTCGAAATGGACGGTGCCGATGAGGTTGCCCTGGTTGTCGACGAAGGTGTCGCCGTCTTCCGAAAAGGTCCTAATGGCAAGGTCAAAGGATTCGCCCGAAAGATTGCGCACCAGGCCCGCATTATCGATGTTGATGTCGCGGAAGTTCGTATAGACGCCAATGCCCCCCGTCTTGCCCTGCACCAGACCGTCGCCAAAGACATTTATGTTGACAACGCCGTCGTAGCCGCGATGCACTGCATCTATGCCGAACGCATCATAATCCTCAAAGGCCTCGCCTCTGCCCGTCACCGAGCCATGGACATTGACCGTGAGATCGCCGTCGCCGAACTGCGCCGCATCGATGCCGTCGTCACCGTCGCCCCTGACGATGCTGCCCGAGCCCGTGGTAATCGTCAGCGTTGTGCCAAAGTTGCGCGCATAAATGCCGTCACCCGGATCGTACTCGTTAGTAGAATATCCGGCGACATAGCCATTGGCCTCGATGTTGAGTTCGCCGCTGCCGTAATTCCTGGCCTGGATGCCGTGGCCGCCGCCCCGGACCACGCTCTGGGCGCCGGTGGTGATTTCGAGATTGATGCCCCCGTTTCGGGCATAGATGCCGTCATAGCCGTAGCCCGACACATAGCCGTCGGCCATGATCGAAAGGCTGCCGTTATCCTCGCCATAACCCTGCAGGACCGCGTCGATGCCATTGTGGTCACCGCGGACCAGCGTGTCGGCGCCCGTCGTGATGTTGAGATTGCCGGCGCGACTAAAGGCGTGGATGCCGTCGGCGATATGAAACTCGGCGTTGGGATCGACTCTCCCGGTGATCACGGCATTGCCGGTGATCTCGATATTGGTGTCGTACGGGCCATTTTCGCTCACATAATTGTGGTCGACGTCGTTGCGCGCAAAAATGCCGCTGCCGTTATTGCCGGTGATCGTGCCGTTGGTGGTGACTTGGATTTTGGCATACAGCCCTTCCAGGCCGTCATATGCCCTGACATAGAGGCCGTCGCCGTCCAGGTTGGTGATCGAGGACGCATGGCTGTCGTTGAACTGGATGAAGCCTTCACCCGTGACCCGAACGCCATCAGTCGTCACCGTCAAGGAGGGCGCCGCCGTCTCCACCGCCGCATTGGTGTTGTCGTTGACGACGCCGGTTTCCGTGCCGCTGCAGACCAGTGTCGGAAATGGCGAGTAGTTGCAAACCGCATAGGCCTGGCGCCCATAGCCCAGAAACGGCACCACGGCCAGGATGGTCGTGGCCGCCAGCCGGCTGCGCAGGAGCCGGCTCGTCGCCCTCTTCCGAGGGGTATCCGACAGCATCCAGTTCAGCGGCTTTGCCATTTCCCCATTCCCCCTAACCAATCTCGCAGCGAACCGTCATCAAAATTGACCGCCGTGTTCCGGCCCGCCACCAGGCCTGCCACCGCCAAAGCCGCCGCCGCCGGGCGGCCCGCCGTCTCCGGGCGGTCCGTCGCCGGCGGGCGCTGCACCCGCGGGCGATGCGCCGGGACCCTTCTTTCCCTCAGGCGCCTGCAGCAAGCCCAGGCTTGAGCGGCAGGACTGCGTGTTGAGACGGAAACTCCCCGCCAGCGAGCGCTGATCGGCGATATAGGGCAGCGCGCGCAAGGCCTGAGCCTTGGGGCGGCCGCCCAGTTCCTCGACGCTGCCGCTCCTCGCGCGCCCGACGCCGCAGCCCTGCGGGATCGATTCGCAATGGCCGGCCGCGCAGAGCCTCACCCCGCCCTGCAGCACCGCGATGAGCGTCTCGCGGCCTGAGGAAAAGTCGAAAGCCGTGCCGCGAATGCCGATCGTCGCATTGGAGGTCTGAATGTCATAGGCGCTCTTGGCGCTGTTACCGCTGATGAAACGGAATGTGCCGCGCAAGGCGTCGACGGAGAACTTCTGGGCCCGATTGCCGCCGCGCATCAGGAAGCGGTCGATGACCAGTGTCGAATTGGGCCCGACCACAAGCTTCGTTTGGTCGATGAATGTGATCTGGACATTGCCGCGGCCGGTCACCAGCCGGTCATTCTCAAAGATGGCGCTGCCGGCGCTGAGCGGCCGGCCCGAAGCCGTGGGCGAGCCCACGGCGGCGGCCACTCTTCCGATAGATGTTGCCGCAATGCCGGGCCCCGAAAGCGCCAATAGCCCTACCAATGCCACGAACAAGAGTCGGGCCAAACTCGCCATGAAGGCTCTCCCCCTGCCAATCCCCGCGTTGAAGGAATTTTGACGTGTTTCGCTGTAAAAGACAACCGACAAAATGCGTTTGGTTATCGCGCATTAAGGACTTTGTTTTCGTTCCAGAACAGCGCTCATCGTTGCAATCATCAGCCAGCGCTTTGCCACCGCCAAAAGGCCGAACCGCAACCGAAAGGCGTAGGCCTCGAAGGTTTTGCCAGCCTCTCCCGGCCTAGATCACTCTTTCGTTTCGCCTCGCGACAATGCCCCGATGGAGAACTCGGCTCAAGGCATTGAGGCCCGACCGCAACAGACCGAGCTCAACATCGCGCATGCGGTCATTCTCCGAGATGCACACGTCCCAGACGATGCTGGTGACGGAGGGCGCGGCCCGATCGAGCGTGTCGACCTCGCGCAGCGCTTCCATATAGGCGCGCGCCCGCCCTGCCGACTTGACCGGGTTGCCGCCAGCGCTCGAGCCCTGAAACGAGGGGAGGAAGCTTGCCTTGTGCTTGCCGGGCCGCTGGCCGCCCGCGGTGGCCAGGTAGTCGCGCATGGTGAGGGCAAAATCATAACCGGCATCGCCCTGCGCTTGGGTGATGATGTTCCAGTGGAGGAGCCGGCCCAAGGGTGAGCCCATCGCATCGCAAGAGGCGAGTTCGCTTGATATGCCGAAGACGCGCATGCGCGCCTCGAGCGCGACGCGGCGCGCTTCGTCTTGGCGCTCGGCTTTCATCCTGTCGCCCGAGGCGTAACGGTGCCCCGGCTTACGCTTGCGTCCGGTTTTCATCAGCATCTCCTCCGTTGATCCGGGCACCTGTCGCGCCCGTTACGGTGGCGGGCGCATGCGATAGCGGCCGGTGATGATGATGCCGGGAACGAAGGCCAATGTCGGCACCGCCGTCTCTCCTGCCGGCGAATAGAGCCAGCACCGCGCCGCATCGGGCGGGCCCACGATCATCCGGGCGATGCACGCATAATTCTCGTCCCCAAGGACCGGCACCCCGCGCCGGCGAAAGTGCTCGTCACACGACTTCGTGGGGAAGAAAAGGGTCGGGCCGGGAGCCACGCCTGGGGAGGAAGACGGCTCAACCGGCCCTGCCGCCGCGAGTTGGTCTCTAGCGGCGGGTCTCATTTCATGCAGGCGTGGGCACTCACTCGTCATCATGAACATAATATACGCTTTTTTCGTATTATTTGTCAAGCTTGAAATCGTATGGCTCTTACGCTATTATCGTCAAATGATTGATATTCCGGTCACGGAACGTCTGAAGGCGCTGCGCCGGCGGGCAGGCGTCAGCATGGCGGAGGCCGCGGCGGCCTGCGGCCACAAAACGCCCTCGGGCTACCAGCACTATGAAGACTCGAAGAAGTTCACTCGCTCTTATCTGCCGCGCGAGATGATCGAGAGACTTCTGCCTATTC
Source organism: uncultured Alphaproteobacteria bacterium (assembly GCA_963841765.1). Classification (GTDB taxonomy): domain Bacteria; phylum Pseudomonadota; class Alphaproteobacteria; order Rhizobiales; family Aestuariivirgaceae; genus Taklimakanibacter. The sequence goes on from CAWJDZ010000004.1 coordinate 31,482, forward strand.
TCGTGGGCAGAGCGGCCAAAGGTGAGGCTGCCGTCCTCGCGGCCGAGATCTGGGAGCTGGGCGGCATCGCCAGAGGCGATCCGCCGACTTACGTCGAAACTGCCCCTCCGCCGCTCAGGACATCCCTCGTTCCCATCTATTCCGCCGCCCAGGGCGGCAAGGGCCATATCATCATCGATACAAATCCGATCGAGGAGGCGCGGCCGCCGGATGAGATCATCCGTGTCCGGGATGCCTATGGGATCCTGATCGTCGGGGACTCCATGGTGCCCGCCTACAGGCCCGGCGACGTCGCCTGGGTGAATCCACACAAGCCGGTGGAACGCGACACCGATGTGGTTCTTTACCACGTGCCGCCGCATGGCGAGGCCGAGGCGATCATCAAGGCACTGATCGGGTTTTCAGGGCACGAGTGGAAATTGCGCCAATATCAACCGCCGCGCGATTTCACCAAATCGCGCATCGACTGGCCGGTCTGTCACCGCATCGTCGGCAAGCGCAACGCGCGCTGAGGATTTAGAGCAAATCCCGCCAAAGGCCTGCCCCGAACTCGATCCGGGGTTGAAGACTTTGGCGATAAGGATTTGCTCCAGCATATTGATTTGGCGCAAATCCTTATCGGCGAAGCAATTCCACTTCGCCGGGATGCGCGGCTAGGCCGCCGCTGCCGCGACGTCGCCATCCTCAGGCACCTTGCCCCAGCGCGACAGGATCACAGCATCCTCATAGTCGCCGGTCTCCGGGTCGCCACGGCGCGAAAAGGCAATGACGCCCACGGCTAGGCGCTGGTGCTGCGAGACGAGCCTCAGCGCGTGCTCGGCATCGCCGGCGGCGATCGCCGGCAAAGCGGCGAGCGCGCCCCTGGTGGTCTCCTGGTAGGGCTGGACAACGTAGTAGGTATGCAGGGCCATGTGGCTTGCCTCCCTTCGCTTTCGTTTCAAGGCTGGACCCAATTCTTGAACAAATCAAGAACTAACTTTTCACCTGATACGCCAAATTCGTTTGATACGCTTTATACGTTGTACGATGTCGAATTTTACGTATATATATGCCCGCGACCTGTATAGGAGACGGCGATGATCTTCACGGAAGCTCAAGCCCGGCGGCGGCGCAATGCGCTCTATATCGAGGCTCATGCCAAGGCCTGGGCGGAAGCCTCGCCTGTCGAGCGCGAATTGGCCACTCTCGCCATGAAGGATCGATGGACCGACGCCGAGCGGGCTCGCCATGCCGAGCTCACGAGGCTATCGCAAGGGACGCACGCGCCATGATGGTCGCGGCTTACATCCCATTGCGGGAGCGTGACATCGTGGTGGGCGATCTCGAAATCCGCATCCGCCCTGTCTATGACGAAGCTTTTGCCGATGATCTCAGCTGCGATGTCTTCTTCATCGGAGCAGATGACAGGCAGCACGCTTTCACCGATATGCGGGCCCGCGAGATCCTGACCGAGATCAAGCGCGATCACCCCGCCACCTGGCGCGAGATCAAGGAAGCCGCGGAATCCAACTATCGGGACCGGGAGTGAGTTGACGCACTGTTGACGCACTACAAACGTCTCAGCTGCTTTTTCATGTGGCGATGCGATTGCCCAAACAACCGCTAATGCAGGATCGGCGACCGGCAAAAACACCAATGGGAAGCTCATCCCAAGCCCGCCGAATTGAGCGCGAAAGCTGAACTCCACAAAACCACACGGGTATCGCCGGCACAGCCTCGGGACGTCGCGCGACGGCAGCGCAAAAGGAACCCGGGATTCAAAAAGTGCCAAGCCTAGCGCACCTCTTGCGTCATGCTAGAGTAAGGCCGCAGAGGGAGACACCAGTGTGGATTGACAGCCATGTGCCGTCATTCAGGCGACGTCCGGGCCGTGGCTATGCTGTGGCTGCGGCATTCGTCGTGATCGCCGCCGGGCTCAAGCTGGCGATGCCCGGCATGCAGCCTTTCCTCACTCTTTATCCGGCGGTGCTGCTAAGCGCCTTTATCGGCGGGCGCAAGGCCGGCCTCGCCGCCTTCGTCGCCTGCACCGGGCTGGCGATCTACTTTCTCGCCAGTTCCGGCGCAGGCGAGTCCTCAGGGATCTGGGCGGTAGCTGCTATTATCGCCTTCATGGTCGTTTGCGCGCTGATCCTGTTCGTCGTCGACCTCCTCGAAAAATCGATCCAGCGGCTCGAGCGAGAAAGGCAATCGCTGCAGCATGAGCGACGGCGGCTCGAGCTCGCCTTCAAGGCGGCGGACATGGCAAGCTGGGAAATCAAACCGGACGGCCAGATCACCTGGGATGACAATTTCTTCCGCCTCGTCGGGCTCAGTCCGGCCAAAGATGCTCCGACCACCGACCGCTTTGTTGCCATGGTGCATCCGGAAGACCGGGTACGCATGCAGACGGCGCGCGACAGTATGGCGCAGGGCGAACCGCCGCCGCCGCGCGATGAATACCGCCTCTTTCGGCCCGATGGACGAATGATCTGGCTCGAGAACCACCGCGTTTCGGTCGATTCCGCGGGCAAGCATTTCATCGGCATCACGCAAGACGTCACGCGGCGGAAGAAAGCTGAAAAGCGCATCACCATGCTGATGCGTGAGCTCGCCCATCGCGTGAAAAACCAATATGCGGTCATTCTCGCGATGATCCGCGAGACCCAGAAACAGGCGCATTCGCTGGAAGACTTCGAGGCCCTGATCCGCTCGCGGATCACCGCCCTGTCGCGATCGCATGATCTTCTCGTCCATGGCGAATGGGAACGCGCCGACCTCAATGAACTCATCAGTGCCCATATCGACAGTTTCGGCCTCGGCGACAGGATCGCGACCGGCGGCCCTGAGGTGCTGCTGTCACCGACCGCCGCGCAATATATCGGCATGGCGCTTCATGAGCTGGCGACCAACGCAGCGAAGCATGGCGCATTTTCCGTGCCGGCAGGCCGGGTGAGCGTCACCTGGTCGTTCACCGGCGAGGCCGATCAGCGCCGGCTCATATTGCGCTGGGAAGAGACCGACGGCCCTCAGCTCAGCGGAGAGATCGCAAGTGGCTTCGGCACCAAGGTCCTCGAGGAACTGACGCCTGCGGCGGTGCACGGCGAAGCCAAGGTCGAGCACAAAGCTTCCGGGATCGTTTGGGAGCTGAATGCGCCGCAAAGTGGTCTCGACGGCACCTGACCGGCCGCCCTGGCGGTAGCATGCTGACACGACCTGTCAGCAATCGCGCCTATGGTGCGATCAAGGCGTCCCTGGTTTCTCATGCTTCAAGGAACAAAACTGCGCCAGAAGCATTTATGACTACACCCCAAGTGAGTTCGTCCCATGAATGCGATGCTTCAGAGATTTTATCGGTGGTTCCATTCCTTTGATGAGGATGAGCCGCCAAAGATGGTTGTCAACACGCCGGAAGATGGCGCGCGCATCGGCATGGTCGGGTGGTACTGACCGGCACTTTGTTTTCTCGGGCTGCCTTAGGGCGCATCCCGGCGAAGTGGAATCACCTCGCCGATAAGGATTCGCGCCAAATCAATATGCTGGAGCAAATCCTTATCGCTAAAGTCTTCAACCCCGGATCGAGTCCGGGGCAGGCCTTTGGCGGGATTTGCTCCAGCATCAACGAGGCCACTGACCTCTGCCGGCGTGAGTGGCGCTACCGCCGGCTCGACGCGAGGCCGGCAATGACATCCCTGGTCACCGCCACGACACCGAATATGCCGTCCTCGACCGTCACCATGTAAATCGCCGCTTGATGTGCATAGAAATCGCCGCTGGCGCAGGCATCTTCGATCAGCAGATTCTGGAAATTGCGATCCTGGGCTTCCCGCAAAGTCGTGTGGACGCACACATCGGTCGTGCAGCCCGCAAACAAGAGATGCGTGATGCCGCGAGCCCGCAGGACACGCTCGAGATCGGTATGGGTGAAGGCACCATTCGCCGTCTTGTCGACTATGATGTCGCTGGAATGGACATTGATCTCCGGAGCGATCTCGAAGCCGGGCGAGGAGCGCAGCAGAGCCTCGGTGTCCTCGAGGCCGGCGCGCCGCCTGCGCCATATTTCATAAGGGGTCATGTCGGCGCGATCGGCCCGATAGCCCTGCCGGGTGTGAATGATGGTGCAGCCCACCGCACGGGCCGCGGCGATGACGGCGTTCACATTGGGGATGATCGCGCGCAAGGGCGAAGGGTCGTAACCTTTGCGCGCGAAATAGCCGTCAGATGACAGGAAATCCACCTGCAGGTCGATCACCAGCAAGGCGGTGACGGCAGGATCGAGATTGCCATCATAAGGATAGTCGAAAGGTCGGGCGGCAATGGGCATGACGATGTGTCCACATCAATCGAACCAAGCTAGAGGAGGACCGGCGAGCTTGCCAAATTATTTTATCCAGCGAGTTCCCAGAATGGCTGAACAATCGAACAGCCATGCACGGCTCGAGTTCGGTACCCGCCCGCGTTCAGCTCACTAGAGCAAATCCCGTCAAAGGCCTGCCCCGGACTCGATCCGGGGTTGAAGACTTTGGCGATCAGGATTTGCTCCAAGTTATTGATTTGGCGCGAATCCTTTTCGGCGAAGTGATTCCACTTCGCCGGGATGCGCGCTAGAGACCGCCCATCCGAGAAATGGCGGCTGCGATCTCGGCAACACCCTTGTTGCGCAGGAGGTCGGTAAAGACATAGGGGCGATCACCGCGCGCGCGTTCCGTGTCAGCTTTCATGACATCGAGATCGGCTCCGACATGCGGAGCCAGATCCATCTTGTTGATGATCAGGAGATCCGAGCGGGTGATGGCGGGGCCGCCTTTGCGCGGAATTTTTTCGCCCTGGCAGACGCTGATCACATAGAGCGTGAGATCGGCAAGCTCGGGCGAGAAGGTCGCGGCCAGATTGTCGCCACCCAATTCGATGAAGACGACGTCGAGACCGGGATGACGCCGATTGAGTTCGGCAATCGCCCCCAGATTGATGGAGGCATCCTCGCGGATCGCCGTATGGGGGCAGCCGCCGGTCTCAACTCCTATGATGCGGTCCTCCGGAAGCGCCTGCAGCCGATTGAGGATCAGCGCATCCTCCCGAGTGTAGATGTCATTGGTGACGACAGCAATCGACCAGCGCTGACGCATCATCTTGCAGAGCTTTTCGGTCAGTGTCGTCTTGCCCGAGCCGACGGGGCCACCTATGCCGACACGCAATGGACCGTGAACGCTGCTCATGACCTGAACAACCTTACAGCAAGAGTCTCATGCCGCATCGAAGCCATGTCGGCCGCGAAACTGGCACTCCCAAGATCGGCAAGCGACGATTGCGCTGCCTTGCACGCGCTCACGACGATCAGACCTTCCAGCGATGCCATGAGGGCGGTTCCCTCCGATTGTCCAAGGGGGATAAGCCTGATCCCCGCCGAGACGAGATTGGCTGCACAGCCATGAAGATAAGCGATGCAGGCTGCCTCCCTGTCGACCTTCATGGAAGCGGCGGCCGCGCCGATGGCGACGGGATAGGGCATTGAAGGGTCCTCCGGCATATTCGTCCAGACCTTGGCGGCGATATGAAAGGCGCGACCCTGATCAAGGGTTTCAAGGCGTCGTTCGGCGCTGACCGCCATCGCCTCTCCCCATTCCGCCGCCCGGCGCAAGCGCGGCTGGTCTCCAGCAGCCACGGCGTGCCAGGCTTCCGCCAGCAGCACCGCATCGTTCCACAGACTTCCCACGACGATCAGGTCCTCGATCCATTCGGCAAGCTCTTGCCGGGACGCGACGACCCTTTCGTGCACGGCATATTCAAGACCATGCGAGTAGCTGAAGGCGCCGACCGGGAAGGCCGGCGACAGCCAGGTCATCAAACGCAGCATCGCCAGATGATCAATGCTCATGGCCTGCATGCGCCGAATATGCGCCGCCTTCCGGGTCGAAAGGTTCGCGCACTTTTCGCACGCGTGCCCCCTGATGTTCGAGCATATGGGCGATGACCGGATCATGACGGATGACGATGCGCGCGGCCTCGATCTGGGCGGCGAGATGACGGTTGCCGAGGTGCCAGGCGAGTATCATCAGGTGGAGCGAGTCGCGGCCTTTGATCTCGAGCAGATCTTCAGCCTTGGCTTTGACCTCGACCAGACGGCCATCCTCGAGAAGGAGCGCGTCGCCATCCTTGAGAAAGGTCGTCACGGCGAGATCGAGAAGAATATCAAGGCCGCCATCGCCTTTCATTGCGATACGCCGCCGGCAGCGATGCTCGTAGTCAAGCGTAACTATGTCGGCCGCTATACCGGACCATGTGCCCTTCGATTTGACCGCTTGCGCCCGCATCATCAGAACAGGAAATAGCGCTGCGCCATGGGCAGCGTTTGCATGGGCTCGCAAGTCAGCACTTCGCCGTCGGCGCGCACTTCATAGGTTTCAGGATCGACCTCGATATGGGGCGTGGCCGAATTGTGGATCATCGAGGCCTTGCTGAGACCACCCCTGGTGTTTGCGACGGCGATCAATTCCTTGTCGAGGCCGAAGCGTTGCTTGATGCCCCTGGCGAGCGACGACTGCGAGACAAAAGTCACCGCGCTCCGGGCCGGCGCCTTGCCGAAGCCTGCAAACATCGGCCGGTAGTATACCGGCTGCGGCGTCGGAATGGATGCATTCGGATCGCCCATCGGCGCTGCGGCGATCATTCCGCCGAGCACGACCATGTCCGGCTTGACACCGAAGAAGGCGGGCGACCACAGAACAAGATCGGCACGCTTGCCTGATTTGATCGATCCCACATGATCGGAAATGCCATGGGCGATGGCAGGATTGATCGTGTATTTCGCGATATAGCGCTTCACCCTTGCATTGTCGTTGTCACCGCCCTCCTCCGCGAGCCGGCCGCGCTGGACTTTCATCTTGTGAGCGGTCTGCCACGTGCGGATGATGACCTCTCCGACCCGTCCCATGGCCTGGCTGTCGGAAGAGATGATGGCGAAGGCGCCCAGATCATGCAGGATGTCTTCCGCCGCGATCGTCTCCTTGCGTATCCGGCTGTCGGCAAAGGCGACGTCCTCGGCAATCCGCGGATCGAGATGGTGGCACACCATCAGCATGTCGAGATGCTCGGCTACGGTATTGATCGTGTAGGGCCGCGTCGGATTGGTCGATGAAGGAATGACGTTGGGGAGGCCGCAAACCTTGATGATGTCCGGCGCGTGGCCACCACCCGCACCTTCGGTATGGAAGGCATGTATGGTGCGGCCCTTGAGGGCGGCGATCGTGTCCTCGACGAAACCCAATTCATTGAGCGTGTCGGTGTGGATCATCACCTGCACGTCTTGATCGTCGGCGACAGTGAGACAGCAATCGATCGCGGCCGGTGTCGTGCCCCAGTCCTCATGCAATTTCAAGGCGCAGGCGCCGGCCTCGACCATCTCGATCAGTGCGTGCGGCAAGGAGGCATTGCCCTTGGCCGAGAAGCCGATATTCATCGGCAGACCGTCCACCGCTTGAAGCATGCGCTCCATGTGCCAGGGGCCGGGCGTACAGGTCGTCGCCAGCGTTCCATGGGCCGGACCGGTGCCGCCGCCCAGCATGGTGGTGACGCCCGACATCAACGCCTCTTCGATTTGCTGCGGACAGATGAAATGGATATGCGCATCCATGCCGCCCGCAGTGAGGATGCGGCCTTCTCCCGCAATCGCCTCGGTACCGGGTCCGATTACGATGTCGACGCCAGGCTGCGTGTCAGGATTTCCGGCCTTCCCGATGGCGGCAATCCGGCCGCCCTTCAATCCGACGTCGGCCTTGACGATACCCCAGTGATCGACGATCAACGCATTGGTGATGACGGTGTCGACCGCGCCCTCGGCACGCGCGCGCTGACTTTGCCCCATGCCGTCGCGGATCACCTTGCCGCCGCCGAATTTCACTTCTTCGCCATAAACGGTGAAATCCCTCTCCACCTCGATGACGAGCTCGGTATCGGCGAGGCGCACGCGATCACCGACAGTTGGACCGAACATCCGGGCGTAGGAAGCTCTCGAGATCCGCGCCGGCATCAGAGCTTCCCCATCACAGTGCCGCGAAAACCATAGATCTGGCGCGCGCCGGCCATTGGAACAAGTACCACATCGCGGGTCTGACCAGGCTCGAACCGCACAGCCGTTCCCGCAGGGATGTCGAGACGGCGGCCGCGTGCCTTGTCGCGATCAAAAACGAGCGCCGGATTGGTTTCATGGAAATGATAGTGCGAACCGACCTGCACCGGACGATCGCCGCTATTGGCGACTGTCAGCACTATGGCATCGGCACTTTCATTGAGCTCGATATCGCCAGCGGCGGTGATGATTTCACCCGGTATCATCTGCACTCGCGTCCTAGCGCGCATCCCGGCGAAGTGTAATCGCTTCGCCGATAGGGATTTGCGCCATATCAATATATTGGAGCAAATCCTTATCGCCAAAGTCTTCAACCCCGGATCGAGTCCGGGGCAGGCCTTTGGCGGGATTTGCTCCTAGTGTCCCGAATCCGAAGTTCGCATCACCTCGCAGCGTCTTCCGAGCGAACTTCGGATTCGAAAGGACACTAGAAAATCTAATAATTCCAGTGTGCTTTTGAACGCGAAGTTCCTGTTGGTATGACCGGCCAGATATCAGGAACTTCGCGTTCAGCACACTAGCGTATCGGCTCATGAACGGTCACTAGTTTGGTGCCATCAGGAAAGGTCGCCTCGACCTGGACGTCGTAAATCATCTCGGCCACACCTTCCATCACCTGGCTGCGGTCGATCACATGGGCGCCGGCCTCCATGAGATCGGCGACGCTGAGGCCATCACGCGCGCCCTCGACCACGAAATCGGTGATGAGTGCGATTGCTTCCGGATGATTGAGCTTGACGCCCCGCTCAAGTCTCCGCCGCGCGACCGAAGCCGCCATGGCGATCAAAAGCTTGTCCCTCTCACGCGGCGTGAGCTGCATTTCCGCCTCTTTTTCAGTCAAACAGCCCAAACTTTCGGCAGTTCTTTACCGCCGCAAAGCCTGATTGCCAACGGAATAAGCCTTTGCCTGAGGTCATAGGCCCCCTTGGCCGACAGCCTAGCAAGAAACTTGCCAGCAAAAGCGGTGCTGGCAATGTCCGGAAAGTTTTCCCGCACGAAGGCGAGATGCTGTTCCGCATCGGGCGCAATGAGCGCCACCGTCGCCAAGGCGCGATCACCCGCGGCAACGGCTCGGCGCTGCAGAAGTTCATCCACCTTGCCCTCAAACCGAACATTGTCGGCGAAGACGAGCTTGCCGTCACGGCGGATGGTCCACCGATCATGCACGCTGGCGTGACGGACGGTCTCGCCCATGGCGGTACGGCCGAAGACGAAGGCTTCGAGAACAAGGAGACTTGCCCCTGGCGCAAGCTCGGCTTCGAGACTGCGCTCCAGCGCGCAGCCGTCAAACAGGATGGTCTCCTGCGGCAGCCAATTGAGATGCGCTTTCTCAGCGAGCCTGATGTTGACCGAGAGCCGCGCCGGCTCACCGTCAAGCGAACGGTAGATGCGCTCGCAAGCCTGGCTCACGCAAGTGATCGAGGCCATCTTGCCCGCGTGGATGGTCCACGACAAACGGTCACCGCCCGTCAGCCCGCCTGCTGTGTTGATCAACACAGCTTCAAAAACGGATGGGTCAGGCGAGACCGGAAACCGGATTTTGGCAGCGCCCGATTGATGCAGCCGATCCAGGACCGAACCTCGCACAGTATGTTTGACCGAAATTCGCCCCTCGGCTTCGACGCGCTGGAGTTTCATATGAGCTTGCACGAGGTGACAATATCCGGGGCCGGCAAAATCTCAACTATTGATCGAGGTCGCGCCGGCCCATGACGATCACATCGCGAAGCTCATAGCCGAGGGCGGCATAAAAGGCCCGCACCCCGGCATTGTCGGAGCGGATGTTGAGATTGACGGCCCAGACGTCGCGCTCCCTGAGCCAGGCCTCGGCGGAGCGCACCGTCGCCTTCCCCCAGCCTCGGCCCTGGATCGCCGGCGTCACCGACACATAATAAAGCCAGCCGCGATGGCCATCATGACCGACCATGACCGCTGAGACGAGTTTTCCCTCGGCGATGCCGACCAGAATCTCCGAATTTGCCTTGCCGCGGGCGAAAGCGATATCGCGGCCGGGGTCGTTCCACGATCGCACCAGGCCGCATTCTGTCCACAGGGCGATCACGTCGGCGATGTCAGCGTCTTCGAGCGGGCGAAACGCGTTCATGCCGGCAAAACCTTGTTGGGATTGAGAATACCCTTGGGATCGAAAATCTTCTTGACCTCGCGCATCATCTGCAATTCGACCGGGGATTTGATCTTGGTCATCAGATCACGCTTCAACCGGCCGATGCCGTGCTCGGCGCTGATCGAGCCACCGTGCTTCAGCACCACATCGAACACGACGTCATTCATCGCCTGCCACCGATCGAGGTAAGCGTGCTTGTCCATGCCGACGGGTTGGCTGACATTGAAATGCAGATTGCCATCGCCGATATGGCCGAAGGGCATGGGCCGCGCGCCCGGCATGAAAGCCGCGATGGCGGCGAAGGCCCTGTCGACAAAGTCCGGAAGCTCGGAGATCGGCACCGATACGTCATGCTTGATCGAACCACCCTCACGCTTCTGCACCTCGACGATCGCCTGGCGGATGAACCAGATGTCCTTGCGCTGGGCTTCCGACTGGGCGATCGTCGCATCAAGCACGATCCCCTGCTCCGCCGCTTGCCCCAGGATCTCGGTCATGACGCTGTCAAGATCTCCCGAGCCCGACAACTCGAGCAGCACATACCATGGCGCCGCTTTTGCAAAGGGATCGCGCACCGGGAAATGCCTGATCGTGAATTCGAAGCCGTTGCGCGGGAAGAGCTCGATTGCGGTCACGCGATTGCTGCTCTTTTGCCGCGCCAAGGTAAGGAGGTCGAGCGCCGCCTTGACCGACGGCAACGCGACGAAAGCGGTTGCCCGGTCACGCGGATGCGGAAAGAGCTTGAGCACTGCGCCCGTGATGACGCCGAGCGTGCCTTCGGCGCCAATGAAGAGGTTCTTCAGATCATAGCCTGTATTGTCCTTGCGCAGGCTCTTGAGTCCGTTCCAGATGCGCCCATCCGCCAACACCACTTCTAGACCCAGACACAGATCGCGGCTGTTGCCATAGGCCAGAACCCCAAGCCCCCCGGCATTGGTGGAGAGGTTGCCGCCGATGCGGCAAGAACCTTCCGACTCCAGGCTTAAAGGAAAGAAGCGCTCGGCGCCCTCGGCCGCCTCCTGAACGTTTTTGAGCGTCGCGCCGGCATCGACGGTGATGCTGTTGTTGACCGGATCGACGGAGCGGATGCGCGTCATGCGGTCGAGCGACAGAAGCACTTCATCGCCGGTTTCGTAGGGTATCTGACCGCCGACGAGGCCGGTGTTGCCGCTTTGCGGCACGATCGCCGTCTCTCGCTCGCAAGCGATGGCGAGTATCTTGGAAACTTCGGCCGTCGAAGCCGGCCGCAGCACCAAGGGTGATTTGCCGGTCCAGATCTCGCGCCATTCCGTCATATAGGCGATCATCTCGTCGGGGTCTCTTATGGCGTATTTGTCGCCGACCACGGCGGCAAGGCGAGCCAAGGTCTCGGCGTTAGGTCTGACGGGCATCGGAATTACTTCTGGGAGGAGGCGCGAGGGGCGGCAGCGCGCATGAGCCGGTCGTTGATGGCTTCGCCGAGGCCGTGAGCCGGAATTGGCGCCACGGCGATGATCTCAGGCCCGGCCGCATCGAGTTCATGCAGCAGGCGGAAGAGGTTGGCGGCGGCCTCGGTCAGATCGCCCTTGGCCGACAGATTCGAATCGCGCCGCTGGCGCCTCGCCGAAAGCGAGATAGGCCTCACCTTCCCGTGCCGCCTTGGCATTGAGGCGCAGCCGTGCCCGCGGAGCATAGTGGCTTTCGAGCTGCCCCGGTGCCGACGGCTTCTTTGCATCGCCGCCCGAGGCAAGCTTGTGGCCAAGCGCTTTTTCGATGTCCTCGCGAGCCAGTCCCCCGGGCCGGAGCAAGGTCGCGCGGTCACTCGGAAAGCCGACAATGGTCGATTCCAGCCCGATCTCCGCTGGGCCGCCGTCAAGGATGACGCTGACCTTTTCGCCAAGCCCTTCCCTGACATGGGTTGCAGTGGTCGGACTGATGCCGCCGGAGGGATTGGCGCTCGGCGCCACAACGGGCCGGCGCGCCGCCTTGAGCAGCGCCTGCGCCATAGGATGCTTCGGGACGCGCAAGGCAATGGTCGGCAGCCCCGCGGAAGCAAGCAGCGAGGCTGCGCAGCCCTTCCGCCGCGGCACCACGAGCGTCAGCGGGCCGGGCCAGAATAGCTTGGCGAGTTCGCTCGCTTCCTCACCGAATTCGCCAAGGGCCGCCGCCTCGTCGAGGGAGGCGACATGCACGATCAGCGGATTGAAGCTCGGCCGGTCCTTGGCGGCAAAGACCTTGGCCACCGCCTGATCCTGCGTCGCATCGGCACCGAGCCCGTAAACGGTCTCGGTCGGAAAGGCGATGAGCTTGCCCCCGATCAGGGCCTCGGCGGCACGGGTGACTGACTGGGTCAGGGCGACTTTCCCGGTTGCAAACAAGGGAGCGTCTCTATAGCAGCTTGGGGAGGATGACGACACTCCGAACAGCAGATCGGCGCCCGCCCAAATATTCCCTTCCGCTGAGCTTGAACCCGATCTATTCCTAAGCCGTAGCCATGACGACATTGCTGATCCACCATCATGCCAGCCTCGAGCATGAAAACCCGCCGGGCCATCCCGAACGAGTGGACCGCATCAAGGCCGTCGACCAGATCCTTTCGCATTCCCATTTCAAGGCGCTGAAGCGCAAGCAGGCGCCGCTCGGCCGCGATGAGGACATCATGCGGGTTCATCCCGACGGCTATCTCGCCCAGATCCGCGAAGCTTCGCCTGATGAAGGCTTCGCACAGATCGACATGGACACGTTCATGTCGCCCGGCACGCTCGAGGCCGCGTTGCGTGGCGTCGGCGCCGCAGTGGGGGGCGTCGATGCCGTCTTCAGCGGTGAAGCGCATAACGTCTTCTGCGCCATGCGTCCGCCCGGCCATCATGCCGAGACGCGCCGGGCCATGGGCTTCTGCCTGTTCAACAACGCGGCCATTGCCGCCCTCTATGCGCGCGAACGCTATGATGCGGAACGGGTCGCCGTCGTCGATTTCGACGTCCATCACGGCAATGGCACACAGGACATCTTCTGGGCCGATGGCGACCTTTTCTACGGCTCGACACATCAGATGCCGCTCTATCCGGGCACCGGAGCGGCATCGGAAACGGGCGTCGGCAATATTTTCAATGCTCCCTTGCGCGAAGGCCATGGCGGACCGGAATTCCGCAACGCCATGTCCACGATCATCCTGCCCGCCCTCGACGCCTTCGGCCCTGACCTCGTCATCATCTCGGCGGGCTTCGATGCCCATCGCGCCGATCCGCTGGGCGGGCTCAAGTTCACCGAAGAGGATTTCGTCTGGGCGACGCTCAATATCATGACTGTCGCCGACAAGCATGCGGACGGCCGCATTGTATCGGTGCTCGAGGGCGGCTATGACCTCAGGGCTCTGGCCGCTTCGGTCGCCGTCCATGTCCAGGCCTTGATCCGGGGCAGCGGCGACCTCCTGGCCACGATGCCGGGCGATGAGGATGATGACGATGGCGACTGAAAAAACCGCAATCGGCGCGATGAGCTTCGAGACGGCACTTGCCGAACTCGAGGATATCGTCGAGAAGCTCGAATCCGGCAAAGTCGATCTCGAAGTCCTCGATCTCCATCTATGAGCGCGGCGAGGCGCTCAAGAAGCATTGCGAGAAGCTTTTGAAGGATGCCGAGGCGCGTATCGAGAAGATCACGCTCAAGGCCGATGGCACGCCCTCCGGCACGGAACCCCTGGATCCAGGTTGACGCGCCTGAGGCTCGATGAAGCGCTGGTCGCGCGGGGCTTCTATCACGACGCGCTCGCGGGCGCGCGATGCCGTCAAGCGAGGAACCGTGACGGTCGATGGCGAGACTGCCGCGAAGCCTGCACAGCCGGTGGCCGATGACGCGGTCATTGCCATCGCCGATCAGGCCCGCGCCTATGTCTCGCGCGCCGCTCTCAAGCTCAGGCACGCACTCGATCATTTTGTACTCTCGCCCGAAGGCCTCAACTGTCTTGATATCGGTGCCTCGACAGGCGGCTTCAGCGAAGTCCTGCTGGAACGAGGGGCCCGTCATGTCACGGCCATCGATGTCGGTCATGGCCAGTTCGCGCCGGCTCTCGCCCGCGATCCGCGCATTAGCTTGTGGGAAGGACTGAATGCGCGCGATCTCGAGCCCCGGCATTTGACAGGGCCGCTCGATTTCATCGTTTGTGACGTGAGCTTCATCTCGCTCAAGCTGGCTTTGCCCCGGGCGCTCGATCTCGCAGCGCCTGGCGCGAAGCTCGTCGGTCTCATCAAGCCGCAATTCGAAGCCGGGCGTGCGGCGCTCGGACGAGATGGCATCGTCAAGGACGAGCTGGCGCAGCGGCAGGTTTGCGACGATATCGAAGTTCTGGCTTAAGGCTCGGACCTGGAGTGTGCTAGGCTTGCTCAAATCGCCGCTGCAAGGCGGCAGCGGCAACGAAGAGTTCCTGATTGCCGCGGAGAAATCTGCATGACTCCCTTCGAGAGCATCGAATATGCCGGCCGGCAAGGCGCCCGCGTCGCCTGGTACATGGGGCATTATTTCGCCTCGCGCCGGTATCGCGAGACGAAGCCCCCGCAGGAGAGGAAGCCGACGGGCAAAAGAGGACCAGGGCGCAATTTCATCTTCGAGCAAATGGGCGTTCTCTTTGCCCGCGATCTCGCCAATGTCGGCGAAGGCCATTATCCAATGCCGCGCGACCGCGACGGAAATCTGCGCAGCCTCATCGAGACCAGCCGGCATTTCTTCGCCGATCTGCCGCGTGCCGCCGAAAGAAAGGCGCAGGGCCAAAGTGCCGAAATCTATTCGCCCGAGCTGGCGGAGAAATTCCCAGCCTATTTCCTGCAGAATTTCCATTTTCAGACCGGCGGCTATCTGACCGAGGAGTCGGCCAAGCTCTATGACATGCAGGTCGAGGTGCTGTTCTCGGGCACCGGCAATGCGATGCGCCGGCAATGCCTGGTGCCGATCGCCAATTTCCTGCGGCACAAGGACCAGCGCCGCATGGCGCTCCTCGATGTGGCCTGCGGCACCGGCCGCTTTGTACGTTTCGCCAAGGAGGCTTTCCCGCGCCTCGCCGTCACTGGGGGCGATCTGTCAGAGGCCTATCTCGAAGAGGCCCGCAATCATGTCCGGCCGTACAAGGTCGACTTCAAGGCAGGTCAGGCCGAAGCGCTTCCCTTCGCCGATGCGTCCTTCGACATCGTAACATCGATCTTTCTCTTCCACGAAGTTCCGCCGCCGGTCCGGCGCGACATCGCGCGCGAATTCGCCCGCGTGCTCAACCCGGGCGGCCTGCTCGTTTTCATGGACTCACTACAGCCCGGCGACCTGCCCGAGGTCGATGCGATGCTCGAGGCTTTTCCGGCGAACTTCCACGAGCCCTACTACCCCTCCTATCTGCGCGAGGATCTGAAAGCGGTCTTCGGCGAAGCGGGGTTCGAGGAAATTGCGGCCGAGCCGGTGTTCCTGTCGAAGCTGGTCACGGCGCGGAAACCGTCAGCCTAGCTCGTATTTCACGCGCAGCATTCAAGAGAAAAGGCGCGGAAGCGATGATCCCGCGCCCTCTTTCAATCAACAGTCGATGTGGCTCAGCGCTTGCCGAGGAAGCTCCAGGCAGTCGGGAAAGCGACAGCCGCCAGCGCCGCCTTCAGCACGTCGCCCCACAGGAAGGGATAGAGGCCGAGCTCGAGAACCTTGTCGTAGCCGGTAAATTTTGCAAGCCAGAGCAGGCCCGGAATGTAAAGGATCGCGGCACCCAGCATCATCACGCCGAACATGGTGATCACGCGGCGGTCATAGCCTCTTTCGGCGAACCAGCCGACCAGGGCCGCGGCAAGGATGAAGCCGATCAGATAGCCGCCTGTCGGCCCCATGAGCACGGCAGGACCGGCGGAAAATCTCTGCAAAGACCGGCAAGCCCACCGTGCCTTCCAGCACATAGAGCGCCAGGGTCGCCGCACCGAGGCGCATGCCGAAGGCAGCGCCGACGGCGAGAACGGCGAAAGTCTGCAGCGTCACCGGGACCAATGGCAGCTCGATGCTGATCTGCGCGCAAATGGCGACGAACAGGCTGCCCAAAATCACGAGCAGCGCCTGCTTCTTCCAGGATCCCGATACCTGCCAGATGCGGCTTGCCAGTGTCGTCGTCGATGTGGTCATCTGTGCCCTCTTGTCGTTTTGGGTCGCCCGAGTTCGGCCCGGACTATAAAGCGGGCCAGTTCCCGTCACAACCTGATCTTTTGGTTCTATGGCTTCGCTGAGTTTCGACCGCTCTTTCGATATCCCGCCCGAGACCCCGATGGAGGTTTCGCCGCTCATCCGCCGCGTGCTGGCGGACAATCCCGGGCCCCTTCACGTTCAAGGGCACATCGAGCTTCATCGTCGGCCACGGCAGCGTGGCGATCATCGATCCGGGGCCCGACGATGACACTCATCTTGCGGCTCTGCTTGCCGCCGTCAGAGGCGAGACCGTCAGCCACATCCTGGTGACGCATAGCCATCTCGACCATTCGCCCCTGGCGCCGAGACTTAAACAGGTCACGGGGGCGGCGATCGTCGGCCACGGGCCAGTGGCGAATCAGGCGAGGACGGAAAGCTCCGGCTCGATGCCAGCATCGATGCGGATTTCGATCCCGACATCAAGCTCGGCCATGGCGAGGTGGTCATCGGGCAAAGGCTGGAGCCTCGAAGGCGTATTCACGCCCGGCCACATGTCCAACCATATGAGCTATCGCGCTGCGCGAGGAAAAAGCACTGTTCTGCGGCGATCACGTGATGGCCTGGGCGACCAGCGTCATAGCGCCGCCGGACGGCAATATGGGCCAGTATTTCTCGTCGCTGCGCCTGCTGCTCGCGCGGGACGACGATGCCTATCATCCGGCGCATGGACCCTCGCGGCGCGATCCGAGACCGCTGGTCAGGGCCTATCTCATGCACCGGAAAATGCGGGAGGAAGCGATCATCGCGAGGCTCAAGGCGGGCGACCGCAGCATCGAGGAGGTCGTCAAGGCGAACTATGCCGATATCGATCCGAGGCTCCATGCCGCGGCGGGCCTGTCGACACTGGCTCATATCGAGCATCTGATCGAGCGGGGCCTGGTCCGCGCGGTGCCGCATGGGGTCGCCGACATACAATATTTCGCAACATAAATTGTATGTCTTTAAAGATGGACCTCTGAAAGCATCTGTGCCAGAAACGCGCCGCCGGGGAACTCCACCGCGCGTCTGCAAAGGCAAATCATGAGTGAATCCAAAGGTTTAATGGCCGGCAAGCGCGGCCTCATCATGGGTGTGGCCAATAACCGGTCGATCGGCTGGGGCATTGCCCAGGCGTGGCGCGCCATGGCGCGGAACTCGCCTTCACCTATCAGGGCGATGCGTTCAAGAAGCGGGTTGAGCCCTTGGCGGCGGGCATCGGCTCCAAGCTCGTGCTGCCTTGCGACGTCACCGACATGGCCTCGGTCGATGCAGACTTTCGCCGACCGTCGGCAAGGAATGGGGCGAGATCGATTTCGTGGTTCATGCCATCGCCTTCTCCGACAAGGACGAGCTCACCGGCCGCTATGTCGATACGACGGCGCCGACAATTTCACCAAGACGATGTTCATTTCCTGCTACAGCTTCACGGCCATCGCGCAGCGCGCCGAGAAGCTGATGGCCAAGGGCGGCTCGCTCCTCACCCTCACCTATTACGGAGCGGAGAAATGGATGCCGCATTACAACGTAATGGGTGTCGCCAAGGCGGCACTCGAGGCCTCGGTGCGCTATATGGCGGCCGATCTCGGTCCCAAGAACATCCGCGTCAACGCCATTTCGGCGGGACCGATCAAGACGCTCGCCGCTTCCGGCATCGGCGATTTCCGCTACATCCTCAAATGGAACGAATATAATTCTCCGCTGCGGCGCACGGTGACCATCGACGAGGTCGGCGATTCCGGACTTTATCTGCTCTCCGATCTCGCGCGCGGCGTTACCGGCGAGATCATGCACGTCGATGCCGGTTACCACATCGTCGGCATGAAGAATCCCGAGGCGCCCGATATCACGGTTGCGCAAAACGGTGATTGAGCCAAATCCGCCGATCTATTTCATCCGTCATGGCGAGACCGACTGGAATCGCGAAGGCCGCATCCAGGGCCAGATCGACATTCCCCTCAATGACACCGGCCACCAGCAGGCGATCGCCATTTCGCGCGGCCTCAAGAGCTTCCTGCGCGACACCAAGATCGACCTCTTTGTCGTCAGCCCCTTGAGCCGCACGCGCCAGACGATGGGCTCATCTCGCTGCGCGCGTTCGATCTTCCCGAAAACCGGGTCGGAGATCGAACCCGCCATGCTCGAACTCGCTTTCGGCATCTGGGAAGGCCATTTCTTCAAGGACCTCAAGCGGAACCCGCACTATCCGAAGAATCTCGACGAACGGTTTCGCTGGCGGCCCGCGGACGGCGAAAGCTATGAACAAGGACGCGAACGGGTGAGACAATGGATCGGCCGCATCGAAGGGCCGACGGTCATCGTCGCTCATGGCGCGATCGGACGCTGCCTGATCGGCCTGGTCTCGGACCTGCCGCCTTGCGCCCTGGTCAAAGCTTCCACGCCGCAAGGACATTTCTGCCGCCTTCAGGACGGACGCATCGACTGGTTCGACATCG
This sequence comes from uncultured Alphaproteobacteria bacterium, assembly GCA_963841765.1. Lineage (GTDB taxonomy): Bacteria > Pseudomonadota > Alphaproteobacteria > Rhizobiales > Aestuariivirgaceae > Taklimakanibacter. The sequence goes on from CAWJDZ010000004.1 coordinate 50,317, forward strand.
AGGGCAACCCCGCCAGAGACTTCGGTAACAGGCGCGACATTTGACGCCACTGCCGTTGCGCCTTAAGCAGTGGCCCATGTCGTACAACAGCTTCGGCCACATGTTCCGGATGACGACCTTCGGCGAAAGCCATGGGCCGGCAATCGGCTGCATCGTCGATGGCTGTCCGCGCGGGACTGGCGCTGAGCGACCGCCGATATCCAGGCCTATCTCGACAAGCGCAGACCCGGTCAGTCGCGTTTCACCACGCAACGGCGCGAACCGGACGCAGGTGAAAATCCTTTCCGGCGTCTTCGCGGATGACCGCACTTCCGGCCAGGTGACGACCGGGGCGCCGATCGCCCTTCTCATCGAGAATGTCGACCAGCGCTCCAAGGATTACTCCGCGATCCGCGACAAATTTCGCCCCGGCCATGCCGACTACACCTATTTCGCCAAGTATGGCCTGCGCGATTATCGCGGCGGCGGCCGGTCCTCGGCGCGCGAGACGGCGGCGCGCGTTGCTGCGGGCGCCATCGCCCGCAAGATCATCCCGGATGTCACGGTGCGCGGCGCCTTGATCCAGATTGGTCCTCACAAGATCGACCGCACCCACTGGAACTGGGACGAGGTCGATCGCAATCCCTTCTTCACGCCGGATGCCTCGGCCGTCGAGTCGTGGTCAAGCTATCTCGATGACGTGCGCAAGGCGGGCTCATCCTGCGGCGCCATCATCGAAGTCGTGGCCAGCGGCGTGCCGGCAGGATGGGGTGCGCCCGTCTACGGCAAGCTTGACCAGGATATCGCCGCGGCGATGATGAGCATCAATGCGGTGAAAGGCGTCGAGATCGGCGCCGGCTTCGCCGCGGCGATGCTGTCGGGTGAGGAAAATGCCGATGAGATGCGGGTGCGCCACGGCAGGACCGAGTTCAGCACCAATCACGCTGGCGGCATACTGGGCGGCATCTCCACCGGCCAGGAGATCGTGGTGCGCTTCGCGGTCAAGCCGACATCCTCGATCCTGTCGCCGCGCAAAACCGTGACCTCGGCCGGCGAGAATACCGACATCACGACGACCGGCCGCCACGACCCTTGCGTCGGCATTCGCGCCGTGCCGGTGGGCGAAGCCATGCTCGCCATCGTTCTTGCCGACCATTTTCTCAGGCATCGCGGCCAGATCGGCGCGTGATTGTCCTGAAGGCTGAAACGAACTTTCTGAAGGAACGTATCCATGGCCCTATCCGTCAAGCAGCTCATGAGCGATGCCAACGCCGCCGTGCCGAAGATCGGCGTCGATGAGGCACGCAGGCTCGTGGCGAAAGAGGATGCCCTCCTTGTCGATGTCCGCGACGGGACCGAGCTCGCCAGAACCGGAAAGCTCAAAGGCGCCACCCATGTGTCGCGCGGCCTGATCGAATTCCGCGCCGACACGGACGCACCCTCTCACGATCCCCAGTTCCGCAAGGACCGGCCGATCGTCCTCTATTGCGCCTCGGGCGGGCGCTCGGCGCTTGCCGGCAAGGTGCTGAAGGACATGGGCTACACCAAGGTCCACAATCTCGGCGGGTTCAAGGACGCGGCCGATCAAGGCTTCGAGACCGAGCCAGCCTGACCCGCAGCGGGGGGGAAACAGAAGATCAGAACAGCATCAGCTGACGTGTCTCTTCGACCGGCGGGTTCAGTGGCGACGATGCGCGACGGTCGAGCTCCACGGGCTCCACGACCAAGGTCGGATCGGGGTGCATCAGCACATGCTCGACGATCGACTGCGCCTCGACAGCTTCATTGGCGAGCCAGTCCCGATGGAGATGCGGGCCCACAATGACCGGCATGCGAGGGTGCGCCGCCGCCATCGGCGGCACGGCCGCGGTCGTGACGATCACCGCCGTTTCGAGCTCGCTGCCGTCCGGACCCAGCCAGTGCTCCCACAGACCCGCGAAGGCGAACGGCCCGTCATCGGCACGCCTGACCTGATAGGCCTGCTTGCGCCCCTCGACACCTGCCAATTCATAGTACCCGTCGGCCGGAATGAGGCATCGCCGCCGGCGCACGGCATTCTTGAACGACGCCTTTTCGAGGATCGTCTCGCTGCGGGCATTGGTCAGAGGCTTGCCCGGCGCCAGTTCCTTTGCCCAGGACGGCACGAAACCCCAGCGCACCAGAGCAAGACGCCGGACATTCCTGTCCAAGCGCACGATAGCAATCGGGCTGCCCGGCGACACGTAAGAGCGCGGCGGAAAATCATGCTCCTCAACGTAAGAGAGGAGTTCGCGCACATGACTAGGCTTCGCCCTCAGCCGGTAGAGATTGCACATGCACCTTTGATTCCGGAAGGACTTGAGTCTCTCAGAGCCCGATCACACGGGCGGCAGCCGGCCTAAGCCGGTGCCCGCCTCGTGATCGCGCCTCAGGCGGCGCTGCGCTTGCTCGCCTTCTTGGCGGACCTTTTTTGCGCTCTACTTGGCCGGCTTCAGCTTCTGGGCGGCCTTGGTGAGCTTCGCCCGATCGTTCCCGACCTTGTCGATGAGGTCGCGCGTTTGAGCAGCGGTAATGCCGTGCTTCCTGGCGAAATAGGCCACTTCATAGCCTTCGCCCTTCGCAACCTTCGAGCGGTCGGCTTTGCCACGGACCTTTTTGTTGTCAGCCATCATTGTCTCCTTGGTTACCTGCCTCAGGGCTTGCGCCCTGAGTTCGCGCGACAAAGGTAATGCATTGAGGCAGTTGCGTCACCTGTTGCTTCGCCGCCCTGCTTGTTACTCGCACCGGAAACGTTACGATGGCTCGCATGAGCGAGCGAAAGCCCTATCCGCAAATCGGTGTCAGCGCCTGCGTATGGCGCAATGGCAAGGTCCTGCTGGTCGAGCGCGGCAAGGAACCATGGAAGGGCAAATGGAGCCTGCCGGGCGGCAGCCTCGAATTCGGCGAGACCGTGCGCGACGCGGCGCAGCGCGAGCTCGCCGAGGAGACCGGCGTCGAGGCCGATCTCGAGAAGCTCGTCGATATCGACGATGCGATCATGCGCGATGCGACGGGCGCCCCGGTCACGCACTATTCGATCGCCTGCTTCACCGGATATTGGCGCAAGGGTGAAGCCCGCGCCCAGGACGATGTCACTCTGGTCCAATGGGCCGACATCGAGGCGCTCGACAGCCTCGACATGACGCCCCGAACCGCCACCTATATCCGCCAAGCCTGGCAATTGTTAACGACTTGAGTCAAAAAAGCAGGCCGGCATTAACCCTTTCCTAAGGATGCGATAGTCCGGCCACATTGCTCTGTTAAATTTCAAAATTGAGCTGATTTGGCTGGTGGGGCCGGCTGGCGCCAGGTGTAGCGGGCGTCGACGATCCGGATGGATGGGATGGACAAAGAGCCTTTGAAATTTGCTGCGCCCGAGCCTCAGGCCGAGCCCAAATATGCGGCGCTGCGCTATATTATGGAGGCCTGGGAAGAGGCCGTCTTCGACGGCATCGATCCCGATTGCGTGGCGACGGCGGCGATCTTCGCGGCCATGTCGGATCTCGTCACTACGTATGGCGAGGAACCCGTGGCCCGCATGGCCGAAAGGCTGCCCGAGCGCATCCGGGCGGGCGAGTTCACCATCAACAAGACCCGGCAATAATCTCTTTCGTCCTGCCGCCGCCTCAAGGCATAAAGCGCCAATGGCGCGCTACAAGATGACCATCGAGTATGACGGCGGACCCTTCGCCGGCTGGCAGCTTCAAGCCAATGCGCCGACCCTCCAGGGCGTCCTGGAGGACGCCTTCTTCAGCCTCACCGGAAGCCGGCCCGTCATCAACGCGGCCGGCCGCACCGATGCCGGCGTCCATGCCAGGGGCCAGGTGGCGCATGTCGATCTCGAGCGCGACTGGGACACGCGGGTTTTGCGGAATGCGGTCAACGCCCATTTGCGCCCGCATCCCATCAGCGTGCTCGTCGTCGCATCCGTCAGCGACGACTTCCACGCACGCTTCAAGGCCGTTCGCCGCTCCTATCTCTATCGCATCGCCAACCGGCCGGCGCCCTTGGCGCTTGAGCGCGGCAAGGCGTGGTGGATTCCCGTCGCCCTCGATCACTGGGCGATGCACGAAGCCGCTCAGGCGCTTGTCGGCAAGCATGATTTCACCACATTTCGCGCTGCCGAATGCCAGGCGCAATCGCCGGTCAAGACGCTCGAGCGCATCGATGTGACACGCGAAGGCGACATGATCGACATCACTGTCGAGGCTCGCTCGTTCCTGCATCATCAGGTGCGCTCCATGGTGGGCTCGCTCAGGCTCGTGGGCGACGGCAAGTGGCCGATCGGCGGAGTGGCGTCCGCCCTCCGCGCGCGCGACCGCGCGCGTTGCGGGCCCGTCGCGCCGGCGACCGGCCTCTATCTTATGCGTGTGGACTACTGATCGGTCTGCGCTCTCGTCGTCATGGCGACGCCGACAACGGTGATCGCCGCACCGATCCAGGTCAAAAGCTGGTAGCGCTCGCCCAGAAAGAAGACGCCGGAAAAAAGTGCGATCGCCGCGGCGACATAACCGACCTGACTGAGATAGACCGGTCCGCCCACCGCCTGCAGGCGAAAGAAGAAGGCGAACATGGTGGTCGCCGAAACCACTTGCGCCAAAACCAGAAGCGGGATGCCCGGCAGAAGCATGAATGCGCCCGCATTGCCCGACATCACGAGGCCCACAAGCAGAAGCACCGCTGCAGCCAGATGACTGCCCGCGGCGAGTTCGATCGGACCTGCTCCCTCGGGCCAATCATAAGTGCGGTAGATATTGCCGGCGGCGAGACTGACGGGAATCATGAGGCCGATCACCACCCAGGCAATATCCGCGGGCCTTCCCGCTTCGCCCCGGGTCAGCGTCACGATCAGCGCACCGATGAAGCCGACAACGATACCGATGACACCGAGCCTGTTCGGCCGCCTTACGCCGAGGAGCAGCGACAGCATCAGCGTGATCACCGGCGAGATCGTGTACATGATCCCGGTATAGCCCGCCCCCAGATGCGGGATAGCGGTGAACAGCAGGAAATTGGGCACGGCATAGGATATCGCGGCCGCGATGATGAAATAGCGCAGCCGATGTGCCGTCAGCGGAATGCGCCGTCCGGTGAGGATGAAGGCGAGGAAAAGCACGCCGGCGGCGCCGCAGGAAACGACGAAGGCCCACAGCATGCCCGGAACGCCAGCCTGGGTCGCCATCTTGCCGAAGGGCAGAGCGAGGCCGAGGAGGCCGCCCGCCACGATCAGGAGACCGAAAGCCGAATTCCACACAAGCTTCATCGTGGATCACCGGACCAGCGCATCGAGTCCGTAGGTAAGGGCAAAATCGGCAAGCAGGAAAGTGAGGGCGATCAGTGCCGTCGTCTGCAGTCCTGTCTTGGCGACGAACCAGCTGACATAAAGCAGGAAGATGAAGATGGCTTGCGCTAGGATCAGCGGAAGCAGTGCTGCTCCCGTCGCCAGATGAAGAAGATGCGGAACGACGGAGAGCGTCAGAGTCGGCACTGCCATCCAATTGTAGATGATCATATAGCGCACATAGTGTTGCCCAAGGCCCAGAAACCTCGCCAGAACGGCCGCGATCAATGGCCAGATCGCCATGCCCAACAGCAGGTAGAAATAGTCGTCGCCGAGCCGCAATTCGGAAGGGCCGTCACCGGATTCGGCGAGCTCGAGGCTGAACCGGTGGTCCGAGACGAACAGCGGATAGGCGAGCACGAGGACCGGCACGACCATGGCGAAAGAGCGCCAGAAGCCCTCGATGGTGAGATTGAAGTCCTCGAGCGCCGCTGCATCGCGCCGCAGGAGCCGCCAGCAGCCGCGCATGGCCAGAAGCCCCTCTTCGACCAGTGTCACGCGGGCGCCCGTCCGAAATAGGCTTCGATTATCGTGCGGTAGACCTGGGCGAGATTGCGCAAATCGGCGATCGCGATCGCCTCATTGACATGATGGATGGTGGCGCTGAGCGGGCCGAATTCGAGAACCGGGCAATAGTCCTTGATGAAACGGGCATCCGACGTGCCGCCCGAAGTCGAGAGCTTGGCGAGAACGCCGGTCTCTTCTTCGATCGCATCGATCACCACGCCGACGAAAGCACCGGGCTCGGTGATGAAGGCCTCGGCGCCCTCGCTGATGTCGAGTGCGAAGCTGCCCCCCATCTCGCTTTCTACGCGCCGGCAGACGTCCTCGACGATCGCGATCAGCGATTCATGCGTATGTTCGGTGTTGAAACGGATGTTGAATCTCGCTCCCGCCCGCGCCGGAATGACATTGGTGGCGGGATTGCCGACATCGAAAGTGGTGAAGGCGAGCGTCGTCGGATCGAACCGGTCATTGCCGTCGTCGAATTTTTGGACAGAGAGCCGCTCGACGAGGCGGGCGAGCTTGGGAATCGGATTGTCGGCCTTGTGCGGATAAGCAACATGGCCTTGGGTGCCATTGATCGAGACATCGACCGTCAGCGAGCCGCGCCTCCCGATCTTGATCGTGTCGCCGAGCTTGTCGGTGGAGGTCGGCTCGCCGACGACGCAATGATCGGGGATGTGGCCGTTCTCCTTCATCCAGGCCAGAACCTTGCGCGTGCCGTTGATGGCGGGGCCCTCCTCATCGCAGGTGATCAGCAGGGAAAGCGAGCCGGTGAAAAGGCCGGCCTTCACCGCGTCCGCCGCGGCCGTGGCAAAGGCAGCAATCGAACCTTTCATGTCGGCGGCGCCGCGGCCATAAATGAAGCCCTTTTCCTGATGCGCCGAGAAGGGAGGCGCAGCCCAATCTTCCAGCCGGCCCGGCGGCACTACGTCAGCATGTCCGGCAAAGCACAGATGCGGGCCCCCCTTGCCGAACCGGGCAAAGAGATTGTCGACATCGGACGTTCCCTCCTCGGAGAAGACGAGCCGTTCGCACTGAAAGCCGGCAGCACTCAGAAAGGTCGCAAGACAGTCGAGTGCGCCCGCCTCATTTGGCGTAACGGAAGCGCAGTGGATGAGGTCTTCAAGAAGCGGCAGCGGATCGGTTTCCATGGGCGCAATCTAGCGCGCATCCCGGCGAAGTGGAATCACTTCGCCGATAAGGATTCGCGCCAAATCAACATGTTGGAGCAAATATAGATCACGGTCACTTCAGATCGCTTCGATCTGAAGTGACAAACGTGATCGAATTCTTAAGTTGGCGCGTGATCGGACGGAAAACCGGTCTCCACTTTTCCTGATCACGCGCCCCGCCAAAGTCTTCAACCCCGGATCAGGTCCGGGGCCGGCCTTTGGCGGGATTTGCTCTAGCGACATGGAGTTTACCCGGCCAGCCAGGCCAAGCGCATGAGTGGGATAAGCCTGATTTGCCGAAGGATGTCCAGTCGCCGGAAGGCCGGCACCGTGCCGGCTGGAATCCGCGTTCAGATGCGTTTGCCGAATACAGCCCGGCTGTCGGTATAGGGCGAACGCCGCCTTGGCGTCATGGCGGCAGCAGCCGGGTTGATAGAGGCGTTAACCGAGGGGGCGCCATTGGAGTTCTGTAGAGGATCGGGACCGTAGTCGTTCGAGCCCACATCGCCACGCAGCACGCCGAGCTCGATGAGCTGCCAGATGCCCCGACGACTGGGATGAAGGCGATCAAGATCCACCAGGCTGATTTGCCACGATCATGATAGCGCTTGGTCATGACCGCGAGCGCGATCCATAGCACGACCGGCCCGATGATGATGGGGACGCCGAGAAGCGGGATATTGTCATTCCGAAGGCCAGTCAGAAGGCGCACCCAGGAGAGCCCAGCCATTGCCGCCTGGACGAAACTGGCCTAGCCAATATTGCGCCCGGCCGATGCGGCCGCTGAAGATGAAGAGCAGTGCAAGCATGTTCATGACCATCCCCTTCACGGCGGAGGACGCCACGTCTAACAGCCGGTCTTTAAGACCGACGTAAGGTGCCAGAACGGATTTTGCTCAGTCGCGCAACAATTCGTTGATCGCGGTCTTGGAGCGCGTCTTCTCGTCGACCCGCTTGACGATCACGGCGCAGTAGAGGCTCGGGCCAGCATCGCCGTTGGGCAAGGCCTTGCCGGGCAGGCTGCCCGAGACGACGACCGAATAGGGCGGCACGCGGCCCATGAACACCTCGCCGGTCGCGCGGTCGACGATCTTGGTCGATTGGCCGATATAGACGCCCATGCCGAGACACCGAGCCTTCGCCGATGACGACAGCCCTCGACCACTTCCGAGCGCGCGCCGATGAAGCAATTGTCCTCGATGATGGTGGGACCGGCCTGCATCGGCTCGAGAACGCCGCCGATGCCGACGCCGCCCGAGAGATGCACGTTCTTGCCGATCTGGGCGCAGGAGCCGACCGTCGCCCAGGTGTCGACCATCGTGCCCTGATCGACATAGGCGCCGAGATTGACGAAGGACGGCATCAGCATCACGCCCGGCGCGATATAGGCCGAGCGCCGGACGACGCGCCCGGCACCGCTCGGAAACCCGCCTTGCGGAACTGCGTGGCGCTCCAGCCGTCGAATTTGGACGGCACCTTGTCCCACCATTTGGCCTTGCCCGGGCCGCCGCCAATGAGCGCCATGTCGTTGAGCCGGAAGGACAGCAGCACCGCCTTCTTGAGCCACTGGTTGACGATCCACTCGCCGTCCTTCTTCTCGGCGACGCGGGCCTTGCCCTGGTCGAGGAGCAGCAGCACCTGGTCCACGGCCTTGCGCGCCGGGCCCTTGGTTTTCGGGCTGATCTTGTCGCGGCTTTCCCAGGCGGTTTCGATGATGGATTCAAGATCGGCCATGGCTGTCTCCCTTAAAGCGGGCGGCAAAGTATCGCCGCGCGACGCGAAGTCAATTGCGATCAGCGGCAAGTTTTGCCAGGAAAGCGGCGAGATCGTCGGTCACATGGTGGACATGCTTCTCGCCCGCCCCGCCATGGAGCTCATTGAGATGCTGGGCGTCCTTGTTGTCGGGCGAGGTTACGAGCACCGTCGTCATGCCGAGCTCATGCGGGGCCTCGAGATTGCGGGCGATGTCCTCGAACATCGCCGATGTGGTCGGGTTCGATGCCGGTCTCAGCAATGAACTTCCGGTAGGGGCCGATGGCGGGCTTGGGGATGTAATCGGAATGGACGATATCGAAGATGTCGCCGAAATGATGGGTGACGCCGATCCGCGCCAGCACCTTCTGCGCATGGACGATGGTGCCGTTGGTGAAGACGAGCTTGCGGCCGGGAAGCGCATGGAGCGCCTCATCGAGCGCCTGGTCGGCAGGGACCGGCGAGTGATCGATGTCATGCACATAATCGAGGAACTGGTCGGGCACGATGCGATGCTCGCTCATCAGTCCGCGCAGGGTCGTGCCGTATTTGTAGAAATAGGCCTTCTGGATGCGCCGGGCCTCGGCTTCATCGATCCCCAGGAGGTTCGAGACGAAGGCGCCGATCCTGACATCGATCTGGTCGAACAGCCGGCAGCTCGCCGGATAGAGCGTGTTGTCGAGATCGAAGATCCAGGTGTCGATATGGGCGAAGCCTCTGCTCAAGCGGGATGATCCTCTCTCCGCGATTTCCCCTTCTCCCGCGCGTAGCGTGGGAGAAGGTGGCGGAAGGCCGGATGGGGGCTCTTTTGTTCAGCAAGCAGGGACTCTAAGAGCATTTTCTTTGCAGACAAAGACCCCTCACCCGCCCTGTCTGGCACCCTCTCCCATCCTTCAGACGGGAGAGGGAAACGTGGAGAAGGCTCTCGGATTGTCATACACCTGAGCGCGAGACGCGGGTGCCGACGCCATGGGGCGTGAAGAGCTCGAGCAGCACGCTGTGCGGCACGCGGCCGTCGAGGATGATGACGCCCTCGACGCCCGATTCGACCACCGACACGCAGCTTTCGATCTTGGGGATCATGCCGCCGGTGATGGTGCCCTCCTCGATCAGCTTTGGAATGCCGGCCAGCGTCAATTCGTGAATGAGTTCCTTGTTCTTGTCGAGCACGCCCGCGACGTCGGTGAGAAGCAGGAGGCGCTTGGCATGGAGCGCCGTGGCGATGGCGCCCGCCGCCGTGTCGGCATTCACATTGTAGCTCTCGCCGTCCATTCCGACCCCCACCGGTGCGATGACCGGAATGGCATCGCTCTTGATGATGATCGTCAGGATATCGATATTGACGCGGTGCGGCTCGCCGACATAGCCGAAGTCGATCTTCTCGGTCTTGCCGGTCTCGGGATTGGTCTTGGTCTTGGTGAAGCGCTCGGCGATGAGCAGATTGCCGTCCTTGCCGGAAATGCCGACGGCGCGGCCGCCCGCCGGCTGGATGAGGCCGACGATCGATTTGTTGATGGAGCCCGCGAGCACCATCTCGACCACATCCATCGTATCCTTGTCGGTGACGCGCAAGCCGTCGCGGAATTCCGACTTGACCTGAAGCTTGTCGAGCATGCGGTTGATCTGCGGGCCGCCGCCATGCACCACCACCGGATGAATGCCGCACAGCTTCAGCATCACCATGTCGCGGGCGAATTTGCGCGCCAGTTCGGGATCGACCATGGCATGGCCGCCATATTTCACCACCACGATCTGATCGTCATAGCGCTGCAGGAACGGCAAGGCTTCGGAGAGGATGCGGGCGGTTTCGGTGGTCGAGATTTCGGACATGGCGGCAAAGGTCCCGAGCTTAAAATCCGAAGCGCTTATACTTCAATTGGGCGCGCTCACAAGACCCGCAATCTCGGCCCGTAGTTCCTCGAAACCGCGCCCCGAGACGCTCGATGTCAAATGCACCTCGGGATAGGCGGCGGGGTGCTTTTTGGCGACAGCACGGGTGTTCTCCAGGAGCGCGTCCTCGTCGGGCCTCGCGATCTTGTCGGTCTTGGTGAGCACGAGCTGGTAGGTGACGGCACTCTCGTCGAGCAGGGCCAACATCTCCTCATCAGCCTTGGTGAGGCCATGGCGGCTGTCGATGAGGACGAAGACGCGGGTGAGGCCCGGCCTGCCCCGCAAATAGGTCTTGAGCAGCCCTTGCCATTTCCTGACCTCGGACTTGGGCGCCTTGGCATAGCCGTAGCCCGGCATGTCGACGAGAGTCAGGCGGCCCGATCCTATATCGAAGAAATTGAGTTCGCGGGTGCGGCCCGGCGTGTTGGAGGCGCGGGCCAGGTCCCTGTGGTTGGTCAGCGCGTTGATGAGCGAGGACTTGCCGACATTGGAGCGGCCGGCGAAAGCGATCTCGGTCCCCTTGACCAAGGGCAGCTGTTCGATCCCGGCGACACCCATGACGAATGAGGCAGGTCCCGCGAAGAGGAGCCTGCCCCGTTCGATCTGCTCAGCGGTCCACTCCGCTGTCAACCTGGGGGCACTCTCCATCACTTCCCTTCTCCCGCGCGCAGCGTGGGAGAAGGTGGCCGAAGGCCGGATGAGGGCTCTTTCACGAAGCGCGCGAGATTTTCAACAGCGCCTCTCGGCAGGCAAAGAGCCCTCACCCGCCCTATCGGGCACCCTCTCCCATTGATTCGCAACGGGAGAGGGGGAAAATCGGAGACCGCTGTCACCCCGTCCCCGTGCTGCTCTTGCGTTTGAGGAAAGGCAGGCTGTTGCGGACATTGCCGAAGAAATTCACCTCGACGCCCTGCCGCTTCATGATGAAGGACTGCTGCAGGATGGAGAGGAAGTTGTTCCAGGCCCAGTAGATCACGAGGCCGGCCGGGAAAGACGCGAGCATGAAGGTGAACAGGATCGGCATCCAGTTGAAGAGCTGCGCCTGGACCGGATCGGGCGGCGTCGGGTTGAGCCGCATCTGCAGCCACATGGTGATGCCCATGACGATCGGCCAGACGCCGAGCATTAGATAGGGGCCGATGACGGCACGTCGAGGGATCCAGGGAATGAGGCCGAAGAGGTTGAAGAGGGTGGTCGGATCGGGCGCCGAGAGGTCCCTGATCCAGCCGAAGAAGGGCGCATGGCGCATCTCGATGGTGACATAGATCACCTTGTAGAGCGCGAAGAACACCGGGATGGCGATAAGGATCGGCAGACAGCCCGACAATGGCGAGACCTTTTCGCGCTTGTAGAGCGCCATGATCTCCTGCTGCTGCTTCATTCGGTCGTCGGGATGCGCCGCCTTGATCTTCTCCATCTCGGGCTGCAGCTTCTTCATCTTGCTCATCGATTCGTAGGACTTGTTCTGCAGCGGGAAGAACAGGAGCTTGACGATGACGGTGACGATGAGGATGGCGACGCCGAAATTGCCGACGATAGGACTTGATGTATTCGAGCAGCCAGAACAGCGGCTTGGTCAGGAAGTAGAACCAGCCCCAGTCGATCATGAGATCGAAGCGGTCGATCTTGTACTTCTCACCGATGGCGTTGATCTTCTGCACCACCTTGGCGCCGGCGAAGAGGCGGTCCTGGTAGGAGCCGACGCCGCCGGCCGGAATGGTGATGGCGGTCTTGCCGAGATAATCGGTCTGATAGATGTCGCGCCAGTTGTGGGTGATGTGCTGGAACTTGCCGGTGAGGTCGGCGGTCTGATCGGGGATCAAGGCGGCCGCCCAGTATTTGTCGGTGAAGCCGAGCCAGCCGCCGGTCGAGTCCTTGGAGATTTCCTTCTGGTCGTCCTTCAGGTCCGAATAGTAAACCTCCTCAAGCTCACCCTTGAGGACGCCGATCAGGCCCTCGAACAGCACATAGATGCCATCCACCTTGGGCGTGCCCTGGCGCTGGATGCGGGCATAGGGAAAGAGCGAGACGGGACCGGCGGTCTTGTTGGTCACGTCCTGCTTGATGCTGAAGAGATAGTCGTCGTCCACCGTGATGGTGCGGGTGAAGACGAGGCCTTCGCCATTGTCCCAGGTGAGGGTGAGGGGCTTGCCGGGTGCGAGCACGGCATCGGCCGGCGCCTGCCATTCGGTCTTGGGATCGGGGAGCTTGGCGGTGGTGCCCGCCGCTGGAACGAAGCCCTGCTCGGCGAAATAGCCGCCGGCCGTGCCTGAGGGATTGAGCAAGCGCGATCTCGGGGCTCTTGGGATCGACGGTTTCGCGATAGCTGCTTGAGACGGAGGTCGTCGAACTGGGCGCCGACGAGATTGAGCGTGCCGTCGATGACCGGCGTGTCGATCTTGATGCGCTTCGTCGTGGAAATCGCCTGATCGCGCGGGACGGTGACCTGCTGCGTGGTGCCCGGCACCGTGGCGCCCGGCTGCTCCTGCGGGTTCTGGTCGTTACTCCCTGACTCTGTGGTCTGCGGTCTCGAGCTTCTGCTGCGTCGGCACGGCGTAGAAATATTGCCAGCCCGAAAATGATCGCCATCGGAGAGGACGATCGCCAGAATGAAGTTCTTGTTGTCATCCTGCATGGGCAGTTCCGTTCACTTGGCCGGTGTGCAGCCATGTTCAAGGCTGTCCGAATGTCATTCTGAAGGCTCGAAAACGGCCGATCGAGGCCGGAGGCCCTGCCGATCAGCACATAATCGTGGCCCGGTTCTGCAAGCCAGGCACCGTGAGGCGCGCCGCTTCGCGCAGGCGCCGCTTGACGCGGTTGCGCGTCACGGCATCGCCCAGCTTCTTCGTCACCGTGAAGCCGAGACGCGCCGGCTTTCCGTCCTTGCGGTCGCGCATCTGCACGACGACGCCCTTGGCGGCAAAGGATCTCGCCTGCGCGGCGGCGAGAAAATCCTGCCGTTTCAGAGGCGATCTATCGTCGCTGCGGGGCTCAATGCCCCGGCCCGCTTAAGCCGACAGCCGCTTGCGGCCTTGCGACCGGCGGCGCGCAATCACCTTGCGGCCGCCCTTGGTCGCCATGCGGGCACGAAAGCCATGGCGGCGCTTGCGGACAAGCTTGGAGGGTTGAAAAGTGCGCTTCACGATCGTTCTCCGTCATCAGCCCTCCTTCCGGCGCTCGATCCATGAACCGGGCAGCCGGCCCGGAGAGCGCCCCAGAGAGCAATTTCACTCGCTTCAGGAATGGCGCGGCTTATATGGTGAAAGGGCGAACAAAGTCAACTTTCCAGGCACATTGTGGAGAACCCGCGGGCGCGTGATCTCGTCGCGACTGCTGAGACAAATTACAGCCGCGCAGTCGCATAATTATGGATTTGGCTGCAATATCAATATTCTGGGGAGATTGTGAAGACCGCCCCGCGGTTTATAGGCGGGTCTCCCTTGGTCCCCGCCCGGCCAATGTTAGTGTGCCGCCGCAATGACCGAACCCGCATCACCTCCACGCGACAGCGCCGGCCTCTCGCACGGCCTGTCCGGCAAGCTGCTGCTTCTCACCATTCTCTTCGTAATGCTGGGCGAAGTCCTGATCTTCCTGCCCTCGATCGCCAATTTCCGCCTCAACTGGCTGAAGAACCGCGTCGCCCAGGCCGAGATCGCCGCACTTGCGGTCGAGGCCGCACCCGACCAGATGCTGTCCGGGGACTCGAAAACCGAGCTCCTCACGGGCGCCGGCGTCCTGGTCGTCTCGCTCAAGAAAGGCGATACCCGCCAGCTCGATCCTGCGCGAGCGACAGCTATGACATGATCGATGAGAGCTTCGATCTGCGCGAGACGCGCACGATGCCTGCGATCGTGGATGCCTTCGAGGCTCTCGTCGCCGGCAATGGCCGGGTGATCGGCGTGACCGATGTGCCGCCCAACAGTTCGGGCGAGATCATCGATGTGGCGCTGGACGAGGCGCCGCTTGCGCGCGGCGATGCTGCGCTATGCGCTCAACATCTTCCTCATGTCGCTGATCCTGTCGCTGCTCGTGGCGGGCCTCGTCTTCCTCGCCCTCAACCAGGTGCTGGTCAAGCCGATGCGGCGCTCTCCGCCAATATGCTGGCCTTCGGCTCGGCGCCCGAGAATCCTCAGCGCATCATCGCGCCCTCGCGAGCGCCAAGACGAGATCGGCATCGCCGAGCGCGAATTGCGCGCCATGCAGCTCGAGCTCTCATCCTCCTCACCCAGAAGAGCCATCTCGCCGCCCTTGGGCTCGGCGGTCAGCAAGGTCAGCCATGACCTGCGCAACATGCTTGTCCTCGGCGCATCTCATTTCCGACCGGCTGGCGATGGTCAACGATCCGACGGTCCAGAAATTCGCGCCTAAGCTCATCGCCTCGCTCGACCGGGCAATCGCGCTGTGCGTGCAGACGCTCAAATATCGGCCGCGCCGAGGAGGCGCCGCCGCGGCGCGACAAATTCATCCTGGCGCTTCTCGTCGATGAGGTGATCGAGAGCGTCGCGGTCAGGCCTCGAGCCGGATCGTGCTCTACAACAACGTGCCGCAGAATCTCTCCGTCGATGCCGACCGCGACCAGTTGTTCCGCATACTGACCAATCTGGTGCGCAATGCGATCAGACGCGATCGAGAGCGCGCAGGCCGAGGGCATCAGCTCAGGAGGGCGCCATCACGCTGAAGGCCTGGCGCGAAGGCGCGATCGTCACGGCGAGCGTCGCCGACAACGGCCCCGGCATTGCCGATCACCTGCGCGAGCGCCTGTTCGAGGCGTTCCAGAGCGCCGCCAAGCCCGGCGGCACCGGCCTCGGCCTCACGATCGCCGCCGAACTGGTTCGCGCCCATGGCGGCGAAATGTGGCTCTCGGCGACAGGTCCCGAGGGCACGTGCTTCCTGATGACGCTGCCCGACCGGATGAGCGAATTGCGCCAGGGCAAGCGCGGCGAACGCAGGCCGGCGCTGGATGGCTAAGACGGATGCGGTCGCAGCCCGGCCCGCGCAATCTCATCAGCGAGTCGCGGGCATCAAGGTCGGCAATGCCGGAGAACTGGCTGGCGCTCACCGGCACCACCGTCATCCTCCCCGATCGGCCTGCGGTGGCCGCCGATCGAGATCGGCGGCGGCGCGCCGGGCAGCCGCGAGACGGCGGTGCTCGATCCCGCCAACCTGGTCGAGCACATGCATGCCGTGGTGTTGTCGGGAGGCTCGGTCTTCGGCCTCGATGCGGCATCGTGCGTCATTATCGAGCTGTCGAAGCGCGGCATCGGCTTCACTTTCGGCGCGCAGCCTGTGCCCTGCCCGCTCGTTCCCGCTGCCATGCTGTTCGACATCATGAATGGCGGCGCCAAATGGCCCGATGCCGAGCCACCCTATCGCGAGCTGGGCCCGGCGGCGCTCGCCGCGGCGAAAGCCGAATTCGAGCTCGGCAACACGGGCGCAGGCCTTGGCGCCATTGCGGGACGGCTCAAAGGCGGGCTCGGCAGCGCCTCGTCCGCTGGCGCGATTTCACCGTCGGCGCACTCGTCGCGGTCAATTGGGTCGGCTCTTGCGTCATTCCCGGCACCGGTCGTTTGTGGGCGCGGGATTTCGCAGCTGGCGACGAGATGGGCCCGGCGCAGTCCCGCGATGGCGCCAAGCCCGCAGCGCCGCCGCTCGAGGACACGAAGTTCGATCCGAAGCCGCAGCAGAACACAACGATTGCCGTCGTGGCGACAGACGCGACGCTCTCGCGGGTCGAGGCCCGCCGTTTCGCCATCATGGCACGGGACGGCATGGCGCGCGCCATCCGGCCGGCGCATACGCCATTCGACGGCGACACTGTGTTCGCACTGGCGACCGGACGGAAGCCATTGCCGGGGCAGCGGCAGCTGGTGCTCACCGCGCTCGGCAGCATCGCCGCCGACACACTGGCGCGCGCCATCGGGCGCGCCCTGTGGGCGGCGGAGAGTGCGGGCGGGTTCTTGAGCTATCGCGAGACTTTCCACCTCTGATGACATCAACGCTCAGGGAGATCGCTTCGGGCCTGGCTTTTCCCGAGGGGCCGGTGATGCTGCCCGATGGCGGGTTGATCGTGGTCGGGATCACCAAGCTTGCGTCACGCGCATCGACAGAAGCGGCCGCAAGACCATCATCGCGACGCCGGGCGGCGGAGCCAATAGCGCGGCCTTCGCTTGAGCACGCTTGAGGAAAATCCAATGCCGGACAATTCGGGATCACCAACATTTTCGGCGCGGCCGATTGGGTCTGCGCCGAATTGTTCTGCAGACGCGGCACCAAAATGAATGTGCCCGGCAGCTTCTCGCCCCGGGCGCATCTTTTTCCAATTCTGATATTTCCGACTCTCACGCTTACGCACACGATGTCAATAGTCGTGATGACAAGAAGATTGCGCCGATCACGAAAGAGGGATGAGGATGTGCGAATCCGCTAGTGTCCTTCGCCGGGATAAGGGAAATAGTCGGGTGAAGATTTCGCACGGAGCAGCGTGAGTGATTCCCGGTACCAGACCATGAGAGACATGACATCCGCTTTGAGCGAAATCGCTTCGGGCCTCGCCTTTCCCGAGGGGCCGGTGATGCTGCCCGATGGCGGGCTGATCGTGGTGGAGATCGCCAGGGCCTGCGTAACGCACATCGGCCGCGACGGTCGCAAGACCGTCATCGCGCGGCCCGGCGGCGGACCCAATGGCGCGGCCTTCGGCCCGGACGGCCATCTCTATATTTGCAACAATGGCGGCTTTGCCTGGGAGACGGCCGAGGGCCGGCTGATGCCGGCCGGTCAAGCGAGCGACTATGGCGGGGGGCGAATCGAGCGCATCGCCATCGAGACGGGCAAGGTGGATGTGCTCTATGCGAGCTGCGATGGCCGAATGCTCAAAGGCCCGAACGACCTCGTCTTCGATCGACACGGCGGCTTCTATTTCACCGATCACGGCAAGCGTCGTTCGCGCGATGTCGATCTGGGCGGGCTCTATTACGCCAAGACCGACGGCAGCCTGATCCGCGAGCTGGTGCAGCCGATGATCATGCCGAATGGCGTCGGCCTCTCACCCGATGAGAGCGCCGTCTATGTCGCCGAGACGCGCACCGGCCATCTCTGGGCATTCGATATCGTGTCGCCGGGCGTGATTGAGAAAAAGCCGCCGCATGAGAATGGCGGCAGGCATCTCGCGGGGCCATCCGGGTTCACGTCGTTCGATTCACTTGCGGTCGAGCGGCAAGGCAATATCTGCGTCGCGTCCCTTGTGCTGGGTGGCATCAATGTGGTGGCGCCCGATGGCGGCTTCGTCGAATTCATCGCCATGCCCGATCCCTTTTGCACCAATTTGTGCTTCGGCGGGCCTGATCTGATGACGGCCTGTGTCACCTTGTCGAGCACCGGACGGCTGGTGAGCCTGCCCTGGGCGCGGCCGGGGCTCAGGCTCAATTTCGAGCCGTGCGCCTCCCGGCAATACGCTGGTCTGCAGGCCACGGGCGGAACCTCGATCGGAGCTGCATCCCCATCCCCGGAATAGGGCAAAAAGCGCGGCTTGCCTTTATGGGAAGGCCGTATTACAGAGGCGCCGGCGGACGGCCAGGCCGTCTCCTTATCCCAATGCGCGCCCGTAGCTCAGCTGGATAGAGCACCAGACTACGAAATTTGGGGGTCGGAGGTTCGAAATCCTTTCGGGCGCGCCAGCTTCCCTCCGTATCGACTAGTCTTTGCATCAATATGACTTTCTGCTTCCAGACCGTTGGACCGCGGAAGCAATTTGGAAGCATTGTGCGTCTATTTTTCCGCTTCCGGATTTTAAGAGGGGAGGCACCCAGGGCATATGGACAGACCCCCCGCCCGGCCTCTTTTTGAGGGACCCATCATTCATGCAGAGCGGAAAAATTCCGAACGGCATCGGTGACTGAAAAACATGGTGTTCGTGGTTAATTCCACCTGAGCACTGTCTAAGCGCGTAGTCAGACGCTTGTAGCTACACGCTGATGCTTGTCTGCGTTTCGCTAGTTGCAACCGCTTCGCAACCAAGTAGTCAATAAAATCTATTGAGCCCAGTAGCACTCGACCCCGGGGGGTATATGGACAGGCCCCAACCCCCATGCCGGCCTGTTTCCAGGGACCCGCTTGAAACACAGCCGATAAAAAAACCAGTATCGCGTAAGAAAGAAAAGAACTGCGACGCTTGCGCGCGCTAACTTTTAATCAGCGGGTCGTAGGTTCGAGTCCTACTGCGCCCACCAAGGAAATCAAAGGCTTAAGAGAAAAATTCTCAATCCGGAAAGAGCCCAACGCGAGCCGGGACAACGCTTGGGACAACAACCATCAAATTTCAGCCGAATGCCGATCTTCAAGGACACGGTGATGATCAATGATCGGCCGTACGACCGGCCTGTCGAGGTCACGGTGACCGCACCGGCCGACATGAATATTCTCAATTTGCAGGAGCTGGCCGAGAAGGCTTGGCGGTCGGTCAATAAGACGATCACCATTGGCCGCATGACGGTGAAGGTCAGAGCTTTCAGGCGCCACCCGGACATAAACCGCTACAAACAAGCACAATTGCGACAACCGCTGGTGACGCAATGAGTGCATCCTCCGGCTAGATGAATTCAGCGGAGGCGTTCATGTCGGAGCATAAGCTGCTGTTTTTGCTGGTCGTCCTTACAAGCTTGCTCAGCTTGGGCTGGATCCTGATCATCTATGTATTGTCCTTTCACGCTGCGCGACTGCTCGTCGACGCGATCGATGCCGGCTATGTGCCGCGCCGCCGTGAGATGCGGCTGGCCCGCTCCCCGGTGATACGCCATCGTCGATCGCGGGTTCCGGTGTGGGGAGCCATTGAATGAGCGTGGTCCTCAGCTTCAGCGAAGCCCTGGCATAATCGCCCATACCAGAAATCGTTTGCACAAAAGCCGCCCCGGAACCCGCACTCAAATTCTTCGCGCGGAACTCATGCGCATCGCAACTTTCAACGTCCAGAACCTTCGCCTCCGTCACCCCATGGGACATCCGCGGTTCGACGGCGCCCGGGACGGCGACGTGCCTCAAGACAGCAGGTCGCAAGCCGCTGCACTGGACCTGGCCGATCGACGCCTGACCGCAGCGGTTCTCGCCCATGCCGATGCCGAAGTGGTGTGCCTGCAAGAAGTATTCGACATCGAGGCGCTTGACTTCTTTCACGACCACCTTCTGCGCCATGCGGGCGGACACGTCTATCCGCATCGTTTCTGCTTTCCAGGCAATGACGGTGCCGGGCGCGATGTTGCGCTGATGAGCAGACGTCCCGTTGATGAGGTGGTCAGCCACGCGAAACTCACCGCCGCGGACCTTGATCTCAGGAAGTTCCGGCCCGGAAGACCAGTACACCAGTGTTTTGTCGCGACTGCCTCATGGCACAGATCGGCGAGCTAACACTCTTTGTGTGCCACTTCAAAGCACCCTGGCCAGACGCCCAGGCCGCCTGGCCAGTGCGGCGGCTTGAGGCCTTGCGGTAAGACGGCTGATCGAGCGCCGATTCAGGGGTGACAAGAACGCGCTCTGGCTGGTCCTTGGCGACCTCAACGAGCCTCGCGACAAAAAGGGGGCGAACAAGCGATCGCCCCGCTGACGAGGATTTCGATCGATCTCATGGAACGGCTGCCGGAATCTGAACGGTGGTCCTACTACAAACCAACTTCGGGAGCGCTACTCGCGCCCCGACTACATGCTTGCCGCTCCTGCCTTGGCCGAAAAGTGGCCGGATGCCCGACCGAGTATATTGCGTGAGGGGTTGTCCCGAGAGGTCAAACGGTACCAGGGCCCGCGATTGCCTGGCGTGGGACCGCATCGTCCCCGAGCAAGCGATCATGCTGCCTTGCTCGTGGACTTTGTCGGATTGTGACAGATGCGGACCCCTCCTCCTGCACGCGCAGGCGCTGAGCCGCTGGCTGAAATATTTGCGAAAATTGTGGTTATTATAAAATTCGTGGTACGCTGCCGGATCAAATCGACATCAACCCAAAAGTCCGGGACACCAGGGGTGACCAATACACGCTATAGAAAACTGTCAGGGATGCATGCGGGTCATTCTTTTTCGTCGTCGCTCCTTATGGAGAAATTGAAACGCCGATGCGCTGGATGCTCCACACGGAAGGCCCTGACCCGGAAAAGCTTGTCGTTGCCGAAGATGAGCTGGCTGACACGAAGCTGTGGCAGTCTTTGGCTAGGCCCACCTTCGGAACTCACTTCACCACCTGGATGACCTCAATATACTTGACCAGTCGCCTGATCCGATCGGTACTTCGGCGGTGGCGTCTTGAGGCGACGAGGAATATCGGCGACTGCATTGCGGCGCTGGCTTGAGGTCAGTTCCCAGCAGCATGTCCTTGTTTGGTGAGCCGATCTCGGCAGGAAGAGTGTCCCGATGCCACGAGCTTGATCGAGATCAATGAAATGGCCTTCGGCCGCGATAAGAAGGCTGGTCTTTAAAAAGGAGGACATCATGACACAAAAGTCACGAAACTTCCTAACACCAAAGAGGAAAGGGCTGGCCGGCAGGGTCTCGCTTTCGCGCCCTTGAAGAGCCTGCAGCAGGACGTCATTCAGCTCTTCGACCAGTTCGACCGTGGTTGGCGTCCGTTCTTCCGCAGCCCAATCTTCGACTACGTGCCAATGGCCCGGCTCCACTCCCAGTCGTCGGCGCCCGCGGTCGACATTCTGGACAAGGAGAAATCCTACGAGATTGCCGCCGAAGTGCCCGGCATGAGCCCCGACAATCTCGAGGTGAAAATCGTAGACGACCGCCTTGTCATTAAGGGTGACAAGAAGGACAACTGGGAAAAGAACGAGGGCGGCTGTCATCTATCGGAAAGGCATTATGGCGCCTTCGAAAGATCCTTCCGTCTTCCCGAGGGCATCGATTTGGACAAGATCGAAGCGTCACTCGACAACGGTGTCCTGACGCTAGTCGTACCCAAAGGCGCTGCTGCGCAGAAGCAATCCATCAAGATCGAAGTGAAGGCGGCCTGATCGGGTGGGCTACCCAAGGCCTGGAGCGCGGGAACCCCCCGTGTCTCCCGCTCTAGACAGATTTGGTTCACGAAGAGGTCATTCCCTTCTGTCTGGCTGCGCCGAGGATGCTCTCAGCAGATTGATCGAGGTCAATGCTGTTTGGGCACCGCTCCTGCAGTTTGTCATGACGTTGTCGACCGCCAATTGGCAGAATAGGACTTCTCAAGCCGTTTGTGGAGGGCTCTCGCATGTCAAATTTCACTCTTGCCACGGTCGTGGGATTTCTGTTGGCCCTGTTGCTGTCGGATATCAGCCGGATCAGCAACGCCGCCAAGCCTTCGGCCAGACGGACTTCCGCTTGTTATGCGCTGCTTGTCACGGTGAAGATGGTCGGGGCGGAGGGGGTAAGAATTGGACTGAGTGTGGAGCCACCCGATCTCACGACCCTGAGACGACGAAATGGCGGCGTATTTCCACGCGATAGATTGCGCCGCATCATCGATGGCCGCGAAGAGATCAAAATCCATGGCGACCGCGAGATGCCGGTATGGGGGCAATTGTTCAAGCTCGATGCCGAACAAGGCTTGGGCGGAGCCGAAGGCGACGAGCCCACTGTTGAGCGGCGCATCGAAGCCCTGATCGATTTCATAGACTTACTGCAAAATTGAACTGCCGCCCGGTTCAAGACACTGGCCGCCGGCGCATCTAGGCGATCTGTCAGAAGTGCTCGCCTGAACGGAATGGCCCCACCCGTGTTGAAGCTGCGACCAGATAGGCTGTCGACCAGCCAATAACAAGAAAGCCATTGACCGCTTCCAATGCAGACAAGAGGCGCCACCTCTCAGCGGGCAGCACATCGCCAAAACCAAGGGTCGAAAAGGTGACTGTCGAGAAATAGAGCGCTGTCTCGAAGTCATGGAAGGCGCCAACTGCCAGGTAGCAGATCGCCCAGAGCCATACCTCAACTGTCAGAATGATGAACAGACCGAGCACCACCGTCACCATTGCCACGACTGGGCTCCTGCGGCCATGCATTCCGGAAATGGCCCACGAGCCATGCCATAGTGTGGGTGATGCCGATCAGGCCCGCAGTGTGGAACAGAACGGTCATCAGAATTACAGCCGTTCCGGCAGCGAGATTGGACAACATCATCTGGCTTACGACCCTACTTGGGAACTCTTGAGATGCTCCTGCGCCCAGTGGGCAATTCGGTGATAATATCGATCACCCCGGTATGCCGGGCGAGAATCTCTTGCCTTTCCGCATGAGCAAGAGCGTCGGTATCGAGCGGATTTCGAGCCTGGCCGACAGGGATTGCGCCTCTTCGGAGTTGAGCTTGAGCAGGCGCAGGCGCAGCTCAGGCTCGAGAATACGTGCGGCCTCTGCGAACATCGCAGCCATGGCCCGGCATGGGCCGCACCAGGGCGCCCATACATCAACAAGCAAGGGTATTTCGTTGCGTGTGACGTGGCGCTCGAAATTCGCTTCGTCGAAGGGAATGCCGGCGCGTAGCCCGGGTGACATTTTCCGCATTGTGCGCGGATCGCCGGCCTGTCCCCGGGCAACGCGGGTTACCTCTCCACCATGGCCGCAGACAATACGGCCGGTGGCTTTCATCAAGAATTCCAAGGATGCGGCCCTTCTGGACTTTAGAGCGCCGAAGGTTCTATTGGGTATTCGTCGCGGCGCTCTATCTTTTGTTTTCGCATCGGATTATCCGAAAACCGCTTCGCGCTTTTCGGTTCGATGCTTTAGCGGGCGATTGTCACCGTGCAATGTGCGCGCCGTGCCACGTCGGCTGCCACGGAACCAAGCACAAGCCTCGATATGCTGCCCTTGTCGCCCGTCCCGACGACGATGATGTGATCGATCTTCTTCTCGTCGGCATACTGGACAATGCCGGAATCCGCTTCGCGGCTCAGAAGCATGGCTTCATGAACATCCTTGAGGCCGGCCAAACGCGCCTTATCTGCCGCATTGTTGGTCATCTTCCTGGCGTCGGCCTCGCTATAGGAATAAAGCACCGGTCCACGCATACCGCCCAATGCGACATTCACGACGGCAATCGTGAGTTGCGCCTT
>CAWJDZ010000005.1:0-186512 GCA_963841765.1 uncultured Alphaproteobacteria bacterium
GTCCTGCGGCACCATCGGCACGCCGCGGCTTCTGATGCTGTCGGCGTCGGGCCCGCCGATCATCTCAAATCGGTCGGCATCACGCCGGTATTCGATGCGCCTTTCGTCGGATCGAACCTCCAGGATCATCTCGATCTTTGCGCCATCAGCGAATGCACTGGCGACCACACCTACGACAAATATGCAAAGCCGCTGTGGATGGCCTATGCCGGGGCACTCTATCTCCTGTTCCGCGGCGGCCCCGCCGCCTCCAGCCTTTTCGTGACCGGCGGCTTCACGCGGGTCGATGAAAATGCCGACGCGCCCGACATGCAGTACCATCTGGAATTCGGCACCGGCATCGAAGCGGGCATCGCCGGCTCAAGAATGCCGGCGTCACTCTCAACAGCGCCTATATGCGCCCGCGCTCGCGGGTTCGGTGAGGCTGGCTTCCGCAGATCCGGCGGCGGCGCCGCTCATCGATCCCAACTACTGGGCCGATCCGCATGACCGCGAGATGTCGCTGCGCGGTTTGAAGCTCGCGCGCGAGATCATGGCGAAGCCGGCGCTCAGGCGTTTCGTCCTCGCCGAGCGCGTGCCGGGCCCCGAGGTCACGAGCGATGACGACCTCATCGCCTATGCTTGCGCTTCGGCCAAGACCGATCATCACCCGGCGGGCACCTGCCGCATGGGGATCGATGGTGAGGCGGTGGTCAATCCCGATCTCACTTTCCGCGGCATCAAGGGGCTGCGCGTCGTCGACGCCTCGGTCATGCCCAATGTGATCACCGGCAACACCAATGCGGCGACGATCATGATCGCGGAAAAGGCGTCCGATATGATCCGCGGGAAAGAGCTCTCTCAGGATCAATGAGAATGGGACGCCAAACCAGTTCATTGAAGAGACGAGAGTTGCGCGGCTTCTTTACCCTCCCCTCGTGGGAGGGTCATTGCATATGAAGTCGCGAAGGTGCTTGGAGCGCGACACTGCCTCTATCATTTCCCCTTCTCCCGCTTGCGGGAGAAGGTACCCGATAGGGCGGAAGAGGGTGTTGGGTCCCAACCGCGGCAGCTTCTGTTGAGGGGCAAACAGCGGCGCTCATCGCCCTTGTCAAGCTTGAGAGATATGTGAAAGCATCGGCAAAGGGACACCCTCATCCGGCGCTTCGCGCCACCTTCTCCCGCAAGCGGAAAGGGAAGCTTGCAGCAGGCTCACGAAGCGTTCTCATATGCGATTCCCCGCCTCGCAAGGGGGAGGAGGATTGATCCGTCAGGAGCTCAATGATGTATAGTGAAAACCGCCCCTGGGGCTCGTTCCATGTGCTCGACGAGGGCAAGGGCTTCAAGGTAAAGCGCATCGTCGTGACGCCGGGCGGCCGCCTGTCGCTGCAGAGCCACAAGCACGGGCGGAGCACTGGACGGTCGTCACCGGCACCGCCACCGTGACCGTCGACGACAAAATCATGACGCTACCCGGTCGCAGGCCGTCGATATACCGCAAGGCGCCCGGCACCGGCTCGAAAACCTCCATGACGGTCTCGTCGAGATCATCGAGGTGCAGTTCGGCGACTATCTCGGCGAAGACGACATCGTGCGCTATGACGACGCCTACAACCGCGCCTGACCGGGTCGGCATCGATCTCGGCGGCACCAAGATCGATGCCATCGTGCTCGGGCGCGACGGCCGCGTCCTGTTCGAGAAGCGCGTGGCGACACCCAAGCCCTATGACGCGATCCTCACCGCCATTGCCGGTGTGGTGCGTGAGGCCGAAACGCATGCCGGGCCGGAAGCAACCGTCGGCATCGGCGCGCCGGGCTCTGCCGCGCCGGGGACCGGATTGTGGCGCAACGCCAATATCCTCGGCCTGAACGGCAAGGCGATACCTGAGGATCTCGAGCGGCTGCTCGGGCGTGCCGTGCGTCTCGAGAATGACGCCAACTGCTTTGCGCTTTCGGAGGCCTATGACGGGGCCGGGGCGGGCCATGCGATGGTCGCCTGTTTCACCATTGGCACAGCACTTGGCGGCGGTCTCGTCATCGACGGCAGGCTGCGTCATGGGCCCAACAACGAGGCGGCGGAATTCGGTCACACGCCCTTGCCCTGGCCCAATGAGAGCGAATGGCCGCTCTTACCCTGCTTCTGCGGCAAGGCGGGCTGCGTCGAGCAATATGTGTCGGGCACCGGGCTTGCGCGCGACTACGCCAGGGCGACGGGCCAGGACCTCAAGGGACCCGACATCGTCGCCAAAGCGCGCGCCGGCGACGACCAGGCGAAAGCGGCGATCGATCGCCTGGCCGATCGTCTGGCGCGGCTCGCCGCGGCAATCGTCAATGCCGTCGATCCCGATATTTTCGTGATCGGCGGCGGGCTCTCAGGGCTGCCCGAGCTCGTCGAGGAGCTGGGCCCGCGCGCCGGCCGCTATGCATTTTCGGGCGCTGCAACGGTGAAAGTGGCGCGCGCGAGGCACGGCGAGACGAGCGGGGTCAGGGGGGCGGCAAGGTTGTGGAGCTATTAGCTCACAGCGCGTTCCGCGTCCTGACGAGGCAATCGCTGCGCGGTCAGCCCGCGCCGCCGCCCGGAGATTTGGGTGGCAGCGTCCGCCACACTTTGCGTCGCTGATCGACGAACACCTCGCGCCCCTCGAGCACCACCGACCATAGCGGGTCGAACATCGAAAGCGTGGCGGCGCAGGGTTTCCAGACCAGCTCGGTTGACGCCGTATCGCCGAGCCCGGCAGAGCGCCAGCGCCGCTTCGGCGTGACGGTCACCGGCGCGTTCGCGACGGTCGCCGACGCGAGAAGTGCCCCGCTGGCGGCGTCGATGCATGCGACGTCTGCCGGCCACGTGGACGAGAAAATACGCGTCCTCTCCATCGAGCCGCCGGACCCGCCACGCACTACCTTCTGCGCGATGGCGGCAGACCGAGGAGCCGCCGCGCCTGAGCCATTGCTTGCTCAGAAGAGCCCGGCATCAGATTCCTTTCAAATCGAGCGTCAGCGAAGCGAACACGGGACCGTCGATGCGAACATAAAGCCGATGGCCGCCGATCGTGAACATGTAGAACGGATAGTACGGCGATAGCGATTCGAGGCAGGGCTGCCAGACCAGGTGCGGATAGATGCACACCGCCTGCTTGCGCACGAGCAGCCGGCCCTTCCGATCGCCGAGGTCGATACGCTTCCCGACGATTGACTTGAAAGCCTGCTCCACCGTCAACCAGGAGCCTGCGCTCGCTGCGGCTTGGGCAGTAGAGCCGCCTGCATGTAGTCGCCCCAGCGGCCGTCGACCGCGGCCATGGCCACGGTTCCCCTGTTCGCTTCGAACGGCACGAGCGAGTAGTAGCTGTCGAGACGGTCCAGACGTTGCACCATCATGCCGGGCCTTGGCTTGGCTTTGCGCAGCACGGGGCCCCAATCGTTGCGCTCGAACAGGCCGTAATCGCGCATCCCCGCGACCGCAAAATCCGCCGCGGCTCTCGGTTCGATGAGACTCCCTTGCCGGGGCGCTTGGCGCTTCGCGCATGCGGCCGCCGCGCTGGGCCGGCGGCTCTGGATCGCACACGGCGACGAACTTGCCATTCCAGTAACCGCCCGGCACGCCGGTCATGTAGGTGGACTGCCACGTCGCATAGGTCACATGCTCGTTGGCAATGCCGCGGTCGCCGCCTGTGCCGCATCCATCGCCGGCATTGTGCGGCGGTGGAGGCGCAAGCGCAGGCGTGGCGAAACTCGGAGTCGGCGGCCAGGGATTGTTGATGTCGAAGGCCTCGATCGCATACCCGTTATCGCTCGAGCTGCCGGATGGGCGCTCGCCGTGTAGCCGCGAACGGTAATCCAGTGCGCCCAACCGTAGACGAGCGCGATCGGCGCAACCTGATAGTGGTGGATCGTCCAGCACAGTTTGCGCGAGATCAGGTCTTCGGTGTCAAGAGCGTAGAGCGCAAAGTAATTGGTGAAGGTCGGCGGACGGCGGTCCAGCAGCGTCCATTGAAGGCCATCCGGACCGGTGTACCAGCCGGGGTCAAGCGTGCTGTGGCTGTGATTGTCGGCGTAGAGATCGTCTTGGTCGAGCAGGCCGGCGCCGATCGTTTCCAGCACCATCTGCGCGCACGCAGCGCCGCAATAGTAGTCGGTGTCCTGCTGATGCATCTGGACAGCAAGGTTTTCGCTGACGGACATGGCATTCCTCCGGATTTGGATGCGAGGGGCCATCTCCCCGCCTGCGCACTTGACCACGGAGGACACGGGAAGGCCAGCGTCAGTGCGAGCCGCCAAAGGCGGCGGAATTCGGCAATACGCCCTTGCCCTGGCCCAATGAGAGCGAATGGCCACCCTTGCCGTGCTTCTGCGGCAAGGCGCGCTGCGTCGAGCAATATGTGTCGGGCACCGGGCTTGCGCGCGACTATGCCAGGGCGACGGGCCAGGACCTCAAGGGACCCGACATCGTCGCCAAAGCGCGCGCCGGCGACGACCAGGCGAAAGCGGCGATCGATCGCCTGGCCGATCGTCTGGCGCGGCTCGCCGCGGCGATCGTCAATGCCGTCGATCCCGATATTTTCGTGATCGGCGGCGGCTTATCTGGCCTGCCCGAGCTCGTCGAGCAAACCTCGAGAGTTCGAAAAGTGCGCTACCCTGCCTGACTATGAAAACCTCGTCGCCGAGATCAATATTCACGGAAAGTTAGTTGCATGGATCAGCCATGAGACTGGAGTGAATGAGATATGCCTCGTCGACGCCGCCCTCACAGCCAAACTGATGGCGAAAAGTCGAACTGGTTGCCGAATTGGCGTTCGCCGCCAGCGTCAACTGCCGAGCTTATGGCGGCGTGCTCCTGCTCCTTATGAATTTTTGCCAAAACCGAGTGGCGTCGGCAATCCATCCTTCGGCATTGGTGCCGATGCCGGGTCCGAAGCCATGACCAAGGTTTTCATATCTGTGGTACTCCACCTCCGTGCCGGCCCGCCGCAGGTTCGCCACACGCCGTTCCATGGCGTCGGGGGGAGATATTCCGTCCTGTTCACCGACAACGACAAAGGTGGGCGGCTCATCGGACGAAGTGTCTGAGTGCGCGGTGTAAGCCATCACGACGGCAGCGGGCTTCGGATGGTCGTCGCCTCCAAAGGCTGAAACGCCATGCGAACCGATCGCCGCGGCCATCCTGGCACCTGCCGAACTGCCCCACAGCGAGTAGTCTCGCGTATCGACTGCCAGCATTTCTGCATTCCGGAAAATGTAGGAGATCGCCGCGGCCAGATCCTCCGTGGCACCGGTGCCGCCATGGCCCGTGCGATATTTGAGGACGAAAGCATTGTACCCTGCGCCGCTGATTTGTGCGGCGTAGGGAAATCCCTCGTGGACAGAACCGACATAGGCAAACCCACCGCCAGGCGATATGATTGCGAAGGGTGTGCCGGGCTTTCCTCGAAAGAAAAACAATCCCGTCTGTTCTTTTGTCGAATCAGCTCGCTTCTGCGCTTCGGTATAGAAATCGTAGAACACTGGCCTGCCGTTAGTCACATCATCGATCATATGATTCAAACCGGCGACGACTGTCTCGGGATCAACGTGGCCATGATAGGGAAGGAGCGAGCCCATATCGCCTAGCCGCATGTTCTCATCGTAAGTGCGGTCGCTCCAAGGCATCAGAAGCCGAGAATATCCTCTGAATGCCGAATGGTGCAGGAGATCACCGATACTATTGTTGGCATTCAGGTGGCCGGGTTTTACTTCGGACAATGCCTTGTTCTTGGCCGTGTCCGCCCGGCGATTGGAAAGTGTCAATTCACCCTCTCCGGCCGTCGCGACGAAGGACGCCAAGAACAGTGACGCAGCCAGATAGGCTGATTGCCGTAGAAGGCACCCATTTGCCGCTTTCCTCAAGTGTGAGCTACTCTCTGTCCGGTTCTCTGATCTGTTGAAGCGATCTAACATAAACTTTCACCAGAATTCCATTAGCGGCTATAATCGGCATGCTCTTATTGGTTAGGACAATAAATGCCGAACGAGAATTTCAACGACCTCGCCGCCTTCGTCGCCGTCGCTCAGGAGCGGAGCTTCACAAAAGCAGCAGCCAAGCTGGGGATATCGCAATCGACGTTGAGTTGACAATTCGCGCTCTCGAAGAGCGAATTGGATTACGCTTGCTTGCGCGAACGACCCGCAGTGTTGCGCCTACCGATACCGGCGAACGTCTTTTGCTGACCATCATGCCGAGATTTGCCGAGATCGAGGCTGAACTGACGGCTTTGAGCGCGCTGCGAGAAAAGCCAGCTGGGACGGTCCGCATCACGGCCGGCGAGCATGCTGCGATCTCGATCCTGCAGCCGGCCCTCAAACGGTTATTGCCTGATTACCCGGATATCCAGGTCGAGATCATCGTCGACTACGCTTTGACCGATATCGTCTCCGAAGGATACGACGCCGGCGTCCGCATGGGCGAGCAGGTTGCAAAAGACATGATCGCCGTGCGCATTGGGCCAGAAATGCGCATGGCGATCGTCGCGTCGCCTACTTATTTCGAGCGACATCCGTTGCCGCAGACACCACACGAGCTTACGGCGCACAAGTGCATCAATTCGCGGCTTCCGACCTATGGCGGGCTGTTTCCTTGGGGCCTCGAGAAGGACGGGCGCGAGGTCAAGGTGCGTGGCGAAGGACAGCTCGTTTTTAACAGCCTCAGCATGCGATTGAGTTCGGCTTTGGACGGCCTGGGGGTTGCCTACATGCCGGAAGATTACGTCAATCCCCCATATCGCAGAGGGTCGGTTGATACGGGTCCTGGAGGATTGGTGCCCGAAATTCCCCGGCTATCACCTGTACTACCCTAGCCGTCGGCACTCTTCGCCAGCACTGACACTGCTCATCGAAAAACTGCGCTACCGCGCGAATTGATGCACGGGGCTCAGGGTTACGAGGCGCTCGATCGCCGTGATTGCCCGCCGATAGCGAAAACCTCGATCGCAGTTTCGCGTCCGCGCACCTGCACCGACCCCATCGCGACCGCATCGACGCAGCTTGAACGCGCGGCTTCAAAGGTGGAGCCGCTGATGAGGCAGTCGGTTTCAAAGTCCTTATTCAGCCCCTCGAGCCGCTGCGCCAAATTCACGGTATCGCCATACAGCGTGTATGTGTGGCGTTCCTCACCTCCGACGGTGCCGGCGGCCACCGGCCCGGTGGCCACACCGATCCGCAGACGGAGCTGGTGGCCTTCGAAATCGCGTCCGGAAACGAGAGACAGGAGATCGCGAGCAGCCTGGACCGCCCGCGCCGGATGGTCATCGGCAGGAAGCGGCGCGTTGAAGGCCGCAATCAATGCATCGCCGACATAGTTGACGACGATCCCGCGCCGCTCGTCGACAATCGACGTCGCCGCTCCGAAAAAGCTGTTGAGCATCGCGATTAGGCGCTGGGGCGGCAATTTTTCCGACAGGCGCGTGAACCCTTCGATATCGGCGAAGAGGATGCTCGCTGTGCGCAGCTGAGGCGCTAATTGTCCTGCCTGGATGAGCTGCTCGGCCACCTGCGGCGGGACATAACGGCCGAAAATCTGTTGGATCCGGCTTCGCTCGGCCTCGGCAGCGGCATTTGCCCGAACCACATTGCGTGCGCGGTGGACAGCCAGTGCCGCTATGCCCGTCACTACCCCGATCACCACTCCCTCGATTACCCGGACTGGAATGCCGAGAAAGTCGGGACTGAGGACTACCGCAAGCACCTCCTCGCGCGAAGGCGAAGCGGGCAGGTCTCCGAAACTGACGATGCGCTCCATGCCCGACATGATCCAGGCCGTGGCGCCGGCCAGACCGATCACGGCACAAAGTCCACTCCACATGACCAGCGCCGGCGACAGCGCCAGGATCGAGGCCGCTACAATGACATAGTAGTATTCGGTGCGGCTGGAGAGAAAGACGAGGTTCTGAGGAACATCGCCGCCGCTGCTGAGTGGTGCGAAAGCAAGTATGGTGCTCGCAGCCGCCGCATCGAAGGTAAATAGCGCAAAGCGAGCGACGCGCTCATATCGGCTGTACACCAGCCGCAGCGGTATCAAGCCGATTGCAGCAGTCACCAGGATCACGCCCGTCACGTAGAGGCTGTTTGGGTACACGTAGATCGCCAGGTAGAATATGGCGATCGCAACAAGGGCGCAGGTTCGGCCGATTACGGCGAGCCGGAATCCATTGCGTTCCGCATCAACGAGGGCCACCTCGGCGGCAGAGGACTGGCGGGGGTCAAAGCGGATTGGATCAGATATTTTTGATGCTCCTCGGCAGCGATCAGCCGTTGGACAGTATCCGATCTTGCTGACCGGCAGCGCGGCTTTTTTGGGGCTTCCTGCCTTGGATCCAGTTCATCGCATACTAGGTCAGGAACATTCAGAGCCAAGCGAGCGCGATGCAATGAATGAAAAAGCCGCAACTGATTCCTCGAAATTCCACCAGTCGAGCGTCGTCTGCATGGAAAGCTTGGTGCCGAATTGGCGGTCTCGCTTCGATTTGCGATCAGCGTCCGTACTGTTCGTCGGAAACCTTCTCCATCCATTCGACGGTCTTGCCGTCGAGCGCTTCGGAGAATGCGATATGGCTCATCGCAACCGTGGCGCTCGCGCCATGCCAGTGCTTGACGCCCTGAGGGATCCAGACGGTATCTCCGGGTCGGATTTCCTGAACGGGACCTTCCCACTGCTGCACCAGGCCGACCCCTTGCGTGACGATCAGGGTCTGGCCAAGTGGATGCGTGTGCCAGGCGGTATGCGCTCCCGGCTCGAAAGTGACGGTTGCACCGCTTATCCGGGAGTCGGTCCCTTGAAGCGAGTCGAGACGGAGCCGGTGAAATTCTCGGCAGGCCCTGCGGTGGACGGCTGCGAGCCGGCGCGAGTCACGATGATCGTCTCATCGGACCGAGCCGAGGCGATCGAAGCGGCGAAGGCCAGCGAGGCGATTGTCGTGGCAGCGAATTTCATCCGGTTCTTTGCCTTTCTGCACGGTTTGACGCGCCGGGTGTCATTTCTTGAAGACGTCCTTGGCGACTGCGATGGCGGACACGGCGTTCGGCCAGCCCGCGTAGAATGCGAGATGGGTGATTGTCTCGACCAGTTCCTCCTCGGTGACGCCGTTGCGTTTGGCGATGGCAAGATGCGAACGAAGCTGGTCGGGGCGGTTCATGGCGACGAGCGCGCTGACGGTCGCCAGGCTTCGATCGCGCTTGGAGAGCTGGGGCCGCTCCCAGATGTCGCCATACAGGACATCATCGGTCAGTTCGGCCATCTTCGGCGCGATGTCGCCATACAGCTGCTTGGCGCGCGATTGCTGTTGGGTGGTGGTTGCGCTGGACGCGGCGGGGGTCTGATCTTGGGCGATAGCCATGGTGGAAATTCCTCCTGGCAGAAGCAGGCTTGCAGCGACGAACAGATTTCTGGTGAGTTTCTTCAATGTTTAACTCCTTGACGTGGGGGGTGGACATGACACCCCGGAACAGAGCCGGGGCTTCATCGGTCAAACCATGGGCGACAGGTTACGAACGGTCGGAAACAAGCGTCCGGGCGAAAAACGGCGTCAGCTTGCCCATCGCGGCATCCACATATTTGGGAACCCAGTAGGTTTCGATATGAGTTGCGCCCTCGATCTTGAACAGTTCCTTGTCCTTCGTGCCAGTGGCCCTGGCGAATGCATCCTCGGTCATGTACAGGCTGTCGGCCTTGCTGCCCGCGATCATCAGCAGCGGCTGGTCGATCAGTTCGATCTGGTCGGTGGCATCCCAACGCATCAGGTCCAGCAGGCTGCTCATGGTGTACTTGAAGGTCGAGTTGGGGTGCGCGTGCGTCTTCCAGTAATACTCGTAGCCCTGCCGATACATCTCGAACGGCAGTGCGGCGATCTGCTCATCGGTCAGATTGGCGTCACCCGCATAGAGAATTTTTCCGCCGGCCATCTCCTGGGCGCGGGCGGCCGAAACCTGCCGCAGGCGCTCCTGGATCGTGGCGAGTTGCGAATCTGCGAAGCCATTGCGGCGAACTCGTCCGGAGTTGAACATGCTCAGCGTTGCGATCGACTTGAAGCGCTTGTCGGCTTTCGCCGCGGCTAACGAGTATCCGCCTCCGCCGCAGATGCCGAACAGACCGAGACGCTCGGCGTCGACGCCAGGATAGCGGGTGATGAAGTCCGCCATGCCGTGGATGTCCTCGATACGGTATGCGGGCTTGTCCACGCTGCGCGGCTTGCCGCCGCTGCCGCCTTGATACGCAGCGTCCGCGGTGATCGTGATGTAGCCCTGTTCCGCCAGATGCTGGGCATACAGGCCCGCGACCTGTTCCTTTATCCCTCCGTTCGGGTGCGCGACGACGATCGCAGGATATTTCTGGCTCGGATCGTAGTTTGCCGGGGTGTAGACGTTGGCGACGATATCCAGGCCGTGGAGCTTGTAGTTGACCGGGTGGATATTGACCTTGCCCGGCTCGTTCTTCGTGATCGCGCCGGCATATACCAGCGTAAAGGGATTCTGCTTGTAGTCGGCTGCGACAGCGGTGGCAGTGGTCATTGCTGGAACTCCTAACATTGCACCTGAGAGAACAAGCGCGGAGGCTCCGAGGAACTCGCGCCGTCTTTTGTCGATGACTTCGTCGGTCATTTCGATCTCCTCTCTTGTCTGTGCGAATGATGACCTCGCGCGACGTCGCGAGAGGTCACGCGCAGCGCATCAGTCCAACTTCTTCTCCGCGAGGAACTTCGACACCTGATCCGCGATCTCTACGTTGTTTAGGTCAGACATCAGGAAGTGTGTGTTGCCTCGGATGCCGACTTCCGGAAGATGCACCAACCGGGCATCGCCGCCATGTTTGTTGATGGCCTCGACCCACAGCTTCGCCATGACGAGGCGGACCCGCCAGTTGTCCTGTCCGCGCTCCGTGGTCGGCTCGGTCGGGAAATTGTCGCCGTAATAGATGACAATCGGGATGCGGGTGAGCTTTTCGAAGTCCGCGAGCGACACAGCCTCGGGCTTCAGCGTGCCGGCTGCGCTCGGCATCTCCTCGGGAAGTTCGCCTTCTGGGAAGATGAAGCCGCTGCCGGCTCGAATGCCACGATCGCCTTGACGTTGGGGTTCTTGATCGCCGTCAGCCAGCCCGGACCACCGCCCTGCGAATGGGTGAATAGAATGCCGGGACCGATCTTTGTGAACAGCGCCGACATGGCATCCGAGATCACGGCTGCATCGTAAGGGCCAGTATTGGGCGTGACCAGGCGGAAGAATTGATCCAACGTTTCAGTCTTACGATCGAATTGGACGTTGTCGAAGTAGCTCGGCCACTTGCCGATCCGGAACTGGTCGAAGAAAAGCTGATCGTTGGGGGCCGGCTCGATTGCCGCGGCGACGGTGCTGTTGCCGGCTCGGCCACGACGCGGCTGATCGACGAGATAGACGGGAAAACCATTGCGCAGGAAGATGTTCTGGAAGCCCTCGCGCCCATCCGATGTCGTCTCCCAGCTACGCGCCGACTGGAAGGCGCCGTGCAGCATGACGATGGGCAATGCCTTTGGATTCTGCGGGACTTGATAAAAGGCGTAGAGATGGTCTCCGTGGAGACTCTGCCCTTCGGCGGTAGGCTTGTTGTTATTGTAGGTTCCGGGACTGCTGAGCACCCTTCCGCCGACTGCGAAGCTACCTTGCGCCTGGATGGTCAGAGGCTCTGACCTCACCATTTGTTGCGACATCGCCATGGTGGAGGCAACAATGCTCGCGGCGAACAACAGCGGTGATGCGGGTTTTAGATCCTTATCAAACGTCAAGATCGTGCCTGCCTTTGATTTAAGCTGACCGACCTGAATATAGGTTCAGACCCAGTTTTCCATTAGACGGTCAAATGCTATAGGACTTATTGATGCTGGCAATAAACCGGAACCTTGCCTGAGCCCAAGTATTTTCGGTATTTCGCCAATGGATGAGATGCAAAGGCGAAGTCGCCGTGACGACCTGCGACAGATATCGCTTGCGCTCGACGCAACCGGCGGCGTCAGGCTGAGCTGCATAAGCAAGACCAAGGATGCAAAGCTCCAACGCCCATTGGCGCCGATATCATCGACAGGCGCCGCAACGGTGAAAGTGGCGCGCGCCAGGCATGGCGAGAAGAGCGGGTCAGACGTGCGGCAAGGTTGTGGAGCTAGAGCATCGAGTTTAGGTCTACCTCACCCCTTCCTGCTCGTCATGGCCGGGCTTCGACCAGGCTTCGACCCGGCCATCCAGACTCAACGCCATACAGCCGTTGCATGGATGGGCTGGATGGCCGCCTTCATGGCCGGGTTAAACCCGGCCATCCGGGCGGCCATGACGAGGTGGGTAACGGCTACCGCAGCATGAGGCGCGTCGAGAGATGATCCTTCCTAGACTCATCAGACGCTAGTCTACTCAGCTCACATCGCTGCAAAATTCCTGGCGCGACACGCGCCGGTCGAGCCGCATTGTCGTATCACAAGATCAACTCACGGTAGCGCGGGAGCTAGCCGTTCGCCGGCATGATTGACGAAAATCGCTTGCAATTGCCAGAGGTTACATTGTGCAGTAGCATTCACCATAATCAACAGGGAGAGAAACAATGCGCAGGCGTAGTTTTCTGCAGAATGCTGCAGGCATAGTGGTGTTCTCGACGGCATCTCTGCTGCAGCGCGCCGCGCATGCGCAGGGAAAGAAGGTCCTCCGCATGGGCTTTGCCGATGAGGTTCTCACCCTCGATCCGATCAAGACGGTCTATGGTCCCGACATTCTGATCCAGGGCATCATGTTTTCGCGTCTTATGCGCGCTTCGGCGGACCGTAAGCAGCTGTTCCCTGGCCTGGCCGAGAGCCATGAAATTTCGCCTGACGGAAAAACATATACGTTCAAGCTAACCGAAGCGAAGTTCTCCGACGGCTCGCCGATTACCGCCGAAGACGTCGCCTTCAGCTATACGCGCATGCGCTTTCAGAAGGATTCGGCCTATGCCGGCCCGTTCACCGCACTGGAAAAGGTCGAGGCGACCGATCCGAAGACCGTCGTCATGCATTTGAACAAGGTGTTCACGCCTTTCATCCAGAATGTCGAGATCTGGAATAGCGGCATAGTTCCGAAAGCCGCGGTCGAGGCCATGGGCGATGAAAAATTCGCTCAGGCGCCGGTTTCATCGGGTCCGTTCAGGCTTGTCGAATGGCGCAAAGGCGACCGCGTCATACTTGAGAAGAACCCGCACTACTACCGCCAGGGGCTTCCCTATCTCGACGGCATCGAAATCATCTATGTTCCCGACGACAACACCCGTGCTTCGATGCTCCGGGCGGGCGAGATCGACATGATGATGGGCGCACCCTACCCGCTGCTCCAGGCGCTCATGGCGGAAGGCTTTGATGCGACCGCGGAGCCGTCGAGCATCATTTACGAGTTGCTGCTCAATCATTCGAAGGATCCGTTCAACGACATGCTGGTGCGCCAGGCTGTCAGCGCAGGCATAGACAGGAAGGCGATCACGCAAGCGGTGACCCTCGGCATGGCAAAGCCTGCGAGCTCCTTGATGGCTCCCGTGCTCAATTACTTCAACACGGACCTCGCCGTGCCTGAGCGCGACGTCAACAAGGCAAAGGAGCTTCTCGCCAAGGCTGGCAAGCCAACAGTGTCGTTCGACCTGACGATCTCCGCGGGTCTCGCGGCCGACGAGCGGGCTGCGGTCCTGATCCAGTCGCAGCTGGTTGAAATCGGCGTCACCGTAAACATCGTCAAAGTCGACTCCACGCAAGCATGGAACAGTCTGGTGGACGGGAGTTACCAGGCCACAATCAACTGGTGGTACAATGAAACGCCTGATCCTGATATCGCCCTGCGTTGGGCAGTCTGGGGCGCGGGCGAGAACAAGTCTTACTATACGCGCTACAATAACGATACGGTGAACCAGCTCATCGAGAAAGCTGCCGCTACTCCTGAAGGCGACGAACGCAAGAAACTCTATTTCGAAATCCAGCGGATCGCCTTCGAGGAGGTCGCGCAAATCGCTCTCTACTACCCGCCGTCCCGGAATGTCTACAGCGCAAAGGTCAAGGGCATGAAGCTCAACCCCGGCTATCAGTTTTCGACCATCGATGAAGTAAAGCTCGAAGGCTGATCGATAGTGCGGCGAAGCGGATCGCAGCCCGCTTCGTTTCCCCAAAGGTTCACGATGGAACGCTTCGCCTTTATTCTGCGGCGGCCACCGCAACTCGTTCCTGTTCTGCTCGGCATAAGCATCATCACCTTCATCCTCGTTCAGATGATGCCCGGCGATCCTGTCCGCATCATGCTCGGACCGCGTGCATCGGAAGACGCGATCGCGGCCGTGCGGGAGCGCTACGGTCTGGACCAGCCCATGCTCGTCCAGTATTTCTATTACCTCATCAATGTATTGCGCGCGGATTTCGGACAGTCGCTGGCTTATCGCGCGCCGGTTCTCGACGTCATTCTGGAACGGCTTCTTCCGACACTTTGCCTCCTGGCCTATGGGCTGGTCCTCGGGATTTTCCTGACGGTGGTTTTGGCGGTGACGGCAGCGCGGCGCGCCGGCGGCGTCGTCGACCAGATCATCAGGCTGTTCTGCGTGGCGGGACTGGGTCTTCCTTCATTCTGGCTCGGGCTCATGCTGATCATCCTGTTCAGCCTCAAGCTTCAGACTCTTTCCGGTTTCGGGCTTCGGCAATTCATTGCTCGACGTGCTGTGGCATCTTTTCCTGCCGGCCCTTACCATTGCCATCGCCATCACCCCGATACTGACCCGGAATCTTCGCGCCACGCTCGTGGCCCAGTCGGCCGCCGACTATGCAGTGGCCGGAAGGTCGAAAGGTCTCTCGGAGAGCTATATCTTCTTCCGCCACGTGTTTCCCAATTCACTCCTTCCCACCATCAGCCTGCTTGGCATCGTGGTGTCTTTCCTGATCGGCGGCACCGTGGTGGTGGAAAGTGTCTTCAACGTTCCGGGGATGGGACAGCTGCTGGTGCGGGCAGTTCTGTTGCGCGATTATTTCATCGTCCAGGGCATTACGCTCTTCTTTGCCCTGGGGGTGGTCCTCACGAATTTCATTGTCGATATCATCACCGTCGCACTCGACCCGAGGATCAAGCTGTGAGCGTTGACGGCATCGGTGCCGGTGAAGCGCGATCGAGATTGCGGCGCATCAATCTGCCGCTGTCGCTCATCATAGGCAGCACCATTGTCGTCGCCTGGCTTCTGGTCGCCGGTTTTGGACCGTTTCTTTCACCTTATGACCCGAATGCTCCTGATGTGGCGCGAGCGCTTCTGCCGCCCGGCGCCGCGAACTGGCTGGGCACCGACAGTTTCGGCCGCGATGTGCTGACCCGTCTCATGTATGGCGGCAAGAACCGACCTTCAGATGGCGTTCTTCGGCGTGGCCGGACCGTTCATCATCGGCACGATCGTCGGCCTGCTTGCCGGCAATTTTGGCGGCCTCCTTGATTCGATCCTGATGCGGGTTCTCGACGTCACCATTTCCTTTCCCTATTTCGTCCTCGTCATCGCCATCGTTGCCGATGCTCGAACCCGGCCTTACCAGCTACTACATATCCCTTACGATCGTGAATTGGGTCTCCTATGCGCGCCTGGTGCGATCGGAAGTGATCGTGCTGCGGAGGCGGACTTCGTTCTCGCCGCCCGCACGATGGGTCATCTCCGAGGGACGCATCATGCGCCGTCATCTCCTGCCCAATGCCATCTCGCCCGCCGTCGTCTTTGTCTTCACCGACGCCGTCCTCACCATCGTTCTCGGGTCATCTCTCGGATTCCTGGGCTTGGCGTGCAGCCTCCGGCAGCCGA
The DNA here is from genome assembly GCA_963841765.1 of uncultured Alphaproteobacteria bacterium. Lineage (GTDB taxonomy): Bacteria > Pseudomonadota > Alphaproteobacteria > Rhizobiales > Aestuariivirgaceae > Taklimakanibacter. The sequence goes on from CAWJDZ010000005.1 coordinate 15,794, forward strand.
ATGGGGCGTCATGATTGCGGAAGGGCCAGCTCTATCTTGCCAGTGCCTGGTGGATCAGCGTCTTCCCCGGAATATCGCATATCGCTCCTCGCTCTGGGCTTCTCCCTTATCGCCGACGGCTTGGCGAAGGTGCTGCATACATCGCCATGACTGTTCCATTTCTTATCAAGGTCGACAACCTCGCCGTCCAATTCGAGACCGCGCATGGCCCGGTTGACGCGCTTCGGGGAATTTCATTCGAACTCCTTCGCGGCGAGGTCCTGGGCATTGTCGGTGAGAGCGGCTCCGGCAAGACAGTGGCTTGCCGATCGATATTGCGTCTCCTTGCCGGCAATGCGCGCATCGTTTCAGGCAGAGTGGAGTTCGATGGCCAAGACATTCTGGCGCTGGATGACCGGCGGCTGAGCGACATTCGTGGCGAACGCATTGCCATGATCTTCCAGAATCCATCGACGCATCTCGATCCCTCATGCCGGTCGGCCGGCAGGTGGGAGAGGCAATGCGCGTCCATCATCGCGTCAGCCGGTCGAAGGCCAGAGAACAGTCGATCAGGCTTCTTGCAGACATGCGGATTCCACGAGTCCGGACAGCCGGGTCGATGTCTATCCTCATGAGCTGAGCGGCGGCATGCGGCAGCGCGTCATGATCGCGGCAGCGCTTGCCTGCAAGCCGTCTGTCCTCCTGGCCGATGAGCCGACGACGGCGCTGGACGTCACCGTCCAGGCGCAGATTTTGGATCTCCTCAAGCGCATCCGGCAGGAGAACGCAGCTTTCGATCATCCTTGTTTCCCATGACCTGGGCGTCGTCGCGCAAATGTGCGACCGGGTCATCGTCATGAAGGACGGAAGGATGGTCGAAAGCGGTGCGGTGGACTCGATCATCCGGAAACCTCGCCAGGACTACACGAAGAAGCTGATTGCATCGCAGCCCTCTTTGATGCCGCCGGCAACTCATGAACTGCGGGCCGGTCCGATCGCTTCTCGAATTGCACAGCCTCTGCGTTGCACTATCCGCAGTCCGCGTTCTCTCCTGGCGGCTTTGGCACGCCGGCCGCAACAGGTCGTGCGAGCCGTGAACGGCTTGAGCCTTGAGCTGAGAAAGGGCGAGACACTCGGCATCGTGGGTGAAAGCGGCTCGGGTAAAAGCACTGTTGCGCGCGCCATCGTCGGACTTGCTCCGGTCGTTTCGGGCGGGATCTATTTCGAGGGCCAGCCGATCGACCGCCGCAACAAGGCCAGACGCCGCGAATTTCAGCGTGCCGTTCAGATGGTTTTCCAGGATCCCTTCACTTCTCTCAACCCCGCCTATCACGGTTGCCCAGACATTGGCCGAGCCCCTGCGTCAGCATCGGCTGTGCCGGCCTCAAGAAACATCCTGCGCGCGTGGCGGAACTGATGCGCAGAGGTTGAGCTTCCGCTCGAGCTTCTGGCCCGGCGCACGGATCAGCTCTCCGGCGGGCAAAGACAGCGCGTCGGAATAGCGCGAGCTCTCGCCCTGCAGCCAAAACTCATCATTGCCGATGAAGTGACCTCGGCACTCGACGTCACAATCCAGGCGCAGATACTCGGCTTGTTCCGCAAGCTGCGCGATGAGATCGGGCTCTCGCTCATTCTCATTTCTCACGATCTCGCCGTCGTGCGACATCTTTGCGAGCGTGTGGCGGTCATGCGGGGCGGCGAACTGGTGGAGTATGGCGATACGGCGCGGATCTTCGATGCCCCGCAGCAAAGCTATACCCGCGAGCTTCTCGCCGCCATTCCGCACATGAATAGGGCCGGACCTCCGGCCCGATTGCCTGTTGATTGAGACGAAGCGTCACGGAGAGTTCAATGACCGAGTACCGAACTGCAGACGATGTGCAAAAAGTGAGCGTTCCTGGAGGCAAGGTTGCCGTCTATTCCTTCGGCAAGGGAGAGGAAGTTCTGCTCTGCCTGCACGGCGGACCGGGCTGCACATGCGACTATGTTCGCGACAGCCATAGTTTCCTTGCCGATCATGGCTATCGGGTCGTGGTATTCGACCAGCTGGGCAGTGGAGAATCTGACAAGCCAAAGGATACGTCTCTCTGGAATATTCCCCGCTTTGTCGAAGAGGTCGAAACCGTCCGGACCACCTTGAAGCTCGGCAAGGTCCATCTTCTGGGGCAGTCCTGGGGAACATGGCTCGGAATCGAGTATTGTCTAAAGCATCTCGACAAGGTGAAGACCTTCATCATCGCGAACGGTTCGGGAAGCGTGCCGCAGACCGTCGAGGAGATGAATCGCCTGCGCGGAGATCTGGGCGCCGAGACGGTTCAGATGATGCTCCGGCATGAAGCTGAGGGAACGACCGATCATCCCGAATACATGGCCGCGGTGACCATTCTCTACCATCGCCATCTTTGCCGCTCGGATCCCTGGCCCGAGGCCGTGAAGCGTTCGATGCAAGGCGTCAACATGGATGTCTATGGCACAATGTGGGGCCCAAATGAATTCTGCTGCATCGGTTCGCTGAAGGACTGGAACCGCCTGCCGGACATGCACCGCATAACGGTGCCCACCCTCATCCTGGGCGGCCTGCATGATGAGTTGACGCCGAACTGCGCCATGGCGATGCAGCGCGTCCTGCCCAATGCAAGGACCCGCGTATTCAAGAACAGTGCGCACATGCCGTTCTGGGAGGAGCCGAAGGAATATTTCGGCGCTCTGCTCGAGTTCCTGGCCGAGCATCGCAATCGCGAGAATTGAGTGCAGGTTTGATCGGAATTTCTGGAGATCGATCGTGAATCTTACCGAATATGCTTCTTACGACGGCCTGGGACTGGCCGAGCTTGTAGCGCGCAAAGAAGTGCGGTGGGAGGAACTCGCGCGACTTGCTCTCGATGCCATCGGCAAGCTCAATCCGCGCCTCAATGCCGTCATCGAAGCTTTTCCGGAAAGAGCTTCGGGAAGCGCGCCCAGCGCAGGTCCCTTCGTGGGCGTTCCCTTCCTGGTGAAGGATTTTCCGATCGAGGCCAATGTGCGTGCCGAGATGGGCTCGGAGCTTGCCGCGGGCTTTGTCCCTGACCATGACAGCGAGCTTATGCTGCGGTTCAGGCAAGCCGGCTTCGTCAATCTCGGCCGCACGACGACGTCCGAATTCGGTCTCGCTGCGCTCACCGTATCGCGGCTGACCGGCGCCACCCGGAATCCATGGGACCCGACGCGCTCGACGGCGGGTTCGAGCGGCGGTTCGGCGGCCGCCGTCGCTTCCGGCATCGTCCCCATCGCGAATGGCGGCGATGGCGGGGGCTCGATAAGGAATCCGGCGTCGTTTTGCGGGCTCGTCGGTCTCAAGCCGACGCGTGGCCGCATCACGCTCGGGCCTGACACGGGCGATCCCTATAGCGGAATGGTCGTCGGCTTCGGATTGACGCGCAGCGTTCGCGACTGCGCCGCCCTTCTCGATGCGGTCGAGGGCCCGAGCGTCGGCGACCCTTTCGTCATTGCGAGACCCTCAAGTCCCTATGCCGCCGAAATCAAGCGGCCGGCCGGCCGCATGCGCGTCGCCTGCACGACCGAGGTCTGGTCGGGTCTTCCCCTTGATCCCGAAATTGCGGCCGCCGTGGGCAAGACCGCCACGCTCCTGGAGTTGCTTGGCCATGATGTCGCCGAAGACTCGCCGCGCTTCGACTATGATGCGTTTCTCGACGCGCAGATCGACCTCTGGCTCGGCCACACTGCGGCAGCGATCGAAGCCATAGGCGCCGCCCTCGGGCGTGTCCCCTCGGAGAAGAACCTGCAGGCGACCACCTGGGCGATCTACGAAAGGGGGAAAGTTCTTCCGGCAACGAAGCTCGTCGCGGCCGAGGAGTATTACAACATCGTCACGCGGCAGGTCGCCGAACTGTTCACGCGCTATGATGTTCTGCTCACGCCCACCAATACCTGTCTGCCCCTGCCGCTCATGCTCCACAAACTTGATGAGCCGGGTTCGACAGTGAAAGATCTGTTCAACCATCTGGCGCCGATCGAGACCTATACCGCGCTCTTCAACGGCACGGGCCATCCGGCCATATCCTTGCCGCTGCATATGAGCAGCGGCGGTCTGCCGATCGGGATGCAGTTCGTGGCGGGCTTCGGTGAGGACGACAAGCTCCTGCGCCTGAGCGCCGCTATCGAAGACGCGGCACCTTGGTCGGGACGCCGGCCGGGCATCCACGTTTCGGCGATGTAGCCTCAGGGTGCCGGCAGTAGCGACAAGGCGTTCGACTAAAGATCGCACGTCTTCCCGCTCAGGCTCTACTCGGAGCGGATGAATATCGTGGCTGCCTTTTTTCATGGAAACGAGTTACAGGAACAATTGCCGGGCACCGGTCCCTCGGCAGTCCGCGGGATTACAAGAAAAATCACGAATCCAGATGGGCAAGCGAACACAAGTGGCAATCATCGGCTCCGGACCCGCGGGGCTGCTGCTGGGGCAGCTGCTTCATCGCGCCGGCATCGACACGATCATCGTCGAGCGCCGCAGCCAGGATTACGTCCTCAGCCGGATCCGTGCCGGCGTTCTGGAACAGGGGACGGTGGCGCTGATCGACGAGGCGGGCTGCGGCCATAGGCTGCATCGCGAAGGATTGATCCACACCGGCATCGATCTTGCCTTCGGTGGAGTGTGCCATCGCATCGACTTTGCCGATCTCACCGGCGGCAAGGGTGTGACAATCTATGGCCAGACCGAGGTGACCCGCGATCTGATGGATGCGCGACTAGCCGCCGGTGCGCCCGGCATCTATGAGGCAGAGAACGTCCAGCCGGCGGGCTTCGATGGCGACAAGCCCGTGTTGCACTATCTTTATGAGGGCGCCGACCACCAGATCGCCTGCGACTTCATCGCGGGCTGCGACGGTTTCCATGGTGTCAGCCGGGCGATCGTGCCCGAAGACGCGGTCACGGTCTTCGAACGGGTCTATCCCTTCGGCTGGCTCGGCCTCTTGGCCGATGTGCCGCCGCTATCGGACGAGCTCATCTATGTCAATCATGACCGCGGATTCGCGCTCTGCTCGATGCGCTCGCGCGCGCGCAGCCGCTTCTACTTGCAATGCCATGCTTCAGAGCACCCGGAGGACTGGCCGGATGAAATATTCTGGGCGGAGCTTCGGCGCAGACTGGACGAAGCCACCGCGGCACGATTGACGACCGGCGCCTCGATCGAAAAGAGCATAGCGCCTTTGCGCAGCTTCGTCGCCGAGCCGATGCGCTTTGGCCGCCTGTTGCTCGCCGGCGATGCCGCACATATCGTGCCGCCGACGGGTGCTAAGGGGCTCAATCTCGCCGCCAGCGACGTTCACTATCTGTCGGAGGCACTGATCGATTACTACCGGACAGGTTCCGAGAAAGGCCTCGAGACCTATTCGGCAAGGGCGTTGGCGCGGGTGTGGAAAGCGGAACGTTTCTCCTGGTGGATGACGTCGTTGCTGCATCGCTTCCCGGATACCGGCCCGTTCGGTCGTAGAATCCAACTGGCGGAACTCGACTATCTTGTCGGCTCTCGTGCCGCCATGACGGCGCTGGCTGAGAACTATGTCGGGCTGCCCTATTAGCCTTGGAAAATATGGTTTCAGTTATGTTGACGAGTATATTATTTCATTGTTCATAACCAATCGCCTGGTGTTTCATGGCGAGGCAAATGGGCCGATAGACGCCCCGGCCTGCTCGCGTGCCTTGCAGCGAATAATCTCGTGGGAGGAAGAATTTATGCGCCTGTCCAGACGTGCCCTGATCCTGAGTGCCGCGACAATGGCCGCTCCGGCAGTCTTGCGATCGGCAAAAGCGGCGGAAGTCACGTTGCGCCTCCATCACTTTCTGCCGCCCAAGTCCAATGTGCATTCCAAGCTGCTTGCTCCATGGGCCAGGAAGGTCGGCGAACTGACGGGCGGCAAGGCGGCGATCGAGATCTTTCCGGCGATGCAGCTCGGCGGCAAGCCGCCGGAACTCTACGATCAGGCCAAGGATGGCGTCGCCGACATCGTCTGGACCCTGCCCGGCTATACGCCGGGCCGCTTCCCGCGAACGGAGGTGTTCGAGCTGCCGTTCATCGCGTCGCCGCGCGGCATCGTGAATGCCAAGGCATCGCAGGATTATGCCGATGCCCATCTTGGCGAGGAGACGAAGGGGGTCAAGCTGCTCGCTTTCTGGTCGCATGATCAAGGCGTGATCCATTGCCGGGAGAAGATCGAGACGCTGGCGGATCTCAAGGGCAGGAAGCTGCGCTTTCCCTCGCGCCTCGCCGGCGAAGCGCTTAAGGCAGTGGGCGTTGCCGCCATCGGCATGCCGGTGCCGCAGGTGCCGGAGAGTCTGGCGCAAGGCGTGATCGACGGCGCGGTCGTGCCCTGGGAGGTTGTGCCCGCGGTCAGGCTGCACGAGCTGGTCACGTTCCACACCGAGATTCCAGGATCGCCAACCCTCTACACGAGCTCATTCTTCCTGGTCATGAACCAGTCCAAATATGAAGGCCTGCCGGAGGATGTGCGCAAGGTGATCGACGAAACCACCGGCATGACCTTTGCAACCGAGGCGGGCAATATGTGGGACTCGGCCGGCGCCAGCGTCAGGAAGATGGTTGCCGACAAGGGCAACACGATTCTTCACCTTGAGCGAAGCCGACAAGACCGCCTGGACGAAAGCCTGCGAGCCGGTCACAGAATCCTGGGTCGCCGAGTTGCAGGGCAAGGGCATGGACGGGGCGGCCCTCATCGCAGCGGCGAAGAACCTGTTGGCGAAATACGAAAGCGCTTGATCGGGTCGCCGCGATCACCGGACACGAAATCTCCCTCCGCCGCGCGAAGCGCGGGGAGGGTGGACGCCCGCAGGGCGGACAGGTGGGGTTTCTCCGCCGTGAAGTATTCGGCGATGGGCTGAACATATTGAAAATACTCTGCTGGAGAGATCTCCCTTGTGCAAACACCCCACCCGTCGCGCGTTCCGCGCGCCACCCTCCCCGCCTTCGGCGGCGGAGGGAGGATTGCGGCATGAGGGTTTAAAGTTAGGCATGGTCCGGTGATGAACGAGACCGACGCCAGCGCATCTCGGGAGCTTCCGCGTGTGCCGTGGATCCTCGAGACCATCGCGAAGGTGCTGGCACTTTTCGGCGGCGCGGTCGCTATCGCTATTGCGGTGATCGTGACGGCGAGTGTTCTCGGCCGCTGGCTGTTCTCCACTCCCATTCCCGGCGACTTCGAGCTGGCCCAGACGGGCACAGCCGTCGCGGTCTTTGCCTTCCTGCCTTATTGCCAGGTCGTGCGCGGCAACATCGTGGTCGACACGTTCACGTCGCGCTTGCCGGCCCGCTTTCGCGGTCGCATGGACGCGCTCTGGGATGGCGTCTTTGCCGCAGCAATGGCCCTGGTCGCGGCCTCGCTGATGCGTGGCACGCTCGATACCTTTTCCTCCCACGAAGTCTCGATGGTGCTGCGCATTCCGGTCTGGCCCGGCGTTGCTTTTGGCGCGCTGAGCACGGCGTTCCTGGCGATCGTGTCGATCGCCAGCGCTTATGGTCTCTTGCGGGGCAGGCCATGAGCGGTACCTGGATTGCGCTCCTCGGCTTCGGCGCAATGCTGGTGCTCATTGCACTCAGGTTGCATGTCGGCGCCGCGATGTTCGTGACCGGATGCTTCGGTTACGCCTATCTCTCCAGCAGCCCAGCGCTGTTCGCATTCCTCAAGACCAATGCCTACAACCTGTTCGCCAGCTATACCTTGTCGGTCATCCCGCTCTTCATCCTAATGGGCGCGCTGGCGGAGCAATCGGGATTGTCGCGCGCCCTGTTTCGTGCGGCGGCCGCCTTCTTGGGATCAGTGCGCGGCGGGCTTGCCATGGCCGTGATCGCGGCCTGCACGGCCTTCGGCGCGATCTGCGGGTCCTCGGTCGCCACCACCGCGACCTTCGGCCGGGCGGCACTCCCCGAGCTGCTTCGCCACAAATACGACGGTGGCTTTGCCGCCGGCACCATCGCGGCCGGCGGAACGCTCGGCATCCTCATCCCACCCTCGGTGATCCTGGTGATCTACGCGATCATGGTGGAGCAGAACATCAGCAAGCTGTTCATGGCTGCACTGGTCCCGGGCCTCCTGGCTACGATCTTCTATCTGATCACGATCTTCCTCGTGACCAGGCGCAAACCCGAATTGGCGCCGTCGCATGATCCGCGTGGCGGCCGCGAACGCTGGCGTCATCTCAAGGCGGTCTGGCCGGCTCTGCTGGTCGCAGTCCTGGTGATCGGCGGGATCTATGGCGGAGTCTTCAGCCCGACAGAGGGTGCTGCGGTCGGAACTGTATCGCTCCTGGTGATCGGGCTGGCGCAACGCTTGCTCGGCTGGGAGGCCATCAAGGCCAGCATCCTCAACACGGCCTCGACCACGGCAATGGTCTTCGTGATCCTGATGGGATCGGAGATATTCAACGCCTTCCTGGCGCTGTCGCACCTGCCGATGCAGGCGGCCGATTTCATAAGCTCCCTCGACTTGCCGCCCTATGCCGTCCTCGCCGCCATACTCGCACTTTATATCCTGCTCGGTGCGGTCATGGACGAGCTGGCGATGATCCTTCTCACCCTGCCGGTCTTTTTTCCGATCGTTTCGGCGCTCGACTTCGGTCTTGAGCCCGACGATCTTGCGATCTGGTTCGGCATCCTGCTGCTGATCGTCGTCGGAATCGGTCTGACGGCGCCGCCCATCGGGCTCAACGTATTCGTCATCAGCGCGATCGCCAAAAATGTCCCGATCGCGCAGACTTACCGCAGGATCTTGCCGTTCATCGCCGCTGATATCCTACGCCTCGCGCTGGTGCTGCTGTTTCCGGGCCTCGCCCTCGGTCTCGTTCACCTGTTGACGTAGACCGCAAGCGACGTCCACAGTCGCCAAACAGGAAGTCTGGAGCCTGCGCCTATGCCCTTCGGGCGTTTCAACGACCTGGTCTTGCATTTCGAGGATGAAGGCCCTGTCGGCGCCCCCGCTTTTGTCTTCGTCAATTCGCTCGGAACGGACTTGCGCATTTGGGACAAGGTGGCGGCGCAACTCAGCGCCGGACGGCGCATCCTGCGCTACGACCTGCGCGGCCACGGCCTGTCGGACGCGCCGGCGGCGCCCTACGCGCTAGACGATCACATTGGAGACCTCGCCGCTCTCATGGATGCCCAGGGGATCAAGGCCGCCCTCATCGTCGGGCTTTCGGTCGGCGGAGTGATCGCCATGGCGCTGGCAAGCAAGCGCCCGGATCTGGCGCGCGGCCTCGTATTGAGCGACACGGCGCATAAAATCGGCACGCGCGAGATGTGGGATGCCCGCATTTCGGCCATCCGGCAGGACGGCATGGCGGCCATTGCCGACCAGGTGTTACAGCGCTGGTTCGCGGCGGACTTCCGGGCAAACGGGCCCGCCGAATTCGACGGCTATCGCAATATGATGATCAGGACGCCCATAGAGGGCTATGTCGGCACCTGTGCGGCTTTGCGCGATGCGGACTTGACCCAAGCCGCGAGCAAGCTTGCTCTCCCGGTGCTCTGCCTGGTCGGGGCCGAGGATGCGTCCACACCACCTGATCTGGTGCGATCCCTCGCCGCTCTTTTGCCAGGGTCTGGTTTCGCTATGATCCCTGGGGCCGGTCATCTGCCCTGCGTGGAGCAGCCCGACATCATGGCCAGGTTGATTTCAGCATTTGCCAAGGAGGCAGCCATTGCCTGATCCGACGGAACGACGAAACCTGTTCGCCCAGGGCATGGAAACCCGCCGAGCGGTGCTGGGCGATGCGCATGTCGATGGCGCCGAGGCGAAGCAAACCGAGTTCGATGCTCCTTTCCAGACATTGATCACCGAGGCCGCCTGGGGATCGGTCTGGTCGCGGCCGCACTGGGACAAGCGGCAACGATCGATCGTGACCATATCACTGCTCGCCGCACTCGGTCATGACGAGGAGCTGGCCATGCATGTGCGCGCGGCGCGCAAGACCGGCGCAACCAGCGAGGATCTGCGCGAAGCCATGATGCATGTCGCGATCTATGCCGGTGTCCCGGCAGCGAACCGGGCCATCAAGATCATCAAGGCGTGCCTTGCGGAGACGACATGACCGACCTCGTCGAATTCATCCGGCGCGATCGCAGCTGGCATCCGGCTGCCGACACGCCCCGCTACAATTCGACCTCGCTGCGCGCCCCGCGCCGCGCTTTGCTCGCAATGCCGCAATCCATCGGGGAACTGAGCGGCCCGGTTTTCGGGCATGCCAAGCTCGATCCGCTCGATAGCGACCTGATCCGCAACTACGCGACCGAGGGTGAGGCGATCGGCGAGCGCATCGTCGTGCATGGCAAGGTGATGGACGAGATGGGCCGGTCGGTGCCCCATACGCTGATCGAGATCTGGCAGGCCAATGCCGGTGGCCGCTACCGCCATGTGCGCGACAGCTACATGGCGGCACTCGACCCGAATTTCGGCGGTTGCGGCCGCTGCCTCACCGATGCGGAGGGCAATTACCGCTTTCGCACCATCAAGCCCGGACCCTATCCCTGGCGCAACAACGGCTCCGACTGGCGACCGGCCCATATCCACCTTTCGCTCTTCGGGCATGCCTTCGTGCAACGGCTTGTGACCCAGCTCTATTTCGAGGGCGATCCGCTCATTCGGCGCTGCGCCATCGTCAATACGGTCCGCGAACCCGCGGCCATCGACCAGCTCACCGCCAAGCTCGATATGGACAACATGGTGCCCTTCGACAGCCTGGTTTACCGCTTCGACATTGTGCTGCGCGGCAGGCAGGCCACCTTCTTCGAAAATCGGCCGGAGGGCGGCTGACATGGCAGGCTCCCCTTTGAAGGAAACGCCGTCGCAGACCGCCGGTCCGTTCCTCCATATCGGCACCGTTCCGGCCTCGGCCGGTCTCAAGACCCGCAGCCAGGAGCGGTTGAACATCCTGGCGGCGCCGGGCACGCCCGGCGAGCGCATCATCATCGAAGGCATCATCCGCGACGGCTCAGGCGCGCCTGTGACCGACGCCATGATCGAGATCTGGCAGGCCGATGGCGAAGGCCATTATGGGTCCCCCACCTTCTCCGGCTGGGGACGCGCCGTTTCGGATTTCGACAGCGGCCTCTACCGCTTCGAAACCATCAGGCCGGGCGTGGTGCCGTTCCGCGACGGCCGTCCCCAGGCGCCGCATGTGGCCTTCTCGATCTTCGCGCGCGGCATCAACATCCACTTGCAGACCCGCATGTATTTTCCTGAGGAAGCCACGGCAAATGCAGCCGATCCGGCGCTCACGGCCGTGCGCCAGCCCGCTCTCATTGAAACGCTGATCGCCCGCAAGGAGGAAAGCGGAAATGAGATGCTCTATCGCTTCGACATAAATTTGCAGGGCGAGCGGGAAACCGTGTTCTTCGATTTCTGAAGCGTGGATGGACGCATGAGCATTTCCGTCTTCGAACATCCCTGGCTTGGCGCCTTGCTGGGCGATGATGAGATTGCGCGCTATTTCAGCAGCGAAGCCGAGCTCGACGCCATCCTCCGCTTCGAGGTGGCGCTGGCCAAGGCCGAGGCGGAGCTCGGCCTTATCCCGGCTGCGGCCGCCGAGGCCATCGCCGCCGCCGCGGCGAACTTCCGGCCGGACATCACGGAGCTGGCGGCCGGCACGCGCCGCGACGGCATGGTGGTGCCGGCCTGGATCGACCAGCTGCGCCGGCAAGTCGGTGAGCCGCATGGACAGCATGTGCATTTCGGCTCCACGAGCCAGGATGTGCTGGATACGAGCCTGGTCCTGCGCCTGCGCCCCGTTCTCGACATCTTCGCAGCACGGCTCTCCGCAATCGAAGTCCAGCTTGACGCCCTGACGCAGAAGCACGGCAAGCAGCCGGCAATGGCGCGCACGCGCATGCAGCGCGCCTTGCCCATTGCGTGGGGGGACCGCATCGCCGCCTGGCGCGCGCCACTCGCGCGGCACCAACAGCGCCTCGGCGAGTTGCGGCCGCGGCTCACGGTTCTGCAGTTCGGCGGACCGGTCGGCACGCTCGACAAGTTCGGCGACCGCGGACCGGCGCTGGCGGCCGCTTTGGGCAAGGCACTCGACTTGCCGGTGCCCGGCATCAGCTGGCACAGCGCGCGTGACAATCTGGCCGAACTCGCCGGGTGGCTGTCGCTGCTGACCGGCAGCCTCGGCAAGATCGGCCAGGACGTGGCGCTGCTGGCGCAGAACGAGATCGCTGAGGTGACGCTGCCCGCCGGCGGCAAGTCCTCCGCCATGCATCATAAGAACAATCCGGTGGCGCCTGAGATTCTGGTGACCCTCGCGCGATTCAATGCCACGCAACTTTCCGCCATGCATCAGGCGCTGGTGCACGAGCAGGAACGATCGGGCGCAGCCTGGACGCTCGAATGGATGATCCTGCCACAGATGGTGACAGCCGCGGCGGCGGCACTGGCACACGCGACAAGGCTCATTCAGGAGATGCAGGTCAAAGGGTGACTGCTTCAGAAGAAGCCTCCCTCCACCGCCGAAGGCGGGGAGGGTGGCGCGCGGCACGCGCGACGGGTGGGGTGTCTCCGATAGGGAGATCTCTCCAGCAGAGTGTTTCAGTATGCGCACCCAATCGTCGAATACCATTCGGCGGAGAAACCCCACCTGTCCGGCCTACGGGCGTCCACCCTCCCCGCGCTTCGCGCGGCGGAGGGAGATTCGCGCATAGACGCGATCTCAACTCACCGTGCACTAAAGCGAAACGAAGCGCAGGATCGTATCGACTGTGTTGCGGCGCAGCCTTGCCTGCGTCGCCTCATTGTCCAGATCGCGATCGAAGATCTTCGCGAAGGTTGCGCGGTTGGAAACATTGAAGAAGCAGAGCGCGCTAACCTCCCAATGCAGATCGACGGGATCTATCCCGGAACGAAATATCCCATCGGAAACGCCCCGGTGATAGATACGGGCAATATGATCTATGGCGGTCTTGTTGACTTCGCGGATGATGTCCGAGCGCTCGAGATACTGACCGTGATGGATGTTCTCGATCATCACCATGCGGATGAATTCTTCATGCTGGCGATGATGATCGAAGGTGAACTCGACAAGCTTGCGCAGCGCTTTCAGCGGTGGCAGACCGTCTGTGTCGAGCTTTGCCTCACCCTCGCGAACCAGCCGGTACGCGTTCTCGAGCGCGTGAAGGTATAGTCCCTCCTTGTCGCCGAAATAGTAATAGATCATCCGCTTCGATGACCGCGTGCGCGCAGCAATCTCATCGATGCGCGCCCCCGACAGCCCATTCAGCGCGAATTCCTTCGACGCGACCTCAAGGATGTTGCGGCGCGTCCCCTCGGGATCCTGTGGCCGGGTGACCTTGCCGGCCCTGTCCGGGTTCTGCGTTTTCCTCTGCAATTTCATCCTGACCCCCCGACCGCGGCAAAGCAGATTGACTAAACTAACTAGTTCGTACATTGTTGTAAGTCCAGCCTGGGCATTATTGTTTCACCGCCCGGAAATACAAGTGCGCCGGGCCCATCACGGCCCAAGAGCGCGATGCGAAAAAGTGGGCACCGGTTTTTCGCAAGAATCGCGCTCTAAAATATTAGAATCGATCACGTTTATGAGTTTGGATAGACTCAATCCAAACTCATCGTGATCTAGGGAGCGAGACTTGGGAGGATCGGCTGAAGCGATCGGCAAGACGCTCGACCGGGTGATGCCACCGCAAGTGGGCCCGGGCCAAACGCGTACGCTGATCGGCCTGGTGGGTCGCGGCATCCAGTCCTCACGCACGCCCAGGATGCACGAACTCGAAGGGGCGCGTCTGGGCCTCGACTATCGCTATGTTCTTTTGGATTTCGACCAGCTCGGCCTTCCCGATCCCGCCCTTGGCGCGATCCTGAAATCGGCGCGCGCAAGGGGATTTGCCGGGCTGAATGTGACGCACCCGTTCAAGCAATCGGTCATGGCGCATCTGGATGCGCTGACACCCGAGGCTGAGGCCATTGGATCGGTGAACACCATCGTCTTCGGCCGTTCGGGGACCGTCGGTCACAATACCGACAGCTGGGGCTTCGCCGAAAGCTTTCGAGAAGGGATGGCCGATGCCCCTCTCCAGGGGATCGTCCAGTTCGGCGCGGGCGGTGCCGGCGCCGCTGTCGCCTATGCCTTGATGGACCTCGGTGTCGGAGAGCTTTCAGTCATCGATACCGACGGGGCGCGCGCGAGAGCGCTCTGCGCTGCCATGGGAACGCGCTTCCCCGGACGCATCCGGGCGGAAGCTGACCCCGCGAAGGCGCTGCGCGACGCGGATGGCCTGGTGAACGCCACACCGGTCGGCATGGCGAAGTATCCTGGCATGCCTTTTGCCGGAAACCTGCTGTCGCGCCGCCACTGGGTTGCCGAGATCGTCTATCTCCCGGTGGAGACCGAGCTCCTCACGAGGGCCCGTGCGCTCGGCTGCCGCACATTGCCGGGAACTGGCATGGCCATCTACCAGGCTGTGCGCGCCTTTGAGCTCTTCACCGGCAAAGCACCGGACAGACAGGCCATGACCGCGCATTTCGCAGCGGCGGAACGGGAAAGGATCGACTTGCATCTGAGGCACATCAAGGCCCGGTGAAGAAAGGGCCAGCATATGCGACGTTTCAAAATGGGAGGAAGGCTATGACTGCACACATCACACGCCGCCAATTCCTGGCAGGAGCCGGCTTGCTCGCGACGACGGCCGCCTTTCCGGCGCTTGCCCAGGACAAACCGAAGCTGCGCTTCTCGGCCGTGTTCTCGGAGCAGGATATTCGCGCCGAGATGATGAAAATGTTCGCCGATGCCATCAAGGACGACTTCGTCTTCGAGGGATATTATGGCGGCAATCTCTTCAAGCAAGGCACCGAACTCGTCGCCCTCCAGCGCGGCAATCTCGAGATGGGCAATATCGCGCCGCAGGACATATCCAAGCAGATCCCGGCCTGGTCGATCCTGACCGCCGGATACCTGTTCCGCGACGCCGCACATCTCAAGGCCTTCTTCGCCAGCGACATGGGCGCTGAGATGAAGCAGATGACCGAGGACCAGCTCGGCGTGAAGGTTCTGGGGCCGACCTATTTCGGCGTCCGCCAGGTCGGGCTCAAGCCGGACAAGGAGATCAAGACACCGGCGGACATGGCCGGAATCAAGCTGCGCATGCCGGGCGGCGATGCCTGGCAGTTCCTGGGCAGCGCGCTCGGTGCAAATCCTACACCCATGGCCTATGCCGAGGTCTATACCGGTCTGCAGACCGGAGCGATCGATGGCCAGGACAATCCGCTGCCCAATGTCGAGAACATGAAGTTTTATGAGGTGATGTCGCAGATCGTCCTGACCTCGCATCTCGTGGGTTTCGACCTGCTGACGGTCGCGAAGAAAATCTGGGACGGGATGGGGGCCGAAAAACAGGCAAAGTTCCAGGCGGCGGCCGACAAGGCTATCGACTTCTCGACAGGCAAGCATCTGGTCCGCGAGAAGGACCTGGTGGAAGTCTTCAAGTCCAAAGGGCTCAAGCTTTATGAGCCGGATGTGGCGGCGTTCCGCAAATTTGCGCAAGAGAAATACCTGGCTTCCGACCTTGCCAAGGAATGGCCACAAGGCATGGTCGAGAAGATCAACGCACTCTGAACCGACGCGGGCGCCGGTCGGCATGCGCCGGTGCCCGCTTCGCCGCAGCCGACCGGAGACCGAAATGGACCCGAGACTTCGCCATACCGGCCTGTGGCTCTACCGGCGCGGGGAGAACCTGCTTGCTGCAATGCTGCTGGCGATGTTCGCTGCCTTCATCCTGCAAATCATCTTTCGTTACCTCCTTAACCTCCCGGTCGGCTGGACCAACGAGATCAGCGTGGTCCTGTGGATATGGATCGTGCTGTTCGGAGCCGCTTTTGTAGTCCGCGAAGACGAGGAGATCCGCTTCGATCTCATTTACGCGGCTGCGCGACCTTCGGTGCGCCGGATCATGTTCGTGATCGCGGCGGTCTCGCTCATCGCGCTCTATGGGGTCTCCCTTCCCGCCACGACCGACTACGTGACCTTCATGCAGGTCGAGAAGACCGCCTATCTGAAAATCCGGTTCGACTGGCTGTTCTCGATCTACCTCGTATTCCTCGTGGCGGTCGTTGCCCGCTATCTGTGGCTTATATGGCAAGCCCTGTTTGGCCGGGCGCCGGCGGACTTCGATCCGACGAAGGCGGCGTCCGGCGTATGAGCCTCGCCAGTCCGTTCTCGCTCTGCGTTGTGGCAATGACGGCGCTTGCCTTTCTGGGTCTGCCCATCGGCCATGCCATGATCGCAGGATCAATCCTCTATCTGGCGCTTGCCGGCCTCGACATGGGGACCGCGGCCGAGCAACTGCTCAATGGAATGTATACCAACTACATCATCCTGGCCGTTCCGCTCTTCATCCTCGCCGCCGAATTGATGAATATCGGCTCCATGACGGATCGGCTGCTGGTCTTTTGCAATGCCGTCGTCGGCCGCTTCCGCGGCGGGCTCGCCTATGTCAACATCGTCCAATCGATCATCTTTGCCGGCATGTCCGGATCCGCCATCGCCGATGCCGCGGGTACCGGCAAGATGATGCAGCAGATGATGACGAAGAACGGCAAGTATCCGGCGAGCTACGCCGCGGCGCTGACAGCCGTCACCGCGGTGATCGGCCCTATCATCCCGCCCTCTATCCCGATGGTCATCTACGCGCTCGTCTCCGATGCCTCCATCGGATATCTCTTCCTGGGCGGCGTGGTGCCCGGCCTGCTCATGGCCTTCGCCCAGATGGTCATCGTGTTCTTCGACGCGCGGCGGATGAAGTTTCCGGTCGAAGAACCCACCCCCTTGAGGGAACTTCCGCTGGTCACCTGGCGCGCCTTGCCTGCCCTGATGATGCCGGTCGTGCTGCTGGGAGGGATCTATTCGGGCGTGACGACGCCGACCGAGGCAGCGGCGGTCGCGGCCGCCTATGCGCTTCTCATCTCGGTCGTGCTCTATCGAAGCGTCAGTTTCGCCGGATTCTACTGCTCGGTCCTGGCGAGCGCGCGCACCACTGCCTCGATCGGCATGCTGATCGCCGGCGCCCTCGTGTTCAACTACGTCGTCACGGTCGAAAACATCCCGCAGTCGCTGAGCGCCCTCCTGCAGGCGTGGGATCTTTCCCAATTGGGTTTCCTGATGCTGGTCAACGCCATCCTGCTTATCCTCGGATGTGTGCTCGAGGGAACGACGATCCTGCTGGTGGTCGTCCCGGTGCTGATACCGACCGCGCAGGCGCTGGGCGTCGACATGGTTCATTTCGGCGTCGTGGTGGTGGTCAACATCATGCTGGGCCTGATCACGCCGCCTTATGGCTTGCTGCTGTTCATCATGACGCGCATCGCGGAAGTGCCGTTGCGGGCGCTGGTGCGCGACACCTTGCCCTTTCTCGGCGCCATGGTCGGTCGCGCTCGTGCTGATCACCCTCTTTCCGGACCTCGTCCTCTGGCTTCCCCGTGTCTTCGGCTACAGCGGGTAGGAAATCGATGAGCAAACCAATCTTCATCCTGAACGGCCCCAATCTCAACCGATTGGGCAAACGCGAGCCGGAAATATATGGAACGACGACCTTGGCGGAGATCGAGGCCATGTGCCGTGCGGCGGCGGGCATGCGGCCCGTGCGTTTCCACCAGTCGAACATGGAAGGCGAGATCGTAAACTGGATCCACACTGCGATCGACGACGGTGCCGGCATCATCATCAATCCGGCCGCATTGACCTTCACATCGATCGCCATCCTCGACGCGCTGAAGATGTTCAATGGTCCGATCATCGAGCTGCACATCTCCAACATCCATCGGCGCGAGGCCTATTACCACAATTCCCTTGTCTCCAAAGTCGCGACCGCCGTCATGGCCGGCTTCGGGGCGCATGCATATGCACTGGCCATCCACGCCATGTTCGAGATGATCGACACATGAGGACCTCGATCGCCACGGTCTCGATCAGCGGCGATTTCGCCGAGAAGCTGTCGGCCATCGCCAATGCGGGGTTCGACGGTGTCGAGATCTTCGAGAACGATTTCCTGGGTTTCGATGGCTCGCCACAGCGATGTGGGACGAATGGCCCGCGATTTGGGGCTGGAGATAACGCTGTTTCAGCCGTTCCGCGATTTCGAAGGCCTGCCCGAGCCGCAGCGCCGCGCGCGCCTTCGACCGGGCCGAACGCAAATTCGACCTCATGCAGGAACTCGGCACCGACCTGATGCTGGTATGCTCGAGCGTTTCGCCGGTTGCGCTCGGCGGCATCGACCGGGCAGCGGCCGATTTTCGCGAGCTTGGCGAGCGCGCCGCGAAGCGCGGATTGCGCGTAGGCTACGAGGCGCTGGCCTGGGGCAGGCATATCAGTGACCATCGCGACGCCTGGGAGATCGTGCGGCGCGCGGACCACCCCAGCATCGGCCTCATCCTCGATTCTTTCCATACGCTGGCGCGCAGGATCGATATCGGCTCGATCCGGGCGATCCCCAGGGAAAAAATATTCATTGTCCAGCTGGCAGATGCGCCGCTGATCGAGATGGACCTGTTCTACTGGAGCCGCCACTTCCGCAACATGCCGGGTGAAGGAGACCTGCCGGTCAAGGACTTCCTGCGCGCCGTCGCCGCCACGGGCTATGACGGGTACCTGTCGCTGGAGATTTTCAACGATCAGTTCCGCGGCGGCTCGCCGAAGTCGATCGCCATCGATGGCCGCCGCTCACTGATCTACCTGATGGATCAGGTGAAGCGCGATGAGCCGGAGCTGGCACAGACGCTGCCGCGCCTGCCGCAATCGCATCGGCGTCGATGGTATCGCCTTCATCGAATTCGCAGCCGACCATGCGGGCGGCCGGCATGTCGCAGCGCTTCTGCACGCGCTGGGCTTTCGCAGGGCGGCCCGCCACATTTCCAAGGACGTCACACTGTTCCGGCAAGGTGACATCAACGTCGTCGTGAACACCGAGAGCAAGGGCCTGGCGCATTCCTCTTTCCTGGTGCGGGGAACGTCGGTCTATGCCTTCGGGCTCAAGGTCGAGGACGCCGAGGCGACGGTCGAGCGGGCAAGGGCGCTTCTGGCCGTTCCCTTCATCCAGTCGGTGGGGCCCGGCGAGCTCCAGATTCCCGCCTTGCGCGGCGTTGGCGGCGGTCTGGTCTATTTCATCGACGGCAAGTCCGAACTCGCCCGCATTTGGGATGTGGATTTCTTCCCCACGGACGATGAGGACCAGAGCCCCAATGCCGGACTGACCCGCATCGACCATGTCGGGCAGACGATGGAGTATGGGGAGATGTTGACCTGGCAGCTCTTCTATACCTCGATCTTTGACACACGAAAGACGCCAATAGTCGACGTGATTGATCCCTCCGGCGTGGTCAGAAGCCAGGTGATCGAAGGCGACAGCGGCGGGTTCAGGCTGATCCTGAACGGTGCGGACAACCGGCAGACGTTAGCGGGGAGTTTTATCGCGGAGAGCTTCGGCTCGGGTATCCAGCACTTCGCCCTTGCGACCGACGACATCTTCGCAACAGCAAGGACATTGCGTGACAGCGGCTTTACGGCTCTGTCGATATCGCCGAACTACTATGACGATGTCGAGGCGCGTTTCGGCCTCGGCCAGAACTGGCCGATCGGCTACGGAGGGAGAACATCCTCTACGACCGTGACGAGTACGGCGAATTCTTCCAGCTCTACGCGCCGCCCATCGGCGAAGGGTTCCTGATCGAGATAGTAGAGAGGAGGGGTCCTTATAGAGGCTATGGCGCCTCGAACGCGCCGTTCCGCATCGCGGCACAGAAGCGGCATTTGCGGTCGAAGAGCATGCCTTGTCTCTAGTGTCCCGATTCCGAAGTTCGCATCACCTCGCAGCGTCTTCCGAGCGAACTTCGGATTCGAAAGGACATTAGAAAATCTAATAATTCTAGTATGCTTTTGAACGCGAAGTTCCTGTCGGTATAGCGGTTAGACATCAGGAACTTCACGTTCAGCACACTAGGGTCTGATGAGTCTAGGAAGGATCATCTCTCAACGCGTCTCATGCTGCGGTAGCCGCTACCCACCTCGTCATCGCCGCCCCTGAGGACCCCCTGAGGCGGCCATCCAGCGCTCCCGTGCAACCTCTGCCTGACGTCGGGGCTGGATGGCCGGGTCGAAGCCCGGCCATGACGAGCAGGAAGGGGGGAGGGCATCGGTAGGCATAGGCGCCGGCGATCACCGCCTGTTCGCCCTCGAACATAGTCGCCTTGGTAGGCAATTCCCTTTAGGCGAACCACCAGCGCTCAAAGAACATTCGGCCGTCGACTTCGTAATTCGACGCGAGCTTGCCGTGCCGCACCGTGTTGCGCGTAGCGAAGACATCATTGGCAAATGCCGGGATGACGTTTCCGCCCTCGTCACGCACGAGGAGCCTGCATGTCGCGGTACATTGCGGCTCGCTTCGCTTCGTCGAGCTCGCCACGCGCCTCCAGCAGGAGCTTGCTGAATTTTTCGTCGCGCCAGTGCGTATCGTTCCAATCTGCGCCAGCGGCGTAGGCTTGCGTAAAGATACCATCCGCCGTCGGGCGTGCCGAACCAGTAGGACGCACACCAGGGTTTCTTGTTCCAAATATTCGTCCAGTAGCCATCCGTCGGCTCGCGCACGACATTGATATTGACGCCGCACTTCGCCGCATTTTCCTTGTAAAGCAAAGCCGCATCGACAGCGCTTTGGAATGCCGCACCCGATGCGCTCAAATCTACCGCCAGTTCGGTGAGGCCGGCTTTCTTGAGATGGAATTTGGCCTTGTCCGGATCATAGACCCGCTGCTCGATATCGGAGGCGAAGTAGCGATAAGCGGGAGTGATGGGGTGATCATTACCCAGCATCCCATGTCCGAAAAGGATCGTCCTGAGGAACGCCTGCCGATCGATTGCATATTTGAGCGCCAGGCGAACATTGCGAATCGGTGAATGGCGCCGTGTCGGTCAGCATCGGGAAAGTGTAGTGAAGCTTGCCTTGCACCTCTTCGACCACGATTCCATCTGTCTTGGCGAGGAGATCGGCGGTTTTGAGATCGACGCGGTCGATCGCGTCAACTTCGTTGGCGACAAGTGCCGTCTGGCGCGCTGCCGCATCAATGATGGCAATCAGTTCGCCGCCATCGAAGAAGGCTCGATCAGCCTGCCAGAAATTGGCATTGCGCTCGAACACGGTTCTGACGCCGGGCTTGAAATCCTTCAGTCGATACGCTCCCGTGCCAACTCCCTTCTGCCAGTCGAGCGTGCCATCGGCATTGCCGGGATAGATGCCGAAGCTGAAATTGGAGAGTTTTGCCGGGATGTCGGCGTCGCCGCCGCTGAGCGTTATGACGACATTGTCGCCGTCAGCTTCGACGGACTGTATCGGGGCAACAAGCGGCTTCACCGAGGATTTAGACTTTGCATCCCGATGATAATTGATCGAAGCCACCACGTCCTTGGCCGTCAGAGTGCGGCCATCATGGAACTCCACGCCCTTGCGGATCTTGAAGACCCATTTCCTGGCGGCATCGGAAGCCTCCCAGCTTTCGGCAAGCTTGGGCTGTATTTTGCCGTCGGCATCCTCTTCCGTCAGCATATTCGCGATCGTGTAGGCGATCACGGTCGTATAGCCGTTGGTGATCTGCCCGGGATCAAGCGTATCGGTCGTTTCGCCATGCGCCATGCCGAAGCGCAGATATCCGCCTTTCTTGGGCGCGCTATCGGCGAGCGCCTTCCCCGCCAGGCTGGACGCGAAAATGCTCGTCGCGCCAAGAGCAGCCAGGCGCCCCAAAAACTCGCGCCGCCCAATTCTGCCGGCGCTGAACTGCGATGTCAGCCATCGCACTTTCTGATCTTCAATAGTGCTCATCATGGTCTCCTTGTGCGTTTCCAGTTTCTAAGAGCTTCTCCCATTTTCATCACCAGAGCTTCAGACGGCGACCCAGTTTTCTGGCGTTCGCCCGCTCGAGCAGGTAGTTGCCGAGAACGATGTCACTGACGGCAAAGCCGCGGTGCCAGAAGACAATCCGTTCATCATCGCTTTCGCGGCCGGCCAATACGCCATTGACGATTTCGCCTATCTCGGCGTGAAGGTGTGTCTGGCCGAGGATGCCGTCACGAATGAGAGGGTAGAAGGTGCCGCCCTCGCAGCATTGCCTCCAGTCGTCCACAACGAACTTATCGGCACTGCGCGGCAGCTCGGGATCCACTGCCATCACCCAGCCATAGGTGACGAGAAGCGATCCTTTCTTCATCATGCCGTCCCGGATCAGCGTCTGTGGCCGTTCGAGTCTCGTGGCTTCGACGACAATGTCCGCGTCCGCAACCGTTTCCTCGATGCTCGAGAGTGCCACAGCCTTGATGCCGAGTTCGCTTCTCACCCGCTGCGCCAGTGCCTCCCGGGTCTCGGGGCGGCGGCTGTTGATGCGGACTTCGCCGATCGGACAGACGCCGGCGATGGCCGTTATATTGGCAAAGGCGGTGCCGCGGGCACCGACATGGGCCAGAACACGAGAATCCCTGCGCGCGAGATACCGCGCGCCGATGCCGGTAACCGCGCCGGTGCGCAACCACGTCAAATTCGTCGCGTCCATGACGCATCGAGGTATGCCGGTCCGCGGATCGTAAAGCGTGAGCATCGCGACTTCGGATGGCAGATCGTGATCGATGTTGTCGACATAGTCGCCAATCACCTTGACGCCGGCCGTATCGATCGGCCCGACATAGCCGGTGAGCACATTTAAATGCCCGTTATAGCGGTCGTCCAGCATGATGTGGGTCTTGGGCGGCAGAACGACGTCTTTTCGCCCATGCGCGAGAAGACCCTCTTCGACCACGCGCATGACCTCGGCGAAGTCGGGAATCAGGCTCGTCACCTCGGCGCGGTCGAGGAAGGTGAACTCGACGGAGCGCGATGTTTCAGCGGGTGCCTGCATGGCTATTGCCGCGCTATCGACTTGCGGGCGTCGAAGAACGGCGTCTGGACGATTTTGGCGCGGCGCAGGCCTTTCGCCCCCTGGATCTCAAGCTCGGAGCCAAGGGCGGCGAAACGCGCGTCGATGCGGGCGAAGCCGATCGCCGACTGAAGGCGCGGCGAGTAAACCACCACGGTGGTCGTGCCTACCTCCTCGCCATCGCGCAACAATGGCTTGCGTGAGAAGGCCGCCGCCTCTCCGGCGAGCGCCTCCGGATCGAAAGCAATGCCGACGACCTTCCATTTGACGCCTTCGCCCGAAATGCGGATGAGCGCATCCTTGCCGACGAAGTCCACCGGCTTGTCGAGATCGACCAACCGCTCCATTCCTAGGTGGAACGGCGTCGCATCGGCGGGAAAGTCCGAGCGCATGGCGACGATGCCGGCCTCGACGCGCCGGATGGTATTGGGTCCGGTCACCCTGATCTTGTGACGCTGGCCGGCCATCAGAACCCGATCCCACAGTTCGAGGGCGCGGGTCGTATCGCAAAGATAGATCTCGTAACCGAGGTCGCCGCTCCAGCCGGTCCGACTGATGACAACCGGCATGCCATCGAGGGTTGTCTGCGCGAGCCGGTAATATCTGAGGTCCCGGGCGACGTCGCCGAACAAGCTTGCCATGACATCGCGCGACTTGCCGCCCTGGATCTGGATTGGTGCGACATCGGGCTGATGGATCGACACATCCATACCCGAATTCACCGCGACCCCCTTCGCCCAGAGCAGCAGGTCGCTGTCGGCGGCCGAGAGCCAGTAGCGGTTTTCCGCAAGCCGGTTAAGCACCGGATCGTTGAGGACATAGCCGTCCTGGTCGGTGATGAGGACATAGCGGCATTGTCCGACGCCGCAGCCGTCGAGCTTGCGGGGAACCAGGATGTCGACAAAACGCGCCGCATCCGGACCACTGATTTCCACCTGGCGCTCGGCGGCAACGTCCCAAAGGGTCACGTCGTTGATCAGCGACCAATATTCCTCGACCGGATCGCCGAAGCGATACGGCATGAACATGTGGTTGAGAACGATGTAGGTGTGCGCGCCGGCTTTATGCGCACCCTCAAAGAAGGGCGATTTGTCGAGGGATTGATCAGATACACTCAAGAGCACGATTGCCTGCCTTTCAAATAGACAGGCCAATCGCCGCGCCTTATGCAGGCGTTCGTCCGTCTCGAGCCCTATGACGCTAACATTCGGCGCGCATTTAGTGTCAACTGTGCTAAATTCGGTCGATTGCCTTTGCCGATGGAATTCGGCCAAATGCCGAGCAACATCCATCAGTTGAAGATCGCTAATGCCGCCTGACCTGCAAAACCTCAGTGCAAATCTCAAATATCTTTGCGCCCACTATAGCTCGGTTGCGGAGGTCTGCCGGCGACTCGGGGTAAATCGTCAGCAGTTCAACAAGTATCTCAGGGGAACCTCTGCTCCCTCGCTGCGCAATCTCCGCCGCATCACGACGTTCTTCGGCGTCGATGAGTACGAAATCAACCTTCCGCACGACGAGTTCGCCCGCTCTGTCATGCCCAGGCGGCGCGGGGGAGATACGAGCATAGGTCAGCTACTCCCGCAACTACTGGCCCAGCTGTCGCTTGACGCGACCCGGTCGCTAAGCGCGATGCGGCCCTATTGCGGGGCCTATGCCGTCTATTTCTGCTCGCCGGTTTGGTCGAGCCATATCGTGCGTTCGCTCACCATCATCGGCCAGGAGGGGCAAAATACCTTCACCAAGAGCCTAGAGCGGCTCGAGGTGGCGCCCAACAGCAAACGGCCGACCCTTGTCCAGAAATTCCGCGGTGTAGCCTTATATCTGGTCGATCGCATCTACATCCTCGAATATGAGACCGGCTCGGGCGATCTCGTCGCGCTTACGATCCTTTATCCATCCCACCGAAAGCAACGACTTTATCTTACCGGCATCATTCTCACCGTCGCGAGCGCCGGCAACCGCCAGCCTTTCGCCTCCCGTGTCGTCTATGAATATCTGGGCGAGGGTATCGACCTTCGCGCCGAACTTGCGCGCAGCCACCTGTACCCGATGGACAGCAAGGATATCCCGGAGGAGATCCGCAGCCGGATCGGCCATATCGGCGACACGTCCGAGCGAAGTGCTCCTGGCACCGTCATATTAGCACCCTAGTCACGGTAGCCGGGTCTTATTGGCGTGAATTCGCGTAAACTCGCGTCTCATTGGACGCAGTCGCGAAGTTGTATGGCCGCGGCTTGGTCCTATTATCCTGGGTACCGGCCAACGCCGCATCGTCCGTTTCGAGCAAAAGCAGCCGATCTCCGTTCCGGTGTCGAGGTCAACTCTAGCGCGTGATCAGGAAAAGCGGGCACCGGTTTTCCGTCCGATCAAGCGCTAAATATATGAATCCGATTACGTTTATCAATTTAGACCGGACCGGTCTGAAGTGATCTTGGGAGGCGCGATGACGCCAGCGCAAGCGGTGCATGAGATAGTGCGCGGGTGGGAGCAGTCCGATCCCGATGCGATTGCGGCCATCTTCGCCGAGGATGGCGTCTTCGATGATCCACTGCAACCGCGGCGGCGCATCGGACCTCGGGACATTCGCGAGGCCTGTGCCGGCGGTATCGCCGCCATACGCGAGTGCCATATCCCCATCCACTCACTGATCGTGTCCGGCGATACCGCGCTTGCCGAAGGCAAATTCTGCTCTGTTCTGGCCGCCAATGGGGCACGCTTCGACTTCCCCTTTGTGATGATCGTCGAGATCAAGGACGGGAAGGTCGCAAGGCTCGCCGAATATTTCGACACGCACCCGCTGAGGGATGGCAGCAAGCCAGGATGACGTTCAGACGGCGGTGTAGCCGCCATCGACGGTCAAAACCGCGCCCGAGATGAATGAGGCGGCTTGCGAGGCAAGAAAGACGGCAGCGCCGGCAATCTCCTTTACATCGCCCACCCGCCGTAGCGGCGTGCGGGCGATGCCTTCGGCCAGAACTTGGGGATCGACCTTGCCCTCATTGCCTTCCATCCGATGGTTCGTCCATCCGGGGGCGATGGCGTTCACGCGGATGCCGTGCGGGCCGAATTCCATGGCCAGCGAGCGAACCAGTTGATTTACCCCGGCCTTGGCGGCTCCATAGGCAGCGAGCCCGCCGAAACCGACCTGCGCGGCATTCGACGATACAAAGACGATTGAACCGCCCTTGCCCGCAGAAATCATCTGTTTGGCCGCGGTGACGGCGGTGTTGAACGCGCCCGTCAGATTGACATCGATGGTCCGTTGCCAGATTTCGGGGCTGATATCCGCCGCGCTCGCCGCAGGCCCGATACCGGCGTTGCATATCATGATGTCGAGCGCTCCGAATCGATCCGCCGCCTGCTGGGCAAAAGCTTCGCACTGCTGCCGGCTCCTCACATCCAGCTGGCGCGCAAGGGCCGAGCCGCCCTGCTCGCTGATCTGGCGGGCCACCTCTTCACACTCGGCGCGCGCAATCGATCCGATGACGACATGGGCGCCATTGGCAGCTAAAGCGAGCGCCATGGCGCGGCCAAATCCCCTGCTGCCTCCCGTCACCGCCGCAACCCGTCCTTCAAGATCAGGATATCGGGCGGTAGAATGCATCGTCATATCGCCGTCGTCCCGCCATCCATCGACACGATGCTTCCCGTCGCATAGGAGAAGGCGCCGGACGCCGTCCAGGCGATGGCCTGGGCGACCTCTTCGACGGCCGCGAGGCGTGCCAGCGGAACGCGCGCGAGGGCACGGCGACGCGCCTCTGCCGGGTCGGAGGTCACCGCGAAATCGCTGTCCGTCATGGGTGTCTCGATTCCTCCAGGCGCGAAGCAGTTGACGCGAACCGTGGGCGCCAGTTCCGCCGCGAGCGCCTTGGTCATCAGCACCATGCCGCCCTTCGATGCGCAATAAGCCACCTGACCGGCCATGCCGACCAGGCCGAGGCCCGAGGCGATGGTGATGATCGATCCGCCGCCGACCTCGCGCATATGAAGTCCGGCCGAACGGCAGACCCAGAAGGCGCCAGTGAGATTGGTTTCAATGATGTTCGTCCAGGTCTTGTCATCGAGCTTCTCGAGCGGGCAACGATCGCCGATCCCGGCATTGGCCACGGCAACTGCGATAGGTCCGAATGTGCTGATTGAACGGGCGATGGCCGTATCGACATCCGCCGAGCTCCGCACATCGCCGGCGATACCAAGCGCGCTCCCGCCAGCGGCTTCGATCTGGTCCACCAGATCATTGAGGCGCCTTTCATTCCTTGCGAACAGCGTGACGTGCGCCCCAAGTCCCGCCAGCAGCCGCGCCAGCGCCGCGCCGACACCGGAGGAGCTCCCTGTAATAAAGACCGAGCGGCCGCTATACTCTCCGGCGAGATCGGTGATCATCACATCAGGCCTTGGCGGCCGCCAGAACCTGCGCGCCGACCATCTCGGAGCGATGGCCGTCTATACACTGTTCGAGCACCGACTTTCCCTCGTAATAATAAGGATCGAACCAGTCCGGAAAGCGCCGCTTCATTTCCGCGACGACGTGCTTGCGACCATTTCGATCGACCTTGTCTATGTTTTCGGGATCGCTGTCGCGCGGGACGATCTCCGACATCAAGCCCAGGAACGTCGCCTGCCAATGCTTGGTTTCGTTGATAAGGCCTGGGTCCGCGATACCTTGATGGCCGGTGAGCACGAAGGCCGGATCGATGTCGGAAAATTCGTGCAGGATACGGTACCAGTTCGAGAGCGTACGGTCGGAAAAATAATGATGCTGCTTGTTCTGGAGGATATCCGCGGTGATCAGCGCGCGATGCTCCGGAATCCAGCCCACCACCTGGTAGGGTGCTTCGGCTGGGCCGTATTCCTTGAGTTCAAGCGTGATCTTGTCGAAGGAGAGCATCAGCTTTCCGTCAAACGTCATCTCGGGATAGACGAGATCGCCGGAGTTGCTGGGGACCTCGTCACCCCATTCCTTGCGCGTCTTGGCGACCCGCTGTTTCGAGGTCGCACGCATGTCCGCAGCCACATTGGCGCTTGAGATGATCGTGACCTGCGGCGCAACTTTGCGGAACAGCGTGTTGCCGAAGTAGTGATCGGGGTGGGCATGGGTGTTGACGATGGCGTAGAGCTTGCCGCTCGTCTTAGCCTTGATTTCCTCCCACAATTCCTCGGCCGCACTGTAGAAAATCTGGGTATCGACCAACACAACTCCACGTTCCGTCTCGAAGAAGTAGGAGGACGTGAAATAGGGATCCTGACGGCTTTGATAAGTGTGTATCTGCACATCACCGCGCAGAGTTTGCGAGGGGTCGTTGACCCGCCCGAGCCATTTCTTCCATTCCGGATTGTTCTTCCAGTGCTTCTCTTTTCGCTCAGACGCCATGGGAGTCTCCCTGGATCAAATGATATTGCCAAAAGTCACGCAAAATAAACTCGGTGATTCCGACCGCGCGGCAGGCTTGCGAACTCGCCAGATTGCGCCCGTTCGGTGAACAAGGGGCAGGAGGTCATCGCCTCGTGAAGTTAAAAGCGCCTCAGGTCGCGGTCCAGGGAAAACGGCATGCGCCGCTTACGCGTGGCGCAGTGGAACCGCGCCAGCTCGCTTCAGAGCGTGCGAAGCTGGCGAGAATCATCGTTCCGATCGCGGAGCCAAGTATTAGCCCACCAGAGCCCCACGATATTCACGCTCTTTCGCGGCCCGATGAGTGTGCGTGTTCAAACATAAAAGGGCGTAGATGCCCTGGTGAAAGCCATCAAGGGAGAAAAGGTCGAAGTCCTTGATCAACTCGGGCGCCGCCCTGGTGACCAAGGAGAACATGGATAAGTTCAAGTGACAGCTTGGGAGGGCCGGCGGTCTGTCGGCCCTCCTTCGACATCGACGCCTGGCGCGTGATAAGGAAAGTGGACGCCGGTTTTCCGCCCGATCATTCGCCAAATATGTGAATGCGATCACGTTTATCACTTCAGGCCGGCCTGAAGTGATCGTAATGTTGGCAAAGGCCAGAGTGGGAAGTGACGTGGATTTTGTGAACGCCTTACTGTGCCCGGAGCCGGGCTCCTTGCAACTGGTGCAGCGGCCCGCTCCCCAAGCTGATGCCGAGGCAGCGCTTGTACGCCCACGCCGGGTGGGCATATGCGGCACTGATTATCACATCTTCGAAGGCAAACATCCTTTTCTCAACTATCCACGCGTCATGGGACATGAACTTGCCGTGGAGGTTCTCGAAGCACCAATAGATTCGCATGTCTCATCCGGCGAGATCTGCGTGATCAACCCTTATCTCGCTTGCGGTCATTGTATTGCCTGCCGTGCCGGAAAGCCCAATTGCTGCCTGATCCTTTCTGTGCTCGGCGTCCACCAGGATGGCGGCATGACGGAGCTCCTGTCCGTGCCGGCCAAGAACCTGGTCCGGGCGGACGGCTTGAGCGCGGATGAATGCGCGACGGTGGAGTTTCTGGCGATCGGCGCTCATGCGGTGCGTCGCGGCTCCGTCTCGGACCGCGACAGCGTGCTGATCATCGGTGCGGGTCCCATTGGCCTCGGCGTTGCGCTCTTCGCCCAGCTCTCAGGTGCAAATGTCGCGGTGCTCGACCGTGAGGCGGAGCGTGCGGTGGCCGCGAAGTCGATCGCGGGCGTGAACGCCATCCTGAAAGGCAGCGAGGACTGGCGCGAATTCACGCAGGGCAATGGCTTCGATGTCGTGTTCGACGCCACGGGCAACCAGAGATCCATGGAAAAAAGCTTCGAATACGTCGCCCATGGCGGATCCTACGTGCTCGTCGGCGTGATCAAGGATTCGATCACATTCAATGATCCGGAGTTTCACCGCAGGGAAATGACCCTGCTCGGAAGCCGCAATGCCACCAGCGAGGACTTTGAACGCGTCATAGCGGCCATACGTGACGGGCATATACACGTCGATCGCTTGATCACCCACCGCACGAATCTGGCGGATGCCGTTTCTGATATTCCCATTTGGGCAACACAGAAGGCCGGGCTTATCAAGGCCGTGATCGAGATTGTCTGACGAAACGCTCGGACTGCGGCTCTCGGCTGCCCATCCTGCGGTTCGACTGCCTTACGACCGCTCCAGCATAACCCCCGGCATCGTTCATCTCGGCATGGGCGCATTTTGCCGTGCGCATATGGCGGCATATGTGGACGACGTTCTCGCAATCGATCCGTCATGGGGGATCATAGGCGCCTCGCTCAAGCGGCCCGACACACGGAGTGCTCTTGCGCCGCAGGATTTCCTGTACACCATCCTCGTGCGCGCCTCGGCAGGCACGGCTACGCGCGTCATTGGCTCCGTACTTGACGTGCTGGACGCTGCGGCGCAGCGGGTCGGGCTTATCGCCGCCATGGCCGATCCGCGCATCCGCATTGTCTCGCTCACTATTACCGAGAAGGGTTACTGCCATGATCCGGGGACCGGGAAACTCGACCCGCAGCATCCAGATATTCTCCACGATCTCGCCAAGCCGGACGCACCGGTGAGCGCGCCCGGCCTGATCGTGCGGGCTTTAGAACTTCGCCGTGCGGCCGGCACCTCCCCCTTCACGGTGCTTTCCTGCGACAATCTTCCGGCCAACGGCGAGACGACGGCTCGCATTGTTACGGCTTTCGCCGCGCTGCGAAGCGCAGAGCTCGCCGATCATGTCGCGCGTGACGTCGCCTTTCCCTCAACCATGGTCGACAGGATAGTCCCCTCTACGAGTGAAGATGATCGCAAGCTCGTCCTGACGGGGAGCGGCCTGCGGGATGCCTGGCCCGTGGTGACAGAGCCTTTCACCCAATGGGTGATCGAGGATCGCTTCTCGGCCGGCCGGCCGCCCCTCGAGGCCGCAGGCGCAGAGTTCGTCACTGACGTGCGGCCATTCGAGCTGATGAAGCTGCGCATGCTCAATGGCAGCCATTCGAGCCTTGCCTACCTCGGTTACTTGGCCGATTATCAATATGTGAATGAAGCAATGGACGATCCCGCTTTCTCCACTTTCGTCCACAAGCTCATGACGGAGGAGGTCATGAGCACGTTGCCGAAGAATATGGGCAACCTGCCGGGTTATCGCGACGCATTGCTGGAGAGGTTCCGCAACCCGGCGCTGAAACACCGCACCTGGCAGATCGCCATGGACGGAAGCCAGAAGCTGCCGCAACGATTGCTGGGAACAATTCGGGATCGTCTCGCCCAAGGCGCCTCGATCGAGCGCGCTGCCCTCGGCGTAGCTGCGTGGATGCGCTACGTAACCGGCATCGACGAGCGCGGGCAGCCGATAGACGTGCGAGATCCGCTTGCCGGGCGGTTGCGCACAATTGCGGACGCCGCCGGAAATGCGCCGCCAAATCTCACCGATGGTTTCCTGAATGTCAGAGAGGTTTTTGGCGACGACCTGCCCCGAAATGAGCGACTGCGATGGTTGCTCACCGACCATGTGGCTTCGCTATTGCGATACGGGGCGCGCGCGACCGTGCGCAATGCTGTTCGACGCACTGGCATTGGCGAGTAATAAGCGTGACAAGCGTTAGCTCAACACTAACAACTCCGATCGGGCTTTTTCGCGTGCTTCCCCTGCGACGCGCCAAGGGCTCGAAGCACCGCCTCAAGAGCCTGGCGTGTCAATTCGGGTCGGGCGCCTCGCTCGAGAATGCCGCGTGTCACCTGCAGCCATATGCCGATCACGATGTCGGCTGCCAGCTCTACGTCCCGCACGCTCACGCGGCCCTGGGCAATCGCCTCGGCAATGTCCGCCTTGAGATTCGCGCGGACACCCAGACCGAACTCAGTGGGGGATTGCGCGCTCTGAACCACGAGGCGTGCCCAGTCGGCGTCAGAAATCGCTTTTTCCAGGAATTGCGTGAAAGCGAAAGACAGGCGCTCGATCGGATCCCGCAGCTCGAGCCTGGCAGGCGTCAGCAGCTCGTCAAAGCTCTCGCCGAGCTTCGCGCCCACGGCGGCGGCCAACTCATCGATGCTCTGGAAATGATAGTAGAACGTGCCCTTCGCGACGCCCGCTGCCTCCACGACGGCATCCACCGTGAGCGCCTCGGGCGGGCGCTCCGCAAGGAGCGTCGCTCCGGCTTCCACGATCTGCGCACGCGTCCTCGCCCGCTTCTCACGCCCGATCTCCGCCCTGCGCGCCAAATCAATCTTTGCCATGCGACATCCTTTCATGTCATCCACTCAAAATCTCATATTGACTATATAGTCGATTTGACTTATTTGTTCAATATGAAATTGAGGCCGATAGGCTCACTCACTTCGACGCCCACAAGTTCAACCCTATTCGAGCGGAGGCTTTCATGCGCCTGCCATCAAGTCTGTTCCTTTGTGCCTGTCTTGCCTGCCTTTGTCTCGCGGGCTGTTCCGAAGAAAAAACTGCCGAACCTGCCGCCCCACGGCCTGCCCGGGCAGTCACCGTAACGCCAAAGAATCTCGGCCTCGTGGCCCAAGGGGCCGGCCGCATCGAGGCGCGCTACGTCAGCCCGGTAGGCTTCGAGGTCGGGGGCCGGCTCATCTCGCGCCACGTTGACATCGGTGACGTGGTCAAGAAGGGCCAAAAGCTCGCCGAACTCAGCGCTGTCGATTACCAGAACAAGGTGACCGCCGCTCAGGCCGACGTCGCCGCGGCCAAGGCCGCGCTCGACCAGGCGGCCGCCCAAGAGAAACGCAAGCGCATTCTGCTCAAGCAAGGGCTTTGCTCCTCGCGCCATGTATGACGACGCGCTCAGGTCGCTGAAGAGCGCCGAAGCGGCCGTCGAGGCGACCGAAGCCAATCTTCGTATCGCGCAGAACCAGCTGAGCTATACCCGGCTCGTCGCAACCGACGACGGCGTGGTGACGGCGACCGGCGCCGATCCCGGGCAGGTCGTGAGCGCGGGCCAGATGGTCGTCGAGATCTCCCGGAATAGCGGAGCACGAAGCGGTCTTCGCCGTCTCGGCGGACCATGTCGCTCATGCGAAGCTTGGGATGGGCGTCCAGGTCTGGCTCCAGGGTCGGCCCGAAGTTGCCACCTCCGGCATCATCCGGGAGATTTCACCCGAGGCAGACAGTTCCACGGGCACCTACGAGGTGAGGGTCTCCTTGCCCTCGCCCCCGCCAGAGATGCGCCTCGGCGCGGTCGTGGTCGGGCGCGTCGAACTCGAAGGCCAGCAGGTCATCAGCCTGCCCTCCACCGCCCTGTTGCAATCCGGAGACCAGCCCCAGGTGTGGGTGATCGGGAATGACGGAAAAGTGCATCGCCGAAGCGTCGAGCTTCTCGAATTCGGCACAGATACCGTCGCGGTAAGCCGCGGCATATCGGCTGGCGAGAAAGTCGTGATCGCCGGTGTCAATTCGCTGGCCGATGGCCAGCTGGTGAAGGCTGAGACGGAGGTCGAATGATGGCTAGCTTCAATCTTTCCGAATGGGCCGTCAACAACCGGGCCATCGTGGTCTTCCTCATGCTCGTCTGCGTCATCGGCGGCATCAAGCGCCTACCAGAGCCTTGGCCGCCAGGAAGACCCGGACTTCTCGATCCAGACCATGGTGGTCCAGGCATCCTGGCCAGGGCGCCACCGCAGCCGATACCCTCAAGCAGGTGACCGACCGCCTCGAGAAGAAGCTCGAGGAGACCCCGAACCTCGACTACATCAAGAGCTACACCAAACCTGGCCAGGCGACGATCTTCGTCTATCTCAAGGAATCGACGCCCGACGAGCGAGATCGAGGACATCTGGTACCAGGTTCGCAAGAAGGTCAGCGACATAAAGGCGACGCTTCCGCAAGGCGTCGTCGGGCCTTTCTTCAACGACGAGTTCGGCGATGTGTTCGGCATCATCTATGGCATCACCTATGACGGCTTCACGCCGCGCGAAGCGCGCGACTTCGCCGAGACCGCGCGGGCCGAGTTCCTGCGCTCGCCCGATGTCGGCAAGGTCGAAATCTATCGGAGACCAGGATGAGAAGGTCTATCTCAACTTCTCGCCCCAGAAGCTCGCCAATCTCAAGCTCAACCTCGACGAAGTATTGACGGCGATCGCTCAGCAGAACGCCGTGGTGCCCTCCGGGATCATCAACACGTCGCAGGAGAACATGCTCGTCGACGTCACCGGCGCTCTCCTGAAGCCCGAAGGATATCGCCGACCTCAACCTCTGGATCGACGGGCGCTTCTACAAACTGACCGACATCGCCCAGGTCCAGCGCGGCTACAGCGATCCGCCCACCAAGATGTTCCGCGTCAATGGCAAGCCCGCCATCGGCATCGGCGTCAACATGCGCGATGGCGGTAACAATCTCACCTTCGGCGAGGGCCTGCACGAAGCGGCAGAACACCTGATGCAGCGCTTCCCGGTCGGCATCGAGCTCAACCTCGTGTCGGACCAGCCCGAGGTCGTGCGCGAAGCCATCGGCGAGTTCACCAAGGCCCTCTTCGAGGCGATCATCATCGTGCTCGCTGGTCAGCTTCCTCAGCCTCGGTGTCAGGGCCGGTCTCGTCGTCGCCCTGTCGATTCCGCTGGTGCTGGCCATCGTCTTCATGGCCATGGAGGCGATGGGCATCAGCCTGCAGCGCATTTCGCTGGGAGCGCTCATCATTGCGCTGGGCCTTCTGGTTGATGATGCCATGATCACCATCGAGATGATGATCTCGAAGATCGAGGAAGGCATGGAGAAAGTGAAGGCGGCAACCTTCGCCTATACCTCTACCGCCTTCCCAATGCTGACCGGAACGCTGATCACGATCTTCGGATTCCTGCCCATCGGCTTCGCCGACAACAACACCGGGCAATATACCTTCTCGCTGTTTGCAGTCGTCGGCGGTGGCGCTGGTCGCCTCGTGGTTCGTGGCCGTCATCTTCGCGCCGGTGATCGGCCTCTCCGTGCTGCCCTCGCACATCAAGGCACACGGCGCCGCCGGGCCTGGCCGTCTCATGCGCGCTTTCGGCCGCCTGCTCGGTTTCGGCATGCGGCACCGCTGGCTCACCATCGCCGCCTCGCTCGCGGCCTTCGGCGCCTCCGTCTACGGTATGGGCTTCGTGCAGCAGCAGTTCTTTCCGGCCTCCAACCGGCCGGAGCTTCTGGTGACGATGACCCTGCCGAAGAACGCCTCGATCGCGGCGACCCAGGCGGAGACGGAACGGCTGGAGAAGGTGCTTGCAGCTGACCCCGACATCGCCCGCTTCTCCTCATATGTCGGCGGTGGCGCCATCCGCTTCTACCTGCCGCTCGACGTGCAGCTCGACAACGACTTCATGGCGGAGACCGTGCTCGTCGCGAAGGACCTCGAGGCCCGTGACCGCGTACAGGCGAGGCTCGAGACACTGTTCGCCGAAGAATTTCCCGGACGTGACGGCCCGCATCTCTCGCCTCGAGCTCGGGCCGCCCGTCGGCTGGCCGGTGCAATACCGGGTAAGCGCGCCGACAACGGACGAAGCGAGGCAATATGCCGAGCAGGTCGCAACGATCCTGCGGGCATCCGGCGTGGTGCGACACGTCAACTACGACTGGGCTGAGAAGAGCAAGGAGTTGCGCATCGTCGTCGACCAGGACCGGGTTCGCCAGGCGGGCCTGAGCTCAGAACAGCTCGCCCAGGCGCTCAACCGCGTGATCAGCGGCTCGGCAGTCACGCAGCTCCGCGACTCGATCTATCTCGTCGATGTCGTCGCGCGAGCCGAGAGCAGCGAGCGCTCGAGCGTCGAGGCGTTGCGCAATCTCCAGATCACCACGCCGACGGGCGCCTCGGTGCCCCTGCAGCGAGCTTGCCGAGTTCCAGTATGATCTCGACGAGGGCTATGTCTGGCGCCGCGGCCGCTTGCCTACCATCACCGTGCAGGCGGAGCCGCTGCCGGGGTTGCAGCCGGCCTTCGTCCACCAGCAAGTTGCCGGCGCGATCGAGGAGCTGCGCAAGTCGATGCCGGCAGGCACTCTGATCGAGACCGGCGGCACGGTCGAGAAGAGCGCGCAAAGCAACACCGCTCTCCTCGCCCAGTTTCCGCTCATGATCACCCTCATGCTCACCGCGCTCATCGTCCAGCTCGGCAGCTTCCGCCGGATGGCCATGGTGATCAGCGTGGCGCCGCTGGGTCTCATCGGGGTCGTCATCGCGCTTCTGACCACCAGCACGCCGATGGGCTTCATCGCAATCCTCGGCATCATCGCGCTTGCCGGCATGATCATCCGCAACTCGGTGATCCTCGTCGACCAGATCGAGCACGAGCGGGCGCGCGGCATCGATCCCTGGAACGCTGTGATCGACGCGACCATGCACAGGTTCCGGCCGATCATGCTGACAGCGGCCGCGGCGATCCTCGGCATGGTCCCCATCATGCACGACGTGTTCTGGGGGCCGATGGCCTACGCCATCGTCGGCGGACTGGCGGTCGCCACCGTGCTGACCCTTGTCTTCCTCCCGGCCCTCTATGTCGCGGTGAACGGCATCCGGCAGAAGGCGCGAGCCGACGGCAGCGCCTGAGCCGGATGTGCTCGCGATGCCCATGCTCGCACCACAGCACTGATAGGAGACAGCAGCCATGCCCGAGACACCGCCGTCACTCCTTGACCGATTTCTTCGATCTGGATGCCACGATGTACGCCGGACTGGTGAGATCACGCGCGACTATGCCGACAAGATGCTGCTCGCTGCGCTGCAGGAAGCGCAATCGGTGGTGCGCTCCTACGACACCAAGGCTCAGATCGTCGGCGTGGGCTACATCCTCGCGCTTAACTTGGTGCTGCATTTCGGCGATCTCCTGCCGACGCGTGCGCCACTCGGCCCGCTGTTCTTCGCAGTCGTCTGGGGCGTCGTCATCATGCCGATCCTGCAGTTCGGGCAAGTGCTCTATCCGAGCCGGAGGCGCGCAGAAAAGGAGCTCCTCGCGAAGACATCCTGTGGTTCTGAACAGCGCCGTCTATTATGTCGATCCCGACACATTTGCCGATCTCAGAGACTTCGTCCAACAGGCTCTGAGGTCCGACTGGACCTCGGTGCTTGCCGCCGAATTGCTCAAGACATCTCGCATCAGGATCATCAAGCAGGCACGTTTCCGCCGCGGCCTGACGATGGCCGTCGTGTCTTTCATCGTACTCGGAGGCGAGCAGTTTGTGCGGAGTCTCACCATCGCCTGATGAGGAACATGACAAATCTGAACGAGAACACGATGCCACCGGCTGAGCTGATGAAGCAGGAAGGAGAGCAACTCACTTCGGCTGTAGCTCTCACTCTCACACTGCTCTTTGTAAATGTCGGATTTGGGGGAGAGGAGTTTTGGCATATTGAGGTCAGCTTCGGGTCATTCGCGACAGGGCTGAACTACCAGCAAATCCGGCCATGTCTCCTATGCCGCCGAATGCGGAAGTTTGTTTCAGTATCAAGAGGCGGCGTTTTCTTGTTTCGAGTGGGATTCGCAAACGACCCTAGGACGGTCGATCTCGTCGCAGGCTATCAGGGTAGTCAAAATCTGAAAATCGCAGTCCTTGCTGACCCGCTACAGTGGGAAATAGTACGCCAATATGCGAGTGAGTGTCCGGATCGACTACGACCGAACTGGTCAAGCCTCTTGGACTTCTGCACGCCTCTGTGCTCGCCGTGCGGGGATTAATACGGGGATAGCCCACTGTGCGATACTAAAAAACCTGCCTTGCCAATCGTTTAAGCCCGCCATGAGGCTCCTCTGTCATCCGCCTGGCAATCCGCGCGCAGTTAATGAAGCTGGAGTGAGAGGTTCAATTCCTTAGGGCGCGCCTGCACACACGTGTCTACTCCATCGCGGAGCCAAGGATCAAGTCACCACCCATTGCAGCCGACCATGGCAAGCCATCCATCGCAGCTTTGCCCTTCAACAACGTGAGCGGCGATCCCGAACAGGAATACTTCGCGGACGGGATCACGGAGGACTTCACCGAGTTGGCGCGCAACCGCGGAACCGATTAGCATTGCTGGGGAGAACAGACGGCGTGTAAACTGCGTCACGAATAACATTGCTCTGGAAGGCAACAAACGAATGAGGAGCTATGTCACTCTTTTGGCGATCACTTGATCAGCTTACTGAAGCCGATTTGGCAAATCTTCAGTCCACCGGAGTGCCTGAAGGTCCCCAATTGGATTACAAAAGGGACGCTTACGGCAGTAATGATGATCAGGTCAGAGAATTTCTCAAAGATGTCTCGTCCTTTGCGAATACATCGGGTGGCCATCTCATTATTGGTGTTGATGAGGTTGCGGGTGTTCCTACGGCCCTCACGCCGATCAGCAGTATCGATCCTGATAAAGAACTCCAACGATTAGAGAATCTCGCGCGCGATGGACTTGAGCCACGAATTCTTGGCTTGGGAATGCGGCACATCCCGGCACCAAACGGGGGAGGCTATTTTGTAATCAAGGTACCCGCAAGCTGGAATCTGCCTCATCGTGTCAGGGTCAGAAACGTAAACCGCATTTACGCAAGAAATTCGGGAGGGGCTTACGAGGTGAGCATGGACGAGCTTCAAATCTTGTTCACACGATCGGCCTCTGCGCTCGAGAAAGCAAAAGCTTTTAAAGAAGAGCGTTTGGCTCATATTCGTCAAGGCGGCGATATAGCAAAGCTGGACGTCAGTGAAGGTGTGATAGTCGTCCATTTGATTCCCCTTACTGTCGGTACCTCGAAGCAGATCGTTGATCTTAAAAGAGCTCGAGAAACACCAGGTTTGCTTTGTCCGTTGGGGGCGACAGATTTCTCCCCGCGACTTAATTTTAATGGCTTTGCATGCTTTCGCGGCGATGATGGGAAATATGGGTATACTCAACTTTTTCGAGATGGGGCAATTGAAGCTGTGAGGTGCCCCCTCTTGGGCCAAATAGCGCTTGAGAGAGGTGTTCGGAGTATTCCGAGTCATGACTTTGAAAAGTATGTTATTCAAGCACTAAAGAGACTTTTTGACTTGCTTCAACGCCTTGATGTCCCGCCGCCAATAGTCTTGGCGGTTTCGCTGGACCGAGTGCAAGGCGCGTACCTGACTGTATCTCCAGATCATCCGTCCCCAGTAATCAGAGTCTATTCGGCTCGAGCTTCCTGAAGTTGTGGTCGAACAGTATGGGGACGTCCAATTTTATCATCGGGCAGTACGTCCCGCGCTCGACGCTCTTTGGAATACCGCCAATATATTGAGGTCTCCCTACTTCAACGAAGATGGGGAATGGGACGGGAAAATGCGGCCACTAGAATAGAGAGAGTTAGGGACCAGCTCACAACTTTGCTTTGTCAACTAGCTTTGCAAGCAGACTGATGAACGCGATAAATTCAAGGGCACTTTCAGGGTCATCTTGAATGATCTTGTGCGCTCTCGGATTTTCGAAGCCCAGCTACGGCGCCCCCCATCGACATTATGAAGCCGCGCTGTTCGTCATTATCTCTTTGGTCAAGAAAGTCGTTGAACCGCAATATCGGCCGAGTAGGATTGAAGACGAGCTCCATCAGGGCGCTGCCATCCTTGTCGTTCACACCATGTCCAAACCCGAAATCTTCATCATCAAATGCTTTCGACTGGAGCACGGCGATGTCGAGTGAACTCGCGATGTGCCCGTGCCTGGAGACGATCCTGGAAAAAGCCAAGGAAATAGCAAAAACGAGGCTGCTGGCACATTTTCAAGAGAGGCGCTACCGGACCAGACCCCATAGGGCCGAACTGATTGGGCAGGACGGGCGTGTCATTTGCCAGATTTAGGGTTGTGACGTCCCGCCGACAGGGAGACACTGTTGAGGAGATCAGCCCTTGATCTAAAAAATGGGAGACAGGGAACAAATCTTCTTACCCTGGGCTTCGCCTCCCGGCCACTCCTAATCTCCTTCTGGGCTAACTAAGGCTGGGCAAATTCCATGTCCGTTAATAACCAAGAATTCCTTGCGGCGCTGAATAGGCTCAGCAGAGATCAGATAAGGCAAGCCGGACAACGCTATACTCCAGGAGTCGATCCTGGTGCTCCGAATTTCAAGATCGCGTCACTGGTCACTGCCATCGATAACGTGGCCTGCGGACTTAGTGCACTAGCCCGCTTCCGGTCGTTCGTGGAGAAATTCTCTAAGGCATGGGACCTAGCCAAGCACAGCAGTCAGCGTCAAGACGCGATCCAAGCTCACATCGATGAAGCGAATGCTGCACTTAACACTATGATAACCCGCCTTCGCGGCCGCGATGTGATAGCGGCTGACGAATGGGTCGCCCGCTTGTCGGCTATCGAGGAAAGTCTGCAGGATGACATTGCTCACTGGAGTGATGAGGAAGCTAAGCTCCCAACCGCGCAAGAAGAGCATGGA
Source organism: uncultured Alphaproteobacteria bacterium (assembly GCA_963841765.1). Classification (GTDB taxonomy): domain Bacteria; phylum Pseudomonadota; class Alphaproteobacteria; order Rhizobiales; family Aestuariivirgaceae; genus Taklimakanibacter. Next base: position 55,993 of record CAWJDZ010000005.1, read on the forward strand.
CAATCCAGTGAACGGAACACCATTCGGGCAAATCTGGACTCCGTCAGGGGTTGCCTGGCTGTTGTACGGGACGAGAAGGAGTTTGCCGGATCAAAGGCGTTCAAAACGCTTTTCGATCCGCTGCTTCTCGTCAGCGGCGAATGGGGAACTGGAAAGACGCATCTGCTTTGTGACGCGACCCAGGATCGCATCCGTCGCGGACAGGCCACGGTTCTGATTCTTAGCAAAGAACTTCCGGGGCCCTATTCTTGATGAGGTTTGCCAACGAATTGAAGCTGAGATCACCCATGAAGCCTTGTTTGACCAATTGCAGTTGGCATCTGTCAGAACTCGGCGAACGTTCCATTGTAATTGTTGAGGGAGTGAATGAAGGACGTCGACAGGAATGGCGCGCGGCTATCAGCGCGCTGCGGGCGTTAATCGCCACCCGGCCAGGCGTTGCATTAATCGTTAGCTGCAGAACGCCATTCGAAGATGCAGCGATTGCTCCACAAGATAGGTCGAGTTTTCATGCCGTTAGGCATCTCGGGTTTGACGACCAGGAATTCGATGCGCAAGCTGCGTTCTTCCAATACTACGAACTACCTCTTCCTGAAGTGCCCTTGCTGGACCGGGAGTTTTCCCGGCCGCTGACACTCAAGTTGATCTGTCAATCGCTGAAGAATCTTACCGGCAGAAAGTTGGCAGAGGGGTTCGCCGGAATTGCGTCGGGTCAGAAGGGCATGACTTTCGTATTAAAATCATTTGTAAACCGGGTAGGTGAACCCATCGAGGAAGAATATCAACTCAATTCCAAGGGGAGTTGGTGGCTATTGAAGGGGAGCAATCGAATTACAGATAGTAAGATCGCTGGTTTCGCATCCTGCATGGCGGCCTGTGGGCGGGGGTATGTGCGCCCCGCGGAAGCCGATCGGATCATTGCAGCGAACTACCCTGCGTTGACGTGTTCGCGACGCGGAGATCTGCTCGAATCGATGCGGACTAGTGGGCTATTAGAGGAGGACGTGATTTGGTATCGGTCCCGTTCGGGGATCAAATCTCGAATTGTCTACAGGCTACCATATCAACGGTTCAGTGACCACCTAGTAGCCCGGCATTTGCTTAAATCGTATCTCTGACACTTCTTCTATCGAAGCAGTTAAGCGAAGCTTTTTACCCAATACGCCGCTTGGACGCATTTTCAGGCGGAGCAAGCGCTATGGGGGCCGGTACGCTGAACCTGGTTGGGCTCAGGCGCTGATCACCGAATTTCCCGAGCGAGCCCGCGATCGAATTTCAGAGAATCGTCGTGAACTGTTGTTTGTCTTGCCCAAAGCTGCACAAAGTCTGTCCGCATACTTCGAGCCATTCATTGAGGGCATATTCTGGCGAGACCCTGCGACCTTTACGGATGGCACGCGACAAATAATAAGTCAGTATCTCAATACGACTGCCAACGTTTGGGAGAGAGTTATTGATGCTCTAGCTGCCGTATCAACAAAGCCGAAGCATCCGTACCATGCTAGACGCCTTTATAGATATCTTGCCCGATTCAGCATGCCTGACCGAGACGCAACATGGTCCGAATACTTGCGCCGCACAAATGTTTCTCCGACAGTACAGAGACTGTTGACGTGGGTGAAAAGGATGAATGTAGCGGGAATGAACGAGCCGGTTGCCAAAGAGCTTGTTGTACTGTTGTCCCTTGTTTTGACGACGGTCGTCCGAAATGACCGTGATCTGGCGACGAGAGCACTAGTACTTATCGGAGAGAGGTACCCGGCGGTTCTATTTAGGCATGTTCTGAAGACACTACGGTTTAATGATCCCTACGTATCGGAAAGAGTTTTAGCTGCAGCATACGGAGTTATGATGTCCCTCGTAAACTCCAGCGCGGCTACGAAATTTCGTCCACTCCTTGGGAGCCTTGCGGAGGCGCTCTATCGGAATATGTTTGCGCCGAGGGCACGGTATGCAACGCATCATTGTCTCATGCGGGACTATTCGCTTGGTATTATTCAGCTTGCTCTTCGAAAAGATTGCGTTCGGCTTGCCGCGATAGCCAATTGTAATCTTACTGAACCCTACCCGAATACGCCGACCGTCTTTTCAGATAGTGGTCCGCCTCAGTCTAGTGTGATCGATGCCATAGGGCACGCGATCCAAATGGATTTCGGTAACTACACGATCGGTAAACTGATCCCTAACCGCGCGAATTATGACGACAAAAACCCAGAATACGTCCGTGTTCGCTCCCAAATTGAACGGCGCATCTACGACCTGGGATATCGGAAGGCGCAATTCGAAGCCATTGATCGAGAAATCGGAAGAATTTCCTTCCCCCTCGAGAGAGGAGCACAAGACGGATCGGTACGGGAAGAAGTACTCATGGATCGCGTACTTCGAGATGTGGGGCGAACGCGAGGCGAGGAAGTTGCTTCCCGACTGGCGCGTCCGCGAACGAACGTCAGATTGTGGCGTGGATCCGAGCTTTCCAAAGCAACCCCCGCCGTGGAATCCGCCTCTTCCGGATTTGTTCGGAGATTCGACTACCAGCACAGACGAATGGGTGGGAGGTGGATTTACACCGAATTGGGATCCAGTTCTCGTGGTTCCAGAAATGAATGGGCACACTGGGCCTTGGATTTTGCTTGAAGGGTTCATTCAAGGTCAAGATCCGTTGCATGAGCGTCAACTCTTTGCTTTTTTGCGCGGTGTCTTTGTTTCACCAAAGGACATTGGCCGATTACAAGCCAAGTTCATGGAGGTCGACTATCCGGGGAATCATAAGATTCCTGACGGTGCCGCCGAGCATTACCTGTACGCGGGAGAAGCTGGTCGCCGAAACAACTATGCTCGTCACTTGCTTATGTCGAGCGGGAGATACCGTCGCCAAATTGGTGAAGCATTCGACCGGTACGTAGCGATTAGATCTTCACGGCGGAAACAGGACCTGGAGGTAAGAATTGTCCTTGTAGCTCCTGATGGCGAAAAAGAAAGAGCTGGCTAGACCTCTAGTGCCGATACAGCGCACGCGTCGCATTCCTGGAATTCGCCTGGAGCTTCCCGCGATCAGCTTTAATTGGGAGTCCTACCACTCTGCCGAGAACAAGTTCTCTGGGTTCGATCTTCCTGCACCACGGCTGATTCAACGCCTCGGTCTCGCAAGTAGAAATCGAGAGGTGGACTTTTGCGAAGCGTCTGGAGCGCCGGGAATCCTATACCGAGAAGCAGGAGGTGGGTGGGAGGGTAATCGCCACAAGCTCCTGTACGGGCGAGCAGATCTCCTGCGCCTATATCTAACGCAAAGTCGGCAAAAGCTAGTTTGGTGTAATTGGGGGGAGCGCGGATGGCTAATGAAGACGGACCCCTATGAGACTCGGCATGATCCGGCCCGCCAACGTATCTTCCAAGACCACAAGCACATCCACCGTTCGTTTGCGCAGTGGTCTTGGTAAGTCGATGGCAGGCGGACGACCGAGAAGCCCAACTCTGCACCCAACCTTTTGACACGAAGCGCATTCATCGGCCCCGCGAGGCGTTAATCCCTGCAACTAACCCCGCGGGGATTGATCAGTTGGTGCTTGGATCTTTATTGAAATCCAGGAGGGTCAAGTGAATGGGGCAGAGTGAAATTGTGGATGCGCATACGGAGCGGTCGTGATTAACTAGTGCCATTTTAGGGGCCTGGTGTGCCGCGGGATCGCTGTGCCGTCTGTCTTTATAAGCCATTCAAGCCTCGACAACCGGATCGCCTTGGAAATCAAGACGTGGCTCGCCGAGCATGGCTTTGACAATGTTTTCCTCGACTTCGACAAAGAGACTGGGATTGGCGTCGGGAAGGAATGGGCACGCGAATTATATGAAGAGGTATCGAGATGCCAGGCGGTCATAATTCTGGCGACCGAAAACTGGGCGCGTTCACGATGGTGCTTTGCTGAAGAGCAGCAGGCTTTGGCTCTCGGCAAAGTGATCTTTCCGGTTGTCACCGTTCCAGATGAGCTGGCCAAGCTCGGGCCGGACCTTCGACGCGTGCAGGCGGTCATCTGGGCGGAACCAGGAAAGACCAATATTCTGTCTCGCCTTAAGGCGATCGCCGTTGAACTGGCGCGAGGGTATCGATGGGACGGTTCACGTCCGCCCTGGGTGGGCATCCTTTCTCTCGAAGCGGACGACGCTGCTATCTTTTTCGGCCGCGACCAGGAGGTTATCGATGTCGTACAAAAACTCGACGCCAAGCGGGTCCTCGGCGGTCCTCCGCTTACTTTCATTGTTGGGGCATCCGGGAGCGGCAAGTCTTCCCTTATGAAGGCGGGTGTCTTGCCCTATCTCTCCCGAAGTCCAACAGATTGGATCACCCTGCGACCATTCAAACCAGGTGCCGACCCCGTCGTCTCTTTGCTCAAGTCCCTTACTAGCGCACTGGAGTCGGACCTTGCATCTGCTGTGACGATGCTTGATTCCGATCCGAAGCTTAATGTCATCGCGATGGCCGAAAAGCTATGTCGTGGCCATTCCGACGACGTGACGATACTTATAGCAATTGATCAGTTTGAAGAACTCTTTTCGATTACTTCGCCTGAGAAACGTCAGTGTTTTGCCGAGATCCTGCGAATTATGCTCGAGGAAAAGGGCAACCGCGGCCGTTTCCAAGCGCTAGCAACCATCCGGTCAGATCGCCTAGGCGAATTCCTGGCGATTGATGGATTCGACGTGACCCATGAAGCACTGACGATTAGTTCCATGGCAAAAGGGCGGCTCCGTTCAGTCATAGAGGGGCCTTCACGCGTTGTTGGACTCGCCTTGGAACCCGCCCTTGTCGACCAGATTCTAGTGGATTCAATCAGCGGTCGCGACGTTCTGCCGCTGATCGCCTTCGCGCTGCGCGACATGTACGAGCGACGCGAGAATAAGAACTCACTTTCACTGGCGGAGTACGAGCGGCTTGGTGATCCCGCCCGTGGGTTGCGGCCGCTCGAAAACGTCGTTCGCCGCGCCGCCGAAGGCGTGATCGCCGCGGTGGCTCCCACTGAGGCCGATCTCCGCGCTGTGAAGGAGACGTTCGTCAGCGACCTCGTCCGAATCGACGAAAACGGTGTCCGCATGAGCCGCCCCGCCCGTGCGACGGAGATCTCTTCTGCCGCAAGACCGGTCATCGATGCTCTGGTGCAGGCGCGGCTCTTGACTACGCGGGGAGAAGGTGATCGACGCGAACTCGAAATCTCACACGAAGCGCTGCTGCGCGTTTGGCCGCAACTGGCAGCCTGGCTGGAGGAGGAGCAGGACTTCCTTCGAGGCCGCCACCAAATCGAGGAGGCGCGCGCCCTTTGGGTATCGGCTCCGGACGAAATGAAGAAAGACGGCCTGCTCTCCGGCTTGCTATTGCAGCGGGCGAGGCAATGGTATGCGGACTTTCCGCAACGCCTGTTGACATTGCAGGATTTTGTTAGCCAGTCCCTCGACAGGGACCGAGCCGTACGGGCGAGCAAGAGATTTTGGAACGGCGCTGCCTTTGCCTTTGTCTTGGCGGTAGCGGTCATTCTGGCCGGCGTGACGATCTGGGCGCGGAACGAAAATAGTAAGGCGCAGCAGGCGGCGGATACCGCCGAAGAGCAACGCGACAAGGCAGTGCAGACCCGCTCGCTGCTCCTTGCCGATCTCGGCCGTCAACGAAATGACGTCCACGATTTTGGCACCAGTATAGCCCTTGCGGTCGCTGCGCTTACAAATCCCTATACCGGCGGCATCACTAACTCACCCGACGCCGAGCGCGTACTTCGCCACGCAATGTGGAATCTCCACGAGACGAACGTCCTCACCCTTGGACACAATCTCTACGTCGGCGTTGTGCTGTTCTCGCCTGACGGCAGCAAACTATTGACCGGCTCGTCGGATGGCGTCGCCCGATTGTGGAACGTTAGAACTGGTACCCTGATTAAGGCGATGGTCGGCCATGCGGGGAATATTCGCGCCGCAGCCTTCACACCCGACGGCTCGATCATCGCGACTGGCGACGACAATGGAGGGCTGCGGGTTTGGAACGGAGGCACAGGAGAACTGCTCCGAGCCCTACGCCCGCATGACCAGATGGTCACGAGCCTCGAGTTTTCGCGTGATGGCAAGCGATTGTTATCCGCTTCGTGGGACTACACAGCTCGTATCGACGACCCGACCGGGATCGAGCGGGAGGTGACGCTTCACGGACACACAAATCATGTTTGGGCGGCACGCTTTTCCCACGACGAGCAGACAGTCGTTACCGCTGCAGAGGACGGGATCAGATTGTTCTCTGCCGCTGATGGCCATCTGGTCCGCGCAAATCGTAATATTGGCGGCGTGATGTCGCTCCTATTTTCGCCGGCGGGAGATTCCATCGCCACCGCCGACCGTGGCGGTTCTCTAACGCTCTGGGACGTCGCGACGGGTACTTCTCGGTATCAACGTCCGGATCTTTCGGTTAGCTGCACCGATTGCGTAACATTCTCCCTGGATGGGAGCCGGATCGCTGCAGGTACCCAGGGTGGTGTCACGATATTTGAAGCTGAAACCGGTACCATACTCGCGAGAACGCGCACAATCGATACGAATAGTGCCGAGCACGTGCGTTTCACTGCCGATGGGCAATTTGTGTTTAGTTCGGCCGAAAACGGCGGCGCACGGCTCGATCGGGCCTCCGATGGTGCGAACTTCGAGATCTTCAGCGGCCACGCCAGTTTTGTGGATGCGCTCGCTGCTTCGCCTGACAAGCATACGTTTGCCACCGGGGCGCGCGACGGTACGGTGCGACTATGGACTCTAGAACCGACGATTGGCTCGTCCTACTTACCTTTCCGTCCTGATTTCCCCGAAACCAGCGCATCGCTGACTTGGGCCGCTTATTCTCCCGATGGATCGACGATGGTTGTTGGCGAGCAAACTCGTGGCCCTACCCTCTTGACCGAGGGCGGCCTTGCTTTTTACGACATCAAAAACAAAACCTACAAGGCGGTCGAACCGCATCATCATGACTACATTCGATTCGGTGCCTTTTCGCCTAATGGCAAATGGCTTGTCACAGTATCGGAAGGTGACGGGATCTTTAAGCTCGACGGAAAGCAGATCTTTGAACCACCGATGGTCATGCTTTGGGACGTGGGGAAGCGAGAATTGGTTACAGTGCTGAGGGGCGAAACCGACCGTATTAATAACGTAAAGTTCTCGCCTGATAGCAGCAAATTCGTCACGGCTTCGAATGAAGGCGTCGCGCGACTCTGGGAGAGCAAAACTGGCGCATTACTAGCGACTCTCTCGGGACATACAGGGATCGTTTTTGATGCAATTTTCTCCGCTGACGGAAGCCATATTGTTACGATTTCGCAGGACCGGACTGCACGACTATGGAATGAAGACGGCCATTTCATCACTGCACTTGCGGGCCACACCGACAATGTACGCCATGTTGCGATTTCTCCCAACGGATTACTGGTCGCAACAGGTTCTGACGACTTCTCCGTAAGGCTGTGGCACGCAAATGATGGCGTGTCGGCAGGCCTATTGACCGGTCACGGAGGTGCGATTTCTTCACTGGAGTTCGCTGACAACAGTCGCATCCTCTCCGCCTCACAAGATGGTACGGTGCGCCTATGGAACATCGAGGCCCAATCGCCTTTGGTTGTTAGCGACAAGCGCAGCTATAGCGGAGGTGCTGGCGCCGTCTCTGACGACGGCACGCTCGCTTCGATGAGTTGGGGTGATACCGAAGTTCGCGTGTTCAATAGCAAGTCGGGGGCTCTCGTTGCGACACTGCAGACGCTGACGCCTGAGCAATTCCAGAATTTCATACCCAGATCGCATCTGCTTATGGTGACAAGTAACTATGGTATCGAGCTTTGGTCACTGCCCGCTGGTCAAAGGATCGGCGAAATGAGTTTGCCGTTTGCATTGGGCCGACCAATTTACATCGCGCCTTCAGGAACTCGCTTTGCAGTCAACGATGGAAGGGGGCTACGCGACATGTCCATATGGCCGAGAACCACTGAACTTCTGAATGTTGCCCGAAAAATTACGACGCATGATTTGTCGACGGATGAGCGCTACAATCGGTTCCTTCAATAGGCGCATGTCCAACAAATGTATCCCGCGTTGGTGGGTTCAGCATCGAAAAGCTCACACCTGTCCCAAGTTACCCACCCGCCGCAGAGCGCACGTCACGGGGCGCCGTACATTTCCATTCTCTTTTTTCGCAGCATGCAAACGTGTGACAGGTCGCGAGGACTTTGCAGGCAAACGCCTCTAGGATAGCCCATCTCATCAGGACTATCCAAGGTGGCCAAGAGCGAGAAAAGCTGCCCTGCTCTGAAGTGACATCGCGAATGGTGTCCTTTAAACCGATTTACGGGCAACTCTCGCTTTGGACGGGATTGGGCATAGGCAGCGCGAGAGCCAGGGGTGCGGAACTTAGTAGGTGGTTCCCTCAGGCGGATAATAGAGGAGCCAAATTTATGCACTATCCTTTTGAAATTGCTTGATCAGAAGGCAGCGCGCTGAACCCTATCCCGTCATTTATCCCAGTGCGTGTTACCGCGAGCTTCCGAACAAATCCGGCGCGGCTTCTTTCCTTTGATTCCAATGGCGATAAATTGCTACATGCGGTCGGCGCGGGGGTTATGCCGCCAGACTGTCTCATTTTGCTGAAGGAAACTAAACATGCTTGGTTCACCAACTATTGCTCTCGTTCACGGCGGATTCGTCGACGGGTCCGGTTGGGAAGGCGTCTACAAGATCCTCAAGAAGAATGGATACAACGTCTTAGTCGTGCAAAATCCGACCAACTCGTTGGCGGACGACGTCGCCGTGACCAAGCGGGTGATCGCCACAGCTGGGGGAGACGTGATTCTTGTCGGCCATTCATACGGCGGCGTTGTCGTGTCGGAAGCGGGCAATGATCCCAAGGTGGTCGGCCTTGTTTATATCGCAGCGTTCGCTCCGGACCGCGGCGAATCTGTTTCATCACTGATTGCTAACCCAGCGCCAGGCGCACCAGTGCCGCCGATCCTTCCACCAGTCGATGGATATTTGTTTCTTGATCGAGAAAAGTTCGCGGCCTCGTTCGCCGCTGATGTCCCATCTGATCTCGCATCGTTCATGGCGGACTCACAGGTGCCGTGGGGCGTTGAAGCCTTGCAGGGAACGGTTAGCGCGCCGGCGTGGCGCTCGAAGCCGAGTTGGTACCTCGTCGCCACCGATGACAAGATGATTCCGCCCGAAGCCCAGCGCGCGATGGGGACCCGCGCCAAGGCACAGATGACGGAGGCTCCGGTAGCCATGCAATCTACGTTGCGAATCCCGAAAGGGTTGCTGCGGTGATCGAGCAGGCCGCGTCTAGCTTCGCCGGTACCACGGCTGACTGACTAGAAAACCCACCCCAGGATACGCATGGCGGCGGTTTCAAGCACATGATAACCTCGCCACCGGACTTGGGACCACGGGCGAGTTTCGCACAAACGCAGGCGCCCGTCGAAGTTCCGGCTTCGACGTCCAACCGGAGCTCTCGACCTTCTGGTTGAACAGGTCTGCCGCCGGTGCAGCGTGGCCAGATCCCAAGCCTTCGCACCAGCCGGGAACTCGCCCAGGCTTCACCGCCTCGATTTGCGCGCGCGTGTGGCCCTCTGCGATCGGCGATTTCGTTTGCCTTTGATCGGCTTTGGTATCTCAAAGGTTCGCGCCTCAGCCTCGTCGGAGAGTGTCACCAATCGCTCGATCAGCCACCGACCCGCCGGGCCTGGCGGAGTGTCCGTCCTGTGGATTGCCTGCAAGGTATATTCGCCGCCCCGCCAGTCGGGCAGATTCAAGCGCACCAACCGTCCGGCTTCGATGTCGGCGCGGACGACCGGCTCGGGCATTCCTCCCCATCCGAGGCCGGCGAGAAGCAGCTCTGTGCTTCGCTGCCAGATCGCCGATGCGCCAGGTGTTGAGACTGACGACGCCGAAGTCGCGGCCCTCTCGCCGCCGGCCGCTCCGAAAGGATGAGCTGGACGAAATCGCGCGCCCGCGTCGAGCGGCGTCGCTCGTCTGGCCAGCGGATGATCGGGCGCAGCCACGGGAATGAGCCGCAGCCGCCTTCGATGTCGACGCGGCGAAATCCGGTCATGTCCATGTGCAGCTGGCTTCCGACGCCAATGCGCGCATGGCCGCTTCGCACCGCGCGCTCGACGCCGCCAAGGGTCTGGACCAGCAGCCGAACCGGCACCGTCGGGAAGTGGGCGTTGAATTCACGAAGCAGCGTCGTCAGCCGGTCGACCGGCAACATGCTGTCGACCACCAGCGACACTTCGGGCTCGAGATCGTCGAGGAATCCGCGGACCCGCGCGCGCAATGTCTCGACGCTGAAGGCAACCGCCTTGGCTTCGGAGACGACCGCTTCGCCTTGTTGCGTGAGCCTTGGCTTGCGGGTGGTCCCGCGATCGAACAGCGAAAGACCGAGCTGCTGCTCCAGCGTGTCGATCGCATAGCTGATGGCGGAAGTGGCGCGCCCCAGGCGCCTGGCCGCAGCGGTAAAGCTCCCTGTTTCGGCCACCGCGAGCAGCACCAGAAGCTGGTCGATGCTGGGGATCGCGGGGCCACGCATTTCAGAATTCCTTGAAAAGAATTTTCAATATTATACGGATTTTTTTGGGCCGAGGCGAAGGCCTTACCTCATTCGGCAGTGGGCCTGGGCTGCAGCCGAGCCGGACAGCCTGAGGAGAACACACATGCTGAATGTCGCGATCATCATCGGCAGCACGCGTCCCGGCCGCAAGGCCGAGACGGTCGCGCGCTGGGTCCATGACATCGCCGCCAGGCGCGAGCGACGCCGCGTTCGAAATCGTCGACATCGCGGACTTCAACCTGCCGCTGCTCGACGAGGCGCTTCCGCCGTCGATGGGCCAGTATGCGCAGCCGCACACCAAAGCCTGGGCGGCGAAGATCGCGGCCTTCGATGCGTTCGTGTTCGTCACGCCCGAATACAACCATTCGATGTCCGGCGCGCTCAAGAACGCGATCGATTATCCTGTTCCGCGAATGGAACGACAAGGCCGCCGGCTTCGTCGGCTATGGCGCGGTCGGCGGAGCGCGCGCGGTCGAGCAGCTGCGGCTGGTGATGGGCGAGATCAAGGTCGCCGACGTCCGCGCTCAAGTGCGCGCTGTCGCTGTTCACCGATTTCGAGAATTTCACGACGTTCAAGCCGCGGCCGCAGCAGGAAGCGGCCGTCAACGCGATGCTCGACGACCTCATCCCGTGGGGCCGCGCGCTGCAGACCATGCGGCTCGCAAGCGAGCGAGAGAGGCATCATCGCCTCAAGGAGATCGCCATGACCCAATCCACCGCAGTCGCGCACGAGCGCACCGCGCCGGATCGCGCATCGCACCTTCGGCGACCGACATGGCCCGATCACCCGCCTGATGAGCCCGTCCGGCCTCGGCCGCAGGCTGAAGCCGTTCGTCTTCCTCGACCTGTTCGATCGCGAAGGCGGCTCGACTTGTCGGGCTTCGGCTGGCATCCGCATTCGGGCATCGCGACGCTGACCTACCTTTGGCAGGGCAGCGTCCGCTACGAAGACACGACCGGCGCCGCCGGCCTGCTGCCCGCCGGCGGCGTCGAATGGTTCAAGGCCGCCGGCGGCGCATGGCATGGCGGCGGGGCCGGCAATTCCGGCCGCTCGCGCGGCTTCCAGCTGTGGCTCGCCTTGCCGCCCGACCAGGAGCTCGGGCCGGTCGGAAAGCATCTATCATAAGCCCCAGGAGATTCCGCGAACGGACCGGCCTCGGTCCTGCTCGGCAGCCTCGGCGGGCGTCGAGCCCGCTCAAGGCGCCGTCGCCGATCAATTATCTCGCCGTGCGGCTCAAGGCCGGCGAAACCTGGCGCTACGAACCGCCCGCCGGTCACGACGTCGCCTGGGTCGCGCTTGCGTCGGGCAGCCTCGCGGTTCCCGAGCCGGTCGAGGCGGGCGAGCTGGTGGCGTTCGAGAAATCGAACCAGGCGATCGACTTCCAGCGCCGAGGCGGACAGCGAGTTCGTCCTCGGCTCGGCCGCAAGCCATCCGCACGACCTCGTGCTCGGCTATTACTCGGTGCACACCAGCCCGGCATCGCTCGACAGCCGAGCGGCACATCGCCGAAATCAAGCGTCAGTTGCCAACGAACAAAAGGAACTGAACCATGTCATCCAACGATAGAAAACAGATCGCCGTGATCGGCGCAACCGGGCAGCAGGGAGGTGCTGTCGTCCGTGCCTTGCAAGCCAGCGGCCAATTCAAGATACGGGCTCTGACTCGCAATCCGGGCAAGCATCGCGGACTTGCCGAGGAGGTCGTCGAAGCCGATCTCGATCGGGCGGACACTCTCAAAACCGCATTTGCAGGGGCGCATGGAGTCTTTCTGGTCACCAATTTCTGGGAAGCAGGAACCGACGAGCTCAAGCAGGCGACGGCGGCGATGACGCTGCCAAAGATGCCGGCGTCAAACACTTTGTCTGGTCAACGCTGCCTGATGTGGAAACGATCAGCGGTGGCAAGTTCCACGTTCCCCACTTTACAGGCAAGGCGAGGATCGACCGGGTTGTGAGGGAAGCCGGGTTTGCGCATCATACATTCGTCATCGCGCCATTTTTCTACCAGAACCTTGTGGGCCTGATGGCTCCGCAGAAGCAGGCAGACGGAACCCTTGGCTGGGCTCTTCCCATCGATCCAACGGTGCGCGCCATTCACATGGGCGACATCACCGAGCTTGGCAACATAGTGGCCGGCGCATTCGCAGATCCGGATGAGGCAGGCAATGGCGAGTATCTGCCTCTGGTCGGCGATTTCATGAGCTTCAATGAAATCGTCGAAACACTGAATCGAGAGGGACATGAATTCTCATTCAAACAAGTTCCGAAGGACGTTTTCGCCACGTTCTTTCCAGGGGCCGGCGAGGTAGCAGAGATGCTTGATTACTTCGGCGCTCATTCCTATTTGGGTGCGAACCGGTACGATGAGATTGCGCTGGCCAACAAGATAGCCGGCAAGCGCCCGAGCCCGTTGTCGGAATGGGCCCGGGCGAATTTGCCGGTCAATACTGGCGATGCAGAAAGCGCCCCTCAAAGGAGGAATGCCGGCGGACGTACGTAGAGCAAATCCCGCCAACGGCCTGCCCGGACCCGATCCGGGGTTGAAGACTTTGGCGGGGCGCGTGATCAGTTGGAGAAGGAAACCAACAAGAAAGTCCTGTCCAGAACCAACTTCCTTGGGAACAAAAGCCGGATCCGGCCAAGTTGACAACCAAGAAGGACGACTAGAAGCATCTCCAAAAGGCTAGCCATGCTTGACCATGTCTTTCTGTCGGTCAGCAACATCGAACGCTCAATCGCCTTTTATACGCAGGCGTTGGCGCCGCTCGGGATCACCGACCGCGTCGATTTTGACGGCAAGGATGGCCCGCCGGGGCATCCTGATCTCAAGGGTTTCGGCAGCAAGGGGCGCTTCATCCTCTGGCTGCGGCAAGGCGTGGCCGATAGCCGGGCGGCGCATGTCGGCTTCATCGCGAACTCGCGGGCCGAGGTCGATGCAGCCTATGCCGCCGCCATCGCGGCGGGCGCGACCGACAATGGCAAACCAAGTGTTCGTCGCTATTACGATCCGCGTTACTATGCCGCCAACGTGTTCGACCCCGACGGCTACAGCATCGAATTTGTTTTCAAGAGCTGGCAGCACTGAGTGACAGGTCACACTCTTAAATAGTTCCCTTAAATACATTGGGTGGACTGGGCGGCTGGCCACCCAGGGCCGGATCCCAAGCCTGCCAAACTTGCCTAAGACGCAATATTTCCCTAGCCTCATTTTGCGGGATCAATCGGCGCGGCCCCGGCAGATTTATGAAGAGGACGCCTCGGGCTTCATTCTGTGGATCGGCCATGAAGCGACCTGTGCAAACAGCGGTCAAGGTACCTATAAGCTGCGAGGAGCTACGTGATTGATGGAGGCGAAGAGAGGAAGCCGCAATAAAGATCTTTGCAGATGAACTCCTATTGTTGAAATGCTGCGTGCTCACTCGGCATGACTTCGGCCGGTGTTGCTGATCGAAACGCGGCGCCGGCAATATTCATCCGCGGCTCCTAGAACTCGAACGATTACCAATGCAGTATTCTGTCATCATGGCGCTAGGCTTTATCCAGTGACGCGTAGAGTTTCTCCGGCATGATTGCCCGTCTGGGCGGTTGGTGCAACGGCCACGGGCGTGGAGTTCAGCGACGCTTGAGCGTCTTGATTGTGCATCTTTGCATGGCGCAACGCAGCCTTTGCTTCTTTGCTGGCTCGTCGATTGCGCGCGGTCTTTGCCGTTCCGAAAATTATTCTTGTGCGGCTATTGATATTTTCCGCGAAGTATGCGATTTGGGAAATATCAGGATCGGATGACATGCACCCGCGGGCCCAAACCTCGCGGGCTTTTGTTTTGGAACTCTTGACTTAAACTCTCGCGTCCCGTCGTTCCAGATCATTCCCTTTGTGCCGCTGTTGCTGTCGAGAGCCAAGGACAGGATCTGGGGAAATATCACCATCGGATAACATCGTTCGTCCGGTCAATGCTGAGGCATCAAACCTTGGAGCGCTGAAATGGCCAACTGTTGCTTCAGAAAGGTATCCGACGTTGCCGGGCAAAGGGGCTGCGCAAGAAAGCTGCTCGGAGATAGTGGAAATATCTCCTTTGCCGAAACATCGACCGATCCAGGGAAAGGTTTCGACAGCAACGACCTTTTGAAGAAGTAAAGCCCGACCTTTCGCGCTTGCCCCTTTTCGGAAAGCCCGGGAATACGAAGCCCTTTATGGAAAGTAACCGGAGGTGTCCCCACGTAAAATTTCACGGGCACCGGTCCGGGTAAATGGTGCCTAAACCTCCTCCCACTTCCGGCTTTTTTCGGAGCGGAAGAAAGCGTCGATGATCTTCATGTTCTGGATCGCGTCCTTGATGCCATAGCTGGCCTTGTCGTCCTTGCGGATGGCGCGGCCGAAGGCTTCCGCCTGCAGCTGATACTGATCGCTCACCGGCAACTTGTAGGTCTTGCCCTCGTCCATCACCATGCCCTGGACGAAATAGCGGTTGGGCTTGTCGGGCGGCGCGTTGAACGGGATCTCGACCTCGATGCGGCCCTTGGTGCCGGCGATCTGCGCGCGCTGGAAGGGTGCGGCCTGCGTCGAGATGGCGAAGGATAATTGCCGGCCCTTGCCGAAATCGGCTAGCCCGCTTGCAGTGCGGTCGGTCTTGAACTTGGGATCGCGGTCGAAGACCGCCGTCACCCTCTTGGGCTCGGCGTCGAAGATGTAGCGCGCCACGGTGATCGGATAGCAGCCGATGTCGAGCAGCCCGCCGCCGCCGATCTTGGCCATGTTGCGCACATTGTTCGGATCATCGAGATAGTAGGAGAAGAACACCTGGATGAGTCTGAGCGTCCCAAGCTCGCCCTTCGCCACCCTTTCGCGCACCGCCTGCCATTGAAGCGCATGGCGCACCATGAAGGCTTCCGCCACATAAATGCCCTTCGGCACCTTCTTGAGCTTCTTCGCCTCCTTGGCGGTGATGGCGATGGGCTTCTCGCACAAGACGTGCTTGCCCGCCTTCGCGGCAGCAAGGGTCAGCGGCACATGCAGGTGGTTGGGCAAGGGATTGTAGACCGCTTCGATGTCCTTGTCGGCCAGCATCTCTTCATAGGAGCCATAGGCCTTCTTGATGCCGAGCTTCTTTGCCGCCGCTTCGGCGGTCTTCTTGTCGCGCGAGGCGATCGCCACGACCTCGAGCTCCTTGCTTTTCAGCATGCCCGGAATGACCTTGGCCATGCCGATATTGGCGGTTGAGATGATGCCCCATTTGACCGGCTTCTTCATGTCCTGTTTCCTCTCCCTGAAATTGTGATTACCCCGCGATCATCGCATCGGCATAGGCGCGGGTCAGCGCACGCGGGGTTTCCGCATCGAGGGGTCTGCCGGTCAGCGCATAGCGCAGCCACAGGCCGTCGATGAGGGCAGCGATGCCGAGCGCCACGTCGCGGGCGCGCTCGCGCCCGATGAGGGGCACGAGGTTGTAGAGAAGATTGCTGTGCAGCCGCTTGTAGTAGATGCGCAGGATGCGCTGCAGCTTGTCGGATTCCCGCGCATTGCCATAGAGCGCCAGCCAGGCGCTGAACACTTCCTCGGAGAACTGCTCATCGCCATAGGAAGCATGGATGATCGCGTAGATGCGCTCGGTCGGGGACTTGGCGGAGCGCATGCGCATCGCCGCCTCGCGCCTCAAGATATCGAGCATCGCCCGCATGGTGGCGGCGAGAAGGTCGTTCTTGTCGGCGAAATAGTGATGCACGATGCCGGTCGACACCCCGGCCTTGCGGGCGATGCGGGCGACCGTTGCGCTCGAAAATCCGTGCTCATGAATGGACGCGATGGCGGCATCGATGAGCTGCTGGCGGCGGATCGGTTTCATTCCCCTCTTCGGCATTGGCCCCTCCGATTCATCGGAGCGCCTAGCCTATTCCGTTCATTGGACGTCCGTCCAATAAGAAGCTTGAC
Source organism: uncultured Alphaproteobacteria bacterium (assembly GCA_963841765.1). Lineage (GTDB taxonomy): Bacteria > Pseudomonadota > Alphaproteobacteria > Rhizobiales > Aestuariivirgaceae > Taklimakanibacter. The sequence continues at coordinate 72,525 of CAWJDZ010000005.1, forward strand.
GATCCCCCGGCAAAAGAGAGTAGTCTTTATTGCAAAGATAGCCATAGGGAGGACAAAAAATGACTATGAAGCTCAAAGCCTTGCTCGCCCTGCTGGCGCTGGGCGCCAGCCTGAGCGCGATGACGGGAGCGGCCGCGGCGGGGGACGCCGAAAGCTGCAAGACGGTGCGCTTCTCGGACGTCGGCTGGACCGACATCACCGCGACCACGGCGCCCGCCATCGTCTCCTGGAGGCGCTCGGCTATGAGCCGGAGGTGCAGGTGCTCGCGGTGCCGGTCACCTACAGCCTCGCTGAAGAACAAGGACATCGATGTCTTCCTCGGCAACTGGATGCCGACAATGGAGAGCCGACATGAAGCCTTATGTCGAAGACGGACGGTGGAGATACTCGGCGTCAATCTCGAGGGCGCGAAATATACGCTCGCCGTCCCGAAATACACTTACGAGGCCGGGCCTCAAGGATTTCGCCGACATCGCCAAATTCAGCGACAAGCTCGACGGCAAGATCTATGGCATCGAGGCCGGCAATGACGGCAACCGGCTGATCCAGGGCATGATCGCGACCGACAAGTTCGGGCTGAAGGGGTTCGAGCTGGTCGAAAGCTCCGAGGCCGGCATGATGTCGCAGGTCGAGAAGGCGAGGGCGACAACGAGGACATCGTCTTCCTCGGCTGGGAGCCGCATCCGATGAACACCAATTTCGAGATGGCGTATCTATCGGGCGGCGACGACGTGTTCGGCCCGAACTTGGGCGGCGCCACCGTTTATACCAATGTGCGCGCCGGCTATGCGGCCGAGTGCCCGAATGCCGGCAAGTTCGTGAGCAATCTCAAATTCAGCCTGCCGATGGAAAACCAGATCATGGACGCGATCCTCAAGAGGCGAGGAAGCCAAGGCGGCGGCGAACGAATGGCTCAAGGCCAATCCGGACGCGGTCAAAGCCGTGGCTCGAGGGCGTGACCACTTTCGACGGCGGCGATGCCGCGGCGGCGGTGAAGGCGGAGCTCGGAGCTGAGCCAGCTTGCAGGTAGCTGAAAGGCGCAAGGCGACCGCGCGTGACGGTGGCGTCGCCTCTTTGTTAGGCTCAGGAAGAAAGTCCAGCAACGGGGAGGGGCTGAGGAGGATCCGCTTTCACAAGCCATCACGGCCTGGAAGATCCCGGTCGGGCCTGGGGCAAGCGTTCTTCGATTTCCTCACCAATTTCGACTGGTTCTTCGACGGCTCTCCACCGGCATCTCCGCCGCGCTCGAGGCATGATCGGGCGCTGCTGTGGCGCCGCCGCTCGTCGTCGTCTATCGTCACCGGCCTCGCCTGGTACCTGCACCGCTCCGTCAGCTCGCCCTGGCGTCGCGATCGGCCTCCTCTACATCATCAACCAGGGCTTCTGGCAGGAGACGATCGAGACGCTGGCGCTGGTCATCGGCTCTGCCGCCGTGTCGATGGGGATCGGCGTGCCGGTCGGCATCGCCGCCGCGCATCGCGAATGGCTCTTCAAGCTGCTCCGCCCCGTCCTCGATCTGATGCAGACGCTGCCGACCTTCGTCTATCTCATCCCGGCGCTGGTGCTGTTCGGGCTGGGTCTCGCGCCCGGCCTCATCGCCACGGTCGTCTTCGCCGTTCCGGCGCCCGATCCGCCTCACCCATCTCGGCATCACCTCGGTGCCGAAGCAGCTGATCGAGGCGGGCGAGGCCTTCGGCGCCACCAAGCGGCAGCTACTCTGGAAGGTCGAGCTTCCGGCCGCCTGGCCCACCATCATGGCGGGCCTCACCCAGTGCATCATGCTCTGCCTCTCCATGGTCGTCATCGCCGCGCTGATCGGCGCCAACGGCCTCGGCAAGCCGGTGGTGCGCGCCTCAACACGGTCAACATCCCGATGGGCATCGAGGCCGGCCTCGCCATCGTGGTGCTCGCCATCATCCTCGACCGCGTCTGCCGGGTCGGGGAAGCAGGCAAGAGCACATGACGCACGCGCCGTCTCCTTCCAGAAAGTCGACATCATGTTCGGCAAGCGCGCCGGCCGAAGGCGCTCGGCGCTGCTCGACAAGGGCGCCACGCGCTCGGAGATCCTGAAGGAGACCGGCGCGATCCTCGGCGTGGCGGAGCCACGCTGGAGGTCGAGCGAGGGCGAGATCACCGTGCTGATGGGCCTTTCCGGCTCCGGCAAGTCGACGCTGATGCGCGCCGTCAACGGCCTCAACAAGCCGGCGCGCGGCGAAGTCCTGGTCAATGACGACGGCAAGCATGGTCGACGTCGCGAACTGCGGCCCCGAGACCTTGCGCCGGCATCCGCATCACGCGCGTCGCCATGGTGTTCCAGCAATTCGCGCTGCTGCCCTGGCGCACCGTGGCCGAGAATGTCGGCTTCGGCCTGGAGCTCGCCGGCATGCCCGAGGCCGAGCGCGAGGCGCGGGTCGCAAAGCAGCTCGAGCTGGTCGGCCTCGCGCCATGGGCGGAGAAATATGCGCACGAGCTCTCCGGCGGCATGCAGCAGCGCGTCGGGCTGGCGCGCGCCTTCGCCACCGAGGCGCCGATCCTGCTGATGGACGAGCCCTTCTCGGCGCTCGATCCCGCTGATCCGCACCAAGCTGCAGGACGAGCTGCTGGAGCTGCAGCGGCAGCTGAAGAGGACCATCATCTTCGTCAGCCACGATCTCGAGGAGGCGCTCAAGATCGGCAACCACATCGCCATCATGGAGTGCGGCCGCATCGTGCAGACGGGGCGCCCTAGGAGATCGTGCTCCGCCCCGCCAACGATTATGTGCGCGAATTCGTCGCCAATGTGAATCCCTTGAGCGTGCTCACCGCCTACAATGTGATGCGCGATGCGCGCGATCTCGAAGATGCGGGCGAGGGCTGGGTGTGGCTCGACCGCCGGCGCACCACGCGCTTCAAGATCGGCCCCGACCGCAACGTCGTCGATGCCGAGCGCGACAAGCAGAAGGCGACATGGGTAACCTGTGCGGAAGCCGAGAAGCCGGTGCGCCCGCATGAACGTCCGGTCTTCTGGGCGACACCCGGCACCTCCTTGCGCACCGTGATGCTGGCCATGCATCGCGCCGACACCGCACCCGTCGCGCTCTTCGACGAGGGCGGGCGCTTCGTCGGCGCCATCGGCGTCCGCGACGTGCTGCAGGCGGTCTTGCGCCGCAAGCCCGAGTGAAACGCACTGGTGTGCTGAACGCGAAGTCCCTAATATCTAACCGCTAGACCGACAGGAACTTCGCGTTCAAAAGCACACTAGAATTATTGGATTTTCTAGTGTCCTTTCGAATCCGAAGTTCGCTCGGAAGACGCTGCGAGGTGATGCGAACTTCGGATTCGGGACACTGAGTTGCTTCAGAATGCTGCTCTGGCTCGTGCCCGCAGGGATCCGGCAAACGGACCTATTTCAACAGGCCCTTCTGCTGGAGCAGCGCGCGCGATATGCAGCTGCCGAATTTGCGTCCGGGCTGGACGACGCGCGCGAAACATTTGCCGCCCATGCTCACGCGGATGCGGCCCTTGACCCGGACCACTCCACCACCGCCCTTTTCGCGGAAGCCGAAGGTGGGCTTCGGCACATCGCCTGTGACCGGGAAGCCGATGCTCGCCAAATGGCTGCGCACGCGCTTGCAATAGTCGACCGACTTGACCGAGAAGCGGGTCTCGCCATGGCCGGCGCGGTATTTCATCACCGTGGTGCAGATGTCCTGGTTTGAGAGGCGCCAGGCTTCCGCCAGATATTGCGTGCCATAGGCGATATTCGTCTGCGGCTCTGTCAAGGCCTGGCTCGGGCCCGTGAAGCCCATCATGCCGGCGGTCGAGGGCCGGATCTGCATCAGGCCCACTTCACCGACATCGCCGAGGGCTTGCGGATTGTAGGCGCTTTCGACCCGCATCACCGCATCGACGATGGCGAAGGGGATCTTGTTGCGCAAAGCCTCCGCTTTGCCGATGCGCTTGTACAGATCCTTGCCGCTATAGAGCTCGTTCGATGGCGGGCGCGCCGCAGCGCCGCCGGCGCAGAGCGTGGCGATCAAGACGACAACTATGAGGGCAGAGCTTCCTCTCATGGCGGCCTATGTGGATCTGTCCGTGCGTCAAAATCAAGCTCGCATTCAATTGGTTCCAATTTGCGGCTGACGAGGGAAATATGATCGGAATCCGCTGATGTGTCTGGGAAGGTTCTGGGCACTTCGAAAGCCTGCTTCACGTTGAAGATCGAGGCTTCGAGCCCGGAAGCTCAAAATCATCTGTTCACGCTCACACATTTGAAAGCCCGTCCTCCTAAACACAGTCAATCCTGGGCAGATTGGCCCGGATCAGGCGGCGGGGCCGATGCCGGGTTTCCCGATCACGCGCTGGTCATTGGGCGCTTGGCGGTAGGCGGAGAACGGTGAGCAATAACCCTGCATTTGATGGCTTGCGCGCCTTGGCGGTCATGCTGGTCTTCGCCTTCCATGCACAAGTGCCGGGACTCGGCGGAGGTTTCATCGGAGTCGATCTCTTCTTCGTCTTGAGCGGATATCTCATCACGTCGCTGCTGCGGGAGGAGATCGGGCGAACGGGCAAGCTCTCACTCGGCATTTTCTACCGCAATCGCGTCTTGCGCGATTGTGGCCGGCTCTGCTTCTCATGCTTGGCGCTTACGTGGTCGCCGCTCAGTTCCTTTGGCCCGAGTTCGATGCGATTGGCGATGTTCTGCTGGCCGGACTTTATCTGACCGACTATTCATATCCCCATTTCGACAGGCCCGAAATCCTCAATCACACCTGGTCGCTTGCCGTCGAAGCCCAATTCTATCTTCTCTGGCCTTTCGTCGTCTTTTCGCTCGCGCGTACAGAGCGGCGTTGCGCCATGGCGATCCTTGCCGGTCTCTTTTTGGCCGCGACCCTTTGGCGCTGGCATGTGGCCATGGACGCGTCGGGATGGGCAGGATGGAGCCAGCTCTACTATCGTTTCGACATGCGCCTAAGCGGCCTGGTTCTGGGCTCCCTTCTTGCTTTCGGGGCATTCGATCTGGGCAAAAGGCCGGCCGAGATCCTGGGCGGTATCTCGCTTTTGCTGATCAGCATCCTGGCGGCAAATGTGCTCTGGCGAAGTGCCATGGCGATCATGCTCCAGCCTGTGGTCGATGTCGCCGCTGCCGGCCTTGTCGCAGCACTTGCCAGCCGTTCCCCGAACCTCCTCAAGAAAATCCTTTCGGCAAGGCCGGCCGTTTATCTCGGCCTTCTCTCCTACTCAATCTATCTCTGGCACTATCCGATCATCCGAATGCTGCGTGGCCATGATTGGATCATTGTCGCTGCCGCCGGAGCCGTGCTCTCCCTCGCTGTTGCCCAACTCTCCTACACGGCCCTTGAATCACCGCTCAGGCGGTATCGGCATAGCCAGCGCGGGAAAGAGAAATCGGCCGCAACCTGCGGCTCGCAAGCGGCAGCTTAGATAACGATCGGTTGATGTCACTCGGCCCGGATTGACCGATGTGATTGTCGTGGCGAGCACTCAGTTCTCGTCCATCTTGAGGGCGGCGATGAAGGCTTCCTGCGGGATCTCGACCTTGCCGAACTGCCGCATCTTCTTCTTGCCTTCCTTCTGCTTGTCGAGAAGCTTGCGCTTGCGGGTGATGTCGCCGCCATAGCATTTGGCGGTCACGTCCTTGCGCATGCGCCGACAGGGTTTCGCGCGCCACGATCTTGCCGCCGATCGCCGCCTGGATCGGGATCTGGAACATGTGGCGCGGGATCAGCTCCTTCAGCTTCTCGCACATGACCCGGCCGCGCTGCTCGGCGCGCGCCCGGTGCACGATCATGGCCAGCGCATCGACCGGCTCGCCATTGACCAGGATGCCCATGCGCACGAGATCGCCCTTCTCATAGCCGATCATCTTGTAGTCGAAGCTCGCATAGCCGCGGCTCACCGATTTGAGCCGGTCATAGAAATCGAACACCACTTCGTTGAGCGGCAGGTCATAGACCACCATGGCGCGCGAGCCGGCATAGGTCAGCTGCTTCTGCCGGCCGCGCCGGTCTTCGCACAGCTTGAGGATCGAGCCCAGATATTCATCGGGCACCAGGATGGTCGCCTCGATCCACGGCTCCTCGATCGATTCGATCAGCGTGGCATCGGGCAGATCGACCGGATTGTGCAATTCGATCTGGCCGCCGTCGATCGCAGGTTGATCTTGTAGATGACCGACGGCGCGGTGGTGATGATGTCGACGTTGAATTCGCGCTCGATGCGCTCGCGGATGATTTCGAGATGGAGAAGGCCGAGGAAGCCGCAGCGGAAGCCGAAGCCCAAGCGCCGCCGAGGTTTCCATGTCGATAGGAGAAGCTGGCATCATTGAGGCGAAGCTTGCCCATCGCCTCGCGCAAATCCTCGAAGCTCGCCGCATCGACGGGGAAGAAACCGGCAAACACCACGGGCTGCGCCGGCTTGAAGCCGGGCAGGGCGCTCGGCCGGCCGGGTTCTTTTCGTCGGTCACCGTGTCGCCGACGCGCGTATCGGCCACTTGCTTGATCGCCGCGGTGAAGAAGCCGATCTCGCCGGGCCCGAGGCTTGTCCACCATTTCCTTTTTCGGGCCGCGAGATGCCGACACGCTCGATCTGATAGGAGCCGCCCGTCGCACATGAGCTTGACGCGCTGGCCCTTCTTGAGTTCGCCATCGACGATGCGCAGCAGCACGACAACGCCGAGATAGGGATCATACCAGCTGTCGACCAGCAGCGCCTTGAGCGGCGCATTGCGGTCGCCCTTGGGCGGCGGCAGGCGGTGCACGATCGCTTCCAGCACATCCGGCACGCCGAGCCCGGTCTTGGCCGAGATCTGCGACCGCATCGGAGGCATCAATGCCGATCACATCCTCGATCTGCTGGCGGATGCGCTCCGGCTCGGCGGCGGGCAGATCGACCTTGTTGAGGACCGGAATGATCTCATGGTTGTTGTTGATCGCCTGATAGACATTGGCGAGCGTCTGGGCCTCGACGCCCTGGCTCGCATCGACGACGAGCAGCGAGCCTTCGCAGGCGGCGAGCGAGCGCGACACTTCATAGGCGAAGTCGACATGGCCCGGCGTGTCGATGAGGTTCAGCACATATTTCTCGCCGTTCCTGGCGGTGTAATCGAGGCGCACCGTATTGGCCTTGATGGTGATGCCGCGCTCCCGCTCGAGGTCCATCGAATCGAGGATCTGGTCGACCATGTCGCGGTCGGTCACCGCGCCGCAAAGCTGGATAAGCCGGTCGGCCAGCGTCGATTTGCCGTGGTCGATATGGGCGATGATGGAGAAATTGCGGATATGGCTAAGATCGGTCATTCAATCACGTCTGCTGTGGAGCGGGCTTGATGGCAGGGGCGTCCCGCCCCGTCAAGCGCAGGAAAAATCTTTACAATTCAAGAGGCTGGAATTCCGAATCCGAGTTGTCCCGAGGGACATCGCCTTAAGTGCACTGGAATATAGTTTAGAACTATTCTAAGCATGACTCATGAAAGCCTTCTCAGATCTCACGGAACAGGAAATTCTGGCCCTCGCCATATCGAGCGAGGAGGACGATGCCCGCACCTATATGACCTTCGCTCATGAGCTCATGGACAAGTTTCCGGCCTCCGCCAAGGTGTTCGTCGAGATGGCGGAGGAGGAGCACGAGCACCGAGCGAGCGGCTCACCGAAACCTACCAGAAGAAATTCGGCGATTTCATTCCGCTGATCCGGCGCAGCGACGTCACGGGCTTCGTGCAAGCACCGCCGGTCTGGCTGTCAGAAGCAGATGAGCCTCGACACAATGCGCCAGCGCGCCGAGGTGGTGGAACTCGAAAATGTGCGCTTCTACACGCGGGCGGCGGAGCAGGCGACCGATCCGGCAGATCGCCGAAGCTCTTGCGCGATCTGGCCGAGGCCGAGAAGGGCCATACGTCGCTGGCCGACCGGCTGGGCCTCAAGCATCTGACGCCCGATGCCAAGCTCGAAGAGGCCGAGGCCAGGCAGCAAGCTCTTCCTCCTGCAGGTGATCCAGCCGGGCCTTGTCGGGCTGATGGACGGCTCGGTCTCGACGCTGGCGCCGCTCTTCGCCGCCGCCTTCGCCACTCATGACACCTGGCAGACCTTTCTTGTCGGACTTGCCGCCTCGCTCGGCGCCGGCATTTCGATGGGTCTCGCCGAGGCCCTGTCGGATGACGGCAAGCTCACCGGCCGCGGCAGGCCTCTGATCCGCGGCCTCGCTTCCGGCGTCATGACCGCGGTCGGCGGTCTCGGCCACGCGCTGCCCTATCTCATTCCGGATTTCTGGACGGCGACGATGCATCGCCACCATCGTCGTCTTCTTCGAATTGTGGGCGATCTCCTGGATCCGGTTCAAATACATGGACACGCCCTTTTTGCGCGCCGCGTTCCAGGTGGCGGTCGGCGGTTTTCTGGTCTTCCTGACCGGCATATTCATCGGAAGCGCATGAAGAGATCTTCCTCATTCCGCCGAAACAAACATCACTCGATGATCTTCCAGTAAGAGTCCTTGCGGACCACCAGGCCCTTTTCGAAGTAGTAGAAGTCGCAACCGCGAACCTTCACCTTGGCCCCGGCCGTCATGGTGCCGGTCAGCAGCCATTTGGACATTCCACAGTTGCCTCCGACGTGATGTTCAAGATCACCATAGTGAACGTCTGGAATGCCGCGCAGCCGCAGGAGCAGACCCTCGCGAACCGCCTCCTTTCCAGAAAGCCGCCTGCCATGCGGTTCAGGTCCACGCGGCATGTCGAGGCTGCAATCGCTCGCGAAAAAACTCATGATCCGATCGATGTCATGGGCATTGAACGCCGCCGCGAGGCCTTCGAGCTTTTCCAGAATCTGGGCCGGCTGATCCATGTTCCGTCCTCCCGCTTGCTTCGCCCTGTCCAGCATAGGAACATCGCCGAACAAGCCGCAAGGACTAGGAGTCTATGAGTCTAGGAAGCGATCATCTCTCAACGCTCCTCATGCCGCGGTAGCCGCTACCCACCTCGTCATGGCCGCCCTGAGGTCCCCTGAGGCGGCCATCCAGCGCTCCCGTGTAACCCCTGTCTGACGTCGAGGCTGGATGGCCGAGTCGAAGCCCGGCCATGACGAGCAGGAAGGGGTTGGGTAGACCTAAACTCATCGTGCGCTATAGCACCGACGTCATCGATCCGATGACGCATCTTGTGAGTTCTATTTCGTCATCCCGGCTTTGCGACGGGATGACAGCACTTGGCGGGCGAACCGTCAGCTTCTGCAGCACGCCGCCGGTCGCCTTCTGGACTTGGGCTACGAGTTCTTGGAGAGCTCTTCGATCTCCTCATCGGTGAGCGTCTTGTCGCGCGGCTGCAGCGTCACTTCGATGGCGAGCGACTTCTTGCCCTCTCCGAGCGCGCCGCCGGCGAAGACAGTCGAAGACCGTGACATCGCTGATCAAGCTGCTTGTCGGCGCCCTTGGCCGCCTTGACGACGCTTGTCGGCTTCGACCTTGTCATCGACGCACGAAGGCGAAGTCGCGCGTCACCGCCATGAGATCGGAGGCCTTGAGGGCGGGCCGCGTCGCGCTCTTGGCGCTTCGGCAGCGGGATCGCATTGAGGATGACTTCGAAGGCGACGAGCGGGCCCTTCACATCCATCGCGGCGAGCACGCGCGGATGGATCTCGCCGAAAGCGGCGAGCTTGTTCTGCGGGCCCATCTGGATCGTGCCGGAGCGGCCGGGATGATACCAGGCGCGGCGCTTCGGCCACGACCTGCATCGGTGGCGACAGGCGCGCCCGCCGCCTCGAGCACGGCGAGCGCATCGGCCTTGGCATCGAAGGCATCGACGGGCGCGCGCCGGCCCTGCCAGTTGCGCGGCACGGCGTTGCCGCGGCGGATGCCGGCGGCGCGCAGCGTCTCGTCCTCCGGCGGTCGCCGGCATAGGCCTGGCCGACTTCGAACAGCGCCACGTCGAGGAAGCCGCGCGCCATGTTGCGCGCCGGCCGCGGCGATGAGATTGGGCAGGAGCGAGGGCCGCATGTCGGAGAGTTCCGACGAGATCGGATTGGCGAGCTTGCAGCGACTGCGCTGGCCGCCGCCGAAGAGTTTCGCCTGCGCTTCCGGCAGGAACGACCAGGTCACCGCCTCATTGAGGCCGCGCGCGGCGAGCGTGCGCCGGGCGGCGACCATGCGCTTCTGCAGCGGATTGAGCACCGGCCTGGCGACGGCAGCGGGCCGCGGCATCGCGTGCGAAGCGGCACATTGTCGAGCCCGACAGATGCGGCAGACCTCCTCGACGAGATCGGCCTCGCCATGCACATCGGGCCGCCAGGACGGAACCGCCGCAGAGCAGGCCCGTCCGGCGTCTCGGTCACGCCGAAGCCGAGCGCGGTCAGAATGCGCTTCTGCTCGGGCTAGCGGAACATCGATGCCGCCCAAGGCCTTCACGCGGTCTTGCGCAGGAGATAGCTGCGCGCTGTGTCGGGCACCGCGCCCGGCGATGACGAGTTCGGAGGCTCGCCGCCGCAGAGATCGAGGATCATGCGGCGTGGCGATCTCGACGCCGGTCTGGGTGAAGGCGGGATCGATGCCGCGCTCGAAGCGATAGCGCGCATCGGAGATGGATGCCGAGCTTGCGGCCGGTGGCTGCGGTGCGCAGCGGATCGAAATAGGCGGCTTCGAGGAAGACATTGACGGTTGTCATCCGGTAACAGCCGGCATGTTCGCCGCCGATGATGCCGCCGATCGCTTCGGGCGCCGCTATCGTCGGCAATGACCGTCATCGCCGAATCGAGCCAATAGGTCTTGCCGTCGAGCGCTCAGGTATTTCCTCGCCGCCGTGGCGAGACGCGCGCGGATATGAGCCTTTGACCTTGCTCGGCGTCGAAGACATGCAGCGGCCGCGCATAGGCGAAGGTGATGTAGTTGGTGATATCGACGAGCGTCGAGATCGGCCTGAGCCCGATCGCCTTGAGGCGCGCGCTTCAGCCAGTCGGGCGAGGGGCCGTTCTTCACGCCCTTGAAATAGCGGCCGACGAACAGCGGACAGGGCGTGGTGTCGCCTCCGTCAAATCGGAGCGACACGCCGATCGGCGAGCTGGAACTGGCCGGGACCGGCGTCAACCTTGAGCGGCTTGAGCGTGCCAAGCCCCTTGGCGGCGAGATCGCGCGCAATGCCATAGACGCCGAGCGCATCGGGGCGATTGGGCGTCACCTTGATGTAGATCATCGGATCGTCGAGGCCGAGCGCCTGCGCCGCCGGCGTGCCGATCGGGACAGTCTTCGTCGAGCTCGATGATGCCGTCATGCTCGTCGGAGATCATGAGTTCGCGCTCGGAGAGCAGCATGCCGTTGGACTCGACGCCGCGGATGACGCCCTTCTCGAGCGTCGATGCCGGTGCCCGGAATATGCGTGCCGGGCGGCGCGAAGATGCCCTTCATGCCGGTCCTGGCATTGGGCGCGCCGCAGACGACCTGGATCAAGGCCGACCTGGTCTCGACGTCGCAGACGCTGCAAGCGGTCGGCATTGGGATGCTTCCGCGCCTCGCTGCACATGAGCGACGGTGAAGGCGCCAGAGCGCTTCGCCTTGTCCTCGACGGCTTCCACTTCGAGGCCAACGCCGATCAGCCCCTCGACGATCTCGTCGAGCGTGGCCGTGCGTGTCGAGATAATCCTTGAGCCAGGAGAGCGTGAATTTCATGACGAGAGCCCTCCGGCGAGTGTCGGCACCTGCAAGGCGCGGAAGCCATAGTGCCTGAGCCAGCGCAGATCGGCCTCGAAGAAGGCGCGCAGATCCGGAATGCCGTATTTGAGCATGGCGATGCGGTCGAGGCCCATGCCGAAGGCCCAGCCCTGATAGCGCTCGGGATCGAGGCCGCCATGGCGGATCACATTGGGATGCACCATGCCGCGAGCCCAGAATCTCGAGCCACGAAGTCGCCGACGCCGATCTTCACCTGGCCGCCTTCCCAGGAGCAGTTGATGTCGACTTCCATCGAGGGCTCGGTGAAGGGGAAATGCGAGGCGCGGAAGCGCATCTTCGGCGTCGTCGACCTCGAAGAACGCCTTGCAGAATTCGGTCGAGCGCCCATTTGAGATGGCCGAGATGCGTCTCCTCGTCGATGACCAGGCCCTCGATCTGGTGGAACATCGGCGTGTGGGTCTGATCGGAGTCGTAGCGGAAGGTGCGGCCCGGCACGATGATGCGGATCGGCGGCTTCTGCGCCAGCATGGTGCGGATCTGCACCGGGCTCGTATGGGTGCGCAGCACCATGCGCGAGCCATCGGGCTTCTGCGTTGAAATAGAAGGTGTCGTGCTCCTGGCGCGCGGGATGCTCGGGCGGCATGTTGAGCGCGGTGAAATTGTGGAAGTCGTTCTCGATATGCGGGCCCTCGGCGACCGAGAAGCCGAGATCGCCCCAGATCTGCACGATCTCTTCCCACACCTGGCTCACCGGATGGATGGTGCCTTGCGCCTCGGGCGGACCGGCAAGAGTGACGTCGACCTTCTCGGTGGCGAGCCGCGCTTCGAGGGCCGTCTCCTGCAAGCGCGGCCTTGCGCGTCGGCGATGGCCTCGGCGATCTTGTCCTTGAGGAGATTGAGCGCGGCGCCCGCCGTCCTTGCGCTCTTCCGGGCGCCATGGCGCCCAGCGTCTTCATGCGCTCGGAGATCGAGCCCTTCTTGCCGAGCGCCGAGACGCGCAAGGCTTCGAGCGCGGCCTCGTCCGCCGCGGCCGATGATACCGTCGATCAGCGATTTCCTGTTCAAGGGTTTGCAAGACTCATGGCTTGCATTCCTTCAACGCAAAAGGCCGGGCCTCTGAGCGCTGAAGCGAGCGCCAACCGAGGCCCGGCCAGAACCGAAGACTGCTCGACGCAGGCTCAGAGAGCCGCTTTCGCCTTCTCGACGAGAGCGGCAAAAGCCTGAGGCTCGCGCACGGCGAGATCGGCCAGAACCTTGCGGTCGATCTCGATACCGGCCTTGCCGAGCCCGTTGATAAATCGGCCATAGGTCAGCCCGAGCTCGCGGGTCGCGGCATTGATGCGCTGGATCCACAGAGCGCGGAAATTGCGCTTCTTGGTGCGGCGGTCGCGATATTGATATTGGCCGGCCTTCTCGACCGCCTGGACGGCGACGCGGAAGATGTTCTTGCGGCGGTTGAAATAGCCCTTGGCCTGCTTGATGACCTTCTTGTGGGCGGCGTCGCGCCGTCACACCACGCTTGACGCGGGACATGTCTGTTTCTCCTTCAAGCCTTAGCGCGCATAGGGCATATGGATCTTGACCAGGCGCTCATCGCCCGGCGCCAGGATCATGGTGCCGCGCTGGTTGCGGATCTGCTTGTTGGTGCGCTTGATCATGCCGTGGCGCTTGCCGGCCTGGCCGGCCTTGATCTTGCCGGACGCGGTGACCTTGAACCGCTTCTTGCAGACGATTTCGTCTTCATCTTGGGCATTTCGCTTTCCTTTCGATGCACAATAAAAGACCGCCCTGGCATGCCCTTTACAGGCCAGGCGGCTTGAACGGGCGGGTTATGGCGGAAGCCGGGGAAAAAGGCAAGTGCCGCTTCCCATGGTGTGACGCTGCGGCACGCCTTGATTGAAGAGCCGGCTCAGGCCCACATTCGTGGACGTTCCTCTCCGTCTCGCGAGGCCGTCATGTCCAAGCTCCGTTATACTTCCGCATTGATCATCGGTTCCGGTTCGGGCCTCAGCGCGTCGCTGGCCCGGCTTTTGGCAAGCAGGGGCCTCAAGGTCGGGCTTGCTGCGCGCAATCCGCAAAAACTGGCGAGTCTCGCCGCTGAAACACGCGCCAAGACCTTTGCCTGCGACGCCGCTGACCCGCAGCAGATGGAGAAGCTCTTCCAGGATGCCGACAAGGCTATCGGCGAGCCCGATGTCGTCATCTACAATGCTTCAGGCCGCCTGCGAGGGGAATTCACAGAGCTCGATCCGAAAGCCGTGGAGCAGGCGATCGCAGTGACAGCCTTTGGCGGCTTTCTCGCCGGGCGCGAGGCGGCGCGGCGTATGCTGAAGCAGGGCCGGGGCGCCATCCTGTTCACCGGCGCCAGTGCGAGCGTCAAGGGCTACGCCCAGTCGGCCCCCTTCGCCATGGGAAAATTCGCGCTGCGGGGCCTTGCTCAGAGCATGGCGCGCGAACTCGCGCCCATGGGTATCCATGTCGCCCATTTCGTCATCGACGGGGGCATCCGCAATCCCGGCCGCGAGGAGCCGCCCGACCGGCCCGACAGCATGCTCGATCCCGATGCGATCGCCGAGACCTATTTCAACATCCTCATGCAGCCGAGGAGCGCCTGGACCTGGGAGGTCGAACTCAGGCCCTGGGTAGAGAAGTTCTAGATTCACGCAGCTGGCTTCGTGTTTCCCCGTCGCGACTCAGCTTTGCGTTCGGTCCAGGTGAAAATTGCGGATCGCCTGGACGCCTTGCGCATCGTTCTTCCTCTCGCAACTGACACGTCCTTGTCAGTTGGCCCGGCGAGGCCTTTGACCTCATGTCTCGTTGCCGCGCAGAGCCGCGCGCCGCGGCCGCTCGCGAATGGCGATGACGATGCCGGCGAAGATGACGAGCGCGACGCCCGCGAACGTCGAAGTGCCGGGCAACTGGCTGAAGAACAGGAAGCCCCACAAGATCGCCCAAGGCAGTGCCGTATATTCGAAGATCGCAGCGAGATTGGCTTCCGCCATGCGGTAGCCTTGGCCAAGACAATAGACGCCGATGCTCGCCACGACGCCGCAGCCCAGCATGAGGAGCAGGTCATGCGGGGTCGGCCACACCCAGGCGCGCAGCAGGAAAGCCAGGCTCGGATGGCTCCAATGCGCGAAGGCACCGCTGCCGATGATGAGGCCGGCAAGGCCCGACAGGATGAAGAACACGAAATTGATATAGACCGACATGGTCGAGGCCGAATTCGGTGGCGCCCATATGGCGGCCATGCAACTGGCCGAGCGCATAGCACAGCGCCGAGATTGCCGGCAGCACCACGGCCCATTGGAGAAGTCCAAGCCCATCCTTCATGACGATGAGGACGCCGATGAAGCCGAGGACGACGGCGAACCAGCGGACGTTGCCGACCTTCTCGCCGAGGAGGGGTCCGGCAAGGGCGGTGATGAACAAGGGTGCGGCGAAGGAGATCGCCACCGCCATGGCGAGGGGAAGGGCGGCGATGCCGAGATAATAGAGCGTGTAGGCCATGAAGAAGGCGACGCCGCGCAGCATGTGGGCGCCGACGCGCGGCGTCTTGAGGCGATGAAGACCCGTCTCAAACCAGGCGATCAGCAAAGTGAAGGGGAGCGCGAGAAAGCTGCGGATGAAGACGATCTCATGGGCGGGATAGGTCGAGGATATGCCCTTGATGATGAGATCCTGGAAAGTGAAGACGAACACCCCGACGCACATGAAGGCGACGCCGACCAATGTGGTGGATTTGACATTCGCTTCGGTATCTGGGCATGCGTTCATAGCGAATGTCAAGTCCAAGACCACATTAGAAACTTACATTTACTAGTGTCCCTTCGATCCTAACATTCGCAACAAGCCCGTCGCATGCAGAAGCGAATGTTAGGATCGGGACACTAGACGAGCTGGCGGCGCTGCGCATCTTTTTCGTCACGCATCTAGTGTTCCGAATCCGAAGTTCGCATAACCCCCGCTGCGCCTTCCGAGCGAACTTCGGATTCGAAAGGACACTAGAAACTCAATGATTCTCGTGTGCTTTTGAGCGCGAAGTTCCTGTTGGTGCAACCGGCCAAATATCAGGAACTTCGCGTTCAGCACACTGGGGGTGCCCCAAAATGAAGACCGCTCCATCATGACGATGGAGCGGTCCACGTCTCCCCTTGCAAATAACAGACCGGCTATTTCGGCGCCAGCACCATGACGATCTGGCGGCCCTCGAAACGTGGTTCCGATTCAACCTTGGCGATTTCCACCGTGTCGCCCTTCACCCGGTCGAGCAATTGCCGGCCCAGTTCCTGATGCGCCATCTCGCGGCCGCGGAAGCGCAGCGTAACCTTGACCTTGTCGCCTTCCTCGAAGAAGCGCCTGACCGCCTTCATCTTCACGTCGTAGTCGTGATCGTCGATCATCGGGCGCATCTTGATCTCCTTGATCTCGATGACCTTCTGCTTCTTGCGGGCCTCGTTCGCCTTTTTCTGTTCCTGATATTTGAACTTGCCGTAATCCAGGATCTTGGCGACGGGCGGCATGGCGTCGGGCGATACCTCGACCAGGTCGAGGCCGGCTTCTTCGGCCATCATCTGCGCCTGGCGGGTGGGGACGACGCCATGGTTGTGGCCCTGGGCGTCAATGAGGCGGACTTCGCGCGACTCTATACGGTTATTTATCTTGTGGCCTTCTTCTTTGTTCGGCTGAGGCTGAGCCGAGCGGCTGTTGACTGGCCGGCGGGGTGGTATGTTCAAGTGGTCGTCGTCTCCTTGCTGGCGCTGGGGCATTGCAACCCGGGCGCGCTGTTGCGAACCCTGTATAGACCGTGAAGATGGGGGGCAAGTCAAGGAGGGAGAGCAGAATGCCACAATTCGAAATGATGGAGGTCCGTCCCGGCATTCGGATCGTGGTCGACAGGCATGAGCCGCGGCACATTGATGCGGGAAAGCCCGGCTTCTTATGGCTCGGTGGATTCAAGTCCGACATGACCGGCACGAAGGCGACAAGGTTGCGGCAATGGGCCGTCGAAGCCGACCGCTGCTTCATCCGCTTCGATTACTCGGGCCACGGATTATCCGAAGGCAGGTTCGAGGACGGCACCCTGTCGTTCTGGCTTGCCGAGGCGAGGGCCGCCCTGGCGCTTGCCAATGATCGTCCGATGATCGTTATCGGCTCGAGCATGGGCGGCTATCTGGCGTTGCTGTTGGCGAAAGAGCGGGCAGGCGCCATCACGGGACTCGTTTTGATCGCGCCAGCAGCGGACATGACCCAGGCTTTGATGGAGCCCGAGATCAACGCCAATGCGGACGCGCTGAGCGCCATGGCACGTGACGGCGTATGGTTGCGGCCAAGCCAATATGGCGATCCCTATCCGATCACCCGCAAGCTCATCGATGACGGACGCAAGCATCTCCTCCTCCCACAAAGTCTCGATCTCGCCTGCCCCTTGCGTATTCTGCATGGTGATCGCGATCGCGACGTGCCCTGGCAACACGGCCACAAGACCTTCAACGCGATTCGCTCGCCGGATGCGCAATTCATCTTGATCAAGGATGGCGATCATCGCCTGTCGCGCGATGAGGATATTCTCGCGATCGAGCGCGCGGCCGAAAATCTGGCCACGGATTATCTGGCGAGCGTCGCCAAGAGCGCGGTGAGCCCTTCACGATAGGTCGGATAGATCAGCCGGTAACCGAGCTCTTCCTTGATCCGCCGATTGGAGACTCGCTTCGAGTTCCGCATAGAAGCTCTTGGCCATGGGCGAAAGCCTGGCCTGATCGAAGGGGATTTCGGGCGGCGCCGGGATCTTCAGAAGCTCGGCCGCGAAGGCGACGACATCCTGCGGCGGGCAGGGCTCGTCGTCGCAGACATTGTACGCGCGGCCTGCACGAGGCTTGTCGATCGAGGCCTGAAGGACGCCGGCAATGTCCTCGACATGGACGCGGCTGAAGATCTGGCCCGCTTTCACGATGCGCTTCGCCGTACCATCGAGGAGTGAAGTGAGCTGGTTGCGGCCTGGGCCATAGATGCCGGCGAGACGAAAGATGTGCATGGGAAGATCGCAGGCTCCGCCAAGCGGTCTCGGCGGCGAGCCGGCGTTCGCCCCGCGCCGTCGTCGGGGTCAGCGGCGAGGTCTCGTCCACCCAGTCGCCGCCACGGTCGCCATAGACGCCGGTGGTCGAGAGATAGCCGGTCCAGAGGAGTGATCGGGCAAGCCGCTTCATATCTTGCACATGACAGTTGAGGACCGGATCGCCGGCCTCTCCCGGCGGCACCGAGATCAGAAGGTGAGTGATGCCGTCGAAGGCGGATCGGGCAAGCGGTTTTGTGCCGTCAAAGGCGAGACTCGCCGTTTTCGCCGGACCGGCTGGTGCCGCTCACCGTCCAGCCTTGCCGCACAAGCCGCGGTGCCAAGGCTTGCGCCGTATATCCAAGACCGAAGCAGAAGAGGTGGGGCATTCAGGCGTTCTGCCATTCGGCGTTGACGGCTTCATCCTCTTCCTGTGCGGCATGCTTGGCGCGCAACGCCGCGAAGTCGCGCACCGGCAGCAAGCGCGCCAGCGCCCACACCGCCATGGCGCGCACCAGGTTGGATGGATCGCTAAGCAGCCTTTCCGCTTCCTTGGCGAGCGACCGGTCGCCGGAATTGCCGATGGCGATCAGCACGTTGCGGATAAAGCGGTCACGGCCCGTACGCTTGACGGGCGAGGCCGAAAAAAGGCTGCGGAAAGCCCGGTCGTCGAGGCGGGCGAGCTCGGCGAGCTTGGGCGCGATAAGATTTTCGTGTGCCGCGAGGTTCGACTCATGAGCGGTTTGCGCGAACTTGTTCCAGGGGCAGACCGCCAGGCAATCGTCGCATCCAAAGATGCGGTTGCCGATGGCTTCACGGAATTCGCGATGCGATATGCCCCTTGTGCTCGATGGTGAGATAAGAAATGCAGCGGCGCGCATCGAGTTGATAGGGTGCGGGGAAAGCCTTGGTCGGGCAGATGTCGAGGCAGGCCCGGCATGAGCCGCAGTGATCGCTCTCGGGGTCATCGCGGATGAGCTCCGCTTCGCTCAAGATAGCGCCGAGGAAGAACCAGGAGCCAAGCTCGCGCGAGACGAGATTGGTATGCCGGCCCTGCCAGCCGAGGCCGGCCGCCTCGGCGAGCGGCTTTTCCATCAAGGGTGCTGTGTCGACGAAGACCTTCACGCCGCGCCCGGTTTCACGCGACAGCCACTGCGCCAGTAGCTTGAGCTTGCCCTTGATGACATCGTGATAGTCGCGTCCCAGCGCATAGACGGAGATGACGCCGGTATCCCTCGCTTTCAGGCGGTGCAGCGGATCCATGTCGGGCGCGGGCGCATAGCTCATGGCGAGCATAACGGCAGAGCGCGCTTCGGGCCACAGCATGAGGGGATCGGCGCGCCGCGCCGCGGTTTCCCTGAGCCAGCCCATGTCGCCTTCGCGCTCGAAGGACAGGAATTCCTTGAGCCGCGTGCCGGCTTTCGCCGCGGCTGAAGGATCGGCAATGCGCAATTGCGCGAAGCCGTGCTCCCGCGCCTTGCGGCGCAATCTTTCCTCGAGCGGTGCCATTCCCGAGCATTTATACCAGAGATGCCGGAAAGAATCAGAAGTCGAGGTCGGTGTAGGTCGCGGAGGGCGGCATGCCGCGCACGCTGTCGGTGAGCAGCGAGCGGTAGGAAGGTCTTGACTTCAACCGCTGGAACCATGCCTTGGCGGAAGGAAAATCAGCCCACGGGACATCACCGATATAGTCGATCGCCGAAAGATGAGCCGCGGCGGCGAGGTCGGCCAGCGAAAGATTGTCGCCTCCGAGCCAGTTGCGGCGATCGGCAAGCCGGCCGACATAGTCAAGGTGGGCCTTGAGGAAGTCGATCCCTTTGCGCACGCGCGACATCTCGGGCGATCCCCCACCCCGTTCGCGCGGCATGAAGCGGCGGATGACCTTCTCTGTCAGGACGGGCTCGGCCACCTCGGCATAGAATTTTGTGTCGAACCAGCCGGTGAGCCTTCGCACCTCGGCCCGCCCCTTGGCATCGCCCTGGATGAGGGAGATCGAGCCGTTGCGCGTCTCTTCGAGATATTCGCTCAAGGCCTCGATGCCGTTGATGGCGCTGCCATCATCCTCGACCAGGACGGGCAGCGTGCCCGCGGGATTGAGCGTGAAGAGGATGTCCGAAGGCGCCCAGGGCAGCTCGTCGCGCAGCTCGACTTGGGCACCATATTCATTCAAGGCAAGGCGGATGCGGCGGGAATAGGGGTCAAGCGCGAAATGGTGCAGTCGAGGCATCAGGACCCTTGATTAATTCTGCGTAAAGACAGCGGCCAAACACCGGGCCGCCATTGCCGTGCCACTAGTCGGCATATAGAACCCTGAGGCACAGGCGGCAAGCAATTCTGGGGCGCGTCCCTCCGGCAGGTCACATATGCCAATAGAGCAAATTCTCGTTCTCGCCCTGATCCAGGGCATAACCGAATTCCTGCCGATCTCCTCCTCAGGCCACCTGTTGCTCGTGCCACTGCTGACCGGCTGGCCGGATCAGGGCCTCATGACCGACGTCATGGTGCATATGGGCTCGTTCCTCGCCGTCGTCGTCTATTTCTGGCGCGACATTCTCAAGCTGCTGGCGGGCACCCTCGATCTGCTGCGCGGGCGCATGACGACATGGGGCAAGCTTGCGCTGTTCATCATCGCCGCCACCATACCTGCCGTCATCCTCGGCCCGATTCTCGACAAGATCGGTTTCATGGACGCCGTGCGCACCATGCCTCAGCTCGTCGCCTGGAACGCCATCATCTTTGGGACCCTGCTTTATCTTTGCGACCGCTTCGGCCTGTGGGTGAAGCGCATGGAAGACATGACCTTGGGCCAGGCCTTGATCATCGGTATCGCCCAGGCGATCGCCATCATTCCGGGCACAAGCCGTTCGGGCATCACCATGACGGCCGGGCGGGCGTTGGGTTTCGAACGCGCCGAGGCGGCGCGGTTTTCGTTCCTCCTTGGCGTCCCGGCGATTGCCGGCGCCGGGGTTCTCAAGCTCGGCACCGCCATCCACGAAGGCCATATGATTTCCGGCGATCAGTTGCTCACGGCTTTCTTCACCTTCCTGGTGGCGCTTGCCACCATCGCGGTACTGATGAAGCTGGTGAAGGTGATGAGCTTCCTGCCCTTCGCCATCTATCGCTGGGCGCTGGGCGTCGTCCTTCTCGCCTTGCCCTTCTTCGGCTTCACCTTCGGCGCCGTGCAGTAAACCTGCTGGAGCATATCCCGCCACAGTTGCAGACCCCGGATCGGGTCCGGGGCAAGCTTTGGCAGGGGCGCGGGATCAGGAAAAGGGGACACCGGTTTTCCGTTCGATCACGCGCCAACCTGGAGCAAATCCCGCCAAAGTTGAAGACTTTGGCGATAAGGATTTGCTCCAGCATGTTGATTTGGCGCGAATCCTTTCCGGCGAAGTGATTCCACTTCGCCGGAATGCGCGCTAGAATGCGGGAGCCGAGAACTCACCTGCCTTGCGGTAGCGATAGAGATAGGCGGGCACGATCG
This sequence comes from uncultured Alphaproteobacteria bacterium, assembly GCA_963841765.1. GTDB lineage: Bacteria > Pseudomonadota > Alphaproteobacteria > Rhizobiales > Aestuariivirgaceae > Taklimakanibacter. The sequence goes on from CAWJDZ010000005.1 coordinate 93,713, forward strand.
CTTCGATGCCGCGCGGTGTGATGCCGAGTCCTTCGAGTGTGCGGCGCTCCGCCGCTGCCTCCGCACTCACGACATTGTCCTTCTTGAGCAATTCCACCTGGTCGGTGGTGAGCAAGGGCTTGGGCAGGCGCTCGAGGATCATCGCCTTCATCCGCGCCACTGACCAGGGCAGAGGGATAAGGAGGCGCTTGCGGCCGACAGTGTGCAAGGTGAATTCCATGAGCTCGCGGAAGCTCATCACCTCGGGCCCGCCGAGTTCATAGGTGCGCCCGGAGGCGATGCCGGCATCGATGAGCTGGGCCACCGCTTGCGCGACGTCGCCGACGAAGACCGGCTGGAATTTCGTAGTGCCGCCGCCAATGAGAGGGAGGGCGGGCGAGAAGCGGGCCATGGCGGCGAAACGGTTGAAAAAAGCGTCCTCGGGGCCGAAGACGATCGAGGGCCTGAGAACGATAGTGCCGGAAAAGGCCGCGCGGGCCCGCTGTTCACCTTCTGCCTTGGACTTCGCATAGGCGCTGGCGGAATGAAGGTCGGCACCCAGAGCCGACATCTGGATGAAGAGCTTGGCGCGTGCCGCCTTGGCCGCCCGGGCCGCGGCCTCGGCGCCAAATACATGGATGGCGTCAAAGCTTTGCGCCCCGGCGCTGTAGAGCACTCCGGTCAGGTTGACGACCGCATGGGCGCCCTGCGCGACAGCCTCGAGCGAGTTCGGGATAGCGCACATTGGCCTGGACCGGCATGATCTGGCCCGGAACCCCCAAAGGTTGCACATGGCCCGCGAGATCGGGCCTGCGGCAAGCGACCCTGATGCGATAGCCCGTTTTGGCGAGGCTTCGCACGATATGCCGGCCGAGAAAGCCGGAGCCGCCGATGAGGGTGATCAGGGTCTCGGAAGGGGGAAGGGTCACGCCGTCCAATCCATCATGATGTCAGGATTTGGGCCCTTTTACCGGGGGGTTCGGCCTTTGCAAAGCCCAAATCAACCTCCATAGAGCCTTGCCCGTTTTCATCGGATGAAGAAATCCGATCAAAACGGGCAGAAGGCTCGCAGACATAAATCTGGAGCGCTTCCTTATCGCCAAAGCCTGCCCTGGACTCGATCCGGGGCCGAGCAACTTCGGCGGGAAGCGCTCTGGCGCATCAGTTGACACTGACGCATAGGGTCATTTATGAACCCCCGCAATGCCCAGATGGCGGAATTGGTAGACGCACTAGTTTCAGGTACTAGCGCTGAGAGGCGTGGAGGTTCGAGTCCTCTTCTGGGCACCAATTTGCACTCCCCGAGCCTCGGCCCAGCGAGCTCTCGATTTGACCGAAGCTACATTGAAATTGGGCAGCCCGCGTTGATGACAATGAGCGCGGCGAAATCGACTGACGGATGGCCATAAAGATCTACAAAGGCGATTTGCCGGCGGGGCTCGATCTCGGATCGGAGATCGCCATCGATACCGAAACGCTCGGACTCAATCCCTTGCGCGACAAGCTGTGCCTGGTGCAATTGTCGTCGGGCGACGGCAATGCTCATCTGGTCCAGCCCGATCGATCGAACTATGAAGCGCCGCGCCTGAAGGCTCTCCTCGAGAACCGCGAAGTTCTCAAGATCTTCCATTTCGCGCGTTTCGACGTCGCCGCGCTCAAGCATTATCTGGGCGTCGATACGGGCCCCCTATATTGCACCAAGATCGCTTCCAAGCTTACCCGCACCTATACCGACCGGCATGGCCTCAAGGACCTCGTCAAGGAGTTGCTCGGCATCGAGCTCAACAAGCAGCAGCAGAGCTCCGATTGGGGCGCTCATGTCTTGAGCGATTCGCAGAAGCAGTATGCCGCCCAGGATGTGCTCTATCTGCATGAGCTGAAGTCCAGAACTCGATCAGATGCTCGAACGCGAAGGGCGCAAGAGACTGGCGCGCGCCTGCTTCGATTTCGTGCCGGTGCGCTCGGAGCTCGATCTCCTGGGCTGGACGGAAGACGATGTCTTCGCGCATTGACGCCATGCATCGCCTCCCGCGCGCTCGCACCGCCAAGGCCGCCGCGCGCGCCCGCATGGCGCCTTATGTTTCGGCGGCATTTGGCGGGGCGGTCGTGATCCTTATTGTAGTTTTCCTCTATCAGACCGGCAGTTTCTCGCCGGCGCCCAAGCGCGTCGAGCCGACCGCTGTTTCGCACGACCAGGTGACGGTGACTGATTCCACCATCACCGGTCTCGACAGCCAGAACCGCCCCTACTCGATCTCCGCCAGGGGCGCGGTCCAGGACAAGGATAAACCCAATTTCATCAACCTCGACGAGGTCTCAGGCGCCACCAACGGCAGCAACGGCGAGCCGATCACCTTCGAGTCGCGCAAGGGGCTCTACAATTCCGACGTCAAGACGCTCGACCTCGACACCGATGTGGTGATCAAGTCCACCGGCCGCTTCACCGCGCGCATGGACAAGGCGCATGTGATAATTGGCGAGAAACGGCTGACCAGCAATGTGCCGGTTACGGTCGAGTTTTCCTCGGGCACGATCGATGCCAATGGGGTAGAAATATCCAATGAGGGTAACAATATTCTGTTCCTGAACGGGGTTAAGGCCCTGTTCCGGGACACCAAAACAGGAGACAGCACCCCATGAACCGTCGTGCCAGCCTCGCTCTGATGTTCGTGCTTGCCGGCTTCGCTCTCTCTCAAATGCCCATTGCCGCCCAGACGGTCGACACCACTGATGCAGCCAAGGGCGCAAAGACGCCTCAGAATGTCGACATTGAAGCCGACACGATGGAAATTCTCGACGAGCAGAAGAAGGCCATTTTCAAGGGCAATGTCAGTGCCGTGCGTGCGGATGTGACGCTGAAATGCGACACGCTGACCGTGAGCTACACCGAAACGGCGACCGCACCGGCGGCCAAGAAGGAAGGCGAGGCCCAGCCCGCCGCCGATACCGGCATTCAAGTCACCGGCGGCAACAAGAAAACCGAGGTCACTTTCCTCGATGCCGAGGGCAATGTTGTGATCATCACCAGGCGCCAGACGGTCACCGGCAAGACCGCCCATATGGATGTGAAGGCCAACAAGCTGTGGGTGAAGGGCGGCACCAAAGTGGTGCAAGGCAAGACGATCATGAATGGCGAACAGCTCTTTGTCGACCTCAAGACCAACAAGAGCGAGATGACGGGTGGACGCGTCAAGGGCAGCTTCGTGCCGGGGCAGTGACGGGGATGTTTCACCTAATATTAATCTAAATGGGCGGTAATCTGGTGAAGCACAGCGGTGAGGCTATGACGACCGTGCGGCCCCACAAGTCCGACAGGGCTTACGGGCGCGGTCTTCGGATAGCGGAGCGGGCGCCTCGGCCCCGCCCGCGCGATCTGCCGCCGGATGACGGGCTGGTCGCCATAGGGCTCCGTAAGAGCTTCGGGCGCCGGCCGGTGGTCAGGGGGGTCAACCTTTCCGTGAAGCGTGGCGAGGCCGTGGGGCTGCTTGGACCCAATGGCGCCGGCAAGACGACGGTGTTCTACATGATCACCGGTCTCATTGCCGCCGACCAGGGCACAATCAGCCTTGACGGGACGGATATCACCACCTTGCCCATGTATCAGAGGGCAAGGCTCGGCATCGGATATCTGCCCCAGGAAAGCTCAATCTTTCGCGGTCTTACGGTCGAAGACAATGTTCGTGCCGTGCTTGAGCTGCACGAGCCCAATGGCAAGCGGCGCGAAAGTGAGTTGCGTGAGTTGCTCGATGAGTTTTCCGTCTCACATCTCCGGCATGCGCCAGCTGTGGCACTTTCTGGCGGCGAGCGTCGCCGTGTGGAAATCGCCAGAGCCCTCGCGACCCGACCCCAATTCATGCTCCTCGACGAGCCCTTCGCCGGAATTGACCCGATTGCGATCGGTGATATTCGCCAACTGGTGCGACAGCTTACCGCTCGGGGAATCGGGGTGCTTATTACGGATCACAATGTCAGAGAGACGCTCGAACTCATCGATCGCGCGCTCATCATCCATGAGGGCGAGGTCCTGACCGAGGGCACGCCGCAGGAAATCGTCAACAATGCCGATGTCCGGCGCTTCTATCTCGGCGAAGGCTTCAGCCTATGACAGGGGCCAGATATCAGGTGTCGGGGGCCAGGAGCTATCCTGATCCCCGACGCCTGATGTCCGAAACCTGACAATGGCGCTGTCACCGCGATTAGAGCTGAAACAGGGCCAGTCCCTGGTCATGACGCCGCAATTGCAGCAGGCGATCAAGCTTCTGCACATGTCCAATCTCGAACTCCAGGCCTTTGTCGAAAGCGAACTCGAAAGCAATCCGCTGCTCGAGCGTGACGAGAAGCGGGAGGCGCAAGGACCCGCGAGCGAAGCGCAGGAACGCGATGTCGCCAGCGCCATGAAGGATGATGCAAGCGCCGAAGAGCGGCTCGCCACCCTCGATACCGATCTCGACAACATCTATCAGGGTGAGAGCCGTGCCGATGCGTCCAATCGCAATGTAGCCGCGCCGGCCGATTCCGGCTGGGCTTCGCTCAAACCTTCGCGTGGGGTGTCGCTCGATCAGAACGAACTCGATATCGGTGCGACGCTCACCCGCGAGAAGACGCTCGCCGAGCACCTGACCGAGCAGCTGATGCTCGCCATCGCCGATCCAGCCGATCGGCTGATCGGACAGAATCTCATCGGCATGGTGAACGAGGCGGGCTATCTCACCAGCGATCCGGTGCAAGTGGCCGAGATGCTGGGCACGAGCGTGGCCCATGTCGAGCGCGTGCTCGGTGTTCTCCGGAGCTTCGATCCCGCCGGCGTCTTCGCCCGCGATCTCAAGGAATGCCTCATGCTTCAGCTCAAGGAGATGGACAGGCTCGATCCGGCCATGCAGATCCTGGTCGAGCATCTCGATCTCGTCGCCAAGCGCGATTTCGCCGGGCTCAAATCCTTGTGCAGGGTCGATGCCGACGACATCCGCGACATGATAGCCGAATTGCGCCGGCTCAATCCCAAGCCCGGCCATGTCTTCGGTGCGGAACCAGTGCAGGCGGTCCTGCCTGACGTTTCGGTGAGGCCGGCGCCCGACGGCAGCTGGGTGGTCGAACTCAACAACGACACGTTGCCGCGCGTGCTGGTGAACAATCGCTACATGGCGCAGGTCGCGCGCGGAACAATGCGCAATGAGGACAAGACCTATCTCTCAGAATGCCACGCCAATGCCACCTGGCTGGTGCGGAGCCTCGACCAGCGCGCCAAGACCATCCTCAAGGTGGCGCGCGAGATCGTGCGCCAGCAAGATGCATTTCTGATCCATGGCGTCCAGCATCTGCGTCCGCTCAACCTCAAGACCGTGGCCGAAGCGATCGAGATGCACGAATCGACGGTGAGCCGCGTCACCTCGAACAAATACATGTCGACTCCGAGAGGCATCTTCGAACTCAAATATTTCTTCACCACCGCGATCGCCGGGGCCTTGGGCGGCGAGGCCCACTCGGCCGAATCCGTACGCCATCGCCTGCGCGCGCTGATCGATCGCGAAACCAAATCCAACATCCTGTCGGACGACACACTCGTCGACATGCTCAAGTCGGAAGGCATCGACATAGCGCGCCGTACGGTCGCTAAATACAGAGAATCCTTAGGCATTCCATCATCAGTCCAACGCCGGCGGGAAAAGAACGCCTTCGGTTCCTGAAGCTTCCGAATGGGAACGGAATAAAGTTGACTTCACTTCCGCCCACGACTAGTTTCCGCGCCGTTTTGGAGGGGGCTGGTCCTCTCTGGTGACATAGCGGAAGCCGAAAGACGGTATAGAAGCCTTTCGGCAGTTGACGTCGGACGCCGCGCCGCCCACATTGGATGGGCCAAGTCGATAAAGACTGTCAGGTAAAATGCAGGTCAAGATCACTGGCAAAAATCTGGACATTGGCGCAGCGTTGCGGGCGCATATCGAGAATCGTCTTTTCGATATTGCCGAGAAATTTTTCAACGGCACCGTCTCGGCCCATGTCACGCTTGAGAAGCAGCGTGCCCAGTTCACGTCCGATTGCACCCTGCATCTCGCGACCGGACTCGTTCTCCAGGCCCATGGTCACGGTTCTGAAGCCATGCCGTCCTATGACAAGGCGGCAAGCCATCTCGAGAAGCAGCTCAGACGCTACAAGCGCCGGCTCAAGGATCACAATGACAGCCGCCTCGAACCGGTACGTCGGCGCGCTGCCACGGACTACGTCATTGCGAGTGCAGGAGAACACGATGTCGAGGAGCCGAAGGATCTCAATCCCGTCATCATTGCAGAAAGGTCCGCCGATGTGCCGGAGCTTTCGGTGGGCGAAGCCGTGATGCAACTCGACATCTCGACCGGCCAGTTCCTGCTTTTCCGCAATGCGCGTGACGGCGGGCTCAATGTCGTCTATCGCCGGTCCGACGGCAATATCGGCTGGATCGATCCTCATCTCGGTGCGGCTCCCTGAGCCTACGCGCGCGCAACAAGGAAATTCCACCATCATGAACCTCGCCGAGATCATCGATTCTCAATCCATCCTGCCGAGCCTCAGGGTCCAGAACAAGAAACAGCTCCTGCAGGAGATCGCGCATTCCGCCGGCAAGATCACGGCGATCGATCATCGCGTGATTTTCGAAACGCTTCTGCAGCGCGAGAAGCTCGGCTCCACCGGGCTCGGCCACGGCATCGCCATCCCGCATGGCAAGATCCCGACGCTGACGCGCGTCTATGGGTTGTTCGCGCGCCTCGCGCTGCCGATCGAATTCGATGCGGTCGACAATGAGCCCGTCGATCTCGTCTTTCTGCTACTTGCCCCCGAACATGCCGGCGCCGATCATCTGAAGGCCCTCGCCCGCATTTCACGGCTGTTGCGCGATCACGATGTCGTGACAAAACTGCGCGGCACCGACACGGCCGAGGGGCTTTACGCCATTTTGACCGAGCCTGCGGCCACGCCGCACGCGGCATAGAACGAAGGCAGCCACAAATATCAAAGGCCGTTCCGGGGCGCCGGAACGGCCTTTCCTTCTCTCCGATGAAAATAATCAGTGAACGGTGACGGGCGTCAGCTCGTGCTGGCGTGCTGCGGCGAAGGCAGCCTCGAAGCTCGCCGAAATCGACATGGGCGTGCCATCGGCACCATAGAGACAATAGAGCCTGATATCCCCCGGCACGTTGATCTGCGGCCCCAAGAGCTTGGCGGCACTGTCCGGCTCGATTTCACGGATATAACCGAGCGCGCCATTGCCAAGCATAGCCAACTCTTCGGTGGCGATCTCAAATTTCTTTTCGGTTTCGGGTCCGGTCATGGCTCAGACTCCTTTTATCTCGATCTTACGCACGATCCTTTGTGATTCGGGCCGCTCGAGGTCGATGGCGAGCAGACCGTTTTCCAGTTGCGCACTCTTCACCTCGACACCCTCCGCCAGGACAAAAGAGCGCTGGAACTGGCGAGCCGCGATGCCGCGGTGAAGATAGGCGCGGGAGCCGTCATCGACCTGACGGCCCCTGATCATGAGTTGGTTTTCCTCGATGGTGATTTCAAGTTCGTCGCGCGAGAATCCGGCGACCGCGAGCGTAATGCGGAATTTCTCTGGCGCATTTTCGCCGCGTGCGACCCGCTCTATATTGTAGGGAGGATAGCCATCATTGGCCGATTTGGCCGCCCTGTCGATAATGCGCTCGAAGTCGTCGAATCCGAGCAAATAGGGGCTGGAAAACAGCGAAACGCGCGTCATGACGGGCCCTTTTAGAAAGCAGCTCATCTACCGGCCCAAAGGCACCGGAGGTCCTCGCAATATGTTGATTGAGGACCTGAATTTCAAGCCAGGCCCATCTGTGGGTTTAGAGCAAATCCCGCCAAAGTTGAAGACTTTGGCGATAAGGATTTGCTCCAACATCTTGATTTGGCGCGAATCCTTATCGGCGAAGCAATTCCACTTCGCCGGAACGCGCGCTAGTGTTGCGGACTCCTTGCAAATTACACGCGTCTGGCGTCAACTGAGCGCATCGCTGGCCCGGGCTTTTGGCTCAGAGATAACTTGGCGCCGAAGCGGACGTTCCTCGTTTGCCGCTGCCGCGCTAGGGTGAGGGAACTAAAAGATCAACAGGGAGGTTCTACATGATCAGGAAGCTGTTTGCGGCCGTTGCCATGACGGCATTGATGGCGGGCGCAAGCTTGGCAGCGGACGTAAAGCCGGCGGTCGTCTACGATCTCGGTGGCCGCAATGACAAATCCTTCAACGAAAGCGCCTTCATGGGTGCTGAGAAATTCAAGGCCGACACCGGTGTCGCGTATCAGGATTTCGAGATCCAGAACGACAGCCAGCGCGAGCAGGCCTTGCGCAAATTCGCCGAGCGTGGTTTCTCGCCGGTCGTCGCCATCGGCTTCAGCCATGCCGAGGCGGTGAAGAAGGTCGCGGCCGAATTCCCCAGCACGCAATTCGCCATCATCGACATGGTGGTCGAGGCGCCGAATGTCGCCTCGATCGTGTTCAAGGAACAAGAGGGCAGCTACCTGGTCGGCGTGCTGGCCGCACTCGCCTCCAAGACCGGCAAGGTCGGCTTCGTCGGCGGCATGGACATTCCGCTGATCCGCCGTTTCGCTTGCGGCTATGTCGGCGGCGTCAAAGCCGCCAAGAGCGATGCCGAGGTGTTCCAGAACATGACCGGCACCACGGGTGCCGCCTGGTCCGACCCGGTGAAGGGCGGCGAACTCGCCAAGTCGCAATTCGATCGCGGCGCCGACGTCGTCTATCACGCCGCCGGCGGCACCGGCATCGGTGTTCTCCAGGCGGCGGCGGATGCCGGCAAGCTCGGCATTGGCGTCGATTCGAACCAGAACATGCTGCATCCGGGCAAGGTGCTGACGTCGATGCTCAAGCGTGTCGATGTCGCGACCTATAATGTCTTCAAGGCCGGCCAGGACGGCAGCTTCAAATCGGGTGTCACCGTTCTCGGCCTTGCCGAAGGCGGCGTCGGCTGGGCGCTCGACGACAACAACAAGCCGTTGATCACACCGGAGATGAAAACGGCCGTGGACAAGGCGGAGGCCGACATCAAGGGCGGCACCATCCAGGTCCACGACTACATGTCGGATTCGGCCTGCCCTTACTGATCGGCTTCGATCATGACTGACAAGACGGCGATGGCGGTAGCTCCCGCCATCGCCCTTGCTCATATCGACAAGCGTTTCGGCGCGGTCCACGCCAACAAGGACATCTCGCTCGAAATCGATAAGGGCACCATCCACGGCATCGTGGGCGAGAATGGTGCCGGCAAGTCGACCCTGATGTCGATCCTGTTCGGCTTCTATCAGGCCGATTCGGGCGAGATCAGCGTAAATGGCAAGGTAGCGCGAGATCGCAAGCCCGACAGATGCGATCAAGGCGGGCATCGGCATGGTGCATCAGCATTTCATGCTGGTCGGCAAGTTCACCGTGCTCGAGAATATCGTGCTCGGCGCCGAAGGCGGCTTTGTCCTCAATCGCGGCCTCGCCAAGGCGCGGCGCGAATTGGAGCGCCTGGCGAAGCGACTACGGGCTGCAGGTCGACCCAGACGCGCTGATCGACGATCTGCCGGTCGGCCTGCAGCAGCGCGTCGAGATCCTGAAAGCGCTCTATCGCGGCGCCGAGGTGCTTATTCTCGATGAGCCGACCGGTGTGCTCACCCCGAACGAGGCCGAGCATCTGTTCCGCCTCCTCAGGCAGCTCAAGGAGCAGGGAAAGACCATCATCCTCATCACCCACAAGCTCAAGGAGATCATGGCGGTGACCGACCGCGTCTCGGTGATGCGCCGCGGCGAGATGGTGGCGACTGCTCGAGACAGGTGAGACTTCGCCTGAACAACTCGGCTGAACTGATGGTCGGCCGGCGCGTGCTGTTGCGCGTCGTCAAGTCCGAGCGTGCTCCCGAGCGCACCGTGCTCGAGGTGAGGAATCTCGATGGTGAAGGATGCGGCCGGCATCGGTGAAGGTCGATAACGTCTCCTTCATCGTCCGCGCCGGCGAGATCGTCGGCATCGCCGGCGTTGCCGGCAACGGCCAGAGCGAGCTCCTCGAAGCGATCACCGGCATCAGGCCTATGGTGTCGGGCGAGATTCTCCTCAACGGCAGGCTTCTCCCCTGCGATGCGGCGGAAGCCCGCGCCCACAAGCTCGCCCATGTGCCGGAGGACCGGCATCGTCTCGGCGTCGTCACCTCTTTCGATGCCTGCGAGAACATCATTCTCGGCTATCACGGCGATGACCATTATCAGAAGGGCATCTTCCAGGACCGCCGCGCCATCCTTGCCGACACGGAAAACAAGATGGAGGACTTCGATGTGCGGCCGCAGGATCCGCTATCTGCGCCTCGGCCTGTTTTCCGGCGGCAACCAGCAGAAGATCGTGCTGGCGCGCGAGATCGAGCAGGATCCCGATCTCCTGATCGTCGGCCAGCCGACGCGCGGCGTCGATATCGGCGCCATCGAATTCATCCACAGGCGATTGATCGCCATGCGCGACCGCGGCAAGGCGGTGCTGCTGGTCTCGGTCGAGCTCGACGAGATTCGAGGCGCTTGCCGACCGCGTGCTCGTCATGTGCGCGCGGCCAGCATCACCGGAGAATGCGCGCCTGAAACTCCCGAGAAGCAGATCGGCCTCATGATGGCGGGCGCGGCGGCATGAGCGGGCCCTCGCGCGAGCTGCCGCGCTGGGTCGATATCGGCCTCATTCCGTTGCTCAATCTCCTGGCCGCGCTCATTGTCACCGGCCTCGTCTTCCTCGCCATCGGCGAATCGCCCATGGAGAGCGTGCGCATCATGCTGAACGGCGCATTCGGCTACGGATCTGGCCTCGGCTATACTCTGTTCTACACGACCAATTTCATCTTCACCGGGCTTGCTTTCGCCGTGGCGCTGCATGCCGGCCTGTTCAATATCGGCACCGAGGGCCAGGCCTATCTGGGCGGCCTCGGCGTCGCGCTCGTCTGCCTGCCGCTGGGCTTCCTGCCCATGGTGATCATCATCCCGCTTGCCATCATCGTCGCCGCTCTGTTCGGCGCCGGCTGGGCCTTCATTCCCGGCCTATCTCCAGGCCAAGCGCGGCAGCCATATCGTCATCACCACCATCATGTTCAATTTCATCGCCTCGGCGCTGATGATCTATCTGCTCGTCAATGTGCTCTCGCCCAAGGGCTCGATGAATCCCGAGACGCGCACTTTCGATCCCAATGCGCATCTGCCGCTCATCCATGACGTGCTCGGCGAGCCTCGGTATCACCATCGCGCGCTCGCCGCTCAATCTCTCCTTCCTCTGGGCGCTCATCTGCGCCGTCGCGGTGTGGCTACTTCTGTGGCACACGACGCTCGGTTATCAATTGCGCGTGCTCGGCGCCAATCCGGCCGCCGCCACCTACGCCGGCATGAAGCCGCAACGCCTCATCATCATCGCCATGCTGGTCTCGGGCGCGTTGTCGGGCTTCCTCGCCCTCAATGAAATCATGGGGTCGCAGAACCGCCTCTTGCTCGAATTCACCGCCGGCTATGGCTTTGTCGGCATTGCGGTGGCGCTCATGGGCCGCTCGCATCCTTTCGGCATCGTACCCGCCGCCATTCTCTTCGGCGCCCTCTATCAGGGCGGCGCCGATCTCTCATTCGAGAAGCCCACCGATCACCCGCGACATGATCGTCGTCATCCAGGGACTCGTCATTCTCTTCGCGGGCGCTCTCGAGCACATGTTCCGTCCGCATATCGCGCGCGTCTTCTCTGGCCGGCAGCTCAAGCCAAAAGAGGCCTGAACCATGGAATGGCTCGATCTGATCGCGCAGGTGTCGGGCTCGGCCATCCGCTTCTCGGTGCCCTTGCTCTTCGCCTGCCTAGCCGGCCTTTATTCCGAACGCGCCGGCGTCTTCGATATCGGGCTCGAAGGCAAGATGCTGATTGGCGCCTTCACCGCCGGGACGGTCGCGGCCTTGACCGGCTCGGCCTGGCTCGGTCTCTTCGCTGCCGTGCTGGGCTCGGTGCTCTTCGCGCTGGTCCATGGCTTTGCCTCGATCACCCATCGCGGCAATCAGATCGTGTCGGGTGTGGCGATCAATTTCATCGCTGCGGGCCTCACCGCGCAACTGGGCGAGACCTGGTTCAGGATCGGTGGGCAGACGCCGCGGCTCGGCAATACCGAGCGCTTCATGGGGCATGTCTGGCCTTTTGCCGATGCCCTGCGCGGCGTGCCCATAATCGGCCAGATCTATTCACAGATCCTCTCCGGGCAGAACATCCTGGTCTATGCCGCATTCCTCGCCGTGCCCTTGACCTGGTGGTTGCTCTACCGCACCCGCTTCGGCCTGAGACTCCGCGCCGTCGGTGAAAACCCCGCCGCCGTCGACACTGCCGGCATTTCGGTCGAGGCGATGCGCTATGCCGCGGTCATCTTGCTGCGGTATCCTGTGCGGCTTCGCCGGCGCTTATCTCTCGATCGCGCAAAGCGCCGGCTTCATCGAATATATGACCGCGGGCAAGGGCTTCATCGCGCTCGCTGCACTGATCTTCGCCAAATGGCGGCCAGTTCCTGCAATGTGGGCCTGTCTCCTGTTCGGAGTGCTCGATGCGATCTCCATTCGCCTGCAGGGCGTGCCGATCGCCGGCATCGGCATGGTGCCGGTACAGCTCATGCAGGCCGTGCCCTATATACTGACCGTCATCCTGCTTGCCGGCTTCATTGGCCATGCCGTGGGGCCGAGAGCGGGCGGCGTGCCCTATGTGAAGGAAAAATAATGGCGCATGCATCTCTCATTGCCGCTGCCGTCGAGGCACGGCTGAAAGCTTACGCGCCCTATTCGCGCTTCCTGGTCGGGGCTGCGGTCAGAGACGAGCATGGCGTGGTGCATGCAGGCTGCAATGTCGAGAACGCCGCCTATCCGGAAGGCACTTGCGCGGAGGCCGGCGCCATCGCCGCCATGATCATGGGCGGCGGCCGGAGCATCACCGAAGCGGCGGTCGTCGGTGCGGGCGATGCGCTGGTGACGCCCTGCGGCGGCTGCCGCCAGAAATTGCGTGAGTTCGGCGCGCCCGGACTTGTGATCCATGTCTGCGACGAGAACGGAAAAATCCGCCGCAGCTTTACGCTCGCGGAACTTCTGCCCAAATCCTTCGGCCCGGAAAATCTCTCGGTATGATCAGGGCTATCGACACATTGCGCGAGAGGCTCGGCACGCTTCGCCCCCAGACCGCGATCATTCTCGGCTCGAGCCTGGGCCCGGTGGCGGATGCCGTTACCGCACCCCTGCGCATCCCTTACCGGGACCTCCCGGGCTTTCCGGTGCCCAAAATTTCCGGTCATTCGGGCGAGGTCTTCGCCGGTTGTCTGCACGGCAAGCCGGTTGTGGTCTTGCGTGGGCGCGGCCACCCTTACGAGAAGGGCGATTGTGCCGTGATGCGGCCGGTGATCGAGGCGCTGGAGGCTTTGGGCATATCGAAGCTCATCCTCACCAATGCCGCGGGCTCGCTCAAGCCCGGCATGCGCCCGGGCGGCATCATGCTCATCACCGATCACATCAATTTCTCCGGCATGAACCCTTTGATCGGAGAGGAGGGCGACAAGGGCTTCGTCCCCATGACCGAGGCCTATGACAAAGCCATGGCCGATGCCTTCCGGCGCGCCGCCAAGGACGAGGAGATCAAACTCCATGAAGGCGTCTATGTCTGGTTCTCGGGTCCGAGCTTCGAGACGCCGGCGGAAATCCGCATGGTGCAGTCCTGGGGAGCCGACGCCGTCGGCATGTCGACGGTGCCCGAGGTCATATTGGCGCGCCGGTTCGGTCTCAGGGTCGCAGGACTGTCCGTCATCACCAATCTCGGGGCCGGCATCGAGGGTGCGATCCCCAGCCATGACGAGACGAAAAGCGAGGGCCAGAAGGCAGTGGGCGACATGGTGAAGCTTCTGTCACGCTTCTGTGGAGAGATGGCCTGATGCTGGCCCAGGAATTTATCCGCCAGAAACGTGACGGCAAGGAGCTGGCCGCGGACGACATTGGCGAGTTCATCGCCGGCCTGACCCAAGGCAGCGTGTCGGAGGGCCAGGCCGCGGCCTTTGCCATGGCGGTTTTTTTGCGCGGCATGACGCGCGCCGAAGCGGTGGCGCTGACCCGCGCGATGCGCGATTCGGGCACCGTTCTCTCGTGGAAGAGCATCGACCGCCCGATCGTCGACAAGCACTCGACCGGCGGCGTCGGCGACAATGTTTCGCTTATGCTGGCGCCAATGCTCGCCGCCGCGGGCGTGGCGGTGCCGATGATATCAGGTCGCGGCCTCGGCCACACCGGCGGCACGCTCGACAAGCTCGATGCCATTCCGGGCTATGCCTCCGAGCCCGATCTCGAGCGCTTCCGCAAGGTGGTGAGGGAAGAAGGCTGCGCCATCATCGGTCAGACCGCGGAACTGGCGCCCGCCGACAAGCGGCTCTACGCCATTCGCGATGTGACGGGCACAGTCAAGTCGGTGCCGCTCATCACCGCCTCCATTTTGTCGAAGAAGCTCGCCGCCGGTCTTGGGCACCTCGTGCTCGATGTGAAGGCCGGAACGGGAGCCTTCATGGCGACGCCCGAAGAAGCGCGCGAATTGACCGAAAGCCTGGTTGCGGTCGCCAATGGCGCAGGTCTTAAGACCTCCGCACTGATCACCGACATGAACGAGCCTTTGGCCAGCGCCGCCGGCAATGCCGTCGAGGTCGCGAATGCGCTCGATTACTTGACGGGTGAGAAGCGCGATCTACGGCTGCATGAGGTCACGCTTGCGCTCGGCGCGGAGATCCTGGTGCTCTCGGGCATCGCTGCAACGACTGTCGAAGGCACGGCGAAGCTCGAGCGGACACTGAGCTCGGGCGCTGGCGCCGAGCGTTTCCAAGCCATGGCAGCCGCCTTGGGCGGCCCCAAGGACCTGTTGGAGAACTATGCCAGCCATTTGCCGAAGGCGCCGATCATCCGCCCGGTCATGGCGGCGAGCGATGGCGTTGTTGCGCACATCGACACACGCGCGCTTGGCGTCGCGGTGATCGAACTCGGCGGCGGGCGGCGTGTGGCGAGCGACAAGATCGATCCGGCCGTCGGCCTGACCGGTCTCGCCGGCAGAGCGGCGCATGTCGGGCGCGATCGCCCATTGGCCCTTGTCCATGCGCGTGACGAGACCACGTTCGAACGCGCGGCCTTTGCGCTGCGCAAGGCCTATCGCTTGGGGGACCAGCCTCCGCCCGCATCGCCGGTGCTCGATCGCATAGGATCCAAGACACGATGAGCCGCGCTTTTCTTTTCATTCTCGATTCCGTCGGCATTGGCGGGGCGCCGGACGCCGAAAAGTTTGGCGACAGAGGCGCCAATACGCTGGGACATGTGGCAGCGCAGGCGCTGCCCGCTCTGCCGAATATGGCCTCTCTTGGCTTGGGTCACGCGGCCAGGGCGGCGAGCGGTCACTTGCCGAAAGGCTTCGACGCCAACGCCGTGCTCCGCGGACAATGGGGCTATGGCGTCGAAGTATCGAACGGCAAGGACACGCCGTCGGGTCACTGGGAGATCGCCGGTGTGCCAGTCAAGTTCGACTGGGGCTATTTCCCCAAGACCATCCCGTGCTTCCCGCGCACGCTGACCGATGCGATCGTCGCGCGCGCCGAATTGCCGGGCCTTCTCGGCAACAAGCATGCCTCGGGCACCGACATCATCGCCGAATTCGGCGAGGATCACATGGAGACGGGAAAGCCGATCATCTACACCTCGGCCGATTCAGTGATCCAGATCGCCGCTCATGAGGAGACCTTCGGCCTCGACCGGCTCCATGAGGTGTGCGAGATCGCGCGCGAACTCTCCTATGAGCTCAATATCGGGCGGGTCATCGCCAGGCCCTTCGTCGGCGCCGATGCGAGCGATTTCACGCGCACCGGCAACCGCAAGGACTATTCGATTTCGCCGCCGTCACCGACTTTGCTCGACAGGCTCACCGAGGCCGGGCGCGAGGTCGTCTCGATCGGCAAGATCGGCGATATCTATGCGCATTCAGGCACGGGGCGCGAGATCAAGGCGGTCGGCAATGAGGCGCTCTTCGAAGCAACGCTCGCCGTCCTGCCGGACCTCAAGGACGGCGGGCTACTCATCACCAATTTCGTCGATTTCGACATGCTGTATGGCCATCGCCGCGATCCACGGGGCTATGCCGCGGCGCTCGAGGCCTTCGATGAAGTGCTGCCGCGGGCGCTGGCGCGGCTGAGGCCGGAAGATCTTTTGATCATTACCGCTGATCACGGCTGCGATCCGACCTGGCGCGGCAGCGACCACACGCGCGAATGCGTGCCGATCCTCACTTTCGCACCGGACGCATCGCCGGGAAGCTTTGGTCGGCGCGACGGTTTGGCCGATATCGGCCAGACGATCGCGAAGCATCTCGGGATCGCGTCGCTGGCAAGCGGAAAGTCTTGGCTGTGACGTTCAAGGATTATTCCCCCGGCTCTAAAATCGGTTGAAAATACTGGGCGATGCCATTACCCAGTCGCTCGCGCAGATCGCCACAGGCATGTTCGACGGCGATGCCGAGAGTCTCTTTGAAATGATCGCCGATCGTTCTGTCGAGACTTTTGTGCGTTCGGCACTGTTTGGGTCCGCGACCTTTCTGACCTGGGAGGGCCGCATAGATCGGGACCGCATGCGGAGCTTTCTGCAGCGGTTCTACGACGAGAGGCTGGCGGATGACGGCGAATATGCATGGATCGTCTGGCTCGAAGCCATCGCCTTGCTTGGCCTGCGCGACCTGGCGCCACTGTTTCACAGCGCATGGGATGAAGGCCGGATAGAGATGGGTATTCTCGACAAGGAGCATTTCGAGAAAGATCTTGCCGAAGCCGAGAAGAATCCCGACGACATCGGGCGTTTCGTGGATTTTGGTCTTGGCTATGTTGATGACGCGGTCGATGCCCTGGCCTGCACGAGAGCCATCGGCAAGTTTGCCGAGGCGCCGAGCCGCCTACCCCTGTGTGACACAGACTGGGTTTCAAATCAGCCGTTCATCAACCTGATGCGCGATGTTGGACGCAACGATCCATGCCCCTGCGGCAGCGGCAAGAAGGCAAAGAAATGCTGCTTGGCCAACCAGTATGAAACATAGTTTTCGCGCATGATCGTGCGAACCACCTTAATCTTGACGGTGACCTCCTTGCGAAGGCCAAAGACGTTGCGCCCGGAGCCGTAGCTCCCGGCGTTTTTATTATTTGGCGGCTCTCATCAGATTGGACGGGCGCAGTGGTTCAGTTCTTCAGCCTGTATCCCGTCCTGAAGATCCAGGTGACGATCGCGAGGCAGATCACGAGGAACAAAAGCGTGATCGCCAAGCTGATCTCGATGCGGACATCGGCGGTGCCGAAGAAGCTCCAGCGAAAGCCGCTCACCAGATAGACCACCGGATTGGCGAGCGAGATGGTGCGCCACAGCGGCGGCAGCATGTCGATCGAGTAGAAGCTGCCGCCAAGGAAGGCCAGCGGCGTTACGATGAGGAGCGGAATGAGCTGCAGTTGCTCGAAATTCCTCGCCCAGATTCCGATGATAAAGCCGAACAGGCTGAAGGTCACGGCGGTGAGCACCAGGAACGCCAGCATCCATACCGGATGCTCGATATGAAGCGGCACGAAGACGGCCGCCGTTCCGAGGGTGATGAGGCCGAGCATGATCGATTTGGTCGCGGCAGCCCCGACATAGCCGGCGGCGATCTCGAGCGATGAGATCGGCGCCGAGAGGATCTCATAGATTGTGCCGACAAATTTCGGAAAATAGATGCCGAAGGAGGCGTTCGATATACTCTGCGTCAAAAGCGACAACATGATGAGGCCCGGCACGATGAAGGCGCCATAGGTGACGCCGTCGATCTCGGCGATGCGCGAGCCGATGGCGCCGCCGAAGATGACGAAATAGAGCGAGGTCGAGACCACCGGCGAGACAATGCTCTGCAGCAGCGTGCGGAAGGTGCGGGCCATTTCGAATTTGTAAATGGCGCGGACGGCATAGAGATTCATGACCGCTCCCTCACCAGGTTGACGAAAATGTCCTCGAGCGAGCTCTGCCTCGTATTGAGATCCTTGAAGCGGATGCCGGTTTCGGCGAGATCGTGCAGGAGTGCCGTTATCCCGGTGCGGCTGCCTTGCGTATCGTAGCTATAGGTGAGCTCGTGGCCGTCGGCGGAGAGCTCGAGATTGTAGTCGGCAAGCGCCGCCGGCACCCTGTCGATCGGCGAGGTGAGTTCAAGCGTGATCTCCTTCTTGCCAAGCTTGCGCATCAGCGTGTTCTTTTCCTCGACGAGGATGATTTCGCCCCGGTTGATGACCCCGACCCGATCGGCCATCTCCTCGGCCTCCTCGATATAGTGGGTGGTGAGGATGATGGTGACTCCGCTGGCGCGAAGTTCCCGCACCAGATCCCACATATCGCGCCGGAGCTCGACATCGACACCGGCGGTCGGCTCGTCGAGAAAGAGGATGGTCGGCTCATGACTCAGCGCCTTGGCGATCATTACCCGCCGCTTCATGCCGCCGGAGAGCGTCATGATCTTGCTGTCCTTCTTGTCCCACAGCGACAGGTCGCGGATCACCTTTTCGACATAAGCGGGATTGTGCCCGCGTCCGAACAGGCCGCGGCTGTGGGTGACCGTAGCCCAGACCGTCTCGAAAGCATCCGTCGTCAGTTCCTGCGGCACCAGCCCGATCTTGAACCGCGCTTGGCGATATTCACCTACGATGTCATGGCCATCGGCCACGACGTGCCCGGTCGAGGCACGCACGATGCCGCAGATGATGTTGATGAGCGTCGTCTTGCCGGCGCCATTGGGGCCAAGCAGCGCAAAGATCTCGCCATTATGGATATCGAGCGAGACATTCTTCAGCGCCTGGAAACCGGTCGCATAAGTCTTCGAGACATCGGTGATGGAGACAATGGGCTGCATGGAAGGCTGATGATTGGGACAGCTTCAATGGGGTGACGCAAGAGCGGGCGCGAGACTTATTATACGGTTGCGTGCCGTTTGGCGAATGCTTGTTTCCGCCCAACCAGCTCAGCGTGCGGCACTCAACGCATTGCCATGGCTTGCCACGATTTTGAGAATTTGCACCTCCTTCGGCAGCTCGATGAGGAATTCAGGATCGCGCGCCAGATGATGGATGCGTCGGGGATCTTTCCCGGCGAAACGCGACATTGCCTCGACATCCTCCCAGTAGGAGATCGTCACGAACTCGCTTTCGTCAGAGCCGTCCTCACGCAGCATCTCGACGCCCAGGGCTCCTCGAGCGGCTTGATTCCGGCCTCATAAAGATAATCGGCATATTCATCGGCGCGCGCCGCCTTCACGCGGCCGCGCCAGATCTGGGCAATGGTGGCCTTGGAAGGTGAATGTCGCATGTTTCCCTGCAATTTGAGAGAACTCCGCGAGCCCGCCGGGTTCCCTTAGCCGGCGATCGTCACGCCTATCTTGTGCCAGCTGTTGGCGCCGTAGCCTTGCGGATTCCACAATGCCGCGACCGGCGGCTGGGTCTTGCCTTTGCTGTCGGTGGCGCGCACGCAGAGCTCGTAATAGCCATGGGTCGGCAGAGCGAGCCTAGCCGTCCAGGTCTGCCACGCATAGCGATTGACGGGGGCCTCGACGTCAGCGGTAGTCCAGGTCTGGCCAAGATCGGCGCTGACATGCACGGCTGCCACGGTGTCTTCGCCGGCCCAGGCATGGCCGCGGAGCGCCAGTTCGCGCGTTCCAACGGGAAAACTCTGGCCGTCGCGGAGGTTGGTTATGATCGATCGCACCGGCATCGATTCGAGGACGCGCATGTTCTTGGTGTCGAAATTGGGATCACCCGGTATCCCGGGAACGGTGGGCACCCGGTAGCTGGTGCCCGTCATCCCCTGCCCATCATGCTCGCGATCGCGGATCCAGATTCGCGTCAGCCATTTGTGGGAGGCGGAGCCCGGCCAGCCGGGCACGATCAGCCGCAGCGGCCCGCCGTGGATGTTGGGTATCGGCTGGTCGTTCATCTCATAGGCAAGGAGCGTGTGCTGCTCCATCGCCTTCGCCAGACGTATGCCGCGCGAAAGCACAGTTCCGTCCGCGCCGTAATGCGCCGTGTACAAGGCCTGCGGCTTCAGTCCCGCCTGGCCCAGCACATCGGCGAGCGGCACGCCGCCCCAGCGCGCGCAGCCAACGCCGCCGACCGTCCACTGGTTGCCGCGCGCCGGAGGGTCGAAGGCCGAGCGGCCATTGCCGGCGCATTCGAGCTGCAGCACATACTCGACCTTGCGGAAGCGCTTCTTGATGTCGCCGAGCCGGAGCGCCAGCGGTTTGTCCACTTCGCCGTCAACGGCCAGCGTCCAGCTGTCGGGATCGGCGGTCGGCTCGGGCGGTTGACCGTTGTTGCGGACAAAGAACACCTCGGTGGAGGTGACCTCATCATCAAGCAGATGCGCCGGCGTCTCCGCAACGAGGGGAATTTCGCCCAGGAGAACAAGCTCAGCCTTGCCGGCCATCTTGAGCAGATTAGGTGCAGCAATCAGGCGAGTGGAAAAAATCGGCTGCGCAGCAAGCGCGGCCATCGTCGCAAGGCCGCAGCCGGAAATGAAGCCGCGGCGCGTGAACACGTGCGAGCTCCGTTTCCGATATGGCGACCGCATGGCATGTCTCCTTCCAGGCTCTGAGCATAAGGATGTCGAAAGAGGAAGCAAAGAGCGGCTATCGCACCCGGTTCGGCTTGATCGCCGGCGCGCTCAGGGGATCTTCCGGCCAGGGATGCTTGGGGTAGCGCCCGCGCATCTCGGCGCGCACTTGCGGATAGGCATTGTTCCAGAAGCTCTTGAGATCCTGCGTCACCGCGAGCGGCCGTCGCGCCGGCGACAACAACTCGACGCGCAAGGCGGCACGACCATCGGCGATGCGCGGCGTTTCCTTCAGACCGAACATTTCCTGTAACCGCGCGCGCAGCACCGGATCGCCGTCCGTCTCATAGGCGATCGCGATATTGGCGCCCGAGGGAATGGCGACATGCCTCGGTGCCAGCTTGTCGAGGCGCCGCTTGAGCTCATAGGGGATGAGGTTGGACGTGATGGCCAGCATATCGAGCCGATCGAGATGCGAACGTCGCGTCATGCCGGAGAGATAGGGGGTGAGCCAGTCGGCGAGCGCCTTGAGCAGCGCGTCATCGGAGAGATCGGGCCAGCCTTCCTCCGGAAAGACGCGGCGCAGGAAGCGAAGGCGCGCCTTGAGCGACTGCGCCGCATCGCTCCAGGGCAAAACGGCAAGTCCCATTTCGGCAACTCCCTTGGTCATCGCCTGGGCGATTGCTTGCGGATCAGGTGATGGAAGCGGCCGGTCTTCAAGGATGAGTGCGCCGAGCCGCCGCTGCCGGTTAGCGACCACAAGCTCAGCCCGGACGTCCCATCTGACGATATCGCGCTCTTTGATATGGGCGGCGAAATACCTTTCAATATCGCCGCGCGCCAAGGCAGCGGCCAGAAAGATCCTCTGATCGCCAGATGCGCCGTCGGTCGTCGCGACCGCGAGGAAGTCTTCGTTTGACAGCGCATCATGCTCGGGCAAGACGGCGCCGCCGCCACCCGAAAGGCGGAAGCGACCGCGACCGCCGCGCGCCTGCGCGATGCGGTCGGGCCATGCCAGCGCCACGAGGACGCCGGGCGATGCATCGCCCGTATCTTCCTTGCCGATATCGGAAAGGCCGCGGATCTGCTGTGCCGCCGATTTGATGCGCTCGCGGAGCGGTTTGCCCACACTGTATTTACGCAAGCCGGCAAGTCGGTCGGCGATGTCGGCGCCGGCCTCGCGCCCGAGAAGATCGCGCTCGGACAGGATTGCGGCGAGATCGGCGGCAAGGGCCCCGGTCTCGAGCTCCTTGGCCCTGGCGATCATATGGGCGAGACGCGGGTGGAGCGGCAGCCTTGCCATCAGCTTGCCCATCGGTGTGGCGGCGTCCTTGTCGTCGAGCGCATCGAGCTCGATGAGAAGATCGCGTGCCTGGGCAAAGGCGGCTTCGGGCGGCGGGTCGAGGAAGCGCAAGGCAGTCCTGTCGGTAACGCCCCAATTGGCGAGTTCGAGAACGAGCGGAGCAAGGTCGGCGATCAGGATCTCGGGTTCGTCATGGGCCTTGAGCGCGCGCATCTCTTGCTCGGGCCAGAGCCTGAGACAAACTCCCGGGGCTTGCCGTCCGGCGCGGCCGCGTCTTTGATCTGCCGAAGCCTGCGACACGCGCACCGTGGTCAGTTCAGTCATACTCGTGCTGGGATCGAAACGCGGCGACCGCTTGAGGCCGGAATCGATCACCATGTCGATGCCGTCGATGGTAAGGCTCGTTTCCGCAATCGTGGTGGCGAGCACGATCTTGCGCCGGCCCTCGTCTGCGGGCCTGATGACGGCATCCTGGTCCCCAAGTGCCATCGCGCCATAGAGCGGCATGACGGCAACGTCGGCGGGAAGCGATGCCTCGCGCAAAGCTTCTTGCGTGCGGCGGATCTCGGCCTCGCCAGGCAGGAAGGCAAGAATGCCGCGCTTGGCTTCGGCAAGGTTGCCGCGAATGGCGCGCGCCATGCCGCGCGCCAGCATCGCGCGCTCCGGGCGATCACCATAGCGGGTCTCGACCGGGAAGGCACGTCCAGGCGCCGATATCACCGGCGCTTCGCCCAAATGCCGCGAAAGCCGAACCTCATCGAGTGTCGCCGACATGACGAGGATTTTCAAATCTTCACGCAAACCCGATTGTGCATCGAGCGCCAGCGCCAGGCCGAGGTCGCCATCAAGGCTGCGCTCATGGAATTCATCGAAGATCACGAGGCCGACATCGGCGAGAGCGGGGTCGGCCTGCACCCTGCGCGTCAGTATGCCTTCCGTTACAACCTCGATGCGGGTCGCCTTTGACACTTTGCGGTCGAGCCTGACCACATAGCCGACGGTTTCGCCCACCGGCTCATCGAGGATTTGCGCCATGCGGGAGGCGGCGGCGCGGGCCGCGAGGCGTCTGGGTTCGAGCATCACGATCTTGCGGCCCCTGAGCCAGGCTTCCGACATGAGGGCCAAAGGGACGCGCGTCGTTTTGCCCGCGCCCGGCTCGGCCGCCAGGATGACATTCGCGTGTCCTTCCAAGGCTTTGGCGAGGTTCGGCAAAATGGCTGTTATTGGCAGGTCGGACATGGAGGCCGGTCAAACAGGGTTAACTCTGTCCCGTCAAGTCCCGCCTTTCCAGTTGTGCAGCGCGGCCACAGAGTCTAATACAGGCGGCCTCTCATATTGCAGTGCACAAAAAATGACCACGCGTATCATCCCTGTCGAGATTTTCGATCTCGTCGTCTTCGGCGCGACGGGCGATCTGGCGCAGCGCAAGCTTTTGCCCGCGCTCTTTCATCGCGATAAGGCGGGCCAGATTCCCCAAGGCGCACGCATCATCGGCGTGTCGCGGCGTTCGATGAGCGACGACGAATCGAGGACATGCGCCAAGGCGGCGCTCGAGAAATATGTTCCCGAGAAGGAACGGACGGCGGAGGAAGTCGAGACCTTTGTGAAGCGCCTCTCTTACGTGGCGCTCGATGCCACCCAGGGTCAGGGCTGGGAGGCATTGGCCAAGGCGCTGAAACCTGGTGAGGACCGGATCCGCGTCTTTTATCTCGCAACATCGCCCGATCTCTTCGGTCCGATCTGTGGGCAGCTCGGCAAGAACGGCCTGGTCACGCAGAAGAGCCGCGTCGTGGTTGAGAAGCCGATCGGCCGCGATCTTGAAATCAGCGCGCGCCGTCAATGATGCGATCGGCCAGGTGTTTCCGGAAAACCGTATTTATCGCATCGATCATTATCTCGGCAAAGAGACCGTGCAGAATCTGATGGCGCTGCGCTTCGCCAATGCTCTGTTCGAGCCGCTGTGGAACGCCGGTCACATCGATCACGTGCAGATCACCGTCGCCGAGACCTTGGGCGTCGAAGGCCGCGCCGGCTACTACGACACGGCGGGCGCGCTTCGCGACATGGTGCAGAACCACATGCTGCAGCTACTCTGTCTCGTGGCGATGGAGCCGCCGACCTCGATCGCAGCCGATGCGGTACGCGACGAGAAGCTGAAAGTGCTGAAATCCTTGCGGCCGATCGTCGCCAATAATGGCGCCAACATGACGGTGCGCGGCCAGTATCGCGCCGGGGCCTCGGCGGGAGGTGCTGTGCCCGGCTATCTTGACGAACTCGGTTCGCCTGTCGAGCAAGACGGAAACCTTCGTGGCGCTAAAGGTCGAGATCGGCAGCTGGCGCTGGAACAGCGTGCCTTTCTATTTGCGCACCGGCAAGCGCCTGCCGGCACGCGTCTCGGAAATCGTCGTTACCTTCAAGCCCATTCCGCATTCTGTCTTCGACGATGGCGCAGGGCCGATCGATACCAACCGTCTGGTCATCCGCCTCCAGCCCGATGAAGGCGTGAAGCTCTGGCTGATGATCAAGGATCCGGGGCCGGGCGGCATGCGGCTGCAGCATGTGCCGCTCGACATGAGCTTCGCCGAGGCTTTCGGCGTGCGCAATCCGGATGCCTATGAGCGCCTCATCATGGATGTGGTGCGCGGCAACCAGACGCTGTTCATGCGCCGCGACGAGGTGGAGGCGGCGTGGAGCTGGATCGATCCCGTTCTTGACGCATGGGCGGAATCGGCCGACTTGCCCAAACCCTATACGGCGGGAACCTGGGGGCCTGCGGCGGCTGTGGCGTTGATCGAGCGCGATGGCCGCACCTGGCATGAGGATGATGTCGAGATGATTTCCGAACGTAAGCTGTTCGCCAGCAGGCAGGAGCTTGCCGCCGCCCTGGCGTCGGATGTGGCGGCGAGCCTTTCAGCGGCCATCACCGACCGAGGCCGGGCCCAGCTCGCCGTTTCGGGCGGCACGACGCCCAAACTCTTCTTCCATGAGCTCGCCCATATCAAGATCGACTGGTCGCGCGTAACCATCACGCTGGTGGACGAACGCTGCGTGCCGATAACGGATGATCGTTCCAACGCCAGGCTGGTGCGCGAGCAGCTTTTGACGATTGAAGGCCGCGTCGGCCAAGTTCGTGCAGCTCTATGGCGAGCCATGGCAACCCGCAAGAGCTCGGCCCCTTCGATGTCGTTGTCCTCGGCATGGGAACCGACGGCCACACGGCATCGTTCTTTCCGGGGGGCGACAATCTTGGCGAGGCGCTCGATGTCATGACCTCGAAGCGCATCGTGACAATGACGGCGCCGGGAGCGCCCGAGAAGCGTCTGACCTTCACGCTTGCCGATCCTGCTCGACAGCAATTTCATCGTGCTGCACATCGAAGGCGAAGACAAGAAAAAGGCACTGGCCGAAGCGGAGAAGCCGGGTCCGGTCAAGGACATGCCGATCCGGGCCTTTCTGCGCGCGCGCGAGCCCGATCATCCTCTATTGGTGCCCTTGATCCGGAGCGTCCCATGCCCGTCACCGAGAACGATAGCTTCTGTTACGGAGAAGATCATCGAGCGCAGCCGCCCAGCGCGGCAGCGTTATCTCGACCGCATCGAGAAAGCCGCGAGGCGGGCGCTCGCCGAAGCGCGAGGGCTCGGCTGCGCCAATCTTGCCCATGGCTTCGCCGCCTGCGGCGCAAGCGACAAGACGATGCTGCGCGAAGGATCTTGCGCCAATCTGGCGATCGTCACCGCCTATAACGACATGCTCTCGGCGCATCAGCCTTTCGAGCGCTTCCCTGAGATCATCCGCGAGGCGGCGCGCGAGGCCGGCGCCACGGCGCAGGTCGCGGGTGGTGTGCCTGCCATGTGCGATGGCATCACTCAGGGCGAAGCGGGAATGGAGCTGTCGTTATTTTCGCGCGATGTGATAGCGCTTTCAACTGCCGTCGCCCTCTCGCACCAGATGTTCGACGCGGCCGTCTATCTCGGCGTCTGCGACAAGATCGTGCCCGGCCTGGTCATCGGCGCCCTGAGCTTTCGGCCATTTGCCGTCGGTCTTTGTTCCGGCCGGGCCGATGACATCGGGCCTTCCCAATGACGAGAAGTCGAAAATCCGGCAGCTCCATGCCGAGGGCAAGGTTGGCCGCGACGCGCTGCTCGAAGCGGAGGCCCAATCCTATCATGGGCCCGGCACCTGCACTTTCTACGGCACCGCCAATTCCAACCAGATGCTCATGGAGATCATGGGC
Source organism: uncultured Alphaproteobacteria bacterium (assembly GCA_963841765.1). Classification (GTDB taxonomy): domain Bacteria; phylum Pseudomonadota; class Alphaproteobacteria; order Rhizobiales; family Aestuariivirgaceae; genus Taklimakanibacter. The sequence continues at coordinate 119,860 of CAWJDZ010000005.1, forward strand.
CTCCATCTGCCCGGCATCGACTTTCGTCAATCCCAATACGAGCTTGCGCGATGAGATCACGCGCGCTGCGACCAGCAGGGCGCTGGCGATCACCGCGACTCGGCAATGAGTACACGCCGATCGGCCGCATCGTCGATGAGCGCACCATGGTCAATGGCGTCGTGGGTCTTCTCGCGACGGGCGGCTCGACCAATCATACGATTCATCTGATCGCCATGGCGGCGGCGGCCGGCATTTGTCTGACCTGGAGCGACATGGCGGAACTCTCAGCTCTCGTGCCGCTTGCTGACCCGCATCTATCCCAATGGCAAGGCCGATGTAAATCACTTCCATGCTGCGGGCGGCATGGGCTTCCTCATCCGCGAGCTCCTTGGTGCCGGCCTTGTGCATCAGGATGTGCAGGACCGTCTGGGGGACCGGGCTCGATGGCTATCTCGTCGAGCCGCGTCTCGACGCGGAAGGCCTCGCCTGGTCGAGCCGCGGCGAAGGAGAGTGGCGATCAAGCGGTCCTGCGCGGCTGCGCAAGTCCCTTCGAACAGGACGCGGCGGCATTGCCGTGCTCGACGGCGATCTCGGCCGCGCCGTGATCAAGAGCTCGGCTGTTCCGAAGGATCGGCATGTGATCGAAGCGCCGGCGCGTGTCTTCCATTCGCAGGAGGAGTTGCAGAAAGCTTTCAAGGCGGGCGAGCTTACGGCGACCTCGTCGCCGTGGTGCGCTTCCAGGGGCCGAAGGCCAACGGCATGCCGGAGCTCCACAAGCTGATGCCGCCCTTGGGCGTGCTCCAGGATCGGGGGCATCGCGTGGCGCTCGTCACCGACGGCCGCATGTCGGGCGCTTCCGGCAAAGTGCCGGCCGCCATCCATGTGACTCCGGAAGCCGCCGATGGCGGCGCCGATCGCCAAGATCTGCGATGGCGACATGGTCAGGCTCGATGCCGTGTCGGGGCGCCTCGAAGTGCTGGTCGATGCCGCTGAATGGGCATCGCGGGCTCCCGTGACGGCGGACTTGTCCGCCAATGATTTCGGCGTCGGGCGCGAGCTTTCATGCCCTTCCGCGGTCAGGTCAGTCGCGCCGATGAGGGCGCTACGATTTTCAGGGTGCAGTGATGGGCGAACGGCAAAGAGGTCTTGAGCCCTCCTGCGGCGGGCGCCTGTCATACCTGTGCTGGTCATCGACGAAGTAGCCGATGCGGTGCCGCTCGCCAGAGCGCTGGTCGGTGGCGGCCTGCCCGTTCTCGAGATCACTTTGCGCACCAAGGCGGCGCCCGACTGCATTCGCGCCATCAAGGCGGAGGTGAAGGATGCGATCGTGGGCTCAGGCACGGTGCTCGACGAGGGCGGTTGAAACTGAGCGCCGAGCTCGGCTGCGCCTTCGCGGTCTCGCCGGGTGCTACGCCCCGCTTTGATGACGGCGGCGCAGAAAATGAGACCCCACTTCTGCCGGCCTCGCGCTCGCCGAGCGAAGCGATGATCCTGCTCGAGCATGGCTATGCGCTGCAGAAGTTCTTTCCCGCCGAGCAGTCGGGCGGTGCGGCTTATCTTTCAGCGCTCAATTCGCCTTTGCCGCAGGTCAAGCTTCTGCCCGACGGGCGGAATCACAGCTGAGAACGCGCCCAGCTATCTCAAGCTTTCCAACGTCATCACCATCGGCGGCTCGTGGATGGCGCCGAAGGATCTCGTAGCGGTGAAGGATTGGGCCGGCATCACCCGGCTCGCAGAGGCCGTCGCCCGGCTGAAACCCTAATACTCTCCGCCGGACCCAAGACCCGTCACCCCGACGAAAGTCGGGGCCTATTAAATTCTTTCCACGCGAGCAGCGCCGCCCGGCTGATTCTATTCAGGGGGTCCCGACCTTCGTCGGGATGACGGTGGTAAGGGGGTTGCTCCCCTTTTTACGGAAACGGCTAGTTGCGTGAGGGGACGCGGCAAACTACGATCTCGCCCTGCTAAGGAGTGATGATGTCTGCTATCGCGATCCTGCCCCTGAGCAAGCCTGGACATGATGCTTTGCCGCGCAATGAGGGCATGCCCCTCACCCTCGACCTCATCGACGACATCCGCCTGAATTTTCCTGCCGCCGAGCGCCGCATTGCATCTCTTCCCGGGCGCCGAACCGTCAAGAAGGATGCCCAGGCCGCCTGGCTGCTCAAGGCAATCACCTGCATTGATCTCACGACCCTTGCGGGCGATGACACGGCTGCCCGTGTGCGCAGGCTGTGCGCCAAGGCGATGAGCCCGGTGCGTCCCGACATGATGGAAGCGCTCGGCATGGCCGACCGGCGCATCACCGCAGGAGCCATCTGCGTCTATCACCGTTTTGTTGCGACCGCGGTCGAGGCCCTGAAAGCCACGGACATTCCGGTCGCCGCCGTTTCGACCGGCTTTCCGGCCGGACTTGTGCCGCACGACGTCAAGCTCAAGGAGATCGAAGCTTCGGTGGCTGATGGTGCCCGCGAAATCGATATCGTCATCACGCGCGAGCACGTACTCACTCAGAATTGGCGCGCGCTTTATGACGAGATGCGCGATTTCCGTGCCGCTTGCGGCAATGCCCATGTCAAGGCGATCCTTGCCACTGGCGACCTCAAGACCTTGCGCAATGTCGCGAAGGCCGCAATGGTCTGCATGATGGGGGGCGCGGATTTCATCAAGACCTCGACCGGCAAGGAAACAGTGAATGCGACGCTTTTGGTGACGCTCGCCATGCTGCGCATGATCCGCGCCTACCACGGCGTGACCGGCTTCAAGGTCGGGTTCAAGCCGGCTGGCGGGATCTCGACCGCCAAGGATGTCCTCAACTACCAGATTCTCATGAAGGAGGAGTTGGGTCGCGAATGGCTTGAGCCCGATCTGTTCCGCATCGGCGCATCATCGCTGCTCGCCGACATCGAGCGCCAGCTCGAACATCACGTCACCGGCCGGTACTCGGCCTTCAACCGCCATGCGGCCGGATAGGCAATGAGCGTCGCGCATTATTTCGATACGATGGATTACGGTCCGGCGCCTGAGAGCGACGCCGAGGCGCGTGCCTGGCTGGCCAGGCACGACATGGGCTTCCGCCATTTCATTGGCGGCGAATGGATCAACGGCAGGACGCATTTCGACACGCTCGAGCCCGCGACTGGCAAGGTGCTGGCCAGGCTCTCGCAAGGATCGGCATCCGATGTGGACCGGGCGGTGAAGGCGGCCCGCAGGGCGCAGGCGGGCTGGGCCAGGCTCGGCGGCCATGGAAGGGCGCGTCACCTTTATGCGCTGGCGCGCATGATCCAGCGCCATGCCCGGCTTTTCGCGGTCATCGAAAGCCTCGACAATGGCAAGACGGTGCGCGAGACGCGCGACCTCGACGTGCCTTTGGCAGCGCGGCATTTCTATCATCATGCCGGCTGGGCCCAGCTGCAGGAGAGGGAATTCACCGACTATCAGCCCTTAGGCGTCGTCGGTCAGGTCATCCCGTGGAATTTCCCATTCCTGATGCTCGCCTGGAAAGTGGCGCCGGCGCTGGCGCTTGGCAACACCGCGGTGCTGAAGCCTGCCGAATTCACTTCGCTCTCGGCACTTCTCTTCGCCGAACTCGCCGCACAGGCGGGTCTGCCAACGGGCGTCCTCAATGTTGTCACGGGCGACGGCGCGACGGGAGCCGAACTCGTCAAGCACAAGGATGTCGACAAGATCGCCTTCACCGGCTCGACCGAGGTCGGCCGCCTCATCCGCAAGGAAACGGCGGGCACCGGCAAGTCGCTCACCCTGGAGCTCGGCGGCAAGTCGCCCTACATCGTCTTCGAGGATGCCGACATCGACGGCGCAATCGAAGGCCTGGTCGATGCGATCTGGTTCAATCAGGGCCAGGTCTGCTGCGCGGGCTCAAGGCTCCTGGTCCAGGAAGGCATTGCGGATGACTTCATCGCCCGCCTCAAGGCGCGCATGGCCAAACTGCGTGTGGGCCACCCGCTAGACAAGGCGGTGGATATGGGCGCCATTGTCGAAAAGGTGCAACTCGCGCGCATCGACAGTTTGGTGAAGCAAGGTGTTGCCGAAGGGGCGGTCTGCTACCAGTCGCCGGGCAGCTCATCCGACAAGGGCTTCTTCTATCCGCCGACCCTGCTCACCAATGTGCATCCGGCCTCGACCGTTGCGCGTGAGGAGATTTTCGGTCCCGTTCTGGTGGCGATGACCTTCCGCACGCCGGACGAGGCTGTCATGCTCGCCAACAACACCCGCTATGGCCTGGCGGCAAGCGTATGGAGCGAGACCATTGGTCTCGCTCTCGATATCGCGCCCAAATTGCAGGCCGGCGTCGTCTGGGTCAATTCAACCAATCTCTTCGACGCCAGTGCCGGCTTCGGCGGCTATCGCGAAATCGGGCTTTGGCCGCGAAGGCGGGCGCGAGGGGGCTTATGAATATTTGAAGCCCAAGGCCTGGGCGAAGCGCAAGCCGCGGCCGCCGGCGAAACCTCTGCCGCCGCTTAAGGCCAAAGCGCAAGCGGGCCTCCCCAATGTCGATCGCACCGCAAAGCTCTTCATTGGCGGCAAGCAGGCGCGGCCCGACGGCAATTATTCAAGGGCCATACTCTCGCCCAAGGGCGAACTCGTGGGTGAAGTGGGCGAGGGAAATCGCAAGGACATTCGCAACGCGGTGGCGGCGGCCCGTGGCGCCGAGGCCTGGTCGAAGGCGACAGCGCACAACCGCGCGCAGATCCTCTATTACATCGCCGAAAATTTGAGCGCCAGGCGCGAGGAATTCGCGAGCCGCATCGTGGCGATGACCGGTGTCAGGCGGGCAGGTGCCGCGGCCGAGGTCGATGGAGCGATCAAACGGCTCTTCACCTATGGCGCCTGGGCCGACAAATATGAGGGCGACATTCACGTCCCGCCCTTGCGCGGCCTGGCGCTGGCGCTCAAGGAGCCGATTGGCGTGGCGGGCGTCGTCTGCCCGGATGAAGCGTCGCTTCTGGCTTTCATCAGTCTCGTCGCCCCGCTCATCGCCATGGGCAATCGTGTCGTCGCGATGCCGAGCGAGCGCCATCCGCTTGCCGCCACCGATTTCTATTCGGTGCTCGAGACCTCGGATGTGCCGGCGGGCGTCGTCAACATCGTGACCGGCGACCGCCAGGCGCTGGTGAAGACGCTGGCCGAGCATGATGATGTCGACGCGCTCTGGGTTTTCGGATCGGCTAAGGCATCGGCCGATGCCGAGCGTCTTTCGGCTTCAAACCTGAAGCGCACCTTGGTCGATCACGGCCTCATGACAAACTGGTTCGATCCGGCACAGGCAGAGGGGCGGATTTTCCTGCGCCATGCGACCCAGGTGAAGAATGTCTGGATACCTTATGGCGAATAACGAGCGGGCATCCTCATGCTGAAGTCGGTCGATCCGGCGCTCAATGCCGATGTACTCTATGCGCTGCGCGCCATGGGACATGGCGATGACGTCATCATTTGCGACACGAATTTTCCGGCCGATTCGGTGGCGCGCCAGACGGTGCTGGGTAAGCTCCTGCGCATCGACAATGTGACGGCGGCGCGCGCCGCGCGCGCCGTCCTATCGGTCATGCCGCTCGACAGTTTCGTCGAACATCCGGCCCTCAGGATGGAGATCGTCGGCAAGCCGAAAGAAGTTCCGCCGGTCCAGATGGAAGTGCAGACCGAGATCGACCACGCCGAAGGCAGATCCTGGCCTATGGGCTCGATCGAGCGTTTCGCCTTCTATGATCTGGCGCGCAGGGCTTATTGCGTGATCCAAACCGGCGAGCGCCGCTTCTATGGCTGCTTCGCCTTCAAGAAGGGCGTCATTCCGCCTGATCAGGTCTGATATTACGATCGTGTGAGGATTGCATATTCCGCTGGCGCAGGGGCCCCCGCCTCGCTAACTCACCGGCATGCCGTCGCGCCAGAAGCTGATTTTCGCCCTTGTCGTCCTGATCATCGCCGCGGTCACCGGGCTCGGCGCCCTGTGGTTCACCCGATCTTTGCCGGGTGGGATCGCATCCGGAACAGCATTGGTCGGGGGGCCCTTCTCCCTGACCGATCAGAACGGCAAGCGGGTGACCGACCAGGAGTTTCGCGGCAAATATATGCTGATCTTCTTCGGCTATACCTATTGTCCCGATGTGTGCCCCAGCGAATTGCAGGTGATGTCGGCGGCGCTGGATAAGTTGGGGCCTCAGGCCGACAAGATCCAGCCGATCTTCATCACGATCGATCCGGCGCGTGACACGCCAGAAACGCTGAAAGTCTATGTGTCCAACTTCCATCCGCGCCTGATCGGCCTCACCGGCTCGGAGGCCGAGATCGCTTCCGTGGCCAATGCCTATCGGGCCTACTACGCCAAGGCGAAGGGAACCGAAAACAAGCCCGACTATCTCATGGACCACGGGACGATTCTTTACCTGATGGGGCCGGACGGCAAGTTTTTGAAGCATTTCACCTATGGTACCGAGGCCGAGGGCCTTGCTGAGGCCCTGCGGCAGACTATTAGCGAGTAGTTTCAGTATCTTAAAGCAAAACGGACCGCCCGAGGCTTATGCACAGTTTTTGCATGGCGCTAGGCCCATGGTCTTGTTGTGCGGCGCAGTGGGCGTTGTTAAGTAAGTAACATGTTGCGGCGCATCTCAAGGAACCCGGAAATTGCTCTATTATCTTTATGAGATGAACCACGCCGCCATTGCGCCCTGGCGCGCAGCAGCGGATGCAGCGCAGCTCTTCTGGAAAAATCCGGTCAATCCCATTGCCCAGACTTATATGGGCCGGTCCATGGCCGCATCGCTTGACCTTTTCGAGCGCGTCACCCGCCGCTACGGGAAGCCCACATTCGGGATCACGGAAACCCAAGTTGGTGCCGTTACGGTGTCGATCACCGAAGACCGCCTCCTGCACAAGACATTCTGCACCCTCTTGCATTTCACCAAGCGCTGGCCGGCGGACACCACGCCGGTCACGCAGCCGAAGCTGCTTATCGTTGCCCCGATGTCGGGCCATTATGCGACGCTTCTGCGCGGCACCGTCGCGGCGATGCTCCCGCACGCCGATGTCTACATCACCGACTGGGTCGATGCCCGCCAGGTCCCCCTGCGCCAGGGCAGCTTCGATCTCGACGACTATATCGATTATGTCATCGAGATGATCGAGCTCCTGGGTCCCGACGTCCATGTCATGGCGGTCTGCCAGCCCTCGGTGCCGGTGCTTGCCGCGGTGTCGCTGATGGCCAGGCGCCAAAGTCCCAAGCAGCCCAAATCCATGATCCTGATGGGCGGGCCGATCGACACCAGGCGCAATCCGACCGTGGTGAACCGCCTGGCGGTGGCGCGCGGCGTCGACTGGTTCCGCAAGAACGCCATCGTGCGTGTGCCCTTCCCGCATCCGGGCTGTTTGCGCGAGGTCTATCCAGGCTTTCTGCAGCTCACCGGCTTCATGACCATGAATCTCGACCGCCACATGGACGCGCATCGCGAATTGTTCTGGCACCTGGTCGAGGGCGATGGCGATGCGGCCGAGAAACAGACCGAGTTCTACGATGAGTATATGTCGGTCATGGACTTGACCGCGGAGTTCTACTTGCAGACGGTCGAGAAGGTTTTCGTCAAACACGAGCTGCCGTGCGGTCTGTTCCACCACCGTGACGAGAGGGTCGGTCCTTCGGCGATCACACAGACGGCGCTCATGACCATCGAGGGCGAGCGTGACGACATATCAGGCGTCGGCCAGACCGAAGCCGCGCATGATCTATGCTCGGCGCTGCCGACAGAGAAGAAGCTGCATGTTCTGCAGCGTGGCGTCGGCCACTATGGCGTGTTCAACGGCTCGCGCTTCCGGGCCGATGCGGTGCCGCGCATCGTCGACTTCATGTTGAAGAATGCGTGAGGCGAGGTGAGCCGTTGGTTGGAAGATCTGGGACTGGTCAAGCGACCGAAGATCATTGAGCCGGCGTTCCTTCCGATCGAAGGCCGCTCGATCGCAGTCAGCTTCCGGCGCAATGCCAAGGCAAGGCGACTGGTCCTGCGCCTGTCGCGTGATCGGTCCGGCGTCATTGTCACCATGCCGCCACGCGTCAGCCGCAGCCAAGCGCTCGATTTCGCCAGGAAATCGTCGCGCTGGATAGGCGAACGGCTCAAGTCCGAACCGGCGGACCGGCCTTTGCGCACCGGAGAGGCGATCGTCATTCGCGGCGAGAGCCGTCTCATCCTGTATTCAGGCTCACGGCGCGGCACGGTGGCGCTCACCGAGGCGGCCGTGATCGTCTCCGGCGATGAGGCTCATCTCGCCCGCCGGCTGGTGGACTGGCTGAAAGCGCAGGCAAAGCGTGATCTCGTCACGGCGAGCGAATTCTATGCTGCGGCCATGGGCGTCAAGTTTAATCGCCTATCGGTGCGCGACCAGAAAAGCCGCTGGGGTTCCTGTTCCTCCGACGGCACTTTATCCTATTCCTGGCGCCTGATCCTGGCTCCGCCTTTCGTGCTCGACTATGTCGCCGCCCATGAGGTGGCCCATTTGAAGCACATGAATCACAGCCGCAATTTCTGGCGCTTGGTGCTGACGCACTGCCCGTATGCCGGCCGTGCCAAGAGTTGGCTCAAAGCGCATGGCGCCGAGCTGCATGCCTACGCGATGGCCGGCAGCACAAGCTAGCGCTGGTCGCGGCGTTCCCGCAGCTTTTGGAAGATCGACCTGCCCCGTTGGTCGCGCCGCGGCGCATCGCTTTCTTCATCGTCCGAGGAGCCGAACAGGCTCTCGAAGAAGCCGCGCCTGCGCTTGCGCGGCACATGCTCTTCTTCGGCATAAGCTTCGGGGACACTCTCCGAATAGGAGGCGACCGCGCCCGTGCCATCGTCGTAAGGATTGTCACTGCCGGGCAGGGGCAGGTTGGCGACGCCCGCATGCGCCTGTTCCATCACGTCCTTCCAGATGGCAGCCGGGATCGATCCGCCGGTCATCTTGTTAGTCGGTGAATTGTCGTCATTTCCGGCCCACACGCCGGCGACGTAATGCGCGCTGTAGCCAATGAACCAGGCATCGCGGTAGTCCTGACTGGTTCCGGTCTTGCCGGCGATGTCGAAGTCGCCGAACCGCGCGCTGCGGCCGGTGCCTTGTGTCACCACCGCGCGCATCATGCGGTTCATGGCGCCGAGATCGTAGTTGGATACGACCTGGCCGGGGACCTCGCCGCTCCTCTCATAGAGGAGAGCGCCGTCGCGCGTCGTGATTCGGGTCACGATGTAGGGTTGCACCGGCGCGCCGCCATTGGCGAAAGGCGTGAAGGCCGAGACGAGCTCGAGCAGCGTGACTTCCGATGTGCCGAGTGCAATCGAGGCATTGTCGACGAGATCGGAAGTGATGCCGAGCCGGTGCGCGGTCGCGATGACGGCACGGGGCGAGACGTTGAAGGTGAGCTTCGCGGCGACCGAGTTCAGTGACAGAGCCAGAGCCCGGGTGAGGGTGACCGGGCCCTCATATTTGTGCCCATAGTTCTCCGGCTCCCAATCGCCGAAGCGCACCGGCTCGTCGACCTCGACCGAATCGGGCCCGTAGCCTTGCTCGATCGCCGTCAGATAGACGAAGGGCTTGAAGGCCGATCCCGGCTGGCGCTTCGCCTTTGTAGCGCGGTTGAACTGGCTCTTGACGTAGGATTTGCCGCCGACCATCGCCATCATCGCGCCGCCGGGGTCGAGCATGACGAAGGAGGCCTGCGAGACGTTGAATTTCGGCCCCTCCTGAGCGAGCCTGCCGCGCAGCGCATGCTCGGCGTTCTGCTGTATATCGGGAGTGATCGTGGTCCAGACGACGATCGACTGATCATAATTGTGCACGAGCTGCGGCAGGTTCTCGCCGACATAGTCGACGATATATTGAGTGGCCGGAACATAGTCCGACGGCTTCACCGTCGCCGGCGCGGTAAGCGCCATTTGCGCCTCGCCCGCGTCGATGAAGCCGGCATCGACCATGTCGTTGAGAACATCGCGCGATCGTTTGGTGGCGGCGTCCGGATTGGTGATCGGGTTGTAAGTGCTGGGGGCCTTGAGCACCGCGGCAAGGATGGCCGCTTCGGCCAGCGTCACATCGCGTGCCGACCTGCCGAAATATTTCTGTGCCGCCTTCTCGATGCCGACGGCGCCGGCGCCGAAATAGACGCGATTCATATAGAGCTGGAGAATTTCGTCCTTGGTGAACTGCGTTTCGAGCCAGATGGCGAGCACCGCCTCTTGCGCCTTACGGCCCATGGTCCGGTCAGGCTTGAGAAAGAGGTTTTTGGCGAGTTGCTGAGTGAGCGTCGATCCGCCCTGGACCACGCGTCCGGCTCTGAGATTCTCCACCATGGCGCGCATGAGCCCCCAGGGATCGACGCCCAAATGCGAGCGGAAGCGGCGGTCCTCAATGGCGATGATCGCCTGCGGCACGTAAGCCGGCAATTCGGTGATGCGGACATCGTCGCCGAAAAAGGCGCCGCGCTCGGCGAGCACGCTCCCATCAGCGGCGAGCACCATGATGCCGGGCTCGCGCGCCGGAATCTGGAACAGGCCCTTCTGGTCGAGGCTCAGCCACAGATAGCCGAAGCCGGCCGCACCGGCGAACACGGCCCAGAACAGAAGCGCGAGGAACAGGCTGAAAATGCGGAAGCCCGAGCGCCTCCGGCGCCGCAGGCCGCGACCAGGCGGGAGGCCGCCATTGTTTCTGCCGCTACGGGAGTCGCCACTGGCGAAAAGCGACGGCTCGCGGCGCCCTTGCCTTGGGCCGCGCCGCCCGTGTCCCTTGCCGTTAGACCCCATGGCGCAATCGTAGCCTCAACTAGCCCGAGCCGGAGCATCGACCAAGGGGATTAACCCTCTCTAAATGCCATCAGGCCAGGACGGGACGACGTAAGATCAAGCGATTTTCACGAAAATCCCAAACGAAACACTGGTCCTAGCCATGGCGTTCAATCATGTCGTCATCATGGCCTGAACCTGCTGGAATATAGCTCTTCTTTGCGGAGCCCCGTCATGTCAAAGTTTCAGCGGGACGCAGGGATTGGGCTCGGTCATGAAGAAGGAGGCGGACGTTGCCGGGACTGTATATGCGCTTGAGCGCCTGGCACGGCTCATGCGGGCGGCCGAGTTCGGCAACGGACTTAATCCTGCCCAATGGGAAGCCTTGCGATTCCTCGCGCGCGCCAATCGCTTCTCCAATTCACCCGGCGCCCTGACCCGTTATCTCGGGGCCACCAAGGGCACGATCTCGCAGACGGTCAAGGCGCTCGAGCGCAAGACGCTGATCGCCAAGAGCGCAAGACCGGGCGAGAAACGCTCTGTGGTGTTGCACCTGACAGCCGCCGGCGCAGAGTTGGTGGCGAAGGATCCATGGTCGGGGCTCGCCCAGAGCTGTGGGGCTCTCGGCGGCAAGACGCGCCGGCGCATGGACCGGGGCATTGCCGAAGTGCTGGCGCAGGAAATCACCCGCCGTTTGGCGCCCTCATTCGGCACCTGCGCGACCTGCCGCTTTTGGCGGGCCGATGCTCGCACCGACGATGCGCGCGGCCCGCATCTTTGCATGCTGTTCGATGAACCTCTATCCACGACCGAAGCGTCGCAGATCTGCATCGCCCATGAGCCGGCCCGCTACTGATCTGGCTAGTGGTCAGGCCGCAGCGCTCGCCGCCGGCGCTGAGGCGCGCACTTCCTCTGCGACATAGATCTCGAACTTCGAGAAGTTGTTGATGAACATCTGCACGAGCTTCTGCGCCTGAATGTCATAGGCTGACGCATCGCTCCAAGTGTCGCGCGGATTGAGAAGCCTCGCATCGATGCCGAGAACGGCGAGCGGCACTTCGAAGCCGAAATGCGGGTCTTTGCGCATCGGCTGGCCGTCGAGCGCGCCCGAGAGCGCCGCATCGAGCAACGCGCGGGTGACCGCGATCGGCATACGCTTGCCCTTGCCATAGGGACCGCCGGTCCAGCCGGTATTGACAAGCCAGCAGCCCACCTTGTGGCGCGCGATGAGATCGCGCAGCAGCGCGCCATAGACGCTCGGATGGCGCGGGATGAAGGGTGCGCCGAAGCAGGCCGAGAAGGTCGCCTGCGGCTCTACCACGCCGCGCTCGGTGCCGGCGACCTTGGCAGTGTAGCCTGAAAGGAAGTGGTACATGGCTTGCGCTGGCGTCAGTCGCGCAATTGGCGGCATGACGCCAAAGGCATCGGCAGTGAGCATCACGATGGTCTGCGGCACGGCGGCGCGGCCGGTCGTCGAGGCATTGGGAATGTAGTCGAGCGGATAGGCCGAGCGCGTATTCTCGGTGAGCGAAGCGTCGTCGAGATCGAGCTGGCGGGTCTCCTGGTCCATGACGACATTCTCGAGGACCGTACCCCAGCGCTGCGTCGTCGCATGAATATCAGGCTCGGCTTCCGGCGAGAGACGAATGACTTTCGCATAGCAGCCGCCTTCGAAATTGAAGATGCCGTCATCCGACCAACCATGCTCGTCATCACCGATGAGGGTTCGCTGGGGATCGGCGGAAAGCGTCGTCTTGCCGGTGCCCGAGAGGCCGAAGAACACGGCGCTGCGGCCTTGCGCATCGACATTTGCCGAGCAATGCATCGGCATGACGCCCTTTGCAGGCAAAAGATAGTTGAGCGCGGTGAAGACGGATTTCTTCATTTCGCCCGCATATTGGGTGCCGCCGATCAGCACGAGTCCATGGCTGAGATCGCAGGCGATCACCGTTTCCGATCGGACTCCGTGGCGCTTGGGGTCCGCCTTGAAGCTTGGGAGGTCGATGATCGTGAGCTGCGGGACGAAGCTATCGAGGTCGTGGGCCGCGGGCCTGATCAGCAGATGGTGGATAAACAGCGCATGCCAGGCGAATTCGCAAATGACACGCACCGAAAGACGGTGAGCAGGATCGGCACCGCCATAGAGATCCTGCACGTAAAGGTGCTTGTCTTTGGCATGGGTCAGCATGTCGCGCCTGAGGGTGGCGAAACTCTCAGCCGATATCGGCTTGTTGGTGTCCCACCAGACTGACCGCTCGCTCAGTTCGTCGCGCCGGATGAATTTATCGTCGGGTGAGCGGCCGGTTTGGCTGCCGGTCGCAACTACCAGCGCACCACCTTCGGCCACTTGCCCCTCGCCACGCCGCAGCGCTTCCTCATAGAGCTGTGGCACGCCCGAATTGAAGGCAACCGAACGAGGCTCCATGACAATCAATGGAACATGGCGGTTGAAGCGGCCTGAATGATGCAAGATAGTCCTCCCGTTATTCTGTCATTTCCGCCGAACCGTCAAAGTAGGAGGTAGGTTAGCAGCAAACAAGCCAGAAAAGATGGCTTTAAGTCAGGATTTATGCGGTATCGAACATCAACTACATGAGTGATTCACCTCAGATATTTTTGGCGCTTTGGGCCAGCGCCACGAAGGCCTGGCGCAGATCAGTCGCATTTTCGGCCGCCCTGTCGAAGGCAAGACGCAGGACCTTTCCTTCATACGCCAGGAGCGCACCGTCGGGATCTATGGCCGTAACGCGCCATTTCCCGGCTGCAGCGCCCAGGAGTTTCACCGCATAGAGTTCTACAGCATCGGCGTGATCGGCGTTCATGTGGTCAATGGCGCCCTGCGCGACCGACATGACCGCCGCTGCTTGGCTTTCTGGCAGGAACACCTCATCTGGTTCCATGGTCTCGATCCGCCCGAAGCCCGCCACGGCATGGATTATTTGAGGATTCAGCCGATAAAAGGAGAAATCCGGAAAATCGAGATAGCTCCGGGCGGCCGGATGGTGATGGGCGTAGCGTGCGGCAACCTCCTTGGCGTCCAGGCGCTCGAAGCGGCCCATGACCGTGACCCTGGGGCCGGTCAGCGCGTCCCCCTCCGCCGGTATCTCGCTCACCATGATGCTGGCGAGGGGGTCAGCCTCGATATTGCGCGTATGCCAGGCGAGCTTCGAGATGAAAATGACGGGATGGCCTTGCCCGTCGGTGGCGGTATTGGCGAGGGAGACATAGGGCCCTTGGGGCGCGCGATTGCTGGTTCCGAGAGCGCAAGTCCGGGCGCGCCTGATGAGGAGGCGAGCATCGGTCGCAGTGAAGCTGCGGCTTGCAGGAGTTGTCATGGCGAGGCTAATTCCCTAATAGAATGAAGCACTGAAGACTGGACCGGATATGGGGCGCCACATTTTGCGCCAGTTCCAAGGTTACAGCCGCGTTAGTAATAACCACGGATCATAGGATAATATGCCGACGATCGCACTTGTCGATGACGACCGCAACATTCTGACTTCTGTCGGGATCACTCTCGAAGCTGAGGGCTATCAGGTCCAGAAATATTCGGACGGCGCCGCAGCGCTTCAAGGCCTGCAGGATCAGCCGCCGGACATGGCCATCTTCGACATCAAGATGCCGCGGATGGACGGGATGGAGCTGCTACGCCGCATCCGTCAGAAATCGGATCTGCCTATCATCTTTTTGACGTCGAAGGACGACGAGATCGATGAATTGTTCGGCCTCAAGATGGGCGCTGACGACTTCATCAAGAAGCCGTTCTCGCAGCGCCTGTTGGTCGAGCGCGTCAAGGCGGTGCTGCGCCGGTCGACGCCGCGCGATGCCGCAGCCCAGCCGCCGGAAGCGGCAAAGACGATCGATCGCGGCAAGCTGTCCATGGATCCCGATCGCCACTCCTGCACGTGGGAGGCGAAACCGGTGACGCTGACCGTCACCGAGTTCCTAATCCTGCAGTCGCTGGCGCAGCGGCCGGGCATTGTAAAAAGCCGCGATGCGCTGATGGACGCTGCCTATGACGATCAGGTTTATGTCGACGATCGCACGATCGACAGTCACATCAAGCGGCTGCGCAAAAAATTCAAGCTCGTCGACGATGATTTCGATGGCATCGAGACGCTCTATGGCGTCGGCTATCGATTCAAGGAGTCTGACTGATCGGGATAGGTTGAAATGGTGACGGGCGTCGAGACCCCCGACCGCATCGAGATCGAGGAAGCAACCACATCCGAGGCGGTCGCCGAGCGCGAACGCAGCCTTGCCTGGTGGTTTCATCGATTGGCGCCGGCGAGCCTCACCAGCCGTATCGTCCTTCTCAACATCGCGGGACTCATCGTCCTCGTCCTCGGCATTCTCTATTTCAACCAATTTCGCCAAGGCCTGATCGACGCCAGAGTACAGAGCTTGATGCCGCAGGCCAATATCATCGCCGCGGCGGTCGCCGGTTCGGCGACGATGGACACAGGCTCGATCGTCATCGATCCCGATGCGCTCATCAATTCGCAGGACGACGCCGCCGCCGACGCCGATCAACTGCGCGATCTCGATTTCCCGATAAACCCTGAGAATGCCGGGCCAATCCTGCGCCGGCTCCTCGCCTCGACCTCGATCCGCGCCCGCATCATCGATCCCGACGGGAATCTTGTCGTCGACAGCCGCTATCTCTACGGCCGCGGCGAAATCACCCAGCGCGAATTGCCGCCTTTCGACAACAGGCCCGACACGATCTGGATGCGTTGGTGGAAGCGCCTCAATGACTGGCTATTCACCAACGACTATCCGCACCAGAAGGACTATGGCGTCGACAATGGCAAGGAATTCGCGGAAGTCCTTGCCGCCTTGAATGGCGCCTCGGTCTCGATCGTGCGCGTCAACGACCAGAATGAGATCATCGTGTCGGTGGCGGTGCCCATCCAGCGCTTCCGCGCCGTGCTCGGCGCGCTCGTGCTCTCGACCTCGGGCGGGGAAATCGACGATGTCCTCCTCGCCGAGCGTAAGATCGTGCTCTTCACCTTCGGCTTCGTCGCGCTCGTCACCATTCTGCTCTCGGTGTTTCTCGCCGGCACCATAGCCGAGCCGATCCGGCGCCTCGCCAGCGCCGCCGAGCGGGTCAGGCGAGGCGTCAACAAGCGCGTCGAGATTCCCGATTTCACTCAGAGACGCGACGAGATCGGCCATTTGTCGGGAGCGCTGCGCGACATGACCACGGCGCTCTACAACCGCATCGAGGCGATCGAAGCCTTCGCCGCCGACGTCTCGCATGAGCTCAAGAATCCGCTGACCTCGTTGCGCAGCGCCGTCGAGACCTTGCCTTTCGCCAAGACCGAAGAGCAGCGCAATCGCCTGCTCGAAGTGGTCAAGGATGATGTGCGCCGGCTCGATCGGCTGATCACCGATATTTCGGGCGCTTCCCGGCTCGATGCGGAACTGGCGCGCTCCGAAACGTCACCCCTCAATGTCGCAGAAGTGCTGGACTCGCTGGTCTCCTTCGCCAACGAGACGCGCAAGGGCAATCAGGCCGCGATCACGCTTGAGGTGCAGCCGCCGCCAGCCTCGATCCCGCGCGACAGAGCTTCCGTCATCCTCGGCCACGATACGCGGCTCGGCCAGGTGGTGCGCAATCTCCTCGACAATGCGCGCTCCTTTGCGCCCGCTCAGTTCGACCATTCGCGTGCGGGTGCGCCGCCTGCAAGATTATGTCGAGTTCAGGGTGGAGGACGAAGGTCCGGGCATTCCGCCGGAAAATCTCGAGCGCATCTTCGAGCGCTTCTACACCGATCGTCCGGAAGGCTCGTTCGGGAAGAATTCGGGCTTGGGGCTGTCGATCTCGCGCCAGATCGTCGAAGCCCATAAGGGCCGCATCTGGGCCGAGAACCGCTATGGCAAGGCGCCGTCAGGGCGGCGAGCGGCCAATTCTGGGCGCGCGCTTCATCGTCCGCATCCCCGCCATCCCGCAGGACTGGGTGCCCGCCGAAGATGCCTGATCCCTCGTCGCAGCGGACGAGCCTGCACGCGAGTTGCGTCGCATTGGGCGATGATGGGATACTGATCCTCGGCATGCCGGGGGCAGGCAAGTCGGACTTGGTCCTCAGGCTCATCGATGAGCCTGGTTTCGGCATTGGCGATGCATTGATCCGCGCCAAGCTCGTTTCCGACGATCAGACGATCATCGAGCGGCGCGGCGACGCCTTATACGCCTCGAGCCCCAAGCGAATTGCCGGTCTGCTCGAAATCCGGGGGCAGGGGATCGTGGCCGTCGGCCACGTGCCGGAGGTGAGGCTCGCTCTGGTGGTCAGGCTCATGCCGGCGAAGGAGATTGAACGCCTGCCTGAGAATGCCCAAATCAACCGGATTGCCGGTGTGGCGCTGCCTGAGATCGCGATCGATCCCACCACGGTAACGGCTCCGGCGCGCATCCGCGCCGCGCTGACCGGTGTGACTCACGACGGGCTGCGGCAAATTCGGCAAGAAGGTGCTTGATATTGCATATGGCGGAACTTCCCGGCACATTCGCGGCCCCTGTATTTAGATAGGTTCTGTTCCGGTGGAGCATTTTAATTCATGATCGGACTTGTTCTGGTCACCCATGGGCGGCTGGCGGAAGAATTCCGGTCTGCGCTGGAGCATGTTGTCGGGCCTCAGCAGAATCTGGTGACAGTGTCGATCGGCCCCGATGACCAGCTCGAAAAGCGCCGCGCCGACATTATGGCCGCCATCCAGACGGTCGATACCGGGCAAGGCGTCGTCGTGCTCACCGACATGTTCGGCGGCACGCCATGCAATCTTGCGATCTCATTGCTGGAGAACGGCCGCGTCGAAGTCCTGGCCGGCGTAAATCTGCCGATGCTGGTCAAGCTTGCCCGTATCCGGGGCGACTCCTCGCTCGAGATCGCCGTCGTCAAGGCCCAGGAGGCTGGACGCAAATACATCAACATCGCGAGCCAGATCCTGAGCGGGTAGATGGCCGATCCTCACACGCGCCATTTCCTGATCGTCAACAGCCGCGGCCTCCATGCCCGGGCCTCCGCCAAATTCGTGAAATGCGCCGAACAGTTCGACGCCGAGATCCTGGTCAGTCGGGACAGCCAGACCGTGCCTGGGACGTCGATCATGGGCCTGATGATGTTGGCGGCAACACCGGGTTCTTCCATCCAGGTGTCGGCGGCGGGGCCCCAGGCTGTTGCCGCCCTTGATGCTTTGGGTGCCCTGATCGCCGATAGATTTGGCGAGGATTGAGCCTGCATCTTAGTGTTCCGAATCCGAAGTTCGCATCACCTCGCAGCGTCTTCAGAGCGAACTTCGGATTCGAAAGGACACTAGAAAATCTAATAATTCTAGTGTGCTTTGAACGCGAAGTTCCTGTCGGTATAGCGTTTAGATATCAGGAACTTCGCGTTCAGCCCACTAGTCCGAAAAGACATAAAGACTTCTTTATATGCTTATGGACAGGGCGGGACCAGCCTGCTATAGGCTGCCCGCAATTCGTCCTGCTTCGCGCTGGAAGCGCTTCGCAGGATTCACACAACGCCCTTCGAGGCTTCAGGCCGAAGGGGTCAACCGAAGCGGGATTTGTCATGGCGTCTTCCAAGGACCTTCACGTTGCCGATATCGGCCTGGCCGACTGGGGCCGCAAGGAGATCGAGATGGCCGAGGTCGAAATGCCAGGTCTGATGGCGATCCGCGAGGAATTCGGAGCGAGGCAGCCGCTGAAAGGTGCGCGCATTTCCGGCTCGCTCCACATGACCATTCAGACTGCCGTGCTGATCGAGACGCTGGTGGCGCTCGGCGCCGAGGTGCGCTGGGCCTCCTGCAACATCTTCTCGACCCAGGACCATGCCGCCGCGGCGATTGCCGAGCGCGGCATTCCGGTTTTCGCCTTCAAGGGTGAGAGCCTCAAGGAATATTGGGAATTCACCGGCCGCATCTTCGATTGGCCGGGCGAGCCCGCCAACATGATCCTCGATGACGGCGGCGATGCCACGCTGTTCATCCTGCTGGGCTCGAAGGCCGAAAAGGATCCTTCGCTCATCGCCAATCCAAAGAACGAGGAAGAGGAATGCCTCTATCGCGGAGATCGCAAAGCGCCTCAAGGCGAGCCCCGGCTGGTTCTCCAAGATCAAGGCCTCGATCAAGGGCGTCTCCGAGGAGACGACGACCGGCGTGCACCGCCTTTATGACCTGCAGAAGAAGGGCGAGCTTCCGTTTCCCGCGATCAATGTCAATGACAGCGTCACCAAGTCGAAATTCGACAACAAATATGGCTGCCGCGAATCGCTCGTCGATGCCATCCGCCGCGGCACCGATGTGATGATGGCCGGCAAGGTCGCGGTTGTCTGCGGCTATGGCGATGTCGGCAAGGGCTCGGCCCAGTCGCTGCAAGGGTGCCGGCGCGCGCGTGATCGTGACCGAGATCGATCCCATCTGCGCGCTGCAGGCGGCGATGGACGGCTTCTCCGTGCAGACCATCGAGGATGCGCTGCCGACCGCCGACATCTTCGTCACCGCCACCGGCAACAAGGATGTCATCACCGTCGATCACATGCGCCAGATGAAGGACATGGCGATCGTCTGCAACATCGGCCATTTCGACAATGAGATCCAGGTTTCCGAACTGCAGGAACTTCCAATGGACCAACATCAAGCCGCAGGTCGATCATGGTCCATTTCCCGAAGGGCAACCGGATCATGCTCCTGTCGCAGGGCCGGCTGGTCAATCTCGGCAATGCCACCGGCCATCCGAGCTTCGTGATGTCGGCCTCCTTCACCAACCAGACGCTGGCGCAGATCGAGCTCTTCGCCAATGCCGGCAATGGCAAGTACAAGAACGAGGTCTATGTGCTGCCCAAGCATCTCGACGAGAAGGTGGCGCGCCTGCATCTGCGCCAAGCTCGGCGTCAAGCTGACCAAGCTCAAGCGACGAGCAGGCGGCCTATATCGGCGTGACCACGGAAGGCCCGTTCAAGCCCGATTATTATCGCTACTGAAGCTCATTCTGAGCGCCGAGGCGCAGGATTCCTGCGCCCGAAGTTTGCTTGTATATCTGGCCTGAGAGCGGACGGCAGGTGATTCGGCCCGCCGGCCCGGCGCGTGAGCAGGCGTCGCATGAGGTTCGGGACCGGGCGGCTCCCAAGGGGAGATTCGGGAAGGCAATGCGCGGAGACTGTGCCCCCATAAGCACATTTGTCGGCGGCTCGACGAGGCTCGGCGCATCTCTTTCCGTCCTTGCCTGTGACGCGGCGCAGGGCTGGCGCGCAAGGGACCTGGGGCAGCGACATCGCGGGGCGATTTGCCGATGACCCCCTGACCTTCTCCGCGCTCTTTGCTGCCGTGGCCGTCTTCCTGCTGGGCCTTCTTCGTCATCCGCAAGCTTATTCGCGAGGAACAGGCTGCCGAGCGGCGGGCCCATGAGCTCGAGACCGCGCTCAACGAGAGCGAGGCGATACTCACCGCCGAGCCCACGATGCTCATCATCTGGCATGGCCGAGAAGGTCTGCCCAGCCGGATCGCCGGCGATATGCGCGGCGTGGTCAAGGTCCCCGCCGCCGACGAAAGGCTTCTCGATTTTCCCGCCTGGCTCGATGCTGAATTTGCGGGCGCCCTCAGCGAGGCGGTTGCCCTCATGCGCGATGAGGGCATGCCGCTTCAATATCGGCATCCGCACGCTCGCGAATGAGCTTCTCGAAGCCGACGGCCGCACCGCCGGCGGCTTCACCACCTTGCGGCTAGGCCGCTTGCCGGCGAGCGGCGCCATGTCACCGAACTCGCCTATGACGCCCGCCGCCTCGGCAAGCAGGTCGAGCGCCTGAGCGCCGTGCTCGACGCAGCCCCTTTCCGATCTGGCTCAAGGATATGGATGGCGCAGACGATCTGGGTCAATGGCAGCTATATCAAGGCGGTCGAAGCGGCCGATGTCGATACCGTCATCGCCAACAAGATCGAGATCGTCGACGACTCGAGGATCGAGTCGCCAGCGACCTGGCCAATCAGTGAGCCTCAAGGGCCGCAGCCATGCGGTGATCGGCGGCGCCAAATGCGCCCTCGACGTCCATGAGATCAAGCTCGCCGACGGTTTCGCCCGCTTCGCCATCGACGTGACGCCGATCGAGAGACGCGCGCAAGGAGTTGACGCCGGCACATCCAGGGCCATGCCAGCACGCTCGACAAGCTCGACACGGCGATCGCGATCTTCGGGCCCGACCAGCGGCTTGCGTTCCACAATTCGGCCTATGCCGAGCTCTGGTCGCTCGATCCCGACTGGCTGGCCATGAATCCTACGCGACGGCGAGATCCTCGACCGCTTGCGCGAACTGCGCCGACTTCCCGAGCAGGCCAACTACCGCGACTGGAGGGCCAAGCAGCTGCAGGCCTATACGACGCTCGAGACGCGCGAGAGCTGGTGGTACTTGCCCGACGGGCGCTCTTTGCGGGTCATCTGCGAGCAGCATCCATTCGGCGGCATCACCTATCTCTATGAGAATGTCACCAAGGAGATCCAGCTCGAGAGCCGCTACAATGAGTTGATCGGCGTTCAGCGCGAAACCCTCGACAATCTGCATGAGGCCGTGGCGCTCTTCGGCACCGACGGTCGGCTCAAGCTGTACAATCCGGCCTTCGCCCGTTTCTGGTCGCTTGATCCCGCCTTCCTCGACCGCCAGCCGCATGTCGACACGGTCATCGATCAGTGCCGCAAGCTTTTGGCCGACGACATCGTGTGGGACGAGCTCAAATATGGCATGACCAGCCTCGATACCGGCCGCAAGCCGCTAAAGGGCCGGCTCAACCGGCCGGATGGCCTGGCGCTCGAATATGCCTTCGTTCCCTTGCCCGACGGCAATACGCTTCTGACCTATGTCGACGTGACCGATTCGGCAGCGCATCGAGAACGCCTTGCGCGAGCGCGCCGAGGCGCTGGAGGCCGCGGACCGCCTCAAGACCGGCTTCATGTCGAATGTCTCCTATGAATTGCGCACGCCGCTCACCAACATCCTGGGCTTTGCCGAAAGCCTGTCGCTCGGCATTGCCGGCGACTCTCAAGCCCAAGCAGCAGGAATATCTGCGCGACATCCAGGATTCATCGCAGGACCTGCTGGCCATCATCGATGCCATCCTCGACCTGACGACGATCGATGCCGGCGCCATGGAATTGCGGCTCAGCCGAGATCGATGTCGTCGACATCATGCAGCAAGTGGGCGAGGCGGCTCGGCCAGTGGATGACCAAGCGCGACCTGACCCTGAATATCGAAGTCGCCGAGGACGCCGCGCGCTTCATCGGCGATCCGCAAGCGGGTGCAGCAGATCCTGCACAATCTCCTCGCCAATGCCATCGGCTTCTCCTCGGAAGGCGGCATCATCCGCATGGGCGCCGGCGCTGACGGCGACGATATCCTGCTCTGGGTCGCCGACACCGGCCGCGGCATCGATCCGGAATTCCAGAAGCGGGTCTTCGACCGTTTCCAGTCCAAGCCGATGCCGGGCGGCCACCGCGGGCCCGGGCTTGGGGCTTGCCATCGTCAAGAGCTTCGTGGAACTACATGGCGGGCAGTGTCACCTTGCGGTCGCAGGTCAACAAGGGCACGACCGTCATCTGCCGCTTCCCGATGCGTGGCCCCCATGCGCAGGATCGCGGCTCCCACGAGCAGCATAGGCGCGGCACTGTCGCCGCGTGATCGATCCGGACAGAATGGCATCTTTGACACGACACCTGAAAGACACCGAAGCCACCGCCGCCTTGGGCGCCGAACTTGCGCTCATGGCGCGGGCCGGAAGCGTCATCTGCCTCCATGGCGATATTGGGCGCGGGCAAGACCACCCTCGCCCGGAGCTTCATCCAGGCGCTGGCCGGCGATGGAGATCGAGGTGCCCTCGCCCGACCTTCACCCTCGTGCAGACCTATGACGCGACGCAGGGTGCCGGTCGCCCATGTCGATCTCTATCGTCTGAGCGCGGCTGACGAGCTCGCCGAACTTGGCCTGGACGACCTCCTCGCGACCCATCAGCTGATCGTCGAATGGCCGGAGCGACTCGGCCGGGATCTCGCGGCCGACCGGCTCGACGTCAGGCTCGAGAGCGACGGCAAGGGGCGGAAGGCGGAGCTCGAAGGCCATGGCGCCTGGGCGCAGGCGCTGAAGCGCCTCTCGATGCCATTGCCGATTTCCTTGCGACGACCGACTGGGCCAAGGCGCAACGCGTATTCCTGGAGGGCGATGCTTCCTTCCGCCGCTATGAGCGGCTCGTCATGGGCGCGAAGACGGCGGTGCTCATGGATATGCCGGCGCGGCCGGACGGTCCCGCCGTCAAGAACGGCAAGCCCTACAGCGCCATCGCGCATCTGGCCGAGAACATCAATGCGGTGCTGGCGGTGAACAGCTGCCTCGAAGAGCAATGGCTACAGCGCGCCCGAAGATATTCGCCGCATCGGGCCAAGGACGGCCTCGCCGTCATCGAGGATCTGGGCTCGGATGTCTATGGCCGCAAGATGCTGCGCGGCGACGACATGACGGAACCAATCGGCGAGGCGATGCGCCTTCTCGCCGACATGGCTGGCAAGTCCTGGCCCGCCAAAGTCGCCATTCCGGGCAATGGCTGGCACCATATCTCGCCTTATGACAGCGAAGCCATGACCATCGAGGTCGAGCTGGTGCTCGACTGGTTCTGGCCCTTCGCCAAGGCCTCGACGCCCTCCGACAAGGACCGGGCCGATTTCCTTGCGATCTGGTCCGATCTCTTCCCGCTCGCCGAGCACGATCAGCCGGTATGGATCCTGCGCGATTATCATTCGCCCAATCTGATGTGGCTGCCGAAGCGCCGCGGCTTCAAGCGGGTCGGCCTGATCGATACCCAGGACTGTGTCCTGGGCCATCCGGCCTTCGACCTGGCCTCGCTCCTTCAGGATGCGCGCGTCGATGTCGACTTCGCTCTGGCCGACAGGCTGCTCGACCAATATTGCGCGCTGAGAAAGGGCGCGCCCGGCTTCGAGGAAGCGTCGTTCCGCTCGGCCTATGCCTTCTTCGGCGCGCAAAGGGCGACGAAGATCCTCGGCATCTTCGCCCGTCTCGCCAAGCGCGACGGCAAGCGCGGTTATTTGCGCCACATGCCGCGCGTGTCGCGCTATCTCGAGCGCAATCTCGGCCATCCCGCGGCTCGCCGCGCTTCGCCATGGTATGACCGCCATCTGCCGTCCTCCTTGCGGGAATCGCTGCCGCAATGACCAATCTCGGAAAGCGCGCCATGATCATGGCGGCAGGCTTCGGCCACCGCATGCGTCCTTTGACCGACGGCAGGCCGAAGCCATTGGTCGAAGGTGGCAGGCAAGCCGCTCATCGACTATGGCCTCGAGCGCTTGAGCGACGCGGGCTGCGGTCTCGCGATCGTCAATGTCCACTATCTTCCGGACCAGATCGAAGCCTGGGCCAGCGCAACACGCTTCGCCGCGCATCGTGATCTCGGACGAGCGCCTGGAACTGCTCGATACGGGCGGCGGCATCGTCAAGGCTCTGCCGCTTCTGGGCGATGCGCCCTTCTTCGTGGTCAACAGCGATTCGATCTGGATCGATCGAGGCAAGCCGGCGCTCGAACGCCTGCGCGCCCGCTGGGATGACGCGCGAATGGATTGCTTGCTTTTGCTCTGTCATCCGGAGAGGACGATCGGCTATGGTGGTCACGGCGATTTTCTCATCGATGCCGAAGGCCGGCTGTTGCGGCAGGCCCGGGCGAGGCGAGATCGGCCTTGCCTATATCGGCGCCTATCTCGTGCATCCGCGGCTCTTCGCCGATGTTCGCTTGTCGAAATTCTCCATGAATCTTCTGTGGGACAAAGCCATTGCGGAGAGGCGTCTTTACGGGATCGAGCATGAGGGGCAGTGGCTGCATGTCGGGACGCCCGATGCCATCCCCCTGGCCGAACGTGCGCTTGGCGCCTGACAGGAGCGAGGCGTGAGCCTCCGACTGTTCACGATCCCCCCCGACGTCGCCTTTCTCCCGGCGCTGACGCGCGCGATATTGACGGAGAGATTCCTTCGTCCCGCAGCGCCGCCGCGGCTTGAGGACTTGCCACACTGGACCATCCTTTTGCCGACTCGCCGTGCCGTGCGCAGCCTTGGAGCGGAGCTTCCTGAGTATCGCCGGGCGCGAGGCGATGCTGCTGCCGCGCATCCGTCCGATTGGCGATGTCGATGAGGACCTTCTCGGTTCCGAGGTGCCGGGCGCAGGGCCGGATGAGGACCGTCTGGCGCCTGCGATCTCGAGCCTCGAACGGGAGGCGTTGCTCATTCGTCTGATCGATGAATGGGCCGCCGCCCATCCCGATGAAAGGCTCGCCTTGGAGATTGCCGGCTCGCCCTCCCAGGCCATCGCGCTGGCGCAGAGCCTGGCCCAGCTTCTCGATACATTCGAGACCGAAGAGGTCGATCTCGATCGCTTGCCGGAGCTTTTCACCGCCGATTTCGCCGAGCACCGCAATTCGATCCTGAGCTTCTTGGCGATCATCCGCGAGAAGCTGCCGGTCGAGCTCTGCTCATGCTGGGCCGTCTCGGACCCATGGAGCGGCGCAGCCGCCTGCTGCGGATGGAAGCGCGCCGCCTTGCTGAAACGGGCTCTACAGCGACCGATCATCGCCGCGGGATCCACCGGCTCGATACCGGCCGCGGCCGAGCTATTGAAGACGATCGCGGCTCTCCCGCGGGGCGCAGTTGTCTTGCCCGGCCTCGACCAGATGATGAGCGAAGAAAGCTGGAAGCACGTCGGGCCCCAGCACCCGCAATATCGGCCTGAAGCGACTTCTCGACAGCTGGCATGTGAAGCGCGGCGGAGGTGGAGCTGCTTCCCGGCGTTTTGAAGCGAGAAACGCAATCAAGCGCGCACTTGGCTTTCGTCCGAGATCATGCGCCCTACGCCTGCGGCGTCAACCTGGCGCGAGGCGCTCATCACGGGCCGCGATCAGGTCATTCAGGGCATGGAGCGTGTAAGTCTGGTCGAGACGCGCGACCATCATCAGGAAGCGCAAGTCATTGCCCTGGTGATGCGCGAAGCGCTCGAAGATCCCACGAAGACTGCCGCCCTGGTGACGCCCGACCGGGATCTCGCGCGCCGGGTCATCAGCACGCTCAAGCGCTGGGGCGTCGAGATCGATGATTCAGCGGGCGAGCCGCTCATCCGCCGACCGCTCGGCTCGCTCTGTGCCGCCTTGATTGACTATACGCTCAGCAATTTCGCCATTCACGAATTGGCCAAGCTTCTGCATCACCCGCTGGCGCTTTTCGGCTGGCCCGAGGCCAAGGCCGAAAGGCGCAGTCGATCATCGATCTGGTGCTGTTGCGCGATGGCCGTGACCGGCTGGCGCCCCGGATTGTCGCCGAGGCGCTGGAGCGCGCGCGCCAGCAGGCTGGAGGGCGATGTTCATGCGCATGTGACGCTGAAGCGCCTCGGTGACGATGATTGGGCGCTGGCGCGCGACTATGCGCTCAAGATTGCCGCAAGTCTGGCCGGTTTGGCGGAGAGCGACGCCGCTCAGCTGCCGCTTGGCAAACACATCGGCCATTCTCATGACCGCCCTTGCGACGGTTGCCGATGAGACGGCCGATCCTGATGCGGCCGAGGCGCTCGACCAGCTCGTCCAATCGATGAGCGCGGCGCGAACCCTTCCTCCCGAGTTGCGACCGCCGGCGCGCCTTGATGTTCCTCGCAAGCTGGCTGCGCCGGTTGCCGGTGCGCCGGCTGCTGCATCACCCGCGCCTCACCATATTGGGACTGCTCGAAGCGCGCCTGATCAGTCCAGATCTCGTGATCATGGGTGGCCTCACCGAGGGCAGCTGGCCGGCGCAGCCCGATCCCGGCCCATGGATCAACCGCCCGATGCGCGCGATGCTGGACTTGATGCCAGCCCGAGCGCAGTATCGGCCTCACCGCGCATGACTTTGCGCAAGCCTTCGGCGCCAAGGAGGTGGTTCTCACCTGGTCGAGACGCGTCAAGGACCAGCCGGCCGTCGCCTCGCGCTGGATCCTGCGGCTCGAAGATGATTCTCGACGCGGCCGGCATGCGACCTATGACACGGGCGCGCAATGGCTCGCCTGGGCGAGGAGCTTTGATGACGCCAAGGGTGATCGCCGCGTCGTCATGCCGAGGCCCAAGCCACCTGTCGCGGCGAGGCCGCGCAGCCTGTCGATCACCCAGGTCGAGAAGCTGATGCGCGATCCTTATCGCATCTATGCCGGGAAGGTGCTCAGGCTTCAGCCCTTGTCGCCGATCGGTGCTGCGGCCGATTTCGGCCTCAGGGGCAGTCTCATTCACACGGCCTTCAATCTTTTCACCAATGCCTATCCGGCCGCTTTGCCTGAAGGCGCCGAGGCGGAGCTCATCAGGATCGGGCGCGAGGTGTTCGCGCCCTATTTCGCTGATGCCGATGTCGTCGGGCTTCTGGTGGCCGCGCTTCGAGCGCATAGCGCCCTGGTTCATCGCCGAGGAGCGGGAGTTGCGTGAGGGCCTCGACCGAACTCATGCCGAGGTCGCAGGTCAGTATCGCTTCGACAACTTCACCTTGACCGGCCGCGCCGACCGCATCGACATGTTGAGTTCCGGCAAGGCGCGGCTCATCGACTATAAGACCGGTCGTATTCCGACGAGTCCGCAGGTTAAATCGGGCCTTGCGCCGCAGTTGACACTGGAAGCCGCCATGCTGGCCGCAGGCGGCTTCCAAGGCGTTGCCCCCGTCGAAGCCGCCGAGCTCCTCTATATCAAGCTTTCGGGCGGCGAGCCGCCGGGATTGATCATTGCCGGTCACCGAGATCGATGTCATGGCGAAGGCGCATGAGCATCTCGAAAAACTCAAGGCGCTGATGCGCGCCTATGACGATCCGGCCCATGGCTACATACCGCGCGGCGGCGATGGAGAAGGAGCAGGACATTTCTCCTTTCGACCATCTCTCGCGCGTGGCGCGAATGGTCGCTCGCCGAGGAGAAGTCATGAACCTCCGCATCAATTCGGCGAGCGACGATCAGCGGCGCGCCTCCGATCCCTTGCGCTCGGTGTGGGTTGCCGCCAATGCGGGCTCCGGCAAGACCCATGTGCTCGTCGACCGGGTCATCCGGCTGATGCTGTCGGGCACGCCGCCTGACAAGATCCTGTGCATCACCTTCACCAAGGCTGCGGCAGCGGAGATGGCGAGCCGCCTCAATGCACGGCTGGGCGCCTGGGTCGCGCTCGCAGGATGAAGGGCTTGCCCGTCATATTCGCGCCACGGGTCATCGCGAGGTGACGGCCGACACGCTGAAACGGGCTCGCGAGCTGTTCACGCTGGCGCTCGAAACGCCGGGAGGGCTCAAGATCCAGACCATCCACGCTTTCTGCGAAAGACTGCTGCAGCTCTTCCCGGTGGAGGCAGGTGTCGTGCCGGGCTTCGAGGTGATGGATGAGCGCAGTTCGGCCGAGCTCCTCGATCAGGCGCGCCGTACCATCATCGGTCATGCCGAGGCGACCGGCGATCCGGGGTTGCGGCGCATCGTGGTGCGCGCGCAAGTGGGAGCCTTCGATGAGCTGTTGCGCACCATCCTCATCAAGCGTTCCGAACTTTCTCTCGACTTGGGTTACTTGCGCGGGCAGTTGGGCCTAAGGGCAGGCGATACTGCGGCGGCACTCGACCGTGAGCTTCTCACTATCGACACGGTCCTCTACGACCGCCTGATCGCCGCGCTCCAGTTTTGCGCCGGCGCCACCGACCAGAAAACGGCACGTGCCTTGCGCCGCATCAAGGCGGGAGAGCTTGCGGCTCTCCAGGGTCTGTTCCTCACCAGAAGCTTCAAGCCCAAGGCCCTCGCTTCCGTCGTGAGCAAAAAACTGCGCGCAGCGGCCCCTTGGGTCGCCGAAGCGCTCGACGGCGAAATGGCGCGCGCTCTCACCCTTCTCGGCAAGCGCGCTTCCCTCGACATGATGGAGGCCACGGAGGCGCTGGTCGCGCTCGCGGCCCGCATCATCGCCGAATATGAAAGGCTCAAGCGCCTCTATGGCCGCTATGACTTCGAGGATCTCATCTTGCGGACCAGGCGCCTGCTGGTCGAGCAAGTGTCCTCCGCCTGGGTGCTCTACAAGCTCGATGGCGGCATCGATCACATCCTCGTCGATGAGGCGCAGGATACCAGCCCGGCGCAATGGCAGATCATCAAGGCGCTGGCCGAGGAATTCTTTGCCGGTTACGGCGGCGCGCAGCGACGTCATGCGCACCATTTTCGTCGTCGGCGACCGCAAGCAGTCGATCTTTTCATTCCAGGGGGCCGATCCGGCGGCTTTCGAGGAAGCGCGGCGCTATTTCGCTGCCCGCGTCAAGGTGGATGAGGGCGGCCTCGAAAATGTGGCGCTCAGCATTTCCTATCGCTCGACCGAAACGGTGCTCGAGGCTGTCGATCGCGTCTTTGCCCATCCAGACGCGCGCCGAGGACTGAATGCGGGGAAGGATGAGGACATCCTGCATCAGGCGGTCCGCAAGGGCTATGCCGGCCATGTCGAACTCTGGCCGGCAATGCTCAAGGATGAAAAGCCCGAGCATGATCCCTGGCTGGTGCCGGTCGACCGTATCGACCGCAACCATCCGGCCCGCAAGCTGGCGCGCCGGATCGCGGAGACGATTGCAGACTGGCTCCGGCACGGGCGGCGTATCGAGGCCCTGGGCCGGCCGGTACAGCCCGGCGACATACTGATCCTGGTCCGCACGCGCAATGACTTTTTCTCCAGCATGCTGCGCGAGCTCAACCGCTTGCAGATTCCGGTGGCGGGCGCCGATCGGGTGACGCTCAATGATCACATCGCCATCCAGGACCTTTTGGCGCTTGGCCAGTTCATCGTCGCTTCCGGAGGATGATCTCGCGCTCGCTTGCCTGCTCAAATCGCCCTTGATCACCCATCCCGACCGCCGAGCGTTCCACGATGACGATCTCTTCGCGCTGAGCCTTGGCCGTGGGCGGCAAAGCCTGTGGCGGCGGCTTGCGGATAGCGAGGCGCTGCAGCCCGTTTGCGCGAGATTGCTCAAATGGATCTCGATCAGCGCGGGAGAATCGCCCTTCGGCTTCTATGCCCGGGTGCTCGGCGAGGAGACGCCAAGTGTCCGGCAGAATATCCTGTCGCGCCTCGGCCCCGAGGCGGTCGACCTCATCGATGCCTTTCTCAATCTGGCGCTCGAATATGAGCAGCGCGAGACGCCGAGCCTGCAGGGCTTCCTGCACTGGTTCACCTCGGCCGACACCGAGATCCGCCGCGACATGGACCAGAGCGGCGATGTGGTGCGCATCATGACCGTGCACGGTGCCAAGGGCCTCGAGGCGCCTGTCGTCTTCCTCCCCGATACCTGCTCTCCGCCCGATGACCGCAATGAAGTGCAGCCGCTGATGATCCCGGCACCCGAGGGCAAGCTCATCCCCTTCTGGCGCTTCGCAGGCGGCGTGGAAGCGATGGAAGTGACGGCCTTGCGCAATCTCCTGCGCGAGCAGCGCATGGATGAATATCGCCGACAGCTCTATGTGGCGCTGACCCGGGCGCGGGACGAGCTTTACGTTTGCGGATATACGAGCGATGAGGCGCCGAGGGCAGGAAGCTGGTATTCGCTTCTGGAGGCGAGCCTGGCGGGGCCGCGCGATGGGCAAGGCTTGCTGCGTCTCACGGGCAAGCAGACCGCGACGGTCGATGTTTCATCCGAAAGCTCTGCCACAATTCTGCCCGCGAGGATCGCGCCGGCCTGGATCAGTGAAAAGCCGTCGCGCGAATTGACGGGCGGCGATTGGATCAATCCCTCGCGGCTTTTGCGTAAGAAGGCTGCAGGCTCTGCCGCGGCCCTGGAGCAGGGCCGGGTCTTGCACCGGCTCTTCCAGCTCTTGCCGGACATGCCGCCTGAGCGGCGGCGCCAGTCGGCGTTGCAGCTTCTCGAAAGACGCAATATCACCGGCAGCAAAGCGAAAAATCTCGTCGACCGTGTGTTCGGGATCATCGAACATGAGGACTATGCCGCCTATTTCGGGGAAAGCGGGCTTGCGGAAATTCCCCTGGTGGCGGATCTCGGCGCAAGTGGCCTGCTCTCGGGCCAGATCGATCGCATCGTCGTGAGCGAAGCCGAGATTCTGATCCTTGACTATAAGAGCGACCGCGCGCCGCCGAAGAACCCGCTCGAAGTGCCGCCGGCGTATATCGCGCAGCTCGCGGCCTACAGTACGGCGCTTTCCCGGATGTTTCCGCAAAAGGCGGTGACGGCAGCGCTTCTGTGGACGGAGACCGCCCACCTCATGGTCATTCCCGCAGACCTGCTGGCCCGCCATTAGCGCGCATCCCGGCGAAGTGGAATCACTTCGCCGATACGGATTCGCGCCAAATCAATATCTTGAAACAAATCCTCATCGCCAAAGTCTTCAACCCCGGACCGGGTCCGGGGCAGGCCTTTGGCGGGATTTGCTCTAAACCGACGAAGGCCGGGGTTGATAGTGATTTCAAGCGTTTCCACAAAACAGTGCGCGCCGGCTGATCTCCACACGCTTGCCGCTCATGTCAGCCATGTGAGCTGACCAGCCTTGACCCTGAAGGGTCCGGTCCCTACCTTTCCATCAACCAATTCCTATTCTCCCCAAGAGGTTTCCATGGCAACGCTTGCGGTTTCCGACTCTTCCTTTGACGCCGACGTCCTGAAAGCGGAGGGTCCGGTGGTCGTCGATTTCTGGGCCGAATGGTGCGGGCCGTGCAAGATGATCGCGCCGGCGCTCGAAGAGATCGCCAAGGAGCTTGGTCCCAAGGTCAAGGTCGTCAAGATCAATATCGACGACAATCCGCGCACCCCCTCGCAGTACGGCGTGCGCGGCATTCCGACTCTCATGCTGTTCAAGGGCGGCAAGGTCGCCTCCACCAAGGTCGGCGCTGCGCCAAAGGGCCAGCTCCAGTCCTGGATTGAACAGTCGATCGCCTGATCTCACGAAAATTGAAATGTTGGGGCTGTCCCGATAGCGATCGGGACAGCCTTTTCTTTTGAGCGGTAGCTCGACCGTTTGGATCAATGAGCCAGAGAAAGAGTTTGCCCGCTGGCGATGAGCATGTCGCGCAGGAGGGTGATCCGCTCTGGCGGCGTGTCGACCAGCACGACGAAGCAGAGAGTTGCCGATACCCGGCCATTTTGATCCTTGATGGGCGCTGCGATACAATGGGTATAGGGATCGATAAGGCCCGAGGTGATGCACGATCCTTCCTGGCGCGCCGTCGCGACGGCGGCCACGAATTCATCAATCGTGAGCGGCGAGCCGCGCGGCGGATGAAGGTCATCCGCCGGGATCATCGCGCGAATCTCCTCATCCAAGAAATGAGCAAGCAGCAAGCGGCCCGACGCCGTCCAGGGCAAGGGTATCTGCATGCCGACCTCCGAGCTGATGCGGAATGGCCGTCGCCCCGGGCTCATATAGGCGATGGTGTATTTGCGCTCATGCAACAAGCAGAACTGCGTCGTCTCGCCGGTTTCCAGCGCCAGCCTATCGACCTCGGCGCGGGCGCGGCCGAAGAGGTCATGCGCACGCAGATAGCCCATTCCGTAGAAATAAAGCGTCTTGCCGAAAAAGATCTCACCATTGGGACCAACAGTTTCGAGCAGCGAGGCCTCTGTGAGTATCTTGACCAGCGCATAGACGGACGAACGCGGAGCTCCAAGAGCGCGCGCCAATTCGCCAATGCGAACCGGACGCCCGACGTGATGCAGATGAGCCAGCAGCGCAATGACACGATCGAGGCCGCGCTCCCGGATTCGACCCGCCGAGCGCGGCGACCTTCGCTGATTTGCGATGATCGCCTGCGGGGGAAGACTGATCCAAAGGGCTCCCTTTCAGAAACTGGGCCTTGTCAGAGGCGGGTCATGTGATAGTATGTACAACATATAGGATAGATGTCCAGTATATTGGACAATCTAGATTTTTGAACCGCACCGGCATCCGGTTCAGAAATGAAAAACAAGGAGATGCCGAGGAGGGGACACGATGGACCAGGATATCGAACGCCGTAATTTCCTGAAATTCGGCTCGATGGGAGCAGCCTTGGCGGGTGCCGCCGTGCTCGCAAGCGCACCGCTCAAGCCCGAACAGGCCTATGCGCAGGCCGCACCTGCAAGCCAGCTGCGCACGATCTTGGAGCGCGGCAGGCTTTTGGTCGGCACCGGCAGCACCAATGCGCCGTGGCATTTCGAGAATGACAAGGGCGAACTCGTCGGCATGGACATCACCATGGCCAGGATCCTCGCCAAGGGACTTTTCGATGACGAGAGTAAGGTCGAATTTGTGCAGGAGGACCCGGCTCAGCGCATTCCGAATATTACCACCGGCAAGGTCGACATCGTCATACAGTTCATGACGATCTCGGCCGTCCGCGCCCAGCTCATCAATTTCTCCCGTCCCTATTATGTTGAGGGCATCGCGCTGCTCACGCGCCCCGATGCGGCCAATAAGGCGTTTGATGCGCTGCTCAAGGGCGGCAAGGATACCAAAGTCTCGATCCTGCAGAATGTGGGCGCCGAGGAAAACGTACATTCGGTTCTTCCCGAGGCGCAGGTTCTACAAGTGGACACCCAGGCCAATGTGGTTCAGGCGCTCGAATTCGAAACGGGCCGATGCCGCCGCCGTTGATTTGTCGACGGTGCGCTGGATGGTGGCGAGGACCCCTGACCGGTATGCCGACAGCGGCAAGAGCTGGCAGAACCAGCTTTACGGCGCCGGCGTGAAGCAGGGCGATCTCGATTGGCTGACCTTCGTCAACACCTGCTTCAACGTGGCGATGCACGGCAATGATACCGCCGTCTATGACAAAGCCTTCAAGGAATATTTCGGCATCGACTTGCCGGCGCGGGCGACGGGTTTCCCGTCGATCTGAGACCGAGGGCAAGGCCGCTGGTGTGGCGGTTCAGAATTTCCCCATCGTGCAGCCGCTGCGATCTTGGGGAATTTCTGAACCAAGGCCACACCAGAAATTATAGATCTTCTAGTGTCCTTTCGAATTCGAAGTTCGTTCAGAGGAGCTGCTAGAGATGCGAACTTCGAATTCGAGACACTAGATGGGTTATGATCTGAACTTCACCCTGATCTGGCGGCACTTCGATAAGCTGTGGTCGGGCCTGATCCTCAGCCTTGAACTCGCCATTCTGTCGATCGGGATCGGCTGCATCATCGGTCTGATACTCGCCGTTCTTTATGTGTCAGGGGGGCGCATCACACGTGCGGTCATCGCGGCCTATGTCGAGATGATCCGCAACGTCCCCCTCATTTTGCTGGTCTACCTCGTTTTTTACGGCATACCGACGGTCGTCGATTTTGCCTACAGCAACACGACTTCCTTTGTGCTGACGCTGTCGGTGTACGCCGGCGCCTATCTGGTCGAGGTGTTCCGCGCCGGTCTCGACGCTGTGCCGCGTGGCCTCATCGATGCCGGCAAGGCTATTGGTTTGACGCCTTACCAGCGTCTCGTCGATGTCCGCCTGCCGACCATGTTGCGCATGACGCTACCGGCTCTTTCGAATACATTCGTCTCCTTGTTCAAGGATACCTCTGTTGCCTCGGTGATCGCGGTACCCGAGCTCACTTACGGGGCGCAATGGATCAACTTCAACACATTCCGCATCATGGAAGTCTATCTGGTGGTCACTGGTCTTTATCTCGTCACCGGCTATGCCATCCTCATCGGTTTGCGCGCGCTCGAACGCCGCTATGCCATCGGCCGCTGACATGCTCGACCAGATTCTCTATGCCATACCGTTTCTTCTGCCGGGACTCCTGGTGACGATCGAAGTGTCGCTCATCACGGTGGCGGTTTCCACCGTGATCGGCATCGTGTTAGGGGTAGGCCTTGTCTATGGCCCCGCACCCTTGCGCTGGGTGGTGCGCGGCTACAGCGACATCATCCGCGGCATACCTATCCTGGTGCTCCTGTTCTTCGTCTATTACGGATTGCCGCTGACCGGGCTCAACCTCAATTCTTTTGCGGCCGCGGTGCTTGGATTGACGATCTTCAAGATCGCCCAGGTGATCGAATATGTGCGCGGCGCGATCGAGTCGGTGCCGCGCGGCCAGATGGATGCCGCCAAGGCCATCGGCCTTCCGTTCCACGAACGGCTCGCCTATGTGATCGTGCCGCAGGCGGTGCGCCGCTTCCTGCCACCCTGGCTTAACGGCGTCACCGACGCGGTCAAAGGTTCGGCGCTGATCTCGTTGCTGGGCGTGGGCGATCTGCTGTTCGGCATCCAGAAGGTGGTGGGACGGACTTATGAGCCGCTCGCACTCTATTGTTTCGGCGCGCTGCTCTATTTCGTGATGAACTATGCCTTGTCGATCGGAAGTCGCGCACTCGAGCGTCGCTTCAGTTACATTCGGGAATAGAGGAGCTCATGGCTGCGACGTCATCGGGCCCAACGCCGCTCTTGCGCATCCGGGCACTACAGAAATCCTTTGGCGCGACGCGTGTCTTGCGCGGTATCGATCTTGATGTCGCGCGTGGGGAAGTGATCTCGATCATCGGGCCATCGGGCGGCGGCAAAACGACATTGCTGCGCTGTGTCAATTTCCTCGAGACCTATGATGAAGGTTCGATTGCCATCGACGGCGTCGAGGTCGGTTATCGCGACGGTGAGGCGCGCCGGCGCCGTCCGGAGCGCGATCTTGCCCGCATGCGCGCCGAAACCGGCATGGTGTTCCAGCTCTTCAACCTCTTTCCGCATCTGACGGCGGTCCAGAACATCACCTTGGGCCTGACGCGGGTGAGAGGCCTCGGCCGGGCCGAGGCCGAGGCCGAGGCGATGCACTGGCTTGCCCGCGTCGGTCTTGATGACAAGGCACATCGTCTGCCGTCCGAGCTGTCCGGTGGACAGCAGCAGCGTGTCGGCATCGCGCGCGCGGTTGCGATGGAGCCCAAGATCCTCCTGCTCGACGAAATCACCTCGGCACTCGACCCTGAGCTCATTGGCGAGGTTCTCGATGTTATCCTGGCGCTGGCGGCGGAGGGGATGACCATGCTTACCGTGACGCATGAGATCGGCTTTGCCCGCGACGCGTCGCACCGCATCGTGTTCATGGCCGACGGCAAGATCACTGCCGAAGGGCCTCCCGCCGAGATCTTTTTGCCGAACCAGCCCGATGAGAGACTGCGCAGCTTCCTCGGCCGGTTCAGCGCCGCCCACCGCCTTTGAGATCGACAGGGCCATGATTACGCATTCCCCCTATGAGCGGCTGCGGGCTTCCGGCCTGTCATTGCTGACCCCCGCGACGCCGGTCGGGACTTATGTTCCGTTCAAGCTCTTAGGCAACATGCTATATCTTTCGGGGCAAGGACCTCGGCAAGCGGACGGACAGCTCATGACCGGCAAAGTCGGGCGCGATCTCGATGTCGAGCAGGCCTATGAGCATGCACGCCTGACCGGCCTCAATCTTCTGAGCGTCGCCCATGGTGCGTTGGGCGATCTCGGCCGTGTAGCACAGGTCGTCAAGCTGTTGGGCATGGTCAATGCCACGCCCGACTTCTTCGATCATTCTGCGGTGATC
This sequence comes from uncultured Alphaproteobacteria bacterium, assembly GCA_963841765.1. Classification (GTDB taxonomy): domain Bacteria; phylum Pseudomonadota; class Alphaproteobacteria; order Rhizobiales; family Aestuariivirgaceae; genus Taklimakanibacter. The sequence goes on from CAWJDZ010000005.1 coordinate 156,119, forward strand.
AATGGCTGCTCAGACTTGTTTGCGAACATATTCGGCGCGCCCGGCCATCATGCCCGCTCGGCTGTCGGCATGGGATCGTTGCCGGGCAACATCTCGGTCGAGATCGAAGCGATTTTCGAAGTCACAAGGGTGGATTCATGAACGACAAGGTGAAGAACCACGATATCCGTGCAAGCCTCGGCTTGCGCCCTGTCATCAATGTCTCGGGGACTATGACCGCGCTGGGCGCGTCGATCATCGTGCCTGAAGCGATCGCCGCCATGGCGGCCATCGCCCCGCAATTCGTAGAGATCGACGCGCTTCATCGCAAGGCAAGCCCGGTCATCGCGCGTCTCACCGGCGGCGAAGCCGGCTTCGTCACGGCATCCTGCGCCGGCGGCATCGCGCTGGCGATCGCGGGCGCCATGACGCGCGACAACTTGCTGGCGATCGAACGCCTGCCGGACGATGCAAACGGTCTCAAGACCGAGGTGCCGATCCAGATCGGGCATATCGTCAACTATGGTGCGCCCGTCGATCAATCGATCCGTCTTGCCGGCGGAAGGGTGGTGCCGATCGGCACGGTCAGCAGCAGCTATGGCTATCAGCTCGAGAATGCGATCAACGAACGCACCGCGGCGGCGCTCTATGTCGTCTCGCATCACACCGTGCAGTATGGGATGATACCCTTAAAGCAGTTTGCGGCGATCTGCCGGGCCAAGGACATACCGGTCATAGTCGATGCGGCTTCCGAATATGACCTGAAGGGCTTCCTCCAGCAGGGGGCCGATATTGTCATCTATTCCGGCCATAAGTTCTTAGGCGGCCCGACGACCGGCATTGTCGCCGGGCGCAAGGATCTGGTACGGGCCGCTTATTTGCAGAACCGCGGAATCGGCCGCGGCATGAAGGTCGGCAAGGAGAGCATTGCCGGGGTCATGGCAGCGCTCGAGGCCTGGGAAAGACGCGACCATGCGGGCATCCGCGGGCGCGAACGCCAGGCCCTCAATCTGTGGCTCAGCACCCTGCAGGCAATTCCTGGCGTCGCGGCCGAAATCGTTCCCGACCCGACCGACAATCCGCTCGACCGCCTCAAGGTTGCCGTCCATCCCGACAGCGGCTTTTCGGCGGCAAGTCTCGCTGCGGCGCTCGCGGCCGGCGATCCGCCCGTCATCGTGCGCGACCATGAGACTGAGCGCGGCCATTTCTTCCTCGACCCGTGCAACCTGCATCCGGGCGAGGCCCAGATTGTCGCCAGCCGGCTTTCGAACACGCTGCGCTCATCGAACGCTGCCCGCTTCGCCGAAGTGGAAAAAGGGCACAGCCTCAAAGCGCTGCTCAGCTGGCCGGATTGAGGTTCCGGTTCAGCGCCGACCGGCGCCCGACACTTGCGACATGGCCTCGCCCGAATGGCGGGCAAGGACGCGGCCAGCGAGGTAGAGCGAACCCGCGATCAGAACGCGAGGGCGGGCGTGATCTGCGCCGCCTGCCTGAGGGCATCCTCCAGGCTGTCCGCCGTTTCGGCGCTGATCTTGTGACGCCGCGCCGTCTCTGCCAGATGCTGCGCCGGAATCGCATTCTCCTCATCGGGAATGGTGAGCGTCACAACGCGATGGACGATGCCGGCGAAGGGAGCGATGAAATCGCCGGCTGCCTCGCTGTTGAGCATGCCCCAGATGAGGACGAGCGGACGGCGCGCTCGGGCCTGACCTGGCACTTCACCCGCCCGCCGATCGTCCGGTCTCGAATTCGAGATGGATTGCCGCGGCAATGCGTTGGAGCAGGTCTTGTGAGCCGCGTTCACTCGCGCCGCGGCCTGTAGGCCTCAGCGGCGAAGGGACCGCCCTGATATTTCACCGCCGGCGCCTCGAAGTCGCGGCTGTCGCCATCGGGCATCAATTTGGCGGCAAAGGCTTCGGCATTGTCTTGCGGCCGGTAGGCGACATGCGATGCCGCCGCATTGCTCCACCAGCTGCGGTCATTGTCGGACACGCCATAAAGGATGGTGCAGCCGAGCTTCGGCGCCGCGAAACAGGCCTCGATGAGGCGCAACAGATCCTCATAGCTCTGCCAGGTCGAAAGATGGCGTGGATCGATGGGATCGGGCCGCGCCGTGCCGATGCGCAGGCATGCGATGTCCATCCCGTATTTATCGGCGAAAAAGCTCGCCAGGTCCTCGCCGAAGGCCTTGGAGACGCCATAGAGCAAATCAGGCCGTTGCACGACATTGCCATCGAGACGGTCGTCCTTTGTATAGAAGCCGATCGCATGGTTGGAGCTCGCAAAGACGATGGGGCCGGCGCCATGACGCCGCGCCGCCTCGAAGACATTATAGGTGCCGGCGATATTGGCCTTGAGGATGCGATCGAAGCTCGTCTCGAAGGAGATGCCGCCGAAATGGACGATCCGTCCCGCTCCTTTCACGAATTGCTCGACCGCTTCGAAGTCGGCGAGATCGGCCACCATGATTTCCTCTTGAGGGAGAGCCGGCGCCGGATCGATCACGTCGGATGACCTGAGCGCGCCGTATGTCTCGATCAGGCGCGGCCGGAGCCAGCGCCCGAGTGTGCCGGCAGCACCAGTGAGCAGGAGCGGGCGGGTGTCGGTCATGTCAGGAAAACCCCAAGGTGAGCGTGCTTGTGCAAAGTTGTCAGGCGAGTTTATATGTCACTGTCCATTGTTCAAGATGTGACATGTCGCAGTAGCCCGCGGTTGAAGCATGATCGTCGATTCCCATGTGCATGTCTGGTCCGCCGATGTGGCGGCCTATCCGTTCCGGCCGCTTCTCGCCCATGTTCCGCCGCCCAAGCTGCCGGCGCCCGTCGAAACATTGAGCGCGGAGATGGACCGGGTCCGGGTCGACAAAGCGATCCTGGTGCAGCCCAGCGTCTATGGCCCGGACCATCGCTATCTGAAACACTGCCTCGCGGCCTCGTCCGGGCGCTTCGCAGGTATTTGCCAGATCGACCCACGTTCCCCGACGCCCCGCGATGATCTCGAGTACCTGTGTGCGGACGGCCTCTATCAGGGGCTCCGACTCAATGTGATCCGCCAGGGCGATTTAGCTTGGCTGGCCGGGGAGAATCATTGTGGCCTGTTCAAGGCCGTGGAAGAACTGGAGCTCTCACTGTCCTTTCACATGGATATCGATCAGGCTCCGGTCGTAGCGAGGCTCGCTTCGCGCCATTGCACGGTGCCCGTCATCATCGATTATCTCGGACCCGGCATCCATGCGCGGCGGGATGCGGAGACCTATCTCGATCTCTTGGCGGCCGAGCCCAATATATATTTCAAGCTTCTATGCACGGCGGAGGATGCTGGGAGCGCCTACCCCTTTCCCGACATCGTTGTCTTCTATCGCAAGGTCCTCGGCCGGTTCGGCGCCCGACGCGTGATGTTCGGCTCCGACTATCCAGGTGCCGCCCGCATATGCTCCTATGACAAGCTCATCGCCTGGGGCGAGAACTTTCCCGGACTCGACGAAAGAGACCGTGCACAGGTCATGGGCGAGACCGCGCGGCGGCTGTTTTGGCGTCGAAAGACGTAAGACAAGTTTATCTCTTTGGTTGACTTGGGCGCGGAAGCTGCGCTAGGACTGGCGCCTCCATTGCAACCATCACCTCATCGACAAGGACAGGCCAGTGCATAGTGACCCGGGAAAATCGGTCGTGGCGGTACCGCCGCTTGCCCGGAAGGACGACCTCACGCTCAACGTCGAAGCCAATGCCGCCTTGATCCGCCATCTGGAGGCGGGCGGGGTGTCGACCTTGATGTATGGCGGCAACGCGAATTTCTATCATCTTGCGGCGGGCGACACTGCCGAAGTGCTGGACATGCTGCTCGCTCTCGCTGCGCCCGCGACCTGGATCATCCCTTCGGCGGGACCGGATTTCGGCAAGCTCAAGGATCAGGCGAAGATCCTGCGCGCACGGCCGTTTCCGACAGTGATGGTGCTGCCCATGAGCGGGACTGCGACCGATCAGGGCACGGCCGAGGGGATCCGCCGCTTTGCCGAGAGCTTCGGCCGTCCAGTCATCCTCTATCTCAAATCCGAGACCTATCTCAGCGTGTCTTCCGTCGCACGCCTCGCCGACAGCGGCATCGTCTCGGCCATCAAATATGCGATTGTGCGCGACGATCCGCGCCAGGACCCCTATCTCGCCGAGCTCATCAAGCAAGTGGACCGCTTGCGCATCATCAGCGGCATCGGCGAGCGCCCCGCCATCGCGCATTGGCGCCATTTTGGCCTCAGGGCCTTCACCTCGGGCTCGGTTTCGATCGCACCCCGGCTGTCGACGGCGCTGCTCGATGCGTTGAAGGGCGACGCCTTCGATGAGGCGGAACGCATTCGCCAGGCCTTTCTGCCCTTCGAGAATGCGCGCGATGAGATCAATCCGACGCGCGTGCTGCATGACGGGGTAACGCTCGCAAGGATCGCAGATATGGGGCCAATCCTGCCGCTTCTCTCCAATCTCAACGAGACCGAACGGCGCCACGTAGCACCGGTAGCGCAAGAGCTCCATGCGCGCGACGCGGCGCTCGCCGGGGAAGCCGCCTGAACCTTGATCAGGGCTCGATGCTGTCGCTCAGCACGCGCAAGCGGGCATTGTCGATATGGGTGCGCATGGCATTGCGCGCCCCTTCCGGCTCTTCCGCCGCAATCGCATCGACGATGCGGCTGTGCTCCTGCTGCACGAGCTGCAGGCGCCTTGTGCTCTGTCTGAGCGACAGGGTGCGGGCCAGTTCCATGCCGCGCAGCGTGTGCTCCGACAGAATCTCCATGGTCTGGACGAAGAGCTGGTTCTGGGCGGCGGCACCGATCGCCACATGGAAGGCCTGGTCGGCCTCGCTGCCGATGTCGCCCGTGGCGATGATCTTCTCGAGATCGTCGAAGGCCCGCTTCATTCGCTCGAGATCGGCGTCGGTGCGCCGCGTCGCCGCCAGGAATGCCGCCTCGCCCTCGAGCGCGATGCGGAACTCCATGCAGCGCATGAGGCCGGCAATGTCGTCGATCGGCGCGAGCAGCGAAAAAGCCTGGTTCGGCCGGCGCTGGACGAAGGTGCCGGAACCATGCCTTGAGATGACCACGCGGTCGGCCTGGAGGCGCGACAGGGCCTCGCGCACCACCGGCCGAGACACACTATAGAGCTCGCAGAGCTGGCTCTCCGATGGCAGCTTCTCGCCCTCCGGCAGGGCACCCGAGACGATGCGGTCGAGGATCTTTCCATAGAGCTGATCGGCAAGGCGCGACGGTCGGCTCGGCGACTGAACCTGCCATTCCGCCTTGCTGCGCACCGCCCTTGCGCTGGATTTGCGGGCCAAGCTTGTTCTCCGTCTTTACATGCTCACAATCCTGATTTGTGTTTGCAGCATCCCCTGATCCAGCGCAAGCCCCCTCAATTGCCGTCTTGCCGAAACCTGTCTGATAAGTTTACAATTCGGCACCAAGAGTGTCCTGACGGGGATTTCAAGATCATGAGTGTGGATTTCCAGGATCGCCTGAATGCCTTGGGCGCCGAATTGCCGCCTGTCGCCAAGCCGGGCTCGAGTTTCTTCATGCAGGGCGCGACCATGGGCAATTTGGTCTTCATGTCGGGGCAGATTCCGCGGCGCGGCGACGAGATCCTCTTCAAGGGCCGCCTCGGCGACACGCTGAGCAATGAAGAGGGCTACAAAGCGGCGCGGCTCTGCGCCCTCAATCTCATCGTCCAGCTCAAGGAGGCGCTCGGTGGGCGCATCGACCGGGTCAGGCGCTTCCTCAAGCTGACGGTGTTCGTGAATTCCGCTCCCTCCTTCACCGATCCATCCAGCATCGCCAATGGCGCATCCGAGCTCCTGATGGAGGTCTTTGGCGAGACCGGCCGCCATGCCCGCAGCGCCATCGGTGTCGCGACACTGCCCAGAGGCGTCAGCGTCGAGGTCGAAGCCATTGTCGAGATCGAGCCATGAGCACGGTGTCGTTAGAGGCGTCCCCTTCCAGCACCGCTGGTGCTCAGCCGCGCCGCCGCGATCCGCGCTATGATCCGTTGTTCGAGCCGATCCGCATCGGGCCCAAGACAATGAAGAACCGGTTCTATCAGGTTCCGCAATGCACCGGCGCCGGGCATCCGCGGCCGGGCTCCAATGCCGGACATCGGGCGGTCAAGGCGGAAGGGGGATGGGGCGGATTTCGACAGAATCCTGCTCGATCCATCCGGAGGTCAATCAGTCGACGTCGACCAACACGACCATGTGGGACGAAGGCGATGTCATCAATCATCGCCACATGGTGGACGAGGTTCACAAATGGGGCGCGCTTGCCGGTGTCGAATTGGGGGCGGGCGGCGTCAAGGACAATCTGTGGAGCCGCTATGTCGCGCCCGCTTTCGACCGCTTCCCGTCGGCCGGCACGCCCAAGGTCTACACCTATGCCGCGACCGAAGAGGACATCGCGCGCGTTATGCAGATGTATGAGGATGCGGCACGCCGCGCCAAAGATGCGGGCTTCGACATCCTTTATATTCACGGCGCCGCCGGCGTATTCCCGACGCATGCCCTGTCGCGGCATTTCAACCGCCGCAGCGACAAATATGGCGGCTCGTTCGAGAACCGTGCGCGCTTCTGGGTGGAGGCGCTGGAGCGGCTCAAGAAGGTCGCTGGCGATGAGTGTGCCGTCGCAACGCGCATTTCGATCGACGACCTGGCCGGGCCATGGGGGCTCGAGCTTCATGACGAGGGCCTCGCTTTCGTCGAGTACATCACCAAGCTCGGCCTGGTCGACATGTGGGACGTCATCATCGGCGGCTCCGGCAACGACATGTGGGGCGAGGATTCAGGCCCGTCGCGCTTCTACAAGTCGAACCATCAGGCGCCGTGGAATATGGAAGTGAAGCGCATCGCCAAGGTGCCGGTGGTGGGTGTGGGGCGCTTCACCGAGCCCGATGAGATGCTGCGGGTGATCCGCTCGGGCCAACTCGACATCATCGGCGCGGCGCGGCCCTCGATCGCCGATCCCTGGCTACCGCGCAAGATCGATGAAGGGCGCATCGAGGACATTTGCGAATGCATCGGCTGCAATGCCTGCGTGTCGCGCTTCAACCTCAACAACATGATCATCTGCACCCAGAATCCGACCGCGCTCGAAGAATATCGCCGCGGTTGGCATCCGGAGCGCTTCGAGCCTGCCCCCAATCCCGAAATGGTGCTCGTGGTGGGCGCCGGCCCGTCGGGGCTCGAATGCGCCCGCGTGCTCGGCCGGCGCGGCTATGAGGTGCATCTCGTCGAGGCGAAGGAACGGCTCGGCGGCCATTTGCGCGATGTCGTCCGCCTGCCGGGCCTCGCCGAATGGGGGCGGGTCTATCGATTTCCGCGAGAGCCAGATCGCGCGCCTGCCCAATGTTACGGTCATGCGCGGCACCGGCCTCGTCACCGCCGACGACATCCTCGCTTATGGCGCCCGCCGCGTCGTGCTGGCGACCGGCGCGCGCTGGGTTGGCGACGGTTTGGGCGCGAGCGGGCCTGACACGATCCCCGGCATCGATTCAACGCTCGACCATTTCGTGACGCCGGAGCAGTTCTTCGCCGACAAGCCCATTGGACGGCGCGTCGTTGTGCTCGATTCCGACGGCTACTTCATGGCCATCAGCATCGCCGAAGTGCTGGCCGACCAGGGCAAGGAGGTGACGCTGGTGACGCATCTCGATACGGTGGCGCCGATGGCCGGCCTGACGCTCGAGGGCTACAATTTGCGCCGGATGATGCGCGAAAAGGGCATCGGTGAGCGGTTGGCCCATTGGGTCGAGCGCGTGGAGAAGGGTGCCGACGGCGTCGAGGTCGCGCTCTATGACCTCTATCGCGACGGATCCCGCCGCACCACCAGGCCTGAGGCCGGCGTCTATCCGCGCCGCCTCGGCAATGCGATCGATGTTCTGCGCTGCGACAGCGTGGTGCTGTGCACGGCGCGCGAGTCCAAGACCGAGCTCTATGACGGTCTCGTGGCGCTGAAGCCGCGCTGGCGAGAGGCGGGCCTCGAGACGGTGGTGCGCTCAGGCGATTGCCTGGCGCCGCGCTATCTGGCCGACGCGATCTTCGACGGACACCGCATCGCGCGCGAATTCGAAAGCGTTAATCCGGAACGGCCGCACGCCATCATCCGCGAGCGGCAGATCTGGGGGCATGAGACCTATCCGAAGCTCGGCGACTATGTCGTTTAGAAGATGACCACCCGGCGCTTCGCGCCAACCCTCCCGGATAGATCGGACGGATAGATCGGGGAGGGAGAAGATTGGCAAGACTTCCTCCCTCCCCGCGCGAAAGCGTGGGGAGGATGTTACGCGGAACGCGTGACGGGTGGAGTTAGCGCGGCGATTTCCACTCTTCGAATTGCGCCAGCGTCTCGGCATTGGGCGGATACGAGTCCGAAGGTCGACTGGCCGGCGAGGACGCGTTCAGTGACGAAATCCTCGAACAGCGACTGCTCGCTGCCCTGGCGCGCCACTTCATCGGCAAGATGGCGCGGGATTACCACGACGCCTTCGCGGTCGCCGACGATCACATCGCCCGGATAGACCGGCACATCGCCGCAGGCTATGGGCACATTAATGTCGACGGCGTGATGGCGCGTGAGGTTGGTCGGCGCGGCGCGGCCGCCGCAATAGACGGGATAATCGAGCGCCTCGATGGTGGGGGAATCGCGCAGGCCGCCATCGGTGACGACGCCGGCCGCACCTCGCATCATGGTGCGCGCCACCAATATGCTTCCCGCTCCTGCGGCCCTTGTATCCGCCGGCAATCGATCACTAGCACGTGGCCGGCCGGTATGGTTTCGACCGCCTTGCGCTGCGGGTGGTTGCGGTCCTCGAAGACGGTCGAGACGTCGATGTCCTCGCGCGACGGGATGTAGCGCAGCGTGAAAGCCTCGCCGACCAGGGCGGGACCGCCGGTCGTCAGCCGCTGCACATTCTGCATGAAGGTGTTGCGCAGGCCCCGCGCCATGAGCTGCGACGTCAAGGTGGCGGTGCTGATAAGCATCAACAAAGCGCGGGTTTCCGGGGAAAGAGGCTCAATGCTCATGACGGGATCCTGAGGGGAGGTCAGAAGAAGGTGCGGATGGCGGAGACGATAGTGTAATCGTCATCGACGACGCAAATGACCTGCCATTTGTCGAATGTGGTGCAGGGGTGCGAGATGCCGAAGGCGACCATGTCGCCGACCGCGAGCGGGCTCGTCTCCGGGATCTGCAGATAGCAATGCTGGTCATTGAGTCCGGTCACGACGTGACCGGGGCCGAAGGGCTGCAAGTCCTTGGCCGTCGCACCAGGGCCTGGCCGCGCCCATTTGAGCGGTGTCGGCATGGCCGAATCGAAGGAGATGTCGCGCCGGCCGACCGTGAGGATGGCCCTGTTGGGCTCTGGGCGCGATTGCACATAGGCCCATACTTCAAGCGCCGCTTGCGGAGGGGGGCCTAGATCGGCGACCCAGGGGGTGCGCGCGCGCAATTGCTCGAAATGCTTTACATAGCTGTCGGAATCATGGGTGAGGTAGCAGCCGCAGCGCAGCACCACGCGGAACGGTTTCGAAATGACGGCCTTCGCTGAACTGTCGGGTAACCAGATCGTAGAAAACGGTGCCGCCGGCGGTCAGCAGGACCTCACCGTCGCCGAAGAGATTTTCATCGTCGCAGGCGGAGGCCATAGTGATAAGGCTTGCCAGGAAGTCCTCCACCGCCTTCGCCAATTCGCCAGGCGTCGGCTTGCGCAGCAGGCCTTCATAGCCGCCCACACCGCGCAGCGAGAGATAGGGCGCTTCCGCCTTGATGGCACGCGCCACGTCCATCGCCTGTTCATAGGAGCGGCAACCGGTGCGGCCGCCGGCAAAGCCGCCTTCGAGGATCACCTGTAAAGGCCGATTGAGACTCGCCTTCGCGCACGACAGACGCCAATTGCCGGACAAGGGCTGTCGGAATCGACGAAGCAGTAGAAATCGAACTCGCTGTCACGCTTGAGCTCGTCGACGATGTAGCGCTGGGATCGCGCACCGACCGGCTGATTGGCGAGCAGGAGGCGCTGGAAGCCGTATTGGCGGGCGACCTGCACCTGCTCGACCGATCCCAAGGTGATAGCCCAGGCGCCGTCCTCGACCTGGCGGGCGAAGAGCTGCGGACTCATAGTCGTCTTGCCATGCGGCGCGATCATGGCGCCGGTGGCCGCGAGGTAGCGCCGCATCCAGGAGCTGTTGTGCCGGATCGCGCTCTCGCGCATGACGGCAAGCGGCAAAGGCAGGTCCTCGCTGAGCACATTCCACCCCTTGCCGCCGATATGCTCGAGCGCCGTCGGCGCGAGATCGCCCGGCATGCCTTTCACCGTCCGGTCGAGCTTGAAGGCCTCGATAGGGCTGAGATCGATCCTTGTCATGGCGGTTGAGCCATCCCTGCGCTGCTTTCGTAACTTGTCTTACATCTTTATCCGTTTCGGATTCAACAGCTTTTCGCCGCTTCCACGCAGGAAACGGGGAAAAGCCGGCAACCGGTCTTGTTTTCGCTGCCGTGCGGCGCGCTGGCCGATGCATTGAAACCTGACTGACAAGTTGATGAATTCTTGACAGTCCGCTTCCAACATGTAAGCCTCACCACCGCTCCGTCGAGCTCAAGATAATAATCAGGAGGACACCAGGTGAGGAATCTCGTGATTGCGCATGCCGTCGACCGTGGGTCGAATGCCGGCATGAAACGCAAGGTACCGAAACGAATGACCGGCCGCCTGCTCGTGGCCTTCAGTGCTGCATGGCTCTCGACCGCCGCGGCCTCCGCCATGGACTACAAACAGGCGCCGATGCTGGACGACATGGTAAAGGCCGGCACATTGCCGGCGCTCGCCGAAAGGCTCCCGAAATCCCCGCGCGTGATCACGCCGGTCGAGAAGGTCGGCAAATATGGCGGCACCTGGCGTTCGGGCATGGTCGGCGGCTCGGACCGCAACTGGCTCTTCCGCATCGCGGGCTACGAGCCGCTCTTGGCCTGGGACCGCGAATGGAGCGGCAAGGTGGTGCCCAATCTCGCCGAAGAGGTCACCAACAGCGCCGATGCCAAGGAATATACGATCAGGCTGCGCCAAGGGCTGAAATGGTCCGACGGCAAGCCCTTCACCAGCGACGACATCGGCTTCTTCATCAATGACATCGCCGGCAACAAGGAATTGCTGCCGAACGGCATCGACTGGATCATGAGCGGCGGCGAGCCCGGCAAGTTCGAGAAGATCGACGATGTGACCTTCAAGCTCACCTTCAAGGAGCCCTACGGCGTCTTCCCGCAAAGCTCGCCAGCGTCTATGGCGTGCAGATGACCATGATGGCCAAGCACTACTGCTCGCAATTCGAGCCCGCCTACAACAAGGACGGTTCGATGCCCTGATGAAGGAGGCAGGTGTCGGGAACTGGACCGAGCTCTTCATCAAGAAATGCGCGGTCGACACCGAGGCCAATGAGCGCTGGCAAAATCCCGAGCGGCCGACCATGGAGCCCTGGGTGATCAAGGACCCCTATATCGGCGGCGCCACCTTGGTCACGCTCAAGCGCAATCCCTATTATTTCAAGGTCGACACGGAGGGAAACCAGCTTCCCTATATCGACGATCTCAGCATCTCGGTGAATGCCGACAAGCAGACTTTGGTGCTGAAAGTCGTCAATGGCGAGATCGACTACCAGGACCGCCATGTCAATGCCAATGCCAACCGCGCCGTCTTCACCGACGCCGCGGAGAAGGCACAGATCCATCTTGTCGATGGGCCCAACGCCGACATGAACACGACGGTCATCTCCTTCAACCTGACCACAAGGACAAAGTGAAGCGCGAGATCTTCAACAACAAGGATTTCCGCATCGGCTTGAGCTATGCGATCGACCGGCAGGCGATCATCGATGCGGCTTTCGTGGGTCAGGGCGAGCCCTGGCAGGCGGCACCGCGCAAGGAATCGCCTTACTACAATGAGCGGCTCGCCAAGCAATATACCGAGTTCGATGTCGCCAAGGCGAATGAGCATCTCGACAAGGCGTATCCGAAGAAAGACGGCGAAGGCTTCAGGCTGGGCCCGGACGGCAAGCGGATCAGCTTCAACATCATGGTGATCCCTGCGCTCGGCGATTTCCTCGATTCAACCCAGCTCACCGCCCAATACTGGCAGGCGGTCGGCGTCGATGCGAAGGTGCAGACCGTCGACCGCACGCTGTTCTATGACCGCAAGGACGCGAATGAGCATGACGCCGCCGTCTTCCTCGGCAGCGGCGGCATGGGCGATGCCCTGTTCGAGCCGACCTTCTACTTCCCGTTCTGGAATGAGAGCCTGTTCGCGGTGCCGTGGGGCAACTTGGTATGCTTCGGGCGGCAAAGCGGGCGAGGAGCCTCCGGCCGAAGTCAAGAAGCAGATGGAGCTCTATCGCGAGATCCTGAAGACGGCGGATCTGGCGAAGCAGAACGAGCTGATGCAGCAGATTGCTCGACATCGCTGCGGACGAGTTCTATGCCATCGGCATCTCAACGCCGGGCCCCCTCTACTCGGCGGTCAAGAACAACCTGCACAATATCTATGCGCGGCCGTTCGCCTGGACCTATCCGAGCCCGGTGGCGAGCAACACCGAGCAGTATTTCTTCGATCCGCCAATGGTGAATTGCGTTATAGAGGACATCGGCCGATCTGAGATCGGCCGATGTCCGTCCTACAATTGATCGGTTATGCTGGGTTTTATTCTTCGCCGCCTGCTCTGGATGATTCCGTCCTTCTTCGCGGTGACGGTCGTAGCTTTCGTGATCATCCAGCTGCCGCCAGGCGATTTCGTGACGAGCTATGCGGCCGACCTCGCGACCTCTGGTTCGCCCGCCGATGCAGACGACTCTCGATGCGCTCAGGGTGCGCTACGGCCTCGACCAGCCGATGGTCGTCCAGTATCTGGCCTGGGTGGGCAATGCCTTCAAAGGCGATCTCGGCATGTCCTTCGAATACCGCTCGGCGGTCGCCGACATCATCTGGGACCGGCTCGGCATGACGACGCTCTAGTCGCATTCTGCACGCTCGCCTTCGTTTGGCTCATCGCATTCCCGGTCGGCATCTTCTCCGCCGTCAAGCAGTACAGCATCGGCGACTATACCATCACCTTCTTGAGCTTCCTCGGCATGGCGACGCCGAGCTTCCTACTGGCACTGTTCGTCATGTATCTCTCGGTCGAGTATCCTCGGCTATTCGGTCGGCGGACTGTTCTCGCCCGATTATGTCAACGCCGCCATGGAGCTGGGACAGGGTGGTCGACCTCCTCTTGCATCTGTGGATCCCGGTCGTCGTCCTGGGTGTCGCCGGCATCGCGGCATTGGTGCGCATCATGCGCGCCAACTTGCTGGACGAGCTCGGCAAGCCCTATGTCGAGGCCGGCCGCGCCAAGGGCCTGCCGGAATCGACGCTCATCCTGCGCTATCCGACCCGCGTCGCGCTCAATCCCTTCATTTCGACGGTGGGCTGGGTGCTGCCGGTGCTGGTCTCGGGCGATGTGATCGTGTCGAGCGTGTTGAGCCTGCCGACCTCGGGGCCGATCCTGATCCAGGCGCTGAAGACGCAGGACATGTATCTGGGCGGCGCCCTCATCATGTTCCAATGCATCCTCGTCCTCATCGGCACGCTGCTCTCCGATATCCTCCTCGCTCTGGTCGATCCGCGCATCCGCTATGACAATTAACACCGGCCCCGCCACGGCCCCCGACAATGCCGCGCCCGCGGCGAATGCCGCGACGCGCAAGCGCAGACTCCGCCTCGCAATGGCGGCTGATGTGGTGGCAGTTCCGCCGCCACCGTCTCGCGGTGGTGTCGAGCTTCGTGCTGCTGTTCATCGCCTTTGTCGGCGTGTTCTGCGAATTCCTGGCACCCTTCTCGCCTAACGCCTTCTCGCCGCGCTATACTTATGCGCCGCCGCAGCGCCTGCATTTCTTCGACCGCGGCGAAGGGGGCGGCCTGGTGTTCCGCCCCTATGTCAATGGCTACAAGATCACCATCGAGCAGACGGCGCTGCGCCGCGTCTTCGTTATCGATGAGACGGTGAAATATCCGGTCGGGCTTTTCGTCAAATCCGAGCCCTATCCGATGTGGGGCGGGCTCTTCACGCTCGAGACCAAGCTGTTCGGGCCGCTCAAGAAGGGCGATCCGCTGTTTCTGCTCGGCGCCGACCGCTTGGGGCGCGACATGCTGAGCCGCATCGTCTATGGCACGCGCATCTCGATGTCGATCGGCCTCGTCGGCGTGGCACTGAGCCTAGCTGCTCGGCATCATCCTCGGCGGCATCTCCGGCTACAAAGGCGGCATGGTCGACAATGTCATCCAGCGCGTCATCGAATTCATCCTGTCGCTGCCGACAACGCCTTTGTGGCTCGGCCTCGCCGCCGCCATGCCGAACAACTGGCCGCCCTTGCGCGTCTATTTCGCCATCACCATCATCCTGTCGCTGATCGGCTGGACGAGTCTCGCGCGCGTCATACGCGGCCGCTTCCTGTCGCTGCGCACCGAAGATTTCGTCACCGCGGCGCGGCTCGACGGGGCGAGCGAGCCTCGCATCATCTTCCGCCATATGGCGCCGTCCTTCATCAGTCATATCATCGCGGAAGTGAGCCTCGCCATTCCGGCCATGATCTTGGCCGAGACGGCGCTGAGCTTCCTCGGCCTTGGGACTGCAGCCGCCGATGGTGAGCTGGGGCGTGCTCCTGCAGGAGGCGCAGAATATCCGCTCGATCGTCACCGCGCCCTGGCTGTTCGCGCCCGGCGTCGCGGTGGTGATCGCCGTCCTTTCCCTGAATTTCGTCGGCGATGGGCTGAGAGACGCCGCCGATCCCTTACCAGCCAATGATTGAGGGCCCGCTAATGAAAGGCCGCCGGCAGCGACGTCGTCGTCGACGTCAAGGACCTGTCGACCTGGTTCAGAACCGGCAAGCAGTCATAAAGGCCGTCGACGAATATGAATCTCACCTTGCGGCGCGGGCGAACTCATTGCATCGTCGGCGAGAGCGGCAGCGGCAAGAGCGTCACTGCGCGCTCGATCCTCAATATCGTCCCGAGGCCAGGGCGCATCGTCAAGCGGCGAGGTCGCTTCTGCAGGGTGCGAGTGCGACGAGCGCAGCCCATCGATCTCGCCGCCCTCAACCCTAAGGGAAGGCAGATACCGCTCGATCCGTGGGCGCGATATCAGCATGATCTTCCAGGAGCCAATGTCAAGCCTGAGCCCAGTCCACACCATCGGCCAGCAGATCATCGAGACGATCCGCCTCCATCGCCGTGTGAGTAAGGAGGAGGCGCGCGACGGGCCATCGAGCATGCTGGCGCAGGTCAAGATCCCGCGGCCCGAACGAGCGTCGAAGCTATTCCTTCGAATTCTCAGGCGGCATGCGGCAAAGGGCGCATGATCGCGATGGCGCTGGTCTGCGAGCCCAAGCTCGTCATTGCCGACGAGCCGACGACGGCGCTCGACGTCACCACCCAGGCCGAGATCCTCGATTGATGAAGGGCCTGCAGCGCGCCATGGCATGGCGCTTGATGTTCATCACCCACGACATGGGCGTCGTCGCCGAGATCGCCGACGATGTCGACCGTCATGTATGGCGGCGAGTGGTCGAGCACGGGCCGGTCGACGACGATCTTCGCTTTCGCCGCGGCATCCCTATACGCAAAGACTGCTCGGCTCGGTCCAGGCGCTGGAAAGCGCTCGCATCGCGCCGGCCCTGTGGCGAAGTCCGCAAGTCAGATGCGATCCTCGATGTCTCTCGTCTGAGCATGAGCTTCGCGACCGCGCCGCAGCTTCTTCAGCCGCAGGCCCAAGGAAGCGCCGGTCAAGGCGCTGGACGATGTCGAGCTTCACGCTTGAGCGTGGCGAGATCTTGGGGGTCGTGGGCGAAGTCGGGTTCCGGCAAGACGACTCTCGGGCGTTGCATCCTGCGCATCCTGGATCCCGGCGCAGGCAGCATAAGGTTCACGGGCCGCGATGGCGCAACGGTCGATCTCGCGTCACTGCCCAGATCGGAGCGTCAAGCCCTATTGGGGCAAGATGCGGATGATCTTCCAAGATCCGTTCTCGTCGCTCAATCCGCGTATGACCGTCTTCCAGGTGATCGCCGAGCCCTTGCTCAATCATGGCATGACCGACAGGCGCGCGCTGCAACAGGAGGTGTGCCTCCCTTCTCGAGCGCGTCGGCCTCGCGCGCGATGCCATGTGGCGCTATCCGCATGCCTTCAGTGGTGGTCAGCGCCAGCGCATCGGCATCGCCCGCACCATCGCGCTCAAGCCGGAGCTCATCGTCGCCGATGAAGCGACCTCCGCTCTCGATGTGTCCTTGCGCGCCCAGATGCTCGATCTTCTCCTCGGTCTCGTCCGCGAATTCGAGATGAGCTTCATCTTCATCAGCCATGATATCGGCGTGATCCGCTATATGTGCGACCGGGTCGCCGTCATGCATCGCGGCCGCATTGTCGAGATGGGCGATGCCGGACGCGGTCTGCGACCGGCCGAGCCATCCCTATACGCGCTCGCTCGATCTCGGCCATCCCAAAGCCCGATCCGCGGCTGCGCGGCAAGACCGAGCGCATCCGCTATATGAGCGAAGTGGAGGGCTAGAGCAAATCCCGCCAAAGGCCTGCCCCGGACCCGATCCGGGGTTGAAGACTTTGGCGATAAGGATTTGCTCCAACATGGCCGACTTTTCCGGATTGTGCGCTACCGCCGACCGGCGCCCGAGACTTGCGACATCGCCTCGCCCGAATGGCGGGCAAGGACGCGGCCGGCGAGATAGAGCGAACCCCCGATCAGAATGCGAGGGGCGGGCGTGATCTGCGCCGCCTGCCTGAGGGCATCCTCCAGGCTGTCGGCCGTTTCGGCGCTGATCTTGTGATGTCGCGCCGTCTCTGCCAGATGCTGCGCCGGAATCGCATTCTCCTCATCGGGAATGGTGAGCGTGACGACGCGATGGGCGATGCCGGCGAAGGGAGCGATGAAATCGCCGGCCGCCTTGCTGTTGAGCATGCCCCAGATGAGGACGAGCGGACGCGAGACGCGCTCGTTGAGCTCGGAAAAGGCGCGCGCCAAAGCGCGGCCGGCGGAAGGATTGTGCCCGCCATCGAGCCACAACTCGGCGTCCTTCGAAATGAAGGACCATAGTTCGCCGGGACCCAGCCGCTGCATGCGCGCCGGCCAGGTGGCCGATTTGAGGCCCTGCGCGATATGCGCTTTCCGCTATCCGCGGATCATTGAGGCAACGCATGCGCGGCGATGGCGGTGCCGGCATTGTCGATCTGGTGGCGGCCCGGCAATTGCGGCAAGGGCAGGTCGAGAAGACCGCTCTCATCCTGATAAACAAGCCGGCCATGCTGCTCATAGGCCTGCCAGTCCTGATTGGCGATGCAGAAGCGGCGCTCGTAGCTTTTCGGCGAGCGTTCGATCTCGGCCAGCGCCTCGTCGGGCTGCGGCGCGATGATGGCCGGGCACGGCCGCCTTTAGGATGCCGGCCTTCTCGCGCGCGATCGCGGTGAGGGTGTTGCCGAGATATTGCTGATGGTCGTAGTCGATGGGCGTGATGACGCCGACGACGGGCTTTGATACGACATTGGTGGCATCGAGCCTGCCGCCGAGGCCCACTTCGAGCACGAGATAATCGGCCGGCGATGCGCGCGAAGGCGAGGAAGGCCGCGGCGGTGGTGATCTCGAAGAAGGTGATCGGTGTCGCCGCCATTGGCCTGCTCGCATTCTTCGAGCAGAGCGATGAGCTTGTCTTCGCTGATGAGCATGCCGCCGCCCGGCCAGCCGATCCGGATGCGCTCGTGGAATTTGACGAGATGGGGCGAGGTATAGCAATGAACCGAGAGCCCCGCCGCCTCGATGACTGGAGCGGAAATAGGCGACGGTCGAGCCCTTGCCATTGGTGCCGGCGACATGGATGACCGGCGGCAGGTTCTCTTCCGGATTGCCCGAGCCGTGTCGAGGATCCGCCACATGCGGTCGAGGCTCGAGATCGATGATCTTCGGATGAAGCGACAGCAGGCGCTTCAGGATGGCATCGCTGACGGCCATTGGATTAGCTGGCGGGGACTGAGCGCCGTGACTGGTGCTGCCGTCGCTTTCGTTGTCTTCGCCGTTGAGGCTGTTCTTGAGGAAGGGCGGCGCCTTCATCAGGATGCGGATCACACGGCTGACGGTCTCGCGCAACTGGTGGCGATGCACGACCATGTCGACCATGCCGTGATCCTGCAGATATTCGGCGCGCTGGAAACCTTCGGGCAGTTTTTCGCGGATCGTCTGCTCGATGACGCGCGGGCCGGCGAAACCGATGAGCGCACCGGGCTCGGCGATATGGACATCGCCGAGCATGGCATAGGACGCGGTGACGCCGCCGGTCGTCGGGATGGGTCAGCACCACGATATAGGGCAGCTTGCTCGGCGCGCAGCTCCTGCACCGCGACCGTCGTGCGCGGCAACTGCATGAGCGAGAGGATGCCTTCCTGCATGCGGGCGCCGCCCGACGAGACGAAGAGCACGAAGGGCGTCTTGTTCTCGAGCGGCCGTCCGCATCGAGGTGATGATGGCCTTCGCCGGCCGCCATGCCGAGCGAGCCGCCCATGAAGGCGAAGTCCTGGACGGTCGATGACGATCGGAAGCCCGTCGAGCGTGCCGGAGCCGGCGAGGATCGCATCCTCGGCTCCGGTCTTCTGCTTGCGCCTCCTTCAGGCGGTCGGTATAGCGGCGCTCGTCGCGGAATTTCAGCGGATCGAGCGGCACTGCCGGCAAGGCAAGGGTCTCATAGGCGCCGCCGTCGAACATGGATTTGAGCCGCACATCCGGCGCCATGCGCATGATGATAGCCGGAGCCCGGAATGACGAACTGGTTGGCTTCGAGATCGCGGTAGAAAACCATCTGGCCGGTCTCGGGGCATTTGACCCACATATTCTCCGGCATCTCGCGCTTGACGCCAAGAAGGAGCGGATTTTCGGCCGGACGAAATTCTTGATCCAGTTCACCTGATCTAGCTCCGCACGCCCTGGGCGATCTCGCTCACCAGGGCATGCACCGCCTTCACGGTCTTTGGCGTCGGCTTGCCGGCGCTTGGTCGAGGCTGTCCTTGACCGCGCTGACGAGGGCGGAGCCGACCACGACGCCTCGGCGCTCTTTGGCGATGCGCGCGCCTGCTCCGCGGTCTTGACGCCGAAGCCGACGGCGATCGGCAAGCTGGTGTGGCCCTTGCAGGCGGATGACATTCTGCTCGACGCTCTTGAGATCGGGCGCCTTGGTGCCGGTGATGCCGAGCACCGAGACATAATAGACGAAGCCCGACGGTGTTCCTGAGCACCGCCGGCGCGCGCTTGTCGTCGGTGGTGGGCGTCGCCAGGCGGATGAAATTGAGGCCGGCCTTGATGGCGGGAAGGCAAAGCTCGTCATCTTCCTCAGGCGGCAGGTCGACGACGATCAGGCCGTCGACGCCGGCGGCCTTGGCATCCGCAAGGAAGCGCTCGACGCCGTAGATATAGATCGGGTTGTAATAGCCCATGAGCACGACGGGCGTTGCATCGTCGCCCGTCGCGGAAATCGCGCACCATGCTCCAGCGTCTTCTCCATGGTCTGGCCGGCCTTGAGGGCGCGCAGGCCTGCCGCCTGGATGGCGGGGCCATCGGCCATGGGATCGGTGAAGGGCATGCCGAATTCGATGATGTCGGCGCCGGCCTTGGGCAGGCCCTTGATGATCTTGAGCGAGGTCTCGTAGTCGGGATCGCCGGCGGTCACGAAGGTGACGAGCGCGGCGCGGCCCTTCGCGCTTCAGTCGGCGAAGCGGCGTGTCGATGCGTGTCGGTCACAGTTTCACTCCGAGGATGTCGGCCACGGTGAAGATGTCCTTGTCGCCGCGGCCGCACATGTTCATCACCATCAGATGGTCCTTGGGCTTCTTCGGCGCAATCTTCATCGACCTGGGCGAGCGCATGGGAGGGCTCGAGGGCCGGGATGATGCCCTCCAGCTTGCAGCACAGCTGGAAAGCCGTCGAGCGCCTCCTTGTCGGTCGCCGACACATAGTTCACGCGCTTCATGTCGTGGAGCCAGGCATGTTCGGGGCCGATGCCGGGATAGTCGAGGCCGGCCGAGATCGAATGGGCCTCGGTGATCTGGCCGTCATCATCCATGAGCAGATAGGTGCGGTTGCCATGCAGCACGCCGGGCCTGCCGCCGGTGATCGAAGCTGCATGCTTGCCGCTCGAAGGCCGTGGCCCGCCGCCTCGACGCCGTAGATCTCCACGTCCTTGTCGTCGAGGAAGGGATGGAACAGGCCCATGGCATTGGAGCCGCCGCCGATCGCCGCCACCAGTGAATCGGGCAAGCGGCCTTCGCGCGCCAGCATCTGGCGTCTTCGTTTCATTGCCGATGACGCGATTGGAAGTCGCGCACCATTTCCGGATAGGGATGGGGGCCGGCCACCGTGCCGATGCAATAGAAGGTGTCCTCGACATTGGCGACCCAGTCGCGCAGCGCCTCATTCAGCGCATCCTTCAGGGTGCGCGAGCCGGAAAGGGCCGGGACCACTTCGGCGCCCAGGAGCTTCATGCGAAAGACATTGGGCTTCTGCCGCTCGATATCGACCTCGCCCATATAGACGATGCATTCGAGGCCAAAGCGGGCGCAGGCGGTGGCCGTGGCGACGCCATGCTGGCCGGCGCCGGTCTCGGCGATGATGCGCTTCTTGCCCATGCGCCGGGCAAGCAGGATCTGGCCCATGACATTGTTGATCTTGTGCGCGCCGGTGTGGTTGAGCTCGTCGCGCTTGAAATAGATCTTGGCGCCGCCCAGATGCTCGGTCAGCCGCTCGGCGAAATAGAGCGGGCTCGGCCGCCCGACATAATGCTCGAGAAACTGGTCGAGCTCGGCCTGGAAGGCGGGATCGGCTTTGGCGTCCTTATAGGCCTGCTCGAGCTCGAGAATGAGCGGCATCAGGGTTTCGGCGACGAAGCGGCCGCCATAGATGCCGAACAGGCCCTTTTCGTCGGGGCCGGTGCGGTAGGAATTGTGGCTGTCGTCATCAATATTCACTGTCGAGCTGTATTTAGCGGGCGGCCTTGGCCGCCTCAATGAATTTCCGAATTAAGGCTTAAATCCTTGATTCCGGGCGCCATTTCGACGCCCGAGGAGACATCGACAATGGGGGCGCCGGTGACGCGGATGGCGCTTTGCGACATTTGCCGGATTGAGCCCGCCCGAGAGGATGAAGGCGGCGGGCGCGCTTTGCCCGAGCCGAGCAGCGTCCAGTCGAAGGCAATGCCATTGCCGCCCGGCAGCGCATTGGCCAGGGTCTCCGGCGCCTTGGCGTCATAGAGGATGAGGGCCGCTGCCTCTCATAGGCTCGGGCCTCGGCCACGTCAGCCTCGGTCCTGATCTTGATCGCCTTGATCACCGGCTTGCCGGTGCGCGTGCCGATCTCGGCGATGCGCTCCGGCGTCTCGCCGCCATGGGCCTGGAAGAGATCGGGATCGCAGCTCGCGCGCGATCTGATCGATGAGACGTGTCTTCGGCATCGACGATAAGCGCCACGATCTTCGCGCGGCCCCGCGCCTGGCGGCAAGCTTCCTGGCTTTCGGCGGGCGACACACTGCGCGGACTCTTGCGGATAGAAGACGAAGCCGACGAGATCGGCGCCCGCCATCGAGCGCCGCGTCACAGTCTCGGGAGTCGAGAGGCCGCAGATTTTGACGTCAACCGGCATGGCTCAGTTCTAGCGTTGCGGCGATCGTCGCGCGCCGACTGCGGCGGGATCGGCAGCACCCGTGATGGGCCGGCCGATGACAAGAATATCAGCACCGTCATCGCGGGCGGCACGTGGCGTGGCGATGCGCTTCTGGTCCTGAACCGCGGCGTCGGCGGGACGGATGCCGGGCACGACGGCAAGAAAATCGCGCGCCGTTGCCGCCTTCACTGCCCGCACATCATGCGGGCTGCAGACGACGCCATCGAGGCCCGCTTGGCGCGCAAGCTTCGCGAGCGCTGCGGCATGGTCGCGGCCGTCTCAATTCCGCGGCAAAGCCTGCCTGGCCAGATATCGTCATCGGAAAGGCTGGTCAGAACGGTGACGGCGATGAGCTTGCGAGCGGCCGTCGACGGCTTCCGCCGCCGCCCGCATCATGTCCATGCCGCCGGTCGCATGAAGATTGACGATCGCGGGCCTCGGCTCGAGCCGCATCAGCGAGCGCATGGCGGAGGCGACGGTGTTGGGAATGTCATGCAGCTTGAGGTCGAGGAAAATCGGCAGGCCTTCCTTGGCGACCGTTTCATAGCCTTTGGGGCCATGGGCATAGAAGAACTCCATGCCGAGCTTGGCATAGCCGACACGGGACTTGAGCACCCGCGCAAGTTCTGTCGCGCGCGCGACTTCGGGCGTATCAAGGGCAACGCAGATCGGGTTCTGGGTCATGGGCGGCCCCTTACTCCCAAACGCGGGGAGGTGCAAACGAGAGAGCCGTTGTAAAGTGGGTGGTAACAGGTTACAGTCTGTCATGATAACCAGCTTTCGCCACAAAGGTCTGAAACTTCTTTACGAAAAAGGGAGACGGGCGGCGAGTAGCGGCGGCACATGCCGACAAGGTCGCACGCGTCCTGGCACGTCTTGACGCTGCAACTGAGCCCGGACACATGGACCTTCCGGGACTTCGCCTGCACCCTTTAAAGGGCGATCTTGCCGGTTACTGGTCGGTCAGCATCTCCGGCAACTGGCGGATCATTTTTCGTTTCAATGGAGCCAATGCCTGCGATGTGGACATGGTCAATTATCATTAGGAGGACGTTACATGCCGATGAAGAGTCCACCCCATCCGGGCCTGTCGGTGCGGCATGATTGTCTCGAACCGCTGGGCCTCAGCGTCACTGAGGCCGCGAGGCGGCTCGGCGTCAGCCGCAAGCAGCTTTCTGATCTGTTGAACGGCCACGCGGGAATCTCCCCGAAATGGCCATCAGGCTCGACAAGGCGTTTGGCGGCGGTGCCGACGCATGGTTTCGCTTGCAAGCCGCTTATGACCTCGCGCAAGCCGTGAAGAAAGCGGGACAGATCAAGGTTGAGCGCATAACCCGCGCCGCGTGACGCGTCAGCTCCTTGAATAAACGAGCGTCGCCGCGGCGAGGTCCTCGGGCACCGTGCTTGGCATAGCCGACACGGGATTTGAGGGCCCGCGCAAGCTCTGTCGCGCGCGCGACTTCGGGCTTATCAAGGGCAACGCAGATCGGGTTCCGGATCATGGGCGGGCCCCTTACTCCCAAACAGCTTACTGTGCAAACTCGTCTGGCGTCGCGCTATTCCGCCGCCTGACGCTGTCGCAGGAGGTTGATTTCGACGGAATGGAGATGTCGATCCATGGCGGCGGCTGCTGCTTTGAGATCACGCTCGGTGATGGCGCCGACCAGCAAATCATGCTCGCCGAAACTGTGATGGTCGGGTGGCGGACGCAGGCTGTCGTTGCGCAGCCGACCCCAAACGACAGCGCGGCGCACCGCGTTCAGAGTGTCGAACAGAGCGATCAGGACGGTGTTGTGCGATGCCTCGGCCACGAGCCGATGCAGGCGGTTGTCGCAATTCTCATACTGCCGCCAGGTGGCGGCAACGCGCGAGGCCGCCAGGCACTGGCGCATCTCGCGCGATGTCGGCGGCGGTGGCGTTGAGTGCCGCCTCGCGCGCGAGCATCGGCTCGATGGCGCAGGCGCGCCTGCATGACCTCGCGCGGATTGCTGGCGGCGGCGATGTCCGCGATGCTCTGGAATCTCTTCGACCGGGCGCGCGCCGATGAAGGTGCCCTTGCCGACATGGCGCCACAGCTCGCCGTTCCGCTCGAGCACCGCCAAGCGCCTTGCGCAATTCGCCGCGCGAGACGCCGAGCAGGTCGCACAGTTCGCGCTCCGGCGGCAGTCGCGCATTCGCCGGCAGGTCGCTGCTGGGCCAGATAGGCCCGAAGCTGTGTCAGGGCGCCGCCAATCTCATCGCTCCATTGTTTCAAGAGGTCCGGTTTTCACAGCGAATCCGCAAGCCAAGGCTTCCGACCAATATACACGACTTGCCAACCAATCAAGAATTGGTTAAATCGTCGCCGGAGCCCAGACGCGGAACGCGCACAGAGGCCACCTACTATGCTCGAGGAATCACATGGGAGGATTGCAATGCAACTAATCCGTAGATTTTTGTCAGGCCTCGCCGCGGCCGGCCTTCTGCTCGGCCTGACGCATCGCCGCCGAGGCGGCGGAGAAAGTCCGTGTCGCCCTGGGCGACGTCGTCTCGGTCGAGACCCTCGCTTTCGTCGTGGCGCTGGAGCGCGCCAAGGAGCGCGGCGTCGACTATGAGCTGACCTCCTTCGCCAAGGAGGAGCTCGCCATCCAGTCGATCGATCAACGGCCAGTCCGATCTCGGCGTCGGCACGCCCTATGCCGTGATCCAGAAGTCCAAACTGCCGCTCAAGAACATCTATCCAGATGTCGCGCCTGGTCTTCTTCCCGGTGGCTTCCATGGAATACAAGACCTGGAAGGACATGAATGGCCAGCCGATCACCTTCCATGCGCGCGGCACCGGCACCGAGGCGATCGGCAACATCATCGCCAAGCGCGAGGGCATCGAATTCGGCGAGCGCAGCTATGTCCCGGGCTCGGAGAACCGGATCATCGCCATGATGAACGGGCAGATCAAGGCGACCATCGTCGATCTCGCCAACAAGAACAAGCTGCTCGAGCAAGGCCGGCGACCGATTCCACGTGCTGCCCGGCGTCGACGAGCCGGCCAGCGACGAACTCGTCTTCGCCAGCGCCGCACTGGCTCAAGGACAATCGCCAGACAGGCGAACATCATCGTCGAGGAACTGCTCAAACTCTGGCGCGAGATGAAGGCCAATCCGGGGATCATCGAGACGGAGCGCGCCAAGCGCAACCTGCTGGCCGACCAGCCCAAGGAAGTGCTCGCCGAGGTCGTGCCGTTCTACACCGAGGCGACAAAGGAAGGCGTCTATGCGCCGCTCGAGAAGCCGGCAGACGTCGCGAAGGCCGATTTCCTGTTCTACACCGAGGCCGGCCAGCTGACAGGGACCGGCGGACGGGCTGAAGGTCGAGGACTTCTGGGATCTCGGGCCGCTCGATGCCGCCAAGAAGGCATTGGGTGGGTAACATTCAGCTCGTCCCCTTACGGGAAGGGGAGTCCCTTCCCGGTAAGGGCGAGAGCGCGGGAGATGCACGCGCCGTCATGACGCTCACGGCCGAGATCAACGATTGAAGCGCAGCGGAATTTCGCCTGGGGCCGCTTTCTCAGCCATCCGGTCGATGCTGTGGTTTGTCTCGGCGGTGATCGTCTTCGGCGGCTGGGCAGATGCCGGGCGCTGTGCCGATCAGCCCGGCCTTTCCGACCTTTCTCGAAACGATGGCGGCTCTCGCCGGCCTGATCGCCGACGGGTCGCTTCTCAAGCGCCTTGCTGATCACGCTGCAGCCGCTGCGTCATCGGCCTTGTCGTCTCTGTCATCATCGGCGTCGGCCTCGGCGTGCTGATGGGCCTCAACCGGTTCGCCGAATGGCTGGGCTCGCCGATCTTCATTATCGCGCAGGCCGCGCCCCTGGCCGCCCTCATCCCGGTCCTCACCTTCGCCTATGGCATCGGGCTCACCGCGAAAGTGCTCACCGTCTGCATCATGGCGATGCCGGTCATCGTGCTGAATTCGCTCAATGCCGTGCGCCACACGCCCGCTCGCTCATCGAGATGGGGCGATGCCTTTCTCGCCACGCGGCGGCAGATCATCCTCAAGATCATCCTTCCGGCGGCAAGCCCGGTGATCTTCGCAGGGCTAAGGCTCGGCTGCGCCGCGGCTTCATCGGCGTCATCCTCGCCGAACTGCTGATCACGCCGACCGGCATCGGCGACATCATCACCTACAATCAGTCGATTGCCGAATATCCGAAGATGTATGCGGCGATCTTCGCCATCATCGTCTTCTCGGTCCTGTTCATCGACCTTGCTCGAGCGACGTCGAGACCACTCTGTTCCGGCCCGAAAAGCGAGCCGCACGCATGAGCGCTGCCGCCGCTCGCACAACCGCTGCCTCGCTCGCGCGCCGATCGTCGAGGTCCGCCGCGTGTCGAAGACCTATGCTGGCGGCGTCGAGGCGCTAAACGCCATCACGCTCGATTTCCCCGAAGGCCAGCTCACCACGCTGCTGGGCCCTTCCGGTTGCGGAAAGACCACCCTGCTCAAGATCATCGCCGGCCTCATTCCGGCGAGCGCAGGCGAAGTCGATGGTCGACGGGAAGCCGGTGACCGGACCCGGGCCCGAGCGCGCCTTCGTCTTCCAGGATTTCGCGCTTGATGCCCTGGGCGAACGTGATGCGCAATGTCGCCTTCGGACTCGAGCTCAAGGGCGTGGCGCGCAGCCGAACGCGAGGCGGTGGCGGAGAAATATATCGCCGAGCGTCGGCCTCAAGGGCTTCGAGCGCGCCTATCCCGCACGAGCTTTCGGGCGGCATGCGCCAGCGCGTCGGGCTTGCCCGGGCGCTCGCCGTCAATGCCAAGGTGCTGCTGATGGACGAGCCCTTCTCGGCGGTTGACGAGCAGACGCGGCGCAAGTTCCAGGAGGACCTGCTCGAGCTCGTCGCGCAGCGAGCGCAAGACCTTCCTCTTCGTCACCCATTCGATCGAGGAGGCGGTCTATGTCTCGGACCGGATCGTCCTCCTGTCGCGCCGCCCGAGCCAGGTCTCCGCCATCGTCGAGCCCGACATCGCGCGCGGCGGCGACCCCGACCAGATCCGCCGCGATTCGGCCTATCTCGATACGGTCGAGACGATCTGGCAGAGCCTAAAGCGGTATCTCGACTGAGGAGCCGATCGTGACCATCGGCAAGATCCGCCTCCCCATCATCGCATCGCTCCTCATCTGGGCGGCGCTCTGGGAGATTGTCGGCCGCAACGGGCGCCAGTTTCATCATCCCGCCGCTGTCGCGAACATCTTCGCGCGCATCGTCGAGATCGTGCCGACTGCCGTCCTTCGGCGAGGCGCTGTGGATCACCGGGCAAGACCTTCATCATCGGCAATCTCATCGCGATCCTCGTCGGCATTCCGCTGGGCGTGCTGATGGGCCGGTCCGAGATCGCCGATCGCGCTCTGCTGCCTTGGGTCAATCTGTTCCTTTCGGCGCCGCTTGTCGGCGCTGGTGCCGGTGATCATGGTGATGTTCGGCCTCGGCGAGACCACCATCATCCTGACCGTCGTGCTCTTCGCCATCTGGATCATCGTGCTCGACGCGCGCGCCGGCGTGCGCGAAATCTCGCCCTCGCTCGTCGAAATGGCGCGGAGCTTCGGCGCCAGCCGCTGGCAGGCCTTCAGCAAGATCTATCTCTGGGCGGCGCCTGCCGGAAATCCTGTCGGGCGTCAGGCTCGGAATCATCCGCGCCGTCAAAGGCGTCGTGATCGGCCAGCTGCTCGTCTCCATCGTCGGCTTCGGCCGGCTGTTCGAGATCTATTCCTCGCGCTTCCTGATGGAGCATTTCTGGGCGCTGCTCTTCGTGCTTTTCGCCTTCGCCTTCGCCATCAACGAGGCGCTCGCCTGGCTCGAGCGGCGTTTCGAGTATTTCGCCGCATCACGCAATTGAAACTTCATTTTCACAAGGAGCAGATTCAATGGATTTCGTCATCGCTCAGCCGGCCCAGGCCTAGCCTCGCGGTCAAGGGGTCGCAAGGCGGCCTTCCCGGTTCACCGCATCTATTGCGTCGGCCGCAACTATGCTGCGCATGCGATCGAGATGGGCGGCGATCCCGATCGCGAGCCGCCGTTCTTCTTCCAGAAGAATCCGGACAACATCGTGCTCGGACGGCGATTTCCCCTATCCGCCGCGCGTCGAATGACGTTCATCACGAGATCGAGCTGGTCGTGGCGCTGCAAGGACGGCGGCAAGGACATTCCGCTCGACGAAGGCGCTGGATTGCGTCTATGGCTATGGCGTCGGTCTCGACATGACGCGCCGCGACCTGCAAGGTCGAGGCAAAGAAGCCGGGCCGGCCATGGGAAGATCGGCAAGGCCTTCGAGCATCCTCCGCACCCTGCTCGCCGCTCGTGCCGGCGGCCGAGATCGGCCATCCTTCGGCCAGGGGCGATCTGGCTTGAGGTCAATGGCGCAGCGCCGCCAGAACCGGCGATCTCAACCAGATGATCTGGAAGGTGCCGGAGATGATCTCCTATCTCTCCGGCCTGTTCGAGCTGCAGCCAGGCGATCTCATCTTTTCCGGAACGCCGTCCGGCGTAGGGCCGGTGCGGCGCGGCGACAAACTTCTCGGCCATGTTGACGGCCTCGGCGATCTCGCGGTCAGCGTCGTGTGATCGAAGGCGAGTTTCTGTTCGGCAATCAGATCTTCCGGGAAGAGGAGCAGCGAGTGAACCCGCTTAACTCCTGGAATAGACCAGCGTCGCGGCGGCGAGGTCTTCGATCGCGGTGCCGCAGGATTTAAACAGCGTGATCTCCTCGCTGTTCCGCCGGCCGGCGGTCTCGCCGCGGCAGAGCCCGAAAAGATCGCCGGCAATACTCTCCATGCGGAACTTGCCCTCGTGTGCGGCCTGCAAAAGGTCACCCGCCTCGGCCTCAGCTCCTTCGCGAGTGTCGACATAGACCCGGGCCCGCGCGATGACCTCGCCGTCGGTCTCGCGCATCTGCGGCTTGAAGGCGCCGACGAGGTCGACATGGGTGCCAGGCTTGAGCCATTTGCCGCGCAAGATGGGCTCGGTCGATGTGGTGGCGCACGATATGATGTCGGCAGCACCCATTGCCTGTTCGAGCTCGGTAACGACACCGACGTCGAAGCCGTCTTTGGCGAGGTCCGCCTTGAGCCCTTTTGCCTTGTCGGGCGAGCGATTGTAGAGCAGCACCGTCTTGATCGGCCGCATGGCGGCATGGGCGCGCACGAAATGCGCGCCGAGAGCACCGGTGCCGACCATCAGCATGGTGGAGGCGTCCTTGCGGGCGAGATAGTCGGCGGCCAGCGCGCTCGCCGCGGCGGTGCGCCTCCGTGTGAGTTCGGTGCCGTCCATCATGGCGACCGTGGCGCCGGTGCGGTTCTCGATGAGAAGGTAGTTCGCGGTGATCGTCGGGCAAGCCTTGCGCCGGGTTATCGCTTTTGAACACGACCGTCTTGAGACCGGTGAAGTCCTTCGACCAGGCCGGCATCAGGAGCAGGATCGCTACATCGGAGGTCTGGTGCTGGTGGCGCACCGGCGTCTCGATGTCGTCGCGAAAGCCCTGGCGCAGGGCCTCGACAATGTCGCGATAGGGAGCGGCTTCGGCGAGTTCGGCGGCGGCGATGATCTTCATGCTGAGGGGTTGGTGATGCTGAGGCGCTCTTCTTGCTCGCGCCTCAGGCGCTGGGCTTCAGCCTGGGCGTGCTGCAGGTCGGTGCGCGCGTCCTTTGCGGCACGGCGCCATTTGCCCTGGCCGAGCCAGCAGGCGATCCAGCCGGCGGCCATGCCGCAGAATATGCCGATGAAGAACAGCGCCCAGACCGGCATATGCATGGTGGCAAAGGGGCTTTCCCGCGAGAACGGATCGAAGGAGACCTCGATCCACTGTCGATTGGCCACGCAAAAGGCTATCGTGACGACGGCGATCGGCAGGCCGATCGCCCAGTTGATGACACGGCGGAAAGTCACGGCTCGCTGCGGTTCAGCTGCTCGCGCAATTCCTTGCCGGTCTTGAAGAAGGGCACGTGCTTGGGCTCGACCGTCACAGGCTCGCCCGTGCGCGGATTGCGGCCCTGGCGGCCCTGCCGCGACTTGACCGAAAAGGCGCCGAAACCGCGCAATTCGACCCGATCGCCGCTCTTCATCGCAGTGATGATCTGGTCAAAGATCGTATTGATGATGCGCTCCACATCCCGGTGATAGAGATGAGGATTCTTCTCGGCGATCTTCTGGATCAGTTCCGATTTGATCATGGGAGGCCCCGCTCGCCTGGCTTCACTGCAGTGAAGGGGGCCAAACCGAGAGGAGACCGTCAAGTTTCTGGAATTTCGCCTGTTCGGCGAGATCGGGCAGGCCCAGCGCCTTGAGGGCGCCGGAGGTGATCTTGAGGCCGAGGCCCAGCAGCCCGCCATCCTCGTTCTTGACTTTCCAGTCGCGCACCGCGATGTCCCCGGAAAGCTTCTTTTCCTCTTGATCCAGTCGACCGCCTTGTCTTCGCCGCCGATTTCGTCGATCAGCTTTCGGCCACCGCCTGGCGCCCGGTATAGACGCGCCCGTCCGACAGAACCTTCACCTGGTCGAGGGGCAGCTTGCGCCGCTCGGCGACCAGGCCGGTGAACCAGGCGAAACTGTCCTGGACCATCTGATGGGACACGTCGCGGGCCTTTTCCGACAGGGGTTTGAATGGCGAGGGCTCGGCCTTGAGGTCGGCCGACT
>CAWJDZ010000006.1:0-77824 GCA_963841765.1 uncultured Alphaproteobacteria bacterium
ACCCTTGTTCTGGGTGCCTTCGGTCGTATTGCCTTTCGCGCATGCCCAAACATCGCCCTTCTTAACAGTGAACTCATTTTCCATTCTGAACGACGGCAAGTTCGCCCTCCGTCATGTGGCAAACCATGTCATTTTCATCGTGTTGTCAGGCGTTTTGGCCCCAGGCTGAATTACCACATCGCGCAGCTTGACCATTCATAGGCTGGTATCACTGGACTTCCGCTCGCCCAGCTCTACAACTCTGACACCCGGTCCAACCTCCTTGCCTTCATCGGGCCCATAAGTTTGGGCCGCTGCAGCTGTTGGTAGGACAAGTGTAGACGCTGCCAAGCCGAAACCTAGCACTAACCTTCGATCCATGTTTTCCATTGTGTTCCTCCCAGATGGTGACAATGCCAGTACATTTCGAACTTTGGTGTCCGTCGGGGAAGCCACTCGGGGTTCCCCCGATTGGACTAAGGGAGGGTAGGCCCGATTGGGCCCGAGCGCAATCTTACGGCAACGGCACCAGAGCAGAGGTGCGGAGCGCTCTTCTGACGAGCGTCAATCATGTTGTGACTGAGGCGACAGGCAATGCCGATTTTCAAAGCCACGGTGATGATAAACGGCCGACCACCGGGCGGCAGAGGTGACCATAGGGCAACCATACCTTCGCTTCTTTCGCAGCGAACTTATTCTAACATTATGCGTTGCATTATATGGCCCATACACAGATCACCAGCGAGACAGCACAGTTTGTCGCTTACCAGGTGGGGCGGGCTTATGCACTGAAGACAAAGCGTTTCAGCGTTAAAAAGCAGAACCCAGGCTTAACCTCCTGTGTGCGAAGCTTGCTATGCAGGGCGCAAAGTTTCCTTCATCCAGACCCTACACCATCCCAAGAAAACTATTACGAGAAACCGCCGAAGTGGGCGGACCACGATGGCGGATTGGTTGGGGAGGAACCACGTAGGCCCAGTGACCATTCTCCATCCGGCTCCCGCGCTGACGGCGCCGTCGTGTTTGATTTCTTTGCTCCACAGTTCCGATTGGCGGCCCCCCGTCCCCAGCATTAATCCCTGGGGGCGGCCCTCAGTCTGTCGGGCGTCGCCGGTTTTGATGCTCATGCACATTTCCGCGTGCCGTCCGATTTAATGCCGGCGGTTCATGCTCATGCCCGCCGTCGGGGGCTGACTTCGGCCTCCTGGCTTCGCATGGTCATCCTCGAGGCCCTCGATCGGGATGCAGCAGCTGAGCAACGCGCCACCGCCTAAGCGGGCCGTCCCGGACAATACTGGCTAGAAGCCCAGAAAGCCGCCTAAACAGCGGGGACGTTCATTGTTTTAGCAAGGGAAAACAAAAACTTAGCCGTTAAAGCAAGGGGGGAGTTAAAATCGGTTTGCTCTTGGCAAAACAAGGGCTTAGCCAGTGTCGCTGTGCCTACTCGGCGCTGCTACTAAGGAGGACAGCCGGCGTGAGTGGACACTGCTTCACTTTACCAGATGTGCAAACGGCAGCTTTGAAGTTTGCTTGTAATAGTCGATCTCATTCGGATCGTCGCCCTCAACGCCGCCGGATTCGGGCTTTTTCGGTTTTCCGCTTGTGAGGTCACGGAACTTCACTGATCTACTGAGTCGCTTGCCGCTTCGGTCAAAATAATTGCGCCGTGTAACAATGTAATCGCCATAGAACGTTCGCAGTTCCGATTCACGCGGGCAAGCGATCCGTCCTCGCGAAAACAATGATAGACATACTTCGCCCAGTCGCCCGAATCGCTAAATAGCGTAAAATTTGACGCCACGATCTTGGTGCCCTTTCGCCAGTTATAGGCGATGCTGTACGTATCGGAGTTTTCTGAAATTTCTCTAACGCCTTTTCGGATGCGAAGCCCCGCCATTTTGGCGTGTCGTCGTTCAAACCGGCCGTGTCGGCGAAGACCAGCCCTGCCGTTTTGTCTTGGATCGCGTCCACCGTTTTGCAATAGGCGTCGATACTCTCAATCTCGGCCTTATTGGCGGCCTGCGAATACGACGTGCCAGACATCGAGCCAAGAAACATAATCAAAATCGCGATAAGTCCTGGTCTTTTCATAGCTGTGCTCCAACGAGCCAATAAACTTAGAGTGCCCAACAAAGTGCATTTGGGCACTAACGTTGCCCCCAACGGTGGAGCCTTCATCGGGCTCTAACCGCTATATCGTCAATCCCTACTGCTGGTTAATCATGCGGCCAGCATCGCTGCGACGCTCTTCGGGTTATAGGCCGCGCCGCGCTCGTTCACATGCCCCTGGGCCGCGAGCTCGGCCGCAATAGCCCGAAGGCTCATCCGTCCCGCCTTTGTCTTGCGCCGCATCCGCTTCACCGCCTCGACCACATCGGGCTGCAGCTCCGCAAGGCTCTTGCGCCCTTCGCATTTGCCCAAGGCCTCGCGCTTTCGCTTCCTGGCGGCGGCCAGCTTGGCAACAGTTGAGGCCTTCTCGAATTGCGCGATGGCTCCCAGCACCTGGCGCACGAGAACAGCAGTTGGCGTGTCCTCAGCGAAGAAATCCGGGGCCGTGGCGGGGATCAACGCAATGCCCATGCCCTTGAGCATGTCGTGACCCGCGAGCTGCACCGCTAGGTCACGCGCAAAACGATCGGGGCTTTCGACTAGGATCGTCTTTGCCCCGTTCGAGACGACGCGACCGAGCATTTCCATGAAGCCCAGGCGCTCCGTCACCGGATCCGCACCGGACACAGCAGCATCGTAGTACTCACCGACGAGCTCGAAGCCATTGGCTTTGGCGAAGGCTTCGATGGCGGCCCGCTGGCGCTTATCGCTGTCCTTGTCGGCTCCGACATTGGCCGCGCTCGAGCACGACCTTGCAGGAGGGCGAGCAGCGAACGCGGCGCCGGACACAGGCGGTTTTTGTCACCCGAATTGTAACCCAACGCAGTGGGACAGGGCGTGCCGCCGGTCAGTCCGACGGCCCCCTCAAGGACGACCTCGGCAGCGAAGACAATAAGAGGTTCAAACCATGCGCGGAGCCCAAATTGGATCAGTGCAAGCGCCGCTGCGCGAGGCAGATTGCTTGTCACGGCCGTTCCCTACCCGCCACATCAAAAAAGCTAAGCACTCATCGAAACTGGGTACAACAATGGGGGCTATTACCGCCCCGAACCCAGGGGCAAAAGAAAACCCGCCCGGAGATACGCGCCGCGGCGGGCTAGAGTTGATGTGGTCTCGCCATAGGGGATCTGGGGCAGGATGCGAGACGCCGGTCAATGCGGGCGCTCGCAAAAGGTTCCTACCGCGTGAACGCCTCCATCTCGGGCATGTCTCCGAAGTCGGAATGCTCAGTAAGTTCACCCGGGTAAGGGACTCGAAAATGACGGGTACCTGTTTGACGATCAATTTATCAGTGATTTAGACGAGGCGGAGTTGGATGCCCTGGAGGGCCTGCGCTTAAGAAGACGGCTGTCCAGCCAAGCAGAAACCATTAGGGAACTCATACGGTGCGCTTTGCGAGAAGAGGCCTGGGAGGCGTTTGATATTGTCGGCCCGCGATAGGAATTCAGCGGCCGAACGCCTGGACTTTCACCGTCACCTTGCCGAGGGTGAGGTGATTTCCTTGTTCACCGATCGCCAGGCCTTCTCGGCGAGTTCTTGGAGGTTCAGCACGCTCACGCCTTCAGGATAGATCCACCGTGACCTGCACGGCGCGATTCCAAGGCGTGTCTTTAATCTCGATCACGTCTCGATAGATGGGCATTGGAAGGAAAATTCGGGTCTGGATTTGGCGCCTTCAGGGGTCCCTACTCTCACTTTCGTCTGCTGTTACCCTGGGCGTTACCCCAGACAAAACCGAGAAAATAGATAGAGGAATTTGGCGCTAAGTATTTGATTTTAATGGTACAGCTGACTGGCCTCGAACCAGTGACCTTCGGATCCACAATCCGACGCTCTAACCAACTGAGCTACAGCTGCGCAGGTCCTTGAACGGCGCGCAAACTAGAGCATCGGACCGAAAAGTGCAATGCGGTTTTCGGGCGATTCCGATGCGTAAAACAGAGCATCGGACCGAAATGTGCAATGCGGTTTTTGGGCGATTCCGATGCGCAAAGACAAAGAAACGGAGCGCCGTAGCGGTTCGACGAAACCGCGCCGGCGCTTTGAAGCTTGGGCCATTTCAAGACTGGAAAAGGCCTGCTCTCGCGAGCAGGCCTTTTTTCGAACGCGGTCGAAATCAGGCGGCGACGGTCCTGGAAAGATTGCCGAACGAATTGAGCACGCCCTCCTGCACCGGCTTCACCGTCTCCTGAGCGAGGAGCACCGCAAGCTCGTTGAGTTCGCTCGCCTGGCGCGAATACGCTGCGAACTGGTCGCGCGCGAAATCCTGATGCAGGGTGGCGAATTCGGTGGGGTCCTTCACCGCAAAGGCCTTGCGCACAAAGGTGAAGGCCGAGTTCATGTTGATCTGGGCGATTTCCATTGCTTTAAGCTGGATGTCCGCGGCACGCGCCTTGAAGGCGCTGGCGGCGGCATCGAGATGCTGCATGTTGGAATGGGCGAAATCGCTCGCCTTGTCGAAAGCAGCTTGCGCCTGATCGACCGACTTCTGGGCGAAATCAATAACCTCGGTCGGCACCTCGACCGGGCTGGCCACAACGACCTTCGGTTTCTTGCTCATGTCACGTCTCCTTATGGGCGCGCCCGGCTGGGCCGCCATTCATGCGAACTTAGATAGGGACTATTTTTGTGCAGTGCAACATATTTTGCAATGCAACAGGAGCCTGTGGAGAAAACCCACCGAGCGCATGATCTAACGAGCGACTCTCGTTACACTTGAGGCAGGCCGTTAAGCTTAATAAAAGATTGAGGAATTGAACGCATTTAAGGTTCGTTTATAAGTTAATTGTCTCGCCTGGGATTCCGCCGGGCGGGGCTACGAACAAGGGATCGTGGGTCAAAAGGCCCGCGGCGGGGTAAGTGGGTCAAGCCGGTTTGCCAACGCTTGAAGATTTGCGGGACCTGCCTCAGCCAGCCTGGCTGTGGGACAGTGAGCGGGCCCGGATCGTCTGGGCGAACAAAGCAAGCATTGGCTATTTCGGCGGCGAGACCTTGTTCGACCTGCTCGACCGGCCGTTTGATCCGGTCGAAGCCGGGGTCGAGAGCCTGGGGGCGCTGGCCAACCGCCTCAGGCGCGGCGAGATCCGCAAGGCGATCCTGCATTTTCCCTCGACCGCTGCCGTGGCGCCGCTCTCTTGCCAATGCGCCCTCCACGCTTTGGCCGACGCGCGTACCGGCCTTCTCGTGGTGGGCCTTCCCGCGAGCGCCACGGCCGCCGGTCAATCGGGCGAACTGGCGCGTGCCTTCAGCGATCTCCCCTTCCCCTGCTTGCTGCTCTCGCAAGGCACCGTGACCTTCGCCAATGCCGCCGCCGAGCGGCTCTTCTCCATCGCGCAACGCAGTTCCGTCTCGCGGCTCCTGGGCGGAATCGACGCGGCCCAGGACTTCCTCCATCGCGTGACCGCCGCGGGCACGTTCGGCATGACGAAAAAGCTCGATACGATATTCGGCGAACGCGAGATCCGGCTCACGGCCAAATTCATGCCGGTCGAGAAAGGCGCGGAAGCGGTCATCCTTCTGGTCTGTGAGGATGTCACCGACCGCCGCGCTCTGGAACGGCAGCTGGGGGTGGCCGCGGCATCGCTGCCCGCGCCCGTGCCGAGCGAGCTCGGGTTCTCGCCTGCCGATGTGCAGAGCTTCGAGGCGCTGGGCAAGTCGCTGCGCACCGAGAAAACACCAGCCGGACCTCCAGCCCCGATCAAGATCCAGGCCGTGCCGCTGTACAAGCCGGGCCTGCCACCGGTCGTCACCCGCAAGATCGACAGCTTCCCTCATCCCGTCATGATCGTGCAGGACGACAAGATCCATTATGCCAATCCGGCGGCACTCGAGCTCTTGCGTTTTGAAACGCTGGAGAGCCTGCAGGAGAAGATGGTCTTTTCCGGCGGACCGCCGCGCGGCGTCTCGACGGCGAAGCTCGCGACCGGCGATGGCGGCGCGCTCTCGGTGAACTTGACCGCCCAGCCCATCGCCTGGCGCAACGGGCCGGCCTTGCAAGTGGCCTTGACAGAGACGCAGGCGGCGTCGGTGTCGCCGGCGGAGCCCATAGCGGACGTCATCGACTTTCCCGATATTCCGACGTCGCGGCCGAAGGCCGAGAAGGCGGTCGGAAAGTCAAAGCTCGACCTTTCCAAGATCGCGACTATCGGCGAGCTGCCACGGCAGGGGCCAAAGTCCGCGCCTCGGCTTCCCGAACCCGCTAACCTTGAAGCGGTTCCGGCTAGCGTTCCGCGAGAGCCTCAGCGCTACAGCGACATCGCGGCGAATGAAGAGCTGCGCAACATTCTCGATACCGCGGCCGACGGCATCGTGACGCTCGATGGTGCCGGAAATATCCGCACTTTCAGCGCCGGCGCCGAGGCGATCTTCGGCTACCGCATTGCCGAGGTCGTCGAGAAGCCGCTGGCGACCCTGCTGACGCCCGACAGCCGCAGGGTCCTGCGCGACTATTTGTCGGCCCTTCAGGGACCCGGACTTGCAACCGTCTTCAATGACGGGCGCGAGGTGACGGCCGTCGTCAGACAGGGCGGTGTCGTGCCGCTTTTCCTCACCATCGGGCGCCTGCATGCGACCGGTAAGAATGGCGCTGCCTTCTGTGCGGTGCTGCGCGACATCACGCAATGGAAGCGCACCGAGGCCGAATTGCGCGAGGCCAAGGACAACGCCGAACAGGCGAGCCGGCAGAAATCCGAATTCCTCGCCAAGATCAGCCATGAACTGCGCACGCCACTCAACGCCATACTGGGCTTCTCCGAAGTCATGCGCATGGAACGCTTCGGCGAAATCAAGAACGACAGATACCGCGGCTATGTGAACGACATTCATGCGAGCGGCGCTCATCTTCTCTCGCTCATCAACGACTTGCTCGATCTGTCGAAAGTCGAGGCCGGCAAGCTCGAGCTCAACTTCACCTCAGTCGCGCTCACCGAGGTCATCGAACATGCGGTCAAGATGGTGCAGGAACAGGCGACGGCGGGGCGGGTGATCCTGCGCCGCACGCTCCCCGCAGATCTGCCGAATGTGGTGGCCGACTATCGCTCAATGAGCCAGATCATGCTCAATCTCCTGTCCAATGCGATCAAATTCACCGATCCCGGCGGCCAGGTCATTATTTCCGCCCAGCTCACGAAAATAGGCGAGCTCAAGCTTCGGGTGAAGGATACCGGGCTCGGCATGACCGAGGCGGAGATCAAGGAGGCGCTCGAGCCCTTCCGGCGCATCACGACCGATGGCCGCGACATGCCGGGCACTGGCCTGGGCCTGCCCCTGACCAAGGCACTGGCCGAGGCCAATCGCACCACATTCCAGATCTCGAGCGAGCCGCGCAAGGGCACGCTGGTCGAGATCACTTTCCCGACCACACGGGTATTGGCGGTGTGAAATGAACCTCACGCTGAGGTCGATGGAGCCACGGAAATCTAGTTCCTCAGCTCGGGCAGATCCTCATAGAGGTCGAGCGCCTCTGGATTGGCGAGCGCTTCCTTGTTCTTGACCACCCTTCCATGCACGACATCGCGCACCGCAAGCTCCGTGATCTTGCCAGACTTGGTGCGCGGTATGTCGGCGACCGCGACGATCTTCGCCGGCACATGGCGTGGCGATGCTCCTTGGCGGACCTGCTGCTTGATGCGCGTGATCAAGGCCTCGTCGAGCTTGGCCCCTTCGCGCAGTCGCACGAAGAGCACGATGCGCACATCATTGTCCCACTCCTGCCCGATCGCCAGCGCCTCGACGACTTCCGCAATGCGCTCGACCTGGGCATAGATCTCGGCGGTGCCGATGCGCACACCGCCCGGATTGAGCGTAGCATCGGAACGCCCATGGATGATGATGCCGCGATGCCTGGTCCATTCGGCGAAATCGCCATGGCACCAGATATTTGGAAAGCGTGCGAAATAGGCGTTGTGGTATTTCTCGCCATTCTCGTCGTTCCAGAACATCACCGGCATGGACGGGAACGGCCTGGTGCAGACGAGTTCCCCTTTCTCGGCCCGCAAAGGCCTGGCCTCATCGTCATAGACATCGACCGCCATGCCGAGCATCGGGCCCTGGATCTCGCCGCGCCACACCGGCGCCAGCGGATTGCCGCCGACGAAGCAGCCGCAGATATCGGTGCCGCCCGAGATCGACGCCAGATGGAGGTCGCTCTTGATGTGCTGATAGACGAAATCGAAGCTCTCGGCGGCAAGCGGCGAGCCGGTCGAGAACATGGTGCGCAAGGATGCGAGCCTGTGGGTCTCGCGCGGCTTGAGTCCCGATTTCTTCACGGCATCGATATACTTCGCCGAAGTGCCGAACAGCGTCATGGCCTCTTGCGTCGGCATAATCAAACAGCACCCTTTCGCTCGGCGCGAACGGCGAGCCGTCATAGAGGAGCAGCGTGGCGCCGGTCGCGAGCCCGCTCACCAGCCAGTTCCACATCATCCAGCCGCAAGTCGTGAAGTAGAACAGGCGGTCTTGCGGTTTGACGTCGGAGTTGAGCAGGAGCTCCGAGAGATGCTTGAGGAGCGCTCCGCCGGCGGAATGCACGATGCATTTTGGAATGCCGGTGGTTCCTGAGGAATAAAGGATATAAAGCGGATGATCGAAGGGCAGCTGAGCGAATTTGATCGGCGCCGGCTGCTTCCTCGATATGTAGTCTTCATAGGCGACGGCGCGCGGCATGGTGCGCGAAATATCCGTGGCCGTGCCCAGATAGTCGATGATGATCGTCTCCTCGACGCTCGGCAGCTCCTTGAGCACGGTGGCCACCTTGTTGGCGATCGGGATGGGTTTGCCATTGTAGTAGTAGCCGTCGCAGACGACGAGGAAACGCGGCTCGATCTGGCCGAACCGGTCGAGGATTCCACGCTCGCCGAAATCGGGCGAGCAGGATGACCAGATGCCGCCCAGCGAAGTGACGGCGAGGAAAGCAACGATCGTCTCCGGCATGTTGGGCACGATGCCCGCCACCCGGTCGCCGGGCTTCAGGCCCGCCGTCGCGAAAGCGTGATGCAGACGCGCCACGGCGCTGTTGAGGTCGCGCCAGCTCATCTGCCTCTTCACCTTGTCTTCGCCGCGGAAGATCAAGGCGGGAGAATCATCGGATTTGACCAGCAGGTTCTCGGCATAGTTGAGCCGTGCGTCAGGGAAGAATTTGGCGCCCGGCATCTTGTCGGGGTCGATGAGGACGCGGTCGCCGCGCCTTGAGGCCTTCACCTTGGCAAAGTCCCAGAGCGCGTTCCAGAACTGCTCCGGCTGCCGGACGGAAAACTCATGGACGTCGGCATAGGTCGCGAAGGGTCCGGCATTCAGCGTCTCGGCCAGGTGCGTCCGGAACGCGGCCAGATTGGATCGTGCCTTGCGCTCGGCATCGGGCGCCCATAATGGCTCGGCAGTCGACATCGATTCCCCCTTTCCGGTCACCACTTCCGCCGATTGCACAAGAGCTTGTGATCGGCACATACGAAAGACGGCACGATCATGCCGCAATTCCGTGCTTCCAACGCCCCGAATATGGGCTGGAAGTCAACCCTTGACTTCAAAGCCGAAATTCCCTTGCAAAGGACCTCATGCGCAAATACTTACTGCCCACACTCGTTGCTGCCGCCGTCATCATTGTCGCAGCCGGTATATTCCTCACCAATCGCATCCGGTCCGTTTCGGCCGAGCTTGCGCAGCGTATCGAGAGCCAGACCGGCGTTAAAGTGGCCTCCTCGGGGCTCCCCGGGATCTCCTTCTGGCCGCGCTTTTCGGTGTCCTTGAGCAACGTGGTGCTCGCAGGGCCCAAGGGCGTTTCCGCAGGACCGCTCGCCACCATCGAGACGATGCGGATCGTTCCGGCAGGCGGGCTGCTGGGCCTGGGCGATGGGGGCATTGCCGAGGTCGTTCTCGAGCGGCCCAGCGTCAACCTGCTGGTGAGCGCCGACGGGACGGCGAATTGGAATTATGGCGCGACAACAAAGGGGGACGAGCCGTCGCAACTTCCGTTGCGCATCAGCGAGGGCAAGATCGCCTTCCTCGACGAGCGCAGCGGGGCCGCGGCAGAGATCACCGATGTCGAATCGCAAGTTGGGTTCGCTGGGCCTGCCGATGAGTTCAACGCCAAGGGCGCCTTCGTGTGGAACGAGCGGCGCGCCGCCTTCACGCTGTTTCTCAAATCGCCGCAGCGCGTCGCCGAAGATGGATCGCCCACCGATCTCACGCTTCAGGCGCCGGGCCTCGACTTCCAGTTCTCCGGCCGCACCGTCCTCACCTCCGGCTTCGAGCTCGACGGCCAGGCCAAGATCAAGGGGACCGATCTCTGGCTCGCCGCGTCCTGGTTCGGCGCCCACTTGCCGGCCGGCATGAACGGGGCTCGCTTCGAGCTCGCAGGCGCGGTCGAAACCTCGAGCAAAGGCCTTGCCTTCATCAAGGCGCAGTTCGCGCTCGACGACATGAGCGGCGAAGGTGACATCGCATTGGCGCGAGGCAACGGGCGCCCGATGATCGAAGCCAAGGTCGCGGCCCGGACGGTCGACCTCACGCGCTACGGTGGTGCGGCGACATCGCCCGCATCCTCATTCCTCAACACCCCTTGGTCATCGAAACCCATCGACCTTTCCCTCCTCCAGAGCTTTGACGCCAATCTCGATGTCGCGGCCCATGCTCTCGCTCGTGGCGCCTTCCGCACCGGCCCGGCGCACCTCACCGCGTCCTTGCGCGAGGGAAATCTCGAGCTAAAGCTGGACAAGGCCGCTTATCTCGGAGGCACGCTCGATCTTGCCCTGAGCGTCGCCGGCAAGGCGGAGACGTTTCAATTCAGCATCAATGGCGATGGCCTTGCGGCGGACAAGGCCTTGCTCGCTTCCCTGGGACTCGCTGAGGTGTCGGGCACTCTCTCGCCCAGCATCTCCGTCACCGCCTCAGGCCACAGCCTTGACGAGCTGATATCGACCTTGAACGGACAGGCCTCGTTCCGCATCGTTTCCGGGGCGATCAAAACCCTCGACCTGCCGGCCGCCTTCGGCAAGGTGGCGCATGCCATACTCGAGGGCTGGGGCCGCGATGAGCGGGTCAGCACCTCGTTCGACGCCTTTTCAGCGAGCTTCACCATCGCCGACGGCATTGCCGCGACCACCAATCTGATCCTGACCAGCCCTGCTTTGAGCCTCACCGGCACGGGCGAAATCGACCTGTTGCGCCAGGCGGTGGATCTCAAGGTCGACCCGCGGCTCCCGGTCGCGGGGGCGGATGCCGCGACACCACCGCGGGCCAGCTTCCCGGTCGCCATCCAGGTCAAGGGACCGTGGGCCGCGCCACGGATCTATCCGGACATGCCGGGCATTCTGGAAGATCCGGCTTCCGCCTATGCAGCGCTCAAGAAGCTGGGTCTCGGCTCGTCGGATTGATCAGGCGCGCCGTTGGGGGCAAACTGGCGGCATGATCCGCATTCAGGAGAAGGCTTTCGACGCGGCGGCGGAGCTCACGCAGTTCCAGGCCGCCAATTGCTCGAGCGGCGCCACCGTCATGTTCATCGGCACGGTGCGTGAGATGAGCGAGGGTGCGCGCATCGAAGGCATGACGCTCGAGCATTATCCGGGCATGACCGAGAAGGCGCTGGCCGAGATCGAAGCAGAGGCGCTGAAGCGCTGGCCGCTTGACGCAAGCCTCATCATCCACCGTCACGGCCGGCTTCTGCCGGGCGATGACATCGTGCTGGTGATCGCGGCGTCCGCGCATCGCGAGGCCGCCTTCGAAGCCTGCGCCTTCCTCATGGACTGGCTCAAGACCAAGGCGCCCTTCTGGAAGCTCGAGGAGAGCGCCGGCAAATCGCGCTGGGTCGATGCCAAGGACCACGACGATGCGGCGGCGCGGCGATGGGATCGTCGCCAGTACTGAGATATCCGCGCTTTCGCCGGCGCTGGCGTGAGCGACCGCCCCGGCCGCCCCGCTCCCTGTGGCGCAGCCTCCTCGACCTCGCGGTCTTCGCTGCCGCCGCGGCGCTCATTGTCCTCGCCATCCGGGTCGTCAGCCAGGTGACGGTCCCGCCCGGCAATGTCGATGTCATCGACGGCGATTCTTTCCGGCGCGGCAGGGATGAGATCAGGCTCAACGGCATCGATGCGCCCGAATACCGCCAGACCTGCCGCGATAAGATCGGGCGCAACTGGGAGTGCGGAAAAGAGGCGGCGCACGCCTTGCGCAGCCTCGTTGCCGGACGCATGGTCGAATGCACGGGCCTCGATGCCGACCGCTACGGTCGCCTCGTTTCGCGCTGCAGGGTGGGCGATCTGGTGCTCAATGCGGAAATGGTCCGCCTCGGCTGGGCCATTGCCTATACGCGCCACGGCGGGCTCTATCTCAGCGAAGAGCACGAGGCCCGCCGCGCCAGCCGCGGCATCTGGCGCGGCACCTTCGACCTGCCCGAGGACTGGCGCCAGATCCACCGCTCCGAAATGCATGATTGATTGATGGTTAGATTCTCCGGCGGAACAGCAAGATCGTTCTCAGAGCATAGACGAACAGGATGGCAAGGGTCGGCCACTGAAACCAGAATTCGCCGCCGCCGAACATGTTGATGGCGAACAGGAAGACGATCAGCGTCCCGCTGATGACCGTGCTGATAACGAAGCGATGCCGGCGCTCCTCGCGTTGCAGCTTTCGCGGATCATCGGCTCGATCGGCAGGCTCCTGCCGCGGGGGCGGAATAGCGTCGCGCCCTTGGGCGGTGCTGTCCA
The DNA here is from genome assembly GCA_963841765.1 of uncultured Alphaproteobacteria bacterium. Classification (GTDB taxonomy): domain Bacteria; phylum Pseudomonadota; class Alphaproteobacteria; order Rhizobiales; family Aestuariivirgaceae; genus Taklimakanibacter. The sequence continues at coordinate 12,786 of CAWJDZ010000006.1, forward strand.
GCACCACCCGATAGACCGGCACCTGCGCCGCAATGTTCTTGACCGCCTTGTGGCCCATCGCGTCGAATCTCACCGCGAGCTTGTCCTTCACATGATCAAAGACGGTGCCCGAAATCAGGATGCCCCCCGGATCGGCGAGCGCCTGGAGTCTCGCCGCGACATTCACGCCATCACCCAGGAGATCAGCGCCGTCGATGATGACGTCTCCGAGATTGACCCCGATCCGGAACCACATCTGCCGGTCCTGCGCGAGCGTGGCATTGTGCTCGGCGATCATGCGCTGGATCTCGACGGCACATTCGACCGCCTTCACGACGCTGGGAAACTCGGCAAGGACGCTGTCGCCGGCGGTGTTCACCACCCGGCCACGATGCTGGGCGATCCGTTCAGCCGTCAGATCGCGATAGGCCTTGAGCGTGGCGAAGGTTTGGGCCTCGTCCTCTCCCATCAAGCGGCTGTAGCCGACGGCATCCGCCGCGAGGATCGTGGTCAGTTTGCGCTCGGTGGCTGGGGTCATGGCAGCGCCTTATCGCTTCATCGGGGCGTCCAAAGCAGGGCTCGAGGATAAGGGGCAAGTGGTGCTGCCAGACAGGATCGAACTGTCGACCTCTCCCTTACCAAGGGAGTGCTCTACCACTGAGCTACGGCAGCGCCGGGGCAGGCTTATGAGGCCTAAAGCGGAAAGGATCAAGAGGCTTTGGGAACCCTTTGCTTTCGGGCGCCATTATCTGGACGGGCGGGCGGAAAAGCGAGGAATGCCATGGCCAAATGCGATTTCTGCGGCAATGATTACGACAAGGCCTTCAAAGTCACCCAGGGCGGCACCGCCATGACCTTCGACAGCTTCGAATGCGCCATCGCCGCCATGGCGCCGAATTGCGATCATTGCGACTGCCGGATCATCGGGCACGGACTCGAGGCGGGCGACGGCCGGATGTTCTGCTGCGCCCATTGCGCCAAGCAGGCGGGCGTCAGCGCGCTCAAGGACCGCACCGCCGAGACAGTCGCGGCAGGCCCTTGACTTCGGGCAGCGCGGCGACCCATAGCAGCAATTCATGGTCAAGCCGCCGCCCAGACCCGTCAAGCCCGCCTCCTCCCGATCCGCCCGCCTCGCCGAGGCGCTCAGGGCCAATCTCAAGCGCCGGAAAGCCCAGGCGCGCAGCCGGGGCGGCGCCGCGAACCAACCGGAAGACTCAAAGCCGCGCCATTGACGGGCAGCCGCCAGATCTTCCCGCAAACCTGCCGTTAGGGAGCAGGGCTTCGCTGGTTGCCCTCACCTTGCCATTATGCTTGTTAAACTTTGTCTTCGGGCCATCACCCGCCCGACCGGGGAACATTTCAGGGGAAATCGCACGCAATGGATCGCATCCGTATCAGGGGCGGCAATACGCTCAACGGCACCATTCCTATCAGCGGTGCGAAGAATGCCACTTTGCCGCTGATGATCGCCGCCCTCCTGACCGATGAAATCCTGACGCTCAATCACGTGCCGCGCCTCGCCGATGTCCGGCTTCTTCAGCGGATCCTCGGCAATCACGGCGTCGACATAACGGTCGCCGGCAAAAGGCGCGGCCAGAGCGGCCGTGACGGCGATACCTTGCGCATTTCCGCCAAGGCCATCGCCGACACGACCGCCCCTTACGAACTCGTCTCGAAGATGCGCGCAAGCTTCTGGGTGCTCGCCCCTCTTCTCGCCCGCTGCGGCGAAGCGCGCGTGTCTCTGCCAGGCGGCTGCGCCATTGGCACCCGCCCCGTCGATCTTCATATCCTCGCCATGGAGAAGCTCGGCGCTGAGCTTTCGATCGATCAGGGCTATGTCATCGCCAAGGCGCCCAAAGGTCTCCAGGGTGGCCATATCGCCTTCCCCAAAGTGTCAGTTGGCGCCACGCATGCGGCACTCATGGGAGCGGTCACCGCAAAAGGCGACACCATCATCGAAAATGCGGCGCGGGAGCCCGAGATCGGCGATGTCGCCCAGTGCCTCGTCAAGATGGGCGCTCATATCGAGGGCATCGGCTCATCCATCCTCGAGATCAAAGGCGTTGCGCGCCTCCATGGCGCCGAACACACCGTCATCGCCGACCGCATCGAGGCCGGCACCTATGCAATGGCGGCCGCGATGACCGGTGGCGTCGTCAAGCTCGCCGGCGCCCGGATCGACACGCTCATCGAGGTGATGGATGTCATGCGTTCATCCGGCGTCGAGCTCGAAGTCGCCAATGACGGGCTCAAGGTCATGCGCAACGGCGCCGGGCTCGGCCCGGTCAAGGTCGAAACCGAACCCTATCCGGGTTTCCCGACCGATCTGCAGGCCCAGCTCATGGCGCTGACCACCAAGGCGAAGGGTACTTCCGTCATCCGCGAGACGATCTTCGAGAACCGCTTCATGCATGTGCAGGAGCTCGCTCGTCTCGGCGCCGACATTTATCTTCATGGCGATACCGCCGAGATCCGCGGCGTCGACAGGCTGACCGGCGCCCAGGTGATGGCGACCGATCTCAGGGCCTCCGTGTCGCTGGTCATCGCCGCCCTTGCCGCCGAAGGCGAAACGACGCTCCATCGCGTCTATCATCTCGATCGCGGCTTCGAAACGCTCGAGGAGAAGCTCAAGGCCTGCGGCGCTGATATCGAGCGCCTGTCGAGCACCTGACGGGCTTTCATGACGAAGCTCAAGCTGAGCGCCTTCGATCAGGCCGATCTCGAGATCATTTCCGCCCACATGCAGGATGCGGTCATCAGTCTTGGCGATGTCCGCTATCTGAAGCCGCAACGCAAATTCGCCCTCATCGCCAACCGCTTCCTGTGGCAGACAGAGAAGCCGCCTTACGAGCGCCGCCGCACCGCCCTCTCCTTCGACCGCGTCCTCGCCGCGAAATCGCAACACATCCGCCAGGGCGCCCACGACGCCGTGCTCTCGCTCCTCGCGATCTCCTTCGTCCCCGATGAGGCGCCGTCCGGCACGATCGCGCTCACCTTTTCGGGCGGCGGTGCGATCAGCCTCGATGTCGAATGCATCGAAGCGCGTCTCGAGGATCTGGGGCCCGCCTGGGCGACACCGCATCTCCCATCACATGATCGCTAGCACATTCGCCAAAGGCTGATCCTCGCTTTCCGGGTCGATCTCGCCTAACTTGGCCGCGCCATGACCGCCTCCGGAAACCGCGACCGCCTGTGCGCCGTCGACATCGATGACAGCATCGGCTCGGGGCTGAGCCCCGATATCGATCATGAGCGCCGGGTCGCCATCTACGATCTCATCGAAGACAACAGCTTCATCGTGATCGGTCATCAGGGCGGCCCTTATCGGCTACAGCTCTCGGCCGCCGACAACCGCATCATCTTCGACATCTGGAGCGAGAGCGAGGAGCGCGTGTCGATGATCGGCCTTTCGCTGTCGCCCTTCCGGCGCATCGTGAAGGACTATTTCATGATTTGCGAAAGCTATAACAAGGCGATCCGTGCCGCGACGCCGAGCCAGATCGAGACCATCGACATGGCCCGCCGCGGCCTTCACAATGAGGGCAGCGACCTGCTCAAGGAGCGTCTGGACGGCAAGGTCGTGGTCGATCAGGCGACGTCGCGCCGGCTCTTCACCTTGCTCTGCGTCCTGCACTGGCGCGGCTGAACGGAATCGCGATGACGGCGGACCTTCCCGGCGCCCTGCTCTTCGCCTGCACGCACAATGTCATCCGCTCGCCCATGGCGGCGGCCATAGCCCGCCATTTCTACGGCAAGCGCACCTTCATCGCCTCCTGCGGGGTGAGGCCGGGCGAGGCCGATCCTTTCGTCGTCTCGGTGATGGATGAGATCGGCATCGACTTGCGCAAGCATCGCCCGCAGGGCTTCGGTGATCTCGAGGATTCGAGCTTCGACGTCGTCGTTTCGCTCTCGCCCGAGGCGCATCATCGGGCGCTCGAAATGACTCGCACCATGGCGATCGACGCCGAATATTGGCCGACCTTCGACCCCTCGGCAGTCGTCGGGAGCCGCGAGCAAATCCTTGATTCCTATCGCGATGTCCGCGACGGCCTGATGCGGCGCATCAGGGCCCGCTTCGGCGCGCTCGGCGCCCGTGGAGTTTAGCGCATGATCCGGAAAAGTGGCTGCCGGTTTTCCGAGAAGATCATGCGCCACCAAGAGGATGAGAAAGCGCAAGCTTGATTTTGCCCGGCAACCGGTTCATGGGTAGCCCACTGCAAACCAGCCAGGGAACCCAATGGCGAAAGAAGAATTGCTTGAATTCGAGGGTACGGTCACCGAGCTCCTGCCCAATGCCACGTTTCGCGTGAAGCTCGACAACAATCATGAAATCATCGCCCATACTGCTGGCAAGATGCGCAAGAACCGCATCCGGGTCCTGGCTGGCGACCGCGTGATGGTCGAAATGACGCCCTACGACCTGACCAAGGGCCGCATCAACTACCGCTTCAAATAGGAGCACGTGAAGGCATGACGGACGCTCGCGTCAAGCTCGTGCTGGCCAGCGCCTCGCCGCGCCGGTTGGCGCTGCTCGAGCAGGCGGGCTTCACGCCCGACCTCCTGATGCCGGCCGACATCGATGAGACGCCGGTCAAGCGCGAGACGCCGCGCAGGCTCGCCATGAGGCTCGCCGATGAGAAGGCGAGCACCGCCGGTCAAACCCCGCTTGTCAAGAAGCTTGGCAACAAGACCTTCATCCTCGCCGCCGACACGGTGGTCGGACTTGGCCGCCGCATTCTGCCCAAGGCCGAGACCGCCGATGAAGCCGAAGCGAGCCTGTGGCTGCTGTCGGGCCGATCGCACTGGGTCTATTCCGCCGTCACGCTCCTGGCGCCCGGCGGGCGGTCCTGGCGTCGCTGCTCTGAAACCAGGGTGCGCTTCAAGCGATTCTCGCGCGAGGACGTCGAGAGCTATATCAGATCGGGCGAGTGGCGCGGCAAGGCCGGCGGCTATGCGCTCCAGGGCCGGGCCGAATCATTCGTGCGCTCCCTCAGCGGCTCGCATTCGGGCGTTGTCGGCCTGCCGCTCTATGAGACCATCCATTTGCTGCAGGGTGCTGGCTACCCGGTGCACTATACCTGGCTGACCGCGCCGCTCAGCGGCGTATGACCGGCGAAACACATCTCGTGCGACTGCGCCCGAAGCGATCCTGTCCTCTGTGCGGCAAGCCTTCGCAGCAGAAATCTCACCCTTTCTGCTCGGCCCGCTGTGCTGACGTCGACCTCAATCGCTGGCTCGGCGGAAATTACGCCATCCCGGCGGAAGAGGAGCCGGATCCCGGCGATGAGTCGCCCAATGAGCAAGATGGCTAAATCGCGAAAGCCGGGATCCACAAGATTTTTCGACGTGGGAAGCACGTTTCGCGTTGCACCCATTCAGGGGATCCCGGGATGACGCAGGGCAATCGCATATGAGAGTCTCAGCCGGCACTGCCACAAACTTCCCCTTCTCCCGCTCGCGGGAGAAAGTGGCGCGAAGCGCCGGATGAGCGTATCCTTTGTGCCGATACTCGGACGCATCCCTCAGGCTTGGTAGCGCTGAGACCTTCTGTTTTGTCTTATAAGACAAGCAGTCGCATGTTGGACCAACACCCTCATCCGCCTATCGGGCACCTTCTCCCGCAAGCGGGAGAAGGGGCATGATGGAGTGCGCTGGAGCACTCCAAGTGCCTCAGCCTCTCATATGCGATAGCCCTACAGGACGACGGACTTGGAAGCGGGAAAGCTTGGTTGAGCACCAGTGGATGTTGAGCCAATTGGACGGATGCAATCACTGCCGCGCACATGGCCGGCACAACTCACCCAACCCCAAGGATGGCTCAGCGACCCTCAACCGAAACGCCAAGACTTGTCTCAAATCAAATTGCGCTTAGCCAGGTTGCGCATCAGATGGCTGACGCCGAAAGTCCAGGGCGGACATTCATGGCTGCGCCGCATCCGGTTGCTGAGGCTGCCGAGCTTCTCGGTGGCGACCGTGACGATATCGCCATCCTTGTGGGTAAAGCCCTTGCCCTTGGTGTCGCGGTCCTCGACGGGCGCGAACATGGTGCCGAGGAACAGCACGAATCCGTCCGGATACTGATGGTGCTTGCCGATGGTCTGCCCGACGATATCGGCGGGATCGCGGCTGATCATCGACAAGGACGATGCACCCTTGAGCGTGAAGCCCTCGGGCCCTGCGACTTCCAGCGCGACGGTCGCTTTGCGCACATCATCGAGGCTGAAGCCGTCATCGAAGAAGCGCATGAACGGCCCGATCGCGCAGGACGCATTGTTGTCCTTGGCTTTGGAGAGGAGCAAGGCGGAGCGGCCTTCGACGTCGCGCAGATTGATGTCGTTGCCAAGCGTGGCGCCGACGATCTTGCCCGTCGATGCGACGGCAAGCACGATCTCGGGCTCGGGATTGTTCCAGGTCGAGATGGCATGAAGACCGCCGTCGGCGCCGGCACCGACCGAGGACATGACTTGCGCCTTGGTGAAGACTTCCGCATCGGGACCGATGCCCACTTCGAGATACTGGCTCCAGGCGCCTTGCGCGATCAGCGTCTCCTTGAGCTGCATCGCCTGAGATGAGCCGGGCTTCAGCTTCTTGAGATCATCTCCCACAAGCGCCTTGACCGTTTTGCGGATTTCCGCCGCGGCACTGTAGTCGCCCCGCGCGCGCTCCTCGATGACGCGCTCGAGCATGGATATGGCGAAGGTGACGCCCGCCGCCTTCACCGCCTGCAGATCGACCGGCGCCAAGAGCCAGGCCTTCGAACTCTTGCGCCCGTCCGCGGGCGTATTCGCGAGGATGGCATCGACCTTGCCGACCGGCTCGCCTTGGGCCGCACGCAGAGCGCTCGCCGGATCGGCCGTCTCGCACAGATCGCGCATCGTCGGGAACTCATGACTCACATCGAATAATTCATCACCACGAAGCGTAACGACGGATGGCCCCTCGAGCTCCGGTCGCCACAGGCGGCCGGCGAGAGTCGCTTTCTCGTGATCGACAGGCAGGACTTTTTCCGGCCTCAGGTAGTCATGGAACGAAATGGTCATGTATCGAGGGCTGCCTATGCTTGAAAGTCGCGCATTGTGCATGTTTGCCAGACAAAAGATACAATGTCGCATCCCCAGCAATGGCCCACCATTGCCAGGTGAGGGAAACCGCTATAGCGTCGCCGAACTCCGGGAAAGAATAATTGCATGCGCATATACACCAAGGAAGGCTACGCTCCCTTTCGCGACTATGTGACCTGGTACCGCATCACGGGCGATCCTTCCTCGACCAAGCCACCCATCGTGCTTCTTCATGGCGGGCCCGGTGCGGCTCATGACTATACCGACGCCTACAAGCTTCTCGCGCGCCATGGCCGCCAGGTCATCCATTATGATCAGCTGGGCTGCGGCAGATCCACCTTGCTTCCCGACAAGGGCGTCGATTTCTGGACGCCGGCCTTGTTCGTGGCCGAGCTCAACAGCCTCATCGATCATCTGGGAATCCGCGCGGCCTATCACGTGCTGGGCCAAAGCTGGGGCGGCATGCTCGGCGCCGAATTCGGCATCACCAGGCCTGAAGGCCTCAAATCGCTCACCATTGCCAACTCACCGGCTTCCATGGCGCTGTGGGTCGCGGAAGCCAACCGCTTGCGCGGCGAGCTGCCGGAAAAGATCTGCTCGGCCCTCGACCGGCATGAGAAGGCGGGAACCGTCACCGATTCCGAATATCTCGAGGCCACGACGGCTTTCTATGAGCGTCATGTCTGTCGCGTCGTGCCCTTCCCGCCGGAAGTGAAGCGCTCCTTCGACCAGATCGCACGAAATCCCACCGTCTACAATACCATGAACGGGCCCAACGAGTTCTTCGTGATCGGCAGCCTCAAGGACTGGAGCGTCATCGACAAAGTGCGGGCGATCAACGTGCCGACGCTCCTGATCTCGGGCCGCTATGACGAAGCGACGCCTGCCGTGGTGCAGCCCTTCGCCGACAATATCGAGGGCGCGCGCTGGGTGATCTTCGAGAAATCGAGTCACTTGCCGCATGTCGAAGAGACCGGGAAATGCATCAAAACCGTCGCGGAATTCCTCGACGAAAACGACTAACATATGATGGGACTGCAACACCCTTTCTACTCTCACCTTGAGATGCGAGCGAAGCCCGCATCGAAGTACGTGTCGCAGCAGTTTCGCTCTATCTGATGGACGCTTCGAGGCCCGGCTGCACCGGGCACCTCAGCGTGAGGAAAATTGAGGACCGATTAGTCTAACGATCTGGAAACTGAAACCTAGGGAGACGTGCAATGAAGAAATGGTTGCTGGCAGGCGCCGCGGCTCTGCTGTTCACTTCGCTTGGCGGCGTGAGCCATGCCGAATATAAGGCCGAGCATCGCGGCGGCACGATACGCCTTCTCGCGAAGGCCGCGGGCGGAACGCTCGATCCGCACATCAACTACACCTTGCAATATTGGCAGCTCTACCAATCGACCTATGACGGTCTCTTGAATTTCAAGAAGGCCGCAGGAGCGGACGGCTTCAACGTCGTTCCCGACATCGCCGAGGCGATCCCCGAGCCTCAGAACAGCGGCAAGACCTATGTGTTCAAGATCCGCAAAGGCATCAAATTCTCCGACGGGCGTGAGCTCGGCGTGAAGGATGTCGTCGCCTCCTTCCAGCGCATCTTCAAAGTGTCGAGCCCGACTTCTGGCGGCTTCTATTCGGTGATCGTGGGCGCCGACAAATGCCTGGCCGAGCCCACCAACTGCACGCTCGAGGGTGGCGTGGTCGGCGATGAAGCGGCCGGCACGGTGACCATCAATCTCAACAATCCCGATGCCGAGTTCTTCCAGAAGATAGCGCTTCCGCATGCCGTGATCCTCCCGGCCGACGCGCCCTCGAAAGACGCGGGCACGGAGATCATTCCCGGCACCGGACCTTACATGTTCACCTCCTATGATCCCAACAAAGCTTTGGTCATGGAGCGCAACCCGAATTTCAAGCTGTGGAGCGAAGACGCTCAGCCCGACGGCTATCCCGACAAGGTCCAGTATGATTTCGGCTTGAGCGAGGAAGCGGCGGTGACCGCGGTGCAGAATGGCGAGGCCGATTGGGTGTTCGATGAAATCCCGACTGACCGTCTGGGAGAGATCGGCACCAAGAACAAGGATCAGGTGCATGTGACGCCGCTCACCGCCTGGTGGTACTTGCCGATGAATACGAGGCTGGCACCCTTCGACAACGAGAAGGCGCGTCAGGCGGTCGCCTATGCGATCGATCGCAATGCGATGGTCAAGATCTTCGGCGGAAATGTGCTGGCAGCCCCCGTTTGCCAGGTCCTGCCTCCGGGTTTCCCCGGTCATGAGCCCTATTGTCCCTTCACCAAGAACCCGGGAACAAAATGGTCGGCGCCGGACATGGAGAAAGCCAAGCAGCTCGTCGAGGAATCCGGCACCAAGGGGCAGAAGGTGACCATCATCGCCGAGGACCGCGCCGTCTCGAAATCGATCGGCGTCTATTTGCAAAGCGTCCTGAACGAGCTCGGCTATCAGACGGAGGTCAAGCCGATCTCGGCCAATATCCAGTTCCCTTACATCCAGAACACCAACAACAAGGTGCAGATGTCGATAACCCAGTGGTATCAGGACTACCCTGCGGCTTCCGACTTCCTCTATGTGCTGTTCGGTTGCGAGAGCTTCCACGAAGGTTCCGATTCATCAGTCAATATCTCCGGCTTCTGCGACAAGGAGATCAATGACAAGATGAAGAAGGCGCTCGAGCTCGGCGTCGAGGATCAGGCGGCTGCCAACAAGATGTGGGCCGAGATCGACAAGGCGGTCACCGACAAGGCGCCGGCAACGGGCCTGTTCACTCCCAAGCATCTCGATTTTGTGTCCAAGCGCGTCGGCAACTTCCAGTTCAACTCGCAATATTACTGGATGGTGACGCAGTCCTGGGTGCAGTGATCCCGGATTTGAACTGTGACAGATGCGGTTGCGCCCGTGCGTCTGAGCCGTGGCCCTTGGGCCACGGCTCTTCGCAAGCTCTCGCGCGACAACGCCGCCATGGCGTGCTTCGTGATTTTTTGCCTCATTGTCATCGTCTGCCTGCTGGCGCCGGCCTATGCGTTCTTCGCCAACACCGATCCCTTCCGCTCCTCGCTTGATGCAACCATCACGATCAACGGCGCAGAAGTGTCGGTGATGGAGCAGTCGACCGAGGGCCTGGGGCTGGGCTACACGCCCATTGGCCCTACCTGGCAGATCGGCAATTACTTTCTCGGAGCCGACAATCAGGGCCGCGATGTCATGGCGCGGCTCCTCTATGGCGGGCGCAACTCGCTCCTCATCGCGGGGGCATCCACCATTATCACGCTCGTCGTCGCCACCCTTGTCGGCCTCGTCGCCGGCTTCTTCGGCGGCGTCACCGACACGATCCTGTCCCGCATACTCGATGTGCTCTGGGCCTTTCCGGTCTATCTCCTGGCGATCTCGCTTTCCATCGTGCTCATTGCCCATGGCATCGATCTCGGCATCATCGTCCTCGAGGCGGGCAGTCTGTGGCTGCCGATCTTCATCATCGGCATAGTCTATATCCCCTACATCGCGCGGCCGGTCCGTGGCCAGGTCCTGGCGCTCAGGCAGAGCGAGTACGTCCTCGCCGCCATCGGCCTAGGTGTGCCCGAGCATCGCATCCTGTTGCGCGACATCCTGCCCAATGTGTCGACGACGCTCATCGTCTTCGTCCCTTTGATGCTCGCCATCAACATGCTGACCGAATCCGCTCTGTCCTTCCTGTCGATCGGCGTGCAGCCACCCGACGCGAGCTGGGGCACGATCATCCAGGACGGCCAGGGCCTGCTCTATACGCGTCCCTGGGTGGCGCTGGCGCCGGGCCTTGCTATTGCGCTCACCGTGCTCGTTCTCAACGTGCTGGGCGATGGGATGCGCGACGCCCTCGATCCGCGATCCAGGATCAGACTCGGGGGTGATTGATGCTGCTCGCCCTCATCCGCCGCTTTGGGCAGATGGTCTTCGTGATGTTCGGCATCAGCGTGCTGGTGTTTCTCATCTTCTTCGTGACGCCGGGCGCCGACCCCGCCGCGCGAATCGCCGGCCGCAACGCCTCGCCCGAGACGCTCGAAGCCGTGCGCAAGAGTTTCGGCTTCGATCAGCCGATCTGGATCCAGTATTTGACCATGATGAAGAAGCTCTTCATCACCCAGGACCTCACATCCTTCGTCAATCGCGGCTGGAAGGTGGTGCCGGCAGTCTTCGACACGATTCCGGTGACCTTGTCGCTGGTGATCGGCGCCGCGGTGCTCTGGGTCGTCTTCGGGATGCTGGTCGGCATTTTGGCTGCGGCGACGCGCGGCAGCATCATCGACAGGACGCTGATGGCTTTGGGCCTCATCGGCATCGCCATGCCGGTCTATTGGCTGGGCGAGGTCATGAATCTCATCACCCAGAGTCGCTATCATGACACCTGGCTCTTCGCCTGGGTTCCACCGCTCGGTTACAAGCCGCTCACCCAGGACCCCAAGGGCTGGTTCCTGACCTTGATCATTCCCTGGATCACGCTGGCGGTCCTCTATATCGGCCTCTATGGCCGCGTGCTCAGGGCCGCTCTCATCGAGACGATGCAGGAGGACTATATCCGTACCGCGCGCGCCAAGGGCCTGTCGGAGACGCGCATCCTGCTGCGCCATGCCTTGCGCACCTCGCTCATCAGCTTCGTCACGCTGTTCGGCCTCGATTTCGGCGCGCTCGTCGGCGGTGCGGCCCTTTTGACGGAGGTCGTCTTCGGCCTTCAGGGTGTGGGCAAGCTCACCTATGACGCGCTGCAGAATCTCGATCTGCCGATCATCATGACCACCGTCATCTATGCTTCCTTCTTCGTCGTTCTCGCCAATGCTATGGTCGACGTCGTCTATATCTTTCTCGATCCGCGCGTGAGGTCGGCCTGATGCTCGAGGTCAGGGATCTCAAGATATCCTTCCGCACCGAGCACGGCACGGTGCGCGCCATCGATGGCATTTCCTTCGATGTGGCTGAGAGCGAGATCTTGGGTGTGGTCGGCGAATCGGGGTCGGGCAAGACCTTGTCGCTCATGGCCGTGATGGGTCTTATCAACGATCCCAATGCCAGGATCGAGGGCTCCATCAGATTTCGCGGCCGCGAGCTGATCGGTCTCAAAGCGCGCGAGATGCGCTCCCTGCGCGGCCGCGAGATAGCGATGATCTTCCAGGACCCGATGACCGCGATGACGCCGGTCTATACGATCGGCTGGCAGATCGCCGAGCAGGTCATGACGCACGAGAAGCTTGGCAAAAGGGCGGCCCTGGCGCGCGCCGTCGATCTTCTCGCCGAAGTGAACATTCCAAAGCCGAAGGAGGCGATCCACCGCTATCCGCATCAGCTTTCGGGCGGCATGCGCCAGCGCGCCATCATCGCCATGGCGCTCTCGTGCAATCCGGCCTTGCTCATCGCGGATGAGCCGACGACGGCGCTCGATGTCACGGTGCAGGCCCAGATCCTCGATCTCATCCGCAAGCTGAGGCGCGACCACAAATCGGCGGTCGTCTTCATCACCCATGACATGGGCGTCATCGCCGAGATGGCCGACCGGGTGATGGTGATGTATTCCGGCCGCATCGTCGAGCGCGGCACGAAACCCGAAATCCTGCTCGAGCCGCGCCATCCCTATACCGGGCCCTGCTCGAACTCGATCCCGCCGCTCGAGGGCGAGAAGCCGCGGCGCCTCAGATCCATTCCGGGCTCGCCGCCTTCGCTCTTCAGTCTGCCCAGAGGGTGTTCCTTCGCGCCGCGCTGTCCCTCGCGCTTCGAGCGCTGCGCCGAGAGACCGAGCCTGGAAGGGGGCGCCCATGCCGCGGCCTGCTTCCTCACGGCCTCCTCATGACCACCGCCCTCCTGATAACTCTGAAGGTGGACGAACTATCTCCGAATTTCCCCCTCTCCCGCCCTGCGGGAGAGGGTGGCCGAAGGCCGGGTGAGGGTGTGGCTCCGGCGCTGACGAATGAGTTCATGACTCTGCAGGCGACAATTCTTCAGGAACGACAACAACGGAAAATGTGCCTGACGTGTATTGACCTAGCCGCACCAACACCCTCATCCGCGCTTCGCGCACCTTCTCCCGCAGGCGGGAGAAGGGAAAAACCGGCACGATCTGCCGGGAATTCGAGGTCGAATTTTGAGTCGCAAGCAAGTTGCGCCCAGAATTTCTCCCTCTCCCGCCCTGCGGGAGAGGGTGGCCGAAGGCCGGGTGAGGGTGTGGCTCCGACGTTACCCTCTTGCATGCGGTTACCCAGCCCATGACCGCCGCTCCCCTCCTCGAGACCCGCAACCTGTCGAAGCAGTTCCTTGTCGGCAGTCGCTTCTCCTCGCTCGGCATTCGCACGGTCCATGCCGTCGACAATGTCTCACTCAAGATCATGCCCGGCGAAACGGTGGGCCTTGTGGGCGAATCAGGCTGCGGCAAGTCCACTCTCGGTCGTTGCATGGTGCGTCTCTATGAGATCACGGCGGGCGAGCTCTTTTTCGAAGGCGCCGACATCTCCAGCAAGAGCCTGCGCGCGATGCGGCCTTTGCGCCGGCGCATGCAGATGGTCTTCCAGGATCCCTATGCCTCGCTCAATCCACGCCGGCGCGTGCGCGATCTTGTCGCCGAGCCTTTGCGCGTCCATTTGCGCTTGAACGAGAAGGCTATCCGCGAGCAGGTCGCTCAGCTTCTCAATGTGGTCGGCCTCTCGCCCGACCACATGGAGCGTTTTCCGCATGAGTTCTCGGGCGGCCAGCGCCAGCGCATCGGCATCGCGCGCGCGATCGCTCTCGAGCCCAGTCTCATCGTCGCCGACGAGCCGGTCTCGGCGCTTGACGTCTCGGTGCAGGCGCAGATCGTCAATCTGCTCGCCGATCTCCAGGAGCGCTTGCGCCTCACTTATGTCTTTATCGCCCATGATCTGAGCGTCGTCCGCCAGATCTCGACGCGCATCGCGGTGATGTATCTGGGCTCGATCGTCGAGCTCGGGAGCGCCGCCGACATCTTCGCCAAACCCAGCCATCCCTATACCCAGGCCTTGATCTCGGCCGTCCCGCAGCCCGATATCAGGAAGGCGGGCCAGCGCAAACGCATCGTGCTGACGGGCGATGTGCCGAGCCCCATCGATCCCCCGCAAGGTTGCCGCTTTCATCCGCGCTGCATCTACGCTACCGAAAAATGCCGCAGCGAACGTCCGGCTCTGCTGCCGCTCGCTTCCGGCCGCACCGTCGCCTGCCATTATCCACTTAATGGCGCGAGGTAGACATGCATTTCGACATGATGCTGCCTCATCAGATCAGGTCGGCCATCGCCGCGAACTGGCCGGTCGTGCTGCCGCTGGGGGTGCTTGAATATCACGGCGAGCATCTCGCTTCGCACGATGAGTTAGGTCTACCCGATGCCTCGCCCCTTCCTGCTCGTCATGGCCGGGTTAAACCCGGCCATCCAGCCTCGACGTCAGACAGGGGTCGCACGGGAGCGCTGGATGGCCGCCTCAGGGGCGGCCATGACGAGGTGGGTAGCGGCCACCGCAGCATGAGGCGCGTCGAGAGATGATCCTTCCTAGTTTAAACTCATCAGGCTTTGGCGGTTTTCGGAATCCGATACGAAAGACCATGCCCGATCACTTGACGGCGCCCGCCGTCAGGCCCTTGACGATATAGCGCTCGAGGAACATGCCGATGACCACCAGAGGCGCGATCGCCGCGGTCGAGAGCGCCGCCATCGACCACCAGTTGATGCCTTGCGAGCCGGTCTGGCTCGCCACCATCACCGGCAAGGTCTTGGCATTGGTGCTGGTGAGAAGTGCGGCGAAGAAATATTCGTTCCAGCACAGGATGACCGAGAGGATGAAGGCTGCCACCATGCCGGGCAGCGCGATCGGCACGACGATGCGCAAAAAGGCGCCCCAGACCGAGCAGCCATCGACGAGCGCCGCCTGCTCGAGCTCGATCGGGATGGTGTCGAACTGGTCGCGCATGATCCAGATCACGATCGGCAGCACCATCAGCGTATAGATGAGGATAAGGCCGATGCGCGTGTCGAGCAGCGCCAGTTCCTTGTAGAGCACGAGGAACGGCATGGCGAGCACGACCGGCGGCAGGATGAGCTGCGACAGGAAGAAGAAGGAGATGTCCTTGTTGCGCATCCAGCCGAATTTGTAGTCGAAGCGGCTCAAGCCATAGGCGGCGAGCGAGCCGATGACGACGGCGAGCACCGCGGCGCCGAGCGAGTGCGATGACGCTGTTCTCGAAGCGCTTGAGGAATTCGTCCCTGACCGTCGAGATCTGCCCGATCGTGTCGGGCGAGAGGCCGAGCGAGCGCCAGCCCTTCCAGTCGGGCATGAAATCGATCCACGGAATGAGGTGGCCTTGCGTGACATTCACGGCCGTCTTGAAGGAGGTGGTGATCGTCCAGTAGATCGGGAAAAGCGAGATGAAGGCCCAGAAGATGAGCGCGCCATAGATCAGGACGCGCGTGGCGATGCGCGACCGCATCGGATGTACCGCTTTGCGCCCGCTGCGCCTGTCGTCTGGGCGAGCGAGCTCATCTCAATTCTCCTTTTGCATCCAGCGGCTCACGAATTTGAGCAGCAAGGTCACGAAGATGATGATGATCACCAGATAGAACTCGGCCAGCATCGTGCCATAGCCGACATTGGAGCGGTCGCGATACTCGCGGAAAATGAAGCTCGACACCGTGTCGGTGGCGCCGCCCGGGCCACCCGAGGTCACATTGATGACGATATCGGCGAGCTTGAGCTGGAAGATGATCTTGAGCACGATCGCCGTGATGCTGACCGGCAGCATCAGCGGAAAGGTGATCTGCCAGAAGGATTGCCAAGGGCTCGCGCCATCGACCTTCGCCGCTTCCTGGACTTCCTTCGGCATCGCCTGGAGGCCGGCGAGCAGCAGGATCATGATGAACGGGATCCACACCCAGGCATCCATGGCGGCGATGCTGAGGCGGGCGATCCAGGGCGTGGTGAAGAAGGCCGGATTGTCCCAGCCGAGATGGCGCGCCAGGCTAGCCGCCGGGCCGAAGCGGTATTCCATCAGCGACTTGCCGATCATCCAGCTCACCGCCACCGGGCTCAGCATGAAGGGCAGGAGAAAGGCGACGCGGAAGAATTTGCGCGCTTTGATCTCGGCATTGAGCAGCAGCGCCAGGCCGAAGGCGATCGCATACTGGACCAGCACGGACAGCACATAGAAGACCATGTTGCCGAGCGCGTTCCAGAAATAGGCATCGCCGATGAGCGCCCATGACATTGTCGAGGCCGTTGAACTGGCGGCCGGTGAGCGAGCTCAGATTCCAGTCGGTGAAAGCGATATAGAGGCCGAAGAAGGTCGGAAAGATCACCATGGCGATGGTGAAGAGCGACGGCCGGCAGGACGAAGAGCGCATGCTTGCCGCGCTCGCCGCGAATGAGCACTTGCGCGGCGCCAAGCGCCACCGCCCACAGGATGAAGGCGTAAAGAACCGGACGCCAGGTCTCGAAGCCGGTCGTGACCGCGCCGGCGGCGAACAGTATTTGCCAGAGCGCTACGATCGCCAGCAGGGCCGAGGCGCCGCCAGAACAGCGCACGGCCCAAGGGCGCCCCGGGCTCGAGGGTCGAGCGCGACACTGGCTCATGCACCTTGCCGGCGGTTTCGGGCAGCGCTGTCGTCATGAGGATGCCGATCTCCGCACCTATGTCATCCGGATCTCCATCGCAATAAGACCTGGTGGCGCTGGCTGCGCCACCGGAATGGAGCTGTTCAAACCGAGCACGCGCGATCGCGTCAAAGGCCGAGCGACGCCTTGTAGAGCTTGATCTGATTGTCGCGCCCGATCTGGTCGGTGATCTTCTCCCAGGCGGCCGCGATCGCATCGGCGCCCGCTTGCGCGGTGGCACCGCCGGCGTAGATCTTGGCCAGTTCGTCTTCCGCGACACTGTAATACTGGAAGATGCCGGGAATGCGCGGCTCGATCGCCGCATTGGGATGATTGTAGGAGTCGGACTCCGATTTGAGATAGGATGAGATGAAGGCCTCGTCATAGCCCGCCGCGACCCATTCCGGAATGTTGAAATGGCTGTTGCGGTAAGGCTGGAAGCCCGACGGATAGGCCGCCGTCCACAGCGAAAGATCCTTGCCGCCGAGATGGGCCGCCGCACTCCAGGCCGCCTTCTGCTTGACCGGATCGCTGTCGACCCGCGCCATGACATAGACGCCCCAGCCGATATAGGCCATGTTCGGCGCGAAGTTCGGCCCGGTCGGACAGCTTGTCCCATTGGCCGGTCTTCGAATTGTAGACATCGTCCGAGCCCGGCAGGATCGAGAAGCCGACACGATCGCCGATGACCGAGCCGTCGCTGGTCTTGGCCATCGACCCGACGTCGCCCCACCAGGCGAGCATGGAGCCGGTGCCGGCAAGGAACTGCTGGAAGGCGGTCGTGCCCGGATCGGCATTGAGCTGATCGGCAGGTTCGTTCGGAAGTGCGTCGATCACATCCTGGATGGCGCGCACGAAGGCCGGGTTGTTGACGCGCGGCTTCATCGTGTCGATGTCGAAGAGCCACGCCTTGTCGTCGGGATGCTTGGCATAGGCGGTGGCGCGGCTTTCGAGGAAGTAGAAGCCGAAGCCGCCCCAGCCCTTGGCCGGATCGAGATAGCCATAGGCATCCTGCCCTCCGACCTTCTTGCCTTTCAGGAACTTGGTGACTTCCTGCACCTTCTGCCACGTGTTGGGCACGCCCCATTCGCCCTGATGGCCTTCATCCTTCCAGGCTTTGGCGAGTTCGGCATCGGAGAAGACATCGGTGCGGTAGTTGAAGGTGTGGCAGTCGCCGTCGATCGAGATGCGATAGGTCTTGCCGTTCCAGGTGCCGACGGGCGCCTTGAGATAGCCGACATAGTCGTCCATCTCGATCTGGGTCTTGACCCAGTCCGGCATTTCCGAAGCAAGTCCCTTGCCGCAGACATCGCCTTCGAAGGGCGCACCCATCTCGACGATGTCGAAATCGACCGTGCCGGTCGCGATCGACTGCTGCAGGCGCGGCATTGTAGTCGGCCTGGGCGAGATCGATCCAGTTGATCTTGGCGCCGGTATAGGCCTCCCACGGCTTGAGGAAGCCGCGGAACAGCAGATTGTGCAGGTTCTGGTTGTTGAGTCCCATGAAGGTGAGCTCGACGCCGTTGAACTCGCCTTCCTTCACATTGGCCTTGGTGGCGCCGAGGCACATTTCACCGACCTTCTGCCAATCGGCATCGGTCGGCGATCCTTTGCCGACGCCCGGGACCTTCAGGATCTCTTTGCGCAGATCGGATTGCGCGAAAGCCTTGGGCGCGAGAGTGGTCATGCCGCCGGTTACGGCGAGCGCCGACAGAGCGGCGGCTCCCTTCAGCATGGTGCGGCGATTGGCCTGAAGAGCCATCAGCGTTTCATATTGTTGCAATTTCACGGTAGGTCCTCCCATTTCGACGTTTGTTGGCTAACATGTTAGTATCTGGAACCCGGCTGTCAATCGTAAGCGCAAAAAACAAAGGCGGAAATGTCCAGTTCGAACTGACTGGGATCAATCTGCTTTTTTTAGCAGCGCATCGACCTCCTCGCGGCCAGGCATCGAGGGCGCCGTCCCGGCGCGGGTCACGGAAATCCCGGCGACGGCCGAGCCGAAGCGCGCGGCCTCGAGCGCCGAGGCGCCTTCGGCAAGCGCCGCGGCCAAGCCGCCATTGAACGCATCCCCTGCCCCTGTCGTTTCGACGACGCATCCTGCCTTGAAGGCCGGCACCAACACCGACTGGCCTGCCGAATGGAGAAAGGATCCGGCCTCGCCCAGAGTGATCAGCGCCGCCTTGGCGCCCTTTTTGAGAAAGACATCGCCAGCCTTGCGCGCATCATCGGCGGTCTTGACCGTGATGCCGGTGAGCAGCGAGGCCTCGCTCTCATTCGGGGTGACAAAGTCGCAGAGGCGGAAGAGCTCATCGTCGAAGCGCTCGGCGGGCGCTGGATTGAAGATGGTGATGGCGCCCGCGGCCCTGGCGATCTCGAGACCGCGCTTGGCGGCAGCCACCGGTTGTTCGAGCTGGGTGACGAAGACGGCGGCATTGCGGATGGCATCGCCGGCAGCATCGACGTCGCCCGCGCTCATCGTTGCAGCCGCACCCGGCACGACGATGATGGCATTGTCGCCATTCACCTCGTTCACGTAGATGAAGGCAGCACCCGTCGGCTGATCGGCCATCTCGGCGACGCGCGGCGTGATCCCTTCTTTCTTCCAGGTATCGAGCGCGATCCGTCCGAACTCATCGCGGCCGATCTTCGAAATGAAGGTCACTCGCGCGCCGGCGCGCGCCGCGGCCACTGCCTGGTTCGATCCCTTGCCGCCGGGCCCGACCTTGAAGCCAGAGCCAGCGATCGTCTCGCCAATGCCGGGTAGCCGGCCGGCGCGGAACGCGAGATCGGCGACGAAGATTCCGAGAATGGCGACGCCCTTGCGCTGGCTCATGGTCTTCGCGGGAATTCAGTTGAGCCTAAGCCCGGTCTCCCTGTCGAAAAGATGAACGGAATTGGGGTCGGGCGCCATAGGCAAGTCCTCGCCCGGACGCGCCGCGACACGCTCGCGGAACACGCCGACGACCTTCTGCCCGCCGAGCCTGGCGAAGACCTGGGTTTCCGATCCGGTCGGCTCGATCACCGACACTTCCGCCTTAAGGGCCTGGCCGCCGAGCGAGAAATGTTCAGGCCTTATGCCATAGATCGCCGGGCGCCCGTTCGAATCCCGGGGCGCTGAAGCGAGCGGCAGGTCGACGCCGTCCTCGGTGACGAAGCTCGCTTTGCCATTGACCTTGATCTTGCCCTTGATGAGATTCATTGCCGGCGAGCCGATGAACCCCGCGACGAAGATATTGTCCGGCCGGTCATAGAGCTCGAGCGGCGAGCCCGACTGCTCGACGATGCCGTCATGCATCACCACGATGCGGTCGGCCATGGTCATGGCCTCGACCTGGTCGTGCGTCACATAGACGGTTGTCGTCTTGAGGCGCTGATGCAGTTCCTTGATTTCGGCCCGCATCTGCACCCTGAGCTTGGCGTCGAGGTTGGACAATGGCTCGTCGAACAGGAACACCGCCGGATCGCGGACGATGGCGCGGCCCATGGCGACGCGCTGGCGCTGGCCGCCCGACAGCTGGCGCGGATAGCGGCTGAGATAGGGCACGAGATCGAGGATCTCGGCCGCACGCTTTACGCGAGCTTCGATCTCAGCCTTGGGCGCGCGGCGCATCTTGAGCGCGAAGCCCATATTCTCGGCCACCGTCTTGTGCGGATAGAGCGCGTAGGACTGGAACACCATGGCGATGTCGCGATCCTTGGGGGGAAGATCGTTGACCACTTTCTCCCCGATCCGGATATCGCCGGAGGTGATGGGCTCCAGGCCGGCGATCATGCGCAGCAAGGTCGACTTGCCGCAACCCGAGGGACCGACCAGGATGACGAACTCGCCGTCCGAAATTCCGATCGACACACCATGGATCACTTCCTGGTTGCCATAGGCCTTGCGCACGTCCACGACATCGACCGAGGCCATCGAGCTCCTCCCATGCATACTTTCTTGTGCCGCGAACGTTATTGCATCTTTTTCGGATGGTCCAGCGCGTATCGCGGCCCAAGTGCCAACTCACCTGCAAATCGCCAAAGCTTCGGCCCTAAAAGTGTGAGCGGTTTTCGGAAGGATAGAGCGCCTGAGGTTCTGATTCCACAGGCCGCTCCGGCGCTCTAGACTACCGAATCATGACCGCACCCGCCCCCAGGCGAATGATCATGCCGCCGACGCGCGCTTCGGCTGCGGCCGATGAATTGCGCCGCCGCATCCTCGAGGGCGAATATCCGGCCGGCATGCAGCTGCGGCAAGCGGTTCTGGCCGAAGAACTCGGCATCAGCCGCATCCCGTTCCGCGAGGCTTTAATTCTGCTCGAGGCCGAGGGCCTGGTGCAGATGGAAGCGCATAAGGGGGCGGTTGTCGCCGGCTTCTCGTCGGAAGAGGTCGAGGAATTGTTCGAGTTGAGGGCGCTGCTCGAGCCGGCCTTGCTCGAGAAGTCAGCGCCCCTCCTCACCTCAGCCGACTATGCCGAGCTCGACCACATACTCACCGAATACAGCGATGAGCTCAGGACCCGGAATCCCGGCCGCTGGGGCGCCCTCAACACCGCGCTTCACGCCGTCCTTTATCGCCGCGCCCGAAGCCCGCGCATGCAGGCGACGGTCGACCAGTTGCTCAAGAGCACCGACCGCTTCGCCCGAATGCAGCTCGCCTATACCGATGGCCGCGAGCGCGCCGAGCGCGAGCATCGCGAGATCGTGAGCGAATGCCGGGCCGGCAATGTGAAGAAGGCGTCCCGCCTCTTGCGCCAGCACATACTGACGGCGGGAGGCGCCCTGGTCAGCCTGCTGCGCGAGCGCCAGCAGGCAAGCGAGCTCGCGAAAACCTAGGCAGCACAGTCGGGACGTCTTGCAAGTCGCGCCTTCCAACCCTTTAGATTGAGCTCTCATCGGCCGCGGTCTGCAGCATGATGAAGATTCTACCTTTAGGTGCTTGACGCCGCCCGGCCTTGGCGTAACCTGGCTGGCATGACAGGTATACCAGCCGAGAGCCGGCCCATTCGCCCCCAAAAGCTCTATGAGCAGGTCTCTGCCCGGCTCGAAGCCCGTATCATCGACAAGACCTATGATGTCGGAGATCTCCTCCCATCCGAGCGCGACATGATGCGCGAATTCGGCGTCGGCCGGCCGGCGATCCGCGAGGCTCTCGCGCATTTGCGCAACATGGGGCTCGTCGAATTGCGCTCGGGCGAACGTGCGCAGGTCATTCAGCCGACGCCGGAGGTTGTGGTCGATGCGCTCTCGGGCGTGGCCAAGCACATGCTCATGGCGCTCGACGGCGTGCGCAACTTCCAGAATGCGCGCCTGTTTTTCGAAGTGGGTCTCGCCCGCCATGCTGCTGTCCATGCGACAGCTGAGGATATCGACCAGTTGCGCTCTGCACTCGAGGTGAACCAGGCCGCCCTCAACGATCTCGCCCGCTTCGAGCAGACCGATGTCGCTTTCCACTACGTGCTGGCGGTAATCCCGCGCAATCCGATCTTTCCCGCGATCCATGCGGCCATCGCCGAATGGCTGGTGCAGCAGCGTCATATCACTCTCAACTGGCGCGGCCGCAAGGGCACGGTGGAAAGGGCCTATGCGGCCCACAAGGCCATCTATGAAGCGATCGCCGCGCGCGATCCCGACCGCGCCGAGAAAGCGATGCGCGATCATCTCGCCCATGTTGCGAGCGTGTTTTGGGAAGCGATGGAGTCCGATGCATGAGCGGCTATGTGATCCTGGTCGATTTCCTGCTGAAGCCGGGCGCCAAGGCGGAATTCCGCCGCGCCATCGATGCAAATGCCCGCGCCTCCTGCCGGACCGAGCGTGGCTGCTCCCGCTTCGACGTGGTCGAGCCCAGGGATGATGCGGATCGCATCCTGCTCTACGAGATCTATGACGACCGCGCCGCCTTCGAAGAGCATCTGAAGACGCCCCATCTCGCCGCCTTCGAGGCGGCCAGCAACCATCTGGTGACGAAGAAGACGGTGATCGCCGGCGACCTCGTCTTTGCGGGATCGAAAGAATAATTGGGAGAGAATAAGGATGACCGCTTCCGGCCTCAAGGCCATGGCCCAGACGAAATCCCCGAAATTCGGGCATTTTATCGTCGAATTCGCCACGCCCGGCATCGGCCATATCATGAAATCGGCGGGCTGCGACTTCACGCTTGTTCGACCTCGAGCATTCGGGCTTCGGCTTCGAGACGGTGAAGAGCGCCTTGCGCTATTTCGAGGCGGCCGACCTTCCCGCCATCGTGCGCGTCCCCTCGCGCGAATACCATCATATCGCGCGCGCCATGGACATGGGCGCCGAAGGCCTCATGCTGCCCATGGTCGGCAATGTCGATGAAGTGCGCCATATCGTGAATTCGATGAAATATCATCCGCAGGGCAGGCGTGGTGTGGCGCTGCAAGTGGCGCATGACCGCTACCGCCCGGGCGCCGTCGCCGACAAATTCGTAGCGGCCAACACGCGCACGACCCTGTTCTGTCAGATCGAGACGGCGGAGGGCGTCGAAAATGCCGAAAAGATGGCGGCGATCGACGGGGTCGACTGTCTGTGGGTCGGCCATTTCGATCTCTCGGTCTCGCTCGGCATTCCCGGCCAGTTCGACCACAAGGACTTCAAGCGCGCCATCGAGCGCACCATTGCCGCGACCAAGAAGCACAAGAAGGCGCTGGGCCGCCTCGTGCCCACGGTCGAGCTCGGCATCGATATTTACAAGCAAGGCTTCGATTTCGTCTGCTATTCTGGCGATGTCTGGCTGCTGCATGCCGCGATCGAGGACGGCATCAAGAAACTGCGCGCCGGCTGCGGCAGGAAGAAATAGACCGTGCTCGGAATCGGCAACATGCGAGATCCCCACAAATTTTCGTCATCCCGGCGAAAGCCGGGATCCACAAAAACCTCTCCACGCGAGCAGCGCTGCCCGCGCTGCACGAATTTAATGGGTCCCGGCTTTCGCCGGGATGACCAATTGTGGGAGAGTGCGAAGTCTCGTGGACTAGGAGGCATCGATGGCTAACCCCTTCCGCGTCGCACTGTCAGGCGATTTCAAGAAGGCCGATGGCTCGCCGACCTATCCCGATTTCGATCTGACGCCGCTCAGGACGGCGCCCAATGTCGAGATGGCCTTTCTCGAGCCCGCCAATCCCATTCGCGCCGAGCAGCTCGAGGATTTCGACGCCTTGATCCTGCTCGCTCACCGCTTCGCGCCCGAGAGCGTGCCGAAATCGGGCCGTCTCGCGGCGGTGGCGCGCTTCGGCGTCGGTTATGACACGGTCGATGTGCCGGCCTGCAGCAAGGCCGGCATCGCCCTCGTCATCACGCCCGACGGCGTGCGCCGCCCCGTCGCCGTCTCGATCATCACCCTCATGCTGGCCCTGACCGGCAAGCTCATGATCAAGGACCGTCTGACGCGCGAGGCGGCGGCGGGCTTCGCCAAGCGCTCGGATCACATGGGCGTCGGTCTCGTCGGGCGCACTCTGGGTTCGGTCGGCATCGGCAATATCGGGGCCGAGATGTTCCGCATGGCGAAGTCCTTCGACATGAAGTTCATCGCCCACGATCCCTTCGCCGACAAGCAGGTCGCCGAGGAGCTCGGCATCAGGCTCGTCTCGCTTGAGGACGTGTTCCGGCAGGCCGACATCCTTTCGGTGAGCTGCCCGCTCAGCCCGCAAACCCATCATCTCGTCAATGCCGAGCGCCTGGCGCTGATGAAGCCCACCGCCTATTTCATCAACACGGCGCGCGGTCCCATTGTCGACCAGAAGGCGCTGACCAAAGTCTTGCAGGAAAGAAAGATCGCCGGCGCCGGTCTCGACGTTCTCGAACAGGAGCCGCCCGATCCGGACGATCCGATCCTCACGCTCGATAATGTGATCCTGGCGCCGCATGCATTGTGCTGGACCGATCAGTGCTTCGCCGGCAACGGTGCCGCCGACGTCAAGGCGGTGCTCGAAATCCAGCACGGCCGCGAGCCGCGCGGCATCGTCAACCGGGATGTGCTGAAGCATCCCGACTGGCAGCGGCGCCTCGCTGATTTCCGCAAGCGTTACGGTGATTGACAATAAGAAGAAAACTCGTTTTGAGAAAACTCATGCCGGCCCAGCAGAAGCCGGCTCGACCAAGAACAGACGTGCCGAAGACACTCAAACTGGGAGGAATTACGAACATGAATGACCGCGAGAAACGCGATTTCCAGGCCGGCCTCAATGCCGAGATCGACGTCTGGTTGAGAGGCGAGAACACGCGCCGCAGTTTCATCAAGAAATTCGGTCTGATGACCGGGCTTCTCGCCACAGCGGGCGGCGTACTGAGCCCGTGGGCGGAGAATGCTCTGGCGCAGGCGACCGTCGATCTGGCCGATCCCTCGACGCCTTTGGGCCAGGCCCAGGCCACGGCCATGAAGGCCTCGACCGAAGGGCCTGCCGACGGCTCGGCCTATCGTGCCGTCCAGGCCGCCAAGCAATATGGCGGCATCACCATCAACATGACCTATGAATCGGGCCTGCAGGCGCTCGACCCGCGCAATTTCTCGGGGCCTGTCTGGGAGCAGCTCACCGGCATCAAGTCCAATGTCGTCGAGCTGTCCAACCCCGACCAATACTCCAAGGCCGTCGCCGAGCACATTGCGGGCTCGGGCGCCTATGACGTGCTCGACATATCGCCGGCCTGGACGCCATCAATGGCCGACGGCGGCGTGATCGCCCCACTGGACGATTACATCGCCAAATATATGAACCCGGCGGATCTCGAGGATTACCATCCGCTCTACAAGGCCTTGCCGACCTACAAGGGCAAGATCTGGGGCTTCTTCGATGATGGCGACATGTTCGCGCTCTATTATCGCAAGGACATCTTCGAGGATGCGAAGCTCAAGGACGCTTATCAGGCCAAGTTCTCGAAGGCGCTCGAGCCACCCAAGAGCTGGGAGGAATATGCGCAGGTTGCCCAGTTCATCACCGACAATCTGGCGCCCACTGTCTATGGCGCCGGACATTTCCGCAAGGCCGCAAGCCCAGGCAACCAGTTCGATTTCCTGCAACAGTACAGGGCGAATGGCGGCGTGCTTTTCGATGACAATATGAAGGCGGGCCTCGATTCGGATGCCGGCATGACGACGCTCAAGAATATGTTGGCGGCGAATGCGGCCTCGATCCCGGGCAATAACGAACTCGACGCGGTGTCGCTGTGGGCAGCGTTCCTGCAGGGCAAGGTGGCGATGATCTATTCATGGCCGCCGACGGGGCGCATGTGCGCCAACTACTCGCAAAGCGCCAAGGCGATCAACTTTGTCCCGCAATCGACGATCGCGGGCAAGGTCGGCTATGCCGTGGTGCCGGGCAATCCTGAGCATGCGACGGGCTACAACAAGGCGCTGTCGGCGGATTCAGCCAATGCCGAAGCCGCCTATCTCTTCATGCAGTGGGCGACCTCGCCGCCGGTGTCGCTCGCCCGCGTGATGCTGCCCTATGCGCTGCGCGACCCCTATCGCCTGTCGCATTTCAAGTCGGACCTCTATGGCGCCCTGTTCCCGAGCGCCAAGGAGTATCTGGTCAATCTCAACAACTCGGCCAATGTCGGCCTCCTCGACCTCATCATGCCGGGCGCCCAGGACTACTTCCTGAGCCTCGACCGCTTGTGCACATCGGTCTGGGCGGGCACCGATCCCAAGGCGGCGCTGGGGACGGCGGCGGCCGAATGGGACCAGACGACGGAGCGCCTCGGCGTCGATTCGCAGAAGGCCTTCTATACCGAGTTCAAGAAACTGCCCGGCGCCACCGCCGACAACACGGTCGAAAAGCTCGGAATGGCCGTGAAGCTCTGACGCTCACCTTGGACGAGCCCTCTCCGATCTTCCCCCTCTCCCGTTGCGAAGCAATGGGAGAGGGTGCCCGAAGGGCGGGTGAGGGCTCTTTGTCTCAACAAGGAATACTCGTCGAGATCAGCACACGTTGCGCGAAAGGGCCCTCATCCGGCCTTCGGCCACCTTCTCCCACGCTGTGCGCGGGAGAAGGGAAATGATGGAGAGTGCGGAACAAAGTTTATGAATGCAGCCTCCTCAACCCGCCTTGAAGGCTTCTCCGAATGGAGCGACCGTCATTTCAAATGGCTCCTGGTCGCGCCGGCCGTGCTGCTCATCCTGGCGCTGTCGGTTTATCCCCTGCTCTTTTCCATCTGGGTGCTCTTCGTCAATTACGACTTCACCGTGCCGGGCCATGCTTTCGTGGGCTTTCGCAATTTCACCCGCGTGCTCGCCGATCCGGTGGCCCGCTGGTCGCTCTGGGTGACGGTGCTGCTTGCCACCATCAATGTCGTCGTCGAATTCCTGCTCGGCCTCGCTCTGGCGCTGGCCATGGTCAGGAACTTCCGCGGCCGCGGCATCATCATGTCGCTCCTCATCATCCCGCTCTTCATCAGCCCGGTGATCGTGGGCCAGGCCTGGGCGCTCCTCCTGCAGCGGCCATTCGGTCCGACCAATTACATATTGAGCCAGATTCTCGGCCACGATGTGACCATTGGCTGGCTCACCCAGGCGCCGTGGAACTTCATCGCCATCATCATTGCCGATGTCTGGCAATGGACGCCCTTCATGTTCGTGATCCTGCTCGCCGGGCTCACCGCCATACCGCCCAACCTCTATGAGGCGGGCGAGCTCGACGGCGTCGATGGCTGGCGCGCCTTCCGGTGGATCACGCTGCCGCAACTGGCGCCGATGATCATGCTCGCCATTACTTTCCGCATCCTCGATGCCGTGCGCCTGTTCGACACGATCTACGTCATGACCGGCGGCGGTCCCGGCACCAACACCTATTCGAGCTCGTTCTATCTCTATACGCTGGGCTTCACCCAGTTCCACCTGTCGGAGGCCACCGCCGGCGCCTGGATCTTCCTCGTTCTCACCGCCATCCTCATCACCTTCCTGGTGCGGCGTCTGCTCAGGGCGGAGCCCACATGAGGGGCAATGGCAGAATGAGCATTCTTAACTTGAGCAAGCCGTCTCCAAGTTTCGCCCTCGCCCGTTGCGAAGCAATGGGAGAGGGAAAAGACGGAGGTGTCGGCGTCACAAATCCCAAATACGAGTACGCAACGACATGACACGAGGCCTCTTCAGCCGCGCCAATGTTGCGAGAGTGCTGCTCCTTGGCGGCTTCCTGCTCTTCACCTTCGTGCCGCTCTATTGGATGTTCATCACCTCGATCAAGCCGAGCGATGACTACCTGGCGGTGCCCCCGGTCTGGTTCCCGAACGAGCCGACGCTTTTGCACTATACCGCAGCGCTCTTCGCCTATCGCGGTTTCGACGGCCTCATCAACAGCCTCATCATCTCGCTCAGTGCCACCATTCTCTCGACCGTGTTCGGCACGCTCATGGCCTACAGCCTGGCGCGCTTCAACACCGGCGGCCAGCATCTCTCCTTCTGGGTGCTGTCGCAGCGCTTCCTGCCGCCCATCGCGATCGTGCTGCCTATATTTCTCATCTATCGCGCGCTCGGCCTGCATGACACGCATTTCGGCCTCATCATCGCCTATACGGTCTTCACCTTGCCGGTGACGGTATGGATGATGTTCGCCTATTTCCGCCAGATGCCGAGGTCGCTCGAGGAGGCTGCCCTCGTCGATGGCTGCACGCGCTGGCAGTCGCTGTGGCGGGTCGCCGTTCCGCTCGCCGCGCCCGGCATCGTCGCCGCCGCGGTATTCGCCTTCATCGCCTGCTGGACGGAATTCTTCTTCGCGCTCATCCTTACGAGCCGCAGCGCTTTCACCTTGCCGACCGTCTTCCGGGCGTTCCTCGGCTTCCAGGGCGCCCAATATGGCGAGGCGAGCGCACTCGCCATGGTCTCGCTCGTCCCCTCGATCATCCTCGGCATCCTCGTCCAGCGCCATCTCGTGCGCGGGCTGACGCTTGGCGCCGTGCGGGGGTAATAATGGCTGCAGAAAGGATCAACTCTATCAATATTCTCATGCTGAGGTGGCCGCGAAGCGGCCCTCGAAGCCCTCATCCTGAGGCGGCCGCGAAGCGGCCCTCGAAGGACCATCAGGATAAAGCGATGCTGTTGCACCACACCCTTCGAGGCTGGCTGCGCTCGCACCTCAGGGTTAGAGCAATGAGTCCGCTTGACCTCAATTTGCTCCGGTAGGGGACTATGGCTCACGTCACCATTACAGGCCTGCACAAGCATTTCGGCGCCGTCCATGTCGTGAAGGGCATCGATCTTGCGGTTGCCGATGGCGAATTCGCCGTGCTCGTCGGACCGTCGGGCTGCGGCAAGTCGACCTTGCTGCGCACCATTGCCGGGCTCGAGACGGCGAGCGCCGGCACCATCGAGATCGGCGGCAAGATCGTCAACGACATGCGCCCGCGCGACCGCGACGTCGCCATGGTGTTCCAGGACTACGCGCTCTATCCGCATATGACGGTGGCCGGGAATATCGGCTTCGGCCTGCGCGCCCGCAATTTCCCCAAGCCTGAGATCGAGACAAGGGTCAGGCGCGCCGCCCGGATGCTGAACATCGATCAATTCCTCGACCGCCTGCCGCGCCAGCTCTCGGGCGGCCAGCGCCAGCGCGTCGCCATTGGCCGCGCCATCGTGCGCAACCCGCAGATCTTCCTGTTCGACGAGCCGCTGTCCAATCTCGACGCGCAGCTGCGCGATGAGATGCGAAGCGAGATCAAGCGCCTGCATCAGGAGCTCGGCGCCACCATGATCTACGTGACCCATGACCAGATCGAGGCGATGACGCTGGCCGACCGCATCGTGCTCATGAATGGCGGACTGATCGAGCAGTCGGGCAGCCCGCTCGAGCTCTATGAGCGGCCGAGCACCCGGTTCGTCGCGGGCTTTCTCGGCTCGCCCAAGATCAATTTCCTCAATGCGACGCTTGCGCCCTCGGGCATCGTCTTCGCCGACGGGCAGACCTTGCGGGTGCCGGAGAGCGCCATCAGCCGTTACAAGACTCATGTGGGCGAAAAGGTCATCTTCGCGATCCGGCCGCAGCATATCGACCGCGCCGGTGCGGGCCGGACCGGCAGTGTAAGAAGCCGCATCGATCTCGTGCAGCCGACGGGAGCCCGCACCTATGTGACTTTCGCGATCGCTCAGGAGCCGGTGATGGCCGAGCTCGACTCGCATGATGCGGGCAAGCCCGGCGATGAGCTCGAAGCGGCCTTCGATCTCGATCATTTCATGCTGATCGAGCCCGAGAGCGGCAAGGTGCTGGGGTGATGAACTGCCTATGAAGCTTTCGCATTCTGTCCCAGTCCGTCACCCCGGCGAAAGCCGGGGCCCACTAAATTCTTTCCATGTGGGCAGTACCGCTCGCTCGCACATATTCAGTGGATCCCGGCTTGCGCTGCTATCGGATTCACACATCGCGATCCGCCGAAGTCAACCGCAGGTCGCGTGGCGTGAGCCGCCAATTGTCTCCCCAATTTCGTCACCCCGACGAAAGTCGGGGCCTATTGAACAGGTCAAGACGGGCGGTGCTTCCGGTCGCGCACAAATGCGCGACGCCGCCAACTTGCTCTTATTCAGGGGGTGCCGGCTTTCGCCGGCATGACGGATGAGAGGGCGCGCTCGGGGATAGGATGTGTAAATCCGACAGCGGCTTGCGCCGGGATAACGGAAGTGGGGATTAGGTGCTTAGGAGAACCATCATGAGCGACAGAGAACCCTCACGCGCCGTGCGCCTGTTCGGCACCGAGGAAGAGGTGGCGCCGCCGCAGGTCGTCAAGGCGGGTGAGCTTTCGGTCGAATTCGAGGCCGGCAATCTGCGCTACATCCGCTATGGCGGCATCGAAATGATCCGCGCCGTCTCCTTCATCGTGCGCGACAGGAACTGGGCCACCTACACGCCGGCGCTGTCCAACCTCCTTATCGAAGAGGACCGCGACGGCTTCGCCATCTCCTATGATGCGGAAACAAAGGACGACAACCAAGCCTTGCGCTATTCGGCGCGGATCACAGGTTCGCCCAAGGGCGATATCGAATTCGCAGCCGATGGTGTCGCGGTCACCGATTTCGTGACCAACCGCACCGGCTTCGTCGTGCTGCATCCGATCGCGGGCGTCGCGGGTGAGCCGGCGCTCGTCGAGACGGCCGACGGCAAGAGGGTCGAGACCCGCTTTCCCGCACTCATCTCGCCCGGACAGCCGATCATGAACATGCGCGCCATCACGCATGAATTCGCCCCCGGCGCCAAGGTCGTCTGCCGCATGGAAGGCGACATCTATGAGATGGAAGACCAGCGCAACTGGATGGATGCGTCCTATAAGACCTATGTCCGGCCCTTGTCGAAGCCCTGGCCCTATACGCTGAAGGAGGGCGAGCGGATTTCGCAAAAGGTCACCCTCAAGCTCGATGGCAAGCTCTCTGCGCCGGGGAAGCGATCCAAGGCGGTCCGGGTGAAGATCGGCAAGCGCATCGGGGCGGTGCCGCCCCTGGGCGCGGGGCTCTCGCCTGAAGATGCGGCGGCGGCGCTCAAGTCCTTGGGGCTGCTCGCCAGGATCAAGCCGGCCTATGTCGTTTGTCACTATGACAGGCGCCTTGGTCACGATCAGAAGTCGCTGAACGCCATGCTCAAGGTGGCGGCGGCGCTCAAAGCCGAGGCCTGGCTCGAGGCCGTGGTTACGAGCGTCGATGGCTTCGAGGACGAGATCGCAGCACTCGCCAGGATCGTCAGCCGGCTGAAGAACCCGTTCACGCGGGTGTTCCTCTCCCCCGCTTCCGACATGAAGAGCACCCAGCCGACCGGGCCCTGGCCCCCCTGCCCGCCCCTGGCCGACATCTACAAGCTCGCCCGCCTGCTGTTTCCCGATACGCGCATCGGCGGCGGCATGATGAGCTATTTCACCGAGATCAACCGCAAGCGGCCGCCCGCCGAATTTGCCGATTTCCTCACCTTCACCAATTCAGCACTCGTCCATGCAGGTGACGACCGCTCGGTGACCGAGGGCCTCGAGGCCCTGCCGGCCATGGCCAGGAGCGTGGCCGCTTTCGGCGGCGGCAAGCCATACGCTGTGGGCCCGAGCGCCATCGGCATGCGCTTCAACCCCTATGGCGCTGCCCCGCAGGCCAATCCGCGCGATGTCCGCCAGGCCATGAACCGCAATGATCCGCGCCAGCGCGGCCTGTTGGGCGCGGTGTGGAGCTTCGCCTATTTCGCGCATTTCGCCAGGAGCGGTGCCGAGGCCATTGCGCTCGGCGGCCTCGCCGGGCCCTTTGGCGCCGTCTACGGCAAGGCGGCCTGGCCGCAGGCCTGGTTCGACGCCAACAAGGGCGGTGTCTACCCGGTGTTTCACGTCCTGCGCGGCCTCGCCCGGCTCGGGGGCGCCGATCTCCTCGACACCATTATCAGCCGGCCGCGCGATGTGCAGGCGCTCGCCGCCAAACGCAAGGACGGAAAGACCGAGTTGTGGCTCGCCAATCTGACGGGCGATGCCGTGACCGTCGACATCGGGAGCAAAGGAAGAGATGCGCGCGCCGCCGTCCTTGATGCCGAGCGCTTCGTCCAGGCTACGGCTAAGCCGGAGTTGCTGGACCGGGCTGGTGCAAAACTCGCTTCGCCAAGGATCGAGCTTGGCCCCTATGCGCTGTGCCGGGTGATTGCGTCCTGAGCTTCAGCGCCTCGCCGCCTTTGCCGCTTGTTCAAATCCGAGCATTCGGCTTTCCGCAGTTTCAAGCGGTCAAGCGTCGACGGCGATCAGCCATTTTTTTGCATGCCAGGTCCATAAACCGCCTGGACACCCGCCCATGCCGTTCGCACAATCGTCTCCAGGTCCGAATACTGCAGCTTAAAACCGAGAACCTCGGTGGCGCGGCGAGGCGAGGCGACAAGAACAGGCGGATCGCCTGGCCGTCTCGGCCCTTCACGAACCGGGACCGAACGCCCGGTCACACTATGCACCATGCGGATGACTTCCACCACGCTGTAGCCGTGCCCGCTGCCGAGATTGATGACAATGGGAGTCGCGTTGCTTCCCAGCCTTTCAAAGGCGAGCCAGTGCGCCGTGGCGAGATCAGTGACATGAATGTAGTCACGGATCGCGGTCCCATCATGGGTGCCGTAATCGGTGCCATGGATCTCGAGCGGCGGTCCATATCCCCCGGCCGCCATGAGGGCGCGCGGGATAAGATGAGGCTCGGGGACATGCTTTTCGAAAAGCTCGCCTTCGGGATCGCAGCCGGCCGCATTGAAATAGCGAAGCACGGCGTAACGCAGTCCGAAGGCGGCCGAATAGTCACTGAGCATCTGCTCGCCGATCAGCTTGGTGCGGCCATAGGGATTGATCGGCTGCTGTCTGTGGCTTTCTTCGATGGGTACTCTGTCGGGAACGCCGTAAGTGGCGCAGCTGCTGGAATAGACAACCCGTGTCAGGGAGGTTTCACGCATAGCCTCGAGCACGGCCGCGGTTCCCCCGACATTCACATCGTAGTACCTGTCGGGCCGCGCTGCGGATTCGCCCACATAGGCAAGAGCGGCAAAATGGAAAACGGCCTCGATCCGGTGCTGGTCGATGGCATGCCGGATCGCCGCCTTGTCCCTGATATCGCCGGTGATCAAAGGTCCCCAGCGAACCAGTTCTTTGTGGCCATTTTCGAGCGAATCGAAAGTGACCGGCCGGATGTTTCTGGAAGCCAGCAGCTTGCACACATGGCTGCCGACATAGCCGGCCCCGCCGGTTACGAGAACGTTCACCATGCGCTTGAGCTTACCATCTCACTGCAGCTTCCCTTGAATTTCCAGCGCGGCTTGTTTCATTTTGAGCGTAAGGCGATTTCGCGCGGTACTTAGCTCTTGCTTTGCCCCTCAAGTCGCGATGGCAGGAGGAGTGATTCGGTAACCGGACCGACGGATGCGGGCACGCGCCGAGGCTGATGTGGGTGACAGCGAACCGCGTATTAGGTTTGACACAAAAGCTGTTTGGAGCTCGATTTCGCCTTGAATTGCGGACCCGTTGCTTCCCGGCGGACCAGCAAGGACATGTAAACCTTAACTTTTCCATAAAAATCTCTTAGTTTTTGGTGGAAATTCAACCTTCCGTGGCGTAGCATGCGCCCGGGATGGCTCGTACGTGCATGTGTCTTAATTTTCCCGATGTCCTGTCGGCGCCTGTGCTTCGCCTCTCAGGCTCGGGGATGCTTTTGTGCCACGCCAAATCGGCGCGGCATTTGCACATTGCCCTCCATCGAAACCGGTTCGATCCAAAATCGGACAACGCCGAAGGAAAGTGGCCGCATGCTTGAGCGTCTCTCGGACTCTGGTTCAACAAGCTGGTCGTTCGCCGGCAAGGCGCCTCGCCGGCCAAGCAACCTTCTGGTGTTAGGTGGCGCAGGCTTCGTCGGCTCGCATCTGTGCGAGAGGCTCGTCGGCGAAGGTCATCATGTAACCTGCGTGGACAACTTGGCGACCGGGTCGCTGGCCAATGTTCAGCATCTCATGAACACCAACCGCTTCTCAATGGTTCAAAGCGACGTCGTGAAACCGATGACGTTTTCCCAGAAGTTCGATCAGATCTATAATCTCGCCTGCCCCGCTTCGCCGGCGGCCTATCAGGCCGACCCGATAGGCACGGTCAAGACCAACGTGCTTGGCGCCATGAATGTGCTGGAGTTGGCGCGTGAGCAGCGTGCGCCGGTCTTCCAGGCTTCGACTTCCGAGGTCTACGGCGATCCTTTGCACCACCCTCAGCGCGAAGGTGATTGGGGCAATGTCAATCCGATCGGTCCCAGGGCCTGCTATGACGAAGGCAAGCGCTGCGCCGAAACCTTGTTCTTCGACTATCATCGCGTCCATGGCGTCGCCATCCGCATCGCACGGATCTTCAACACCTATGGACCGCGCATGGCGCTGAACGACGGCCGCGTGGTGTCCAATTTCATCGTCGCCGCGCTCCAGAACAAGCCCATCACCGTATATGGCACCGGCGTTCAGACGAGATCCTTTTGCTATGTCGATGACATGGTCGACGGAATCATCCACTTCATGAATGCGCCCGATGACGTCACCGGACCGATCAATCTCGGCAATCCCGAGGAGTTCACGGTCAAGGAATTCGCCGAGCTTGTTCATGAGGCTCACAGACTCTCGTTCGAAGATTGTCTATTTGCCGTTGCCGGCCGATGATCCGCGCCAGCGCCGGCCGGATATCGGCCGTGCCGCAGAGCTTCTCGGCTGGCGTCCGACCTTATCGGTCGAGGCCGGTGTCTTGAAGACCATTGCGTGGTTCGATGCACTTTTGCGCAAGCCCCATAGTTTGAGGCCGGACATGCTCCAATTGTCCACAGCCTAACAAATCAGGCAACTTAAGTAGGTCGACCCCTCGGGCCGGCCGCGAGCAGGTAGTAAGTTCTTTGTGTAACGCGCGGCGATCCGCCGGAGCACCTTGAGTTCACAGAAGAAGTTTTCGATTAGATGGCGCCATTTTTGCAGTTCGGCATCATGGGAGATGGGCCCCGACCGGCCCGCCTTGACAAGTCGGCTTCTGTTCAAGCAGAAAACGGCGAGGGAGTTGACGCGGGAAACATTGGCGCCCGACGGATCAGGCGGCATCCGCTGCTGCGGATGCGGGTTCAGCTCCTTGGCGGCTTGGCGTTTGCGGTTGGACTGCCCTACCTGATTTTCATGATGAGGTATCAGACTGTCTTCCCTCACGGAAATGTGCAGAACACAATTCTGGCTGCGATCGTCGCGCATTTTCTGGGCTATCTGATCTACCGCCGGCTCGGCTCCTTCCCCGGCACGGCCGCCTCCCGCTACATCCTCCCGACCTTTGCAGTGACCTACGGCTTGGTCTTCATGATCATCTTCTTCCTGCGGCTGGACTACAGCAGGCTGCAGGCCGCAGGGTCGTTCTCGCTATCGGTCCTTTGGTATTTCGGTATAGCGCTGGTCACACGGCGGCTGGAGACATACCGCTTTGCCGTCGTGCCAGGCGGCAACGTGGCCGCCTTGCAGGCTGTGCGGCATGCGACCTGGTCATTCATTCCGTCTCCTGGCGCCAGCATGGGCGAAGTGCATGCTGTGGTCGCGGATCTGAGGGCCGACCTGTCGGACGAGTGGGAGCGCTATATTGCCGACAGCGCGCTATCCGGCACACCCGTCTATCACATCAAGCAGGTGCACGAATCGCTCACCGGCCGGGTCGAGATCGAACATCTTTCGGAGAACACGCTGGGCTCGCTCAACCCCGCCTCGGCCTACATCCAGGCGAAGCGCATCGCCGACTGGCTGATTGCCGCCCTCCTGTTTGCCCCGTTTGTTCCGCTGGCATTAGCGGTCTCCCTGGCAATTCGGCTCGAGAGCCCCGGGCCGGCCCTCTATCGCCAGCGGCGGGTTGGCTTCCGGGGGCGCATCTTCACCTGCTACAAGTTTCGTACCATGACCGTGGACTGGCAATCGGGCGAGGATGGGCGCGAGGCGGCAAAAACAAAGCAGGAGGACCCTCGCATCACCCGCCTCGGCCGCTGGCTGCGCCGGACGCGCGTCGACGAAATCCCCCAGATCATCAACATCCTGCGCGGCGAAATGAGTTGGATTGGGCCAAGGCCCGAGGCGATTGCCCTATCGGAATGGTACAAAAGCGAGTTGCCCTTCTACCGCTACCGCCACATCGTCAGACCTGGCATCACGGGCTGGGCACAGGTGAACCAGGGCCATGTGAGCGAAGTCGGCGACGTGCTCGAGAAACTCCAGTACGACTTCTATTACATCAAGAACTTCTCGCTAGGGCTCGATATTGTCATTGCACTGAGGACAATAGAGACCATGCTGACTGGTTTGGGCGCACGGTGAAATGTGGACTCATAATTCTTAGTGAGATTTGCATGGCGCCACATCAGGTTTCATTTCTGAGATGAGAACCGTTCGTATGGCATCGTAGATTATCTTAGCTACGGCGCATCACAACGCCCTCAAGATGCCGCAACATTTCAGCCGCCAGCTTTCTGCGATCGTAGTGCTCTGCCGCGCTGCGTCCGTTGCGCCGGAACTTGGCAAGAAGCCCCGGCTCGCCGATCAACTGGCGGATTCCGGCGCACAGCGAAGAGGCGTTCTCCGGTTCAAATAGAAGGCCGACATCTTCTCCTTTGACAATCTCCGCCGATTCGCCTTCGACGCCGTGCAGGACTGGAATGCCCATTGCCATGCACTCGAACAGCTTCGAGGGGATCACCGTCTTGAAGAGATCGTTTTTGCGCAGGTGAATGATCGAGACGTCAAGTAAGGACCAATATCTGACCACGTCGGCCTTGGGGACTGAATCGATGAACGTGACGTTCCTGAGCCCCAGCTCCGAGGCTCTTGCTGATAGTGCCGCCTTGGCCGCGCCGTTGCCGAGGAAAAGCAGGTGGATGTCGTCCTGTCCCTCCCGCTGTAGCAGCTGCGCCAACTCGATCAGCGTCTCGAGCGCGTGAGCGAGGCCGTGCGTGCCGATATAGCCGGCGACGAACTTGCCCGCGAGCCCCAGCGACTCCACCAGCGCCTTGTCCTTCTCTCGGGGTCCGAACAGCGTCAGATCCGCGCCGTTGGTCACGACATGGATCCTGGACGTGTCGATCCCCCTCTGTGCGAGATTCTGCCTGAAGGCGTTCGTGACCGAGACGATCGCCGCGGCCCTGCGATAGAGAAAGAGCTCGAGCATCTCCAGCCAGTCGAGGATCGCGGACTGCTTCATCGCTCCCACGGCACGAATCGATTCGGGCCACAGGTCGCGCAACTCGAAGATGAATGGCGTGCGGCGGAGACGGCTGACGAGATAGCCGGCGCAGGCGGTGAAGAATTGCGGCGAGGTGGCGATGACGACATCGGGGCGACTAACGAGCAGGCTGGCTGGAGTGGCAGCGAGCATGAAGCTGATGTAGTCCAGCGTGCGGCGCAGGAAGCCCTCGTTCGCGGTGATGTAAGTCCAGACCCGAACAACGTCGATGCCTTCCATGGTCTCGTGCGCGAGGAGCCGGTTGCGGTAGCCTGCGAACACCTTGCCCTTTGGGAAATTGGGGGCGCATGTGATGACCGTGACCTCGTGTCCCGCCTTCACCCATTCGCGGCAATGTTCGAATGTGCGGCTGGCGGGCGCGTTCACTTCCGGTGGAAAGTTGTCAGTGAGGAAAAGGATGTGCATCAGGGATCGACCAGGAAAATTCGATGACGCTCTCGCCGCCCGACAAGGTGAGCAGAAGCCGCTGGGCGGACAGGCTCACGCCGAATTCGGGATGCCAGGTGGACGGCTCGATGCGCGCAGCTCCCTTCGCGATACGCCAGCGCAGCGTGGTGCCCTGCGCGATCGAGAGCGTGCCGGATAACCCGTCGGGCGCGGCTATGGACATGAGAGCGGGATGGAAATGGAAGGCCGCCACCGCACGCTCGTGACCGCCTTCGATCCTGTCGCTCACGACGAGCTTGCCGTTGCCGAAACGCCAGGTGCGCCAGTGACGCGGCCGCCCCCGAGTCGCGCATAACCGTCATGACGGCAAGTCACGATCCACTCGCCGCGTTCCTGCATTACCGCAAGTCCTTCCGGACGTGCCCGGCGCGCGACACGGAAGCCCGACCAGACCTCGGAAGAGTTTTCGCCGTCGATCTCCGACCGTGTTGTGCGCGCTGGTGCCGCGTTGGCGCAGCCGTTCGGGCCCGTCACCATAGACAGAAGTGCCGGAATTGACGATGACGCGCCGTCCGTCGAGCGAGAGCTCGAAGGAAAGCGTGTCGGCATGGGCGTGGCCCGGAAGGTAGTCCGGGCCAATTCGCGCGACGTCGAGCAATGCGACCGCTCGATCCGTCGCCGAGCCGGAGATAGCCGCTGTCCTGCAGGCACGGAACGACTGGTCGATCCTGGTCGGCGGCGCGAGGCCGAGACGGGCGGCATAATCTTCCAATTCCCGTGGCGGCTGGGCGACCCCGATAGCCGCATCGTTGAACAGGGCGATCTCGCCGTCCGGATGACACATGGCGGCGAGCCAGCGCCGCATGGCCGCAATCTTCTGGTCCCAAAGGGAGGAGCTAGAGCCCCGGCGCTGCGCATCACGTTCACAAGATCAAGAATGTCTTCGAGCGCCAGCGCGTGATACATGGGGCTGAGCTCGAACTGGCCCCCGTCCGCGAGGATCTGCCGGGGTACCTCCCGCGCCAGGATGCGCAGGCCGAGATCGAGCCAGGCTTCGGCTTCCTCGCCGCTAAAAAAGCAAGCTGCAAAGACCAATGCCTTGGCGTTGGCGAAAAGGTGATTGCCAAGCAAGTGATATTCGGGGCGCCGGGCGAGCCAGCGTGCCTGCACGGCGAGGCTGTCCGTCGCTTCCGAAGAGAGCCTGTTGCCGCAGCGTGCCCACTTGATCCAGTTCACGATGCGCAACGACGTAGGATAGGGCTCCCAGCCGGTGCCCCGTGCCGGCGCGTTCTCCGCTATCCAGCGGCCGATCAACGCTGCGTGCCACGGCGTGCGTTGTTCCGCGTTTTCGGCGTTGAGGTCGTCAAAATAATGGAGGTTGTAGCGCCATAGCTTCGGGACGGCCGGATCGTCCCACCCATGCTGCGACAGCGACCGGGTCTCGTTGAGGAAGCGGAACTCGTGGGGTCCGATCTGGCTCTGCCGCCGGCGCGCGGGAATAATCCACGCAGCTTGCGGCCGCAGCAGCGGCGCAGGACGAAGGTCAGGCTTCGGACGGACCGCGTGGAACCATAGCCGACCGTAGATCTGGACCGGCTTCAGATGGCGGACGGTCTCCCAATAAAGACGCGGGCGGGCGGGCGACAGGCTCACGTTGGAAGCAGGCCTTCCAGCGTTGCAACGATGCGTTCGCCGGTGCGGCCGTCCCACTTCTCCGGGATGCCGCCCTTTTTCCAACTGTCCTCGAACAGGCGTTCGAGCGCGGGTGCCAGCGCGGCAGGATCGGTGCCGAGAAGCTCGTTGGTGCCGACCGTCACCGTTTCCGGCCGCTCGGTGGCGTTGCGCAGCGTCATGCATGGCACGCCCAGCACCGTGGTTTCCTCGGTAATGCCGCCGGAATCGGTGATGACGGCCTTG
The DNA here is from genome assembly GCA_963841765.1 of uncultured Alphaproteobacteria bacterium. Taxonomy (GTDB): domain Bacteria; phylum Pseudomonadota; class Alphaproteobacteria; order Rhizobiales; family Aestuariivirgaceae; genus Taklimakanibacter. The sequence continues at coordinate 52,449 of CAWJDZ010000006.1, forward strand.
CGTGCCTCACCAGATAGATAAACTCCAGATAGGGCTGCGGCTCGACGAAGCGGATCGCTTCAGGCAGGTTGGGCGATGGACTCGAGGGTCTTCGCCGTGCGCGGATGGACGGGGAACACGACCGGCAGGTCGCGCGTGCTCGTTGCCGATAGCCCTCAAAAGGATCTCGAACGACGCCGCCGCATCGACATTCGCCGGCCGGTGCAGGGTCACCACGAAATACCCGCCTGCGAGAGGCCGAACTCGTCCCAGAACGCCGGCGGGCGCAGGCGGTCGAGATTTGCAAGCAGCGTGTCGATCATCGTGTTGCCGACGAAGAAGATGCGCTCGGCATTCCACGCCCGCACGCTGCAGGTTCTGGTTCGCCGTCATCGCTGGTGGTGAAGAACCAGTTCGTGATGGCGTCGGTCACCATGCGGTTGATCTCCTCCGGCATCGTCCCAGTCGCCGGAGCGGATGCCGGCTTCGACGTGCGCCACCGGGACTTGCAGCTTCTGCGCCGCGATGGCGCAGGCCATGGTGGAAGTGACGTCGCCGACCACGAGGCAGAGCCGGCTCGGGCTCTCCAGAAGCAGCCGCTCGTAGCGCGACCATGATCGCGGCCGGTCTGCTCGGCCTGCGTGCCGGAGCCGGCCTCGAGGTTGACGTCGGGCTCGGGAATGCCGAGCTGCTGGCAAGAAGTCGCCCGACATAGCGGGCGTCATAGTGCTGGCCGGTGTGCACCAGCCGGTAGCGCAGAGGACCGCCCGCGGCCCGGCGCGTTTCCAGCGCACGGATGATCGGCGCGATCTTCATGAAGTTCGGCCGCGCGCCGGCGATGATGTCGATCAGCGGCCCGGCGCGGGGCTCATGATCGGATCGCTGCGGCGATCTCGAGCGTCGCACGCGCTGACCTCCAGCAGCTCGTCGAACGGGATCGGTGCTGGCCCGCCCAGCTCGACCGCCCGACGAAAGGCTGCGGCGCACGCCTTCTGGCCCTTGTCCTGCCGCCACAGGTTCATCGCGCCGAAGCCCGGCCAGCCGAAGCCGGTGAGGCGGCGGAAATTGTCGAGCTGGAGAACGCGGCCGCCAGAGAAGACCTCCAGCCGTTCCTTGCGGAAAGGCCCTGTTGCCATTGGCGAAGTAATGGACGGCGCCGATCGAGCCGTCGGCGAAGGACAGCGGTCATGGTGGCCGTGTCGCCCAGTCGCCGCCTCCATCGCCTGAACATGATATGCAGCGGATGGGTGCCCCGGCGAGGAAGCGCAGCAGGTCGATGAAGTGGCAGGCTTCGCCGACGATGCGGCCGCCACCGTTCTCGCGGTCCTGCGTCCAATGATCGGCCGGGATCGCGCCCGCATTGACGGTCATCACGAACGACTTCGGCGCCGGCACTGCCTTCGAGCAGGTTCTTGATCTTCCGCACCTGGGGGGCGAAGCGCCGGTTGAAACCGACCATGACGATGGGCGTGAAGCCCGTCGCGGCGACCTCGCTGCCTCGCAACCTCGATGGCGGAAACTTCCTCGTGGGTAAGTGCCAGCGGCTTTTCGACGAAGACATGCTTGCTCGCGCGCAGCGGCACGGCAGACGAGTTCGGCGTGGCTGTCGTGGCGTGTGGCGATGACGACGGCGTTGATTTCGGATCGTCCAGAACGACTGCGATGTCCGTGGTGGTCCGGCGAAGCCGAACTTGCGCCCGGCATGGAGGCCGCTGACTCCGCCGTTCGAGGCGACGCTCGCCAGGCGCGCACCGGCGGCCTTGAAGGCCGGGATCAGCACTGCGGTCGCGTAGTTGCCGGCGCCGATGAAGCCGATGACGGCCTTCCCGGCTGCGACTGGGCGGCGGATCCGAAGCTCCACGGTCCGCCGCCTCAGAACGTCTGGCGGCCGCATCTCGGCATCCGGATAGTCGAGCAGGATGCCGAGCGAAGGCTCCGAGCCGCTGACGAGCATCGTAGGCCTCGCCCGCCTCGGTGATGGGGAAGCGGTGCGAGATCAGCGGCTTCGACGTCGAGGCGGCCATCGGCCATCATGTCGAGCACGGCCTCGAAATTGCGCCGCTCGGTCCAGCGCACGAAGCCAATCGGATAATCCTGCCCCTTCTCCTCGTAATTCGGATCGTAGCGGCCGGGACCATAGGAGCAGGAGACCTGGAAGGTCAGCTCCTTCTCGTAGAAGTCGGCGCGCGACAGCTCGAGCCCGGTGACACCGACGAGCACGATGCGGCCGCGCTTGCGGCACATCAGCGCCGCCTGGTGCACCGGCTCGCTGCTTTTGGTGGACGCGGTGATGATCACGGCATCCACGCCACGACCGCGCGAGAAGGCCTGCGCGGCGGCGACCGGATCGGCGCCGGTCGACAAGATCGACCGTCTCCGCGCCGAAGCTTCGCGCTACCGCAAGCTTGGCGCCGTCGAGGTCGATGCCGAGCACGCGGCAGCCATGGGCGCGCAGCAGCTGCACCGTCATCAGGCCGATCAGGCCAAGGCCTGTGACCACCACGGCCTCGCCGAGCGTCGGCTGGACGAGCCGGATGCCCTGCAGCGCGATCGCGCCGAGCACGGTGAAGGCGGCCTCGTCGTCCGGCACCGCATCGGGCACCTTGGCGCAGAGATTGACCGGGCACGCGACCGACCTCGGCGTGCCTGCCGTTGGAGACGACGCGCTCGCCGGGAGCGAGGTCTGTGACGCCGGCGCCCGCCTCGAGCACCGCGCCCGACATTGCAGTAGCCGAGCGGCAGCGGCTGATCGAGCTTGCTGAAGACGGCTTCGAGCGTGGGCGCGAGGCCGTCGGTCCTCGACCTTGTCGAGCACCTGGCGCACCTTGTCCGGCTGCTGGCGCGCCTTGCCGATCCAGCCCGGCCTTGCCGAAATCGACCAGCATGCGCTCGGTGCCGGCCGAGACCAGCGTGCGCGAGCGTGCGGATCAGCACCTGCCCCCGCGCCGGCGCCGGGCACGGTACTTCGGCCACCTCGGTGGCGCCGGTCTTGAGGGATTGAAGGACTTGTTTCATTTCACGACATTACGTCACAATATGCATCCGGTGGGTGCCTTTTGTCTGCATGTAGCGCAGAGATACAAGGTCGCCAACTGCCATCGATATAATGGCGTTAGATGCCGGTTAGCTGCCTCCGGGGTCCGTCGATCTGACGCGTCCGGGATCTGGCTCACCGCGCGGTGCGGAAAGAGGGTAAGTTTCGCAACCATTCAGCCGCATATCAAGAAGCTTGAGCGCACGCATGCGATAGACGTCGGCCCGCAACCGTGACCAGATGAAGCCGACCCGCCCGGATCGCCACGCCCCCTGCACAACGTAGCAGTAGAGAAAAATGAACAGAGAGCGAAATGGCACCCGGACCAGCTTCGACTTCAGCCACATTCTGCGCTCGAGCGGGGAGCCGAAAAGCCGGGGGGTCGCCGCCAGCGGAGCACCACGATACGCGCTCAGCGCTTCTGCCGAAGAGTAGCAATTCTGTTTCTCAAACCAGTGATGCAGATCCGGGCTGTCGTGGTGAACAAGCTCGCCCGTGGCGCCGACCGTTCGACCTTCGACCAAAGGATGCTCGTTCACCAACACATCACTAAATCGACACGTTCCCGTCCGCCAGCCCCGCAGAATAACCTGCTTCACCGGCAAAGGCCGCCCCATGAACCACAGCCGGCGGTGGACCGTGAAGGCGTCGGCGCCGCCCCTTTCGACGATTCTCTCTATGCTTCGCTTGAGCGCGTCAGTCAGCCGTTCGTCGGGATCGAGCTTCATCGTCCAGGGCGCCGTGATCGGCAGCGCGCGCATGGCGAAATTCCACTGGTCGCCGAATCCACGAAACTTGTGCTGCACGACATGGACGCCACGGGCCAACGCGATGTCCACCGTCCCGTCGCTGCTGTAGCTGTCCACCAGAAAGACCTCGCGAGCGAAGCCCTTCAGGTTCTCCAGCACCGCCGCCATGTTGTGCGCTTCGTTGAGGCTGATCATGACGACCGCGATCGCTGCCGACCCGCCCTTCCAGGTCGGCAAGTTGGGAGGAGCATTCGCCGGAGTGGAGGTCTCCGGACTAATCATTGTGGATCCACGCTGGGCGAGTGCCTCCCTCGCGGACCCACCGATAGGACTCGAGCATCTGCGCCGCGATCCGGTCCCATGAGAAGTCGCGCTCCATCCAGGAGCGACCGCGCGCGCCCTTTTCCCAGAGTGCGCACGCGTCCGTCGACATCGCCTGTTCCAGGGCGGTCCGCAATGGCTCGACCCCGATATCGACCCACCATCCCGCTTGGTGTTCGACAAGGCCGGACCACGGGGCGCCTCGGGTGGTGATGACAGGGCAGCCCGCGGCCAATGCTTCGGCAATCGCCATTCCGAAGTTCTCGGAATGAGTGGGCAGCACAAAAAGGTCCGCGGATTGATAGGCGTCGTGCTTTTCGCGGCCATAGAGCGCACCCGCGAACGTCACTCTTTCTGCTCTCAGTGATGTTGCCAAATCCGCAAGCTTGCGAACATAGGCGGGATCTCCGGGGCCGACGATGCGCAGTATCCATTCCGGATGCGCCCGCTGCAGCCGCGCCCACGCCTCGAGCAGGAACTCCACGCCTTTCCCAGGATGAACGCGGCTGAGAAACAAAAGCGTCTTCTGCTCACGATGAGGCTGGGCGGCGACCTCGGGGATATCGACACCATTCGGAATGAGTGCGATCGGCTGGCGAAAGCCGAGCCGGCGTATATCCGTATACTCGCTCTCTGCGGTTGCATGGAAAAGCGCCGCATGTGTGATCGCGCGCCTTTGCAGGCTGTTCCAGAACACGAACTTGACGGCCTTGGAGCGCCCAAGCGCCCATTCGGAAAACGTCCCATGAGGAGAGACGACGAGCGGAGCGTCCCCTTTTTGCGTCACCCAGCCGGGGTAGACGTTGGGCATCATCCAGATGCTGTGATTATGAACGATATCTATCGCCTTCGCCGCTACTTCGCTGCGCAGCCACCGGTACATCTCGGGAGAGCGGCCGAGACGATAGGGAAAGGGCCGGCGCGGAAAGGTCCGCACTCCTGCATCCTTGTCGGTGCGACCTGCGCCAGTCGTGATCAACCGGCTTTCCGCCCCTGCATGGTTCATCGCCCGGCTGAGGGAAGCGACGGCATAGGAAGGCCCGCTGGCTTCTTGCTCGATGCTGGGAACAACATGAAGCGCTCTCATATCATCGGCTGGCCCATTCGGGTTGACCATCCTCATGATATTGAACGCTGCTCAAGCGCGGTGTCCATGGCGGCTGTGGCCTGGATTTTTTGCCCGGCACATGACGCAGGATGGCGGCGAGATATTCGGACCCCGCTGTTGCGCCAAGGCAACGCGCCCACGCAACCAGCGCGGCGCGCCGGTCGGGGGTCTGCCGGCCTTGTGCCATGGCGCTCCCGATCAGCTTTTCCAGAGCCTCTGCGTTGCCCGCCGCGAATACGCCGCCGCAGCCGCTGGCCCGCGCGGCGGTGGCCGAGCCGCAGCGATCGGAGCAGATCGCCGGCGTGCCGGCCATGAGCGCTTCCGACACCACTGCACCCCAGCCGTCAAACCGGCTCGGCAGAACCAGGCAATCCGCCTCGGCCATGAAGCCCGGAATCTCCTCGATGGCCCTCTGCCCGAGCCAGGCGATGCGCTTGCCGAGCCGCGTCTGAGCCTGAGCGCGCAACTCCGGCTCGAGCGGGCCGGACCCGATGACGGCGAGCTCGAACGAGAATTCATCGATACGCGCCAGCGCGTCGAACAGAATGTCCAATCGCTTGCGCTGGATGAGCCGCCCCACGAACAGGACACGGAACGGCGCTGTCGCCGAGAACGCTGGTGTTGATCGCATCTCGCTATCGGGCAGGAAATAGGCAAACGGGAATATGAGTTCGGATGGCGCGCCGCGCGCCGCGAGCCAGCCGGGTGTTGCATGCCCGATCGCCAGAATGCCGGCGATGCGACCGTGCCAGCGGTGCACCAGTCGCCGATATTCGAGACGCTTGAGCGCGCCGCGCCAGCCGCTGTCGTCGACGGTTTCCATGATGACCCACTGCCGCAAGCCGCGGCCGGAGAGAGCTCGCTGCGCGAGGCCGACCAGCCCGTTGCCGCGAAACCCCTGGCAGATATGGATGCTGTCCCGAGGCACCCCGGCCACGAGTTTCGTCACCGTCTCGGCATCCGGCGCGAAACGCAGTTGCGCCATGTCAAGACCAGGAGGTCGCCATCCCTGCGCGGCGCGATCGGCCGACATCTGCCGCTCGGCGACATAGGTCACCTGCCGCCCCTGCGCGGCGAGCGCCTCCGCCAGCCCCGCCATATGCGGCGAGACGATGCGTTGCCAGAACCAGACGGGCTCAGCCATGTTCGCGGCCGTATTCGTTGGCTGTCCGCTCGCATAAGCCCAGCCGAGCAGGACCAGCAGGAGCAGCCCGAACCCGCCCGGGGAGAAAAGTGTCGCCTCGCCCATGTTGAGCAGCAGCGCGGTCAGGCAGATTGCCAAGGGGGCAAGTCCGCCGCGCGCACAGCCGCGCAACAGCGCCACCACCCACAATGCGACCAGAGCAGCACCGAAGACGCCGAGCTCTTCCAGCACCATGAGCGGAGTGACGCCTTTCTCGATCGAAGCGCCGACAGGCAGGCCGAACACGGCGTCTGTCCGAACGTTCATATGCCAAGGGTCCGAGGCGATGCCAAATCCTATGCCCGTCAGCGGGTGTTCCCCGATATTCGCCAGCATGGCATCCATCAAACGGCCGCGGGAACGGTTGTAGGCCTCCATGAGCCCCCCCACATCGTGCCGGCCCGATTTGGTGATGAAGTGCTGCACGAAGGCAGCGGTCCCGTATACAGACGCCAGTGCGGCAAGGCAGACGGCTCGCCAGGACGGCCCAGATGCGCCCACTCCCGAGCCCGGGAACCGTCCGCCCGATCGGCTGGCCGGCCAGAATGGGTCCGAGCAAGACGGAAAGCCCCACACCCAGCACCAACGCCAGCCCCGCAGTCCGCGCCTCGGACATGACCACGGTGGCGAGCGACGTTCCCACCAGGGCGAGCAGCCACCAGGGTGGATGGCGGTCGGCGAGCATGCGAGCGGTTGCCCAGGCACAGAGCAGCGCCATCGTCGGCCCGAACACTTGCGGGTGGTTGAGGATGCCCTGGAAACCTCTGCCGTTGACCAGATAGCCTAACGGGAGGACCGCCAGCGGCAGACTCGCCAGCATCACAATGACCAATCCCCAAAACAGCTGCTGCGCGAGTTGCTTGCGCTCCTCATCGGACAGGCCGCTCCAGGCCGAGAGGATCGTTGCCATCGTCAGCATCCACGACACAGCCTTGAGGATGGAGACGGCCGCCAGCGGGCTGAACATTATTGAATGACCGACAATGACAGCCCGAGCACGATTGTCGCCAGCGTGAACCGATGCACCGCCAGGTGCCGGAGGCCAAAGCCGCTGTGCAGAAGCACGGACGCCGCGGCAGTGAAGAGCACGATATAGCGGCCGAGTGTTCCCAGGCTTGCCTCGGGTGCCAGGGCGGGGTTGAGCATGGTGAAGAGCCAGACGACCGCCAGCGCGCGGATCGCGTGTGCTCGGCCTAACAGGGCGTAGGCAGCCAGCGCGATGTAGCTGGCGTTGATAGTGAGATCCGAAGCCGTGTGCAAGGCAAGCACGAAGGCCAGCGGCGCGCATACCGAAAGCCATCGCCCGCGGTACAGCCATCCGGCGGGCAGTGGAGTGTGCAGGAATGGAAGGGGGGTAGGACATCAACCGGAGAGGATCAACACATTGCAAAGACGGCCTGTTTCCAAGATCTTCAGGGCCGGTCGGGGTCGGTCTTAATTCCGGCCTACCGATCGCTTCGTAAGGATCACTTACGCTCCCACGCTTCCCTGTATCACGCAGAAAGGTATCTGAGAAGCTTGCGCCAGAGGGGAACGTTCCCGAACTCCGGACGCAGATCCGGGTTGCGATAGAACCGGACTACTGCGTCCGGCACTGTTTTGTGCTGGCGGCGGCCGTCGCGAAAGCCGCGCATGGCAGCGCCAAGCAGGCGAGCGCCGAAGATCGGCCCGTAGGCACGCACGCCCGAGACGAGATGGCTGACGAGATAGCGTAGCGAGAATGGCACGGCAACGCGCAGCGGGAAATGCTTATGGTGAATGCGAATATAGTTGTATAGCCAGCGCTCGCGACGGCCGCGACCATCCTGCCCATTGCGCACCAGATTGTCATGCAGAACCGTCGTGTGCCCGACATATCCGATCTCGAAACCTGCGGCGCGTGCGCGGATCGACAGGTCGAGTTCTTCGCCTCCGAAAACGCAGCCTTCGTCATTGAGACCGACCGAGTCGAGAACGGCTCGGCGCACCAGATGGCAGGCTCCGTGGAAATTGGATGGCCTGCAGCCGGGCTCATCGAATGAGAACTGCTCCCTGCCGGTGGCAGCATTCAGGATGCGCGGCGACACAATGCCCAGTTCGGGATGTTCACGCATGGTCGACAGCATGGCAGTAACGGCCTCTGCCGTGATCAGCGTGTCGTCGTCGATGTTGAGAATGAAGTCGCGCGATGCGGTGCGCCAGCCCTTGTTGCGGCCTTCAGCTACACCTAGGTTAACGTCGTTCAGAAAAAAACGCGCGTTGCGCCGATCCGCCAGCGCTCGGGCAATCAACTGCGCCGAGCCGTCCGTGGAAGCATTGTCGACCACGACGAGTTCGCAGCCTGTTTCCTTCGCCAGTGATGTCAGCTTGATCAGGTTTCTCTCGAGAACGTCCTTGCGGTTGTGGGAAAGCACAACGATGGATACTTCCGACAGGTTGGCAGCCACCTTGGCCGGCATGACTTTACCGCGCCCGCGCCTCGAATCTCGGGGGCCATATAGGATTGTAGATGACATTTACACGACCATCCCTCACTCCCGACATCTTGCGCAAGCGGTCCGCCACGCCGACGATCGCATCGGCGAGGCGATAGGAAGGCAGGATCGCCCACATCAGCGGCCGGTAGTGCAGCACCCTAAGACCCGCCGAACACCATGGAGTCGACGTCGTCCTCGGTCAGAACGACCCCTTGCTAGCAAGGGAGGGCGGCCTCTTGTCTCAGAATTCAGCGCGCTAGAACGGCACGGTAATAGCCACGGGCACTGCGTGCGGCTATCTTTAACCGAGAGGGTGAAATGTCCAGGGAGGGTCTGTAGCTGCGATAAGCAGTATCATTCAATACGGCTTTATATTGGCCGTAACTCTTGTGGATAAACTCCGCACCGATATCCCATGGCTTCGGTACACTTAGAAAATGCAGAACCGCATCGTCAATTTCACACACAGGCGAGCTTGCACGCACTGGATAATTCCATTTCCTGTCTAACGGGACAAAATCATTCTTGAGCGCTAGATAATTCAGGATCGTTTGATCCATTGTCGGTAAGCGGTTACCATACTTACTGGCGAAATCCATGGCCCGGGAAAAATAATCTTCTGAGCGCCATCGATCAAGGTTAAACAGCATCACTCCACTGTTGAAGTAATTCTCACCACCCTCGACAACCCCAATTTGTTGAAAAAATCAATTCTCTGACGTTGTTTCGGGTCTGTCAGAAGGGACCGCTCGCGAAGAGCTTCCCCTCGAGGCTCAACTGATAGAGCTCTTGAATGATCTCGCCCCACAACCAGATCAGTGTCGAGATAGATTGCGCGACTGGCATCCAGAAACTCTCCGATCATAAGCCGCGCATATGCATAAATATTCCCCCTATGCTTCTTCAACTTTGAAAAAGGAGAGGCATCAAAATTCTTGGCAGCAATATCATATCTATTTCTGAATGGGGATAATGTCTCGTTGAGTTTGTCTATATTATTCTTCCCGATACCGTTATGAATTAGGAATATTTCAACGCGTGAATTGGTATTCTTCAGAGCGGAATAAAGCGTTACGTTTAGCCCTATCAACACATGTTTGTCAGCGCATAGCACCAACCGAAGAGCCCCATCACTCACGAACCGCCTCCATAAACTGATACTTCGTCACCCATCTCGCACAACGACTTCACCGCGCCCGTGCGTGGAGTTCTTCAACGAGTCTCAGATAGGCGTCGGCGGACGCCTCGACGGAAAACTCACGGGCGCGCGCTCGCAGCAGGTCGGCCGGCGTCGGCTGGTCCAGCTGCTGTTCGATGGCGGCAGCAAGGGCCTTGGAATCGCCCACCGGCACCAGCGGACCGTATCGGCCGCCATCGAGAATTTCGGAGGGGCCGGACGGGCAGGCGGTGCTGACCACCGGCGTGCCGCAGGCCATAGCCTCGACAATCACATTGGGGAAGCCCTCGTGGATGGACGAAAGCACGAAGACGCTGGCTCGCGCCATATAGGCGAAGGGATTCTTCACGAAACCCGGCATCGACAGGTCTTGCGCTACCCCCAACTGCCGGGCAAGCGTTTCGAGGTTGCCCCGCAGGCTCCCCTCGCCGAGCACGACAAGTCTTGCCTGCCGCCGCTGCCGGATCTGCGCGAAGGCATCCAGCAGCGTCGGGAAGTCCTTCGGGGCTTCGAGACGCCCGACAGCGACGATGACCGGCGTCCCTTGCTCGGATAGCCAGGCATGCGCGACCGGCTCGCGCGCCTGCGCCTCGATCCTCGGGTGCCATGTAGGATTGTAGATGACATGAATGCTACCGTCCCGTACTCCCGGCATGTTGCGCAAGCGGTCGGCCACGCCGCCGCTGACGCCGACGATCGCATCGGCGAAGCGATAGGACAGGCGGATCGCCCACATCAGCGGCCGGTTGCGCGGCACCTTCAGATCACCGAACGCCATGGAGACGGTGGACCGCTGGGTGAGAACGAGCACAGGCTTTACCGGCACAAAACGGGTCGCCCAGGCGGCAATGCCATTGGGCAGCGGCAGGGCGGAGATCACCGCATCAGGTCTTTCCCGCTTCAGATAGCGCCGGAACGCGGGCAGGCTGGTCCACAGGCGCGGCGCCTTCAGATCGACGATGCGGACCTTGTCGGACAGCTCGTCCCGATACTCGAAGTTCGCGGTGCTCATCAGCACCATATCCACGCCGTGGCCAAGTTCCGCGAAACGCGTGGCCATCCGTACCAGCATCCGTTCTGCCCCGCCGCCTCCCAACGAGTGGATAAAGAGGCAAATTTTCATGCTTCATCGCCCATCCCGCACATCGACTTCACCGCGCTCGTGCGTGGAGTTCTTCAACGAGTCTCAGATAGGCGTTGGCGGAGGCCTCGACGGAAAACTCACGGGCGCGTGCCCGCAGCAAGTCAGGTGCCGTCGACTGGTCCAGCTGCTGTTCGATGGCGGCAGCAAGGGCCTTGGAATCGCCCACCGGCACCAGCGGGCCGTATCGGCCCCCATCGAGAATTTCGGAGGGGCCGGACGGGCAGTCGGTGCTGACCACCGGCGTGCCGCAGGCCATGGCCTCGACAATCACATTGGGGAAACCCTCGTGGATGGACGAAAGCACGAAGACGCTGGCTCGCGCCATATAGGCGAAGGGATTCTTCACGAAACCCGGCATCGACAGGTCTTCCGCTACCCCCAACTGCCGGGCAAGCGTTTCGAGGTTGCCCCGCAGGCTCCCCTCGCCGAGCACGACAAGTCTTGCCTGCCGCCGCTGCCGGATCTGCGCGAAGGCATCCAGCAGCGTCGGGAAGTCCTTCTGGGCTTCGAGACGCCCGACAGCGACGATGACCGGCGCCCCTTGCTCGGATAGCCAGGCATGCGCGACCGCCTCGCGCGCCCGCGCCTCGATCCTCGGGTGCCATGCAGGATTGTAGATGACATGAATGCTACCGTCCCGTACTCCCGGCATCTTGCGCAAGCGGTCGGCTACGCCGCCGCTGACGCCGACGATCGCATCGGCGAAGCGATAGGACAGGCGGATCGCCCACATCAGCAGCCGGTAGCGCGGCACATCAAGATCGCCGAATGCCAAGGAAACGGCGTTGCGCTCGGTGAGCGCGAGCACAGGCTTTGCCGGCACAAAACGGGTCGCCCAGGCGGCAATGCCGTTGGCCAGCGGCAGGGCGGAGATCACCGCATCAGGCCTTTCCCGCTTCAGATAGCGCCGGAACGCGGGCAGGCTGGTCCACAGGCGCGGCGCCTTCAGATCGACAATGCGGACCTTGTCGGACAGCTCGTCCCGATACTCGAAGTTCGCGGTGCTCATCAGCACCATATCCACGCTGTGGCCAAGTTCCGCGAAACGCGTGGCCATCCGTACCAGCATCCGTTCTGCCCCGCCGCCTCGCAATGTGGGTAGGAAGAGAGAGATTTTCATGCTTCATCGCCCATCCCGCACATCGACTTCACCGCGCTCGTGCGTGGAGTTCTTCAACGAGTCTCAGATAGGCGTTGGCGGAGGCCTCGACGGAAAACTCACGGGCGCGTGCCCGCAGCAAGTCAGGTGCCGTCGGCTGGTCCAGCTGCTGTTCGATGGCGGCAGCAAGGGCCTTGGAATCGCCCACCGGCACCAGCGGGCCGTATCGGCCCCCATCGAGAATTTCGGAGGGGCCGGACGGGCAGTCGGTGCTGACCACCGGCGTGCCGCAGGCCATGGCCTCGACAATCACATTGGGGAAACCCTCGTGGATGGACGAAAGCACGAAGACGCTGGCTCGCGCCATATAGGCGAAGGGATTCTTCACGAAACCCGGCATCGACAGGTCTTCCGCTACCCCCAACTGCCGGGCAAGCGTTTCGAGGTTGCCCCGCAGGCTCCCCTCGCCGAGCACGACAAGTCTTGCCTGCCGCCGCTGCCGGATCTGCGCGAAGGCATCCAGCAGCGTCGGGAAGTCCTTCTGGCGTTCGAGGCGCCCGACAGCGACGATGACCGGCGCCCCTTGCTCGGATAGCCAGGCATGCGCGACCGCCTCGCGCGCCCGCGCCTCGATCCTCGGGTGCCATGTAGGATTGTAGATGACATGAATGCTACCGTCCCGTACTCCCGGCATCTTGCGCAAGCGGTCCGCTACGCCGCCGCTGACGCCGACGATCGCATCGGCGAAGCGATAGGACAGGCGGATCGCCCACATCAGCGGCCGGTAGCGCGGCACATCAAGATCGCCGAATGCCATGGAAACGGCGTTGCGCTCGGTGAGCACGAGCACAGGCTTTGCCGGCACAAAACGGGTCGCCCAGGCGGCAATGCCGTTGGCCAGCGGCAGGGCGGAGATCACCGCGTCGGGCCTTTCCCGCTTCAGATAGCGCCGGAACGCGGGCAGGCTGGTCCACAGGCGCGGCGCCTTCAGATCGACGATGCGGACCTTGTCGGACAGCTCGTCCCGATACTCGAAGTTCGCGGTGCTCATCAGCACCATATCCACGCCGTGGCCAAGTTCCGCGAAACGCGTGGCCATCCGTACCAGCATCCGGTGTGCCCCGGCGCCTCGCAACGTGGGTAGGAAGAGAGAAATTTTCATGCTTAGCTTGCCGCCTGGATTTCGATGAGCTCTAGAGAGTACCCGCGCGGGTCATGTCAATCGGATCAGGAGCTGGTTTCCATGTGCGCGCGCTTGCTCTGCGTGCGAGGGTGATATGTCCAAGGAGGGTCTGTTAGTGCGATAGGCCGTATCAGATCCTAGTTTCCCCGCGGCCATTGGGATCTCATTCGAGACTCCCGTGGTGCTGCTGACGGGGTTGCACTTCCCTGCGCCTCTCTACCGCCGTCACCAGTCCACCCTCCAGCCGCACGATCATGTCGCAGCCCTCAAGCGTCGAGAGCCGGTGCGCGATGATCAGGATCGTGAGGCTCCGGTCCAGCCGCCCAATTGCCGCCATCACCGCCCCTTCGGTCTCGGTGTCGAGCGCGCTCGTCGCCTCGTCGAACACCAGCACATTCGCCTGCTTGTAGAGGGCGCGGGCAATGCCGATGCGCTGGCGCTGTCCGCCGGAAAGCTGGATGCCGCGCTCACCGACAAACGTGTCGAAGCCCTTGGGCAGGCCCGCGACCACCTCGGCGAGCTCGGCCTGCTCGGCCGCCCGGCGCACCCGCCCGCGGTCGATCGCCTCGGGGCGGGCGCCGAAGGCGATATTCTCGGCGATCGTGGCGTCGGCCAGATAGATCGACTGCGGCACATGGGCGATGTTCCTTTGCCAGGCGCCGCGGTTGCGAGCCGTCAGCGTCACGCCATCGATGCTAATCTCGCCCTCGGTCGGCTCCAGCAGGCCGAGCACCAGGTCCATCAGCGTCGACTTGCCGCCGCCCGTCCTTCCCGCGAGGCCGACCCGCGCGCCTTTTGGAATTTCAAGGCTGACGCCGGCTATCGCCGGCGAACGGTCGCTGGCGTAGGCGTAGACAACATCGACCAGGCGGATTGACTTCTCGAAGGGCAAAGCCGCGCCGACGGGCATGCGAGGAGGCGAAGGCCGGCGCAGCAGCGCCGCGACGTCGAGCAGCTCCTGCCGGCTGCCCATGATCTCCGCCCAGCCGCCATAGATCTGCTGGATCAGCGGCAGCAGCCGTTGCGCGCCCAGCGCCAAAGCGCCCAGCACCGGGAGGCCGCCGGGCCGCCCGGTCACGAACACGGCCAAGGCCGCGATCATCACCAGGCCCAGAGCCTCAACCAGGAAGCGCGGCGACCCGCTAAGGAAAATGTTCTTCGCTCGCGCATTGCGGAGTCCTGCCTGGGCCCGCTCATATGTCTCAACGAAAACCGGCTGCGACTGGTCGATCAGCACGTCACGGATGCCGCCGAGCCCCTCCTGCATCGCCTTCACACGCCGGCCCGCTGCTTCGGCAATGACGCGGCTGTTGCGCCTGAGCCGCGACCTGGTCATTCTCGCGATCGCGAGATAGATTGCCGAGAAACCGAATCCCGTGATCAGCGCCACGGTGGGGTCGATGGCGATCAGTCCGGCGATGACGAAGGTGGCGATGACCAGCGCGACCATGCCACTCATCAGCGGCGCCAGCACGCCCCCGCCAAGCCTTTCCACCTTGGTGATCGCGGCAATGGTCTCGCTCGAATTGCGCCGTGTGTGCTGGACATAAGGCTCATGCAGCACTCTATCGTAGAGTCCGACAGCCAGCTCGTAGACTATGCCGTTGACGAAGCTGGCACTCGCCAACAGCAGCACCAGGCGCAGGCCCGCCGAGGCCAGTGCCGAGAGGGCGAACAGACCGGTCAGCACATAGACGGCGCGGGGGCCATTCGCGCCAAGAATATCCAGCAGCGGCGCAACATGGGCCAGGAATGGCGAATCTTGCGTATGGGTGAGGAGGGCCAGGAACGGCATCAATGCGCCGATGGTCGCCAGCTCGGCGGCCGCGCCCGCCAGCATCAGTGCGAGCAGCGGTAACAGCGCACGCCGGCGGACTGGCGAAAGGTTTCCGTAAAGGGTCAGCAGCGCCGCTGGAGCCGACAAGGCAACTTCCGTCTCGCCGCTCTGATGCGGGACTGACGACCCAGCCTGCTTCCGAGCGAGTTCCGCATGATGGTCCATCGCGTCAATAACCGTTGAGCCAAATCATCCTGATCGCGCGGATGCTGGCGGACTTGCGGGCACTTTGCATATGTTGTGACCAGCGAAACGGCAAAGCTACCGCTCCCCGGGTGAGTCCGTCGACAAACCCACGGGTCATTTTACCTTGTCTGCCACTTCGGCCGCCCAGGGAACGATGTCCCGCGTCGCCATCGTTACAGGTATATTGCCGTTCATGATCGCGAGCAAGACTTGCGCCCGGCCATTCCCGTCGAGCTTCACCAGCCTCCCGGATAGGAATGAAAAGGGGCCGCGCACGACACGAACATTTTGTCCTAGGGTTAGCTCAGACTCCAGGTTGAGGATGCCGTCCTCGTCTGTCAGCTCTATGAAATGCTCCACCAGTCCGGCTGGGCAGGGTGCGGGACGGCCTCCGTGCATGATCAGCGAACGGATGCCCACGGTCCCGTTGACGGCCCGCCATCTGTCGCGCGTGAGATCGAGCGAGACGAACAGGTAGCCGGGAAAGAATGCCGAGCGCTTCTCATACAGGCGCCTTGCGTGGCGAACGCTCCGTATCTGCCATGGCACGAAACATCGCATTCCTTGCCTGGCGAGATGCGGTTCCACCCGTGCCTCGGCGCCGGGGTGGGTGCTCGCGACATACCATCGGGCTGACGACAAGCGATGAGTCATCGAGCGCTACCCTTGCCGGTCTATCCTCAGGTCGTCGAACCTGAGGATGCCTTTGACGCGCAGTTCGAGCTTGGCGCGGGCATCGAGCTCGAGCCGCAGGATTTGCGATGGGCAATCCGTTTCCGGGACGCTGAAGGGCGTCGCGAACCGGCTCCAGTCCTGTGTGCCCTTCATCGCCGGACTCTCTCCCAATTTTTGCTCGGCCGTCGTCACGCAATAGATCCGCCACACCAGGCCGCGTTCACTGTCGAGATTGCTGGCCCGGTATGACCCCGTCAGCGTGTAGCGCCCGGGCGGCAGCATCAGCCGCTGATATATGTTGCGGTACCTTAACTCGGAGCCGGCAAAAGAAACCTCCAATACGGTGCCCCGGACGGCGGGGTTGTTTTCGACACTTCGGGCGACGACGTTCTTCGCCGGCACGATCCTCCAGTCGAAAGGTCCCAGCTGGTCGAGCTTCGTCTCGAAGTCGCCATTATAGATATAACCGGCGCGCTCGAGTTGCGCCTCGGTCAGGGATGTGAGCCACAGCAGATAAGCTTCATCGGGCGTGCCATCGGCAATCAGCTTGCCGAGGAGAGGGGTGAGCTCGGCCGTCCGGGGCGGTGATTTCGTGGACCGCAATTCGGCCATGAGCATCGAGGCGCCTCGCACGTCGGCTGTGGAGCGGGGCAGATAGGCCAGGAAATCCTGTCGCCACGGCGGTTCCTGTGCCAGGAGCTGGACCAGAGCGCGCCGGCTACCCGTGTTGCGGGTGAACACGGTCAGGGCGTCGTATATTTTTTGCTGGCTCTTCGGACTGGAGCGCATCAGGCCGTCGAAGGCCTCCAGCGATTGGGGGTAGTTCTCCTCCTTGAGCAACTGGCTGATCGCCGCTGTCTGGATTTCGCCATCCCTCCGGGACCGCTCTGCGGCCAGCAACAGGAGGCGCGTCCGCTCGGCGCCTGTCAGCTCGCCGCCGGGGGCCTGCCCAAGCAGATAGACGGCGTAGCGGTTCAGGGGATCGGCGATGAAGCTCGCCGCGTGATATTGCCGGTCGTGGGACAGGTCGGGCAATGGCGAGGCTTGCGGGGAGGCCGTGCCGGTAACGGGCTTCTCGAGTGACGGCGGGCGGGCGATATCGGGATCCGACGCGTCAAACGAGACGATCGCCGCGCCGGCCAGGACCAGCAGGATGGCCGCGGCGGAGCCGGCGATGTATCTGATTACCGGCATGCGGCGCACGGCAAGCCGGTCGCGTCAGTGGATTGCGCGATGATCGAATGCATTCCTTCGCGGGAACCGCGTTCGGCGCCGGCGGCCAGAGCACCGAGGATTGCGCCAACACTCAAAAGGAAGGCGGCCGCCGCGAACAGCAGGACGAGCGGCTTGATCGCCAATTTTGGACGCGCGGCAGGCGCGGACCGTTGCGCTGGCCGGAGCGATCGCGGGCGACGGTGCTTCCGCTTGCGCGCCGGCGCGGCGGGCCTGGCGATGACGGAGCCCTCATCGATCGCCTTCGCCGCCGCCACAACCTTCTCGAACAGCGCGCTTTCCCATTTGTTCCTGTTGCGATCGGGATGGAGCCACATCAGGAGCCACCGGCGGTGTTCCCGGACTTGCTGCTCCGAGGCTCCGCGATCGAGCCCGAGCATCCGGTAGTTATCGGCGCCGGGGAAGAGAGCCGCCTGCTGCAGGAAAAAGACGCATGCCTCGCGAATACGATCTTCGGAGCAGCGGTATCTGCCCGCGAACTCCCGGGCAAGCTCCGGCGATCCGGCGGCCACGCGGAGCAGCGCGGTCACCTCCGGCGGAAGCGGCCGCTTGCGGATGGTCCTCGCCAGGGAAGGCATCGCCTGCAGGTCGAGCGCAATCTCGATGGCGGGCTGGTTCCGCAAGGGCTCATTCCGCTATGTTGCGGGCGGCAAGTCTCGGCGCGTCGCTCTCGCCAGGGCCTCGATAGTCATAACCGCCATAACCATATGCATAGCCGTAGCCGGCTTGCCTTAAATCGAACTTGGTCATCAGCGCGCCGATGATCGTGGCGCGCGCCAGCTGCAATCTCTTGACGGCCACTTTTGCCGCTTCCCGCCTGGTCTCGTTTGCCGCGACCACCAGGAGAGTCCCCGCGATATTGCTGGCCAGCAGAGGGGCATCCGCGAGACCCATGACCGGCGGACCGTCAACCAGGACGACATCGAAGGTCTCGGAGGCGAGGCTCAGCAGCGAAACGAACCTGGCGCCGGCAAGGAGCTCGGCGGGGTTGGGAGACAGCGGACCGGACGAGATGAATGACAGGTTCGTGATCGTTGTGTGCTGGGCGACTTCCTCCGGAAGTTTTGCGCCGGCAAGGTAGTTGCTCAAGCCCACATCGTTTCCGACTTTGAATTCCCTGTGCAGGGATGGGTTTCGAAGATCGGCATCGATGACCAGCACCTTCAAGCCGATCTGAGTGAAGCTTCTTGCCAGGCTGACGCATGTCGTGCTCTTGCCCTCCGAGGGGCGTGCGCTGGTGATGAGGAGCGTTCTCGGTACACCCTCGGAGGTCGAGAATTGCAGAGCGGTCCGAAGTGATGTGTACGCTTCCGATACGGCAGAGCGCGCATCGGCGAGCATTTCTGAAATCGAAACACCCGGTGCCGGACGCGGAATCACGCCGACTACCGGCATCGCCAGGACCATTTCGATGTCTTCCGGCGACTTGAACGTATCGTCCAGATATTCGAGGCCGAAGGCGCTCGCCGCACCGACTATCGTGCCGGCGAGAACGGCCACGATCAGGTTGAACAAAAGCTTTGGCGATGACGGGGAGCCGGGAACCTGTGCCTGATCGATGACAGAGATGTTGTTCGTTCCGACGCCGCCGGCAACGCCGATCTCCTTGTAGCGCTGCAGCAGTCCATCATAGAGCGTCCGGTTCGTATCGACTTCACGCTGGAGGATGTTGTATTTGATGCTCCGGTTGCGCTGGTCGAGGACGTCGGCCTTGGTCGCATCCATTTGCTGCGCGAGCATCGCCTCCTCGTTTTTAGCTGCACTGAACTGCGCTTTGATGGAGAGCTTGATGGCGTTTGCGGCTTCCCCGGCCTGGGCGTCGAGTTCTTTGATCTGTGCCCTCAGGGCGACCATCGCCGGGAAGGCGGGCTTGTACAAGAGCAGCTTCTGCTGATACTCGGCCTCGAGCTGTGCTCTGAGTTTGCGGTTCTCCTGGAACGTCGGATTGTCCATGATTTGGGAGAGGCCGAAGCCCTTTGTGTTCTGGGCCTGCTTCCACAGGCCCTCGAGCCGGATTTTTTCGTTGCGCACTTCCGCCAACTTGGTGTTGATGAGCGCGAGGTCACTCGCCTTGAGATTGCCGGTCGTCGAGATTGACGATCCCCTGCTGCTGCGCATAGGCGACAAGCTGCGCCTCCGACTCCTCGAGCTTGACCTTGAGCTGCTGCAGCCGCTCCTCGAGGAATTTACGGGCATAGGACGTCGCATCGTATTTGCGATCGAGATTGGCGGTGATGAAGGCCTCGGCGACGCCATTGGCGACGCGCTCCGTAACCGCGGCGTTTGGATGAGCGAATGTGACCTGAACGAGCCGCGAATTGCGGACCGGCGCGATGACAAGTCCTCCCCGCAAAACGCCCACCGCAGCCTTTTGCTGCTTTTCGGCCGCGCTCCCGGCATCTGCGGCCGTCTCCTCCTCCTCCGCGGGAGGAGGATTGAACAGGGAAACGACAAGCGAGCGGATCCACGCCAGGGGTGATTGCCGCCCTTTGACGAGAAAAGCCCTATCTTCCGCCAGGCCGAGACTCTGAAACGGTCTTTTCCGCCAGCGCCCGACTTTTCAACAATTCATATTGCGTCTGGTAGAATTGGGGATCGCCCAGATTCTCTGTGGTCTGCAGGCCCTCGATTTGAACGACATTGGCCGCCTCGCGGTCGATCTGCAGTGTCGCCGTCGCCTGGTAGATTGGGGTCATCAGGAAGTTCGCGATCAGGCCGATGAGGGTGAACACACCGATGATGCCCAGGACGAGCCGCCAACGCTTGATGATCACATTCAAGTATTTGCGCAGATCGAACGCGTCGTCGTCGCGCGCATGATCCGTGAAATCCGAATACCCATAACGCGGATAGCCGAGGGATCTTTCCGCGATGGGAGCCGGCAGGTTGCTCTGCTTTGGAGGCTCAGGAAGTGCGTTGGAATTGGGTGAGCGCATCCGGGGCCTCGCCTAAAGAGCCAGCAATGAGAAGATGCCAGGGAGCGACAGCGCGGACTTGAGGTCCCGCAAGGTCGTGCGTGCCGCGGATTCATCCACCATGACGATATCGCCGGCCTTCAGCAGCGGATCGTCGGCCTTCCCCTTGCGGAT
Organism: uncultured Alphaproteobacteria bacterium; assembly: GCA_963841765.1. Taxonomy (GTDB): domain Bacteria; phylum Pseudomonadota; class Alphaproteobacteria; order Rhizobiales; family Aestuariivirgaceae; genus Taklimakanibacter. The sequence goes on from CAWJDZ010000006.1 coordinate 72,902, forward strand.
GGCGGTAAGGTCGAAGCGCGCGGCCATCCGCCTGTTGTCAACGACGCGAAACACCAGCACACCGCCGGGGTCGGCTACCTCGTTCAATCCCTCGGCGAGCGCCAATGCCTGGAGCAGCGACAATCCACCGGTTGACGGGAAGATGCCAGGTTTCTTGACTGCGCCGTCGACGGTGACCCGCTGGCTGGTGTACTCCTTGACGAAGACAGTGACTTGCGGTGACTGCAGGTATTTGTCACCCAGGCTCTTGGCGATGTCCGATTCGAGCTCGGACGTGGTTTTCCCGCCTGCCTGGACCGTGCCGACGAGCGGCAGCGCAACGAGACCGTTGGTATTGACCTGAACAGTGCGGGTCAGCTCCGCGACCTGAAAGACCGAGATCTCGAGCAGGTCGAGCGGCGAGATGCGGTAATCCGCAGGCGGAGGAACGATGTTTTTGCCCGCCGCCGTCGCAACGGTGCCAGAAAACACGGCTTCCGCGCTGGTCGCCGCAGCACCCTGCAGGGTCGACGATGAGGTTTCGTTGATGGAGGTCATACGGCGATCGGAACTTCGCTCGGAACCTCTTGGCGGGTCGCGGAGTACGGGACCGCCGGTGCACCCGACGAGCACCGGAGCCACAACCAGCAAGGACATGAGTGAGCGGCGCAGGATCCTACCCTTCATCGATCAGGCCCTCATGGCGTTGACGATCTGCTTCCAGAGAGACGTATGCTGGGGCGTCGCGGTGACCGCTGGCGGCTCCGGCAGGCTACCGGGATCCCTATTGTCGAGGACGCCGGCCGGGCGCGTGAGCACGAGATTTGCCGCCTCTTCCTTGCCCACCAGCCCGATCGCCAAATCATATGCATGGGAGAGGAGAGGCGGACGCGACGCGCAGTTGTGAGCGTCGCTGGCGAGGATATGGACCAGGCCTTCGCCGAGCATGCGCTCGGCCCAGTATCTGGGATGTTTTCCGAAATGACCCGAGAGGGAGCCTGCCGTAATCTGCATCCATACTCCCGATCTGGCCAGGCGAACCACCAGCGGATAACGCGACTTGATCCATGCCAGCCGCTCGGGATGTGTCAGAACAGGAACATAGCCCGCGGCTTGTATGCTGAAGAGACATTCCGCCAACTGCGGAGGCGCCACATGATGCGGCGGCTCGAAAAGGACATAGCGCGAATCGTTGAGGGTCAGAATTCCTCCGCGATCCAGCTTCATAACGAAATCCGGTCTCATATGGGCATCCGAGCCCACAACCAGTTCGAGCGGCACATTCGCGTTGGCCAACGCCTGCTGCAACTCGCCGATGCGAACCCGGATGGCACCCGCCTCGTTATTGTAGACGCCAGGCATGAAATGCGGCGTGCAGGCGGTAACGCTTATTCCATCCGCCACCGCCATTGCCGCCATTTTGAGGGCCGCGTCAAGATCGGCTGCGCCATCATCGACACCCGGCAGGATGTGGCAATGCAAATCAATCATATATCCGAATGTTCCTAGCCGTATAGGCTGCTCGTGCTGAAACACTCAGCACATTTACCCGGAAAAGGCCATGCCTATTTTAAGCCCGCCCAGACAGCCCACGAGTGAGCTTCGTTGGGATAGTTTTCATTGCTTGTGCATTAGGTCTTTCGGCTGCGATCAGCGCACAGGCGAAGGCAAAAACGCAGGCAAGGGCAGTCGTCCGCAGCGGATAGTCGACCAGCGAATGGGCCATCAGCAGCATTGCCGAAATGGAGGCCGCCCGAGCCAACAGGCCATCGAGGTCGGTGCCGCGGCTGCGCCACGCGCGATAGGTCGCGGTAGCGAACCAGGCCAGGAAAAGAAGAGCCAGAATCATGCCGGGGACGCCGGTCTCCAGCCAGAGCTCCAGCCAGTCATTATGGGCGTGGTTCGCGTAAAGGTGGCCGATGTCTGCGGGGGTCTCGAACATTGCATAGAACGGCACGAAGGTTCCAATCCCCGATCCGAACGGGAAGACGCTCGCCGCGGCGCGCAGGGTGACTTGAGCGAGAACCAGACGCCCCTCTTCGAGCGGGTCGCGGTCCAGTCGCGCCAAAATACTGGCCAGCCCGAACTGCAGCATGACGCAGATACCTAGGAGACCGGCCGCAAAAACAACCCGGCGGGTGCCACCTCTCCCACGGTCTGCATTGCGTCCATGCCAGGCCAGGAGGACCGAGGCGAGGACCGCGAGCATGGCAAGGACGACACCGGCGCGAGACACCGCCATTCCCAATCCCAGCATCAGAATGGCGTAAATCGCGATGATCATGGCAATCCAGCCAAACCGCTCGCTTTCGTGCGAACGGGTTCGACGAACCAACCACGCGGCGACAAAGGGCATGACGGCATAAAGGAGAGCTGCATAGTGGTTGCGGTTGGCGAAGAAGCCGACCGCCGAGCCGCTGTTGGTGATTTCGTACAGGCGCAGGCTGCTTTCCGGTCCTGCGGCGATCTGCGCCAGTCCGAGGGGAACAGAAGCGATCGCAACGCCGATAAGGACGAGGCTGACAATTCGCCGTTCGGGCCAGCTTAGGGTGAGGGTGGCCAGGAACATTGCCAGGCCTGGTAAGAGCGACAACAGGCTGCGCAGTGTGGCCGGCGGGCTGAGGCTGAGCGGCATCCAGGCCTGCTCGAGCCTGCCCGCCTCGAAAACATCCGCGACAAAACCCCTTCCCGGCAGCGCCGACCAGATCGCCGGGGGAAGCGGAACGAGCTGAAGCAGGGGCAGCAGAAAAATGCCCGCGCAGAGGAAGAGCGCAAGTCTGCCCATCCGGCCCGGCGGCGAATTGAGAAGAAGCAGCGTCGCCACCAGCACGATGGGCAAGCTGACCAATTCCAGGAGCGTATTGAATGGCGATCCGTAGCGGGGCGTTCCCCCGGCAGCCAGCGCAACGAGAAAGAAAGCAATGACGGATGCAGACCAGATGATGCGTAGCCGACTGCCCTCACCGGTCATGGAAAGACCCATGCCGGATGGCTTCACTCCTCGCAGGCCGGCCGAACGAGACAGGGGCCGCTAGGGGCTCTGACCGTCGTCCCCATCATCATCGTCGTCATCATCGGGAATGCAATCAGCCAAGATGCAAGCAAGAACAGCGGCGCCGCCCAGCAACAGAATGGGAGGAGGTCCGCCGACCTCAGGTGGCAACACCACATCGGCGGCAGGGGCAATGACAACGGCCGGCGACTTGCCGGCGGATGCCGGCGATTCGCCTTCGCAGGGAGCTTTTTCCGCGATTGTCGTCATCGACACGGCGCCGAGCTTAACGTCGCACTCGGCAAGATGATAGCTGACGGTAGCCGATCCTTTTTCGCCGACCATCACCCGGTCGCCCTGAAACAGTTCGGTCGTGCCGCGCGCCGGCTCGAAGCCTTTGCCGCGGCTTACATAAACGGTCCCATCGATGTCCTTGAGCTGGCCCACCGGCGAAGCGGCCAGTACTGGGCCCACCAGAAACAAGCCCGCTACCAGTCCGACAGAAAAGCCCCGCATCGTTTTGCTCCTCGTAGAGTCGCCCGATCTCAACGTAACGCTAAAGCCCTATCAGTCAACGCAGGGTGAGACAACTTGATATTGCATACGAGTTGACATGGCGCGTCGTGGCTGTTTTGCGGAAGTGGTTATCTTATTGATTTTACAGTATTATGTTCTTTTTCTTTGTGCATCTTCCGATTGAAACGACGGTGTGGCTTTTGCGCCACAGTTTCTAAAAAAATGCTTGCCTTACTTGGGATGTCGATCTCGAGGCTCGAAAATACAGACATGGGTCTCCTGACGAATCACCCGAGTGCCGCTTCGCGGCCACATCTGCGGAGCATCTGACGCTCGGCCCGACATTCGCGCTGGGCGCCAGGCCAAACAAGCCTGGCTCTCCATCAACAAAGACATCAGCACTGGCGGCGCGATTAGCCGACGAAGACATTACGGATGCATGATCTCGGCAAAACAAATTGCGGATATGGCCGCCTCGGCAGAGGGCGGAATGAACCTTTGCCAGCCGGCTCCGGGGCAACTTGTGAGCTCCCCGACGAGGATACTCTCGCCGTTCGTGTACAGGTCCACTCGCATGAAGCTGAACGGCCGGCTGAGTATCCGTGCAAGCTCCAACATGTGATCGAGGTTCGCCGGCCGAGGCAAATCTCGGGTGCTCGTCGGGTGTTCAATAGAGCACCCGGTATCCTTCCAATCCAGATCGTAAATTTTGCCAGTGCAGTTGGTGCACCTGTCCAAAGTCACTCTAATGAACTTGGGCTTGCCGTGGAAGCAGTGGAATTTGTAATCGTCAGCGTTGTCCGCGTCGAAAGCGAGTTGCTCCACGATTATCTTAGGGGTCAGTCGCAGGTAATTGCGCTCGCGGTTCCCATAGTAATGACTGTATCCGAACCAGTTGACGATCTTGTCTATATCAATGGCTTCTCCGTGCGTGCGAATGATGGTCTGACGGCATCCGTGAGTCGCCTTGATGCAGCATCGATCGGGAAAGACGAAGCTGCGAACCTCCGATGGGTTGCGCAGAACAGCAATGGTCGGAACGTTGAACTCGTCCCCTGCCATCGCCTTCACGAAAAGCTTTACGAACTCCTTGTCCGTGACGAACACGCGCAGAGGGTTCTCCAGTTCGCCGCTGATTTTCAGCCTGTGAAGTTGGTCGTTGAGCATCGGTGCCGAGACATCCGGGCTTCTGCCGCTCTTTTGTCTGAATTTCATAAAGGCGTAATGTCTGTCCCAGAAATCGCCGCAAGGCCACACCCGCATAAGTTGGGACGCGATGCGTCCCTCAGCCGCACGGAAAAAGCCTTCCGCTCTCGCTCTTGCCATGAACCTCGCTACTCTCGACATCAAATTTCAATCCCCTCCTTCAGCATCTCCCCATTCAGCCACCGAGGCTCTCTGGATCAGAACTCTTGTTGCCAAAAGGGCACACATTT
>CAWJDZ010000007.1:0-158779 GCA_963841765.1 uncultured Alphaproteobacteria bacterium
GCCGGATGTGGCCGGGGTGCAGGATCTGGGCGTATACGCCGGCGCAGGGCTGGGGGCCGAGGGCGGGCAGGGCGAGGGCGCGGTCGCCAGCCAGGCCGGTGCGGCAGTCGGCGCTGCGGGAGCTGGTCGCCGAGCAGGGATTGAGCGGATACGTTGAGCGGTGCGGCGACCGCGGCCCTCGCCTGGCTCGCGGTCGGCGCGTTCGGCGGCGGCGACGGCGTTGCGGAACAGCATGGCGACGGTGGTCGGGCCGACACCGCCGACCCGCGGGGTGATCGCCCCGGCGACCTCGGCGCAGGACTCGTCGACGTCGGGCAGCAGGCGCCGGCCCTCGTAGCGGACGCCGGCGCCGATCACGACGGCGCCGGGCTTCACGTGCTCGGGCTGGATGATGCCCGGCACGCCCGCGGCGGCGATCAGGATGTCGGCGCGCCGGGTGTACCGCGGCCCAGTCCGGCACGCCGGTGTGCACGACGGTGACGGCGGCGTTGGCGGTCGGGCGTTTCTGCGCGAGCAGCATGGCCAGGGGCCGGCCGAGGGTCGCGCCACGGCCGAGGATGACCACCTCGCGGCCGGCGACCGGGATCTCGTAGTGGGCGAGCAGGGCCTCGATGCCGGCCGGCGTGCAGGGCAGCGGGCCCGGGCATGCCCGACGGCGAGCCGGCCCATGTTCAGCGGATGCATGCCGTCGACGTCCTTGTCCGGGTCGACGGTCTGCAGCGCCGCGTCGTAGTCGAGGTGGCCGGGGATCGGGTACTGGATCAGCAGCGCCGTGCACGGCCGGGTCCTCGTTGCAGCCGGTCGATGCCCGGTGCAGGTCGTCCTGGGTGGCGTCGGCGGGCAGGTGCGCGTGCGGGGAGACGAAGCCCAGCTCGGCGGCCTGCTGCTGCTTGATCCGGATGTAGCCGGCGCTGGCGTCGTCGTCGCCGACCAGGATGGTGGCCAGGCGGCGCGATGCCGCGCTCCCGCAGCGTCGCGGCGCGCGGCGCGACATCGGCGAGCACCGCGTCGGCGACGGGCTTGCCGGGCAGCAGTGCGCGTGGTGGTCAGGGCACAGACATGCGGGTCCTCCGCGTGGGCGCCCAGGCGGTCGGCCCCCACGGCCCGCTCCCCGATGGTGGTCCCCATCCTCGGTGCCGCCAGTCGCAAAACTCGCCTCCGGAGCATGCCTCATGGCGTCGGCACGAGCGCTGAGCGGGTGGGCCCGGGCGGTGTGGCACGCCGCGGCATCGGGTGAGCGGCCGGTTCCGTGCCCCGCGGGATGTGTCGTGACCGGATAGCGTGTCGCCTCGAACGGGGAGGTTGCCATGCGGTGGCGAGGAATCGGACGTGGTGTCGGTTGGCGCGGGCGGGTGGCGTACGCGGCGGCGGCGGCCACGGCGCTGGTCGGGTTGGTGGACCGGTGGGTGCTGGACGAGCGCTGGCTGGCGGCGGTGGTGGTGCTGGTGGTGCTCGCGCCGATGCTCGCGGTGGTGGCCGTGGCGGCGACGGCTCGGGTGGCCGTGATCACCGTCGGGCTGCAGTTGGTGCTGCTGGTGGGTGTGATCGTGGCGTCGCGGGTGTCGGTCGAGCCAGGGTCCGTCGGCGCCGATGGTGGACTGGCTGCTGCCGTATACGGCCGGTGCGGTCTGCGCGCCGGTGGTGCTGATGGTAGGCCGAGCCCGCCCCATCCCGATCCGATGTCGAGCACCTTCATTCCGGGCTTGATGTTGAGCTTGGCCGCGAGGTGTCGCTTCTTGGCGAGCTGCGCGTCCTCGAGCGAGGCATCGGGTGCCTCGAAATAGGCGCAGGAATATTGCCGGTCGCGGTCGAGGAACAGGTCATAGAGCGCGCCCGACAGATCGTAGTGATGGGCGACATTGGCTTTCGCCTTGCCGACCGGATTGTACTGGTCGAGCCGTTTCAAGGCGATTCGGAGCTTGTTGAAGAATTTGGATGCGCCGGGATCTGGCCGATCCTCGACATTCTTCAAGAGCACTTCGAGCAGATCATAGATCGTCCCGTCGGTGAGCTCGATCTCGCCATCCATGTAAGCCTCGCCGAGGAAGCGGTCGGGATCGAGAACGATCTTCGTCGGCGCGCGCCGGTTGAGGAATTTGAAGCCGGCCGGCCGGCCCGTCCCGTCGCCATAGACGTGCTTGCGCCCGCCAGCATCGGTCACGCTCAGCTGTCCGATTTGAACCAGGTGTTTTATCGCCCGATTGAATACTGCAAACATAGCCACTCTCCCGCTCTTCCGGTCCCCGCGCGCCGGAATGTGCTGAAGTCCATAGTAAACGCAGTTTTACGGTCAAGTGAAGCCCCGCAGCAGGGCGCGGACGCATAGCCTTAATGCAGGAGCATAGGACGGTTCCTAACGAAACAGATGCCGCGGATCGAAAGGAAAAGGCCCCGCCGTGGGCAGGGCCTTCCCTCAATCATCGCCAGCCGGGCGGGATTATTTCTCTTCCGGTTCCTGCTCCGCAACCGCGCCCTCAGCGGCGGCTTCGGATTCGAACAGCTCTTCCGCTGCGGCGAGCGCCTCGGCGCGTTCGGAAACCGGTCCGGTGAGGACCTCGCCCCGCGCCTGGGCGTCAGCCTCGTCCTGCGAGCGCGCCACGTTCAGCGTCACCGGGACCGAGAGCTCCGGATGGAGCGCGATCTGCACCGTATAGAGGCCGATGGTCTTGATCGGCGTATCGAGCAATACGTGGTTGCGCGACACGTGGATACCCGCGGTCGAAGCGGTTTCCGCGATATCGCGGGTCGAGACCGAGCCGTAAAGCTGGCCCGATTTGCCGGCCTGGCGCAGGATGACGAAGCTCTTGCCTTCGAGCTTGCCGCTGTCGCCCATGGCGGCCTTGCGGCGCTCCTCGTTCTTGGCCTCGAGCTGGGAGCGGTCGCGCTCGAACTTGCCCCTGTTGGCCTCGCGTCGCGCGCAGCGCCTTGTGCTGCGGGAAGAGGAAGTTCCGGGCATAGCCGTCCTTGACCTTGACGACCTCGCCCATATTGCCGAGCTTGCCGATGCGCTCGAGAAGAATGACGTCCATAGTTACGTTCCTTTGCTGTCCCCGATCCTTCAGGATGGGTTAGAGGCGGATCGGGTGTCCGCCCCAACCTTGGGAGCGCTCCCGCCAGAGCTGCTCAACTTTGGCGAAAGGAAACGCTCCAATGAGCGATTACTTGAGCACGTAGGGCAGGAGGCCCAGGAACCGCGCGCGCTTGATAGCCTGGGCGAGCTCGCGCTGCTTCTTGGCCGAAACCGCCGTGATGCGCGACGGGACGATCTTGCCGCGCTCGGAAACGAAGCGCTGCAGGAGCTTCACGTCCTTGTAGTCGATCGCCGGCGCGTTGTCGCCCGAGAACGGGCAGCTCTTGCGGCGGCGGAAAAAGGGGCGGCGTGCCGGCCCACCTTGAGTTCTGAGCCATCAGTTGAGCCTCCCTGTCGAGCGAGAAGTCCATATCGTCGAAGCCGCGTCCGCCGCGCCCGCCAAAGCCACGGCCGCCGCCGCGCTCATCGCGCTTGCCGGCCTTCATCATGGCGGAAGCACCGTCTTCGTGCTTGTCGACGCGCACCGTCATGAAGCGGATGACGTCTTCGTTGATCGACATCTGGCGTTCCATTTCGGCGATTGCCGCCGGCGGCGCCTCGATGTCGAGAAAGGTATAATGCGCCTTCCGGTTCTTCTTGATGCGGAAGGTGAGGGATCTCAGCCCCCAGTATTCGGTCTTGCCGATCTTGCCGCCACCCGAGGTGATGACGGTCTTGAATTGATCAGTCAGCTGATCAACCTGTGAGTTCGATGCGTCCTGACGCGTCAGGAACACATGCTCGTAAAGTGGCATGTTTCAAGCCTTTCAAAGTTGCGTTCGCAGCTGGTTCCGATGCAGAGCCTCCTCCGAGCCCTCAAAGTTGAAAGGCTCGAAAGACCGGTTTCTCGAAAGAGCGGAGACACGGGAAGCCGGGGCGAACCCCTATCCTCAGGCCTTCTCGGCCAAAAGACCTTCCGTTCAGCCCCCAACCGGAAGCCAACTGGCGGGCGCTCTATGGCGGAATTGCCGGAAAAATGCAAGGGACCATATTTCCCCAGGGGCAGCCTGGCTTACGGCAGCGGCGTCCGCCCCTGCAGCACTTGGGCAAACTTGTTGGCGTCGATATTACCGCCCGTCAGGATGACGCCGACGCGCTTGCCCTGCATCTGAGCCCGTTCCTTCATCAGCGCGGCGAGCGCGGCCGCACCCGCTCCTTCGGCGAGATTGTGCGTGGTGCGGTAATACAGGCGCATCGCCTCGGCGATCTCATCTTCGCTCACTTCCACGATGCGTTCGGCCCCACTGTTGATCGCAGCGACGGCATCGGGATGGGGTGTGCGCACCGCGACTCCATCGGCAAATGTGGCGGCCGAGTTGGTCGGCACGGCGCGGCCCTGGGCAAAGGACAAGGCGTAGCCATTGGCCTTGTCGGAAACCACGCCAACGACTTGCGTGCGCAAGCCGAGCAGATCGCGCATGCCGATGACGCCGCAGATGCCGGAGCCGAGACCGATCGGCACATAGACGGCGTCAAGCTCGCCCGCGGTCCCGAACAATTCATGCGCGTAGGTCGAAACGCCGACGACGAGCTCCGGATGGAAGGAAGCGACCATGTCGAGGCCGCGCTCCTGGGCGAGCTTGAGGGTAACGTCTCGCGCCTCATCGAAATCCGCGCCGGCCTCGATCAGCGTACAGCCCAATGCCCGCATCGCCGCGTTCTTCTCGACGGAATTGCCCTCGGGAACCAGGACGGTCGCCGGGATACCCTCGCGGCGCGCTGCGAAAGGTATGGATTGGCCGTGATTGCCGCGTGTCGCGGTGATGACGCCATTGGTTTGCCCGCGCTCCTTGCGCAACCGCATGTGGACGAGACCGCCCCTCACCTTGAAGGCGCCGGTCGGCGTGTGGTTCTCATGCTTGACCCAGCATTCGCACTGCGTCGCTTCGGCAAGGAGCGGCCATGCATATTGCGGGGTCGGAGGCATCGCCGCATAGACGATGGCCTGCGCCCGGTCGAAATCGCTACGTGTGAACATGCCTCTCCATAAGTGGCCTGAGGTTTACGGGTCAACCGTAGAAAGCCGAAGCTTGACTTCATCAGCTTCAGCATGCTTCGTGCGGCGCATCGAATCGACCAGGGACAATCCATGAGCCTTGCTTTCATTTTTCCGGGACAGGGCAGCCAGGCCGTCGGCATGGGCAAGGCGCTCGCTGATGCCTCGCCCGCGGCCCGCGCCGTTTTCGCCGAAGTGGATGAAGCGCTCGGCCAGAAGCTTGTCGAAGCTGATGTGGGAGGGGCCGGAAGCCGAACTGACGCTCACCGAGAATGCCCAGCCGGCCTTGATGGCGGTGAGCATCGCGGTCGTGCGTGTGCTCGAAGCCGAGCATGGCGTGACAGCTCAAGGATGCGGCGAAGTTCGTCGCCGGCCATTCGCTCGGCGAATATTCGGCGCTCGCGGCCGCCGGCACTTTCTCGCTCGCCGATGCGGCGCGGCTTCTCGAAGACGCGCGGCCGCGCGATGCAGGCAGGCAACGCCGGTCGGCACCGGCGCCATGGCGGCTCTGCTCGGACTCGACTATCCGGAGGCGGCTGCCGTCGCCGAAGCTGCGGCGCAAGGCGAAGTCTGCCAGGCCGCCAACGACAATGCGCCGGGCCAGGTCGTGGTCTCGGGTCACAGGGCGGCGGTCGAGCGGGCGGTCGCGCTGGCCAAGGACAAGGGCGCCAAGCGCGCCGTGATGCTGCCGGTCAGCGCGCCGTTCCATTGCGCGTTGATGGAGCCGGCGGCCGAGGCGATGGCCGACGCGCTGGCCAACGCGCCGATGCGCCCGCCAATCGTGCCGGTCTTCGCCAATGTCAGGCCGCGCCCCTGGATGATCCGGCAGAGATCCGGAAGGCGCTGGTCGAGCAGGTGACGGGCACCGTGCGCTGGCGCGAAAGCATGGCTGGCATGGCGGCGCAAGGCGTTAAACTCTTTTGTGAACTGGGCGCCGGCAAGGTGTTGACGGGACTCGTGAAAAGGACGGCGCCCGAGGCGCAGGGCTTGTCGCTCGGCACGCCTGCGGACATCGCCGGCGAATGCCGCTCAGCTCAAGCAGGGATAGGAACATGTTCGATCTGACCGGAAAGACGGCGCTGGTGACCGGCGCCACGGGCGGCATCGGCGCCGCCATCGCCGCGTCGCTGCACAAGCAGGGCGCGACGGTGGCCATTTCCGGCACGCGCGCGGAAGTGCTGGACGAGCTCAAGGCCGAGCTCGGCGAGCGCGTTCATGTCGTTGCCTGCAATCTCGGCGAATGCGGAGGAGGTCGAAAAGCTCGTGCCGGCGGCCGAGGCCGCGATGGGCTCGCTCGATATCCTCGTCAACAATGCCGGCATCACCCGCGACGGCCTGGCGATGCGCATGAAGGACGAGGACTGGGCGCAGGTCATCGATGTCAATCTGACCGCCGCTTTCCGCCTGGCGCGCGCCGCCATGCGCGGCATGATGAAGCGCCGCTTCGGCCGCATCATCGGCATCACCTCGGTCGTCGGCGTGACCGGCAATGCCGGCCAGGCCAACTATGCGGCATCGAAGGCCGGCATGATCGGCATGACCAAGGCGCTGGCCCAGGAGCTCGCCAGCCGCAACGTGACGGTCAACTGCATCGCTCCCGGCTTCATCGCGACGCCGATGACCGATGCGCTCAACGACAAGCAGAAGGAAGCGATCATCGCCAAGGTGCCGGCCGGGCGGCTCGGCAGCAGCCGATGACGTTGCGGCAGCCGCGCTTTATCTTGCCAGCGCCGAAGCCGCCTATGTGACCGGCCAGACGCTGCACGTGAATGGCGGCATGGCGATGATCTAAATCACTGACGGACGGCTTTCCCGGGTCTTATCAACGGCGCTGAGATTGCCCCTTTTGTGGCCTGAAGGAATTTGTGTTAGGAAGCCCGGGGCACGAGGGGGATCATGCAGACAGTGTCCGACCGTAGCATGACCGGCAAACGAACTAACTAGACAAGGACGATTGAACATGAGTGATGTTGCTGAGCGGGTGAAGAAGATCGTGGTCGAGCACCTGGGCGTCGACGCCGAAAAGGTGAACCCCGAGGCAAGCTTCATCGACGATCTCGGCGCCGACAGCCTCGACACGGTCGAGCTGGTCATGGCGTTCGAAGAGGAGTTCGGCATCGAGATTCCCGATGACGCGGCCGAAACCATCCAGACCGTCGGCGATGCGGTCAAGTTCATCGAAAAGAGCGCCGCTTGACGGGCGCAGCCTTCCTCCCTGCGGAGAGGTGCATCGATTGCAGCGCGGGGGCAGGAGAACGACAAGTCCTGCCGCCGCGTTTTCGTATAGGAGTCAGGAGAGTCGATGCGCAGGGTGGTTGTCACCGGGCTGGGTATCGTTTCGCCGCTTGCGACCGGTGTTGAGGAGACCTGGTCGCGGCTGGCCGACGGCTTGAGCGGTGCCGGTCCGATCACCAAATTCGACGCATCCGACATGGCGTGCCGCATCGCCTGCGAGGTGAAGCGCGGCGACGGCACGCGACGGCACCTTCAATGCCGATCAGTGGATCGACCACAAGGACCAGCGCCGCTACGACATTTCATCATCTATGCGCTTGCCGCCGCCAAGCAGGCGGTCGCCGATTCCGGCTGGGAACCCAAGACCGAGGAAGACAAGTATGCGACCGGCGTGCTCATCGGCTCGGGCATCGGCGGTCTTGCCGCGCATCGAAGCAGACGACGCTGCTTCTCGAACGAGAAGGGGCCGCGCCGCGTCAGCCCGTTCTTCATTCCGGGCTCGCTGATCAATCTGGCCTCGGGCCTGGTGTCGATCGAATTCGGCTGCAAGGGCCCCAATCATGCGGTGGTCACGGCCTGCGCCACGGGTTCGCATGCGATCGGCGATGCCAGCCGCATGATCGCGCTTGGGCGATGCCGATGTCATGGTGGCGGGCGGCACCGAAGCGGCGATCTCGCGCCTCGGCATTGCGGGCTTCATTGCCTGCAAGGCGCTGGCCACGAAGTTCAACGACGCGCCGAAACGCGGCTCGCGCCCCTATGACCGGACCGCGACGGCTTCGTCATGGGCGAGGGCGCGGGCATTCTCGTGCTCGAGGAACTCGAGCATGCCAAGGCGCGCGGCGCCAAAATCTATGCCGAGATCATCGGCTATGGCATGTCGGGCGATGCCTATCACATCACCGCGCCGCTCCGAGGATGGCGACGGCGCCTATCGCTGCATGCAGGCGGCGCTCAAGCGGGCCGGCATTTCCGCCCACGAGATCGACTACATCAATGCCCATGGCACCTCGACGCCCTTGGGCGATGAGATCGAGCTCAAGGCCGTCGAGCGGCTGATGGGCAACAGGATCAATGGATTGGCCATGTCCTCGACCAAATCCTCGACCGGGCATCTGCTGGGCGCGGCGGGCGCTGTCGAGGCCATCTTCTCGATCCTTGCCATTCGCGACAATGTCTGTCCGCCGACCCTCAATCTGGACAATCCTCGGTCGAAACCGACATCGATCTCGTTCCGCTGAAAGCGCGCAAGAAGGAGATCAACACAGTTCTGTCCAATTCGTTTGGTTTTGGTGGGACGAACGCGTCGTTGATCATGAGGCGAGTCTGAGCCCTTGAGCGCTTCCCGCCAAAGTTGCTCGATCCCGGATCGGGTCCGAGGCAGGCTTCGGCGCCAAGGAAGTGCTCCGGGTTAAGGATTTTCGAGTGTTTTCCCTTTTTGATGGCCGCTTGCATCGAAAAGGACGGCTCCGTGGAGGCCTATCGTGACCGACCACCGCAGGCAAAGACGTAGCGTGGTGGTGCTGCCCAGTCGCCGACGGCGTTCGGCGCTCAGGCGCGTGATCTATTCGCTCGTGCTGCTCTTGCGGCTGCTTCGCCTTGGCCGTCTTCGGCCTGGGGCTTTACGGCTATGTGAAGTTCACCGCAGCCCGGCCCGCTCGCCGCCGACAAGACCTTCCTGGTCGAGCGCGGCGGCGGCGTCCTCGGCATCGCCGCCGAGCTCGAAAAGGCGGGCATCATCTCCAGCGCGAATGTCTTCGCAGCTGCCGCGACCGCCACCGGCGAGCGCGGTCGGCTCAAGCCCGGCGAATATATGTTCAAGCAGGCGATGAGCATGCGCGAGGTCAAGGCGCTGCATCGTCGTCGGGCAAGATCATCACCTACAAGGTGACGATCCCGGAAGGTTGGACCACGGCACAGGCGCTCGATCGCCTGCGCGAGAACGAGGTCCTGACCGGCGACATCACGCTGACCCCGGCCGAGGGGCAGATCATGCCCGACACCTATGTGTTCCAGCGCGGCGAGACTCGCGACGATATCGTGAAGAGCATGATGAAAGCGCAGCCAGAAGCTCATGCACGAACTCTGGCCGCAGCGCGCCACGGATCTCCCGGTCGAGACGCCGGCAGAGGCCCTGATCCTGGCCTCGATCATCGAGAAGGAAACCGCCGTGCCGGATGAGCGGCCGCGCGTCGCCTCGGTATTCGCCAATCGCTTGCGCCAGGGCATGCGGCTGCAGTCGGATCCGACGATCATCTATGGCATAACCGGCGGCAAGGCGAAGCTCGACCGGCCGCTGAGCAAGAAGGACATCGCCGAGGCGACCCCCTACAATACCTATCGAATCAACGGCCTGCCGCCGGGCCCGATCGCCAATCCCGGCCGCGCGTCGATCGACGCCGCGCTGACGCCGGCCAAGACCGATGACCTCTATTTCGTCGCCGACGGATCAGGCGGCCATGTCTTCGCCGCGACGCTCGAAGAGCATCGCGTCAATGTGCGCAAGTGGCGCGAGATCGAGAAGCAGCGCAATCAGAACGGCGAGGAAGCGCCAGTCATGGACGAGGAGGGCGCGACGGCCGACGCCGTTGCGGGAAGCCCCTGCCAATGCCGCCGGAACTGCGCCGGTCGACACCGCCACTCCGGCGACGCAGCCCGCGGCTGAAAGCGCGGCCCAGGGTCAGCAGGGCCAGGACTTCCGGCTTGCCGTCGCTCGCAGGCATCGATACGCCCGAACAAGGGGCTGACGCCTCCACCACACCGCCCGAGGCGGAAAGCGGGGGTGACGTCGGCGAACCGGGCGAGGCCTCGAAGTCCACCATCGTGCCCATCCCGCGGCCGAGGCCCGAAGGCTTGACCCCCTTCACGGCGGCAACGCCTGAACCGCCCGAGCCCGCTGAGACCCTGCAGACCAGCGTTGCCGACGTCGCCCTCGATTTGAAGCCCGGCAGTGTGATCAAGGGAGCCAAGGGCCTGATCCCCATCCCGGCGCCCAAGCCGCTTGCGCCGTGACATTCACCGTAAGACGAGGCGGCGTCGAAAGCGGTATGCCGGCTTCCTCATGACGCGCTAAAGTCGCGGCAGTTTCGATTTCGGGATCGGGATCTATGCCACTGTCGAGCATGACAGGCTATGCCCGCGCTTCATCGGCGCTCGACGCGTTGCACTGGCAATGGGAGATCAAGAGCGTCAACGGCAAAGGCCTCGACATCCGCTGCCGCCTGCCGCCTGGCTTCGAGACGCTCGACCTGCCGGTACGCGAGATCGCGCAGAAATACCTCAAGCGCGGCAACATCCAGATCGACTCACGAGCCGATCATGGCGGCAGCGAACAGCAGCTCGCCGTCAATGAGACGGTGCTCGAGCAGATTCTGCAGCTCGCCGAAAGACTGCGCGTCCGTCTCGGCGGGTCGCCGCCCCAGATCGAAGCCTCCTCTGCGCTGCGCGGCGTGATCGATGTCGTCGGCGCCCATCGAGGATGAAGCGAAGACGGCGCTCCGCGACAAGGCGGTGCTCAAGAGCGCCGAGGAGGCGTTTCAGGCTCTGGCCAGTATGCGCAACGCCGAAGGCGCCAAGCTCGCGAGCGTGCTCGGCCGTGCATCTCGATCGAATCGAGAAGCTCGTGCATCGCCGCGCGCGACAATCCCGGCCCGTCGGCCGAGGCGATACGGCAAGGCTGGCCGAGCAGGTCGCCCGGCTGATGGAAACGAACGCCACTTTCGACCGCGACCGGCTGCATCAGGAGGCGGTGCTGCTTGCGACCAGGGCAGACATCCGGAGGAGATCGACCGGCTGTTCGCCCATATCGGGGCGGCGCGGAAGCTCATCCAGTCCGACCAGCCGGCCGGGCGTCAACTCGATTTCCTCGCGCAGGAATTCAATCGCGAAGCCAATACGTTGTGCTCCAAGGCGGCCGATCGCAGCTTGACGGCGGTCGGCCTCGAGCTGAAGACCGTGATCGACCAGATGCGCGAGCAGGTGCAGAACATTGAGTAGGCAAGCCCACAGACAGCGATCGCGCGGCGCGGTCTGCTGCTGGTGATGTCTTCGCCTTCCGGCGCCGGCAAGACCACGCTGTCGCGGGCGCTTCTCGCCTCCGACCACCACATCCCCATGTCGGTCTCGGTCACGACGCGGCCACCGCGGCCGGGCGAGGTCGATGGCAAGGATTATTTCTTCATCTCCAAGGAGCGCTTCTCCGCAGATGCGCGATCACGGCGAACTTCTCGAATGGGCGGAAGTGTTCGGCAATCTCTACGGCACGCCGCGTCGGCCGGTCGAGGATGCGCTGGCCAAGGGCCGCGACGTCCTGTTCGACATCGACTGGCAGGGCACCCAGCAGCTCGCCCAGGCCATGGGAGACGATCTGGTGCGCATCTTCATTCTGCCGCCCTCGGCCGATGACCTGCGCGACCGCCTGATCAAACGCGCCCAGGATTCGTCCTCGGTGGTCGCCAAGCGCATGGCGGAAGCCTCGCGCGAGATCAGCCATTGGGCGGAATATGACTATGTCATCGTCAATGATGACGTCGAGACGGCAAGCGCCGAGATCGCCGCCATCCTGGCGGCCGAACGTCTGCGGCGCAAGCGCCGTATCGGCCTGACCGAATTCGTCCGTAAGCTGAACAAGACGCTCTAACCCCCATTTCTTACACTCGATCTGGCCTGCGCCGGTTCAAGAAGTGATCGGGCGCGTGAGGAATGCGCGCTGGTCACGGCCTGAGAACGACCCGCCCGGAGATGCCGCCGGCGCGCAGATCGTCAAGCGCGGCATTGGCCTGCGACAGCGGCCGCTCATCGACCGGGAATCGGCCGGATGCGGCCGGCGCGAACGAGCGCCATCAGTTCGCGCGCTTCTTCAAGGCTGCCGACATAGGAGCCTGAGAAGGGTCAGTTCGCGCAGCGGGAACATCGGCACCGGCAGAGAGAATTTGCCGCCCATCAGGCCGACGATGATGACGGCGCCGCCTTTGCCGACGATGCTCTGCGCGAAATGGAGAGAGGCATCCGAGCCCACGAAATCGATCGCGGCGCTGATCGGGCCCGCTCTGCCTGAGGACCGTCTTGCGCGCGTCCGGCGACTGAGGGTCGAAGGCCGCCTGCAGCGCCCAAGCGAGAGCGCCGTCTCGCGCTTGGCGGCCACGACATCGCGGCAACTATGAGTGCCCCGGTGAGTGGCGCGGGCGATCTCGAGAGCCCATCAGGCCGACGCCGCCAAGGCCAACGATCATCAAGGGCCCCTTGCGCCTGAGATACCGCTCAGCCTTGCGGATGGCGCTGTAGGCGGTGAGGCCCCGAGCACATGTAGCTGCCGGCGAATCGCGGTATCGATGCCCTGAGCATCGATCAGATAGCGCGGATGAGGCACGAGCACATGGCTTGCATAGCCGCCATCGACATTGATGCCGAGATGCCCGGTAAATCGCACAGATGCTCCTCGCCCACGTCGGCAGCGCTGCGCATCTACCGCAGCCGACCAGGGATAGACCACATAGAACGTGCCGGCGCGTCGAACTCGCCTGCCTCCGGACCTGCGCTCTTCGACATGGCCCGAAATCTCGTGGCCGAGATGTGAAGGGAAGCTTTCGGCCGAGCGCGACATTGAGGCGCTTGCCGTCGCCCAGATCGAAAAATCCATCCTGCAAATGAAGGTCGCTGTGGCACACGCCGCAACAAGATACCTTGAGCAGGACCTCGCTGCCTTTGGGCTGCGGGAGGGCTGCGGTCGTCGCAGCGAGCGGCGATCCGTATTGAAGAAGCGATTGGCGGATCATGTCCTCTTATCTCCCAAAACCGCAGCGATGCGGGCGAAATCGGCGACTGCCAGTTGCTCGGCGCGCAGATTGGCATCGATGCCGAGACTTGCAAGCAGGTGCGCTGGGTCCGGAGAGATGCTCTTCAGGCTCGAGCGCAGCATCTTGCGGCGCTGGCCGAAGGCTGCGGCCGTCACCTTCTCCAGCATGCCAACTTCGCAAACCGGCTCGCGCACCTTTCTTGGAATGAGCTGCACCAGCGAGGAGGTGATCTTGGGCGGCGGGCTGAAAGCGCGCCGGTCGATGTCGAAGAGTTTGCTGGCGCCGGCGCGCCATTGGCTCAACACCGCAAGCCGCCCATAGACCTGCAGAGCCGGGCGCCGCCACGATGCGTTCGGCGACTTCCTTCTGGAACATCAAGGTGAGCGAGGAGATACCATGGCGGCCAAGGCACCGGTGAGCCATCCGGTCAGCAGCGGGGTTGCGACATTGTACGGCAGGTTGGCGACGATCTTGGCTTCGGCCGTCGATATGCGCGGCAAAGTCGCAACGCAACGCGTCGGCGGCGATGATCTCAAGACGACCCGGATACGGCGGCGAGATTTCCGCAAGCGCCGGCAAAGCGCCGCTGGTCCTTCTCGACGGCGATGACTTGCTTGGCTCCTTCGAAGAGGAGGGCGCGGGTGAGACCGCCGGGGCCTGGACCGACTTCGACGATCGTCGAAGTCGCGAGGGGGCCCGCGCTGCGGGCGATGCGGCGCGTCAGATTGAGATCGAAGAGAAAGTTCTGGCCGAGACTCTTGCGCGCATCCAGGCCGTGGCGCGCGATAACCTCGCGCAACGGCGGCAGCCCGTCCTCGCTCAACGCCATCCCATCCGCCGGGCGGCTGCGCCGGATTTTCCGATCAATGCCGGGAGATGAAGGTCAGCGGCCTGGGCGGCGCGGACGCTCACTCGGTATTGGCCTTCGCGTCCTTGTATTCGATGAAGGCATTGCGCCGCAGCTCCCGCATATAGCGCTCTTCATAGAGGTCTTATTTCTTGTTGGTGAGCATCGTCTCGATCTGCTCGCGCGTCGGCTTGTTCGGGGCGGTATTCTTCTTGTCGCAGAAAGCGATTAGCTGGATGCCGCTCTTGGTGCGGGCCGGGCCGATGAGTCCGCCAGGGCCGATCTTGTCCAGCGCCACTTTGAGCTGCTTGGGAAGCTTGCGTCCATCGGCCTGCACGCGCCTGCTGATCCGGACATTGTAGATTCCGCTGGCGGCTTGCCGGGCGCTGGCGCAGCCCTTGAATCGCTGCGGTATTGAGTTGCATCCGCGGCGCGCGCTATGAGCAATTGCTGCGCCATGGCGTCACCCGTGTTTTCGACCGGCATTTCGATTTCGAGGATTTCATAGACGGTGATCGGCTGCAGCCGCGGATCATTGGCGATTTCGTTGTATTTCTTGTCGATTTCGGCCGGCTCGACCTCGACCTTCACCTTGTACATGGCGGTGATCAGGCGGTTGAAGGCGATTTGCGCGATGACGAGGGTGCGCAGGGACGACATCGATGAGCCTTTAGCCTTGAGCTTCTCGCCCAGGCCCTTGGCGTCGGTATTGGATCCCTTGGCCATTTTGTCGATCTGGGCTTCGACCATCTTGTTGTCGGGTATGGCGTTGTACTTCTTGGCCTCAGCCAGCTTGACCTGATCGTCGATAAGGCTTTGCAGCGCGCGCTTGCGCTGGTCCTCTGGGCTGCCCTTGCCGCGTCCCAGAATGGCAGCGAGGTTGACGCGCTGATCGACGTCGAAGCTGGTGATCGGAATGTCGTTGACGGTGACAAGGGTGACAAAGCCGCCCTGGCCCTCGGCACGGACAGTGTTTGCGGAGGTGAGGACAGAGGCGGTCAGCACCGTGGCGAGAAGGAGTCCGATCTTCATAGTGGCGTCAGTCTCTAGCGTGCTTCGCGTGGGGAAAGGGGGCGGCGTTGTCCCTAGAGATTCGGCAAGGCGCCGCCTTCGCCGAGCGATTTGAGGTCGATCGAGAACAGCACGGTTCGGTCAACTTTTTCATCCTCGTCCGCACGATACTCTTCGTAGAAAATGCGGAAATTGAAGCAATCACAGTTGTATCCGATGCCGATCGTATCCCTCAGCAGTTTGCTTTCCGCAAGATCGTATCGCGCACCGCCATAGAGGCTCCATCCGCCGGTGAAGTTCCAGCCGAGACTTCCCCAGACCTGCTCCTCATTTTCCGGGCGGTCCACATGCGGATCGGCATCGAGAGCGGCGTAGTGAGATAGACCCGGAAAACCTGTCGAAATTGAGGCTCAGGGCCACTTCCTGGACATTGATGTCCGAGAGGTCTTCCTCGAGACGGGCTTGGTAGGACAAGCGTACGCTGTCCCATGGCTGCCACGCATCGGCGCCGACCAGGTCGGAACTCGTGCCTTCGAGGCCGGTATCGTCGGTGAAGCTGTTCTCGCCGGCGACATGGAAGGATTCGCCGAAGCTGGCGCGCAGGAAGCCGCCATTCTGGGACAGGAACGTATAGAGCAGGCCGGCGTTCACGCGCGTGCCCGCCCTCATAGCGATCAAGTCCGGTGAAACGGTCGTGCAGGAAAAGGCTCGAGGCATCGAAGTTGACCGCGATGGAGTCTTCATTGCTGATGTCTTCTTCATTCTCCTCATCGGTCGATGCGATGACCTGGGCACCGGCGTCAGGATATGCTGGCCACCCTCGGTATTGGCGAGGAAAGGCCAACGCGCATCGACGCCGCCCGTTGGCTGGAAGCGAGTGGTCGTCTCGGTTTCGATCGGTCAGGGCTGTTGTCGTCGGGAAGATTCTCGGTGACGTAGAGATCGCCGCGCAGATTGGCGAAGGGGGTCATGACCTGGCCCATGTCGTTGATGATCTGGCGCTGCCAGTGAGAGGTCGGCGACGCCGCGCGTCTGATCGGTGCCGAGATTGGTGCCGGGCAAGCTCACGTCAGGATCGAAACCGCAACACCGGATCGGTGCGATGGAGGCTGTAGACGTTCCAGTCGAGGCCGAACTCGCCGCCCAGCACCGGCTGGTCAAGCGTGTAGCTGTGCTGGATATAGGGGACCGCATAAGGATAGAAGTCCTCATGCTCTTCGGGCGTCCAGCGGATGGAAGTAGAGCGTCTGAGCCGAGAAATAGTTACGGTCGTGGATGCCGGTGAGATAGAACTTGGTTGATCGCCTCGTCGCGGCCATCGAGCTTGTATGTGTCCAGGAAGTCCGGTCGCTGACGACCGTGCCGTCCCAGCCCCAGTTCCAATTGCGATTGAGGGAGAAATCGCCTTGGCGTCCGCGCAGCCCCGCGCCAATGCGTATCGCCGGGCGGCGTCCTGGTTCGTGTCGAGCTGATAGATGCCCGCGGCATCGATCGTGTAGCTGCCATTGGCGAGCCGGTGCCGCCAGTCTGCCTTGGCGAGCACGCCTTGCTCGGTGGTAAATATCGGCAGGAAGGTCAGATCGTAGTTGGGCGCAAGATTCGATGAAATAGGGCGTCTCGACGCCAACACCATAGACGCTGGTATAGCTGAGGTTCGGCATAAGGAAGCCGGTCCGGCGCTTAACCGTCGGATCGGGATGCGAGAGATAGGGAAGGGTGATGATGTCGCGTGCCGCCGAATTCGAAAGTGGCGTCGCGATGATAGATGATGCCTTCGCTTTCGTCGTGCGTCACCTCGCGCGATTTGATCTGCCACAGCGGCGTGCCGTTCGCCATCGTGCAGGTCCTTGCACGCGTGTAGATGACATGGTCGTAGATGGTGAGATAGCCGTCGCTGGCGCATCGCATAGTCGGCAGTGATGGTGGCATCGTTGGTCAGAAGCAGCCGCAGGTGCTCGGCGAAGCCGTCCTTGAAATTGTTCATGAGTTGGGCGCTGCTCGGCTTCCAGAACGTTGCCGCCCGGCTCCTTGAGCCTGACCTCGCCATTCGCCGTCAACATGTCGGTCGCGCTGATCGTAGGTGACGCGTGTGGCGACGAGGACATAATTGCCGTAAGTAATCTCGACCCTGCCGGTGGCGATCGCGATCTTGGTGCGCGCGTCGTAGGTGATCTTGTTGGCGATGACATTGACGCGCGTGCCCTTGGCGGCGTTGGCCGGCTTGATCTTTCTTCGCGCACATCATTCGTCGGCGGCGAAAGCTTGCGTCTTCGTTGAAGGATCGGCCAGCACGGTAAGGCCGAGGCCAAGGCTATGAGCGCGCCCAGGCGCACACCCCGGACAGATGTCCGGGCAGCGTCAGCCTTCACGCCTTTGATGCCCCGTCGTCATGAACCCCGGCTTGCCCAAGTAACGCGTGTTTACGCTTTCTTAACCCGTTTATCGGACTCGCAAAAGCGGCTTTCGCATGTCCGAGCTCGTAACCGTGGATGCGGCGAGCCCAAGGCACGAAATCCGGCATGATTAACAAACCATTACATCTGTTGACCCACCGCCCCGCTAAGGGTAAGGGAAAGCGCCCGAATCTCCTCATCAGGACAATTTCATGAAAGTCACGTTTGCTGCGCCCGGCCAGCCAAAGTCCGGCGTTTTGATCATATTTTGCCGCTGAAGGCGGAGAAGCTCGACGGGGCGTGGCGGTTTCGATCGACAGCGCAGCGGAGGGCATGTCTCGCGCGCCATCAAGGCCACAATTTCGAGGGCAAGCGGGAGCAGATGCTCGACATCGTGGCGCCGCGAGAAGCTAAGTTTCGGCGAATCATCATTGTGGGGCTCGGCGATCCGTCGAAAATCGCCGGCCGCGAGATCGAGCTTCTGGGCGGCGCGGTTGCCGGCGCATCTGCAGGCGGCCAAGGTCGAGACCGCAGCCGTCGCCGCCGATATCGCAATCGACAAACTCGAATGCCGGCGAAATTTGCAGCCCTCCTGGCCTCGGGCGCCAAGCTCAGGGTCTATAGCTTCGACCAGCTACAAATCGAAGAAGCCGGCGAATGGCAACGACGCTTCAGTCCTTGACGTTTCTCACCGGCGAGGCGGCCAGGGCCAAGAAGGCATTCGCTGCCTATGAGGCGATCGCCGAGGGCGTCCATTTCGCCCGCGACCTCGTCAACGAGCCCGCCAACAAGCTCTACTCCCATCGAATTCGCCGCCCGCGTGAAGGCGCTAGAGCAAATCAGGCCTCGCGGTCGAGATCCTGAGCCCGGCCCAGATGAAGAAGCTCGGCATGGGAGCGCTGCTCGGCGTGGCGCAAGGCTCGGCGCACGAGCCGCGCCTTGTCGTCATGCGCTGGCGAATGGCGGCAAGGCGGCGAGGCGCCGGTGGCCTTCATCGGCAAGGGTGTCACTTTCGACACCGGCGGCATCTCGATCAAGCCGGCAGCCGGAATGGAGGACATGAAGGGCGACATGGGCGGTGCCGCCTGCGTCGCCGGGCTGATGCTGGCGCTCGCCAGCCGCAAGGCCAAGGTCAATGCGGTCGGCGTCATCGGCCTCGTCGAGAATATGCCGAGACGGCAACGGCGCAGCGACCAGGCGACATCGTGACCTCGATGTCGGGCAAGACGATCGCCGTGCTCAACACCGATGCCGAGGGCCGGCTCGTCCTCGCCGATGCGCTGTGGTACACGCAAGACCGTTTCAAGCCGAAATTCATGATCAATCTCGCCACGCTCACCGGCGCCATCATGGTGGCTCTCGGCAAGGAATATGCCGGACTCTTCTCCAACAATGACGAGCTTGCCCAGCGCCTTTACGATCGGGACTTCGAGACCGGCGAAAAGGTCTGGCGCATGCCGCTGGCGCCCGAATACGACAAGCTGATCGACTTCGAAGTGGCCGATATGAAGAACATCGGCGGCCGCAATGCCGGCGCCATCACCGCCGCGCAATTCCTGCAGCGCTTCGTGAACAACGTGCCCTGGGCGCATCTCGATGTCGCCGGCACGGCCATGGATTCGATCAAGTCGCCGATCAATCAGAGCTGGGGCTCGGGCTGGGGCGTGCGTCTGCTCAACCGGCTGGTGGCCGAGCACTATGAAGGCTGAGTGAAGCTCACGAGGCGCGGCTGCGGGTTTTCTCGACCAGGGCCTTGGCCACGACATCGAAAGCTCCATACTGTTCGATGAGCTTTCGCCGTCCGAGTTGATTGGCGCGCTCGAACCCGTTGGCTTTCGCATTGCCGAAACCAAGACGCGGCTCCTCGCCGATCTTCGATGAAAAGTGCCAGGTATTGCCGCCGGGATTGCATTCGAGGACATAGAGGATTTGTGTCGCCTGCTCGCGGATGACGTCGCAGCCGAGGATCGGGATGTCCGGAAACTGGGCATGGATTTGTTCTGCGAAGCGCTCGACATCGGGATCTTTGACCAGGGCCCGGGCCTTCTCCTTCCTGCCCTTGATGTCGATCACCGCGCGTTCGATCTCGGCGTCGGAAGCATCGAGCGGAGCTCGGGCTTCGGTCAAGGTGGTGCGCCAGCAATACATGACCTTGCCGAAGAAGGTCTGAATGCGCTGATAGGCAGGATAAGGGCCCGTATCGATGAATTTCTGTACCAGGTAGCCCTCGCGCGCCTCATGAATGGGATGATCCGGCGGAAAATCCCGCGGCTCCATTCGTTCAAGACGGTGGCGCCGGAAGAGCTGGATCCCCTTGCCTTGCGAAGTGAGATCGAGATCCATCGGCTTGACCACCACGAACTCGCCGAAGAGCAGCGGATCGAGCGTCATCCCGAAGCGAAACGGCAGGGTTGGCGGTGTTGCTATGCCGGCTCTCCGGAACATCTCGTATTGGGCGAATTTCTCGACCTGGGAGTTCTTGAGCACGGTGCCCCGTTTGATCTGCAGCCGGAATTGCGGCGTGAAGGCGACGATGAGTGTCGGCCACAACCAGGCGAGCGAAGGCAATTGCGCCATCGAGCTGCTCGCAACAGAATAGACCGTGATGTCCCTGTCGATCGCCGTCACCTTGCGGGCGATTTCCCTGAAGTCCTGCTCGTATTCGGGACCCCGGTGAATTAGAGTCAGGTTTCGCTTGGCCATCGGCTCTGCATATAGTCCGCGCCGGCAGGCGGCCGTCAGTCCGTTTTTCCAGGTTCTGTCGCAATTGAACTTAACGGCAAAATTCGACCTTCGCAAAGAGCATTGACCGTTGGCAAGGGAGCCGCTTGGATGCGCCAATGACCGACATCCTGTTCTATCATCTCGAGCGCCAGCCGCTCGAACGCGTGCTGCCGCAGCTTTTGGAGCGCACGCTGGAGCGGGGCTGGCGGGCCGTCATCGAGACCGATTCGGATGAGCGCGTCGAGGCGATCTCCACTCTCCTGTGGACCTACGCGGAAGAGGGTTTCTTGCCCCATGGCACCGCGCGCGACGGCTATGGCGAAGACCAGCCGGTCTGGATCACCGCCGCGAGCGACAATCCAAATCGCGCTTCGGTGCGCTTCTTTGTCGGCGGTGCTGAGCCCTCGACCTATGACGGCCTCGAGCGCGCGGTGCTGCTTTTCGAAGGCGCCGATGCCGAAGCAGTCGAGCGGGCGCGGCGCATCTGGAAAGACGCGCGTGAACAGGGACATGAGGTGAGCTACTGGCAGCAGGACGAGCGCGGACGCTGGCAGAACAAGGCGGAGACCTCGACCTGATCGATCAAGCGATCTGCTCGAGACGCTCCTGGGCCTCGAGCCATCGCGTCTCCTCATCTTCGAGATCGCGGCTGAGCTTGGCCCGCAACGTCGCGAAGTCCGCGGCCTTCTTGGGATCGGCCATATAGAGTTGATTGTCCTGCAAGGCTCGATCCAGGACATCGATTTTTTCCTGCAATTTCGACATCCTGACCGTGATTTCCTGAATCTGTTTCTTAACCGTCGCCGGGTTCGCGCGCGCGACCGGTGCCCGCGCCTTGACGGGAGCCGGAGGCGGCGATGTTTCGCGCTTCTGCGGCGTGCGCCCCAGGATGAAATCCGTATAGTCGTCCATGTCGCCATCGAAGGGCTTCACCGTGCCGTCCGCGACCAGCCACAGGCGGTCGGCGCAGGTCTCGATGATGTGGCGGTCATGGCTGATGAGGATGACGGCGCCTTCATAGTCGTTGATCGCATGGATCAGGGCTTCGCGGCTGTCGACATCAAGATGGTTGGTGGGCTCGTCGAGGACGAGAATATGCGGGGCATGGAAGGCGGCGAGCGCGAAGAGCAGACGCGCCTTCTCGCCGCCCGAAAGCGTCGTGCACTTGGAATCGGCAAGCGCCGCGCCGAAGCCATAGGCGCCGAGCCTGGCGCGGCGCTGCGCATACGGTGTGCTCGGGCATCAGATCGCTCGAAATAATTGTAAGGCGTGCGCTCGGGCGACAATTCATCGAGCTGATGCTGGGCGAAATAGCCGACGGTGAGCTTGGCGGATGGCGCATTTCGCCGCTCGACGCCTGCAGCTTGCCGCAAAGCAGCTTGGCGAAAGTCGATTTGCCGTTGCCGTTGGAGCCCAGAAGCGCGATCCGGTCATCGGGATCGAGCCGCAGCGTGATGTTGCGCAGTACCGGCTTGCCGTCGCGCATAGCCGACCGACGCGTCGTCCCAGCGCACCAGCGGCGGCGCCAGGGGCTTTTCCGGGTTTGGGAAGTGGAAAGGGTAGACGCGATCCTCGACCACATCGGCAATCGGCTCAAGCTTTGCCAAGCGCCTTCAGGCGGCTCTGCGCCTGGCGCGCCTTCGAGGCCTTGTAGCGGAAGCGCTCGACGAAGGCCTCCATGTGCTTGCGCTGCTCTTCCTGCTTCTTCTTGAGCTTGAGCGGTCAGCGCCTGCTGCTCGCGGCGCTGGCGCTCGAAGTGATCGTAGTTGCCTTGATAGAGCGTGAGCTTGCCGCGATCGAGATGCAGGATGGCATCGACCGCGTCATTGAGCAGGTCGCGGTCGTGGCTCACCATCAGAATGGTGTGCGGATAGTCGCGGATGAAGCTCTTGAGCCAGATCGTGCCTTCAAGATCGAGATAGTTGGTGGGCTCGTCGAGAAGCAGCACATCGGGCGAGGCAAAGAGGGCGGCGGCGAGGGCTACGCGCATGCGCCAGCCGCCCGAGAGGGCCGAGCAGGGGCCAGTTCTGCGTCTCTTCGCGGAAGCCGAGGCCCGACAGGATGGTGGCGGCGCGGGCCGGGGCGGAATGGGCGTCGATATCGGCGAGCCGGATCTGGATTTCCGCAATGCGGTGCGGATCGGTCGCCGTCTCGGCCTCGGCGAGAAGCTGGGCGCGTTCGCGGTCGCCGGCCAGGACGGTATCGAGCAGCGTTCTCGGGCCGCCGGGCGCTTCCTGCGCGACCGTGCCGATCCGGGCATTGCGCGGCACGCCGGATGAGCCCCGATTCCGGACTGCAGTTCGCCGAGAATAAGATGCAGAAGGGTCGATTTGCCCACGCCATTGCGGCCCACCAGGCCGACTTTGTGGCCGTCCGGTAGGGCAACGCGTGGCACCATCGAGCAGCAGACGCCCGCCGATGCGGTAGGTGAGATTATTGACATGTAACATGGGCGGGCTGTTTAGCCGCGATCCGAGCAACCCATTGTCATTGACCTTAGGTGCGGTGCACAATGGTCGTCCAGAGGGACCCGGCGGATGAATATACAGGTCATAGCTTGCGCCGTCGACGGCGGCTATGTGGACGAGATCACCGTCCTACTTGCGCGACTCTTGCGCCAGGTGATCCGCGCGCGGGCGCCGAAGGTCGCTCGGCATCATCGACAATCCGGAGGATGCGGCCGCGCATCGCGCCCGAACTGATCGCGCCCGCCTTGCAGGTCATCGGCATCTGGCTGCAGCTTCTCAACATCGCCGAGGAAAATGCCGCCATGCGCTCCAGGCGTCGGCTCGAGACGATGGGCGGCCACGATCAGATATGGGCTCCTTCTCCAATGCCTTTTCGCCACGATCGCAGCGGCCGGCGTCGCCCCGGAGAGGCGGTGGCCAAGGCACTGGAGACCGCCGAGGTCGGGCCCACCATCACCGCTCATCCGACCGAAGCCAAGCGCGTCACCGTGCTCGAAATCCACCGCCGCATCTATCTGCGTCTCTATGAACTCGAAAGTCCGCGCTGGACGCCGCGCGAGCGCAAGGCGCTCATCCGGCACTTGCGCAACGACATCGACCTGCTGTGGATGACGGGGGAGATCAGGCTGGAAAAGCCGACGGTCGAGCCGAGATCTCCTGGGGCCTGCATTTCTTCCGCGAAGCGCTGTTCGAGCGCACCCCGCAACTCTGCGATCTGCTGGAAGGCGCTCTGGCGCGGCATTATCCCGAGCTAGCCGATCAAGGTTCGCCCGCCGTTGCGGTTTACTTCGTGGATCGGCGGCGACCGCGACGGCAATCCCTTTGTCACGGTCGCGACGACCCGATGGGCGCTTGAGCGAGAATGCGCAAGGCCGCGATCGAACGGCTAGACAAGCGGCTCGGAATCTGGCCCAGACTGGTTTCCGTCTCCGAGCGAGGAGAGCGATGTGCCGGAGGCATTTCGCTGCGCGTGTGACGCGCGAGATCGCGCCATGCGGGCGACGCGGAAGCGATCGCCGCTGCGCAATCGCGGCGAGCCTTTCCGCCAGTATTTCACGGCCCTGCGGCTCGCGCCTCGCGGCGACAATGACGCCGGATGATTTCCCGACCGCAAGCCCTTCGCCGCTCCGGATGAGCTTGCGGACGCGATCCATCATGCCGAGCGCGCGCTGGCGCAGATGCATGCGAGCTCGATCGCGCGCCTACACTGGTGCGGCCGGTGCGCTGGGAAGTCGAGATTTTCGGCTTCCGCACCATGAGCCTCGACATGCGCCAGAACACGACGGTCATCAACCGCGTGCTGGCCGAGCTCTGGCAGAAGTTCAATCCGATCGCCAAGCGCGAGCCGCCGAAGCCGGACATCGCCTGAATGGGCAAAGTGGATGCTGGCGGAGCTCAAGAAGCCGATGGGGTTCCTGCCCATGTTCCGGAATCTGACGGAGGAAGCGCGCGAGACTGCTCGATCTCCTCAAGCCTCATCCGCGAAACTCTCGATGGTGCCGGATCCGCAGGCGATCGGCGCCTTCGTGCTCTCCATGACCCGCAGTGCCACCGATATGCTGGGCCTCTATCTCCTGGCCAAATACAGCGGTCTGTTCACCGATGCCGCCGCGCGCGAAAGCTGCCGTCTGCCGATCGTGCCGCTCTTCGAAACCATCGACGACCTGCAGCGCGCGCCCGGCATCATGGAGGAACTGCTCGGCCATCCCGATGGTACGCCGCAGCATCAAGGCGCAGGGCGGACGCCAGGAGATCATGCTCGGCTATTCCGACTCGCAACAAGGATGGCGGCTTTTTCTGCGCCAGCTTCGAGCTCTATGAGGCGCAGCGCCGCTCGTGAAAGTGGCGGGCGACGCCGGCGTCGAAATCAGCTTCTTCCACGGCCGCGGCGGCTCGGTGAGCCGCGGCGGTGCGCCGACCGGCCGGGCCATCGCGGCACAGCCTGCGGGCACGATCGGCGGCCACATGCGCGTCACCGAGCAGGGGGAAGTCGTATCGTCGAAATTCGCCAATCGGGGCACGGCGCTCTATCAGCTCGAAGTGCTGGCCTCGAGCGTGCTGGTGCACACGCTCAAATCGGCCGAGGAAAGCGGCGCTGCGCCTCAATCCCGCGCCACCAGGCGGCCGTCGAAGAGATCCCGGCAGGTCTTTCAAGGCCTATCGCAGGCTTGCCGAGGACCCGGGCCTCATCGACTATTTCCAGGCGGCAAGCCCGGTCGAGGAATTGGCGCTGCTCAAAATCGGCATCCCGGCCGGCCCGCCGCTTCGGCGCCAAGGGCATGGAGGATCTGCGCGCCATTCCCTGGGTCTTCGCCTGGAGCCAGAACCGCCATGTGGTGACCGGCTGGTATGGTCTCGGCACTGCCCTCGATCAGCTATCTTGCCGAGCATGGCGATGAGGGCCTCGCTCTTCTCAAGGATATGTTCAACCGCTCGCGCGGCTTCAGGCTCGCGCTCGACGAAGTCGAGAAGTCGCTTTATCTCGCCGACATGGAGATCGCCGGCCTCTATGCCGAGCTGGTGCCTGACCGTGCCTCGATGCCGAGCGCATTTTGGACCGCATCGCGAAGGGAGCATGCGCCGACCCGCGACAGCGGTGCTGGCGCTGTCGGGCGCCAGCGGACTCTGCGACCGCTTCCCTGGCTTCCGTCGCCGTTTCGACCGGGTGCGGCCGATGGTCGACCAGGCCAATCGCTGGCAGGTCGATCTCCTGCAAGGATGCCCGCGCAGACCGCCAAACGGACAAGGCGCTGACGCCTTTGCTCATGACCATGAACTGCATCGCCGCAGGGTTGGGCTGGACCGGGTGATCTTGCCGAACCACTCCCGGAATGATCTAGTCGCAAAGATAAAAACCTAGGAGGAGACCGTGGAATTTACCAAAAGGAGCTTTCTGGCCGCCGCCGCGCTCGTGGTGCTGGCCAATTCTCGATGCCGGCAACCGCGGCCGACATGATCGGCAATTGCGAAGTGATCGGGCAAGAAGGGCTCGATCCCGATCGCCAATCCGGCCAAGGCCGGGCAGCTCACGGTCGAAGTCTCGCTGCCGGCGCCGATCTGGTGGAACGGCGACACGCCGGAAGCGATCAAGGACGGCATGGAATATTGCATGGCCGCCGAAATCGCCTGGCGCGCCGGCTATGACAAGCTCGAAGTCGTCAATGTCGGCTGGGACCCGCTGGTCACCGGCCAGACGTCCGATTTCGACCTGGCCCTTTCGCGAGATTTCGATCACCGACGAGCGCAAGAAAGTGGTCGATTTCTCCGTTCCCTATTTCTGTTCCGATATCGGCGTGCTCGTCCGCGCCGATGCGCCGGTCGATGAGAAGATCGATCAAGGCAGAAGACGGTCGGCGTGCAGCAGGCGACGACAGGTGCGGCTTTCGCAACCGACAAGCTCAGGCCTGACCAAGTCGCAGGTCTATCCCGACCAGGGCGACATGTTCACCGCCCTTGCGCGCCGGCCAGATCGACGCGGCGATGACCGACACCTCGATCGTGCTCGCCGAGGAAGTGAAGACCAAGGGCAAGCATGTGGTCGTCGGCCAATACAAGACCGGCGAGACCTATGGCGCGCATCTATCCCAAGGGCGGCGCCAACAACGCGACGCATCGACAAGATCATCCAGTCGATGATCGACGACGGCACGCATGTCGAAGCTGGCCGACAAATATCTGGCGGCGGTCTGGGGCAAGGACCCGGCCAAGGTTCCCTACTTCAATCCTGACGCCGGAACTCCTGACTACGCGTGAGCTGACATCGCAGCGAAGGCAGAGCAGTGGCGCAGCGGCGACTGCCCGACACATTCCGCAGCGCGCGCCGACGGCTTGGCGCTTGCGGCGTTCCTCTTCGCGGCCTTCTGCGTGGTCTGCGCCTTGGCGGCGACGCGCATCGGTGCGCAGCTGCGCTCGATTACTTGCAGGTCGAGCATGGCGTCGGCTGGTCGACGATCTTCTTCCTGGCGATCGCCGGCACCGCGGTCTTGTTCTGGCCGGCTTCCGCGTCCTGGGCCTTTTCGAGCCGCGCCAGGAGCGCGCTTGCCACAGGCGATATCGTCGAAGCGCGCATCGACGCGGCCGGGGCCCGCGACTGGTCCTATCTCACCTTCGGCTGGGGCGCCGTCGGCCCTCGTTGGCCTGGGCTTCGTCAGCTTCATCATGGCCAACGATGCGGCGTCGGGCAAGACGTTCTTCTATTCTGCCGCTCATCCTCGAAAAGTGGCCTCTGGTGGTGCAAGGCCTTCTGGAACAACGTCTTCATCTTCGTCATTGCCGAGATCCTGGTGCTCGTCTGGGGCCTCGTCGTGGCGATCGCGCGGCTGCTGCCGGGTCCGGCCGGCCAGCCGGTCGCGCATGCTGGCCATCATCTATTGCGATATCTTTCGCGGCCTTCCCGCCGTCGTGACGCTCTATCTCGTCGGCTTCGGCATGCCGATTTCAGGCCTTCCCGATCTCATCGTCCCGCCCGTCGTCGGGCTCTTCGTCGATTTCGACGGCATGACGGCCAGCCGAGATCAAGCAATACACCCGCATACCCTTATCTGGTATTGCATCCTGGCTTTGACGCTGACCTATGGCGCCTATGTCGCCGAGGTCTATCGCGCCGGCATCGAAAGCATCCACTGGAGCCAGGTGGCCGCCGCGCGCTCGCTCGGCCTCTCCTATCTTGCAGACGCTGCGCTATGTGATCGTGCCGCAGGCGGTGCGCCGCATCATGGCGCCGCTGCTCAACGATTTCATCGGCCTGCAGAAGGACACCGCCCTCGTCCAGGTGATCGGCGTCATCGACGCCTTCAACCAGTCGCGCATCATCGCCTCCAATGCCTTCAACCTCTCGGCAGTGACGATCGTCGCGATACTGTTCGTGCTGATCACCATTCCGCAGGCGCGCTTCGTCGACAGGCTGCATCGAGCGCGACAATGCCCGCATGCGGGCGGGAGGCTGACATGGCCTTTCTTGAGATCAAGAGCGTCCACAAGCAATTCGGTCCGATCGAAGTCCTGCGCGGCATCGATCATGACGGTCGACGAGCATCAGGTCGTCTGCCTGATCGGCCCGTCGGGCTGCGGCAAGTCAACGCTCCTGCGCTGCATCAACGGGCTCGAACAGATCCAGGGCGGCGAGATCAGGCTCGAAGGACGACCGGGTCTCCGGTCCGGGCGTCGATGTGAACCGGCTGCGCCGCGAGGTCGGCATCGTCTTTCAGAGCTTCAATCTGTTTCCGCATATGAGCGTGCATGGAGAACGTGACGCTCGCGCCGATCAAGGTTCTGGGCTTCGAGCCGGGCGGAGGCCGATGAACGGGCCATGGCGCTTCTGACGCCGCATCGGGCTCGAGGCGAAGGCGCAGGAATATCCCGACCGCCTGTCCGGCGGCCAGCAGCAGCGCGTCGCCATCGTCCGGGCGCTGGCCATGGAGCCGAAGCTGCTGCTGCTGGATGAGATCACCTCGGCGCTCGATCCCGAACTTGTTTCGGAGGTGCTGAACATCGTGCGCGATCTCGCGCAGCCAGGGCATGACCATGCTGCTTGCCACCCATGAGATGGGCTTCGCCCGCGAAGTCGCGTCGAAGATTTGCTTCCTCTATGACGGCGTCGTTCACGAGGAGGGGCCGCCGGACAGGATCTTCGGCAATCCCGAGCACGAACGCACGCGCGCCTTTCTCAAGCGCATCATCGAGGCGGGGCGACTCTAGCGCGTATCTCGGCGAAGTGGGATCGCTTCGCCGAAGAGGACTCGCGCCAGACCAAATGATGGAGGCGTGTGGTAGCCGAGAGTTAGCTGACCGGCCCGACCACGACCGGCTTGCCCAGCATGAAGCAGTCGGACACCAGTTGCAGGGGCGAAGGATCGACGTCGCTCTTTCTGGCTTTCAAGAGGCGCGCGAACTTCGCGTAAATGTCCTCGTACTCCCGCAGGATCGCCTTGCGCGCCATTTTGCCGTTAACCTCGAGCACCGAGCCGCCGTTTTTCAGGTGGAGCTTCAGGCCGTCCCTGGTGCCCACTTCGATTTCCCAGATTTCATCGGCCTCTTGCCGCCAGTCGAAAACCGCCGAAAGCTTCGCAGGTGCCCCGTCGCCGCGCTTGAAATCGGATGTCGGCCCCGATCGGCGTCGCCGCATTGGCGGGAACTTCGATCGTGGCGCTGTCGACGAAAATCGGCTCCGGCAAAATCTTCGTCACGATGGAGAGCGCATTGATGCCGGGATCAAACACGCCGAAGCCGCCCGGCTGCCAGATCCAGGCTTGCCCGGGATGCCACTTGTGCACATCCTCTTTCCAGGTCACGCGTAGAGAATCGACATGCCTGCCCTTGAGTTTGGCCTTCGCCATGTCGACTGATTTGTTGTAGCGCGAATGCCATGCGGCATAGAGCACGCGTCTTTTCTTTCTCGCATGGGCCGCCATGGCCAGGAGCTCGCCAACCGTCGGCGTCGGCGGCTTCTCGATAAGAAGATGCCAGCCATGGTCGATCGCTTCCCGCGCCATCCCCAGTCGCACCGCGGGCGGGGTGCAGAACGCCACGCAATCCACCTTGAGCTTGCTCGCCTTCAGAGCCGAAAGGCTTTCGAAGTTAGGCACGCCATCGATCTTGGCGGAACGGCTGACCCCGGCCACCAGCGCGAAATTCCGGCTCTCGCTTATGCGGGGCAGATGTTGGTCGCGGGCAATCTTTCCAATGCCGACAACAGCAATCCTGTAAGGCATGAGGATCCCTTGGCTTTCTTCCGTTATTTGAACGCTTCATCCACCGGAACCTTATAGGCATTGGCGAGCCGGTTGGTCATATTGGCAAGCCCGGTCACCGCATAGACTTCGCGGATCATCTCCTCGCTCGCGCCTTTCTGGCGGGCGCCGGCCGTGTGGCTTGCCATGCAGTAGTCGCATGCATTGGTGACTGACACGGCGATATAGATCAGCTCCTTGGTGAGGGGATCGAGCGCACCCGGTCCCATCATGTCCTTGAGGCTCTCCCAGACATGCTTGAGCATGCGGGGATCATAGGCGAGGTGCTTCCAAAAATTGTTTACGTCGGCAACCTTGCGGGTCTTTTTGATGTCGTCGAATACGGCGCGCACTTCGGCGCTGGCATTTTCATAGCTAATCGGCTGCATGAGTGTTCCCTTCATCATCGCTCGATTCCGCCCCAAACTACCATGTGAACCCTCACTTTCGTCATATTGCTGGGGCTTACCTATGGACCGGTTACGCGAATTTGTGGAGCGGGACGCATGAAGACCACCATCATCACCCTTGCAGCAGCGTTGCTGCTCGGAACATCGCTGGTAGCATCCGCCCAGAACCAGGATCCCAACGCACCGATCATTCTTCCGGACCAGCAACCCGGACAGTCGGCTGATCAGCAGGGCGAGCAGCCTTCCAAGAAACGGAAGAAGAGGGAACAGACCGAACAGTCGCAAGAGGGCGCACCGCAGGCGGCCGAAGACCAGGGCGAGCAACCTAACAAGAAGCGGAAGAAGAGAGAGCGGGCGGAGCAGCCCTCAGACCAGATGCAGCCTTCGGCCGAGGACCAAAGCGAGCAGACCTTCAAGAAGCGCAAGCAGCGTAAGCAGAGGGAGCAGGCGGAGCAGCCCTCAGACCAGATGCAGCCTTCGGCCGAGGACCAAAGCGAGCAGACCTTCAAGAAGCGCAAGCAGCGTAAGCAGAGGGAGCAGGCGGAGCAGCTCTCAGACCAGATGCAGTCTTCAGACCAGATGCAACCTTCGGCCGAGGACCAGGGCGAACAACCTAACAAGAAGCGCAAGAAGAGGGAGCAGGCCGAACAGCCTTCAGACCAGATGCAACCCTCGGCTGAGGAACAGACCGAGCAGCCAGCCAATAAGAGAAAGAAGAAGCAGGCCGAGCAGCCTTCGGATCAGATGCAGCCCCCCTCCGAGAAGACCACAGGCCAGGCGCAGACGGAGCAGCCGACAGCCGGCAATGTTCCGCCGCAAGTGACGCGATATCTCTCCGACACCCGCTCGGTGAAACAGCTCTCAGATGAGGAACTGGCAGAGCGCGCCAGAGCTGGCCGCGATCTGTCGCGCATGAAAGGCCTCTCCGAAGACGTCCGGCGCAAGCTCGCGGCCGAGGGCAGGGAGGCGCGAGCCGAGGCGCTGGCGCGAGGCCAGGGCACTACCGCCAAGGGCGACCAGGAGCGAGGCCAAGGCGAGACCCAGGCCACTTTGCCGCCCGAGCAGACGCCGCAGCCCAATCCCGACAAGAAGCAGGTGCAGCAGCTCGACGGCAACAAGTCATCGCCGGAAGCAGAAAACAAGGCGAGGGCCTATCTCGACGACAGTCGTCCCGCCGATCGGCTCAATGACGATCAATTGCGCGACCGGCTGGAGGGCATGCGCGAGCTGATGGCACGCAATCAGCTCTCCCGTGACAGCGAGCGTGCGCTGCGCCGCAAGCTCAGGGCCGAGCGCGACATCCTGCGCAATCGCGTCGCTGAGAAAGTGGTCGTTGAAGAGGACAAAGGCGACGTCGCTCCCGGCCGCAAGCTGCGGGGCGATCGCCGCGACGAGCGCAAATGGGACAATTGGTCCGAGCGCGACGTCCTGCGCGACCGCCGCCGGTCGCAAGACCTGGAGGAAGGCGAATTGCGCCGGCGTATCGATATCTATCGCGTGGTGATCTATGACGACCGTTATGACGATGATGAGCGCGCCTATTGGCGCGACATGATGGAGCGCGACAGGCGTTACCTGCGTGAGCGGCTGATCAGAGGCCGGCGCGAGCGTGAGCGTTACTGGCACGACCGGCGCGACCAAAACGACCTCGATATCGAGATCAACATCTATCTCGAACAGGACCGCGAGCTGCCGGAAGCGGTGTTCATGGATGAGATCGACGACGATGAGCTCGAGACTTATCTTGTGGCGGCGCCGCGACGCAGGATCGATCGTCGCTATACCATCGAGGAGATCGAGCAGGAGCCGGAATTGCGCACGGCGATGCCGGCCATCGAGATCGACAATATCCACTTCGGCTTCAACGAATCCTTCGTGCGCGAAGAGGAAGTCGACAAGCTCGACCGCATTGCCGAGGTGATCGAGAAGATCCTGGCTGCTCATTCGGGCGAGGTCTTCATGATAGCCGGCCATACCGATGCGGTGGGCGCGGATTCGTATAATCTCAGGCTGTCGCGCGAGCGGGCCGAGGCGGTCAAAAAGGCGCTCACCAGCTACTACGTCATTCCGGCGCGGAACCTAAAGACGGTGGGCTATGGCGAGCGCTACCTCAAGATCCCGACGGCCGAGCAGGAGGAAGAGAACCGCCGCGTTTCGCTGCAGCGGGTGACGCCATTGGTCGGCGAGGCTGACGAAGCCGCCGAAGTCGAATAGCACTCGCACCACTACTTGAACGCTGTACGGGCCGCCGCTATAAGGCGGCCCAAACTTTTAAGCATAGCTCAAACGAGGGGATTTTCATGGCCAAGGAGCGTACGCTCTCCATCATCAAGCCGGATGCGACGCGGCGCAATCTGACCGGCGCGATCAACGCCAAGATTGAGGCTGCAGGCCTCAGGATCATCGCCCAGAAGCGGGTGAAATGGAGGAAGACGGACGCTGAGACCTTCTACAAGGTGCACAAGGAGCGCCCCTTCTACAAGGACCTGGTGAAATTCATGACCTCGGGCCCGGTCGTCATCCAGGTGCTCGAGGGCGATGATGCCGTGACCCGGTACCGCGACGTGATGGGCGCCACCAACCCGGCCAATGCCGCGGCCGGCACGATACGCAAGGAATTCGCGGAATCGATCGAGGCCAATTCGGTCCATGGCTCCGACAGCCCG
Source organism: uncultured Alphaproteobacteria bacterium (assembly GCA_963841765.1). GTDB lineage: Bacteria > Pseudomonadota > Alphaproteobacteria > Rhizobiales > Aestuariivirgaceae > Taklimakanibacter. The sequence continues at coordinate 32,344 of CAWJDZ010000007.1, forward strand.
GAGAACGCCAAGAAGGAGATCAAGTTCTGCTTCAAGGCGGCGGAGATCGTCGGCTGAACCATGTGGGTTGCCGTCTACATCGTTTCGATCGTCCTGGTGAACTGGCTCTTCGTCGTCGTGGCGCCATGGCCGACGGCGTTCGGCGACCTCTATCTCGCCAATCTGGTGGTCGGCTTTGTCTTCGTGCTGCGCGACTATGGGCAGCGCCAGGTCGGCCACAGGATACTGCTCGCGACATTCGTCGCCGGCATCATCACCTATTTCATGGTCGATCCGGCGATAGCGCTCGCCAGCATCACCGCTTTCATCCTGTCGGAAACCACGGACTGGGCCGTCTATTCCTTCACGAGGCGTCCGTTGCAGCAGCGCATCCTGCTGTCGAGCCTGGTTTCGGTGCCGCTCGACACGCTGGCCTTCCAGTATCTGGCGAACTATCTCACCCCCGCCGCCTTCACCACCGAGGTGCTGAGCAAGGCGCTCGGCGTCGTCATCGTGTGGTATCTGCTGAAAATGCGGATGGACAGAAGGCCGGCCGCGGCGGTTTGACCTGATCAGGGCTGCGGCGGACTCTTATCGGCGCGCACGCCGCGCACTCTCTCGCGGTAGGAAATATAAACCGCGCAGGCAATGAGGATGCTCACGCCGACGAAGGTCCAGCCGTCGGGGAAATCGCCGAAGAACCACCAGCCGCAGACCACCGCCATGATCATTTCGGCATAGCCCAGGGATGCGAGCAGCGAGGCCTCGCCGAAGCGATAGGCCGCGATCACGAGATAGTGGCCGATCAGCGCGACCACGGCGATGGTGAGCAACAACCCCCATTGCTCGAGAGTCGGCATCACCCACACGAAGCCCACCACGGCCGTGGTCATGATCGCGCCCATCAGGTTGGTATAGAAAGTCGTGAGGATCGGATTGGCGATATGCGAGATCTTTCGGGTGATTAGCATATAGAGGGCGCTGGAGGTGCCGGCGAGAAGCGCATAGAGAATGCCGAGATTGAGACTTTGGAAGCCCGGCCGGATGATGATGAGCGTGCCGATGAAGCCGATGAAAACGGCCATCCACCGGCGCAGTCCCACATGCTCCTTCAGGATCACTGGCGCCAGGAGCGTCACGATCAGTGGTTGCACGAAGTAGATCGACAGCGTGTCGGCGATCGGAAGATAGCCAAGCGCCAGGAAGAAGAATGCCGTCGAGATGATAATGAGAAGCGTCCGCGCGCCATGCAGCACGGGCATGTCCGGCACCAGCGCCCGCAGTGGCCGCCCTTTCAGGACAAAGGGCACGATCAAAACCGCACCGAAGAACATGCGCGCCCACACACTTTGCGCAACGGGCATGTTCTGCTGGCCAAGGAACTTCGCCGCCACATCGAGAAACGGAAGAATGGCCATCCCCGACAGCATGAGAGCTATGCCAGCAAGCGGTGCATTGTGGTGTGACGGGGACTTCATAAGGATCGAGAGAAGGGCGATTGTGCCGCTCTACAGGCAGGACAGGGCAATGGCAATGCAGTTGGGCGCAATCCTGCTCTGTCCCGAGACAAGCCCTTCCCGCCTGCTATGCTTTCAGCCTTGCATTGCTTTCATCCCAGGCCGGTCCGGCGATAATTTGCGCCTTTTTGCGCTCGCCGAGCAACAGGACCTCGAGCGTCTGGCCGGCCTTGGCGAGTTCAGGTGCGACATAGGCGAAGGCGAGCGACTTGTTGACGGCAAAGCCATAGGCGCCCGATGTAGTGAGGCCGACGACCTTGCCATTGAGATAGACCGGCTCGTTGCCGCGGCAGTCATTGTCGCCCGCTTCGACCGCCATGTAGGTGAGCTTGATCGCGTTCGCCGCGCTGTTTCTTGCTGAGGCTCGCGGCCCGGCCGATGAAATCGGCCTTGTCGAGGCGGATGAAGCGCTCCATCGAGCCTTCGAACATGTCGATCTCGCTCGTGAGCTCGGAACCCCAGCCGCGATAGGCCTTCTCCATGCGCAGCGAGTTCATCGCATAGGTGCCGAAGAGCCTGATGCCATGAGGTTTGCCGGCCTTCATCAGCGCATCGAAGACCTTCGGCATTTGCGCCATCGGCGTATGCAGTTCCCAGCCGAGCTCGCCGACATAGTTGACGCGGAGCGCCCGCACGCCCTTGACACTCGCGACCTCGATCTTCTTGCGCCGTCAGCCAGGGGAAGGCGGCGTTGGCGAGATCGGCCTCGGTGCATTGGCCGAGCACATCGCGCGCGTTGGGTCCGGCGAGCACCAGCACGCCAAAATCCTCGGTGAGGTCCTTCATCGCGACGCGCTCACCGGGCTTAGTCCGCCAGCGCAGCTGGTCGAGGTCATAGAGCTGGGCCGCCGCGGCCGACAGGACATAGAACTTGTCGTCGGCGAGCCGGGTTACGGTAATCTCGGATTCGATGAAGCCGTTGTCGTTGAGGAGATGGCCGAGGATGATGCCGCCGTCCTTCGTCGGAATCTTGTTCGCGCAGATGCGATCGAGGAAGGCGTAGGCGTCGGGGCCCGATCACCTCGAACTTGGCGAAGGTGGAAAGGTCCATGAGCCCGACGCGCTCGCGCACCGCGAGCGCTTCGTCCCTGACCGCCTCCCACCAGTTCGAGCGGCGGAAGGAAAAATCCTCGCCCTTGCCGGACTTGTCATACCAGCGCGGCGCGCTCCCAGCCGAAGATTTGCGCGAATTGCGCGCCCTGCGCTTTCAGCTTCTCATGCAGCGATGATTTGCGCAGGTCGCGGCCGACTTCGTGCTGCTCGGCAGGCTTGTAGCAATAATACATGTGATGATAGTCGGCGACCGACACTTCCGCCGTGTAGTCCTTGCTCGCCCAATTGCCGAAGCGGCGCGGATCGAATTCGCGCATGTTGATCTCGGCCTGGCCATGCACCATCCATTGCGCCAGATATTTGCCGGCGCCGCCGCCCTGGCAGATGCCGATCGAGGCGCCGCAATGCATCCAGTAGTTCTTGGGGCCGGGAGCAGGGCCTGAGAGATAGACGCCGTCCGGCGTATGGGTGATGGCACCCGAGATGATCGACTTGAGCCCGGCCTTGGCGAAGAGCGGCAGGCGCTCGGTGGCGCGCTCGAGCCAGGGCGTGAGGCGGTCGAGCTCGGGCGCGATGAGCTCGCTTTCGAAATCCCAGGCCGGCGGCTGTCCGTCCCAGCAGACATGCGCCGTCTCGGTCTCATAGGGACCAACCAGGATGCCGTTCGTCTCTTCGCGCAAATAGGCGTGGGAATAGGGGTCGCGCACCACCGGCAATTCGATTTCGAGATCGATGAGCTCCTGCAGGGGCTCGGTGATCATGTAGTGATGCAGCATATTGGCGATGGGCACATTGTGGCCGGTCCACGAGCCCGACCACATCGCAATAGGAGCCGGCCGAATTCACCACATGCTCGCAAGTGATGTTGCCCTTGTCGGTGATCACCTGCCATTCGCCCGTCTGCAACAGCTTGATGTCGGTGACGCGAGTGCGGCGGTAGATTTCGGCGCCGAGCTTGCGCGCTCCGGCCGCCATCGCATTGGTCACATCGGCCGGCGCCACATGGCCGTCGGTCACGGTGCGGAAGGCGGCCTTGATGCCGAACGTATCGAGGAAGGGATGGTATTTTTTGATCTCGTTGGGACCGATGATCTCGCCCTCATAGCCCGCGAGCCTGGAAATGCCCTCGACATATTTGAGCCAGTTCATTTCTTCATCGGTCTGCGCCAGACGCAAGCCGCCGCAGCCATGCCAGGAAACGGCGTGGCCGGTGAGCTTTTCGAGCTTGGGATAAAGCTCGGTGCCATAGACATGCACCTTCGTGAGGTTCAGCGAGCCATTGAAATGCGGGCATTGGCCGGCCGCATGCCAGGTCGAGCCCGAGGTGAGCTCGCCCTTTTCGACGAGGACGATGTCGGTCCAGCCTTCGAGCGCCAGATGATAGAGGAGGCCCACCCCCATGATGCCGCCGCCGACGATCACCACCCGCGCATGCGATTTCATGTGCTCCTCCTTGAACCTTGGCTGAGCCTAGTCTCGCCTCCAGCCTCCGGGCAAGGACGCGACCTCGCCCGGTGAGGGGTGTTACACAGTTTCTCCTGAAAACAAGGATGAATTCACGAGGACCTGGTGAAATGACTTCACCGTCGGGGTCTAAAGCTCCGACCGCCTGATCTCATAGAGCATGAGTGCCGCGGCGGTGGCGACATTGAGCGATTCCGCCTGGCCGGACATGGGTATGCGCACCGACACATTCGCGCGTGCCGCAAGCGCATCAGACAACCCGCTGCCCTCGCTGCCCATCAGCAGCAAGGCCGGGCGCGCATAGGCCCGGCGGTAATCCGCCGTGGCGCGGGCGGCGGTGGCGACGATCTCGCCCGGCCACTCCGCCAGCACGGAATCGAACTGTCTGGCTGTCATACGGCTGAGCTTCACGCCGAAAATCGAGCCCATGCTGGCGCGCACCGCCTCGGGCGAAAAGGCATCGCAGCTTTCGCCCAACAGCACGATACGGCGCACCGATACGGCGTCCGCCGTGCGCATGATCGTGCCGAGATTGCCGGGGTCGCGGATGTGCTCGAGCGCGATCGCGACCTCATCGGCACGGTGCGTGAAATCGGAGAGGACGGCTGACTGCTTGAAGACTCCGATGAGCCCGGATGGATTGTTCTGCGCGCTGAGCCGTGCCATGACCGCGTCGGATACTCTGAGATCGTGAGCCTGGCCCCAGTCCTGCGGCCCTTGGGTAGCCAGGACATAGTCGGGAGTGATGCTGGCAATACGGGCGCGTTCCAGCGCGCGCTGACCCTCGGCAATGAAGAGGCCGGTCTCCTGGCGGTGCTTCTTCTGCTCGAGCGCGCGGATGAATTTGATCGTAGGGTTCTGCGCGCTGGTGATGAGCTCGGGCATCCGGTCATTCCACCCAGGTGGCATTCCAGAAGCTCGCCGGATCGTGGCGCATCGTCTTCCAGGCGCCAAGGCGCGCAGCATCGACCGGCACGCCTTGAATGCGGCCTTCGAACTCCTTGCGCGCGCGTGCGATATGGTCCGGCCTTGCCAGGATCTCGACTGCGGCATTGGCCAGGGCCTCGGCCGCCATCAGCGGCCCGGCATCGCCCGCACTGTGACCCGACAACGCCGTCCAACCCCAATGGTGGATTGGCACATCCGCCGGGTAGGCCCAGTTCACGCGGCCAAGCGGGATGTGCCAGCTCACCTCGCCATCATCCTGTCCGTAATAGTCCTGCCCGTCGCTATAGAGCTTCGTGGAACGGTCGAGCGACAGCGAACCATTGCCGCCGCAAGCGCGGGCAAGATCGGTCATGAAGGCGAGGTCGTCATCGCTCCATTTGGGCGGGCCGATGCTTTCCATGGCCCGCTGCAGGACATGGCCGAGGACGTCGTTGGGAAGATAGCCGCGTGATTCCGATATGGGCTGGTGCCGGAATTCGACCTGCATCGCCTGGGCCGTGTCGCGGCATGAGGATTCGATCGCACCATAGACCTGGCGCACGCGCGCGATGCCGACGTGGCGCACTGTGAACCAGACGCGCGCCTCATCCGGCGTGATCGACGGCATGATGCCGGCGAGCCGCAGCACATGCTTGATCGAGCAATCGGGCCACTCCGCCCGGGCAGCTTGCGAGACTTCGGCGATCGCGGTCTCGGCAGCTTCGAGCGCATTGTGCTTGCCGGCGAGGCCGCCATGTCCGGCTTTCCCGAGAAAGATGAACTCGCCATGGGCGACCGACATGCAAGGCCTCGAGATTGCGCCCGTCTGATAGTCGCCATGCGATGTCAGGATGACGTCCTGACCTTCGAAGACGCCTTGGCGAAGCAGCGCGATCTTGCCCCACAGGATTTCCTTGGCCGGGCAGCCGATCACCGCGATCTCGCCGGCGAGTCCAAGCCTCTTCGCCACCATCGCGGCGACGATCGCCGCACCGCAATTGGCGGGGCCAATGTGGTTGTGGCCGCAACCGTGCCCCGCATTCTGGGCCAGCCTGTCGCGCACCGGGCTTGCGCTGTTGGCAAGGCCGGGCAGCGCGTCATATTCGGCAAGGAACGCGATGCGCGGGCCTTCGCCGGTTCTGATTGCCGCGGTAAAGGCGGTCGGAATGTCGCCCGCTGCTTTATACAGCAAAAAGCCATGTGTTTCGAGGAAGCCCGACAGCTGCCGCATCGCTTCGACCTCGAGGCCGGGCAGTTCGGGCTTCGCCCAGAGTGTCCGGAACAGGTCGACAATCTCCCCGCGCATCGAAGCGAAAGCTTCCCGAACGGCAATGACGTTGTTCATACGAGTGTCCTGATCCTAACATTCGCTTCAGTTCGTTGCGGGCATGTTGCGAATGTTAGGATCATAGGGACACTCGCAAATATTGATTCTCGTGTGGTTTTGGATTTGACATTCGCTACTAGCGCAAGCCGAGATACTGTAGCGAATGCCAAATCCACCACACAAGGCTCCATTCTCACCCTAAACATTCGGAATCGTTTGGCTTAAACTAGCATCATGAACATCCGCCCCAATATCAAGATCGGCCGTTCGGTCTGCCCGCATGACTGCCCCTCGACCTGCGCCCTCGATGTCGAACTCCTCGATGACATATACGATCGGGCGCGTGCGCGGCGCCAAGGACAACAGCTACACGCTGGGCGTCATTTGCGAGAAGGTCGGCCGCTATGCCGAGCGCATCCATCACCCCGACCGCCTGCTTTATCCCTTGAAGCGCAAAGGGGCGCGAAGGGCGCGGGCGAATGGCAGCGTCTGTCCTGGGAAGATGCGATGGGCGAAGTGGCGCGAAGCCTTCCTCAAGGCCGAGGAGCGCTATGGGGCGCGAATCGGTGTGGCCCTATTATTATGCCGGCACCATGGGCCTGGTGATGCGCGACGGCATCAACCGGCTGCGCCATGCCAAGAAATATTCCGGCCTCTATGATACGTTCTGCGTGGCGCTGTCCTGGCCGGGCTACCTCGCCGGCTGCGGCCGCATGACCGGCTCCGATCCGCGCGAGATGCAGAAATCCGACCTGATCGTGATCTGGGGCACCAATCCGGTGAACACCCAGGTCAACGTCATGACCCATGCCGCGATCGCCGCGCAAGACGCGCGGCGCCAAGATCGCCTGCGTCGATGTCTATGACACCGGCACGATGAAGCAGGCCGACGTGAAGATGATCATCCGGCCTGGCACCGATGGCGCGCTCGCTTGCGCCATCATGCACGTGCTGTTCCGCGATGGCTATGCCGACTGGCCTTATCTCGAAAAATACACCGACGTGCCGCGCGAATTCGAGGCGCATCTGAGGACGCGCACGCCCGAATGGGCGGCTGCGATCTGCGGATGCCCGGCAGCCGAGATCGAAGCCTTCGCGAAGCTCATCGGCGAGACCAAGCGCACCTATCTGCGCATCGGCTATGGCTTCACCCGCTCGCGCAACGGTGCCGTCAATATGCATGCGGTGACTTCGATCGCCGCGGTCACGGGCTCCTGGCAGCATGAAGGCGGCGGCGCGCTTCCATTCGAACAGCGGCATGTACAAATGGAACAAGACGCATGATCGAGGGCCTCGATGTCCGCGATCCTTCGATCCGCCAGCTCGATCAATGCCGCATCGGCCCGGTTCTGCTTAACGATCCCTATGATCTCGCGGGCGGCCCGCCGGTCACGGCGATGATCGTCCAGAACACCAACCCGGCATCCGTCGCGCCCGATCAGACGAAGGTCAAGCAAGGGCTGATGCGCGATGATCTCTTCGTCTGCGTGCATGAGCAGTTCATGACCGAGACGGCGGCCCTCGCCGACATCGTGCTGCCGGCCACGATGTTCCTCGAGCATGACGACATCTATCAGGGCGGCGGCCATCAGCACATCATGCTGGGCGCGCAAGCTCGTCGAGGCGCCGGGTGAATGCCGCAACAATCACGAGGTGATCGCCGATCTCGCGAAGCGGGTGGGGGCGGAGCATCCGGGCTTCGCCATGAGCCCGCGTGAGCTCATCGACTGGACACTGAAGAACTTCGAACCGTCCCGATCTCGCAGCCCTCGATGAGGCGACCTGGATCGACGTGCAGCAGGATTTCGAGAGTGCGCATTTCCTCAACGGCTTCGGCCATCCGGACGGCAAATTCCGCTTCAAGCCGGATTGGCAATCGGCTCGTTTCAGGGCCGGGTGTCGGGACCTTATGGCCCGGTCGACGACATGCCGGCGATGCCGGACCATTGGGGAGTTATCGAGGAGGCGACCGAAACCTATCCTTTCAGGCTTGCGACGAGCCCGGCGCGCACCTTCCTCAATTCGACCTTCAACGAGACGCCGTCCTCGCGCAAAGCGGGAAGGACGCCCGACAGTCTTCGTGCATCCTGAGGACCTTGCCGATGCCGGCCTCAAGGATGGCGACAAGGTGCGGCTCGGCAGCGCCCGGGGCGTCGTAACGCTCCATGCCCAGGCTTTCGAAGGCGTGCGCCGCGGCGTCCTGATCGCGGAATCGATCTGGCCGAACGAGGCGTTCGAGGACGGCAAGGGGATCAATACGCTGACGGGCTGCGGACCAGCCGGCGCCGGCGGCGGGCGGCGCCTTCCACGACAACCGGGTGTGGCTGAGGCGGGCCTGAGCCATGTTCCGCGGTGAACCGCAGATGAACGCGATCCTCAGCCTTGGATCACCCGAGCTGTGGCATCAATCCATCGACACTTTCAGTTGGTGGCCCGGGGGTGCCCACCCTCAGCCCCTGGTTCATGAGTCCCAAATGGATCAAAGAGTTAGGTTGTGGGTCTAAGCCTTTGAAAAGAATCATTTTCCTAAAACGAGAATCAGCACAAACTCTGCCGCCATGAACGCTCGCCGCGCTACACTGTCAGCCCACTGGTTCCTCATCATGGCCGCCTTGCTCATGGCCGCCATGGTTGCGCCCTTGGCCATGCTGGCTGTCCCGGTCTGAGCCCGCGGCTTCGCTCCCGTCTTCCTGCCACCTTCCTGACATACTTTGTCAGCAGCACTGCAGTAGGCTTTTGACCATGCGACGCGCTGACCGACTTCTGCAGGTCCTGCAAATTCTCCGCCGCCACCGGCGGCCGGTGACCGGCGAGACCATGGCCGAGGAGCTCGAGGTCTCGCTGCGCACCGTCTATCGTGACGTCAATTCGCTGGTGACGCAGGGCGTTCCGATCAGGGGCGAAGCCGGCATTGGCTATGTGCTTGGCGAAGGCTTCGACATGCCGCCGCTGATGTTCACGGTCGATGAGCTCGAGGCGGTCATGCTGGGCCTGCGCTGGGTGACGCGACGCGGCGATTTCCAGCTGTCGCGCGCTGCGCGCGATTCCGTTGCCAAGATCGGCGCCGTGCTGCCGGAAGGACTGAAGCCCTTCCTCTTCGATGCCGGGCTCGTCGTGCCGCCGCGCGAGGAGCGCGCCGCGGATGCCGTCGATGTCGCGGGGCTGCGCAGCGCCATCCGCGAAAGCCGCAAGGTGCAGATCCAGTATCGCGACGAGCTCGACCGCCGCACCGACAGGACGATCTGGCCGATCGGAATCGCCTATTACGAGGCGACGCGCAACATCATCGCCTGGTGCGAATTGCGCGCCGCCTTCCGCCATTTCCGCACCGACCGCATCTCGCATTTCGACATATTGAATTACCGCTATCCGAAACGGCGCAAGGCGCTGCTCAAGGAATGGCAGGAGGAGCTGCGTGCCGAGCAGGAGAAGCCTGATCTCGACGTGTTTCTTTAGCGGCTGCGCTCATAAAGGACGATCGTATCCGACTGAGGTTTCCCTTCTGATGGTTCGTGAGTGTTGCCAGGCATCAGGCCAACAGAAGCTTTCCTCAACGGATCGGTTCCTGAGCCAGGAGGTGGCGGGATGACGGTCAGGCGTATTGTCGCGAATATCGCAGCGAACACCGTGCCCGAGGTTCAGAAGTTCTATTCGGAGCTTTTCGGGCTCGACACGATCATGGATCTTGGGTGGATCGTCACACTCTCGTCGCGCGAGAAGGCGGTCACGCAGGTCAGCATCATGAGCGAGGGCGGCTCGGGTGCACCTGTGCCCGATCTTTCCATCGAAGTGGACAATGTGGACGAGGCGTACCGTCGTGCCAAAGAGATCGGTTGCAAGATCGTCCACGATCTGAGGGACGAACCATGGGGGGTCAGACTTTTTTCATTCACGACCCGACAGGAAAGGTACTCAATGTGCTCTCACATCGTCCCTAGCTGTGTGGGAAAGCGGGAATGGTGAGCGGCAGCTTAATGCCGGGTGAGGTGGCGACGATCGTCTCACCCTCGACTCGCAACGCACCGGAGGCGACGAGCGCCAGCGCCCGGGGATAGATCTTGTGCTCGGCATCGAGCACACGCTGGGCAAGAGTCTCTGGCGTGTCGCCCTCGAGCACCGGCACGCGCGCCTGCGCGATGATCGGCCCGGTATCGACGTCACGGCGCACGAAATGCACGGTGCAGCCATGGCGTATCGCGCCGTCCGCCAGCGCTCGTTCATGGGTGTGTGACCCCTTGTAGGCGGGAAGCAGCGAGGGATGGATGTTGATCATGCGATCGCGCCACGCATCGACGAAGCCCCGGGTCATGATGCGCATGAAGCCGGCAAGCGCCACGAGCTCGACACGATGGCGCGATAGGGCGGCATCGAGGGCGCGGTCGAACTCCTCGCGCGAGCGGAACGATCTGTGGTCGATGACCTCGGTCGCGATGCCCTGCTTCCTGGCGAAATCGAGCCCCTTGGCGTCCGGGCGGTTCGAGATGACGATGGCGATCTCGGCCGGATAGTTGGGATCCTGCGCCGCCCTGATCAGCGCCTGCATGTTCGAGCCGCGCCCTGAAATGAGGATGGCGGTTCTCTTGCGCGCCTTGGTCAAAGCGCAGCCTTCCGCGCGGCTTGACCTGTTCCTCGCGACCCGCCGCGGGCGGCGATCGAGCCCAGTGTCACCACCCGCTCGCCCTCGGCTGCGATGAGGCGGGCGATCTCGTCGGCACGATCCGGCGCCGCCACGCAGATCATGCCGATGCCGCAATTGAAGGTGCGCAGCATTTCCCGCTCGCCGATGCCGCCCGCTTCCTGCAGCCAGCCGAAGACCGGCGGGGAGGGGACGCGAGCGAGATCGATCTCGGCCACCGTGCTCGAGGGCAGCACGCGCGGGATGTTCTCGAGGAAGCCGCCGCCGGTGATATGGGCGAGCGCCTTGATTCCATCCGACACCTTGAGCGCCGCGAGGACCGGCTTCACATAGATGCGCGTGGGCGTCAGCAGGGCTTCGCCCAGTGTCTTGCCGGGCGCGAAAGGCGCATCGGCGGAATAGCCGAGACCGCTCATCTCGACGAGCCGGCGGATCAGCGAATAGCCGTTGGAATGGGGTCCGGAGGAGGCGAGACCAAGGATGACATCGCCTGGCCCGACATCGGCCCGCGGCAAGATATTCTCGCGCTCGACGGCACCGACCGCGAAGCCCGCGAGATCATAGTCGCCGCCGTGATACATGCCCGGCATCTCGGCGGTCTCGCCGCCGATCAGCGCGCAGCCCGCCTGCCGGCAGCCCTCGGCGATGCCCGGCGATCACATCGCGCGCTTCCTCGACTTCAAGTTTGCCGGTGGCGAAATAGTCGAGGAAGAACAGGGGCTCGGCGCCCTGCACGACGAGATCGTTGACCGACATGGCGACGAGATCGATGCCGACGGTCGCGTGCAGCCCCGAATTCGATGGCGATCCTGAGCTTGGTCCCGACCCCGTCATTGGCGGCGACGAGCACCGGATCGCTGAAGCCGCAGGCCTTGAGGTCGAACAGGCCGCCGAACCCGCCCAGCGCCGAATCGGTGCCCGTCCTCGCGGTCGGCCTTGGCCAGCGGCTTGATCGCCTCGACCAGGGCGTTTCCGGCGGAAATATCCACGCCCGCATCCGCATAGGAGAGGCCGTTATGTCCGTCTTGTTTGCCTGCGCCCATGCCGTTAGTTTGCCCCAATTATCTGTGGCATGCCGCTGTGCCCGCGTGAATAACCCGAAGAGCGGCGCAGATAAAGCGCTCAGTTGGACGCGGCAGGCAAATGGAGTTTTTGATGAAGTCGCGTATTTGGGGCCTGCTCGCTGCGGTCCTTGCCCTTCTTCTCGCCTGTCAGCCTGAGAACGCCCGCGCCGTGAGTCCGGTCGAGACCAGCATCTTTTCAGTGACCGGCGTCGAGGTCGACGTGACCGACAAGGACGCGGCTTCGGCACGCACCAGCGCGATCATCGAGGCGCAGGTGAAGGCCTTCTATACACTCGTGGAGAGACTTGGGATCGCGGGACGCCGCCCAGCGGCTCGCCGGCATGGACGCCCGCGAAATCGGCCGCATGCTGCGCTCGCTCTCGATCGAAGAGGAGCATTCCGCGCCCGGGCCGCTATATCGGCAAGCTTACCGTGCGCTTCCTGCCCCAGAAGATGCGCGAAGTCGTTCGGCCGGCATGGCATCGAGGTCGTCGAGGACCAGGCGCCGCCGATGGTCGTCCTGCCCCTGTGGAAGGGACCCGACGGCCCGGTTGTCTGGGAGGACAATCTCTGGCGCAAGGCCTGGCTCGATCTCAAGGCCGAGCAGGCGGTGGTGCCGATGATCATTCCCTTGGGCGATCTCGAGGACACATCCGCGATTACGCCGAAGAGGCGTTGGCTGGCGATGCGATCAAGCTTGGATCGCTGATGATGCGCTACGAGGCCAAGGCCATTCTCGTCGCCATCGCCGAGCCCGAGCCGCAAGGCGGCATCCATGCGGTGATGCAGGGCGACTTGCCCTTGGGCGAGATCACTTTCGACAAGATCTACACAGCCGAGGACGGCACGATCGAGGCGGCCGCGGCAACTCGCCGCACGGCGCTTCCACGACGTGATGCTCGAGAAATGGCGTTCGACGCAAAATCAAGATGGCCGCCGAAGCGCAGAGCGCGCGCCGAGGCCGAGCAGCAGGCCGCGCGAGCCTCGCATGTCGCTGCCGGTCGCCGTGCCCGTTCTCCGGCATACACCAGTGGAACGGCATCCGCGCCAGCGTGCTCATCGACGCCTGGCGTGATCGGCGTCGATGTCTCGACCATCGCCCAGAATGGCGCGGTGATCCGGCTTGCCTTCTTCGATTCGGTCGAGACGCTGCAATCGGCGCTTTCCGGCCAGCGGCTTGAGGCTGGTGCGGGCAGGCGGGACATGGGTGCTGCAGCCATTATGATGCCGTCCACAGCAACCATTTCTCTTCGCCGCGCATGAGCCTGCCCAATATCATCACCATCGGCCGAATCCTGCTGGTGCCGGTGACGATCTGGCTGATCGTCGCCGGTCAGTTCGGCCTGGCTTTTCTGGTCTTCATCATGGCTGGCGTCGGCGACGGCATCGATGGCTATATCGCCCGGCGCTATTCGATGAAGACTGAGCTCGGCGCCTATCTCGATCCGCTCGCCGACAAGCTGCTGCTCGTCTCGATCTATATCTCGCTGGGCTTGCTCCAGCACATGCCGGCCTGGCTCGTCATCCTCGTTGCCTCGCGCGACGTGCTCATCGTCGGCGCTGTGATCCTGTCCTGGATCCTGGACAAGCCGATCAAGGTGCAGCCGCTGATGATCAGCAAGGCCAATACCGTTGCGCAGATCATCTTTGCCGGCGGGCAGCTCGCGATACTGGCCTGGATGTCGGATGCGGCCTGGTTTCCGGTGATCGGCAGTGCCATCGTTGCCTTTCTCACCGTCGCCTCCGCCGCGCTTTACATGCGTGAATGGGCCCGCCATATGGCCAATGGGGCGAGCACAAAGGAAATGCCATGACATTGCAGCGCCAGATGGTCTTCTGGACGGCGGCACTCGTTATGCTCATTTTGGCGCTTTGGCTTCTCGGCGACATCCTGCTGCCCTTCATCGCCGGGCTGGTGCTGGCTTATTTCCTCGATCCGGTCGCGGATGCTCTGGAGCGGCTCGGCTTGCCGCGCCTTGCGGCGACGCTCGTCATCCTCATCGCCAGCATCGTTGCCATCGTGGTGTTGCTTGTGCTGCTGTTGCCGGTGCTCGGCGATCAGATCGCCCGCTTTGCCTCGAACCTGCCGAGCCTCATGCAGGCGCTGATCAAGCTGTTCGAGGATCTCGCGCCGCAATGGCTCAAGAACATGCTGGCCGCCTCGGGCACCAATCTGCCGGGATCGTTTTCTGACGTCGCGGGCAAGGCAGCAGGCTGGCTGGCGGCGATCCTGACATCGATCTTTCCGGAGGCCTGGCGCTGGTCAATGTCATCTCGCTCTTGGTCGTGACACCGATTGTCGCCTTCTACATGCTGAATGACTGGGATCGCATGGTGGCGAAGGTCGACAGCTGGCTGCCGCGCGATCACGTCGAGCACCATTCGCGAACTCGCCCGCCAGATCGACGTGGCCATGGCCGGCTTCATTCGCGGCCAGGGCACCGTTTGCCTTTCGCTTGGCATTTTCTATGCCGTCGCGCTTGTCCTTGGCGGAGCTGAATTTCGGCCTGCTGATCGGTCTGGGCGCCGGGCTCCTGAGCTTCATTCCCTATGTCGGCACGATCATCGGCGGCGTCGCTGGCCATCGGCATGGCGCTGGTCCAGTTCTGGCCTGACTGGCTGTCAGATCGTGATCATCGTCGGCATATTCGTTGCCGGCCAGTTCATCGAGGGCAATTTCCTCTCGCCCAATCTGGTCGGCGACAGCATCGGCCTGCATCCGGTCTGGCTGATGTTCGCGCTCTTTGCCTTCGGCTATCTGTTCGGCTTTGTCGGCTGCTGCTGGCCGTGCCGCTGGCCGCGGCGGCCGGCGTGCTGGTGCGTTTCGCGCTTCAGCAATATCTGAAAAGCCCGCTCTATCGCGGTGTTCCGACTCAGAATAAGGCAGCCGACGGTGCCGAAGCGGCGGAGCCGGCCCAAATGATGGCGGGACGAGAGCCGTCAGCTCGTTTTCGATCTGCCGCACCGGCCTGCCACGGGGCGTGACGATTTCCTGGTGACGCCCTCCAATGCCAAGGCGGTGGCGCTGATCGACCTCTGGCCCGACTGGCCGTCGAACACGCCTGATTCATGGGGCCGCCGGGAAGCGGCAAGTCCCATCTGGCCGAAGTCTGGCACGAGATGACGGGCAGTTTGCTGGCTCGCCCGTCCGACATTCGCGAAGACGGCCGTGCCGAAGCTCCTGGCTAACGGCCGCTCTGGTGATCGAGGATGCGCCGAGCGATACTCTCGACGAGCCCGCCTTCTTCCATCTGCTCAATCTCGCCCGCGAACAGAAGGCCTATGTTTTGCTGACGGCGCTCGCGCCGCCGCCCGCCTGGGACATTGCCCTGCCGGACCTGCTGTCAAGGCTCAAGGCGGCGCCCGCGGTCGCAATTGGGGCCGCCCGATGACGTCCTTTTGCGCGGCGTGCTGGTGAAGCTGTTCGCCGACCGCCAGATCGGCGGTGGACGAGACGGTCGTCAGCTATCTCGTTTCCCGTATGCCGCGGGCACTTGCCGCTGCCCGCATGCTGGTGGCTGAAATCGATCGCCGGGCGCTCGAGGAAAGGGCCGAAGTGACCCGGCATTTTGTCGGCAAAGGTTCTTGGGGATATATTTCGTCCGGACCTGTTCACGGACGAAGAGGGCTAACGGATAGCCTTCATCGTTCAGTCACACGGCCCTATTATGACCCAGAAATTCGGGGAGTCCCGGCAGGATTTGGCGCGATGAACGAAATATCCCTCACGATCGAACCCAAGACGGAAACCCACTCTCCGATCCGGGTCGCTTCATCAATCGCGAGCTGTCGTGGCTCGTCTTCAACATGCGGGTGCTGGAAGAGGCGCGCAACCGCAACCATCCGCTGCTCGAGCGGCTGCGCTTCCTGTCGATCTCCGGCAACAATCTCGATGAGTTCTTCATGGTGCGCGTGGCCGGTCTCGTCGGCCAGATGCGGGCCAAGATCGGTCGAGCTGAGCCAGGACGGCCTGACGCCCGCCGAGCAGCTCGAGCAGGTGCGCAAGCTCGCCCAGGAGCTGATGGCCGAGCAGGACACACGCTGGCTGCAGCTGAGCGGCGAATTGAGCGAAAACGGCATCGCCATCGTCGATCCAAGCGAGCTTGACCGATGAGCGAGCGCGCCTGGCTCGATGAACGCTTTCTCGGCCATATTCTTCCCGTGGTGACGCCGATCGCCATCGATCCGGCCCATCCGTTCCCCTTCATCCCCAATCGCGGCTTCATCATTGCGCTGCAGCTAAGCGCCGGCGCGATGGCGGCACTGATGAATGCGCTGCTGCCCATTCCGCAGCAGCTCGACCGCTTCATCCGTCTGCCCGGCAAGCCGGGCGGACTCCGCCCGCTTCATCTCGCTCGAGAACATGCTGGCCCTGTTTCTGTCCGCGCCTGTTTCCCGGCTATGACGTGCTGGGCCAGGGTCTGTTCCGCATCATCCGCGACAGCGACATCGAAATCGAGGAAGAGGCCGAAGATCTGGTGCGCGTGTTCGAAAGCGCGCTCAAACGCCGCCGCCGCGGGTCGGTGATCCGCATGGAGGTGGACGCCGCGTGCCCGGCCAACTTGCGCGACTTCATTGCCGATGAGCTCGACAGTGACCGAGCGACGTGATGGTGACCTGCGGCGGCCTCGTCGGTTATGCCGACACCAAGCAGCTCATCCTCGACGAGCGGCCCGACCTCAAATTCAAGCCTTTCGTCGCGCGCTTTCCCGGAGCGCATCCGCGACCATGGCGGCGATTGCTTCGCCGCCATCCGCCAGAAGGACATCATCGTCCACCATCCCTATGAGATCCTTCGACGTGGTGGTGCAGTTCGTCCAGCAGGCAGCGCAAGACCCCGATGTCGTCGCCATCAAGCAGACGCTCTACCGCACCTCGAACGACAGCCCGATCGTGGCCGCTCTCGTCAAGGCCGCCGAGGCCGGCAAATCCGTCATGGCGCTGGTCGAGCTCAAGGCCCGATTCGACGAGGAGGCCAATATCCAATGGGCCCGCAACCTCGAGCGCGCCGGCGCCCAGGTAGTGTTCGGCTTCATCGAGCTCAAGACCCATGCCAAGGTATCGATGGTGGTGCGCCGCGAGAGGCGGCAACATGCGCACCTACGTGCATTACGGCACCGGCAACTATCATCCGGTCACGGCCAAGATCTACACCGATCTCTCCTTCTTCACTTGCGATCCGGCGCTGTGCCGCGATGCCGCCCGGCTGTTCAATTACGTCTCGGGCTATGCCGAACCCGAGGATCTCGAGAAGATCTCGCTCTCGCCGATCGATATGAAAACGCGGCTCCTCGAAGCACATCGAGGATGAGATCGGGCATGCGAAGGCGGGCCGGCCCGGCCAACATCTGGGCCAAACTCAATTCGCTCGTCGATCCGGCATCATCGATGCGCTCTATCGCGGCGAGCCAGGCGGGCGTGCAGATCGATCTCGTGGTGCGCGGCATTTGCTGCCTGAGGCCCGGTGTCCCGGGACTTTCTGAGAACATCCGCGTCAAGAGCATCATCGGACGTTTCCTCGAGCACAGCCGCATCATCTGCTTTGGCGCCGGCCATGGCCTGCCGCATCCGAGCGCCAAGGTCTACATCTCATCCGCCGACTGGATGCCGCGCAACCTGCATCGCCGGGTCGAGACGCTGATCCCCATCGAAAATCCGACCGTGCACGAGCAAGTGCTGGGCCAGATCATGATGGCCAATCTGCATGACAACCAGCAGAGCTGGGAGCTCCTGGCCGATGGCTCGTCGCGGCGCATCGCGCCGGGACCGGACGAGGAGCCGTTCAACGCCCACGACCTATTTCATGAACAATCCATCTCTCTCTGGACGCGGCAGATCGCCTAAAGGTAGTCTGCCGCCGGCGATCACGGGCCGTGTCGGCGAGGAAGTCCAGAGCCGAGAAGTGAAGAAGCAAAAAGGTTAGGCAGCGGGTCGCCGAAATACCGTCCGGTAGCCGTCGTCGACATCGGTTCGAACTCGGTGCGCCTCGTCGTGTATGATGGCTTGCGCCGGGCGCCCACCCCGGTCTTCAACGAGAAGATTCTCTGCGGCCTGGGCCGCGGAGTGGCCACGACCGGCAAGCTCAATCCGGAAGGCATGGAGCGTGCACTGGGCTCGCTGCGCCGCTTTCGGGCGCTGTCGCGCCAGATCGGCGCCCGCGAGGTCTATGCGGTGGCGACCGCCGCCGCCCGCGAAGCGGAAAACGGCCAGCAATTCGTCGACATGGCCGAGGAGGCGCTCGGCGCCCATATCGACGTGCTTTCTGGCAAGGAAGAGGCGCGGCTCGCCGCCATGGGCGTGATGGCGGGCATCACCGGCGCCGACGGCCTCGTCGGCGATCTTGGCGGCGGCAGCCTCGAGCTCATCGATGTCGGCGAAGGACAGCATACGGGACGGCAGTCACCTTGCCGTTCGGGGCCCTTGCGCCTCATGGACATGTCGGGGGGATCGGCCGCCAAGGCGCGCGACATCATCGACGAGCTATCTCGATTCATCGCCACTTCTGGCCCAGCTCAAGGGCCGCAATCTCTATGCGGTGGGCGGCACCTGGCGCAACATCGCGCGCATCCACATGGCGCAGACGCGCTATCCGCTGCATGTGCTGCACAATTACACGATCGGTCGCGAGCAGGCGCGCTCGGTGGCCGATCTGGTCTCGCATCTCTCTTCGTCTTCGCTCAAGGACATCAAGTCGGTGTCGCGAAGCCGCATCCGATACGCTGCCCTATGGCGCGCTGGTGCTCGAACGCCTGCTGGCCAAGTCAAAGGTCAAGCAGATGGTGGTCGTCGATCTATGGCGTACGCGAGGGCCTGCTCTATTCGAAGCTGCCCAAGCGCAAGCGCGAGGCGGACGCGCTGCTCTCCTCGTGCTGGGATTTTTGCTGCCGTTATGCCCGCTCGCCCGAGCATGAGCTCGAGCTTGCCGATTGGACCGACAAGCTCTTCTCACACAAGAGCTTCGAGGAGACGGATGGCGAGCGCCGCTTGCGCCATGCGGCCTGCCTTCTCGCCGATATCGGCTGGCGGGCGCATCCCGACTACCGCGCCGAGCGCTCGCTCGGCATGATCTCACAAGCCGCTTTCGTCGATATCGATCATGCCGGGCGCATCTTCCTCGCACTCACCATCTTCTATCGCTATGAGGGCGAAGAGGAGGGGCTCACCAGCAATCTTGCCCGCCTCGTCGATGACAAGATGCTGGAGCGCGCCAGGCTGTTGAGCGATGTCTTCCGTCTCGCCTACATCATCACCGCCGCCATGCCCGGCGTCTTGCCCAAGATCGGCATCGACGCGGAAGGCGCGAAAAGCCTGATCCTCCGGGTACCGAAGAAATACGCCGACCTCATCGGTGAACGGGTCGAGAAAAGGCTTACGGCGCTGGCCGGCCAAATGGGCCGCACCTCGCTGGTTGAGATCGTCTAGCAATGATCCGGCCGATCGGCCTACTTCAGCTTCGCCAGCACCTTGTTCATGTCGTCGGCGGTGAAGGCCGGAAGGGTCTGGGTGCGCACATTGCCGCCCATGCCGAGGCTTAGGCCGAGCGCCGTGATGCTCGTCACATCGGGGGCCTCGATGATGGCCACGACATCATATTGGCCCAGCGTCCAATACGTGTCCTTGACGGTCGCACCATTCTGCTTGGCGATCTCCTTGAATTTCTCGGACCGTTTTGTCGTGTCCTTGGCGGTGCGCACGCCCTGATCGGTGAAGTTCGCGAGCATGATAAAGGTAGGCATGTCGTCCTCCCTGTAACCCCAGCCGGAGAAGCCTAGCACGTCGCCTGACGCAAGGGCAAAGGGAGGTTACTCGGCCGCCGCGGCGGCCGGCTTAAAATTTCCCGCATTCGGCATGATCTCGGCCCGGCCATCGCGGAAGCCGATGACGGCGCGGCCATGCTTGAGGTCGAGCGCCAGATTGCCGAACATCTGGCGGCGCCAGCCTTTCATCAAAGGCACATCGGCCTCATCCTCCTGCGCGACCGCGTCGATGTCGGCGGCACTGGCAAGAAGGCGCGGCGCCAAGCCTTCGCGCTCGGCCACGATCTTGAGGGCGAGCTTGAGGATCTCGGCTGCTGCCTGCGTGCTCTCCGGCACCTTCTCATGTGCGCCCGGAAGAACAGGCAGCAGCTTGGCGTCGGTCTCGAGCCCGTCCTTGACGGCGGCGAGAATGGCTTCGCCCGCGCGCGAGTTGCCGAAACCGCGCGGCAGCGCCCGCGACGCGTTGAGCGCCTCGCGCGTCTGCGGCATCTGGGTCGCGATCTCGATGAGGGCGTCATCCTTGATGACCCTCTGGCGCGGCACGTTCTTTTCCTGCGCTTCGCGCTCGCGCCAGGCGGCGAGCGCGATCAGGACGCCGAGCTGCTTCTTGGATCTGAGCCGCGTCTTGAGCCGTTTCCACGCGTCTTCCGGCGCCAGGTTGTAGGTCTTGGGCGAGGTGAGAATCGCCATCTCTTGCGCCAGCCACGGCTCGCGTCCGGTCTTGTCGAGTTCTTCCTTCAGCTTCTCATAGACGGTGCGCAAATGGGTGACGTCGGACAGCGCGTAGTTGAGCTGCTTCTCGGTGAGCGGCCGGCGCGACCAGTCGGTGAAGCGCGAAGATTTGTCGATCTGGGCGCGCGCCAGCTGGCGAACGATCAATTCATATGAGACCTGGTCGCCGAAGCCGCAGACCATGGCGGCGATCTGCGTATCGAAGACCGGGTGTGGCACACGGCCCGAAAGATGGAAGAATATCTCGATGTCCTGCCGCGCCGCATGGAAGACCTTGAGCATGTCCTCATTGGTCATCAGCGCATGGAAGGGCTTGAGATCGAGATCCGGCGCCTTGGGATCGATGATTGCCTGGTGGGTCTTGCCGGCGATCTGGATGAGGCAGAGGTCGGGCCAGAAGGTCTGTTCACGCATGAACTCAGTGTCGACCGTGACATAGGCTTCGCGGGCGAGTTCCTTCACGAGCGCCTTGAGGGCTGAGGTGGTGGTGATGACCTCCATGGGCTCTAACTCGCGCGAGTCCGGGTCAGGCGTCAAATGTTTTGCTGACACAGCAGCTAAAATTATGCATTATTCATGTTTTTCAATACCTTAGCTCAGGGCTTGAGGGCCCTGCGTCAATTTATGCCATTGGCCTCGCCGGCGGCCTAGAGAAAGCCGCAAATGCCCGTGAATCCACCAGAAATGCCGAAAGCTTGACAATCCAGCCCGCGCATGCGCTTTTCCGCGCGCTCATCCGAACTGTCCGACCTGATTTGCGAGGAATTATGCACGCTTATAGAAGCCATACGTGCGGTGATCTGCGCGACACGCACCAAGGCGCCGAAACGCGCCTGTCGGGATGGGTGCATCGCGTGCGCGATCATGGCGGCGTGCTGTTCATAGACCTGCGCGATCACTATGGCCTGACTCAGGTGGTCGCCGACCCCGACAGCCCCGCTTTCAAGAGCGCCGAGACATTGCGCAGCGAATGGGTGGTCAAGATCGACGGCAAGGTCAGGCTGCGCCCGTCCGGCACCGAAAACCGCGACCTGCCGACCGGCCTCATCGAAGTGTTCGCCTCCCGGATCGAGGTTTTGTCGGAAGCGAAGGAGCTGCCATTGCCGGTCTTCGGCGATGTCGAATATCCCGAGGATATCCGCCTCAAATACCGGTTCCTCGATTTGCGGCGCGAAAGCCTCCACCGCAATATCATGGCGCGCACGAAGATCATCGCCGAGATGCGAAAGCGCATGGGCGAGTCGGGCTTCACCGAATTCTCGACCCCCATCCTCACGGCTTCCTCGCCTGAAGGGGCGCGCGACTTCCTGGTGCCCTCGCGCATGCACCCCGGCGATTTTTACGCGCTGCCGCAGGCGCCGCAGCAATACAAGCAGCTCATCATGGTGTCGGGCTTCGATCGCTATTTCCAGATTGCACCTTGCTTCCGCGATGAGGATCCGCGCGCCGACCGCCTGCCGGGCGAATTCTATCAACTCGATGTCGAGATGAGCTTCGTCGAGCAGGATGACGTCTTCGCCACCATGGAGCCGGTGATCCGCGGGGTGTTCGAAACCTTTGCCGAAGGCAAGCCGGTGACGAAAGCGTTTCCGCGCATTCCCTATGAGGAGGCGATGCGCAAATTCGGTTCGGACAAACCCGATCTGCGCAACCCGATCGTCATGCAGGACGTCTCGGAGCATTTCCGCGGCAGCGAATTCAAGGTCTTCGCCAATATCCTAGGGAACGATCCCAAGAACCAGGTCTGGGCCATTCCGGCGAAGACGGGCGGCTCGCGCGCTTTCTGCGACCGCATGAATGGCTGGGCGCAGGGCGAGGGCCAGCCGGGCTTGGGCTACATCTTCTGGCGCAAGGAAGGCGACAAGCTCGAAGGGGCAGGCCCCATCGCCAAGAACATCGCCGAGCGTGCCGAAGCCATCCGCCAGCAGCTTAGCCTTGGCGAAGGCGATGCCGCTTTCTTCGTCGCCGGCGATCCGAAGAAGTTTGCCACCTTTGCCGGCGCCGCGCGCGCTCGCGCCGGTGAGGAATTGAACCTTGTCGGATCGCGACCGCTTCGAGCTGTGCTGGATCGTCGATTTCCCCTTCTATGAATGGAACGAGGAAGAGAAGGCGATCGACTTTGGCCACAATCCATTTTCCATGCCGCAGGGCGGCACCGAGGCGTTGACGACCCAAGACCCTCTGACGATCAAGGCGTTCCAATATGACGTTGTTTGCAATGGCTATGAGATCGCCTCTGGCGGCATCCGCAATCACTTGCCGGAAACGATGGTCAGGGCTTTCGAGATCGTGGGCAAGGATCGTCAGACCGTGGAGGAGCGTTTCGGCGGCCTTTACCGCGCCTTCCAATATGGCGCGCCGCCGCACGGAGGCATGGCGGCGGGCATCGATCGCATCGTCATGCTGCTGATCGGCGCCAAGAACCTGCGCGAAGTGACGATGTTCCCGATGAACCAGCAGGCCTATGACCTGCTGATGGGCGCACCCTCGGAAGCCACACCCAAGCAGTTGCGCGAACTGCATTTGCGGCTCAACCTGCCGGAGAAATAGGCGAAAGCGACGGCACGAGCATGCTTTCAGAGTCGTGCGGTTTATAGGCAGATCAGCAGGCACATAGCGCAAGTGCTGGATTTATCGCGGCTCGAAAAGCTAAACCGCCGGTGTGTCATGCAGACGATCGGCGCAGACAAATTAAATGGCCGTGGGACATCCCGGCCACTTTGCAGAACTTGCAATGCGCGGATGTCAGTCGTTCGCCGATATCGTGACGCCCAGCTGATCGATCGCTGCGCCTGGATTGTTGGGATCGAGCGCCAAGAGCTGCTGAACGGTGATCGGCTGTGCCGGCTTCGCCAGGATGGTGAGCGAGCGTGGATCCTTTAGAAAGGCGTTGAGCGCCTCGACCGCCTTCTGGGTAAAAGTCGGGCTCTTGAGCTCGGCAAGCCCGAGCTGCAGCATCGCGCCGGCACTGGCCACCATCGTCGCCTCGTCCATACCTTGCATCTTGGCAAGGAGCGGAATGATCTTCCTGGTGATCGACTGGTCCTCGAAGCGGAGCGCGACACGGCTGACCTGAATGCCCTGAACGAGGGGCATGAAGATGTTGGGGTCGGGTTGCGCCGGCCCCTCCAGCTTCTGCAACTCGGCAAGGAGAGCGGTGGGAACTTCGCCGACACCCGCTCCGACCTTTAGCTTGCCCATGTCCTTGCCATTGTAGGAGACGTCGAAATCGAAGCCCATCTTGTCTGCTCCGATGTCGATCTTGCCGTCGCCGCCGATATCGAAGGCGAGCGAGGAATAGCCGAGCTGCTTCAGCGTGCCCGACGGATCGAGGGCCGCGAGCGCGGATTCCGGCACCGTGATGTTGCTGATCTTGAAGTCGGTCTTGCCCGAACCGGTGGCCGGATCCCCGTCCCAGGTCATCTCATAGCCGTCAGCCGAGAAGGTTTGTCCCGCCGCCGTGAGCGTCATGGCGCCGGCCGACATCTTCTTGGCGACATTCATGTTGGCGCGCAGGATGTCGGTCGGGCTGGGATTGTCGCCCAGAGCCTTTACATACCAATATTCGGCCGTGCTTTGCGGCACGGTGATGACAAAGCCTGCCGCGGCGCTGTCGACTTTGGTGTCGATATATTGCGCTGAGGCGACCTCGAACAGGCCATTGCCCTTGTCGCTGATGCCACTGAGCCTGATCTTGCCGACTGAAACGGACATTTTCCCGGCGGGGTCCCCGGGCACCACCTCCAGGTCTGCGCTCAGCCCGTCAATGACGACGGAGCCATCGCCCTCGGTGGTCAGTGCTTGATAGGTGGGCTTGACCTTGAGCTGGCTCTCCCAGTTCTTGAGGATGGCGGTGACAAGCGGAGGCTCGTCGGCGGCGAAGGCGGGGCAGACGCCGGCCAGGGAGGTAAAGATTATCAACGCGAGCGCCGAGCGCCGGACCAATGTCATTTGCAGACCTCTTAAAAATTGGCTCCCCCACCGGGAAGCGGCAGACATTAGGTCATGGTGCGTGAAAAACCAATGGGCGTTGTCGCGGCGATGCTGCGAATCGAGAGGCCGGAGCGGACCTCATCGTCACGCAAGGTTGAAACAACCGGAACCGCTAACTGGTTGAAAAGGCGCATGGTCCAGATTATCGTTCGGGGCATCAGAGTCTATTCGGGACTGTTTCTGGTTAGGGGGATAAATGCGGAACTTCTGGATTGGCGCGGCGGCGATGCTAGCCGCCATGGGCCTTGTGGCGGGGGACGTCCAGTCTTCGCCGTCAAATGTGAAATCCAACATCATCATCTATAGCGAAAAGACGGCGCCCAAGAAGAAGGACGCCAAGATCAGGAAGATCGAGCAGAGAAAGCCGCAAGCCCGGATTTCGACGCGGCGGCCCTGCGACAGCTTTTTCGAATGCCTGTTCAACACCAGACGTGCCACCCGCGCATCCTTCGGCTGGTCAGGTGCCAGCGGCCGCACGACAAAAACGACGGTCGGGTTCACCGACGCCAACTACAACCCCGGCTCGATCATCATCCGCACTCCCGAGCGCGCCCTCTATTACGTGCTGCCCGGCGGCAAGGCGCTGCGCTACAAGGTCGGCGTCGGCAAGGAAGGCTTCCAGTGGAGCGGCAATTCCTCGATCGGCATGAAGCGGGAGTGGCCGGATTGGACTCCGCCCGCCGTGATGATCGCGCGTGAGGCCGCAAAGGGCAACATTATCCCCGAACACATGGAAGGCGGCCCCAACAACCCGCTCGGGGCTCGTGCCATGTACATCTCGGGCACGATGTTCCGCATCCACGGCACCAACAATGCCGCATCGATCGGGGGCGCCGTGTCGTCCGGCTGCATCCGCATGATGAACGCGGATGTGATCGACCTGTACGAGCGCGTCGCCGTCGGCTCGCGAGTTTACGTGTACCAATAGGCGCGAAAGCTTCCCGCCCAAGATGAGCCGCGGTTGCGAAATACCGCGGCTTTTCGACTTTAGAGCCCCGGGGGCTCATGCCATCCCTCTATATCTTCGCTGGCGCATCGGACTATAAGACCTTTCGCACATTTAGCGCGCATCCCGGCGAAGTGGAATCACTTCGCCGATAAGGATTCGCGCCAAATCAATATGCTGGAGCAAATCCTTATCGCCAAGTCTTCAACCCCGGATCGAGTCCGGGGCAGGCATTTGGCGGGATTTGCTCTAGGCGCGATGCATTGGATCGAGGAGCTTCATGGACTGGTTTGCGCCGATAGACGCTTATTGTGAACGCCTGGGTCCAGGCCTTGCCGCCGAGCCGCTCAATGCGCTGAGCAATGCCGCATTCCTCATCGCGGCCCTGTGGGCGGCGCGAACGGCGCTGAGAAAGGGCGTGGAGCCGGTCATCTGGCTGCTGATTGCGCTCGTCTTCGTGATCGGTCTCGGCAGCCTCGCTTTCCACACTTTCGCCAATCACTGGTCGGAACTCGCCGATGTGCTGCCGATCACGCTCTTCATCTATGGCTATCTGGCCTTCGCGTTGAGCCGTTTCCTGAGATTGGCTTGGTGGGCGATAGCGCTGAGCCTCGGTGTCCTGTTTCTAATCAATTTGGCTTTGGATCGTATCTTGCCGCCGGGCTTCATGAATGGCTCCGGCGCCTATTTGCCGGCACTCATCGCCAGCGTGATCGTGGCGCTCCAACTGCTGCGCATAGGCCATCCCGCGCAGCTCTATGTCGGCCTGGCCTCGACCATCCTGTTCGTGTCGCTCATCTTTCGCACCGCCGACCAGGCCCTATGCCCGGTCCTGCCGGTGGGCACGCATTTCATCTGGCACATATTGAACGGGCTGGTGCTGGCGCTCTATCTCGAGGCGGCGATCCGCTATGGCGGCAACAGGAGTCGATGACTGGTCCCAAAAAAAGAACTGGCCCCGGAGGCGCATGCCGTCCGGGGCCCAGTCCTGAAGTATCGCTAAAGAAGATTACAACTTCTTCTTGGCGGCCTTCTTCTTCGTCGCCTTCTTAGCGGATTTCTTCTTAGCAGCTTTCTTAGCAGCCATATCAAGTTCTCCTGGTTAAATTAGAGCCCCAATAACGCAGGTAAGCCTCACATCTAACGTCCTACAGGCGCGATCCTTTTGGAATCACCAATTGTCAGGCCGTCATCGCAATGTGTTGTCTACCTGTTTGTGTGATTCGGCAATATGCCGACAACATCTGGTATGTCAGCAGAAATCCGCTAACAACCGGTAAACATTGAGAAATCGTGTTTTCTTCCGTATACGGAAGGAACTCGCGCCGGACTCACCGGATTCACGCCGGAATCAAGCATTTTCTTGGTGTGCTCCGTATACGGAGCAGCGCCTAAAATCGAGTCTGCCGGGCTGCTTTTTGAGGGCGCTTCGGAACTGTGACCCGGAAGTCACGCCGGCAAAATTTTTTGCACGGCGGCGATTTTTCTGCATGAATTTGCTGGCGGGACGGCGACGAAGGAGCGCAAGCGCGACGCGACGCGTCCCCTTCGGAGCCGGCGCGGCCAAAAAAAGGGGGACTCGACGAGGAAGACGAGCCCAGTTCTCGACAAGGAGACATTGAAATGACCGCTGAGGGCTCCGCCGTCTCATTCTTGACAGGAGAAGGACACGATCATCGCGGCCGCTCGTTCGAGGACGTGCTGGCCTTTGACAATTCGCCGCTCGAACGAAGCCACGACTACATTCAATGGCTGTTCCCGCTGCCGGAGGCGAGCCGCTTCAACCTCGATGCGCCGGTCCTGTCCCCCGATGAGCTGGCTGCGCTTGCCGCCAGCGCTGCGGCGAAGGACAATGTGAGGCGCGCCCGCGACCGGATGCTCTCCTTCTACAGCACGAATGATCATTGGCTCACGGCCTTCGACCACAATCATCTGCGCATCACGCGCATCATCCGCTGCCTGGCGCTGGTTCTTGGGAGAGGCGAGGCACGAGCCTTCCATGACAAGATCCGGGCGCTGGTCGCCAATGCGGGAAATCCGGTGAATGCCCAGTCGTTGCAATATTGGCGAGAGGCGGCGCCTTGAAATGACCTGGCCGGGCGGGCCCGGCCACTTCCAATCTTTCGGGATCAGGGCTCATGAGCACCCGCTCGTCGAGCCGCAGGTGTCGCATTTGAGGCAGGTGCCGTTACGCACCATCGTGTAGTTGCCGCACTCATTGCAGCTGTCGCCTTCATAGCCTTTCATGCGGGCCTCGATACGCCGGTCGAGCTCCATCGTCATCGGCGCGGGGGCGTGGACATGCACATGCTCCTCGTGATGCTCATGCACAT
Organism: uncultured Alphaproteobacteria bacterium; assembly: GCA_963841765.1. Taxonomy (GTDB): domain Bacteria; phylum Pseudomonadota; class Alphaproteobacteria; order Rhizobiales; family Aestuariivirgaceae; genus Taklimakanibacter. Next base: position 60,072 of record CAWJDZ010000007.1, read on the forward strand.
GGACGCGCGCCTCGGCGATGGCGAGCGCCGAAGTGCCGTAGGTCTCGGCGGCCCGCATCTGGAGCGCATGGGCAGGCGATGCACTGGCCGTCGCGCCGCCACCACCCGTCGGCATGACGACCACATTGCTGAGCGCGAGATTCTGATTGCGCACGAAGCCCGAGGACAGGACCCTGGCGGCGGGCACCGGAACCGGGGCAGGGGGCGGCGCGCTGCCGTCCTCGACACCTTTGCCCAGCGCATCGAAGCCGATGTCGGAGGGCTCGACATGGGCGAGATCATGGCGTCCAAGATAGGAGACCGCGAGTTCGCGGAACACATAGTCGAGAATCGAGGTTGCGTTCTTGATCGACTCGTTGCCCTGGACGAGCCCCGCCGGCTCGAAGCGGGTGAAGGTGAAGGCCTCGACGAACTTGTCGAGCGGCACGCCATATTGCAGCCCCACCGAGACCGCGATGGCGAAGTTGTTCATCATGGCGCGAAGTGCCGTGCCCTCCTTGTGCATGTCGATGAAGATCTCGCCCAGCCGGCCGTCGTCATATTCGCCGGTATGGAGATAAACCTTGTGGCCGCCGACGATCGCCTTCTGGGTATAGCCCTTGCGGCGCAGCGGCATGACCTCGCGCTCACGCTTGACCTCGGACGATCTTCTCCACGATTTTTTCGATCACGCTGGACCTGCGGCTTGCTCACGAGCGTTTCGGCCAGATCGTCTTCGTCCTCATCGTCCTCGATGAGCTGCGCCGAAAGCGGCTGTGACAGCTTGGAGCCGTCGCGATAGAGCGCGTTGGCCTTGAGCGCCAGCTTCCAGGACAGCATATAGGCTTCGTTGCAGTCCTCGACCGACGCTTCGTTCGGCATGTTGATGGTCTTGGAAATGGCGCCCGAGATGAAGGGCTGGGAAGCCGCCATCATGCGGATATGGCTCTCGACCGAGAGATAGCGCTTGCCGAGCCGGCCGCAAGGATTGGCGCAGTCGAAGACCGGCAGATGCTCGTCCTTGAGGCCAGGAGCGCCTTCAAGCGTCATCGCGCCGCAGACATGGATATTGGCGCGCTCGATATCGGCCTTGGAGAAGCCCAGATTGCTCAGAAGGTCGAAGCCGAAATCGTTCAACTGCGCGTCGCTGAGCTTGAGCGTGCCTTTGCAGAAGGCTTCGCCGAGCGTGAACTTGTTGAACACGAACTTGATGTCGAAGGCGGACGCGAGGCCCGCTTCGATCTTGGCGATCTCGCCATCGCCGAAACCCTTGGCCTTGAGCGCGAGCATGGTTGATCGCCGGGCTGTCGGCAAGCGTGCCATGACCGACCGCATAGGAGACGATCGTCTCGATCTCGTCCACGCCATAGCCCAGCGTCCGCAGCGCCTCCGGCACCGCCTGGTTGATGATCTTGAAATAGCCGCCGCCGGCCAGCTTCTTGAACTTGACCAGCGCGAAGTCGGGCTCGATGCCGGTCGTGTCGCAATCCATGACGAGGCCGATCGTGCCGGTCGGCGCGATGACGGTCGACTGCGCATTGCGGTAGCCATGGGCTTCGCCGAGCGTAACCGCCTTGTCCCAGGCGGCGCGCGCATGGGCGATGAGCGCCTTGTCCGGGCAACTCGGTGTCGTCGAGCGGCACCGGCGCGGTCTTCACCTCCTCATAGCCGACGGCCGCGCCATAGGCGGCGCGGCGATGGTTGCGCATCACCCGCAGCATGTGGTCGCGGTTCTTCTCATAGCCGGGGAAGGGGCCGAGCGCCTTGGCCATCTCGGCCGAGGTCGCATAGGAAATGCCGGTCATGATCGCCGAGAGCGCGCCGCAAATGGCGCGGCCCTTCATGGCTGTCATAGGGAATGCCCGAGGTCATCAGCAGGCCGCCGATATTGGCGAAGCCCAGGCCCAGCGTGCGGAACTCGTAGGAGAGCCTGGCGATCTCCTTGGACGGGAACTGCGCCATCAGCACCGAGATTTCGAGCACGATGGTCCACAGCCGCACGCGCATGCTCGTAAGCAGGCGACGTCGAACTTGCCGTCGCCGCTTCGCGGAACTGCAAGAGGTTGAGGGAGGCGAGATTGCAGGCCGTGTCGTCGAGGAACATGTATTCCGAGCACGGGTTGGAGGCGCGGATCTCGCCCGAGGCCGGGCAGGTGTGCCAGTCATTGATCGTGGTGTGGAACTGGATGCCGGGATCGGCCGACGCCCATGCGGCATGGCCGATCTTGTCCCACAGCGCCCGCGCCGGCAGCGTCTTCGTCACCTTGTTCGTCAGCCTTGCGGTCAGGTTCCAATTGCGGTCGCTTTCGACCGCATTGAGGAAGTCGTCGGTGACGCGCACCGAATTGTTGGAATTCTGGCCGGAGACGGTGCGATAGGCCTCGCCGTCCCAATCGGTGTCATAGGTAGTCGAAGCCGATCTCCTTGTAGCCCTGCCGCGCGAACTGGATGACCCGCTTGATGTAATTGTCGGGCACCATGTTGCGGCGCGCATCCTTGACGGCGCGCTTGAGCGCCGGGTTCTTCTCGATCTCGAAGCAGTCGGTGCCCGGGCCCTCGCAATTGACGCAGGCCTTCATGATCGGGGTCGATGCGCCTTGCGCACGATCTTGGAGCCGGTGACGAGGGCGGCGACCTTCTGCTCTTCCTTCACCTTCCAGTCGATATAGTCCTCGACATCGGGATGATCGATGTCGACGACCACCATCTTGGCGGCGCGCCGCGTGGTGCCGCCCGACTTGATGGCGCCCGCCGCGCGGTCGCCGATCTTGAGGAAGCTCATCAGGCCCGACGACCTGCCGCCGCCCGAAAGCTTCTCGTTCTCGCCGCGCAGCCTGGAGAAATTGGAGCCGGTGCCGGAGCCATATTTGAAGAGGCGCGCTTCGCGCACCCACAGATCCATGATGCCGCCTTCATTGACGAGGTCGTCCTCGATCGACTGGATGAAGCAGGCATGGGGCTGGGGATGCTCATAGGCGGATTTCGACTTGACGAGCTTGCCGGTCTCGAAATCGACATAGTAGTGACCCTGGCCGGGGCCATCGATGCCATAGGCCCAATGCAGGCCGGTGTTGAACCATTGCGGCGAGTTGGGCGCGCATTTCTGGGTGGCCAGCATGTAGCAGAGCTCGTCATAGAAGGCGCGCGCGTCTTCCTCGGTATCGAAATAGCCGCCCTTCCAACCCCAATAGGTCCAGGTGCCGGCAAGCCGGTTGAACACTTCCTTGGAGCTGATTTCGCCGCGTGATGCGCTCCTTGGCGGGGAGTTGGCTCATGACTGCCTCATCGGCAACCGAGCGCCACAGCCAGGAGGGGACCGTCTCTTCCTCGACGCGCTTCAGGGCCGCCGGGACGCCCGCCTTGCGGAAATATTTCTGCGCCAGGATATCGGAGGCAACCTGGCTCCAGCTGGCCGGCACCTCGATGTCGTCCAGGCGGAAGACGACCGACCCGTCGGGGTTCTTGATCTCGCTCACCGCCTTTCGGAAATCCAGATCCGTGATAGGCGTCCTGACCTGGTTTTGTGTAGCGGCGCTCGATCTTCATGGTTTTCCCTCGTTTCTTTTTTAACTGTTGGCCTGAGGTGGGCGCGCAAATCTCCACCCACCGGCTTCTGTTCACCCGTGCTTGACGCGCAGAACTCCCTATCCTCGGGGAGAACGCCCCCGCGGATCAAGCAGCATTGAATTGGGTTTTTTCCTCTTAAGAGAGCCGGCTTTTGCCCCGGTTCCCGGTACCCCTCAGCCTCAGGACTCAATCTATTACATCGTCATGAGAACGTCAACAGTTAGTGTGTTGCCAAATCCTTAACACCACATCTTGTGTCCACAGCTTGATGATCGGTTGTGGATAAGTAAAACTGCGCCACGATTCGGCAGGTCCCCGCAAGCAAACCTTGAGCTTGATTTCGAAAACGCGGGAAAAGGGCCTGATTCTCAAGACCCCGCGGCGCGTCGCAGGTGCCCACTAGTTCAACTTCCGGACCAGAATGTCGATGGCGGCCGCAAGTTGCGGATCTGCGCCTTTGGCGTAGCGGATATCGAAGGGCACTTCGTGGTCGGGTGTGACACCCACACCTTCGAGCCGGTCATTGTCGACGGTGACGTCGGTAACGGCGAGCAGCAGCAGGTTGCCGTTCGATTGCATGAAGGCGCGCGCGGCCAGTACGGCGCCGGCGCTCTTCGTACCCACGACCTCCCCATAGCCATATTTTTTGAAGCCGTAGGCCAGGATCTCCTTGCCGCTGCGCGTGCCGCCATTGATGATGAGGATGACGGGCTTGCGCCACCGGGCGTTCATTGTCTCGGTGCCGCCGCGCCCCCTGAACGTCATCGTCGGGGCGCGCGCGTTGAAGATGTCGAGATACTCAGGCTGCGCGCCGCCCCAGCCGTCGCGCAGGTCCCAGATGAGCGCGTCGGCATCCTTGAATTTCCCCTCGGCGAGCTCCTGGAGGAGCTCCTGATATTGCCAGCGCGCGTAGGACCAGATGTGCACATAGCCGAGCTTGTGGCCGTTCTTCTCGATGACGCGGGCACCGTTCCGCATGGCGGCAAGATAGGTCTCGTTGGGCTTGATGACTTCAGGAGCGACATCGACGGTGAAGGGCATGGCCCCGGCTTCCCGGCGGATCGCGAGGCGCACCTTGCGCGAGATCTTGCCGGCAAATGCCCCGACCGGCGCGAAGGGCATCCCGTCGGCGCTGATGATTTCATCGCCGGCCATGAGACCCGCTTTGGCCGCGGGAAAGCCGTCGAATACGCCGATGATGAAATGCCGCCCCTCGATGATGCGGGTGGCCATTCCAATGCCGTCATAGGCGACCTCGCCATTGGGAAAGCGGTCCTTCAGCTCGCGCCGGAGACCGTTCGAGAAAATGTCGGCAAGGTCGTAATAGGCGACCTCGTCCGGCTCGTAGTAGCCGGTATGCGATGCGCCAAGCTCGCCCAACATGCGGTTGATGACATCCGCAATGTCGGCCTTGGGATCGGCCGCGAAGCCACGGTATCGCCGGCCGACCAGGTTCCAGTCGAGGCCCTTGAGGCCTGGATCGTAGAAAGCGTCGCGCACCCGCTCCCAGGCCTCCTCGAAGGCCTTGACGTTGCGTCTGGTCCTATCGGCTTGGCGCGTCGATGCGCTGTGCGTTTCGGCAATGAGGGGTGAGGGAAGGGTGATGGGGCCGGCGAGCGCGGCAAAAGCTAACGCTGCCAGAATTGCAGGGCGAAATCTCTGCATGACGGTCTGCAGGCTAGCATCGCAGAACCGAGTCAGAAGTCACATGCCGGTGATGAAACTATAGCATAGGCCCGAAAAGTGCGTGCGGTTTTCGGGCAAGCCGATGCGCAAAACGCGAGTCAACTTGAAGAGGAGGTCCGACGCTAGAGCAAATCCCGCCAAAGGCCTGCCCCGGACTCGATCCGGGGTTGAAGACTTTGGCGATAAGGATTTGCTCCAAGGTATTGATTTGGCGCGAAACCTTTTCGGCGAAGTGATTCCACTTCGCCGGGACGCGCCCTAACTAGTGCCCGGGCGTAAAATCACTGGAATACCGGTCCTGCTTGCGCACGAACAGGAGAGCGGTGAGGCCGATAAGCATGACGATGGTCAGAAGCGTCCAGGCATCGTTGATGGCCATGACCAGGGATTGCTTCTCGAGGTCTGGCATGAGATCGAGGAGCCGCATGGGATCGAGTTCCCCTTGGACGTCGCTTGGCGTCAGGCCAAAGAGGTTCAGGGTTTGCGGATCGCCCGCCTTGACCTTGTCGGTAAGTGCCTCGGCATGCTCCGGTCCGCGCGTGAACATGATGGTGTCGATCAGCGATATGCCGATGGCGCCGCCGAGATTGCGCAACATGTTGAACAGGCTGCTACCGTCGCCGATTTCATGCTGGGCGAGGCCGCCGAGCGCGATGCGGGTGGGCGCCAGCACGCAGAGCATGACCGACGCGCCGCGAATGATCTGCGGCCAGAACATTTCATTGTAGTCGGTGTCCGCTGTCTGCTGAGCGCTGAGACCAAGACCCACGGCGAAAACCGAGAAGCCCAGGATCGTCAGCCAGCGGGCATCGACATATTTTTCAAGCTGCACCGCGACGGGCGCCATCAGGAGTTGGGCCGCGCCGGTCACCAGCATGATTTCGCCGATGCGCAAGGGGCCATGGCCGCGCACGAAGGAGAGGAAGACCGGCATTAGGTAGACCATGCCGAAGACGCCGATGCCGAGCGCAAAGCTCAAGATGCAGCCGGCGGCGAAATTCTTTTTGCCCAGTAGAGCGATATCGACGGCGGCGTTGTCGCCGGTGAGCGTTCGCCGGACGAAGAAGATGACAAGGATGAGGGTTGCCGTAAGAAGCCCGAGGACCGTGCCCGAGGCCCAGCCGTCGTCGGGCGCCTGCTTGAGCGCGATCTCGAAGGCGGCGAGAGCGAGAGCGAGCGAGATGAGCGACAGCCAGTCGAGCCGCCGGAGCCCTGCAATATCGGGGACTTCCGGACCGAGACTGGCAAAGGCTACTGCGATCGCGACGATGCCTGGCAGAACATTGATGAGGAACAGCCAGTGCCAAGACATTGTCTCGGTGATCCAGCCGCCGACGATCGGGCCGAGAGTGGGTGCCAGGACCGCGACCACGCCCGCAATCGTCGTCGCCAGCGGATGGTTCTGGCGGGGGAACATCAGGAATATGGCGGCGAAGACCAGCGGTATGAGAACACCGCCGGCGAAGCCCTGGATGACCCGCGCGGCGATCAGCGAGACGAAGTCGAAGCTCGCCGCGCAGGCAACCGAGGCGAGCGTAAAGACGCTCAATGAGATGATGAAGGTCCGTTTGAGACCGAGAGTGCGGATGAAAAGACCGGTCAAGGGAATGGCGATGATCTCGGCGATGAGATAGGCCGTCTGGATCCAGCTCATCCGGTCGGCGCCGATGGCGAGCGCTTCCTGGATCACGGCGAGCGACGTCACGACGACCTGGATATCGAGGATCGCCATGAACATGCCTAGGCACATGGCGGCAAAGCCCACCCAGCTTGCGGCGGTGGCTTCTATTCGGTCCGGAGAGACTGACGTCATGTGGCGGGAACCGGGCAAGGGAGGGGCATCAACAGCAAGGATGCCTTCGACATCGAAGAATGGCAGGGCGGGGCGATTTGTCGTAGTTGCTTTTTCAACCGATGTTTCTTTGCCCGCTTCGCTCCTGCCGCCTTGCCTTCCATTGGGAGGCCGATGGCGCAAGAAAATTCCGAACACGGCCAATTGACCCTGCGCCTTGTTATTGACATGAGGTTCTTGGTAAGTCCGGCTCCCAACCTCATGACGCGAAACATCGTAGTATCCTTGTAACCTTCCTGACTTAGCGAAGCGCCGGCCGTATGGAGCATATACAGCCCTATCTGGATTATTTTGCACAGCATCCCGGCTGGGCGATCGCGGTCGTCTTCTTGATTGCCTTTGGGGAGGCTCTCCTCATCATCGGCCTGTTCGTACCCTCGACGGCAGTGCTGGTGGGAGCGGGCATGCTGGTCGGGACCGGGCATCTCGAATTCTGGCCGATCTTTGCCGCAACCGCGTTGGGCGCCATTCTCGGCGACCAGCTCTCTTATTGGGCGGGGCACCTGTTCGGCGATAGGCTCAAGACCTTGTGGCCGCTTAACCACTATCCGGTTCTCGTCGAGCGCGGGGAGGATTTCGTGCGCCGCCACGGCGGCAAGTCGATCGCCATCGGCCGCTTCGTGCCCGGCGTCAAAGCCGTGGTCCCGGGCATCGTCGGTATGTTCGGCATGGGGCAGATCTATTTCGCCACCATTAATGTGGTCTCGGGCTTGTTCTGGGCGGCGGCCCATGTGCTGCCCGGCATGCTGTTCGGCCAGGTGCTGGCGCTTGCAGGCGAGCTCAGCGAAAGACTGCTGATCGTGCTCCTGGTGCTCCTCGTGCTGGTCGCGGTGGCCGGCTGGCTCATCCGCCTGTTCATCGGCGGCCTCGGTCCCCTTATCGAGCGTGCTCAGGACAGCTTCGCCGCCTGGGCGCAGGCGCAACCCGGCCGCTTCTGGCAGCGCATCGGTGCCGTCATGTCGCCGGCCCATCCAGGATCGCTGTCGATCATCCTGTTTGCCGCCCTTGCTGTGACAGCACTGATCGCCTTCCTGCACATCATGAGCAGCGTCTTCGGTCAGTCGACTCTGATCGATGCCGATCTCTCGGTCCACAATATGATGCAGGACCTGCGCAACGCGCCTGGCGATGAGATCATGATCACCGTCACCATGCTGGGCGACGGCTTCGTCATGATCGCGGTCGGCTTTGCCACGGTGGCCTGGCTGGTGTGGCGGCGTGAATGGCGCATCGCCATCGCAGCCTTCGCCACCATCCTCGCTGCCAGGCTGTTCGTGCCATTGATGAAACTCTGGCTGCAACGGCCGCGCCCAATCGAGCTCTCGGGCCTTCCGGAAGTCTTCAGCTTTCCTTCCGGCCACACAACCTTCGCCACCGTGACCCTTGGCGTCTTCGCGGTGCTGGCGAGCCACGGACTTAGAAGCTGGGGCAAGGCGGTGGTGTTCGCCGCCGTCGGCATCGCCGTCGTCGCCATCGCCTATTCGCGGATTTATCTCGGCGCCCACTGGATGTCGGATGTGCTGGGTGGTTTCCTGTTCGGCTCTGCGATGATCGCCGCCTTCGGCATCGCCATCGAAGCGGTGCCGTCGCGCCGCATCATGCCCTGGGGCCTGACCATCGTGACGCTGCTGGCTTTCGCCGTCTCCGGATTGATCCACATATCGCGCGATTACCCGGTCAACGCCGAGATCTATGCGCCGCGCGAGGCAATCGCCCTCTTCGATCGTGAACAATGGCAATCGGGATCCTGGGCGACCCTGCCGCGCCAGCGCATCGATCTCGCCGGGCGCAGCGAAGAGCCGTTCAGCGTGCAATGGGCGGGGGATCCGACGCCGCTCGCCGAGGCACTGGGCAAAGACGGCTGGACGGAAGAGGGCAAATGGTCGTGGATGTTGGGACTTGCTTATCTCGATCCGCAGCGCAGCCTCGCCGACCTGGCGCCCCGCCCGGCGCTGCATCAGGGCAGGGTCGCCGACCTCACCTGGACAGAGCCGCTCGAAGGGTCGTCCAACGAAAGGCTGGTCCTGCGCGCATGGCAGACCGACGTGATGATCGGCAAAGCGGACAAGACCTATCGTGTCTATCTGATGAGTCTGATGCGTGAGCGCCTGCGCCGCGGGCTCAATCTCTATGCGGTGCCGTCGCCGGTTACGCCCGCGGCCTCGGAACGCGAGGGTCTGGCAGCTTTGATCCGCTCGATCCCGACTGTGAACGTTGTCCAGAGCAGGGAGCCCGGCGTCCAGGCCGGACCGACCCTGGTTGATGCCATGCCCCCATGATCCTGGTCCGACGGGCTGGACAAAACCGGCCGATTCCGCCATTCAGACACGAAAGGTGACGACGTGACCGATTTTCTCATGCAGTTCTTTACCTGGTGGAACAGGCAGACGCTGGGTCTGCGCTATTTTACGTGGCGCAACGGCGAATTCGTTGGCGAGGACGAATTCGGCAATCGCTATTATCGGGCCCCTTCGGCGTTGCCGCAGTCGATCGCCGAGCGCCGGTGGGTCGTCTACAACGGCTATGCCGAAGCCTCGATGATTCCGCCGGGCTGGCACGGCTGGATGCATCACCGTGTGGCAACACCGCCGGCAAAGACCGACTACAAACAGCATGAGTGGGAAAAGCCGCATCAGCCCAACCTGACCGGCACGGCGCGCGCTTATCGGCCCCCCGGCAGCATCGTCGGCAGCGCCCGGCCCAAGATCGTCGCCAAGCCCGATTACGAAGCCTGGCGGCCGGAATAGCCATTTTTTCCGGCCCGCTGCTGCCACAATTTGCGGGTTGTCTCGAATCCCTAAAGACCGCTAGAAGGCGCTGCTTGCAGGGGACCGCATCATGAAGAACACGACTGTTGAAACCGCTATCGGCGCGCTTGTCATCCTGATTGCCGCCGGCTTCTTTGCTTTCGCCTATACGGCATCCGGGAAGAGCAGCACCACAAGCGGCTACCGGTTGACGGCTGAGTTCGACAATGTCGCCGGCGTCAACACCGGGACCGATGTCCGGCTTGCGGGCATCAAGGTCGGGACCGTGGTCAGCCAATCGCTCAATCCGGACAACTATCTGGCGGTCATCACCATGTCGATCGATCCTAAGATCAAGCTCACCGACGATACGACGGCGAAAGTGACATCCGAAGGCCTGCTCGGCTCGAATTTCATCGCCCTTGACCCTGGTGGCTCGGAAACGATGCTTGCAGATGGCGGACAGATCACCAACACGCAAGGCACGGTCGATATCTGGACGCTGATATCGACCGCGATGTTCGACAGCAGCAAGGGCAAGGGCACCGGCGGTGGCGCAGAGAACACACAACCCGCACCACAGCCCGAAGCTCAGCCCCAGCCTGAAGGTGCGCCGAAGAGCGAAACACAGCCGCAATGACGAGCGACGCCTCACGCCGCCAGTCCTGGTCGGCGGCGTCCTATGACGAGCATGCGCGCTTCGTATCCGACCTCGCTGGCGGCGCGATCGACTGGCTCCAGGCCTTTCGCGGCGAGCGCATTCTCGATCTGGGTTGCGGCGACGGCGTGCTGACGGCTGAGCTCGCCGCGAAGGGCGCTGAGATGGTTGGCGTCGATGCCAGTGAGGATTTCGTGCGCGCATGCCGGGCGCGCGGCCTCGTTGTGTATCTGATGGACGGCGAGGCGCTCACCTTCGACACGGAATTCGACGCCGTCTTTTCGAATGCCGCTCTTCACTGGATGACGCGGCCGGAGCGGGTGATTGCCGGTGTTGCGCGGGCTCTCAAGCCTAAGGGCCGCTTTGTCGCCGAATTCGGCGGACACGGGAACGTGGCTGCGATCACAACCGCATTGCAGGCCATCGCGATCCGCCACGGCAAGGATTCGCGCCTTGCCCATCCCTGGTTCTTTCCATCCACTGAAACCTATCGGGGGCTCCTCGAAGAGCAAGGCTTCACCGTTGCGCGCATCGCGCTCATCCCGCGGCCGACGCCGCTCAAGACCGGCATGGCGGCCTGGCTCAAACTCTTCAACTCGCCTTTTTTCCAGCAGTTCGACGATTTCGACGCCGCGGTGAAGGAAGTCGAGGAGTTGCTGAAATTCGCGCTTTGCGACGCGCAAGGCAATTGGACGGCGGATTATGTGCGCCTCAGGGTCGAGGCGCGGAAATCGTGAAGCGCTTCTTGTGGTTCCTCGTCCTGGCCGCTACGGTTGCGCCGGCTGCGGCTGAGCGCATCTCCAATCCCATCGCCGTCTTTGCCGGCCTCGATAAGGTCACCGGCCTCACCACGACCTTCGAAGCCAAGATCGGCGAGGAGAAGCGCTTCGGCGGACTCTTTGTGAAGGCGGATGCCTGCTATACGCGAGATGTCACCGAAGAGCCGCGCACCGCGTCCTTCGTCGAGGTCGAGGAGATCGAATCCGACAATACGCGCAAGATTATCTTTTCCGGCTGGATGTTCGCCGAGAGCCCGGGCCTCAGCGCCGTAGAGCATCCGATCTATGATGTATGGCTGACCGGCTGCCGTGACCCCAGCGCGCCGCCGCCGGTGATCGAGCAGGTGCCCGATGCCCAGCCAGTGCCGGACGGCCTGGACGAAGAGCCGGAAGATTGATGTGTTGGTGTCGAGTGAGCGAGCCATTCCACCTTGTCGAAGCTTCGATCGCCGGTCTGCGCCAGGCGCTCGATGCGGGCATCGTCACCAGCGTCGAACTGGTTGGGGCGTATTTGCGCCGCATTGCGCTGTATGACCGGCACGGTATCGCGCTGAACGCCGTTCCGGTGTTTGATCCGGCGATGTTCGAAGCTGCGGCGGCCTCCGACAAGCGCCGTCGTGAGGGCAGGCTGCTTGGCCCGCTCGATGGCATTCCCTACACAGCCAAGGACAGCTATCGTGTCACGGGCCTCACCGTTGCTGCGGGCTCGCCGGCTTTCGAGCATCTCGTCGCCGGCGATGACGCTTTCACCATAAGCCGCCTGCGCGAAGGGGGCGCCGTTCTCATCGGCCTCACCAACATGCCGCCCATGGCCAATGGCGGCATGCAGCGCGGCGTCTATGGCCGGGCCGAGAGCCCCTATAATGGCGACTATCTGACAGCCGCTTTCGCCTCCGGCTCATCCAACGGATCCGGCACCGCGACAGCGGCAAGCTTCGCCGCCTTTGGCCTCGGTGAAGAGACATGGTCGTCGGGACGGGCGCCTGCCTCGAACAACGCGCTCGTCGCCTATACGCCTTCGCGCGGGGTGATCTCGGTACGCGGCAACTGGCCGCTCGTGCCCACGATGGATGTCGTCGTGCCGCACACGCGCAGCGTCAATGACCTGCTGGAGGTGCTCGACGTCATTGTCGCCGATGATGAGATCGCGCGAGGCGATTTCTGGCGGGTCCAGCCCTGGATCGAGATCCCGAGGAGCTCAGCCTTGAGGCCCGCGAGCTACAGGGCGCTTGCGGTTCAAGGCGCGCTCAAAGGCACTCGGCTCGGCGTGCCGCGCATGTATATCGGACGCGACAGCGAAGCTGCTTCACCGATCGAGACGCGCGCCTCGGTGATTGCCCTGTGGGAGCAGGCGGCGCGCCGGCTCGAAGCGCTCGGGGCCGAGGTCGTCGAGGTCGATCTCCCGGTGGTCTCGAACTACGAACGCGACCGCCCGGACGCACGCTCGATGGTCGACAGGGGACTCGTTCCCGAGACCTTTGCCGAGCATGAGCTCGGGCTTCTCTCGGCATGGGCCTTCGACGACTTTCTGCGATCGAATGCCGATCCGGCGCTGCCGGACCTTTCTCATGTCGACGGGCCCCGGATCTTTCCTCAACCGCCCGGAACGCTGCCCGACCGTTATGGCGACGATGCGACCCTTTTCGGCGAGGACGCGAGCCTTGCGCATTATGTCGACCTGGCGAAGAAGGGACTTCCGCCGCTCACCGACATTCCGGATATCGGCGCCGGCGTCAAGGGCCTGGAAGCGGTGCGGCGCATCGATTTCGAGGACTGGATGAACGAACTCGGCCTCGATGCCGTCGTCTTTCCGGCGGTCGCCGACGTGGCCCCGGCCGATGCCGATGTGAACGAAACCTCGGCCGATCTCGCCTGGCGCAACGGGACCTGGGTCGCCAACGGCAATCTGGTCTGGCGCCATCTCGGCATTCCGACGGTCACCGTGCCCATGGGGACCATGGCAGATATCGGCATGCCGGTAGGCATGACGATTGCCGGCAAGGCCTATGACGATGAGCGTCTTCTGCGCTTTGCCGCCGACTTCGACCATGCTGCCAGGTTGCGCACACCGCCGCCACGGACGCCGGAACTCGAGGAGGATGTTTTCGCGGCGCGCTTGTTCAAGCAGGGAATGGGCACAGCTTTGAAAATCACCATTGAGGCCGAGACGCATGCGGTCGACGCGGTGTTCGATGAGGTGATGGTGCAGGTCGAAGTGAGCTCTGAGGAGCCCGTCGACTTGGCCGGCGTCCTGGTGCAGATCCATGTAAATGGAGAGCCCGCCGAACTCCTCGCAGACAGCCCGATATTCAAGGCGCGTCGGCTTGTGCCTTCGGAGGAGCATAGAAGAATACACAGCGTGTGGCGAAAGCCATATGGTTCGATCGTCACCGCCGTCATTCGACTCGCCGATGGACGCAGTGCCGGCGCCTTTGCCCTCGCCGGTGGAATAACCTGAACCTGGCGCGCATCCCGGTGAAGTGGAATCGCTTCGCCGATGAGGATTCGCGCCAAATCAGTATGTTGGGGCAATCCTTATCGCCAAAGTTCAACTTTGGCGGGATTTGCTCTAAGCTTCGGCCTTGGCCGCCAGCCGCAGAACGGCTTCGGAATCGCGATCGCCGGCGAATTTGAAGAAATCCGCGTCCTGGTCGATGGCGCGCTCGAGCAGCCGATGATAGTCGGCGCGGCCGACGTGCGTGCGCCCAGGCTCTCGAGATGCGGTGTCGTGAATTGTGCATCGAGCAGTTGAAAGCCGCCGGCATTCAGCCGCGCCACGAGATGGACAAGCGCCACCTTGCTGGCATCGGCTCGACGCGAGAACATGCTTTCGCCGAAGAAAGCGGCGCCGATCCTGCACGCCATAGAGCCCGCCGACCAGCTCTTCATCTTGCCAGCACTCGACCGAATGGCAGCAGCCCATCTTGTGGAGCTGGCTGTAGAGCGAGCTGATGCGGTCGTTGATCCAGGTCGTCCTGCGGTCGGGCTTCTTCGCGGCGCAGGCCGTCGATGACCTCGGCGAAGGCCGTGTCGATGCGGATGTCGAAGCGGCGCCGGCGGACGCGCTTGCGCAAGGAGTGCGAGATATGCAGGCCATCGAGCGGGAACATGCCGCGCTCCTCCGGCTCCACCCAGTAGAGCGCGTTGTCCTCGGCGCTCTCGGCCATCGGGAAAATCCCGGCGGCATAGGCCTTGAGCAGGATTTGCGGCGTGATCGTCGTCATTCAGGTCATTGTCGGGCGAGATACTTCTCAAGCCAGTGAATGTCATAGTGGCCGTCGATGATGTCGGGTTCCGTGACCAGGCGCTGGAACAGCGGAATTGTCGTTTCGACCCCCTCGATCACATATTCGCCGAGCGCCCGCCTCAGCCGCATCAGGCATTCCGTGCGCGTCTTGCCGAAGACGATGAGCTTGCCGATCAGGCTGTCATAATAGGGCGGGATGCGGTAGCCGGCATAAAGCGCTGAATCGATCCGCACGCCGAGGCCGCCCGGCACATGCACGGCATCGACCCGGCCTGGCGAGGGCGCGAAGGTCTTGGGATTTTCCGCATTGATGCGGCATTCGATGGCATGGCCGGAAAAGGTGATGTCGCTTCTGCGCATATTTGAGCTTCGCGCCCGCGGCGATGCGGATCTGCTCCTGCACGAGATCGAGGCCGGTGATCATCTCGGTCACCGGATGCTCGACCTGGAGCCGCGTGTTCATCTCGATGAAATAGAACTCGCCATTCTCATAGAGGAATTCGACCGTGCCGACGCCCTCATAGCCGAGCTTCTGCCATGGCCTTGGCGACACGCCCGCCGATGTGCATCGCGCTGCGCCGCGTTGAGGGCAGGGGAGTGGGCCTCCTCCCAGACTTTCTGATGGCGGCGCTGCAGCGAGCAGTCGCGCTCGCCCAGATGGACCGCGCGTCCCTGGCCGTCGCCCAGCACCTGGATTTCGATGTGGCGCGGCGTTCCGAGATACTTCTCGATATAGACATCATCATTGCCGAACGCCGCCTTGGCTTCGGTCTGGGCGGTGCTGGATGGCATTTTCGAGCTCGGCCTCGGTGCGCGCCACCTTCATGCCGCGCCCGCCGCCGCCGGCCGTCGCCTTGATGAGAACCGGATAGCCGATCTCGCGCGGCGATGCGCCTGCGCCTCGTCGATGTCGGTGATCGCCGCCGTCCGAGCCCGGCACCACCGGAATGCCGAGCTCCTTGGCGGTGCGCTTGGCCTCGATCTTGTCGCCCATCGATGCGGATGTGTTCGGCGCAGGGGCCGATGAACTTGATGCCGTGCTCTGTCCAGGATCTCGGCGAAGCGCGCATTCTCGGAGAGGAAGCCATAGCCCGGATGCACCGCTTCGGCGCCGGTGATCTCGCAGGCCGCGACGATGGCCGGAATGTTGAGATAGCTGTCGCGCGCCGGCGGCGGGCCGATGCACACGCTTTCATCGGCAAGCCGCACATGCATGGCTTCTTCATCGGCCGTCGAATGGACGGCAACGGTCGTGGATGCCGAGCTCGCGGCAGGCGCGCAGCACCCGAAGGGCGATCTCGCCGCGGTTGGCGATGAGGATCTTGTCGAACATCGCTCACTCGATCATCACCAGGGCTCGCCATATTCGACCGGCTGCCGTTCTGCAACATGATCTGCGTGACCTTGCCGGCGCCTGGGCGCAGGGATCTGGTTCATCGTCTTCATCGCCTCGATGATGAGGAGCGTCTGGCCCTGCTTTCACCTCCGTGCCGACCTCGATGAAGTTGGGCGCTCCCGGGCTGCGGCGCGCGATAGACGGTGCCGACCATCGGCGATTTGACCGCTTCCGGGATGGATCTCGGCCGGGCGCGGCTTGCTGTGCGGCGGCAGCGGGCGCTGGCGCAGTCGGCCGGCGACGCAGAGGCATGCACCGCAGCATACGATGGATGGTCCCGCGCGACACGCGGACCCGCGATCCCTGTCTGCTCGAGCTCGATTTCGGAAAGCCCGGTCTCGTTCAGAAGCTCGGCAAGGTCGCGGATCAGATCCAAGCTCGGTCGTGGCCCGATTGCGGCTACGCGGGGCTGGCGCTTCTTCTTCGCGGGCATGATCAGCATTACCCCTTCTTGCGCTGTCAGAATCTTGTGCGATGGCATCGAGGGCGAGCTCATAGCCTTGTCCGCCGAAGCCGCAAATCACGCCATCGGCGACCGGCGAGACATAACTGTGATGGCGAAAAGGCTCGCGCTTGTAGACATTGGAGAGATGGACCTCGATGACGGGAATCTGCGACCACCTTCAGCGCGTCATGGATGGCGACCGAAGTATGGGTATAGGCGGCGGCGTTGATGATGATGCCCGATCGCCGTACTTGCGCGCCTCCTGGATCCAGGAGACGAGCTCGCCCTCGATGTTGGTCTGGCGGAAACGATCTCGATGCCCAAGCGCTTGGCGCTCGCGCTCGGCAGCGCAGCTCGAGGCCGGCCAGGGTTTCCCTGCCATAGACGTCCGGCTCGCGCAGGCCGAGCAGGTTCAGATTCGGCCCGTTTAGAACGTAGACTGGTTTCATCGACCTGGATCGCGCTTATGCAGTCGTGTTATAAGCGGTCCTGCTTCGGGAAGGAGGACGCGCTCAGCCTATCCTCAGCAGAGTTTGCAGCCGCCATTGTCGCGCACCTGCTTGACGGCCGCGGCAAGCAGCCGTCGAAGCCGATCGCCCCCGGAATCGACGTCTGGTCGATGATGAAGGCGGGCGTGCCCTGGATGTCAAGCGAATCGGCCAGTCGCATGTTGCGGGCAATGACCTGGTTGACTTCATCCGCTCTCCATGTCGGCCTTGAGCTTCGTGATGTCGAGTCCGGTGGCCTTGGCGATCTCGTCGACGACCTGCTTCGTCGATCCTGCCCTCATGCGCCATCAGCGCCAGGTGAAAATCCCAGTATTTGCCCTGCTTGCGCGAAGCGAGCGCCGCGCGTGCGGCATAGACCGAGCCTGGCCCGAGAATCGGGAATTCCTTCATGACGACCTCAGGTCCTTGTCGTGATCGATCAGCTTCATGACATCGGGAAAGCGCGCTTGCAGTAGCCGCAATTGTAGTCGAAGAACTCGACCACGCTGACCTTGCCCTTGGGATTGCCGCCGACGTGATCGTCGCCATTGCGGAAGATCTCGGCCGACATGGCCTTGAGCGACATGCGCGTGCCGACTTCTCGGCCATCTGCTGCTTGCCTCGAGCTCCTGCATGACATCGCGCAGCACCTCGGGATTCTCCAGCAGATAGTCGCGAATGATGGCGCCCAACTCCTCTTCTGCTGCCGGCGCTGAATGCCGGCGGCATGCGCCGGTAGAGGCCGAAGAGCGCGGCAAGGACGATCAAAGAACGCAATAAGCTTCACCATGAGGCTTTCCTGAGTCGAAGAGACGGCGGGCCACATTGCGCCTATTGACGGGCGTCGGTCCATCTCACTCTCTGTTGACGAAGTTCAAAATGTCGTTAGCTTTCAACCAGTCGGGCGAGCCCTCGCTTAAGCGTCGCCATGGCGACTTTGGCCTTTTGCTCGGCCAGCTTCTTGTCGCCTCTGTAGAAGGCCGCTTCGGCCGTCGCCAGTTCGGCGAGCGGGATGTCGCCGAGCTGGCCATAGGCCATGGCCATGAACTGATGGAGGCTCGACGTATCGGCTCGGTCTTGCTGCGCCGATCTGAGACGGCTCAGCGCCGCTCTGGCGTTGGCCGGTTCTCCGTGCCGACCAGCGCCTGCGCCAGCATGATTGGATGAGGCCGTTATTGGGCAGGAGCTTGAACGGCCTGCCTGAGCGGCGCGACAGCTTCGGCCGGGCTGGCCGCCCTCGAGCAGCGCCTGGCCCTTCAGCTCCCAGAAATAAGGGTCCTTCGGCACGTCGCGGATCAGGCTGTCGATGACCGGGATGGCGTTGCGCGTGTCGCCGCTGCGGAACATCGCGATCGCGCGGGCATAGCGGGCGGGCAGGCTGCGTGTCGGATTTGGGATAGCGCTGGAAAACTGTCTGCGGTCGGCTGCAGGAACCCGACCAGCTTCGCCTGCATCAGCTCGTGGCGCAGCATGCAGTTGCGGCGGGTCGGGCTTGTCGAAATACTGGGCTCTTCTTGGCCTCGACTTCGAGATTGCGGATGCGCTCGAGCGGCATCGGATGCGACAGCACATAAGGGCTGACATCAGCGCAGCGAGGCGATCGACTGGTTGGCCAGCTTCTGGAACAGCGTCAGCATGCCCTTGCCGGACTGCCCGGTCGCGGTCAGGATATTTGAGCGCAGCCTGGTCGGCGGACGCTTCCATTGCACGCGCATAGGTCAGGAGCAGCTGCGCTGGGCCATGCCCTGGGATCCCATCATGATGCCGCCGTCCCGCCTGCGCGACTTCGCCCTGGCCCGTCGCCGCCCCGCCCGCCATGGCAGCCGCACCCAGCAGCATGCCGATAATCGCAATGTACTGCTCTTGCGATCGAGCTCGTTCTGCATGCGGGCAAGGTGGCCGCCGGCAATATGGCCGGTTTCATGGGCCAGAACGCCGATCACCTCATTGGGCGTCTTGGCCTGCGTCAGAAGGCCGGTATGGATGAAGATGCGCTGGCCGCCGGCCACGAAGGCGTTGATGCTGGATCGTTGATGAGATAGACATGCACCGGCCGAAGGGTTGAGGCCCGCCGCCTTGAAGATCGGCCTGGTGTAGAGCCGCATCAGGCCTTCGATCTCGGCATCGCGAATGAGGGAGCGGACCCTTGCGATCTGCTTTGCGGCAACCAGCGGGCGTCGCACAGCGACGCACAAGCGACGACGCATCGCGCAAGCCAAACCTATGAAGCTGGCGCCACATTCATCCGAGATCCTGCTCGGCAGTCAAATGCGGCGAGACTGAGGCATCTGGCAGAGCGTGTTTTCAAGGCAAAGTGCGTCGAGTTTGGCCGTCGGCTACTGCCGCGCTTGCTCCACCAGCCGGTCTTCGACCGGGCTGGAGCTCCACGTTCGTCGGCTGCAGGCGGCTGCCATTCGGGCGGCTGCCACTTTCGCGCCGGCGCCTCGGCTGGGCTCCCGTTGTCGATTTGCTCGGTCGGTCTCGGAGGCAGGCGGGATCTCTTCGGCTGCGGGCTTCGTCGCGTCTCTTCGCGCTGCGGCATCTCATGTGCCACCTGCTCGGCGCTCTCGCCATTGCCGCGCTCATGACGGTCGCGATTGCTGCCGTCCACGTCCCCAGCGGTCGCGCCGACGCGCGGCCGCGTTCCAGACGTCCCGCCTGTCCCTCGCGTCGCTCTTCGGCTCTCGCCTGCCGACGGCTTCGACTGGGTTCTTCGTCCTGCCTCGGTCTCGCCGGCACTCGAACCGCCCTGGCTGCGGCTCAAGATCCGGCTGGTCGCCGAGTCCTCGAACCTCCTCACGCTCTTCGCCATTGACCGCGTCGGCCTGATCCCGGTCCTGATCGCGGTCCTGGCCACGCCGGCCGCCGCGGCGTCCGCGCCGGCGCCGTCGCTGTCGCGCTGCGAATCGCCGTCGTCCTGGTGCTCGGCGGCCTCGACGCGTTCAGTCTGCTGGTCGGCTGTCCTCTTCGCGCCTCCTCTTCGTCCGCCACTTCGCTTCTGGCTCGTCGTCCTCTGTCCTGGAAGGCGGTGTCGATCTTGACCGCGCCCGAGCTGTCTTGCGCGCGGTACGGCCCGCTCGCCGGCGCGCTCGATCTGCGCTTGCGAGCCCTTTGATGTCGTCGCTCGGCACGATGAAGATCGAGATCCCGTAGGTCGCTTCGAGATCGAGCAGGTGTCGCGCTTCTCGTTGAGAACGTAGACGGCAACGTCGCGGTGTGCATTTGACCGTCAGGTTCTCGGCCTTGCGAGCTGATGAGGTGCTCCTCGATGGCGCGCAGCACCGACAGCGCGCAGGAGGAGACCGACCGCACGATGCCGCGGCCTTCGCAATGCGGGCAGAGGCTGGGTCGAGCCTTCAAGCAGGCCCGGGCGCAACCGTTGGCGCGACATTTCGAGCAGGCCGAAATGGCTGATGCGGCCCACCTGGATGCGGGCGCGGTCGTTCTTCAGCGCCTCCTTCAGGCGCCGTTCGACCGAGCGGTTGTTGCGCTTCTCCTCCATGTCGATGAAGTCGATGACGACCAGGCCGGCAAGATCGCGCAGGCGCAGCTGCCGGGCGATTTCGTCGCGACGCCTCGAGATTGGTCTTGAGCGCGGTGTCTTCGATATTGTGCTCGCGCGTCGCCTTGCCCGAGTTGATGTCGATCGAAACCAGCGCCTCGGTCTGGTTGATGACCATATAGCCGCCAGACGGCAGCGTGACGGTCTGAGAGAACAGTGATCGAGCTGGGTTTCGATCTGATAGCGCGAGAACAAGCGGCCGCGTGTCCTTGTAGGGCTTCACGTTGCGCGCATGGCTCGGCATGAGCATCTTCATGAAGTCTTTGGCTTCGCGATAGGCGTCGTCGCCCTCGACCAGGACCTCGTCGACATCCTTGGTGTAGAGATCGCGGATCGAGCGCTTGATCAGGCTGCCTTCCTCATAGACGAGGGCAGGGGCCGTCGAGTGAGAGCGTAAGGTCGCGCACATTCTCCCAAAGCCGCATGAGATAGTCGAAATCGCGCTTGATCTCCGTCTTGGTGCGCTGCGCGCCGGCCGTGCGCACGATGAGCCCCATGCCTTCCGGCACCTCGATGTCGCGCGCCACTTCCTTGAGGCGGCGGCGGTCGGTCGGAATCGGTGATTTTGCGCGAAATGCCGCCGCCCCGCGCGGTGTTGGGCATCAGCACGCAATAGCGGCCGGCGAGCGAAAGATAGGTGGTCAGCGCCGCGCCCTTGTTGCCGCGCTCTTCCTTGACCACCTGGACCAGAATGCACCTGGCGCCGCTTGATGACTTCCTGGATCTTGTAGGCGCGCCGCTGCATCGGCGGCGGCGCTGCGGCACCTCTTCAAGCGCATCCTCGGCGCCGACCGAATTCGACCTTTTGCGCTCTCGGCGTCTTCTTCGACCGTCTCGACGCCGTCACCGATCTCGCCGGATAGGCCGGTGCTCGTCATGCGGCGCAGCTCGGCTCGGTCTCGGGCTCGGCGTCCTCGGCGCTGGCCTCGACTCTTCGCCGGCACTCGTCTGCGTCGCTTTCGATGTCTCGCTCTGCGCGGTGTCATCGAAGCTGTCCGATGCGGCTCGTGCGCGTCGCTGACGTCGGTCCTCGCCCTGGTCGCCTCGTCCTCGGCTGTGGCGGGCCTCTTCTTCCTCCTCGCGCAGCAGCGCCTGCCGGTCGGCGACCGGAATCTGGTAATAGTCGGGATGGATTTCCGAGAAGGCGAGGAAGCCGTGGCGGTTGCCGCCGTAGTCGACGAAAGCCGCCTGCAGCGACGGCTCGACGCGCGTCACCTTGGCGAGATAGATGTTGCCTTTCAGTTGCTTGCGTGCAGCGCTTTCGAAATCGAATTCTTCGATGCGGTTGCCGCGAACCACCACAACGCGGGTTTCTTCCGCATGCGTGGCGTCGATGAGCATTTTGCTGCCCATATGTCCTCATCCTTTGCAGCGGCGGGCGGCAGGGCGGCTTCAGTCTCGATTCCGGGAATGAGACGTTGTGAAGGCCAAGGCGCCGACGCGCGCGTAAAAGGCATGTTTTGCGCAGGGCGCAACCGTCCGCTGTCCGAAGCGACTGCCCGTGGCAGCCCTTCCGGAAAATCTGTCAGCGAGGGATTATTCATGCCTATTGTTGTCCACATGTCCCGGCCGAGCCGGAACGGTTCAAACACATCTGCCCCGTCATCTGGGTGCCACCCCAAAAGGGCAGTGGGACCGCCCTATTGCGGCCCGTACTGAAACGCATCCGGAGGGGCTATCGTTGTAGATCCCGGAAAACCCGTCCGTAGCGGAATTCGACGCTCCGGCGGCCTTGCTCACGAACCTAAGTCCCGCTCGGCCGCTCGGAGGGTTAGAGCTTGTTTAGGCAGACACGGACGTTTTGGCAAGCTTCCGCAAATGACGCTAAGGAACCTTTCTCCATCGCCTTGGAAACTTTGAGTTAACCACCGCGCGACTAGGCTTTGCGCCACTGATTTGGGTTCTAGGTGCAATGCCGGCTTTTCCTTCCAAAAAAAGGGGGTTAGGCACTCTCTTTATTGCGATGCTGGTACTGGCCGCAGCGCTCGCGGCACCGGTGCCCGTTGACGCGAAACCAGTGACGGCGCTCGCCGCGCGTGTAGCAGGCGATGACAGCCGGACCCGCTTCGTGGCCGATCTGTCCAGCCCGGTGAGCTATAGCGTCTATGTCCTGCCGAATCCCTATCGCGTCATGATCGATCTGCCCGATGTCAGCTTCGAGCTTCCCGCCAATGCCGGCGGCGAGCCTTTGGGCCTGGTGAGCGCCTATCGTTTCGGTCCTTTGGGGAATGGCCGCTCGCGCATAGTGATCGATGCAACGGGTCCGGTCCTGATCAGCAAGTCGTTCCTGGTGAGGCCAGAGGCCGGTCAGCCCGCCCGTCTTGTCGTCGATCTGGTCAAGACCGATGACAAGACCTTCATGATGGCGCATGCGGCTGACGAGGCCCAGCGCGCGCCGCGCGCCGAAAAAGACACTCGCGATGAGGGTGCCACCCCGGAAAGCGCCGTGCAAACCGCCAGCGCGATTCCCTTGCCGCCGCCACACTCCGAAAGCGAGCCGGCCTCGCCCGCGGTGGAACGCGCCATGCCGCCAAAGCGCGCTGACGGCCGGCGAGTGATCGTGATAGATCCTGGTCATGGCGGCATTGACCCGGGCGCTGTCGGCCTGCGCCGCACCCGGGAGAAGGATGTCGTCCTCTCTTTCAGCCGCGCTTTGCGCGATCGGCTTAGGGAGAACAAGAACTATGAAGTGGTGCTGACGCGCCATGACGATATCTTCCTTTCGCTCAAGCAGCGTGTCGCCATTGGCCGCAAGAACCAAGCCGATCTTTTTATTGCCGTGCATGCCGACAGGGTGCGCGGCTCGTCGGTGCGCGGCGCGACGCTCTATACGCTTTCCAACAAGGCGTCCGATGCCGAGGCCGAAGCCCTCGCGCAGAAAGAAAACCGCGCCGACATCATTGGCGGCATCGACCTCGCGACTGAAAATGAAGAGGTCGCCGACATCCTGATCGAGCTCGCGCAACGCGAGACGAAGAACCACTCGACCTTTTTCGCCAGGAAAGCGACGACGCAGCTGCAACTCGTCACCCACATGACCGGTAAGCCGATGCGCTCGGCAGGCTTCGTGGTGCTGAAGGCGCCCGATGTGCCCTCGGTCCTGCTCGAGCTCGGCTATTTGTCGAACAAGGCGGATGAAGCGCTTCTGGTATCGCCCAAATGGCAGGCCGGCGTCGCTGCGGCGATGGCGAAAGCCGTAGATGCCTATTTCTCCACCGAAATCGCCCAGGGCCAGCCATAGGGAGGGGACGTCGGAAGCCCGCCACATTTGGCCCCTAGAGCCCGTAAAGTTGAACACTTTGGCGACAAGGATTTGCTCCAACATACTGATTAGGCGCGAATCCTTATCGGCGAAGTGATTCCACTTCGCCGGGATGCGCGCTAAGCGCTGGAACTGACAGTTGGGCAGGTGGCGAGAAGCATGCTAAAGCGCTGATCCATCGATTGTCCTTCGGGGTTCTGAGCGTCTCAGGGGAAAAATGCTGAGATTTCTAGGTTGGCTGTTCACGGTAGGGTTCATCGCTTTCCTGGGCGTTGCCGCCGGCATCACCTATGTGATCTGGGACATGTCCCAGGGCCTGCCGGACTACAAGCAGCTCGCTTAGTATGAGCCGCCGGTGATGACGCGGATGCATGCCGCCGACGGTTCACTGCTTGGCCGAATATGCCGAGCAGCGCCGTCTTTTCGTGCCGATCAACGCATGTGCCGAAGAGCCTGATCCAGGCCTTCATCTCGGCCGAAGACAAGACCTTCTATCAGCATCGCGGACTCGACTGGCCGGGCATCGCAGCGGCGGCCTTCCGCTATATCCAGGTGAAGGCTGACCGGCAAGGGACAGATCGTCGGCGCCTCGACCATCACCCAGCAGGTGACCAAGAACTTCCTCCTCACCAATGAGCGTCCGTCGAGCGCAAGCTGCAAGGAAGCGATACTCGCGCAGCGCATCGAACAGGCCTTCACCAAGGACCAGATTCTCGAGCTCTATCTCAACGAGATTTTCCTCGGCCTCAATTCCTATGGCGTGGCCGCCGCCTCGCTCAACTATTTCGGCAAGTCGCTGAACGAGCTTTCGCTCGAGGAGATGGCCTATCTCGCAGCGCTCCCCAAGGGGCCCAACAACTATCATCCGTTCAAGCAGACCAAGCGCGCCATCGAGCGGCGCAACTGGGTGCTCGAGCGAGATGTATGAGAACGGCTACATCACCGAGAGCCGAGCGCGATGACGCGCAAGGCAAGCCGCTCGAGGTCAACCCGCGCCCATTTGGCGCCCAGCTCTTCGCAGCCGAATCCTTTGCCGAGGAGGTGCGCCGCGAGCTCGTGCAGATTTATGGCGAGGAGAAGCTGATGAACGGCGGCCTCTCGGTGCGCACCACGCTCGACCCCAAGCTGCAGATCTATGCCCGCCAGGCACTGGCCCGCGGCCTCATCACCTTTGACCGCAAGCGCGGGTTCCGCGGGCCGGTCAAGAACGTCTCGACTCGCAGGGCGATTGGGGCGAGGCCATCGCCAAGATCGCGATGCTCCTCCGATGTCGAGCCGTGGCGCCTCGCGGTCGTGCTCGAGGTGGATGAGACGCAGGCCAACGATCGGCCTCCAGCCCAAGATGCTTGCACCGGTGCGGTCGCCGGAGGAGCGCGAGACCGGCGCCATTCCCGCTCGCGCTGTTGAACTGGGCGCGCAAATATGTCGATGGCACGCAAGCTTGGTCCCGAGATCAAGAAGGCGAGCCGATGTGCTCGCCGTCGGCGATGTCGTCTATGTGGCGCCCGACACCACGGCGGGCCAGTTGCATCTGGTGCAGGTGCCCGATGTGGAAGGCGCGCTCGTCGCCATGGACCCGCATACCGGCCGCGTTCTGTCGCTGGTCGGCGGTTTCTCCTATGGCCAGAGCCAGTTCAATCGCGCCGTCCAGGCGCTGCGCCAGCCGGGCTCGTCCTTCAAGCCGTTCGTCTATGCCGCCGCTCTCGACAACGGCTATACGCCTTCCTCGGTCGTCCTCGATGCGCCGATCGAGTTCAGGATGCCGAATGGCGAGATCTGGAAGCCGCAAGAACTACCAGCGACAAATATTACGGTCCCTCGACGCTGCGCCGCGGCATCGAGCAGTCGCGCAATGTGATGACGGTGCGCCTCGCCAATGACCTCGGCATGAGCAAGATCGTGGAGCTCGCCCAGCGCCTCGGCATCTATGACAAGATTCCGAAGCAGCTGTCCTATGGCACTCGGCGCCGGCGAGACCACGCTGCTCAAGATGACCACCGCCTACAGCATCATTGCCAATGGCGGCAAGAAGGTCGAGCCGACGCTGATCGACCGGGTGCAGGACCGCTATGGCAGGACCATCTTCCGGCACGACAAGCGCGAATGCAATCAGTGCGGCAATCAGGTTTGGCAGGACCAGGCCGAGCCCGAATTGTCGACATTCGCCCGGAGGTGATGAACCCCTATACCGCCTATCAGATCACCTCGATGATGGAGGGCGTGGTCGAGCGCGGCACCGGCAAGAAGCTCAAGGCGGTCGGCAAGCCGGTGGCCGGCAAGACCGGCACCTCCAATGACGAGCGCGATGCCTGGTTCATCGGCTACACGCCCGATCTCACGGTCGGCGTCTATATCGGCTATGACAATCCCAAGCCCATGGGCAAGGGCCGCACCGGCGGCGAGCTGGCGGCACCCATGGTCGCCGATTTCATGCGCATGGCGCTGCGCGACAAGCCGGCGACGCCGTTCCGCGTGCCGAAAGGCATCGAACTCATCCCGATCAATGTAAAAACCGGCCAGCGCGATCTCTTCGGCGACGACGGCGTCATTCTCGAAGCCTTCAAGCCCGGCGAAGAGCCGCCGTCCCGGACCAAGGTAATCGGCGATGAGGTGGCGGCCTCGGGTGCGCCCGCTGATGGCGCGCCGGCACCGGCGCCTGAAAGCGAAGCGGTGATCGAAGGCGGGTTGACGACCGGCACCGGCGGCCTTTATTGAGCCGCGCAATCAATCAACTGTCTAAGTCAGACATCATGCGCGCCGAAATCGTCAACCTCGTCGAAGAGATGAAGCAGTCCATCGGACTGCTGAGGAGGCATCTTTGACTGGGACAATGCGCCAGAGGCAGCTCGCCGAGCTGAACGCCAGGGCGGAGGATCCGGCGCTGTGGAACGATCCGCAGGAGGCCCAGGACGTCATGCGCAGGCGCCAGGATCTGGACAGCCGCATCAAGCTCGTGCTGCCGCCTCGAGCAGACGATTGAGGACAATGCCGGCCTGATCGAGCTCGGCGAGGCCGAGGGCGATCAGGCGATCGTCAGCCGAGGCCGAGAAGGCTCTGACCGAGCCTCAAGGAGGAGGTCGGCCAAGCACGAGATCGAGACGCTGCTCTCGGGCGAGGCCGATCAGCAACGACAGCTTTCTGCAGATCAATGCCGGCGCCGGCGGCACCGAGAGCCAGGACTGGGCCAACATGCTGCTGCGCATGTATGTGCGCTGGGCCGAGCAGCACGACTACAAGGTCGATGTCCTCGACGAGCATGCGGGCGAGGAGGCCGGCATCAAGTCGGCCACCATCCAGGTCAAGGGCCACAACGCCTATGGCTGGCTCAAGACCGAATCGGGCGTGCATCGGCTGGTGCGCATTTCGCCCTATGATTCGAATGCCCGCCGCCACACCTCATTTGCCTCGGTCTGGGTCTATCCCGGTTATCGACGACTACGATCGATATCAAGGTCAATGAAAGCGACTGCCGGATCGACACCTACCGCGCCTCCGGCGCCGGCGGCCAGCATGTCAACACGACCAACTCGGCGGTGCGCATCACCCACATCCCCACCGGCATCGTCGTCGCCTGCCAGAGCGAGCGCTCGCAGCACAAGAATCGCGCCACCGCGTGGAAAATGCTGAAGGCCCGGCTCTACGAGATGGAACTGCAGAAGCAGCAGGAGAAGATCGACGCCGCCAATGCCAAGAAGACCGATATCGGCTGGGGCCATCAGATCCGCTCCTATGTCCTGCAGCCCTATCAGCTGGTCAAGGATTTGCGCACCGGCGCGACCAGCACCAATCCCTCGGCCGTGCTCGACGGCGATCTCGACGAATTCATGGCCGCATCCCTCGCTCAGCGCGTGCATGGGGGCGGACCCGCCCAGGTTGATGATGTCGACTAAACACTCGTGTGAGGCCGAGGCCTTTTCAATGGGCCGATTAATGCGTTAGCCTTGCCGTCATCTTCACAAGGCAGGTGTCATGCTTAATCTCGATCCGAGTTACTATGTCGATCCCGCAATCTACGACCGTGAGCGCACGGAACTCTTCGCCAGGACTTGGCAGCTTCTGGGACCGGTTTCACAAATGAAAGAGCGCGGCGAATATTGCGCGGTGGAGATCGCCGGCCACAAGGTTTTCGCGATCAGGGGCAAGGACGGCAAGCTGCGCGGCTTCCGCAATCTGTGCCGCCACCGCGGCGCCCGCCTCCTCGAAGAGGGCAATGGCCGTTGCCCGACCATCCGCTGTCCCTATCATCAATGGGTATGGGCCGATGACGGCCGTCTCATGAATGTGCCGTGGTTCGGGGAGGATCCGGACTTCAAGCTCAGCGACTGGCGGCTGACCGAGATTCCGGTCGCCGAATGGCGCGGACTCCTGTTCATTGCCATCGAGCCCAAGGTGACGCTTGAGCAGCAGCTGGCCGACGTCATTGGCGAACTCGCCGAGGAGCCGATCGAGACCTACACGCCGATGCGCCGTGAGCGCATGGTCTTCGACGCCAATTGGAAGATTTACACCGACAATTTCGTCGAGGGCTATCATATACCGGGCGTTCACCCTCAGTTCTTCGCGGCGATCGACTTCGAACAGTTCAAGACCACCGCGCATGACGGGTTGATCCGGATGACCGCGCCGCCGCGCGACGGCCTGTTCTATCGCGGCAAGTGGCTGTGGATGTGGCCGAACTGGACTTTGTCCCTCTTCGATGGCGGGATGAACACATCTCGGATCAATCCCTTAGGCCCTGACCGTACCGAGCTCATCTATCATTTTTATTTTGCCGACACTTCCGAGGCGAAAGCCGCAGCGCGAGACGACCTGATCGTCCGCAACCTTGCGATCGTGCGTGAGGACTTCGAAATATGCCTGGAGACCCATAAGAATTATGTCTCGGGGGCCTACTCTCCGGGCCCCCTGTCGCCCCGCCATGAGGCCGGGGTCGCCTATTTCCAGGACCGCATCCGGGACAGCCTCGGGCTTTTGCAGATGTGATTAAGCTTCGGAAAGAGGCCTTGATTTATCGAGAGAATCTCCGAAACTGCAGAATTGGGAGGGTGCCCTGAGCAAGATGGCGCCATCGCGGCCTGCCATTGTTTGGCCGTCATTGATGGGCTTATCTCGCCGAGGGTGCTGGCCTTCAGGCTTCGAACGACGGGATACGTTCCGAAAGGCTGCTCAAGCCTTCCGGACAAGGGAGTGCGGGCCTGGTGGTGAGTAGGGCGGTGCGAACCGTCTATGTGTGACGGTCATTGGGCAATCTTCGATCGGGACTGCGCAGTTTGCGGCGATTTTGGAAAACGGCGGCGCTGGTATTCCTGTCTCTGACAGCGATTGTCGTCGTCGCCGCCGGCGTGTTCTTCGTCAGGCTGATGACGGGGCCGATCTCGCTCGATTTCATGCGCGACCGCATACAGTCCGAGATCAACTCCAATCTCGGCGGTCTGCAGGTTACGCTCGATGGCGTGCTCGTCGAGCGTGACGCCAAGACTGGCATGCCGCATTTCCGCTTGCGCAATGTCCAACTCACGGACCCGCAGGGCGAGGTCATTGCCCGTGCTCCCAAGGCGGCGATCGGGGTCGACGGCGTCGAACTGATGAGCGGCACCGTGGTGCCGAAGCAGATCGAACTGATCGGCCCGCGCATTGTGGTCAGGCGCACCATCAATGGCGGATTCAAGCTTGGATTTGACGAGCATCAGGCGGCTGATGGCCCCAAGAGCGAGGCCAGCAAGTCCAACCCGGAGACGAGCCTGCAGCAGATCCCGCCGGAGACGCAGGGCGCCACGGTCATCGACTTCCTGAGCGGCGCGACAGCCTCCATCGCGAGTCTCGACAGCATCTTGGTGAGCGAGGCCGTCATCCAGATCGTCGACGAGATCAACTCCACCAGCTTGACCATCCCCAAGGCCAGCCTTGCCTTCAGGCGCATGCCTTACGGCTTTACGCTGTTTTCCGAGGCCTCGATCGACAATGACAACGAGCCTTGGGGCACCGAAATTTCCGCGAGCTACAGGCGGGAGCGCAAGTCTTTCGCTGTTTCTGCCCGGATCAGCAATCTGGTGCCGGCGAACATTGCGGACGACATTTTCGCGCTGTCCAAGCTCACCCAGGTCAAGCTGCCGCTTTCCGGCCATGTCGAGATGGAGGTGAGCGAGAATGCCGAGATCCTCGGCGGATCGGCCGAATTCACGGCAGCCTCCGGCGAAGTCGGTCTGCCGGGGTTCATCGCCGAGCCTATCGCCGTCGATGAAGGTCTCTTGCGCATCGATTTCGATCCGAAGAGCGGCGGTATCGTCATCAGCAATTCGACCTTGCTTATTGGCGGCACGCCGGCGCAGGTCTCGGGACGCATCACCCCGATCCGGGAGGCTGACCGCCGGCTCGATGCGCTCAAGATCGAGATCAATGCCCGCAATGTGAGCCTCGAACCGGCCCCCAATGCCGATCAGGAGACTGCGATCGACCGAGTGGATTTCTCCGGCACCGCCTCCGTGCGCGAGGCGCGTTTCGATGTCGCAGATGCGGTGGTCATGGCTGGCAATGCCGGTATCAGGTTGCGCGGCACCTTCATCGGCGGCGATCGTTCGGTGGGCATTAAGCTTGCCGGACGCCTGCGCGACATACCGGCACCGCTGCTCAAGCGACTGTGGCCGCCGGTCGTCGCCCCCAACACGCGCAAATGGGTCGGTACCAACATTCTCGCCGGTCGCATCACCGACGGCGAATTCTCGATCAATCTCCCGGTCGATGCATTGGCTCAGGGGCTCGACAACAAGCTTATTCCGGATGAGGCCATTTCGGCGCGCTTCGGACTCGAGGATGTCACCACCACCTATTTTGGCGGCCTGCCGCCGATCATTGAGGGCTCGGGTGCCGGCACGCTCGGCGGCGACACATTCGTGCTCCGCCTCGACAAGGGCAAGGTCAATATGCCCTCGGGCAAGACCGTCGACCTGACAAAAGGCACACTCAAGATGACCTCGCTGCTGGCGCCGATGACGCCGGCCGACGTTCATCTGGAGGGCAAAGGGGATATACCGGCTTTCATCGAATATCTCGATCTCGACCCCTTGAACCTTGTGAGCAAGAGCGGCGGCAAGGCCAAGGCCATGACCGGCAACGCGACCGTGGCGGTCGATCTTCATCTGCCGCTGAAGAAGATCGTGGCGCGCAACGATGTCAAAGTATCCGCCGTGGCGAAACTCCGTGATGCGGGCCTCGAGGGTGTGCTCGAGAATGTCGATCTCAGTGACGGCACGATCGAGCTTACCATCACCGAGGACAAAGTGAGTGCGGTTGGAACAGCCAAGCTCAATAATATGGACGCCAAGGTCACCTGGTGGCGCGATGGCGGTGCGGAAAGTCCTCAGAATGCCGTCATCGAGACCGAACTCGATGCCAAGGAGCGCGACGTCATCGGCGCGCATGTCAATGACTTTCTCGACGGCCCGGTAAAGGTCAAAGTCAGCCTGCAGGGTTTTCGCGCCGAGGTCGGCAAGATCAGAGTTGAAGCCGACCTCTCCAGGGCCCTGCTTCGCCTTACCGCCATCGAATGGTGGCGGCCCCCCTTGCCAAAGACGACGGCGAGTTTCGACTATGTGCCGAACGAGGGCAAAGGCGGACGCATCAGTAATCTCACCATCAAGGGCGAGCGTTTTCTGGTGAAAGGCGAGATCGCCGTCGATGACAAGGGCAATGTGTCGGAAGCAAAATTCCCCACCATCGTCCTTAACGAGGACAACCGTTTCGCCATCCGGGTGGTCCGCGGTGCGGACGCGACCAACGTCTCCATCAACGGAACGAGCTTCGATGCGCGGCCACTGATCCGGTCGGTGTTCGCGAACCAGGCGGAAACCGAGTCCAAGACGAAGGGCGTCCTGATCGTCGATGCGCTGGTCGACAAGGTCTATGCGCACCGTGGCGAGATCGTGAACGGTGTGGCCGGAAGTTTCGTGCTGCGCGACGGCTATGTCGAGCGCGCCACGCTGAACGGCACGTTCGTCAGGGGCCAGCCGATCACCATCCGCATCAGTCCCGCTGATGATGGCGGCCGCGACCTGCGCGTTGCGGGCCGCGATGCCGGCTCGGCGCTGAGGGCTGCCAATCTTTATTCCAAGGTCGCCGGCGGCCAGATCGATTTCGTCGCCAGGCTCGGCTCGGGGGCCGATGCGACGGTTCGCAACGGCCGTCTCACCGTGCGCGATTTCGAAGTGCGCGACGAGGCGGCCCTGGCCGAACTCGACCAGAAGGGCAAGCCGAAGAAAGCCGGCCCGCGCCGGGGCGGGGGTGTCGTGTTCTCGCGGCTCACGCTGCCCTTCACCAGCGACACGCGTTTCATCCGCATCGGCGACACGCTGGTCAAGGGACCCGAACTCGGCGCCACGGCGCAAGGTCTTATCCGCAAGATGGACGGCGCGATCGATATCGATGGGACGATCATCCCGGCCTATGCGCTGAATTCGGCAATTGGCGAAGTGCCCATCCTTGGCGATATCCTTACCGGAGGCAAAGGCGAAGGCATCTTCGGCCTCACTTATGCGCTCGGCGGGACCATGTCGCAGCCGCGCTTCCAGGTTAACCCGGTCTCGGCCATAGCGCCCGGCATTCTGCGTAAGTTCTTCGAATATGGCAGCAGCAGCAACAACCAGCCGCTCAAGCGGAAGGAACGCAGCAACTGAAGGCAATGATTCTGATCGGCCAGTACGACTCGCCTTTCGTCCGCCGCGTCGGCATCGCGCTCACTCTTTATGAACTGCCGTTCGAGCATTGGCCCTGGTCGACCTTCGGCGATGCCGAACGGATCATGCCCTACAATCCACTCGTGCGCGTGCCGACCCTCATCCTCGATGACGGCTCGGTCCTGATCGAGAGCCACATCATCCTCGACTATCTCGATGGTCTCGTTCCGGCCGGGCGCGCGCTGTTTCCAAAGACCGAGCCCGAACGCCGCGCGGCCATGAAGGTGGCCGCTCTTGCCACTGGCCTCGGCGACAAGGCGGTTAGCCTCTTCTATGAGAAGCGGTTGCATGAGCACGCGTCCGACCTTTGGACGGAGCGTTGCCGAAGGCAGATATCCGGCGTCCTCACGGTTCTCGAAGCTGAGCGCGCCCAACGCTCAGGAGAATATTGGTTCGGAGCGCGGATTGGCCATGCCGATATCGCCGTTGCCGTAGTGCTGCGCTTCCTGAGCGAGGTGCATTCTGACCTTGTGCAGCTCTCCGATTATCCCGCGCTCAAGGCCCACGCCAACCGGCTCGAGGCCATGCCGGCTTTCCAAAAGATCGTTCAGCCCTTCATCCCGCCGGCATAAATCATCACAACGCAGCCTTCAGTAGCACGTGCTTCTTGCGGCCCATCGACAATTTGATGACGCCGTCCGAAGTGAGCGCGCTTTGCGTGAGCTGCATCTTGTCGTCGCTCACGGCGACATCATTGACGCGTACCGCGCCGCCCTGAATCTGGCGGCGCGCATCGCCATTGGAGGACGCCAGGCCGGCCATCACCAAGGCTTTGAGCAGGCCCATGCCGTCGCGGAAATCGGCTGCCGGCACATCGATCGTGGGCAGGCCTTCGGCCGCCTGTCCTTCCTCGAAGGTGCGGCGTGCCGTCTCGGCCGATTCGATCGCGGCCTCGCGACCGTGCAGCAAAGCGGTAGCTTCGGTTGCCAGTGTCTTCTTGGCCTCGTTGATCTCGGCCCCGCCGAGGCTTGCGAGCCGTCCGATTTCGGCAAGCGGCAATGTGGTGAAGAGCTTGAGGAAGCGCGCCACATCCGCATCCTCGGTATTGCGCCAGAACTGCCAGTAGTCATAAGGCGAACGCATATCGGCATTGAGCCACACCGCGCCCGCAGCGGTCTTGCCCATCTTGGCCCCCGAGGCGAGCGTGATGAGCGGCGTCGTCAGCGCATAGAGCTGATGCGTGCCCATGCGCCGGCCGAGATCGACGCCGGTCACGATATTGCCCCACTGGTCGGAGCCGCCCATTTGCAGATTGGTGCCATAGCGCCGCGCCAGTTCGGTGAAGTCATAGGCCTGCAGGATCATGTAGTTGAATTCGATGAAGGACATTTCCTGCTCGCGTTCGAGCCTGAGTTTCACTGAATCCATGGTCAGCATTCGGTTAATGGAGAAATGGCGGCCGATGTCGCGCAGCATGTCGATGTAGTTGAGCTTCGTCAGCCACTCGGCATTGTCGACCATGATGGCGTCGTTCGGGCCTGACCCGAATCTCAGGAACCTGGCGAAGACGCTCTCGATGCCGCGCTTGTTGCCCTCGATCTCCTCGACTGTGAGAAGCATGCGGCTCTCATCGCGCCCGCTCGGATCCCCGACCCGCGTGGTGCCGCCGCCCATCAGCGCAACTGCCTTCTGGCCGGTCTGCTGTGCCCAGTAGAGCAGCATGATTTGAACGAGCGAGCCCACATGGAGCGAGCGTGCGGTGCAGTCGAAGCCTATATAGGCGTTGACCTCGTTCTTGGCGGCGCGTTGGTCCAATCCGTCGAAGTCGGAGCATTGATGAACGTAGCCCCGGGCGGAAAGCGTGTTGAGGAACTCGGACGAAAACTTGCTCATGAACGGGCCTGCTTTTGGCGAAAGCGGGCTCTTACCACGGGAAAAGCGCGTGTCAAAACTCTACACTGCCTTGGGCCTGATGTCGGGGACCTCGCTCGAGGTATGTCCCGCAAACCTCCCTCGACCTCGGGCGGACGCATCTATTGCGGGAAGCCTTCCGGCGTCTCGGTCTCTCGGCCGTGATCGAAGAAGCGGATGGCGCGATATCCTACTGGTGTCCCGAATCCGAAGTTCGCATCACCTCGCAGCGTCTTCCGAGCGAACTTCGGATTCGAAAGGACACTAGAAATTTAATAATTCCAGTGTGCTTTTGAACGCGAAGTTCCTGTCGGTATAGCGGTCAGATATCAGGAACTTCGCGTTCAGCACACTGGGCGCTGAAGCGTCCACCGGGGCCGGCCGATTTCCATCATTCCCATTGCTTTGCGCGTAAGCTTGTCCCAGCCTATCCAATCATGAAATTCGGAATCGACCGGCTCATCGCCGAACCAAAATTGCGCGCGCCGCTCAAGGGCCGCCGCGTGGCGCTGCTCGCGCATCCGGCCTCCGTCACGCGCGATCTGACGCACTCGCTCGATGCGCTCGGCGCATGCAACGACGTGAAGCTCACGGCCGCCTTCGGTCCGCAGCACGGGCTGCGCGGTGACAAGCAGGACAACATGATCGAGTCGCCGGACTACCGCGATCCGGTCCACAACATCCCGGTCTTCAGCCTCTACGGCGCGGCGCGCAAACCGACGGATGCGTCAATGGACACATTCGACGTGATGCTTGTCGATCTGCAGGATCTGGGCTGCCGCATCTACACGTTCATCACCACACTCAGAAATTGCCTGGAGATGGCGGCGAAGCACAATAAATCGGTGTGGGTTCTCGATCGCCCAAACCCGGTCGGACGGCCCATTGAAGGTCTCACGCTCCGCGCCGGCTGGGAGAGTTTTGTCGGCGTGGGCCCGATGCCTATGCGGCACGGGCTTACGCTCGGCGAGCTCGGCCTGTGGTTCGTGCGGCACTTCAAGTTCGATGTCGAGTATCAGATCATCGAGATGGAAGGCTGGCAGCCCGACGCGGCGCCCGGTTTCGGCTGGGAGATCGGCGAGCGCAACTGGGTCAATCCGAGTCCCAACGCGCCCAATCTGTGGATGGCGCGCGCCTATCCCGGCACGGTGATGCTCGAAGGCACAACGCTGTCCGAAGGACGCGGCACGACGCGCCCTCTCGAGCTGTTCGGCGCGCCCGACATCGACGCGCGCCGCCTTATCGCCGAGATGCGCGAGCTGATGCCGCAATGGCTCAAGGGCTGCGCGCTCCGCGATTCCTGGTTCGAGCCGACCTTCCACAAACATGTCGGTAAGCTCTGCAACGGCGTGCAGATCCACACCGAAGGCCCGGGCTACGATCACCAAGCGTTCAAGCCATGGCGCATCCAGACGCTCGCGTTCAAGGCGATCCGACGCCTGCATCCGGACTATCCGCTGTGGCGCGATTTTCCCTACGAGTACGAGAGCGGCCGGCTCGCCATCGACGTCATAAACGGCAGCCCGCTCCTGAAAGAGTGGGTCGAGGACAAGGCCGCAACCCCGCACGACCTTGACGCGCTCACCACGCCTGACGAACAAGCGTGGCTCGTCGAACGGCAACCCTATCTGCGCTACTGAAACGCTTCAGAAATCCGGCGTCGTGTCCTGCGCGGCCGCGACGTTCATCCCTGGCCGATACTCGACGATGTTCTCGGCGCAAGTTCTGCTCGGACCAGGTCCGGCAGGGCGCGCAATGAAAAGCCGCGGAACGCATGTTCCGCGGCTTACTGATCGGGCACGAAGCTATTTCGTATCGCCCCAGGCCTTGTCGACGAAGCCCGCGATGAGGCCGCCGATGATCGGTGCGACCCAGAACAGCCAGAGCTGCTGCAATGCCCAGCCATCGGCGAAGATTGCCGTCGCCGTGGAGCGGGCCGGGTTGAGCGAGGTGTTGGCGATCGGGATCGACATGATGTGCATCAGCGTCAGTGTCAGTCCGATGGCTACGGGGGCGAGGGCGCCCGCGCCGTTCGCGCGCGTCACGCGGCAGATGACAAGCACGAACAGGAATGTCTGGACGATTTCTGCCAGCAGGCAGGCGAAGAGCGAGAAACCGGCCGGCGAATGCTCGCCATAGCCGTTGGAGGCGAAGCCGCCGGCGGCGAAATCGGCCTTCATGGACAGCAGGATGTAGAAGAACAACGCCGCCAGGAAGCCGCCGATGACCTGGGCGACGACATAGGGAATGATGTCCTTGGCGTCGAAGCGGCCGGCCGACCACAGGCCGAGAGTGACGGCCGGGTTGAAATGGCCGCCCGAGATCGGCCCCATGGCATAGGCCATGCCCATCACCGCGAGGCCGACGCCGATCGCGACACCGAGAATGCCCGAGCCGCCGCCCAAGGCCGAGAAGGAAACGAGAGCGGCGCCGAGGACGGCAGCGACCAAAGTGAATGTGCCGATGAGTTCGGCAACGAGCTTGTTGAGATTCATAGGACCACCCCGATATTTGCAGCCATGCCGGTTGTAAACCAATTCGGCGGGGCTGCCACGAGGCAACCAGACCCGCTCGCAAGCCGGGGGCTACCGCGTCGGCGCGAGCATGCGGCCCGTCCTTGACCCAGAGTTGATGGAAGAGTGCGGCGGCGTGCAGGCCGATCAGTATGATCAGCAGATCGGCGTGCCTGAGTAGCCTGATCTTATGGTGGTTGCCATAGGCGAACCTTCGAGATGCTGGGATCGCGATAGCGGCGGATCGATTTCATCGGAAAGATGAACTTGGGCTCGACGTCAGGTAAGCGGCGCGCTCGCGAATGCTCACGCCTCGCGCGCCAGCCGCTTGTCGAGATAGGTCGCGCAGATCTTGGTCAGCTCGTCGATCTTGTCCTGAAAGAAGTGGTTGGCGCCGGGCAGGACCTTGTGCTCGATGACAATGCCTTTCTGGGTCTTCAGCTTGGTCACCAAGCGTGTTGACGGCCTCAGGCGGCGTCACCGTGTCCTTGTCGCCATTGACGAAAAGGCCGGAGGCCGGGCAGGGGGCGAGGAAGGAGAAGTCATAATGCTTGGCCAGGGGGGCGACCGAGATGAAGCCGGAGATCTCCGGCCGCCGCATCAATAGCTGCATCGAGATCCAGGCGCCGAACGAAACGCCGGCGATCCAGCAGATCTTCGCCTCGCGATTATGAGGACTGCAGCCAGTCGAGCGCGGAGGCCGCATCGGAAAGTTCGCCGGCACCGTTCTCGAACAGGCCCTGGCTGCGCCCTACACCCCGGAAATTGAACCGCAGCACCGAAAAGCCCCGCTGCGCGAACATATAATAAAGCGAATGCACGATGGGATTGTTCATCGTGCCGCCGAAAGCTTGGATGGGGGTGGAGGAGGATCGCGATCGGGTGACCCTGGGCCTTGGAGTGGTGGTAGCGCGCTTCGATGCGGCCGGCCGGGCCATTGAAAATCACTTCAGGCATGAGCTGGAACATCGATCCTGTTCTGCGATCTGACGGTCGATTGAAATCGTGTGAAAACCGGCGAAATAGTTGACTCCGGTGGTCGGATATTCTATATTTCGTTGTTTAGAATTGTTCAAGAAATAGCGGAATGCCCTCGGAACGCCGGTGAAGCCCGGCTCTTAGCACGGCTCCGGGGGAAAATGGCAAGCTTTCTCAATGCGAGCGCAGACGGAAGCAACCATGAAACTGTCGACCAAGGGCAGATATGCGGTGATGGCGATGGTCGATATCGGCCTGCAATGGCGAGGGCCGGCCGCGTGTCGCTGGCCGAGATCTGCCGAGCGCCAGGACATCAGCCAGGAATATCTGGAGCAGCTGTTCGTGCAAGCTGCGCAGGGCGGGCCTCGTGCGAGAGCGCCCGGGGTCCGGGCGGCGGCTACCGCCTGGCCCGCGATGCCGACGATATCGTCATCTATGACGTCATCGCCGCCGTGGACGAACCGATGAAGATGACCCGCTGCGAGGCGATGCCGTCGATGGCTGCGTCAAGGGCGAGCGCTGCTGCACCCATGACCTGTGGTCCTCGATCGGCCGGCAGGTGAACACCTTCCTGGCCAATGTCACGCTCGATGATGTGGTGAGCAAGCGCAATCTGGCGCTCGCCGCCTCCGATCCGGCAGGCCAAGGCGCGCCATGTGCGCAAAGTCCAGAACGAGGCTGATGCGCATCTATCTCGACCATAATGCCACGAGCCCCCTGCGCGAGACCGCGCAGAAAGGCGATGCTCGCCGCGCTTGGAGCTTGGCGGCAATGCCTCCTCGATCCATGCGCGAGGGCCGCAAGGCGCATGCGCTTCTCGATAATGCACGCGAGATCATAGCGCGGAGCTTTGGCGTCGATCGCGCCCATGGTCGTCTTCACCAGCGGCGGCAGCGAAGCCAATAACCTGGCATTGAAGGGGGCACCGGTCGAGCGCCTGATCGTCTCCGCTATTGAACACCCCTCGGTGCTCGAAGTCCGCCAAGGCCGCGGACAAGCCCGTCGGATATCGTTCCGGTCGACGGCCAGGGCATCGTCGATCTCGATGCCCTTGACCAGCTTGCTGGCCAAGGACCCAAGGCCTTGGTCAGCGTCATGCTCGCCAACAACGAAACCGGCGTCATCCAGCCGCTGCGTGACATCGTGGCGGTGGCGCACAGGCACGGCGCCCTGGTTCACACGCGATGCGGTTCAGGCCTTGGCAAGATGCCGGTCAATTTCGGCCTGCTTGGGCGTCGACATGCTTGACCGTGTCGGCCCACAAGCTCGGCGGGCCTATTGGGCATCGGCGCTCTCGTCATGCGCGATGGCCTGGCGCTCGAACCGCTGATTCATGGCGGCGGCCAGGAACTGCGCCGTCGCGCCGGCACCGAGAATGTCGCCGCGATCGCCGGCTTTGCCGCCGCGGTTCAGGAAAAGACACTTGAATATCAAGAGCCTTGCATGACCAGCTTGAATGTAGCGCTTGAAGGCGCTGTGATCTTTGGCGTCGAGGCCGAGCGGCTTGCCGAACACCAGTTGTTTCGCCGCACCCGGACTTGCCGCCGAAACGCTGCTCATGGCGCTTCGATCTCGACGGCATTGCCGTTTCCTCGGGTTCGGCCTGCTCTTCCGGCAAGGTGGCGAAATCGCATGTGCTGGCGGCAATGGGTGTTGCACCCGGATCTCGCAGCAGGCGCCATCCGCGTCAGCCTCGGCTGGAACACGACACCAGAAGACATTGAACAATTCATCTGCCGCCTGGGCGACAGCCTCAATCGGCCCGGCGGAAAGCGGCATAGGAAGAAGAACAATGGCCGATACTCGACACCATCGAACTCGTCAAGGATATCGACGTCGACAAGTACAAATACGGTTTCACCACCGACATCGAATCCGACCTGGCGCCCAAGGGCCTCAACGAGGACATCGTCGCCTTCATCTCGGACAAGAAAGGCGAGCCCGCCTGGATGCTCGAATGGCGGCTCGAAGCCTATCGGCGCTGGCTCAGATGCGACGAGCCCACCTGGGCCCGCGTCACGCTATCCGAAGATCGATTTCCAGGACCTCTACTACTATTCCGCGCCCAAGAGCATCGGCGGCCCGAAGAGCCTGGATGAGATCGATCCGGAGCTGCTCGGGACCTATGCCAAGCTCGGCATTCCGCTGAAGGAGCAGGAAATCCTCGCCGGCGTGCGCAAGCAGGGCGAGAAGAGCACCCTTGATGAGGACGGCGATGCAGTGGCCGCCGGCCGCGTCGCCATCGATGCCGTGTTCGATTCCGTCTCGGTCGTCACCACCTTCAAGGACGAACTCGCCAAGGCCGGCGTCATCTTCTGCTCGATCTCGGAGGCGATCCGCGAGCATCCGGAACTGGTGAAGAAATATCTGGGCTCGGTCGTGCCGCAGGGCGACAATTTCTATGCCGCGCTCAATTCGGCGGTGTTCTCCGATGGCTCCTTCGTCTATGTGCCGCCCAACACCCGCTGCCCGATGGAGCTCTCGACCTATTTCCGCATCAACGAGCAAGAACACCGGCCAGTTCGAGCGCACCCTGATCATCGCCGACAAGGGCGCCTATGTGTCCTATCTCGAAGGCTGCACCGCGCCGATGCGCGATGAGAACCAGCTTCATGCCGCCGTCGTCGAGCTGATCGCGCTCGATGATGCCGAGATCAAATATTCGACGGTGCAGAACTGGTATCCGGGCGACAAGGAAGGCAAGGGCGGCGTCTATAATTTCGTCACCAAGCGCGGCGATTGCCGCGGCCGGAACGCCAAGATTTCCTGGACCCAGGTCGAGACCGGCTCGGCCATCACCTGGAAATATCCGAGCTGCATCCTGCGCGGCGACAATTCGCGCGGCGAGTTCTATTCGATCGCCATTTCGAATGGCCGCCAGCAGGTCGATTCCGGCACCAAGATGATCCATCTCGGCAAGAACACCTCGAGCCGCATCATCTCCAAGGGCATCGCCGCCGGCCGCAGCGACAACACCTATCGCGGCCTCGTCTCGGCCCATCGCAAGGCGACCAACGCCCGCAACTTCACCCAGTGCGATTCGCTGCTGATCGGCGACAAATGCGGCGCCCATACCGTGCCCTATATCGAGGCCAAGACGCTGACCGCCCAGTTCGAGCATGAGGCGACGACGTCGAAAATCTCCGATGACCAGATGTTCTACTGCATGTCGCGCGGCCTGTCGCAGGAAGAGGCGGTGGCCCTCATCGTCAACGGCTTCGTGCGCGACGTGCTGCAGCAATTGCCGATGGAATTCATGGCCGAGACCCAGAAGCTGATCGGCATCAGCCTCGAAGGCAGTGTCGGATGAGCCGGAAGCGCGGATCGGACATCTGGTTCGTGCGCTCTAATGGCGGGGTGCGATTCCATCCCGTGACGCTGGAGGGCAAGCGCCTGGTCTGGGTATTCGTGGCAGGCATGATCGCTTCGGCGATCATGGGTGCGGTTCTGGCGCAGACTATGTCGACCTTGCTGTGGGTTTCGATCATGGCGATCGGCATGGCTGTCTCAGGCCTCTGGTTCATCATGACGACTCGGGCCTACACCGACTATTCGAAGACTTACAACGAGTATGTGAAAGACAAGAAGAATGCTCGAAATCAAAAACTGCACGTCAAACTGGCCGAAGAGGACCGCTCATCCTCAATGGCCTCACCCTCGCGTGAAGGCCGGCGAAGTGCATGCCATCATGGGGCCGAACGGCTCCGGCAAATCGACGCTCTCCTATGTGCTGGCGGGCCGCGAAGGCTATGAGGTGACGGACGGCGCGGTCACCTCAAGGGCGAAGACCTGCTCGCCATGGCGCCCGATCGAGCGTGCCGCCAAGGGCGTGTTCCTCGCCTTCCAGTATCCGATCGAGATTCCGGGCGTCGCCACCATGCAGTTCCTGAAGGTGGCGCTCAACTCCCAGCGCAAGGCGCGCGGCGAAAAGGAAATGACGACGCCGGATTTCATGCGGCTGGTGAAGGAACGCGCCGCCAGGCTCGAACATCGGTCCGGACATGCTGAAGCGCGCCGGTCAATGTTGGCTTCTCCGGCGGCGAGAAGAAGCGCGCCGAGATTCTGCAGATGGCGGTGCTGGAGCCCGCCCTGTGCATCCTCGATGAAACCGATTCCGGTCTCGACATCGATGCCATGCGCATCGTCGCCGACGGCGTGAATGCGCTGCGCTCGCCCGATCGCGCCATGATCGTCATCACCCATTATCAGCGCCTGCTCGATTACATCGTGCCGGACCATGTGCATGTCCTGTCGCAGGGCCGCATCGTGAAATCCGGCGGCAAGTCCCTGGCGCTTGAGCTCGAAGCCAAGGGCTATGCCGAATTTGACAAGCGAGGCGGCATGAACATCGCTGTCCAACAACACCGCCGGCCGAGCTCGCCTATGGCGGCATGCTCGCTGCCGCATCGCAAGCATGGAGGACTGGCGCTGGACCGATCTGCGCAGCTCTGATCGACGGCCCTATCCGCCGCGCGCGAACGGTCATTGCGGCGCCGAAGGACGTCGAGCGCCTGCTGAAGTCGTCGCCCTTTGCCAAAGCTCGC
The DNA here is from genome assembly GCA_963841765.1 of uncultured Alphaproteobacteria bacterium. Classification (GTDB taxonomy): domain Bacteria; phylum Pseudomonadota; class Alphaproteobacteria; order Rhizobiales; family Aestuariivirgaceae; genus Taklimakanibacter. Next base: position 102,355 of record CAWJDZ010000007.1, read on the forward strand.
GCGGCGCCCGGATCGTCTTCGTCAATGGCCACTATTCGACGCCGAACACTCGCAACTGATGGCAATGTACAGTCGCTCAGCACTCGCGCCGTCGAAGCTCGATGAACCCGTGCTCGACCATGAACGCCGCCTTCGCCACCGATGGCGCGCGCCTGAAGATTTCCGGCACAACATCGATACGCCGATTGAACTGTTCTTCATCGCGACCGATGCCGAGGCCCGCACCATTGCCACGCGCAATGTCGATTGAAATTGACGAAGGGCGCCTCGGCCACGCTGATCGAAACCCATCTCGGCGAGGGCTCCTATCTCAGCAATACCGTCACCGAGATCAGCTGGGCGAGGCGCAGGCTCGACCGCATCAAGGTCGAGCTCGAAGCCGCCGATGCCATCCATCTCGGCCACGCCCATATCAACGCTCGGCAAGAACGCCGTGTTGCGCGATTTCACCTTGACCTCCGGCGCCCGCGTCAACCGCCAGAACGGCACCGTGCATTCAACGGGGAGGGCACCGATGCCAAGGTTTCCGGCGCCTATCTGCTGGGCGGCAAGCAGCATGCCGATACCCGCCTCGTCGATCGACCACCAGGTGCCCCATTGCACCAGCCGCGAGCTCTTCAAATGCGTGATGGATGAGAAGGCCCGCGGCATTTTCCAGGGCAAGGTCGTCGTCCAGCGCGACGCCCAGAAGACCGACGGCAAGCAATCCAGCCATGCGCTTGCTGCTGTCGGAAACCGCCGAGTTCGATGCCAAGCCCGAGCTTGAAATCTTCGCCGACGACGTGGTCTGCGGCCATGGCGCGACCTCGCGGCGACCTCGACCACGATCATCTCTTCTATCTGATGTCGCGCGGCATCCCGGAGGCCGAAGCCAAGTCCATGCTGATCGCCGCCTTCGTCGCCGAGGCCTTCGACACTGATCGGCCATGACGAGGTCCGCATGCACTGGAAGCGTTGGCCGAAAGTGGCTCTCCAACCGCAAGGATGCGCCCAGTGACGGCCAGCATCGAGAATCGCGCCGTGCTTCGACGTCGAGGCCATCCGCCGCGACTTTCCCGATCCTGTCGCGCGAGGTCTATGGCAAGCCGCTGGTCTATCTCGACAATGCCGCCTCGGCCCAGAAGCCCAAGGCGGTGCTTGAGCCATCATGAAGAGCTATACCGAAGAATATGCCAATGTCCATCGCGGCCTGCATTTCCTCTCCAATGCGGCGACCCAGAGCTTTCGAGGATGCGCGCGAAAGCGTCCGCCGCTTCCTCAATGCGCCGTCCAAGGACCAGATCATCTTCACCCGCAACGCCACCGAGGCGATCAACCTCGTGGCCCAGAGCTTCGGCGGCACTGGTGATCGGCGAGGGCGACGAGATCGTGCTCTCGATCATGGAGCACCACTCCAACATCGTGCCCTGGCATTTCCACCGCGAGCGCCGCGGCGCCGTCATCAAATGGGCCCCGATCGACGACGACGGCAATTTCCTCCTCGACGAGTTCGAAAAGCTGCTTGGCCCGCGCACCAAGATCGTCGCCATCACCCAGATGTCGAACGCGCTCGGCACCATCGTTCCCATCAAGGACGTCATCACGCTCGCCCATGCCCGCGGCATTCCGGTGCTGGTCGATGGCAGCCAGGCCGCGGTGCATATGCCCGTCGACGTTCAGGCCCTCGATGCCGATTTCTACGTCTTCACCGGCCACAAGACCTATGGGCCGACCGGCATCGGCGTGCTCTATGGCAAGGCTGGAGCATCTCAAGCGCATGCCGCCCTATCAGGGTGGCGGCGAGATGATCGGCGAGGTCACCCTCGACGACATCACCTATGCCGAGCCGCCGCACCGCTTCGAGGCCGGAACGCCGGCGATCGTCCAGGCCATCGGCCTCGGTGCGGCGCTCGACTACATGACAGGCATCGGCCTCGACGGCATCGCCGCCCATGAGGCGGACCTGCGCGACTATGCCACTCGGCGCGGCTGTCGGAAATCAATTCGCTGCGCATTTTCGGCCGCGCCAAGCGACAAGGGCGCCATCGTCTCCTTCAACATGGAAGGCGCCCATGCCCATGACGTCGCGACCGTGATCGACCGGGCAGGGCGTGGCGGTCCGCGCCGGCACCCATTGCACCCAGCCGCTGCTCGCGCGCTTCGGCGTCACCGCCACCTGCCGGGCCTCCTTTGCCATGTACAACACCCGCGAGGAAGTTGATAAACTGGCGGAAGCGCTTATCTCTGCGCAAAGGATATTCCTGTGACCGAAGCCAGACCATAGCGTTGCAACCGATAACGCCCCCCGCACCGGCCTCCGCCATCCCGCCGACGAACTGGCGCGCATGACCGAGGACATCGTGGCGGCGCTCAAGACGGTCTACGACCCCGAAATTCCGGTCGATATTTATGAGCTGGGCCTCATCTACAAGGTCGATATCGACGATGACCGGCAACGTCGAGCCATCGACATGACGTTGACCGCTCCGGGCTGCCCGGTGGCGGGCGACATGCCGGGCTGGGTCGAGAACGCCGTTGGCGCGGTTGCCGGCGTTGCCGGTGCCAAGGTAATCTGGTGTTCGATCCGCCATGGGATCATAGCCGCATGTCGGATGAAGCGCGCGTTGCGCTCAATATGTGGTAAGGTACGAACATGGCCCAGGCAACTCCAAGACCCCGCCCGAAAGTGATGACGCTCACCGATGCCGCCGCCGCAGCGCGTGCAGGCGATCATGGCCAGGTCGGACACGCCCGTGGTCGGCCTGCGCGTCGGCGTGAAGAACGGCGGCTGCGCCGGCATGGAATACACCATGGAATGGGCCACCGAGCAGAAGCCCTTCGATGAGGTCGATCGAGGAAAAGGGCGTCAAGGTCCTGATCGACCCCAAGGCCATCATGTTCCTGCTCGGCACCGAAATGGATTTCCAGACGTCGGCGCTGAAATCGGGCTTCGTCTTCAACAATCCGAACCAGACCTCGGCCTGCGGCTGCGGCGAATAGTGTGTCAAGCCGCTGAAACAGGCCGAAGCCGCCGGCTGTGAGCGTCAGCGCCGAGTTTCAAGGAATTTCTCATCGGAGCAAATGGCGGGCTTCGGTCCCGTCACCGTCCGCCCCATGTTCGGCGGCGCCGGCATCTTTCGTGATGGCCTCATGTTCGCGCTCATTGCCGATGAAGTGCTCTATCTCAAGGCCGACGAACGACCAGAAGCTGACGTTTGTCGCTGAAAACCTTGCCCATTTCACCTACAGGGCGAAAGGCGCGAAACGGATCGAAATGTCCTATTGGCGCGCTCCCGAACGCTGCCTCGATGATCGCCGATGAGATGGCGAAGTGGTGCCGCAAGGCTTATCGGCGTGGCGCTGAACGCCGCAGCGAAGAAGCAAACCCAGCAAGTCGCACATAGCGCCCTATCCTTTAGGCTCGCGCTGCGCACGGGCCTGGCGACAGGAAAGCCGGCATGTTGCCCTGTGTGGAAGCCGCCGGATATCCGGCGCATCTGCAAGTTGCCGAGCGCTCACGGGCCGTCGCGCGCGCGGCTGTCTCTGGCTTGGAGCTGCTGCGGGACTGGCGCTTGGCGGCGTCGTCTGTCGGCGACGGCTTCGCGGCCGCCGGCTTTGCAGCAGCGGTTCGCCTGGCCAGGTTTTCCCGGTGCTGGCTTGGCTTTCGCTGCATGCGCTCCGGTCCTTTTCCGTCGCTGTGCGCCGCATTCTCTTCCGGCGCGCCAATTCCGATACCAGGCGATTTCATTTCTGTGATCAGGGTCTCGATGGCCTTGAGGTGTTTGGCTTCCTCGCGTGTGACCATGGTGAAGGCATGGCCTTCGCGGCCGGCGCGGCCCGTGCGGCCAACCCGGTGCACATAATCTTCGGCATGAATGGGCACGTCGAAATTGAACACATGGCTCACTTCCGGAATATCGAGCCCACGCGCCGCCACGTCGGAGGCGATGAGATAGGTGACCTCACTGTTGCGGAAGGCGGCCAGCATCTTGAGCCGGGCCGACTGATCCATGTCGCCATGCAGCGCGCCGGCGTTGAAGCCATGCTTGCTTGCAGGGATTTTTCCAGGAGCGCCACCGTGGTCTTGCGGTTGGCGAACACAATGCGCGTTCTTCACATTGGTCTGCGTGCGCAAGCAGCAGGCGCAAGGCATCGCGCTTTTGCTGCGCGTCATGCGGCACCTTCACCAGGCGCTGTTCGATGGTTGGCACGTGCGAGGAACTGTGGCGCACTGGCTTCAATGCGACCGGATTGTGGAGGAACTGCGTGGTGAGCCGCTGGATTTCCGGCGGCATGGTGGCCGAGAAGAACAGCGTCTGCCGGGTGAAGGGCAGGAGCTTGCAGATTCGCTCGATGTCCGGAATGAAGCCCATGTCGAGCATGCGGTCGGCTTCGTCGATCACCAGCATCTCGATGCCGGTGAGCAGCAGCTTGCCGCGCTCCATATGATCGAGCAGGCGTCCCGGCGTGGCGATCACCACATCGGCGCCGCGATCGATCTTGGCCGCCTGATCGTCGAAGGAAACGCCGCCGATCAGGAGGGCCACGGTGAGCCGGTGCTTCTTGCCCAGCGTCTCGAAGGCTTCGTGGACCTGGGCCGCCAGTTCGCGCGTCGGCTCCAGAATGAGCGTGCGCGGCATGCGGGCGCGGGCCCGGCCTTTTTCGAGCAGGGTCAGCATGGGCAGCACAAAGGCCGCGGTCTTGCCGGAGCCGGTCTGCGCGAGGCCCAGCACATCCTTGCGCGCAAGTGCGGGAGGGATAGCCCCCGCCTGGATAGGGGTTGGTGTATGAAATCCCGCCTTGTCGACGGCGGCAAGAACCTTGGGGCTCAGTCCCAGTTCAGAAAACTGCATGGGAAAACAAAAAACCGATCTGGCGAGGTATTGTTGATTAGTGTGTCAAAAGCATCCGTTGGGACTCGCCATATGGTCGGATGCACGAAATGTGCCTGGAAAATAAGTAAAATCCTGCAAAAGTCAAATGACGGTCTCCTGCGGCATTTTAACGTGTTCCGGCCCGGAGACAGAAAAATGGGCAGTCTTTTCACAGGCTGCCCAAGGTTTGTACGCCAGGGAGGTTACAGACACCAGATTAACATCGTTGATAGGTCCAGTATGCCTGATTCTCGTCGAAGGAACACCCAGAAATTGTACTGATCCGCACCGTTTTCCCCTGATCAATTGATCTGCCTGGGAAAGGCCTTATGGTCGGACCACACTGACTTAGGCAACCGAATAGAGCAACGGTAACCATGAGCATATTATTGTCGCTACGTAAGATAATCTTTTTCTCCGCCTTGATGGTCCTTGGCTGCAGCCAGGCTTCGGCATTCGAACCGCCCGTCTTCCAGTTGAATGATGCGCAGCTCAAGGCGCTCGAGGAATATGCGAGCGCCAAGACCGAGAAGGCCTTTGCCGCAGGACCCGGCGGTCAGTCCTCGGCACAGACCGGCTTTGCCAGCGTGACCATCGCGGTGCGTGAGGCGCTCAAGGCATGCGATGAGGGGGTTTCGGATGAAACGAAGCGCTGCATTCTCATCGACCTCAATGGCGAACGCCTGTCCGATGCGCTGCAGATGGCGCAACTTCTCAGGGTCGATCCAAGCCTGTTCGCGAAGCCGATGAAGATTCCGGACCTGGTTCTTGACGTGGATGCCTGGCGCGCCAAGGAGGGTCATGTCGAGAAGGGTGAGCACAAAGCCTTTGCCATCAGCCTCAAAGGCCCATGGGCGCGCTCATGGGAGGGCAGCACGATCGAGGAGGCAGAGAAGGAAGCGCTCGACAGCTGCAACCGCAATGAAGCTGCCCAGAAGGCTCCGTGTTTCATCCTGATGCGTAATGGCGCGACCGTTCCCGCCGAGCAACTGCAGGCTAATCCCGATCTCTCCGTCAGCGGACAAAAGCCTCAATGAGAAGCTGAGTCTGGACCTTTGTCTTCCGTCTTGGCGATGGCAAAGCGCCAGGTCTCCCATTTGACCCGGGCGATCTTGTAGGCATCGAGAATCTCCGTCTTCCTCCAGGCAGCCCCGCTGTCCTTGCTTCCGGGCGATGTGCTGACGACGCTCAGGCAGGATCCGCGCGTCGCCTGGGCGGCCCCCATCGGCTTCGCGGATTCCTATGAGAACTATCCGATCGTCGGATCCACTCCCGAGCTTCTCGCCGCGTTGAGCAATGGCGTGCGCAATGGGAGAGCGAGAGGGAATCGAGGGCGCTAATTTCTTCAGCTGAGACAAGATCTCTCCATCGTTTCCCGGCTTACTCTAGTCCCTCTCCCGCTGGGCTGGAGGGAGACGGCTCTTTTGTCGCATCAATTTCCGAGCTGGCTCTTGCCGAGGGCGAAGACATCGGCGAGCACGCGATAGACATCGCTCTCTTTTTGGGTGCTCCACGAGGGTCTGCGAGGACTGCGTGGGCGTAGGACCCGAACATGACAAATTGTTCAAGAAAGCTTGGCTGAAAGCGGCTCAATTTTACCTATTGGCCTCGGAGAGGCGAGCGATCTCGGGACGCACCAAACGGCCCTGGATGTCGCGGAAAGAATTCCGGAAAGCGCGTGGCGACTGGCCGAACTGCGCCTTGAAGGCGCGGGTAAAAACAGAAGGGTAGGAGAAGCCGCAGGCGACCGCGATATCCTTGATGTCGCCTTCCTCGTAGAACAGGAGGTTGCGCGCCGCCTGCAGGCGAACGAGCAGGTAGAGCTGCGACGGCGTCTGGCCGAATTCGCGCGCGCAATGGCGCTCGAGCGTACGCACCGAGATGGCGAGCTCATCGGCGAGCTGGCGAGGCGTCAGCGGAAAATCGAGGTAATGTTCCATGAGCGCGATCAGCCGGCGCGACAAGGACGGCTCGGCATCGGTGTCGGCACCCTCGACGCGCTGCGGCCGCGCGGCATCGCGCGGCGTGTGGATAAGGGCATTGGCGACTTCGCGCGCGAGTGCTGCACCGCGCAGGCGCCCGATGAGGTCAAGCATGAGGTCGAGCATGCCGACCCCGCCGGCGCAGAAGCCGAGCTGCTTGTCGATGAGATAGAGCTGGTTCTCGATCTCGGCATCCGGAAAATGCTCGAGATAAGCGGGTGCCGCTTCCCAGTGGATCACGAGTTTGCGTTCGCCGGTGAGCCCCGCGCGGGCGAGCGCGAAGGCGCCGGTATCGACGCCGATGACGGTGGATCCATGCCGGTAGGCATTGCGCAAGGTCGAGAGAAGCTGCGGCGAATTGTTCTGCGTTGGCAGGTTGCCTTCGAGCAGGATCAGATAGTCACAATGGGGGAGGGAGGGAAGATCGCTATCGACCTCGATCCGCATGCCATTGCTGGCCCGGACAGGCTTGCCGGTCTCGGAAGCGAGCACCCAGTCGAACAGATCCTTGCCGCTGTTCTGGTTGGCGATGCGCAGCGCTTCGGTCGCCAGGATGAAGGCGTTCAAGGGAAATTCCGGCTGCAGGAGGAAAGCGAATTTGGGCTTTCGCTCGGGTGCGGTGCTCTTCAGGTCCCCGTTCACTGGCTCTCCCTCTATGCCAGAGTCCAAAACACAAGCCCTGTGTCGCTCTGCGCAAAGTTTTTGGCGCGCAGTATCAACTGAAGCCGCGCCGTTTGTCAAAAACTTGAGCCACGGCCGAACGCTCACGACATCGCTAAACCGGCCCAAAAGCTCAGGAAAAATGGCTCGAAGAACGACGAGGCATGCGGCTCATCGCATGCCGCGCGGAGGTCAATGCAAAGCCGGCCGTGAGCCAAGGAGAAATTGTGTAAGTCCTGATGTGCTCAGATCCCGCCTGGCGGGCTGTTACGTTACGATACCGACGCCCTTCGGAGACGAGGATGGCTTTCCGGTGAACTGCCAGGCGTTGCGCAGCTATGTGCGGTTTCTCCTCGAGAGCGGCCTCACTGCCGGATATGCGACGCTTCTCGCGGGCGGTGCGGCCGGCGATTTCTCGACCATGACCTTCGAAGAGCGTCTAGCCGTGGCCGAGATCGTCGCCGATGAGGCGAACGGGCGCGTGCCGCTGGCCTTCGGCGGCCAGACGACCAGCACGTTGGAGCTGGTGCGCGCTCGCCAAGGCCGCGCAATCGATGGGCTTCGACTTCATGCAGGTCTCGTGCCCCTTCTACTTCACCCATACGGAGGCCGATTTCGAGGAATTCGTGACGCGCTGCCGCGAAAGCGGCGCCCGACCTCGGCATCATCGTCTACAACACGTTCTGGACCGCGACCGGTCTTTCCTTCGCGATGGTCGAGCGTCTGGCGCGACATTCCCAACATCGTCGGCCTCAAATGGGCGACGCCGCGCACCGATGCGATGGAGTTCGAGGACGTGACCTCGCATTTCTCCGAGCGCTTCACCATCATCGACAACAATCTGTTCTTTCCCTATTCGGCGATGCCGGCGCTCGGCGCCAGGGCCTTCGAGGTCCATCTGTGCAATTATTGGCCGCGAGTGGGGCATCAAGCTCATCGATGAGGTGAAGGCCCGGCAACTATGCCGAGATCGCGCGCATGATGGTCGAAGAGGCGATGCCCTTCTACAAGCTCTGGGTCAAGATCGAGAAGGAGTATACGAGCGGCGACGGCTATCTCGACAAGCTGTGCATGGAGCTCGTCGGCCTGCCGTCCTCGCGCTGCCGGCCGCCGACCCGCGACGTGCGCGAGCGCTACCGGGAAGATACGCTACCAGATGATGAAACGGAAGACGGCGTGCCGCGACTTGATCGCGCGATAGCGACCATGACGGGTCTCGCGAACATGATCGTTCTCGATGAAAACGACAATGTCGGCGTCGCGCTGCGCGACATTGCGGCGAGTGAGCAGGCGAGCGACGCGCATGGGCCGCAGATTGCCGGCGACCGAGCGGATGCCGCAGGGCCACAAGATCGCGCTTGCGCCATATCGCCGAAGGCGAAGCCATCATCCGCTTGGGCGTTCCTGTCGGCATCGCCACCGCCGGCGATCGAGGGCGGCCACCTCGTCCACGTCCACAATGTCAGAAGCCAATATCTCGACAACGACGAGGATCACTATGAATAGGACTTCGTTAGCGAAAACCGCCAGGCGACATGCGCGGCTATCTTGCGCGCCGACGGCCGCAAGGGCATCCGCAATTTCGTCGTCGTCGCCTATCTGGTCGAATGCGCACATCACGTCGCGCGCCAGATCGCGCAGCCTTATCAGACGGAGGGCGCGCAGCTCATCGGCTTTCCCGGCTGCTATCCGAGCGACTATGCGCATCGGGTGATGCGAGGCGATGTGCACGCATCCCAATGTCGGCGCGGTGCTGCTGGTGTCGCTGGGCTGCGAGGAATTTCGCCGCAGCGCCTTGCTCGAGGCCATTGAGGCCTCGGGCAGGACGGCCGAAGCTGCTGGTCATTCAGGACTGCGGCGGCACCCGCGCGGCGATCGAGGAGGGCCGCGACTGGCTGGAGCAGGCGCTCGCGGCGACGCACTGCCGCGGATACCGTCACCGTCTCTTTCTCCGATCTCGTGATCGGCACCAAATGCGGCGGCTCCGACGGGCTCAGCGGCATCACGATCAATCCCGCCGTCGGCCATGCCTTCGACATGCTGGGCGATGCCGGCGCCACCTTGATGTTCGAGGAGACCTGCGAACTCATCGGCTGTGAGGATCATCATGGCGAAGCGCGCAGTGACACCGGAGCTCGGCGAGTGAGCTGCAAGGCCGCGGTGCGAGAAGGCCGACCGCTATCACCGCGATCTCGGGTCACGGCAGCTTCGGCGGCGGCAATATCAAGCATGGGCTCTCGACGATCGAGGAGAAATCGCTCGGCGCCTATGCCAAGAGCGGCACGCGTCCGATCGTCGGCCTGCTCAAGCCCGGCACGCGCCCGACCCGCCCCGGCCTCTATCTCATGGACACCGTCAATGACGGGCCGGTCCGCTATGGCATTCCCAATATCAACGACACCCAGACCGTCACCGAGATGGTGGCGAGCGGCTGCCACCTGATCGTCTTCACCACCGGCGCCGGATCGGTCGTCGGCCAGGCGGTGGCGCCGGTGATCAAGGGCGTATCGAATTCGCGCGTCTATCAGCGCCTTGTCCGACGACATGGACATCAATGGCGGCACGATCGCCGACGGCCTCGAGACCATCGACGAGGTCGGCGAGCGCATCGTCGCCAAAGTCGTGAGCCTCGCTCTGGCATCCCGAGCAAGATCGGAGAGCGCTCGGCCACCAGGAATTCGCGTTGAACTACAAGACCTATGAACCGGCGGCCCGGCCTGCCTGCCGGTTTGAAGTCGATGAGAAGCAGCCCACGGAGGCACGGAGTGCAGATGCAACAAGAGAGGAGAAAATGAAAGCTTTGACGGACTGTGTTTGTTGCATCGTCGTCGCTTCGCTTCGGCTGCGGCTGTCGCGCCAAGGCCGAGGACGATGTCAGGCTTCGGCTCAACTGGATGTACTACGGCTCGCATGCCGGCTTCGCCTACGGCAAGGACAAGGGCTACTACAAGGATCCGGGCATCAATCTCGATATCCGCTCCGGCAACGGCTCGGGCTCGGCGCACCGGCTGGTCGCCAACGGCGACAGCGATTTCTCCTATGGTTCCTGCGCGTCGATGGCTCAATCTGGCGGCCAAGGGCGCGCCGCTGATCTCGGTCGGCGTGATCGACGCGATGGGAACCGAGGCGGTCATCGTCAGGCCGGATGCCGGCGTCAAGGCGATTGCCGATCTCAAGGGCAAGGCCATTCTCACCACCGCCAATGCCGGCGTGAACACCTTCTTCCCGCTGGTGCTCAAGAACGCCGGCCTGAACGAAGGCGATGTCACCATCACCAACGTTCCCGACGGCGCGCTGGTATCGAGCTATCTGCAGGGGGCCGGCGGCGCGGTCGGCATGCTCGGCGGGCTCGACGACAAGCCGGCCGAGATCAAGGCCAATGGCGGCGCCGACCCGGTCACCTTCCCCTACTCGGACTTCGGCGTGAACCAGGTCGGCTATTGCATCGTCACCCACACCGACACGGTCGACGAACAATCCCGATCTGGTGAAGCGCTTCATGGCGCGACCATGAAGGCCTACAAGGAAACGGAAGCCAATCCCGACGCGGCGGTGGCCTCCATGGCCGACATCGTCGGCGGCTCGATGGCCGAGGACCAGGGCAAGGCGCAGGCCCGCGCGGTGCTCGATGTGACGCTGGGCATGCTCTACTCCAAGGCCAACACCGACAAGCAGCTCGGCATAATGTGGCGTCGGACTGGGACGACATGCTGGCGCTGATGAAGAAGTACAACGATCTTCAGACCGACAAGCCGGCCACGGCTTTCTACACCAACGACTTCTTGCCCTGATCCGACGAGGCTCTCCCCCTCCCGTTGCCAAGCAATGGGAGAGGGCAAAGCTGGTAAGGTGACGACATGACGGCCGCCGCCATCGACATAAGGTCAGCGTCCAAGACTTATCCCGGGCGCCGAGGCTATCCATGCCTTCGGCCCCTCGGACCTCAAGATCGCGGCCGGCGAATTCGTTTCGCTGCTGGGTCCTTCGGGCTGCGGCAAGTCGACCCTGATGCTGATGATCGCCGGTCTGCTCGACTGCACCACGGGCGAAATCGTGCTTGAGGGCGAGGACGGTCACGGAGCCGCAGACCGACATCGGCATCATGTTCCAGGACAACACGCTGGTGCCCTGGCGTACGGTGCGCGGCAATATCGAGCTGCAGCTCGAATTGCGCGGCCTTCCCGTCTGCGGACTATCGCCAGACCGTCGATGGGCTGATCCGCTCGGTGAAGCTCGATGGTTTCGCCGAGCGCTATCCCTACGAACTGTCGGGCGGCATGCAGCAGCGCGCCGCCTTCTGCCAGACGCTCGTTCATCGACCCGAACATGCTGCTGCTCGATGAGCCGCTGGGCAAGCTCGATGCCATGACCCGCGAGAGCATCCGGCGCGACCTGCAGAACCTGTGGCTGCAAGACCGCCCGACCGTCGTTTTCGTCACCCACAGCATCGAGGAGGCGATCCAGCTTTCGACCCGGGTCTGCGTCATCACGCCGAGGCCCGGCCGCATCGAGCAGGTCATCGACATCGATCTGCCCTGGCCGCGCGATCTCGCCGTCAAGAGGAGCGGCGAAGTTCAGCGCCTATGTCGGCGAGATCCAGGAGATCTTCCATGGCTATGGCGTCATCTGATAAGCCGCATCAGGCGCCGCTGCGACGCCTCATGGCTTGTTAGCCTCTGGCGCGTACTGGCGCGCTCCTGGCTGTTCATTCTCCTTTTTCGCCGGCTTCTTCCTGTTCTGGGAGTATTCGATCGACTGTGTTCAGCATCCCGGCCTATATCCTGCCAAGACCCTCCGAGATCGTCACGCGCGGCTGGGCTGATGTCGCCCAGCTCCTCTACTACACTTATGTCACCGGCGCTCGAGACCATGCTCGGCTATCTGGTGGCGGTCGTCATCGCCGTGCCTCTGGGGCTTGCCATCGCCTTCTCCTCGATCCTACGCCGCACCATCTATCCTTTCTTCGTCAGCATCGAGATGACGCCGAAGATCGCCTTCGCGCCGCTCTTCATCTCCTGGCTGGGCTTCGGACTTCTGCCCAAGGTGATCATCGTCTTCCTCGTCTGCTTCTTCCCGGTGGTCCTCAATGCCATCCTGGCTTTCGGCTCGCTCAGCGAGGAGCTCACCCGCTTCATCCGCGCCACCGGGGCGAGCCCCGTGCGGGCCTTCTTCAAGGTGCGCCTGCCGGCGGCGATGCCGCAATGTTTCGTCGGCTTCAAATATGCTGCGATCAACGCGACCGTCGGCGCGACGATCGCCGAGTTCATCGGCAGCGACCAGGGCCTGGGCTTCTATATCCAGATCGTCACCGGCAATATGCGCCCCGATCTCGCTTTTGCCGGCATCTTCCTCTTGACGCTTCTGGGCCTGGCACTGTTCGGCATCGTGACCCTGGCCGAGCGGCTGGTCATTCCCTGGCATATTTCGCAGCGGCGTTCGCGTTAGACAGGAAGAATCCATGCCTGGGAAATTCGAGCCGAAGAGCTTGCGGAATTTCGCTTGTGACGTGCTCATGAAAGCAGGCCTGCCGCGAGAGCCGGCGCGCGTCGTGGCCCGGGGTCTGGTCGAGGCCGATCTCTATGGCCATGCGACCCATGGGCTGGCTCTGTTGCCCGACTATGTCGAAGAGATCGCCACGGGCGGCATGGAGAAGGAGGGCAAGCCCGAAATTCTAAGCGATTTCGGCGCCGTGGCCCTGTGGGACGCACGGCGGCTTGCCCGGCATCTGGACGACGAAGCTCGCCATTGCGGAGGCCAGGCAGCGGGCACGCGCCTTTGGCCTCGGCGCCATCTGCCTGAAGCGCAGCCATCACATTGCCTGCCTCGCCGCCTTCCTCGAAGCGCCGGCGCGCGACGGTCTGGTGCTGGTCATTCTCTCCTCCGATCCGAGCGATTCCCATGTTGCGCCTTTTGGCGGCGTGACGCCGGTGATGACCCCCAATCCGATTGCTGCCGGCATTCCGGCAACGCCTGATCCGATTCTCATCGATGTCAGCACCTCGATCACCACGGCGGCCATGTGCGCGCGCATGCGCAATGCCGGCACGCCATTGCCGGGCAAATGGCTTCTGGACAATGCGGGCCATGTCACGGATGACGCGCAGGTGATGAAGCAGGGCGGCTCGATCCTGCCGATCGGCGGTACCGATCATGGCCATAAGGGCTATGGCTTGAGCCTGATGGTCGAGGCCTGACGCAAGGCCTCGGCGGCTACGGCCGTGCCGATCATCCGACGCAGTGGGGTGCTTCGGTCCTCGTGCTGGCTTTTGCCCCCGAAGCTTTCGGTGGCCGCGACGCATTCCTGAGTCAGACGAACTGGCTGGTCGGGGCCTGCACCAGTTCGGCGGTGCCTTCAGGCAAGCCGCCGGTGCGCTTGCCGGGGCAGGTGGCCCTCAAGCGCAGGGGCGAGGCCGAGAAAGACGGCCTTGCGCTCGATGCCCTGCGGCTGTCGGGGCTCGAGAGTCTCGCGAAACGCTTCTCTGTCAGCCTGCCTGCGTGGCGTTGACAGTCTCGAGGAAAGGATAGTCGGTATAACCGGTGGCGCCCGGCGAATAGAAAGTCGTGTCATCGAGCTTGTTGAGCAGTGCGTTGCGCGCGAAGCGGGCAGGGAGATCCGGATTGGCGAGGAACGCCTTGCCGAAGGCGACGGCATCGGCCTCGCCTTGCGCCACGACGCGTTCCGCCGTCTCTTTGGTGAAATCCTGGTTGGCGATATAGACACCGCCGAAAGCCTGTCGCACCGCGGGTCCGATACGGGGCCCATCGAAAGGCTCGCGTGCCAGAATGAACGCGATCTTCCGCCGCCCGAGCTCACGCGCGACATGAGAAAATGTCGCTTCCGGCGTCGAGTCGTCGATGTCGTGTGAATTGCGCTTGAGATTGAGATGCATGCCGACGCGTTCGGGACCCCACACCGAGATCGCCGCGTCGGTGGCCTCGAGCATCAGGCGGGCGCGGTTTTCAATCGAGCCGCCATAGTCGTCGGCGCGCCGGTTGGTCTTGTCCTGCAGGAACTGGTCGAGCAGATAGCCATTGGCGCCATGAAGCTCGACGCCGTCGAAGCCGGCCTTCAGGGCGTTCTCGGCTCCCCTGCGAAAGGCCTCGATGACCCCAGGTATTTCGTCGCGCTCGAGCGCGCGGGGCGTCACATAGGCGCGCTTGGGTCTGACCAGGCTCACCGTGCCGGCGGGCTGGATGGCGGAGGGCGCCACAGGCAATTCGCCATTGAGGAAGATCGGATCGGAAATGCGCCCCACATGCCAGAGCTGAAGGAAGATGCGCCCGCCTTTGGCATGCACTGCCCTGGTGACCCTGCGCCAGCCGTCGGTCTGTTCATCCGACCAAATTCCGGGCGTGTCGGCATAGCCGACGCCCATGGGCGTGACGCTCGTGGCTTCGCTCACGATCAGGCCTGCCGAAGCGCGCTGCGCGTAATACTCCGCCATGAGCCTGTTGGGGATGCGCTCCGAGCCGGCGCGACTGCGCGTCAACGGCGCCATCAGGATGCGGTTGGGAAGTGTGTAGGAGCCAAGCTTCAGGGGATCGAGGAGTGTGGGCATGATATGTCTCTGTTGGGTGGTTTTCAGGCGAGAGGCGGCGTGTTGTCGCTAAAGATGGCGGCAAGCAGGCCCGGGAAGCGCGCGTCGATTTCCTGGCGGCGCAAGGTGTTGATGACCTCGACGCCCTTCTTTTCGGAGCGGATGAGGCCTGCCTCGCGCAGGATCTTGTGGTGGAAGGAAACCGTGGAGGCCGGCAGCGTCGCGCAGGCCCCGATGCAACTCATGCTGGCGCTCGCCATGAGTTTCCTGATGATCTCGCGCCGCATGGGGTCCGACAGGGCATGAAGGACATTGTCGAGCGAGATGTCGCGGGCGGCAGGATGGTTGAACGGCCGGGCCATGAACCCGATATAGGATCGAAGTTCAGTAATGCAAGATTATTGAAGTATGATGCCGACCTTCTGCTGCCTTAAATGAGCGCCGGTCCCGGGAGTATCCCGAGCCGGGACAGGCAGGGCGATCTGGGTTACTTAGGATCGGATCGCCGAAACGACTGATTCGACTGGAATTCTGATGGCCAAGAACAAGGTGAAAGACCTTTTTGACAAGCTTGAAGCCGAGATGGCGCCGCACGCCGCCAAGGCGCGCACGCTGAAGCGCAATGGCGGATGAGAGCTATACCGCCGCCGACATCGAGGTGCTGGAAGGGCTCGAGCCGGTGCGCCGCCGGCCCGGCATGTATATCGGCGGCACCGATGAGAAGGCGCTGCATCATCTCTTCGCCGAGGTCATGGACAATGCCATGGACGAGGCGGTGGCGGGCCACGCCTCCTGGATCGAGGTCGAGTATGACAAGGACGGGCTGGCTCACCGTCATCGACAACGGCCGCGGCATTCCGGTCGATCCCCATCCCAAGTTCAAGGACAAGTCCGCCCTCGAAGTCATCATGACGACGCTGCATGCCGGCGGCAAATTCAACTCCAAGGTCTATGAGACCTCGGGCGGTCTGCATGGCGTCGGCGTCTCGGTGGTCAATGCGCTATCGGAAGATCTCGTCGTCGAGGTGGCGCGCGGCCAGCAGCTCTATCGCCAGAGCTACAGGCGCGGCAAGCCCACGGGCAAGCTCGAGAAGCTCGGCAAGGTCAACAACCGGCGCGGCACCAGTGGTGCGCTTCAAGCCCGATCCGCAGATCTTCGGCAAGACGGTCGAGTTCTTCGCGCGCCCGTCTCTTCCGCATGGCGCGCTCCAAGGCCTATCTCTTCGGCGGCGTCGAAATCCGCTGGCCCTGCGATCCCTCCCACATCAAGGACAAGGAGACGCCGGAAAAGGCCGTTCTGCATTTTCCCGGCGGCCTCAAGGACTTTCTCGAGGAGCGCCTCGAAGGCAGGCCGCGCGTCGCCGATGAGATCTTCGCCGGCAAGGTGACGAAGCCCGGCGGCCATGGCTCGGTCGAATGGGCGATCGCCTGGTTCGGCGGCGAAGACGGCTTCATTTCTTCCTACTGCAACACCATTCCGACGCCCGATGGCGGCACGCATGAGCAGGGCCTGCGCTCGGCCTTGCTGCGCTCGCTCAAGAACTATGCCGAGCTCACCAGCAACAAGCGCGCCGGCGTCGTCACCGGCGACGACGTCATGGCGTCGTCCGGCGCCTTGCTTTCGGTCTTCATCCGCGAGCCCGAATTCCAGGGCCAGACCAAGGACAGGCTCGCGACGCCGGAAGCTGCGCGCATCGTCGAGACGGCGATCCGCGATCATTTCGACCACTGGCTAACCGGCCATCCGGCCCAGGCCGACAAGCTTGCTCGACTGGATCATCGAGCGCGCCGAGGAGCGCATGCGCCGGCGCCAGGAGAAGGAGGTCGGCCGCAAGACCGCGATGCGGAAACTGCGGCTGCCCGGCAAGCTCGCCGATTGCTCATCGACGGCGGCCGAAGGCTCCGAGCTCTTCATCGTCGAAGGCGATTCTGCCGGAGGCTCCGCCAAGCAGGCGCGCAACCGCGACAACGCAGGCGATGCTGCCTTTGCGCGGCAAGATCCTCAACGTGGCGAGCGCCGGCAAGGACAAGCTCGCCGAGAACCAGCAGCTCGCCGATCTCCTGCAGGCCCTGGGCTGCGGCACGGGGGCGAGCTACCGCGAGGCGGATCTGCGCTACGACAAGGTCATCATGATGACCGACGCCGATGTCGACGGCGCCCATATCGCCTCGCTGCTCATCACTTTCTTCTATCGCCAGATGCCGCAGCTGATCGACGAAGGCCATCTCTATCTGGCCGTGCCGCCGCTTTATAGACTGGCGCAAGGCGCCAAGACCGCCTATGCGCGCAATGATCACCACAAGGACGAACTGCTGAAGGGCGAGTTCTCGGGGCGCGGCAAGGTCGAGATCGTCGCGTTTCAAGGGCCTGGGCGAGATGCTGCCCGGCCAGCTCAAGGAAACGACGATGGACCCGGCGAAGCGCATCGCTGCTCCGCGTTCAGGTCCTTAGCGATGAGAAGACGACGATCGCCAAGGTGGTCGAGCAGCTGATGGGCAACAAGCCCGAGGAGCGGTTCAAATTCATTTCCGCCCGCGCCAAATTCGTGAACGAAGAAGCGCTGGACGTCTGAAGTTATGGTCTTGGTGCCCGGCATCCGACACAGACGAGAGATTTGTCGCTGATCTCGGCCGAGAATCTGCTATCCTTTGACGCGGTGGGAGCTCGGCTGGAACTTCGATGAGGTTCCAGCGCTTATCAACTAACGGCAGTTTTAGGCCGGGAAGGGAGCTGCTCATGGCAAGATCACCACCAATCACCGACGAACGTATCCGCGAGCGCGCCTATCGCCTGTGGCTCGAGGAAGGCCAGCCGGAAGGCAAGGCCTCGGAGCATTGGGAGAAAGCGCGCGAGCTTTTGGCTCTGGAATCCGATCCCGAGGAAGGAAAGGAAGGTCCGGACGAAGGCTATAACAATCCCGGCCCGTGGGGCGAGCCGGTCGAGCAAGCCTCGATTCTCGAAAACCAGGGCGAATTCCCGACCACCACCGACCAGGGCGAGCAGGAGACGCCCAAAAAGCGCAAGGCGGCGGCGGCAACCCATGGACGTCCAAACGTTTCCCGAAAGAGGCCTATGTGAGGCGGCCCTGTGCTCTCGACCGCGATCAGCCGCATCGACTATGACGCCGAGACCCAGACGCTCATGAAGTGCCGCGGCGCGTCTATGAGGCTTTTCGCAAGGCGGGCGCCAGAGGGCGGTTCTTCAATCACTGCATCAAGGACCGCTATCCCTTTCAGCGCAATAGCGGCCCACACGGGCGGCACGCGGCTAGCGCAGCATTAGGTAGATGTCTCCAAAACGAATGGAGGCGGTCCGCCGTAGAACCGCCTCCGTCTCGCCGTCCGGTAGCTCTGAAATCAGTTCAGATACTCGCGGAGTTCTATCTGGGCGCGATGGATCCCGAGGTCGCGCAGCGAGCGGTCATCGAGCAGGCCCAAATACTGCTGTGAAGCGGCACGGGAGAAGTACTTGCGGACACGCTCGAACAGGCCGGGCGTCGGCCTATAGCGCGTGCCGAAAATAATGCCGCGGGCGGTATCGAGTGTCATGAGTGGCCTCCTGAAAGAGAAACTGCCGTCCCAATGGCATCCGTTCTAACAAGCCCCGGCGTAATCCACCCTGAACAGGCCGTTCATCCGCCGTTTAGGAATCCAAATGGCTGACAAAGCTCGATTTTCTGCCATTTCGGCGCCTCAATCCTCCTGTTTCTTGCGCATCGGACAAGCGCAAAACCCGTTCCTATTCTTCACCCCCATGATCTAGACTGAGGCCATGGCAGATTCGAAAGTGATGCTCCTCATCGTGCATGACCGCGATGAAATGGACGATCGGGCCTCGGCCTGGGCGCGCCGGCAAGGCTATGAGCTCCAATGGATCTGTCCCGCCGGCGGCGATGCTTTGCCGGCACTCGACGCAAACATTGCCGGCATCGTCGTCTATGGCGGTGCCCAGGATGTCGACCAGCAGGATCGCCTGCCTTATTTGAAAGACGAAATTCGCTTGCTGGACGCGGCCTTGAAAAGCGAGACGCCGGTCCTCGGTCTTTGCCTGGGCGCCCAGCTTCTTGCCCATGCGCTCGGCGGGAAAGTCTCAGGACATCCCGAAGGCCACGCCGAATACGGTTATTACGATCTCGTGCCGACGCGAGAGGGGGCGAACCTCTTCGGCGGGCCCATGAAAGTGCTGCAGTCGCACTGGCAGGGCTGGTTCGAGACCCCGAAAGGGGCGGTGAAGCTCGCCGGCACCGAAGTCTTCCCCGAGCAGGCTTTTCGCTATGGCCGCAACGCCTTTGGCTTTCAGTTCCACCCCGAGACCAGCCGCAAAGGCCTGCTGCGCTGGATTTCGCGCCGTCCGGCGCACAAACAGACGATGAAAGGGGCGCATTCCCCCGATCGTCAGCTTACGGACAACTTTGTTTATGACCAGGCGCTGGGCGACTGGTTCAATACTTTCCTTGACGGTTGGATGGCTGGACGGCAGACCAGACGCGAGGCGGCCGAATGACGATAATCACCATACTTCCCGCGGTCGAAACGCGGTCTCTGATCCTGCGCGAGATCGAGGCGCGCGACTGGAAGGCGCTGTCTCGCTACATGACCCAATCCGCCTATCAGCGCCATATTGCGCTGAGACTGCGCAGCGACGACGATGTCAAGAATTTCGTCACCCGCCAAGTGGCGCGCCAGGGCGATGAGCGCCGCCATATCTTCCATCTCGCTGCTGAGGAGAAGACCCGTGGTCTTGCGGTTGGCGATGGCTTCATCATCCTGGGCCGCGGCGGTCTCGTCGAGATCGGCTGGGGTGTTGCGCCGGATTTCTGGGGCCGGGGCTTCGGCACCGAGATCGGCCGCGCTCTCTTGGGGCTCGCGGTCGAGCGGGTCGGGGCCGCGCGCGTCGTCGCCAAGGTGATGGCCAACAATGCCGCTTCGCTCAAGCTCGCTCGGCGCATCGGCCTCAAGCACGAGCGCTCGCATCCAGACTACCCCGCGGGGCATGGACGCTTCGAGGCAGTTGAATTCTTTGGCCTGACGGCGGAAGATTATTTTGACGCAGGCTACTGAGCGGCTCGTCCGATTTGATCGCGAAAGGCTTAGGGCCAAGCGAGGAGGCAAGCCATGGCTTCGACACCACCCATTTGCGATTTCGGCTGGAAGGCGAGGGATTTCCGCCTTCCGGCAACCGACGGCAAGACCTACGCGCTTTCCGACATAAGAGGAGCCAAAGGCACGCTCATTGTCTTCATCTGCAATCATTGTCCCTATGTGAAGGCGATCACCAGCCACCTCGTGCGCGACGCCAGGGACCTGCAGAAAGCGGACATCGGGGTCGCTGCCATCTGCGCCAATGACTCCACCGTATATCCGGAGGATTCCTTCGACAAAATGAAGGACTTCGCCAAGATCAATGGTTTTCCCTTCCCCTATCTCCACGATGAAAGCCAGAAGGTCGCCCGTGCCTATGATGCCGTGTGCACGCCCGACTTCTTCGGCTTCAATGCGCAGGATGAATTGCAGTATCGCGGTCGCCTCGATGCGTCGCGCACATGCCCGGTCGCGGGCGCGCGGCGCGATCTCTATGAAGCGATGATGGAGGTGGCGAGCACCGGCAAGGGGCCTGCCGAACAGGTCGCCTCCATGGGCTGTTCCATCAAATGGAAATCCGGAAACTGGTGACTATTTCTTCCGCTTCGACGTGCTCTTGAGGGGCGCAGTGGCGATTGCGAACAGGTCTTCGGCATCTTCGCGAACATGCAGATAGCGCACGCCCGGAAAGATGATGATTTGTGCAGGGCCATTGACATCCGCATTGGCCTGCAGCCCCGGCGCAGGAATCTTGGGGAACGGAATGACGACGGCGTCCAGCATTTCAGTCTCCAGGTTGGTCGAAGGCGTCGAACTTATGGTCGAGGTTAGATGAGCCTGGCCAAAGGAAGACTGAATGGCATTGTTAGCTGCCGTTCATAACTGACGTCACGACCTGCCGAGCATTAACCTTACGCCAATTTGCGGCCAACCCTTTCCCGAGCCGTTAAGCTCTGAACAGCAACCAACGCTTTCGGGACATTATCAGTGAGAAAACCTCACTGGTCATGAAGATCCGCAAGCGCCATCTGCCGCCGCTCAACGCCATCCGCGCCTTCGAGGCCGCGGCGCGGCATCTGCATCTCGGCAAAGCAGCGGATGAACTCGCGGTGACCCACGGCGCCATCTCCAAGCATATCGCCAATCTCGAAGATCATCTGGGCTTCCCCTTGTTCGGGCGCCTCGGCAACCGACTGTCGCTGACCGAGCGTGGTCACAAGCTGCTGCAGGCATCAAAGGCGGCGTTCGACCAATTGGGCTATGCGATTGCGAGACTCGATGGCGCGGTGATCGAGGGCGAATTCACGATCTCGGTGCCGCCGGCCTTCGCCACGAACTGGCTCATCCCGCGGCTCGACGGCTTCCGCAAGCTCGTACCCACCTTGCGGCTCTATATACTGTCCTCCAACCGCGCCGGTGACGCGCTCGATGACGATACGGATCTGTCTGTGCGTTTTGGCAAGCCGATGTGGAAGAATTGCGCTGTCCGGCTCATCGCCCATGTGCGCTATTTTCCGGTCTGCAGCCCGAGGATGCGGGCAGGTCCGCCCGGTCTCACGAGGCTCCCGGACATCGCCCGTCACACGCTTCTGTTCGATGATCCGGAAGGCCAGAACTGGAAGCGCTGGCTCGACCATGCGGGCTTGCGCGATGTCGAGCCGCGCGGTGTGCTCTACTTCCAGGACTTCAACCATATCCTCGCTGCTACACGGGAAGGCCTGGGCATCTGGCTCGGCGATCCGATCACCACAGGCGCCGATCTCGCAGCCGGGACACTGGTGCGGCCGTTCGAGCAATCGGTCGAGGATCTGGGCGCTTATTTCCTCATCACGCCGCAGCTCGCGTCACCCGGGGCCCGCCTGTTTGCCGACTGGCTCGAGGCCAAGATGGTGAGCTTTATACCCGGGACAGCAGGTTGAACCGCTCATTGAGTAATTCTCACTGAAGCCCCGAGCAATAGTCGCTTGCGTCGGGCGGTGCGCTCGCGCAGTTTGCCCGCGAGCCCTTTCAGCAGAGCATCCGGAGCAAGGCCATGGCCCAAGACGCAATTCCCCTTCGCACCCGCAAAGAGGGCGGTGGAACTCCCCTGATGAAGGACTGGTATCTCAAATCGGAGACCGGCCCCCTGAAAGACGTGCTTCTTGGCCCCGTGGAAAGCTTCCGCTGGATGGGGCTTGAAAATGCGCAATGGTCATCGCTGGTGCGCGACACGCTGCGCAAGGGCTACAAATTCGACAAGCAGCTCGCCATGCGCCAGCATCGCGAGATGGTCGATGCCTATCAGGATGCCGGCGTCGCCTGCCATTTCCTCCCTCTGGACATGACCAATCCCTATCAGGTCTATGCACGCGATTCGTCCTTCATGTCGCCCTATGGAGCGGTCGTCTGTCAGCTCGCCAATCCGCGCCGGCGCGGCGAATATGCGGCCGTGCTGCGCTTCTATCTCGAACGCGGTGTCCCGATCTATGACATGGTGAGCGCGGGCAATTTCGAGGGTGGCGATTTCAACATCATCAGGCCCGGTGTGGCCTTGGTCGGCTATACCGATCATCGCTCGGAAGAGGTTGCCGCTCGCCAGATCGCCGACTGGTTCGCCAAGGAAGGCTGGGAGATCAAATTCGCGCCGATCGATCAGTTCTATGTCCATATCGACCTGATGGTGTGCATGCTCAACGAGCATTGCGCCGCGGTCTGCCTCGAGACTACCGAGAACGACATCATCCAGTGGCTCAAGGCGAAGAAGATCGAGATCATCCCGGCGAGCTTCAAGGAGACAATGGCGCTGGGCTGCAACGTCGTGGCGCTCGGCAACGATCGCGTGCTCTCGACGCTCTCGGCGCGCGATCTCAACAGCAAGATGCGAGCGGCGGGCTTCAAGGTCTATGATCCCGACATGACCATGTTCACCCAGGCGGGCGGCGGCGTACATTGCATGTGCCAGCCTCTGCGCCGCGAGGCTGCGTAGCACGATCATTGTTCAAGCTAACTGGTGGTGACCGGGCTCATTGCGGCGCTCATCCACTTTGGCGAGCGGTTGCGTGATTTGCGGCGCCAGCCTCTGCTTTGCTAGTGTGCTGAACGCGAAGTTCCTGATATCTATCCGCTATACCGACAGGAACTTCGCGTTCAAAAGCACACTGGAATTATATTAGATTTTCTGGTGTCCTTTCGAATCCGAAGTTCGCTCGGAAGACGCTGCGAGGTGGTGCGAACTTCGAACTCGGGACACTACGAGGAGATCGCGTCAAGAGCGCAAGATTCAACTGAAGTATCCCCAGCTCATGAACTTCAGCGTCGATATCATCGGTGCGGGCCCCTCAGGTCTCATGGCCGCCGAAGTGCTGGCGAAGGGCGGTGTCAAGGTTCGGGTGATCGATCACATGGCTTCGCCGGCACGAAAATTCTTGATGGCGGGCCGCGGCGGCCTCAATCTCACCCATTCCGAAGCGCTGGAGCCGTTTCTCGATCGCTATGGCCCGGCGCGCGGGTCTCTTGAACCTGCCATTCGTGCTTTTCCGCCGCAGGCCCTGATCGCTTGGTGCAACGGCCTTGGTATCGAGACCTTCGCCGGCTCGTCAGGCCGGGTGTTTCCCAATGTGATGAAGGCTTCGCCGCTCCTGCGCGCCTGGCTGCGGCGGCTCGACGATCTGGGTGTCGACCTCGTGCTCAGAACGCGCTGGACGGGCGCCAAGGAAGCGGACGCGATGATCCTTGCCCTCGGTGGCGCAAGCTGGCCGCGCCTCGGCTCCGATGCGCAATGGGTCGCCATTCTTGAAAACCGCGGCGTCAAGATCAACGCATTCATTCCCACCAATTGCGGCGTCACGGTGCCCTGGTCAGCGCATTTCGTCGAACGCTTCGCCGGCACGCCGCTCAAGCGCATCGCAGTGACGAGCGCCGGTAAAACCGTTCGCGGCGAAGCGGTCGTCACGCGCAGCGGTCTCGAGGGCGGCGCGATCTACGCGCTCAGTCCGCAGCTGCGCCAGCCGGGAAGGCTCACGCTCGATCTCAGGCCCGATCTGACGCTGACGACATTGGAGGCACGTCTTGCGCGTCCCAAAGGCAAATCTTCGCACAGCACCTGGCTGCGCAAGGCGGCCGGCCTCTCGCCCGTCGCGATTGCCCTGCTGCGCGAAGCTGGCCTCGGCGCGACGGGTTCCGCGATCAAGG
Source organism: uncultured Alphaproteobacteria bacterium (assembly GCA_963841765.1). GTDB lineage: Bacteria > Pseudomonadota > Alphaproteobacteria > Rhizobiales > Aestuariivirgaceae > Taklimakanibacter. Next base: position 126,640 of record CAWJDZ010000007.1, read on the forward strand.
CCCTGCCGCTGACCGCGACCGGCACGGACAGCTTGGCGCGTGCCATTTCCTCGGCGGGCGGCGTCGCCTCGAGCGAACTCGACGAGAATTTCGCGTTCAAGTCCTGGCCAGGTGTCTATGCGGTCGGAGAGATGCTCGACTGGGAGGCGCCGACGGGTGGCTATCTGCTCCAGGCCTGTTTTTCGACCGCGGTGGCCGCGGCCAGGGCTTGTCTGGAATGGTTGCAATCTGCCCCGGACCGGCCACAATCCCGCTCTAAGTGAAAACAGCGCTTTTTTAGGGGAGTTTGAGGGATGAAACGGATGATCTTGGCGAAAGGCTTTGGCGCCGCGCTGGCGCTGACCCTGATGGCCGGGTTTGCCGGACAAGCCTCGGCTGGCTTGCGTGAATATTGCGCTTCCTATGCCCGCGATGTCGCCAATCGCAAGACCAATGGCGGCGCCGATGCCCTTGTCGGGACGATCGGCGAGGCCCTGGGCGGCACAGTCCTCGGCGCCGGTGTCGCCAGCAACCGCTACAAGCGCGTTTATGCCAATGCGTATGATCGCTGCGTGGCCAATTATGAGGGCACGCGCGAGCCCGACGCCACGGCTCAAGCTGAGGCACCCGAGCAAAAGATAACCGGCAAGAAAGTGGCCGCGAGCGAGACCACCGAGAATGAGGTCATCACGAGCGAGGTGACCGAAAAGAAAGTCGCTGCGAGCGAGGCGACCGACAAGAAGGTCGCCGCGAGCAAGGTGACCGAAAAGAAAGTCGCCGCGAGCGTGCCGGTTAAGAAAAATGTGGCGGCAAATGATGCGCTCAACAAGGACAAAGCCTGCGCCCGCAAGTATCGTTCGTACGATCCCCAAGTCGGCAAGTACAAATCCTACGGGGGCAAATGGAGGCCTTGCCGCCTCTAGCCGCACAAGAATATCAGATTGGAAAGGCCGGAGAAAATCTCCGGCCTTTTTGGCGCGTTCAGGCGGCGTGATCGCTTGCGCTTTGATGCACGATGATGGTGGCGCCGCTCCGCGCCCGGTCATAGAGGTCGATGATGTCCTGATTGATCAGGCGCACACAGCCTGACGACACGGCCCGGCCGATGCTCGCCGCATCCTGCGTGCCATGCAGACGGTAGAGCGTGTCCTGCCCGTTCTGGAAGATATAGAGGGCGCGGGCGCCGAGCGGATTGTCGAGCGCCGGATGCATCCCGGTCCGGTATTTCTCGAGCTCGGGCTGGCGGGCGATCATTTCATCGGGCGGCGTCCAGCGCGGCCAGGCGCGCTTGTATTGGATGCGGCCGCGGCCGCCCCAGGTAAAGCCGTCGCGTCCGATGCCGACGCCATAGCGCATGGCCTTGCCGCTGCCCAGCACTAGGTAGAGAAAGCGGTCCGGCGTATCGACTATGATGGTGCCGGGAACTTCCGCGGTCGGGAGATCGACGATCCGGCGCCGGTATTTCGGCCTGAGCTTCCTCAAGTCGACGGCCGGTATCGGATAGGGCTCAGCGGCGAGGGCGCCATAGGTGGTTCTGGTGAATTCGGAACCGATCGGCTCCGCGACGATGCCTTCCGTTCCATCCTGGACGCAGGCGCTGAGCGCAAGGCCTGCGCCGCCGAGCAGGAAGAGGCGCCGGGTAATGGTCATGAGAGAGAATCCTTGATCGAATAGGGAATATGCCGCCGGCATTGGCGCCGCGGGGCGGTGAGTGACCTCTAAATTGATTCAGGTGCGGCGCGGCGGCGGTGTGGGGACGCTGAGCTCGGCGCTCTGCGGCAGCGCGGATGCGGGCGGGGCGACCAGTCCGCAAGTGCCCCCGGTCGGGGCGAGATCAATGGTCCAGATCTCTATAGGGGCGAGCTTGATCGCGGCGCAGCGGCTGGGCAGCGGATTATGCGCCCCCGTGATATGTTCGCTTGCCGCGATGAGAGCGGGCTCCGAGAGATCGCCGGCTGCAAGTGAATGATTCAGGCGAGCCGTCGGCCCGAGAACTTGGCATAAAGTAAGCGCCAGCATGCACAGAAACACAATGGCAACTGCTACATGATTACCGGCGGAGTGAGCTACGCGATTCATCAGGGCTTGCCTTTTACTCCCTTCGCTGCCGGCCGGACTCACGAGGTCGTGAGATCGCGCGCAAACTTGACGACTGTTGCGCTAGGGCCACAGTTGAAGTTGACGAATGGAGATCCTGCGTGCCGAGCATACCGCTGACACCCCTTGTGAACCGCCTGCCCTCGACGGTGCCCTTCGTCGGGCCTGAGGCGCTGGAGCGCCAGCGCGGCGTGGCCTTCAGGGCCCGTCTTGGCGCCAATGAGAATGGTTTTGGTCCCTCGCCCGCCGTCAAGAAGGTGATCGGGGAGGCGGCATTTGACGTATGGAAATATTGCGATCCTGAGAATCACGACCTCAAGCAGGCGCTGGCACGTCATCATGGCGTGCATCCGGAGAATGTCGCCGTGGGCGAGGGCATCGACGCGCTCTTCGGCTATGCCGTGCGGATGTTCGTCGAGCCGGGCATCACCGTGGCGACATCGCTCGGCGCCTATCCGACCTTCAACTTCCATGTCACGGGCTATGGCGGAAGACTGGTGACGGCGCCCTACGTGCAGGATCGCGAGGATCCGAAGTCCGTGCTCGACCTTGGCCGGCGCGAGAAGGCGCGGCTGATCTTCTTCGCCAATCCAGACAATCCGATGGGCTCCTGGTGGCCATCCGAGGCGATCGAAGAACTGATCCGCGACATCCCCGAAGGCTCGGTCCTCATTCTCGATGAGGCCTATGGCGAATTTGCTCCCGCTGGCACCTTGCCGCTGCTCGATCTCGACAATCCGCAGGTCTTGCGTTTCCGCACCTTCTCCAAGGCCTATGGTCTCGCGGGAGCACGCGTCGGTTACGTTATCGGCGAAGCGGGCCTCGTCAAATGCTTCGACAAGGTGCGCAATCATTTCGGCGTCAACCGCCTGGCCCAGGCAGCAGCGCTCGCGGCCCTTGCCGACCAGATCTATCTTAAGGAAGTGATCGCCAAGGTCGGCCGGGCACGCGAGCGCATCGGTGCGATTGCGTGCGGCGAGGGTCTGCGGCCGCTGCCCTCGGCCACCAATTTCGTCACCATAGATTGCGGCCGCGATGGCGCCTTCGCCAAGCGCGTGCTCGATGCCCTCATCGCGCGCGGCATCTTCGTGCGCATGCCGGGTATCGAGCCGCTGAACCGGTGCATCAGGGTCAGCGTCTCGCCCGATGACGAGCTCGATCTCTTCGCTGAAGCACTGCCCGAGGCGCTACGTGCCGCTTCCGCAGCCTGAACTGGTGACCGGGGCTGGCCCTTGCATCGCCGCATCGCACCGGCGATGTTGAGGTCAAACAAGGGCAGGGAGCACATCAGTGAAAGTCAGGGATCTCAAGGTATTCATCGTCGGCAATCCGCCGCCCGGCTGGGGCGGGCGCTATTTCGTTTTCGTGAAGCTCACTACCGACGACAATATCAGCGGCATCGGCGAGGTCTATTGCGATACCTTCGGCCCGAAGGCAATGACCGTCATGATCGAAGATGTCTTCATGCGCCATGTGCAAGGCATGGACCCGTTCCATATCGAAGCGTTGTGGCGCAAGGTCTATGGTACCGGCTACACCTTGCGGCCCGATGCTTCGCTGATCGGAGTGCTTTCGGGCATCGAGATCGCGCTCTGGGACATCAGGGGCAAGGCGCTCGGCAAGCCCGTCTACGAATTGCTCGGTGGTCGCGTCCATGACAGCCTCAGGTCCTATACCTACATCTATCCCGACATCGCCAAGGGCCAGGATGATTCCATCTACTGGAGTGCCGAAGCTTCGGCGGAACGCGCCGCTCACTATGTGAAACAGGGCTTCACCGCGGTGAAGTTCGATCCCGCAGCTCCCTATTCGCCTTTCGATCCCCGCCAGCCCTCACTTGCCTCGCTCGAGCTCTGCGGCAAATTCTGCCGGCTGCTGCGCGAGGCGGTGGGCAACAAGGCCGATCTCCTGTTCGGAACGCATGGCCAATTCACCGCCTCGGGCGCGATCCGTCTGGCAAAGCGCCTGGAACCTTACGAGCCTTTGTGGTTCGAAGAACCGACGCCGCCCGAGATGCCCGAGGAAATGGCGAAAGTGGCGCGCGCCACTTCGATCCCCGTCGCGACTGGCGAGCGCCTGGTCACCAAATACGAGTTCGCGCGCGTGCTTGAAACAGGCGCCGCCTCGATCCTGCAAATGGCGTTGGGGCGGGTCGGCGGAATCATGGAGGCGAAGAAGATCGCCGCGATGGCGGAAACGCACTATGCGCAAATCGCGCCCCATCTCTATGCTGGACCGGTGGAAGGTGCCGCCAATATCCACTTCGCCGCCTCGCTGCCGAATTTCCTCATCCTCGAAAGCATCGAGACCTGGGGTGGCTTCCATGCGAAGATACTCAAGAAGGCGATCCGCTGGGAATCAGGACGGGTGCTGCTGCCGACCGAGCCTGGCCTCGGGATCGAGCTGGACGAGGTGGTTGCAGCTGCGCATCCCTATGACGGCAGCAAGCTTCATCTTGAGATGACCAACCGACCGATCGAATGACATGAGATACGGTTTTGTCGGTCTGGGCAATCTCGGCGGTCACCTGGCGGCCAATCTCATTGCCAAAGGGTTCACCGTCGCTGTCTGCGACCAGGATGAGACGCAGGCCGTGCGCCATCTGGAAGCGGGCGCAAGCTGGAGCGAGGCGCCGCAACGGCTCGCTTCGTCATGCGATGCGGTCATCACCTGTCTGCCATCGCCTGAGGTTTCGGAGGCGGTTCTGCGCGAGCTGCTCTTGGCGGGCTTCACTGGCACATGGATCGAGATGTCGACGCTCAGCCGCGACGAGATTGTGAGGCTTTCCGGTCTCGCGGCGCTGCAGAACGTGCACACGCTGGAATGCCCGGTGACCGGCGGGGTCCACCTCGCGGCGCGTGGCGAGATTACGCTTCTGGTCGGCGGCGATGCCGATCTGCTCGATCGGCACAGGCCGGCGCTTCAGGCGATGGGCGGCCGGCTCTTCCATATGGGTCCGTTGGGATCGGCGGCGGTGATCAAGGTCATCACCAACATGCTGGCTTTTATCCATCTCGTGGCCGATGGCGAAGCTTTGATGCTGGCGAAGCGCGGCGGCCTCGACCTGGCGCAGGCCTGGCAGGCGATCGCCGCGAGCTCGGGCACGAGCTTCGTGCATGAAACCGAGGGCCAGCTCATTCTCAACGGCAGCTACGATATCGCCTTCACCATGGACCTGGCGCTCAAGGACCTGGGCTTCGCCATGAAGTTCGGTGACGAGTTCGGCGTGCCGCTCGACCTCGCGACGCTGACGCGGAATACCTTCGTCAAGGGCAAGGAGGCCTATGGCGGGAGGGCGCAATCGACCATGGTCGTCAAGCTTCTGGAAGATGCGCTCGACACGGACTTGCGGGCGCGGGGCTTTCCGGCGCGGCTCGAATAGGGACAATGAATGACGCCTGATCTCGTTTTCCTCAACGGCAATATCAGGACCATGGATCCGTTGAAGCCGGTGGTCTCGGCGCTTGCGTCACGTGCGGGCCGGATCGTGGCGCTGGGATCGACCTCTGAGATCGAGGTCCTCGCCGGCAAGGCGACGCGGGTTATCGACGCCGGCGGCAGGCTGGTGCTGCCCGGCTTTCAGGACACTCATATTCATTTGCAGGATTCGGGCACGCGTCATGCGCTTGATGTCGATCTCGCCGGCGCGCGCACCATCGCGGAACTCCAGCAAAGGCTTGGCCGCTTCGCGCAGGGCAAGCCCGAGCGCGACTGGGTCAAGGGCCATGGCTGGTATTCCGGCATCTTCGGCGAGCACAATCTCACCCGCGAGGTGATCGATCAGGTAGTCGCCGATCGCCCGGTGCTGCTCTTTTCGTCGGACTATCACAGCGCCGCCATCAACTCGAAAGCCTGCGAACTGGTCGGGCTCGACAAGGCGGTAGCCGATCCCGTGAACGGCCGCTTTGCGCGCGGCAAAAACGGCGAGCCCACCGGCATGCTGCACGAGCTCGCCATCGACTGGGTGCGCGAGCGCATGCCGAAAGTGCCGGATGCCGATTGGCAAGAGGGTGTGCGCTTCGGCCAGGCCCTCGCCAATCGCAACGGCTTCACCGGCGTCCTCGATGCGCTCGTCACCGAACGCCATCTGCGCGTCTATCGCGCCGTCGAACATGGCACCGGCCTCACCGTGCGCGTCGCCTCGACGGCGCTGGTCGAGCCTTCCGACACGGTCTCGGGCGCGCTCGCGCGCATCGAAGGTTTCCGCCGCGATTTTGCATCGCCGATGCTCAAGGTTCATTCGGCCAAGTTTTTCCTGGATGGAGTGTTCGAGAACCGCACCGCGGCGATGCTCGAGGACTATCACGACGAGCAGGGGGGCAATGCGCCGGTGATGTTCGGCGAGAACCATCTGCACGAGCTCGTCATCGCCTTCGATGCCGCGCGTTTCCAGATCCATTGCCATGTGATCGGCGACAAGGCGGCGCGTGCGGCGCTCGATGCGCTGGAAGCGGCGCGCGATGTCAACGGCGCCTGGCCCAGCCTGCATCAGCTCGCCCATGTGCAATGCGTCGATCCCGACGATATTCCGCGCTTCGCCCGGCTCGCCCTAATGCCGAACATCCAGCCGCTCTGGGCCCGCAACGAGCCTTCGGTGACCGATGTGGCGGTCCCGATGGTGGGGCCGCGCATGGCGAGATGGATCTATCCGTTCCGCTCGCTCATCGATGCGGGAGCAAGCCCAGCTTTGTCGAGCGATTGGGGTGTCTCGACCCTCAATCCCTTCCACATCATGCAGACGGCGATCACGCGCCACCACCGGGCAAAAGCAGGGACTTTCCGGCCTTCCTGCCCGAAGAGCGCATGACGCTCGATGAATGCATCAAGGGTTATACGGTCAATGCCGCGGCGGCTGCCTGGCGCTCGGCCGATACCGGGTCCCTGGAATACGGTAAATATGCCGATCTCATCGTCCTCGACCGCGATCTCTTCGTCATCGATCCCTATGAGATTGCCGAGACGCAGGTCATGCTGACCTTGCTCGGAGGGCGCGAGGTTCATCGGCATGAGAAGTTCACCAGCTGATCCAGCAAAGGCAAGCCGCGCTCGAGATGACTGCGTCATATAAAACCTGACCGCGTGTTGGGGAAGGCTCGTGGCCGGACTCGCTGCGGTGGCCATCCAAGCCGATTTCGCGATGTGTGATTCCGACACTTGCTGCATTGCGTGGACGGCCAGGGACAATGACGCAGTTATATTCATCGAGCAGGTCAAACCTGGGCATGGCAGGTGTCCTTCGGCTGAGCCTTTGCGACCAGTCTCTGCTTCGCGCCCGTGCCGGTGCGCTCGATCGAAATCGACGATCTCGACCGCAACCTTCGCTCCGCCAGCACCGGCTTCCGTCAGCACGCTTGTGATTTCCCGTTCGACGGCGTTTGCGATCTCTTGCGGAGGCTCGCCGTTTCGCACGCAGATCTTGACGGTTATGTCATTGGCCCCGTGCAGAAGCTGGTACTGGCGAACGCCGGGCATGCCGGTGAGCGGCGAGATAAGGCGAAAGGCGTGGATATTGACATGCCCGCCCCCGCGGCGCGGCAGTTGCAGGATCTCTTCTCGTCTGCCGTCGATTGACGTGATCCGGGCATAGGGCCTGCCGCAGGCGCACGGCCCATCCGAGAGGGTGACGATGTCCGATAGTTCGTAGCAAATCAGCGGCACTGGCGCACCGGCCAGTGTTGTGACCAGCAATCTGCGGCCGGGGAGGCCGCTTGGCACAGGACGATTTTTGTCATCGACGGCTTCGAACACGACCAGGTCCTCCGGAAGGTGGATGCCGCAGTGGTGCTCGCATTCGGACCCCGAACAGGCGGTCTCCGTCGTGGAGTAGCGGTTGAAAACCGTGACACCCCAAGCCTGCAGGGCGAGATCGCGGACATCCGGCATTAGCGCCTCTGCGACTGAGCAGAACCGCTCGGGCGAAATCCTGAGATGCCCGTCCAATTGCTCTTCCGCGAGCCGTCGGATGAAGGATGGGTAGGTGGAGATGACTTCCGGCTGGAATTCGTTCAGCGCTGCGACAACCTCCGGCATGGGCATGGTCACATTGAGGCGTGGCACCCTGGGATCGCCGAGGCGCATATCCGCATATAAGCGGCAGGAAAGGTGTTGTGGCGTGGGAGCGCCAATGCCGATGCTGCGGGCTTCGCGCGGCGCACCGGTCATGGCATTGGATCGAATGGCGTTGGCGGCGACATATTCCCATGTCGGCCGATCATAAACCATCACCGCGCGTATGCCGGTCGTGCCTCCGGTGGCGCAGGCGCGGTATTGTCCGAACAGCAGGTCGTGAGCGTGCTCGCCCGCGAGATGGCGCTCGATATCGGCAAGGCGCAGGCGGCGATCCGTAACGATCCGATCGAAATTGGCAACGAGTGCGTCCTTTGTGAGCACTGGGTACTCTTCCAAAGCTGCGCCACGGGCCACCAGGTGCCCGATCGTCTCACGATAAAACTCGGAGCTGGCGACGGCGCGACGCAAGACCGCGTGCAGGCGCTCCTGCTGGTAGGCAAGGAGTTGATCGCGCGTCCAGTGATCCCGCTCCATTAACTCTGGGAGCCGGAGGCGCACCAACGCGCCATCCAAGGCAGGGGCGAGGGTGGAATGGTGGGCTTGCCGGTTTTCGGCTGTAGCGAGCATCACTGTCTCCTCTGCGAAAGGATTGGTCGAGTGAAGCTCTTGTAGACTCTGCCGGTAATAGGAGGGTTGTGGCTCAGCAAACATCGTAACAGTCCGGTTGCGGAGCGCGGAAAAAGAGCGTTAATTCGATGTCCGCGGCGGCGCGACGGCACGACCTTGTTCGTATATATGTATCCCGATGGCCCTAGAGATTCTTCTGCTTGGTGGTTTCCAGATGCGCAAGGACGGTCAGGTCATCGACCTGCCGGGCCGGCAGGAGCGTGCGCTTCTCGCTTATCTGGCGATGCCGGCGGGGGAGCCGCGTTCGCGCGACAAGCTTGCCGGCATGCTGTGGAGCGAGCGCGGCGACAAGCAGGCGCGTGACAGCCTGAAGCAGGCCATGCTCCGTTTGCGCAAGGTCGTAGATGGCGCCGGGCCTGCATTGTTGTCCGATCGTGAGTTCGTGAGTCTCGATCCTGCTGCCGTGTCGATCGATGTCGCTGAGTTCGAGCGATTGATCGGCGAGGGAACGGCAAAAGCCGTCGCAGAAGCGATGAGCTTCTATCGTGGTGAGTTGCTCGACGGCCTGGAGGTGCGCGATCCTACCTTCGAGGAATGGCTGCTGATGGAGCGCCAGCGCCTGCGCGATCTTGCGCGTGAAGCTCTGGCGGCCGCGCTCGCCCGGCATATGGCCAATGAGGCGCACGACCAGGCAGCTCCCGTGGCCCGCCGGCTGGTGGTGCTCGATCCTCTGCGCGAAGACGCGCACCGCGCGCTCATGCGCATCTACGCGCAGCAGGGCCAGACCGCCCTCGCGTTGAAGCAGTATCAGACTTGCCGGGACAGGTTGCAGGCCGAGCTTGGAGTGAAGCCCGAGGCCGAGACCGAGCGACTGTACCAGGCGATCCATCAGAACCGTTCCGCGCCCCGGCAGCCGATGCAGGATGCGGTTGCGCCAATTCCCCCGGTGGAGGCGTCACCGCGGCGGGTTGTGCCGGATTCGGATCCCCAGCGAAAGCCATCCATCGCCGTGCTGCCCTTTGCCAATTTGAGCGGCGATCCTGGGCAGGAGTATTTCTCCGACGGCATCACCGAGGACATCATCGCGGGCCTGGCGCGGCTGCACTGGCTGTTCGTCATTGCCCGCAACTCCAGTTTCACCTTCAAAGGCAAGGCCGTCGATGCCAAGGAGATCGGAAACCGTCTCGGCGTCCGCTACCTGCTCGAGGGCAGCGTGCGCAAGGCCGGCGAGCGTGTGCGGATCGCCTGCCAGCTGATCGATGCCGGCAGCGGGCTGCATCTGTGGACCGATCGCTTCGAGGGCACATTGAGCGATGTATTCGATCTTCAGGACCGCATCACGTCGAATGTTGTCGGCGCCATCGAACCGCGGCTGCGCGATGCCGAGATCGAACGCGCCCGCCACAAGCCGACCGATAGTATAGATGCCTACGATCTTTTCTTGCGCGCGCTCGCGCTGCACAATACCGTGACCTACGAGGATAGCCGCGAAGCGCTTCACCTGCTCGGTCGCGCCATCGACTTCGATCCGAATTACGCGGTCGCTTACGGTCTGGCGGCATACTGCCATATGCGGCAGCGACAGCGCGGATGGGGGGAAACGGCGACCACGCAAGGCGTTCGCCTCGCGAGGCTAGCCGCACGAAAGGGACAGGACGATCCCGATGCCCTGTGGATGGCCGGCATCTCCCTGGCCATGCTGATCGGTGAAACCGATGAGGCGCTTGCGCTGATCGAACGCTCTCTCCAGCTCAATCCGAACTCGGCCGCCGCCTGGATGGTGAACGGCATGGTCAGGGCCTATGCCGGAGACATCGCGACCGGAATTGTGCATCTTGAGCGATCGATCCAGCTCAATCCGCTCGATCCCCTGGTCTACATCACCTGGTACGGCATCGCTTTTACTCATTTCATGGCGGAACGATACGAGGAGTCATCGGCCTGGCTCGACCGTTCGCTGCGCGCCTTGCCGACCTATGTGCCGGCATTGCGTCTGAAGCTTGCCATCTGCGGCCTGCGGGGGCGCATGCAGGATGGTGAAATGTGGCGCGAGCGCCTGCTCGCCGTCGTTCCCGATACGACCATAGACAAGCTGCGCCTGCACTACGAGCCGAGCATCAGGATCTCCGATTGCCGGGCCAGACTTCTTGCCGGTCTGCGCGCGGTCGGACTGCCCAAATAGATCCAGCAAAAAGGCCGGAAGCTTGCGCCTCCGGCCAGTTTCCAGGGGGTACTCGGGACTCAGCAGCTGTAGTACATGTCGAACTCGATCGGGTGCGGCGTCATTTCGTAGCGCATGTTCTCTTCCATCTTCAGATCGATGTAGCTGTCGATCTGGTCATCGGTGAACACGCCGCCCTTCTTCAGGAACTCGCGGTCCTTGTCGAGCGTGGACAAGCGCTTCGCGCAGCGATCCGCAAACCGTCGGGATGCCCTTCGAGTTCGGCCGGCGGCAGGTCATAGAGGTTCTTGTCCATGGCATCGCCCGGATGGATCTTGTTCACGACCCCATCGAGACCCGCCATCAGGAGGGCCGAGAAGGCGAGATAGGGATTGGCCGCGGGATCGGGGAAGCGCACCTCGACGCGCTTCGCCTTCGGATTGGACGTGTGCGGGATGCGGCAGGAGGCCGAGCGGTTGCGCGACGAATAGGCGAGCAGCACCGGCGCCTCGTAGCCCGGCACCAGGCGCTTGTAGGAGTTGGTTGACGGGTTGGTGAAGGCGTTGCAGGCCTTGGCATGCTTGATCACGCCGCCGATGAAGAACAGGCAGAGCTCCGACAGATCGGCATACTGGTTGCCGGCCATCTGCGGCTTGCCGTCCTTCCAGATCGAGAAGTGGCAATGCATGCCCGAGCCATTGTCGCCGAAGATCGGCTTCGGCATGAAGGTCGCCGTCTTGCCATAGGCATGCGCCACGTTGTGGATCGCATATTTGTAGATCTGCATCTGGTCGGCCATGTTGACGAGCGTCGCGAACTTCATGCCGAGCTCGTGCTGGGCGGCCGCCACCTCGTGGTGGTGCTTCTCGACGTTGACCCCCATCTGGGCCATGACCGACAGCATTTCCGAACGCATGTCCTGGGCCGAATCCTGCGGATTGACCGGGAAATAGCCGCCCTTGGTGCGCATGCGGTGGCCGAGATTGCCGGTCTCGTATTCGCGGTCCATGTTGGTCGGCAATTCGACCGAGTCGAGCTTGAAGCCGGTGTTGTAGGGCGATGAGGCGAAGCGCACGTCATCGAAGATGAAGAACTCGGCCTCGGGCCCGACATAGACCGTATCGCCCGCCTTCGTCTGCTTGAGATAGGCTTCGGCGCGCTTGGCGATCATGCGCGGATCGCGGGTATAGCCTTCGCCCGTCGAGGGCTCGAGGATGTCGCAGAAGATCGGCAAGCGTCGTCTGCGCATAGAAGGGGTCCATATGGGCGGAGGCCGGATCCGGCATCAGCACCATGTCGGACTCGTTGATCGCCTTCCAGCCGGCGATCGAGGAACCGTCGAACATCAGGCCTTCGGCGAAGGCCTCCTCGTTGATCTGCGAAACGTCCATCGTCACATGCTGCATCTTGCCGCGCGGATCGGTGAAGCGGAGGTCGACATATTTCACGTCCTTCTCCTTGATGAGCTTCAGTACTGCTTCGGCGTCTTTTGGCTTTGCCATTTGTTTTCCTCTGGTTGGCTTGGTTGTACCTGGGTTTTCAGAGCGCGTCGGTGCCGGATTCGCCGGTGCGGATGCGGATCGCATGGTCGATGGTTGAAATGAAGATCTTGCCGTCGCCGATGCGTCCGGTGCGCGCCGCGTTCTGGATCGCTTCGACCGCCTTGTCGACGAGCTCGTCGGCGAGGACGATCTCGATCTTCACCTTGGGCAGGAAGTCGACGACATATTCAGCGCCGCGATAGAGCTCGGTATGGCCTTTTTGCCGGCCGAAGCCCTTGGCCTCGGTGACCGTGATGCCTTGCAGTCCCACTTCCTGCAGCGCCTCTTTCACTTCGTCGAGCTTGAACGGCTTGATGATGGCCTCGATCTTTTTCATAGGCACCCCTGTTTTGATCTTGCGGGCCTGTTTGCAGGCTGCATGCCAACTGGCATTGGGATAAAAGAACAAATGAAATCAACGTCTGACCGCCGAATGGCGGCGAGCCACATGATTCCATTGCCTAATTATAGAGCATTCGCTCAAGGCTTGGGCATGCAAATCCGGTAGACGAAAAATCGGCCGAAAACTTCTGGAGGTCGGATCATGGGCAAGGCGGTCAGGCAAGCTTCATCGCGATTCACGGTTCGGCGGCTGACGCCGTCACGCTGGGCGGATGTGGAAGACCTGTTTGGGCCCGAGAAGGGCGCCAATTCCGGCTGCTGGTGCATGTGGCCGAGGCTCACCGCTGCTGATTTCCGCGCCATGAGCAAAGACATGCGCAAGAAGGCGTTCAAATCCTGCGTCGCGAGAGGACCCGTACCGGGTCTCCTGCTCTGTGAAAACGGCCAGGCGATCGGCTGGGTCGCGGTCTCGCCGCGCGAGAATGTCATCCGCTTCGGGAAGGCCAAGACCTCAGGCCTCGAGCAGGACAGGGACCCGCGTACGCACTACGCGATCACCTGTTTCTATGTCCGCACCGGTCACAGGAAGCGCGGCCTGATGACCGACCTTGCCAAGGCCGCGATCGACTATGCGAAAAAGAAGAAGGCTGCAGCCATCGATGTCTGCCCGATCGCGACTGACAGGCCCTTGATGTGGGGCGAGGGCTTCGTCGGCATCGTGTCGGTATTTCGCGAGCTCGGCTTTGAGGAAGTGGCGCGACGCGCGCCGCGCCGGCCCCTGATGCGGCTCTCCTTCAAGGATTAGTCGACCGCTCGTAGCGTCAATCCCCTTCCGTCAAGCCTCTTGATCCCGGCCGCGTGACCTGCCACCTCTGAATGCGTTTCAACTTCAGGAGGGAACCGGCTCATGGTCAAAGTCGCGATGCTGACGGCCGGCGGTCTCGCCCCTTGCCTCTCCGCTTCTGTCGGCGGCTTGATCGAACGCTATGGAAGCCTCGCCCCCGATGCCGAGATCATCGGTTACCGCTATGGCTATCACGGGCTGCTTAGGGGTGACAGCGTCAAGGTTACGGCAGAGATGCGAAAGCAGGCGCGTCAACTGCTCGAGGATGGCGGCAGCCCGATCGGCAACAGTCGCGTGAAACTCACCAATGCCGCTGACCTCGTGAAGCGCGGGCTTGTCAAGGCGGGCGAAGATCCGCTTGCCGTCGCCGCGGCGCAGTTGCGCAAGGACAAGGTCACGATCCTCCATACGATAGGCGGCGACGACACCAACACCACGGCAGCCGACCTAGCACGCTTCCTTGCCGAAAGCGGTCACAGGCTCACGGTCGTCGGGCTGCCCAAGACCATCGACAACGACATCGTCCCGGTTGGCCAATCTTTGGGCGCTGTCACGGCCGCGGAACAGGGGGCGATTTTTTTCGAGAATGTCGTGAATGAGCGCACGACTGCCCCCCGCACATTGGTGATCCATGAGGTCATGGGCCGTCATTCGGGCTGGCTCGCGGCCGCAACCGCGGTTGCCTATCGCCGTCGCCTCGAGGCAAAGGCGCTATCGCCATTCGCTGCGGTCCAGAAGGACGTCGACGCCCTTTATATCCCTGAGATTCCCGTCGCCATCGAGGCCGAAGCGCAAAGGCTCAAGGCCGTGATGGACAGCAAGAACTCGGTTGCGATCTTCCTCAGCGAGGGCGCGGGCGTCGCCGACCTGGTGCGCGAAATGGAAGCGCGCGGTGAGCCGATCGAACGCGACGCTTTCGGTCACGTCAAGATCGACAAGATCAATGTCGGCGACTGGTTCTCGAAGCGCTTCGCCAAGTTCATCGCAGCGGAGCGCACGCTGGTGCAGAAGTCGGGCTATTTCGTCCGCTCGGCCGCTCCCAATGCGGAAGACCTGGGGCTGATCCGCGCCATGGTCGATCATGCCGTGGCCGCGGGCCTCAAGGGCGAGAGCGGGCTTGTCGGTCATGACGAGGAGCGCGGCGGCAAGCTCGCCACGATCGAATTTTCGCGTATCAAGGGCGGCAAGCATTTCGATGTCTCGACGCCCTGGTTCACAGCACTTCTGCGCGAGATCGGTCAAGTCACAGGCTGAGATCATGACACGATTTTGCAACATTGTGACGTAGACTGTCGCGATGCCTGTCGGGACGGCGTCGACCAGTTTCATCAATGGAGACCACCAGATGACGCAGTACAACAGCCTCGTCCCGCATATGACCATCAATGACAATGCGGCCAAGGCGGCGATCGATTTCTACAAGAAGGCCTTCGCAGCCGAGGAAGTGAGCCGTCACGACGCCGAGGACGGCAAGCGCCTGATGCATGCGCATCTCAAGGTGAACGACCATGATGTGTTTCTGATGGATGCGTTCCCCGAGCATGGCTCGCCCAATACCAGTCCAGCCGGCATCATGCTGGCCTTGCGCGTCGACGATCCCGACAAATGGTGGGAGCGTGCGACGAAAGCCGGCGCCACAGTCCTGGTTCCTCTCGATGACCAGTTCTGGGGCGACCGTTGGGGCCTGCTCGCCGATCCTTACGGACATCACTGGTCGATCAGCGCCCCCTCCGGCAAGTAGCGTCTTGCAGGATGGCATAGGCTCGGCGAACATGAAGGCATGTATGCTCATGCTCTTCTGACGCCCGAGCAGATGTACCGCGCCGACGCGCTCGCTGTGGATGCGGGCATGTCGTCACTCACGCTCATGGAGAATGCCGGACGCGCGGTTGCGGAAGAGATCCTACGCCGCTTCGGCGCGCGCCCGACCCTTGTTGTGTGCGGACCCGGCAACAATGGCGGCGATGGCTTCGTCGTGGCGCGCCTTCTCAAAGACTGGGGCTGGCCGGTGCGGCTCGCTCTCTATGGCGAGCGCGCCAGGCTCAAAGGCGATGCCCTCATCATGGCGGAACGCTGGAGTGGGCCTGTCGAGACGCTTCGCACGCTCGACGGCGCCGCTCTCATCGTCGATGCGTTGTTTGGCGCCGGCCTTTCCAAGCCCTTGGGCGACGATCTCGTGATGTTGATCCGGAAAGCGAGCGTGCCGGTCGTCGCCATCGATGTGCCCTCGGGGCTCGATGGCGAAACCGGGCAGGTGAGGCCCGACGCCTTCCGCGCGGCGCTCACTGTCACCTTCTTTCGCAAGAAGCCCGGCCATGTGCTGATGCCGGCACGCGGCTTTTGCGGCGAGACCGTCGTCGCCGATATCGGCATACCGGACAAGGTTCTCGAGATTATTGCGCCAAAACTCTGCGGAGAACGGCGCGCCGCGCCTGCCCGCGTCAAAGGCCGAGCAACACAAATATCAGCGCGGTCACGCCGTCATTCTGTCGGGAGCGGCGCAGCAGACGGGAGCGGCGCGCCTCGCGGCAATTGGGGCGCTACGGGTCGGCGCAGGGCTCGTCACTCTGGCCTCGCCCAGGGAGGCTCTGGCGGTGAATGCCGCACATCTCACCGCGGTGATGCTGGCCGAGATCGACAATGGCATGGCGCTGAGCCGGCTTTTGGCCGACCGGCGCAAGAATGCCATCTGTCTCGGCCCCGCCATCGGCATCGGCTCGGCGACACGCGCCAAGGTGCGCGCCGCCCTCGCGAGCGGCGCCGCCGTCGTCCTCGATGCCGATGCACTCACGTCTTTTGCCGAAGCGCCCCATGAGCTTTTCCAAGCGATCGCCGAGCTTCCCCGCCGGGCCGTCGTATTGACGCCCCATGAGGGGGAGTTTGCCCGTCTTTTCAATAATATGGACGGACGAGCGGACCCCAAATATGAGCGGGCGCTGAAGGCGGCGGCACGCGCCCAGGCGGTCATTCTCCTCAAAGGCGCCGGATAGTGTCGCGGCGGCGCCGGACGGCCGGGCGATCGTCAACACCAATGCGCCGCCGAGCCTGGCCACGGCGGGTTCGGGCGACGTCCTGGCGGGGCTGGTGACGGGGCTTTTGGCCCAGGGCTTGACGCCTCTCGATGCCGCCTCGGCCGCGATGTGGCTCCATGGTGAAGCCGCCCGAAAATTCGGAAATTTCGGCCTCATTGCCGAGGACTTACCCAATGCGCTGAAC
Source organism: uncultured Alphaproteobacteria bacterium (assembly GCA_963841765.1). Lineage (GTDB taxonomy): Bacteria > Pseudomonadota > Alphaproteobacteria > Rhizobiales > Aestuariivirgaceae > Taklimakanibacter. The sequence continues at coordinate 143,456 of CAWJDZ010000007.1, forward strand.
GCCACGTCCCCATGACTCCCCCATGACCGAGCCGCTTGCCAAGGGGAAGTCTGCCAGCGTCCTTCGGTTCGGAAGTTTGCCCGGAAAATCGGCTGTTTTGCGAACTTGCGGACGGGACACCAGTCCTTCATTTCTAGTGGCATCGCCCAAAACCCTCTGCTATAGACCCCGCCCATCGCAACGGGCCCGAGCCTCGGCGCGCGGGCGTGGTGAAATTGGCAGACACGCAGGATTTAGGTTCCTGTGGGGCAACCCGTGGGGGTTCAAGTCCCTCCGCCCGCACCAAGGCTCAGCGCCCGAAGCAAGCCCGGTCTCGCAAGTGCTGCGAAGAAGACAGAACCCCATAGGGATTGAGCAGGGAACATGCAGGTTACCGAAACACTGAGCTCCGGTCTGAAGCGCGAATTCAAGGTGGTCGTCGCCGCCCAGGATCTCGACAAGGAAGTCAACAAGCGTCTGACCGAGATGGCCGGCAAGGCGCATCTCAAGGGCTTCCGGCCCGGCAAGGTGCCGGTGCCGCATCTGAAGCGAGTCTATGGCAAGTCGGTGATGGCCGAAGTCGTGCAGAAGCAGCTCGACGATGCCAGCAAGAAGGTGCTCGAGGAGCGCAACCTCAAGCCCGCCTATCAGCCGGAAGTGAAACTCCCCGAAGACGAAGAGGAAGTGGCACGCATCTTCGACGGCAAGAGCGATCTCGCTTACACCATGTCGCTCGAAGTGATCCCGACTTTCGAGCTCAAGGACACGACGCGGCCTCACGCTTGACCGCCATGTGATCGAGGTGACGGATAAGCTATGTCGATGAGGCACTTGGCCGCATCGCCGCCCAGTACAAGGACTGGCAGTCCAAGGACGGCAAGGCCGAGAAGGGTGATCGGGTCGACCATCTCCTTCCTCGGCAGGATCGATGGTGAGGCATTCGAGGGCGGCACCGCCGAGGATGTCCCGCTCGAACTCGGCTCGGGTCAGTTCATCCCGGGCTTCGAGGACCAAGTCGTCGGTGCCAAGGCCGGCGATGAGATCGTGGTGAAGGTCACTTTCCCCGAAACCTATGGTGTCGCAGACCCTCGCCGGCAAGCCGGCGGAGTTCGACGTGAAGGTGGCGAGCATCGAGACGTCGAAGGCAGCGGCGATCGACGATGAATTCGCCAAGAAGCTGGGCGTCGAGAGCCTGGAAAAGCTCAAGGAAACGATCCGCGATCGCCTCGACCAGGAATTCGGCCAGATGACGCGTCTCAAGCTCAAGCGCGACGTGCTCGACGCGCTCGACAAGACCTATAGCTTCGAACTGCCGGAGAGACTGGTCGAGACCGAGTTCAACGGCATCTGGCATGCCCTCGAGACCGAGATGCAGCGCACCGGGAAGAGCTTTGCGGACGAGGGCACGACCGAGGAAGATGCGCGCAAGGAATACCGCGCCATTGCCGAGCGCCGCGTGCGCTTGGGCTTGGTGCTGGGCACGCTGGGCGAGAAGGAAGGCGTCACCGTCACGGATGACGAGCTTCAGCGCGCTCTGCTCGAGCGCGCCCGTCAGTTCCCGGGCCAGGAGCGCCGGGTGTTCGACTACTATCGCAAGAACACCAATGCACTGCTCGAGCTGCGCGGACCGATATTCGAGCAGAAGGTCGTCGATCACATCGTCTCCAAGGCCACTGTCTCGGAAAAGAAGGTGACGCGCGAGGAGCTCCAGGCTCTGGTGCAGGACGAGGACGAGCATGATCACGATCATGATCACTCTGATCATGACCACGCCGATCACGATCATGATCACGCTCACCACGAGCACGACCACGATCATGACCACCATGAGCATGATCAGGCACATCATCACCATGACCATGGCCACCAGCATGATCATGCCCAGCATGACCATGCCAAGCATGACCATGCGCATGAGGCTCAGCATAAGACGCCGGTCAGACGGACAGCCCCGCGGAAGGGCAAGAAGGGCGAGTGAAGTCTACCTTTACTCCCAACGGGTGAGGGAGGTCGCGACCTTTGCCATCTTCCCGCCTCCCGCTTGCGGGAGAAGATGCCCAAAGGGCGGATGAGGGTGTTGCATCCACGCGACAAACTGAAACATCCAGCCATTGCCAGGCCTTGACGATCCGGGTTGACATCGCAAACTCATTTGCGGACGTTTGAGCCACACCCTCACCCGGCCTTCGACCCCCTTTCCCGCAGGGCGGAGAGGGGACTTGGAGCCGGTTTTCGGCCATCGCTTCGCAACGGGAGAGGGGGAAGCTGAACCAAGGCAGCCTTTCACGGCACGCTGAAGAAATCGATGCCGGTGCGCAGGAACAGGAAAACGACGCTGCCGAGGAAATAGAGTATGACGACGGTGCCGATGCTGCCGAGCCAGCCTCCGGCCATGGCCACGCCGTCCTGCTCGATGAGGCCGAGCGCGAAGCAGCAGAGGGCCAAAGCCGGCGCTATATTGGCCCCCGGTATCGGCAGGAGCAGGATGACCGAGCAGAACAGCCCGGCGAGCCCGGCCAATCTCTCTGCCAAGGGCGAGGTCAACAAAGTGCCGCGCGGCTTCAGCAGTTTTTCGATCTTGACCACATAGGGCACGAGCCGCTGCGGCAGATGGAGCAGGCGTCCGCCGCCGAGCCTCGCCTCGCTGAGCCGCTTCGGCAGCCAGATCTTGTCCTGCCTGACCATCAGTTGCGCGGTGATGAAGACCAAAGGCACGCCGAAGATGAAGGACGATCCGGGCGGCAGCGGAATGAGATTGGGTGCGGCGAACAGCAGAATGAGTGCGCCGAAACCGCGCTCGCCCAGCGCTATGACGACGTCGCCGAGAGTCATGTCGGGATTGTCGCTCTCGGAGAGTTTTTTCAGGATATCGGAAAGGCGTTCGGAATGTGGCTCTCTCACGCCGCCACCTTGCGCCGTATGACCGGCGGGCGTGACGCGAGCACCTTGTCGATCCGGCGCCCGTCGAGATCGACGATCTCGAACCGCCAGCCGGTATATTCGGTGTGCTCGCCCACTTAGGGAAGACGGCCCAAACGCTCGAGCATGAAGCCCGCAACCGTGTGGATAGACGCGCTGCTCGGGGAGCGGCGGCTCAGCAGTTCCATCAGCTGATCGACCGGCATGCTTCCCGAGAGCAGCCACGAGCCGTCGTCGCGCTCGGTGGCGTGTTGCTCGGGTGGCCTTCCTCGGTGTGGAAGCTGCCGACGATCGCTTCGAGATATGTCGGCCGAGGTGACGACCCCTTCGAAATGTCCGAACTCGTCATGGACGAGCCCGATATGCACCGGAATTCCTTGAGCTTCTCACAACATCGAGCGCATCCATCGTGTCGGGGATGACCGGTGCCTTGCGCACGAATTTCCGCGGATCCGGCTTGCGGCCCTTGAGATAGGCGTCGAGCATGTCCTTGGCCTGGATGATGCCGATGATGACGTCGGGATCGCCATCGTGACCGGGATCCGCGAATGGACACTTTCGGTAATCGTGCGTCTGATCTTGGCGGCGGGTTCGGTCGAGATCGATGACATCGACATCATGTGCGCGGTGTCATCACCGACCGCGCACCGGCCGGCTGCCAAGCTGCATGACGCTCGTGATCATCTCGCGCTCGTCGCGTGCCGATGATGCCGGCCGGTCTCGGCTTCGGCAACGAGCATGCGGATTTCTTCTTCCGTCACTTGCGCTCGCCCGACTGCTTGCGCCGCAGCAGGAGCAGGACGAATCGGCCCGAAGCGTCGAGCAACCAGACGAAGGGAGCGGCGACGCGGGCGACATATCGCCATGGAGGGGGCGACGAGACAGGCGATTCGTTCGGCATGACGCAGGGCGAGCTGCTTCGGCACGAGTTCCCCGATGATAAGCGAGAGATAGGTGATGAGCGTGACGACGAGGCCAAGGCCCAGCGCCTTGGCCAGCCCCGGCTTATGCCGAAGCCCTGGAACCAGTGCGGCAATGCGTCGCCTAGCGAGGCGCCCGAAAAGGCGCCGGCGAGAATGCCGATGAGGGTGATGCCGATCTGCACTGCTGACAGGAAGCGGCCCGGATCGGCGGCCAGCTCCAGGCGCCGCTTGGCCCCTCGTACCCGCCTTTCGGCCAGCGTCTTCAGCCGCGGCCGCCGGGCCGAGACGACGGCAAGCTCCGACATCGCGAACAAGCCATTGATGAAGATGAGGACGAGAACCACGAGAAGCTCGAGCACGGGCATGGCCTCCATAATATGCCGGAGACCGATGGCAATAGCTTGACATAGCGCGCGATCAGGAAAAGTCGGCACCGGCTTTCCGTCCGGATCGCGCGCTAAACACAGTGGACGGAGCCCTTTTCAGCAGAATCGGCAACTTGACGGCGCCCGCTATGTCCGCGGAATAGCTGCGCCTCTTCCGGAACCGCCCGGTCATCACTTATTTATGCTGGGACTGAACTTCATCCCGAATCGCAAATCCCAGAAACTATATGCGCGATCCTATTGTAAACTTATACAGTTCGTTTTTGCCTCAGGTAATCGTCAGGAGGACCGCGGGCGAGCGTGTCTATGATCTTCCCTCGCGCCTGCTGCGCGAGCGCATCATCTTCATCACCGGCCGATTGATGACGAGGTGGCGGCCTCCGTGTGCATGCAGCTTCTCTTCCTCGAGGCCGACAATCCCAAGAAGGAGATCGCGATGTACATCAACTCGCCGGGCGGCGTGGTGACATCGGGCCTGTCGATCTACGACACGATGCAGTTCATCCGCCCCGCGGTTTCGACCACCTGTCATGGGGCAGGCGGCGTCGATGGGCTCGCTCCTGCTTGCCGCAGGCGAGAAGGACATGCGCTTCGCGCTGCCCAATGCCCGCATCATGGTGCATCAGCCCTCCGGCGGCTATCAGGGCCAGGTGACCGACATCCTGATTCATGCCCGCGAAGTCGAAAGCCTCAAAAAGCGGCTGAACGAGATCTACGTGAAGCATACCGGCCGCGACATTAAGGCGATCGAGGAGGCCCTCGAACGCGACAATTTCCTCGACGGCCGAGACGGCGCCAGGAATTCGGGCTCGTCGACAAGGTCATCGAAAAGCGCGCGGATGCTCAGCAGATTCCAAATAGTTGCGAACTTGCGTTTTACTGGCGAAATCGCCGGAACTGCCATTAGGGCGGCTGGCACGGCAGTTTGAATCAATTCTTGATTAACTCAGCGCGGCGCATGCTCAATTGAGTCGCGTATTGAGCAAGTTCGCCTTGTTAGTGACAGTGAGTGATAGCCATTACCGGCTTGGCATGTATAGTTGCTGATGTAGTGCAAGCGGAATGGTTCAAGGAGAAAGCATGAGCAAGGCCAGCGGGAGCGACAACAAGAACACGCTGTATTGCTCCTTCTGCGGAAAGAGCCAGCATGAGGTTCGCAAGCTTATTGCCGGACCGACCGTGTTCATCTGCGATGAATGCGTCGAACTGTGCATGGACATCATCCGCGAGGAGAACAAGTCATCGCTGGTCAAATCGAAGGACGGCGTGCCGACGCCGCATGAGATCCGCAAAGTTCTCGACGACTACGTCATCGACCAGGATCACGCGAAGAAGGTTCTCTCGGTTGCCGTTCACAATCACTACAAGCGCCTCAACCACGCGGCCGAAGAACAACGACGTCGAACTGGCCAAGTCGAACATCCTGCTGGTCGGGCCCGACCGGCTCGCGGCAAGACGCTGCTCGCCCAGACGCTCGCCCGCATTCTCGATGTGCCCTTCACCATGGCCGATGCGACGACGCTCACCGAAGCGGGCTATGTCGGCGAGGACGTCGAGAACATCATCCTGAAATTGCTGCAGTCCGCCGACTACAATGTCGAGCGCGCCCAGCGCGGCATCGTCTATATCGACGAAGTCGACAAGATTTCAGCGCAAGTCCGACAATCCCTCGATCACCCGCGATGTATCGGGCGAAGGCGTGCAGCAGGCGCTTCTGAAGATCATGGAAGGCACCGTTGCCTCGGTGCCGCCGCAGGGCGGCCGCAAGCATCCCCAGCAGGAATTCCTGCAGGTCGATACCACCAACATCCTGTTCATCTGCGGCGGCGCCTTCGCCGGCCTCGAGCGCATCATCATCCAGCGCGGCAAGGGCTCGGGCATCGGCTTCGGCGCCGAAGTGAAATCCGCTGGACGACCGCCGCACCGGCGACATGCTGCGCGAGCTCGAGCCTGAGGATCTGTTGCGCTTCGGTCTCATCCCGGAATTCGTCGGCCGCCTGCCGGTGGTCGCAACGCTGGAGGATCTCGACGAGGCAGCGCTGATCCAGATCCTGACCGAGCCGAAGAACGCGCTCGATCAAGCAGTATCAGCGCTGTTCGAGATGGAGGGCGTGAAGCTCACCATCCCCGAGGAGGCGCTGCGCTCGATCGCGCGCCGCGCCATCGACCGCAAGACCGGCGCCCGCGGCTTGCGCTCGATCATGGAAGCGATCCTGCTCGACACGATGTTCGATCTGCCCGCCATGAACGGCGTGGAGGAGGTGGTGATCTCCAAGGAAGTCGTTGATGGCGATGCCAAGCCGCTTGCTGATCTATGCCGATCGCGAAAAGCAGAGGCACGCAAGGCGGCGCCTGCTTCGGCCTGATGTACGAGGACCGGCGCGCCAGAATGGCCGATTTCGTGGGCCATTGAAATCCAGTTAACGCCGAGACCTCCATTTGCTAGCCTATTAGGTTCGGGTGTGTTTAGGTGATTGTGCGTATGATGCGCGCGAGTCCTGAGGCGTCAGTCGTGAGCCAGGGCGCCGCAGATCCGTGGCCCAGATCATAGCCCAATGTGCCTGCCATCGGGGGCACGGTCTGGAACGGATACGCGTGGCCCAACCCGCGAAAGGAAAAAAAATGACGCATACAACTCTCCCGGACCCCTGCATTCCGGCAGATGCACGAAACTCCTTCCGGTTCTGCCGCTTCGCGACATCGTCGTCTTCCCGCACATGATCGTGCCGCTGTTCGTCGGCCGCGAAAAATCCATCAAGGCGCTCGAGGAGGTGATGCGCGAGGACAAGCGCATTCTGCTCGTCGCGCAGAAAAATCCGGCCGATGATGATCCAGCAACCGAGGCGATCTACGAAGTGGGCACGCTTGCCCAGGTGCTGCAGCTTCTGAAATTGCCCGACGGCACCGTGAAGGTGCTGGTCGAAGGCACCGAGCGCGCCAAGATCGATGCAGCTTCACCAGCCGCGCCGATTTTTTCGAAGCCGAAGTCGAGCTGCTGCCCAACCGAGCGCCGACGAGCAGGAAACCGAGGCGCTGGCCCGCACCGCCATTGTCGCAGTTCGAGAGCTATGTGAAGCTCAACAAGAAGGTGCCGCAGGAAGTGCTCGCCACCCTTGGCCAGATCACCGACTATGCCAAGCTTGCCGATACCATTGCCGCCCATCTCGCCATCAAGATCACCGAGAAGCAGGAACTTCTCGAAATGCACTCGGTCGGCCAAGCGGCTGGAGAAGGTCTTCGCCGCTGATGGAAGGCGAGATCTCCGTGCTGCAGGTCGAGAAGCGCATCCGCTCGCGCGTCAAGCGCCAGATGGAGAAGACCCAGCGCGAGTACTATCTGAATGAGCAGATGAAGGCCATTCAGAAGGAACTGGGCGACGGCGAAGAGCGCGACGAGTTGGCGAGCTCGAGCAGAAGATCAAGAACACCAAGCTCTCGAAGGAAGCCCGCGAGCGCGCCGAAGCCGAAATCAAGAAGCTTCGGCAGATGAGCCCGATGTCGGCGGAAGCGACCGTCGTGCGCAACTATCTCGATTGGCTGCTCGGCATTCCATGGGGCGTCAAGAGCAAGGTCAAGCGCGACCTGAAATTCGCGCAAGACGTGCTCGATGCCGATCACTTCGGCCTCGACAAGGTGAAGGAGCGCATCGTCGAATATCTTGCCGTGCAGAGCCGCACCAACAAGATGCGCGGGCCCGATCCTCTGCCTCGTCGGCCCTCCCGGCGTCGGCAAGACCTCGCTCGGCAAATCGATCGCCAAGGCAACCGGCCGTGAATTCATCCGCATGTCGCTGGGCGGCGTGCGCGATGAGGCCGAAATCCGCGGCCACCGGCGCACCTATATCGGCTCGATGCCCGGCAAGGTCATCCAGTCGATGAGCAAGGCCAAGAAATCCAATCCGCTTTTCCTGCTCGATGAAATCGACAAGATGGGCATGGATTTCCGCGGCGATCCGTCATCGGCGCTTGCTCGAGGTGCTGGATCCCGAACAGAACTCGACCTTCATGGACCACTATCTCGAGGTCGAATACGACCTCTCGAACGTGATGTTCGTGACGACCGCGAACACGCTGAACATTCCGCCGGCTCTCATGGACCGCATGGAGATCATCAGGATCGCCGGCTACACCGAGGAAGAGAAGATCGAGATCGCCAAGCGCCATCTTGTTGCCGAAGGCGATGGAGAATCATGGCCTCGGACAAGAAGGAGTTCGAGATCACCGACGAGGCGATCTACGAGGTCATTCGCCGCTATACGCGCGAAGCCGGCGTGCGTAATCTCGAGCGCGAGATCAACACGCTTGCCCGCAAGGCGGTGAAGGACATCATGATGTCCAAGAAGAAGAAGATCAAGGTGACCCCGGAAGTGGTGAACCAGTATCTTGGCGTGCAGAAGTTTCGCTATGGCGAGGCCGAGCGCGAGGATCAGGTCGGCGTCGTGACCGGCCTTGCCTGGACCGAGGTGGGCGGCGAGCTGCTGACCATCGAGGCCCTCATGATGCCGGGCAAGGGCAAGATGACGGTGACCGGCAACTTGCGCGACGTGATGAAGGAGTCGATCTCGGCTGCTTCCTCCTATGTGCGCTCGCGGGCCGCTCGATTTCGGCATCAAGCCGCCGGTGTTCGACAAGAAGGACATCCACGTCCACGTGCCGGAAGGTGCGACGCCCAAGGATGGCCCGTCGGCCGGTATCGCCATGGTGACGGCGATCGTCTCGGTGATGACCGGCATTCCGGTGCGCAAGGATGTGGCCATGACGGGCGAGATCACGCTGCGCGGCCGGGTGCTGCCGATCGGCGGCCTCAAGGAGAAGCTCCTGGCGGCGCTGCGCGGCGGCATCAAGAAGGTGATGATCCCGGAAGAGAACGCCAAGGATCTGGCCGAGATCCCGGACAATGTGAAGTCGGGATGGAAATCATTCCGGTCGCGCGGATGGACGATGTGCTGAAGCATGCGCTGGTGCGCTATGCCGGAGCCGATCAGTGGGACGAGGCGGCCGAAGAAGCCGGCGGCCCGCGCCGCCCGCAAGGCCGACGAGGCCGGCGAGGCGATGACGGCCCACTGACGGTCGAAATTGCCAGCGAATCAAGGGTTTCCGCGAATCAATTTGCCGAATCTGAAGGTCCGGCGGCGTCTGCTGCCGGGCCCTTTTCGTTGGATAACGCCGAGTAACCGCTTGAATTGAATCGAGATTTCCGAGGGGTCGGAAAACCCTTGCAAAATCGGGCATTTTCCGCGACCATGTCACGGCGAATGGCGTGCCGCGTACCAGTCCCTGCGTTACTCAACTGCGGAGAGAGGAATTGGGGTCATGAACAAGAACGAATTGATCGCCAAGGTCGCCAAGGACGCCAAGCTCACGAAGGGCGAAGCGGGCGAGGCCATCGAGGCGACAATTGAGAACATCATGAGGGCGCTGCAAGGGCGGCGACGATGTGCGCCTCGTCGGCTTCGGCACCTTCACGGTGACACGCCGCAAGGCCAGCCGAGGCGCGCAATCCGCAGACCGGCAAGACCGATCAAGCTCCCGGCCCGCAAGCGGGCGAAATTCAAGGCCGGCAAGGTGCTTGAAGGAGGCCGTGAACGGCTAGACACGAGCTTCAGACGGCTCAGATACATCAGCCCCGCATGCCCTTCAGTACATGCGGGGTTTTTATGACCGGCTCGACCCTGTCATCCAGAACCTGAAATGCCGGGCTCACTTCGGCCATTTAAGCCGGCGCGATGCGGACTAGCGGCTTGCTTTGGACGGCCCCGGCGGCTAAGACGCGGGACCTGGAGAGGGCGGTTAGCTCAGCTGGTAGAGCGCTTCGTTTACACCGAAGATGTCGGAAGTTCCAGTCTTCTCCACCGCCCACCACTAAACGAAGATCGCCCAGACATCGCATTGGGCATGCGGCTCTTCCGGATATCGGTGGGCAAGCCGTTCCTTCAACTGCACCGCCCGCGCGTGGCGCGCGACCAGACCATTGGGCGAAAGCTCTGAATTGTCGAGAACGCCCGGCCAGCCGCCGCAATTCGACAGCGCGCTTATGTCTGCCCTGACATCGACAAGGTCGTAGCCGATCAGCCTGAAGCTGCTCAATTCGGCGGGGAGAACCGGTGGGGTTTCCGGGTTGCGGTAAATGCACAGAATGCGGCCACCGTCGATCTCGGACACTTGCCGGCGCAGAAAATCAAGGTCGGTGAAGAAATGCAGACAGTAGTCCTCATTGACGATGTGGGGCCAGTAGTCCGCCTTGATGTCGGGCAGCAGCGTGGGACAGAGTATCGTGTCGAGGGAGATGAGCTCTTCAAGCTGGCGCAAACCGGACCACTCGACATAGTTCACCCATTTGTCGCCATCTTCGGGGCCGAACGTCTTGAGCGCGATGAACCATGGTGTCATGCGGGCATTCACTTCTTCGAAACAAAGCTCGTGCTGTTGCACGAGATTTCCGTCTTGCCCGTGACGTATGTCGGCTCTCCGATGTCGAGTTCCGTTTCGCCGCGCATGCCCAAGCGGGCCTTAGCGGGCTTGAGCCAGTCATCGACGGCGGATTTATCGTCCTTGGTGACGAGACGCATTCCCGTACCGGGTGACGTTCCGGGACCGCGATAATAGAGAACCGGAAAGAGCTCGATCAGCAAAGGGTCCTCGGATGCAGCGCAGACATGCGTGAAGCTGATGCCATCGATCTTGAGCGGGGGATAAATGGTCCAGCAGGTCTCGCTGTCGGTGCGCTTGCCTTTCTTCGCATCGATGTGCTTGTTCCGGCTCAGATAGAGGAGCGTTGGCGTCGGATCGGGAGAGGATTGGCAAATGGATCTGCCGCTGCAGGTGATCGATGAAGCTTTGACCCACATCCTGTGCCGGCGCAGGCGCGGGGATTGCCAGGACAAGGGCGAAGAGTGCCGGACAGGCCCAAGCAACGATCCTCATGACAGACGCCTCACTTTTGGCGCGGAACGACAATATACCAGAATGGCAAATCGGGGATTAACTTACAGGGCCTTCATCTTTGCTAGACACCCGCCGCTGCTCGCGGCATCGCGACGCATGAGCGAACGCATCCCACATACCTGAGTTGTCACCATAGCGCTCGGCCGCATTTCCACCCTGACGAGGACGCCCATGAGCCGGAATCCCTGATCGCCCGACAAATCCGATCACCGATCGCCTCCATCCTGGCCTCTATGTGGCCCTTGTCGTCTTGGGCCTGTGGTTCGTGGTCTCGGTCTGGGCCTTCGGCGGTGATGGGTATACGGATTATCTCCGGTCGTGGCCAGCGGACTGATCTTCATCGCGATCGCCTTACCGGCGACGCTTTGGCGCATCTGGCGCAACCATTCTCACGAGGAAGAGCCGTCCAGCGGGTCACTGCGCGAATGGGTATCGAGCAGCGAGTTCCGCACCTGGCAGGATCGCGGAAGGCGAAGAACGCCGCCATCGAGATCCTCCTGCCGATCGCGGCCGTCGCCTTCGGCATGTCGCTCTTCGCGATCATCCTGAATTTCACCGCACACTGAAGCCTGGGCCTGCCTTACTGGAGCTCCGTCCGCGCCACGCCCGCATTGATGGTGCGCGACAGCAGGATCACCGGCAGGATTCCGGCGAGCATGATGAGGAGGGCGGCGACGGAGGCATCTTCGACGGCGGCGCGCGAGGCCCGCTCATAGACATAGGTCGAGAGCGAATTGTAGTTGAAGGGCCGGAGCAGGATCGTCGCCGAAAGCTCCTTGACGCCGTCGATGAAGACGAGAAGAACGGCGGTCAGGAAAGCGGGCCTCAGGATGGGCAGCAGCACTGCGATCAGGGTCTCGCGCGCATTGCGCCCCAGCGTGCGCGCCGCCATGTCGATATGGGTCGGCAACTTGTGGAAGCCTGCTTCGACGGCGCCTTCGGCCATGGCGAGGAAGCGCACGCTCATCGCATAGATGATGCACAGCGCGGAGCCCGTGAGCAGAAGGCCGGTCTTGATGCCGAAGGCGCCTGCATCCACCGATCGAGCAGATTGTCGAAGCGCGCCAGGGGAATGAGAATGCCGAGCGCCAGCACCGTGCCCGGAACGGCATAGCCCAGCGCGGCGAAGCGGTTGACGAGCAGCGTGCTGCGGCTCCGGGTGACCCGGACCGCATAGGTGAGCAGGAAGGCGATGGCGACGGTGACGATGGCGGCGCGCCGGCGACCAGCACGCTGGTCAGGATCGCCTCCTGCAATACCGGGTCGAGAAGCTGGTCGAGGCGCTTCAGCGCATAGGTGCCGAGCACATAGAAGGGCAGGCCGAAGCCCACGAGTGATCGGCATGAGGCAGGCGATGACGGCGAGCACGGCTGCTGAGTCCGCGCAAGGCGGTGCGGGCTGCTGCGCTGGGCCATGGCGGTGCTGCGTCCGAGATTGAAGCGCTGTCTGCGTCTCGCCCAGCGCTCGGCCAGGATGATGCCCAGCACCACGACGAGCATGACGCAGGCGATCTGCGCCGCGCCCGAAAGGCTGCCCTGGTTCAGCCAGGTCGTATAGACGGCCGAGGTCAGCGTCTTGACGCCCAGAAACTCGACGGCGCCGACATCGTTCAGCGTCTCCATCAGGGCCAGCGTCACGCCGATGATGATGGCGGGCCGCGTCATCGGCAGCAGCACTTGGAAGAAGGCGCGCGGAAGGCGAGGCCCCCAAGGTGCGTGCCACATCGGTGGCATTGCGCCCCTGCATCAGGAAGGCGGCGCGGGTCGTCAGATAGACATAAGGGTAGAGGACGAAGGACAGGATCATGACGGCGCCCCAGAGCGAGCGCACGTCGGGAAACCAGTAGTCGCGCGCCGAGGTGAAGCCGAAGAGGGCGCGGATCAAGTCTGCGCCGGGCCGGTGAAGGTGAAGAACTCGCCATAGGCATAGGCCGCGAGATAGGTCGGCACCGCCAGCGGCAGCACCAGCGCCCAGACGAAAATGCGCCGTCCGGGAAAGTCATAATAGGCGGTAAGCCAGGCCGGGATGATGCCCATGCTGGCGGTGAGCAGTGCCACGCCCGCCATGACCCAGCAACGTGGTCCGGAGCGACGGGCAGCACATTGCGACGAGATGCGCCCAGTCTGCGCCGCCGCCCGAAAGCGACAAGCGCGATCAGCGCGAGGAGGGGCACGAGGACGGCCGAGGCTCGCCAGGAGCGCGCCCAGCGAGGCAGCGGTGATCCCGACAAGAAAAGGGACGCGAGCGCCCCTTTCGAAGTTGCCATAGCTCATCGTGGACGCGATCAGCTTTAAGAGGCCGGGCCTTCATCGAAGCCGACCTTGTCGACGAGCTCGGAGGCCGTCTTGCGGTTCTTGGCGATCTCGGCGAGCGGCAGCGGATCGGGCTTGAGCGTGCCCCAGGCCTCGACGATGTCGGACGGCTCGATGCCGGGCTCGACCGGATATTCGAAGACCTGCTGGCCATAGAGCTTCTGGCCCTTGTCGCTCGCCAGGAATTCCATGAGCTTCACCGCATTGTCCTTGTTGGGCGCATTCTTCGCCAGCGCCATGCCGGAGATATTCACATGCGTGCCGCGGTCATTGGCATTGGGGAACAGCACCTTGATCGCCGCCGCCCATTCCTTCTGCTCCGGGTTCTTCTCGTTGGTCTGCATCTGGCCGACATAATAGGTGTTGCCGAGCGCGATGTCGCATTCGCCGGCGAAGATCGCCTTGGCCTGCTCGCGGTCGCCGCCATCGGGCTTGCGCGCGAGATTGGCCTTGACGCCCTTCAGCCATTCCTCGGTCTTCTCCGGCGCCATGATGCGCGATCATCGAGGCGATGAGGCCGATCGTATAGACATGCTGGCCCGAGCGCGTGCAGATCTTGCCCTTCCATTTCGGATCGGCCAGCTCTTCATAGGTGATCGCGTCCTGCTTCACGCGCTCCTTCGAGGCATAGACCACGCGGGCGCGGGTGGTGACGCCGAACCAGTTGCCTTCCGGGTCGCGATATTGCGCAGGGATGTCCTTGTTGATCGACTTCATCGGTGAGCGGCTGGGTGACGCCCTTGTCCTCGGCCGCCTGGATGCGGCCGATATCGACGGTCAGGATCACATCGGCCGGCGAATTCGCGCCTTCCTCGGCGATCTTCTCCTCAAGGCCCTTATCGAGGAAGAGCACATTGGTCTTGATGCCGGTATCGGCGGTGAAGGCGTCGAGCAGCGGCTTGATCAGCTCCGGCTGCCGGTAGGAATAGACATTGACGACCCCGTCGGCCAAAGCACTCGTCGCCAGAAGGGCTGCCGCCAACGGTGCCGCTGCGGCAAGACGAGGGCTTTCGTGAAGGATTTGATCATCTTGGCTCCTCTTGAATTCAGCATGAAGTTCCGCGCCGGTCATAATTCCCGACTGCTATCGTCGGGTTTTGGGAAAGCCGGCCGAGGTCAAGAAAAAACCTTGTTCCGTCAGCTATTTGGAAACGTTCTAAGCCAGCCCGATTGAGCTCGCAGAGACTACACGATCTCGATTTTGAGGCTTGCGATGACGGTGCACTAACGGAAATTTTTTAGGGCAAGCGCCAAACGATTGGAACATTGGCGGGAGTGACGGGGCTCGAACTCGCGACCTTCGGCGTGAAAGGGCCTTCTTTGACCGCTTTCCGATTACAGGATAATGCAAAAGGAGCGCGAAACGTGGGTATCAGCGTAAGGGACTTGATCACGTCCACATACGTGTAGCCGACCGCGCGAGAGCCGTGGTTGGTATAACCGCGTGCTGGGGCTTGAGCCCGCCTCAGAGCTCGCCAGTGGGCTATCGATCCAGAGGGGCCGTTGTTTCTGTCTACCCGCGAGGGCCACCACTGCCTTGCGCTCGTTCAAGGCAACACCGAACACAATCGAAGCGGTGATCACACAGTCGCATTCAATAGTTTCCGCCAGCGACTTCATCGCGTTCATGAACGAATTGAACGATATGCGCCTCGTTGACAGAGATGGTTCAAAGGTATCCAGAAACGACATTGCGGACCATCAATTATCCTGGTCGGTCTATTTCCTCGATCCAGACGGCAATCGGTTCGAATTGACGTCCTATGAGTACACAGAAATCGACGCCCACATTCAACACAAGGTGAACTCCTGACGAAAGCTGACTGCCGATCCGTCGACTTCCGGAAATGGTCCATCGCGTC
>CAWJDZ010000008.1:0-46519 GCA_963841765.1 uncultured Alphaproteobacteria bacterium
ATCCTTCCGGGCGCGCCAGCTTCCCTCCGTAGTCGACTTGTCTTTTTGCATCAAGTCTTGACTTTCTGCTTCCAGAGCGTTGGACCGCGGAAGCAATCTGGAAGCATTGTGCGTCCCAAAATTTTTCCGCTCCCGGATTCTAAGAGGGGAGGCACCCAGGGCATATGGACAGGCCCCCCGCCCGGCCTCTTTTTTGAGGGACCCATCATTCATGCAGAGCGGCAAAATTCCGAACGGCATCGGTGACTGAAAAACACGGTGTCCGTGGTTCGATTCCACCCCTGGGCACTGGCTAAGCGCCTCGGCAAGCTCGAAGATCGCTTTGTAGCTTCACGCTGATGCTTGTCTGCGTTTGTCGCTCGTTGCAACCGCTTCGCAACCAAGTAGTCAATAAAATCTATTGAGCCCAGTAGCACTCGACCCCGGGGGGTATATGGACAGGGCCCACCCCCCATGCCGGCCTGTTTCCAGGGACCCGCCCGAAACACAGCCGATAAAGAAACCAGTATCTCGTAAGAAAGAACTGCGACGCTCGCTTGCGCTGTCTCTTAATCAGCGGGTCGTAGGTTAGATTCCTACTGCGCCCACCAAGGAAATCAAAGGCTTAAGAGAAAAATCTCAATCCGGAAAGAGCCCAATCCGAGCCGGGACAACGCTTGGGACAACAACCATCAAATTTCAGCGATGCAGTCTTCAAAGACACGGTGATGATCAAAGATCGGCCGTACGACCGGGCTGTCGAGGTCACGGTGACCGCACCGGCCGACATGAATATTCTCAATTTGCAGGAGCGGCCGAGAAGGCTTGGCGGTCGGTCAATAAGACGATCACCATTGGCCGCATGACGGTGAAGGTCAGAGCTTTCAGGCGCCACCCGGACATAAACCGCTACAAACAAGCACAATCGTGACAACCGCCGGCGATGCAACGAGCGCATTTCAGGCTGGATGAAGTTCAGCGGAGCCGTCATGTCGGAGCATAAGTTGCTGTTTTCGTTGATCGTCCTTGCAAGCTTGCGAGCTTGGGCTGGATCCTGATCATCTATGTATTGTCCTTTCACGCTGCCCGACTGCTCGTCGACGCGATCGATGCAGGCTATGTGCCGCGCCGCCGTGAGATGCGGCTGGCCCGCTCCCCGGCGATACGCCATCCTCGATCGCGGGTTCCGGTGTGGGAGCCATTGAAATGAGCGTGGTCCTCAGCTTCGGCTAGAAGGCCCTGGCATAATCGCCCATACCAGAAATCGTTTGCACAAAAGCCGCCCAAGAACCCCTTACTCAAATTCTTCGCGCGGAACCCATGCGCATCGAAACCTTTAACGTTCAGAACCTTCGCCTCCGTCATCCCCATGGGGCATCCGCGGTTCGACGGCGCCCGGGACGACGACGTGCACCAAGACAGCGGGTCGCAAGCTGCGCGCATTAGACTTGGCCGATCGACGCCTGACCGCAGCGGTTCTCGCCCATGCCGACGCCGACGTGGTGTGCCTTCAAGAAGTGTTCGACATCGAGGCGCTCGACTTCTTTCACGACCACCTTCTGCGCCACGCGGGCGCACACGCCTACCCCTACCGTTTCTGCTTTACAGGCAATGATGGGGCCGGGCGCGATGTTGCACTGATGAGCAGACGGCCCGTCGATGAGGTGGTCAGCCACGCGAAACTCACCTTTCTCGACCTTGGTCTCGAGAAAGTTCCGGCCCGGAAAACCAGTACACCGGTGTTTTGTCGCGATTGCCTCATGGCACAGATTGGCGAGCTAACACTCTTTGTGTGCCACTTCAAAGCCCCTGGCCAGACGCCCAGGCCGCCTGGTCAGCGCGGCGGCTTGAGGCCTTAGCAGTAAGGCGGCTGATCGAGCGCCGATTCACGAGCGACAAGAACGCACTTTGGCTTGTCCTTGGCGACCTCAACGAGCCTCGCGACAAACAGGGATGTGAACAAGCGATCGCCCCGCTTACTCAGGATTTCGCGATCGACCTCATGGAACGGCTGCCGGAATTTGAACGGTGGTCCTACTACGACCCAATTTCGGAAGGATACTCGCGACCCGACTGCATGCTCGTCGCTCCAGCCTTGGCCGAAAAGTGGCCGGATACCCGACCATGCATATTGCG
This sequence comes from uncultured Alphaproteobacteria bacterium, assembly GCA_963841765.1. Taxonomy (GTDB): domain Bacteria; phylum Pseudomonadota; class Alphaproteobacteria; order Rhizobiales; family Aestuariivirgaceae; genus Taklimakanibacter. The sequence goes on from CAWJDZ010000008.1 coordinate 2,116, forward strand.
TGAGGGGCTATCCCGAGAGGTCTTACGCTACCAGGGCCAGCGATTGCCTGGGGTTGGGCCGCATGGTCCTCGAGCAAGCGATCATGCTGCCTTGCTCGTGGAGTTTGTCGGATTGTGACTGATGCGGACCTCTCCTCCTGCACGCGCAAGCGCTGAGCCGTTGGCCGGAATATTTGCGAAAATTGTGGCTATCATGAAATTCGTGGTACGCTGCCGCGACCAAATCGACATCAACCCAAAAGCCCGGGGACACCAGAGGTGATCAATACACGCTATAGAAAGCTGTCAGGGATGCATGAGGGTCATTCTTTTGTCGTCGTCGCTCCTTATGGGGAAATTGAAACGCCGATGCGCTGGATGCTTCACACGGAAGGCCCGACCCGGAAAAGCTTATCGTTGCCGAAGATGAGCTGGCTGACACGAGGCTGTGGCAGTCCCTGGGCTAGGCCGACCTTCGGAACTCACTTCACGACCTGGATGGTTTCAATATATTTGACCAGCCGCCTGATCCGGTCGGCAACTTCGGCGGTGGCGTCTTGAGGCGACAAGGAATGTCGGCGACTTGCCTTGCGGCGCTGGCTTGAGGTCAGTTCCCATGGGCACGCCCTTGTTTGGTGTAGCCGATCTCGGCGGGAAGACTGTCCCTGATGCCACGAGCTTGATCGAGATCAATGAGGGTGGCCTTCGGCCGCGATAAGAAGGCTGGTCTTTAAAAAGGAGGACATCATGACACAAAGCGTCAAGAAACTTCCTGTCACTAAAGAGGAAAGGGCTGGCCGGCAGGGTCTCGCTTTCGCGCCCCTGCAAAGCCTGCAGCAGGAGGTCATTCAGCTCTTCGACCAGTTCGACCGGGGTTGGCGTCCGTTCTTCCGCAGCCCGATCTTCGACTACGTGCCAATGGCCCGGCTCCAATCCCAGTCGTCGGCGCCCGCGGTCGACATCCTCGACAAGGAGAAATCCTACGAGATTGCCGCCGAAGTGCCCGGCATGACCCCCGACAATCTCGAGGTGAAAATCGTAGACGACCGCCTTGTCATCAAGGGTGACAAGAAGGACAGCTGGGAAAAGAACGAGGGCGGCTGTCATCTATCGGAAAGACATTATGGCGCCTTCGAAAGATCCTTCCGTCTTCCCGAGGGTATCGATTTGGACAAGATCGAAGCGTCACTCGACAGCGGTGTCCTAACGCTGGTGGTCACCCAAGGGCGCTGCTGCGCAGAAGCAATCCAGGAAGATCGAGCGTGAAGGCGGCCTGATCGGGTATGCTACCCACGGACTGGAGCGCGGGGGTATGCCCCCCGTGTCTCGCGCTCCAAACAAATTTGGTTCACGAAGAGTCATTTCCCTTCTGTCTGGCCGCGCCGAAGATGCTCTCATCAGATTGATCGAGGTCAATGCTGTTTGGGCACCGCTCCTGCACTTTGCTTATACCACATTTCGTGACGAAAACGACGATGACACGAGCTGACGGAGCCTATCTGCCATTTTCGGCTTTCGCCATGACGCTGTCGACCGCCAATTGGCAGAATAAGACTTCTCCAGCCGTTTTTGGAGGGCTCTCGCATGTCAAATTTCACTCTCGCCACGGCCGTGGGATTTCTGTTGGCCTTGTTGCTGTCGGATATCAGCCGGAGTCAGCAGGGCCGAACCTTCGGCCGAGACGGACTTCCGCATGTCATGCTCGGCCTGTCACGGCGAGGACGGTCGGGGCGGAGGGGGAAAGGCTTTTGGGCTGAGTGTGGAGCCACCCGACCTGACGACCCTGAGACGACGCAATGGCGGCGTATTTCCACGCGAAAGATTGCGCCGCATCATCGATGGCCGCGAAGAGATCAAGATTCATGGCGACCGCGAGATGCCGGTATGGGGGCAATTGTTCAAGCTCGATGCCGAACAAGGCTTGGGTGGAGCCGAAGGGGACGAGCCCACTGTCGGGCGGCGCATCGAAGGCCTGATCGATTTCATAGAGTCACTGCAAAATTGAACAGCCGGGACGTCTGCCCAGTTCACGACACTGCCGCGGGTGCATCTAGGCGATTCGTCAGAAGTGCTCGCCTGAACGGAATGGCCCCACCCGTGTTGAAGCTGCGACCAGATAGGCTGTCGACCAGCCAATAACAAGAAAGCCGTTGACCGCTTCCAATGCAGACAAGAGGCGCCACCTCTCAGCGGGCAGCACATCGCCAAAACCAAGGGTCGAAAAGGTGACTGTCGAGAAATAGAGCGCTGTCTCGAAGTCATGGAAGGCGCCAACTGCCAGATAGCAGATCGCCCAGAGCCATACCTCAACTGTCAGAATGACGAACAGACCGAGCACCACCGTCACCATTGCCACAACTCGGCTCCTGCGGCCATGCATTCGGAAATGGCCCACGAGCCATGCCATAGCGTGGGTGATGCCGATCAGGCCCGCAGTGTGGATCAGAACGGTCATCAGAATTACAGCCGTTCCGGCAGCGAGATTGGACAACATCATCTGGCTTACGACCCGGCTTGGGAAGTCTTGCGATGCTCCTGCGCCCAGTGGGCAATTCGGTGAGCATCCATCACCCCTGTGTGCCGGGCGAGAATCTTGCCTTTCCGCATGAGCAAGAGCGTCGGTATCGAGCGGATTCCGAGCCTGGCCGACAGGGATTGCGCCTCTTCGGAGTTGAGCTTGAGCAGGCGCAGGTCAGGCTCGAGGTGACGTGCTGCCTCTGCGAACATCGGAGCCATCGCCCGGCATGGGCCGCACCAGGGCGCCCATACATCAACAAGCAAGTGTATTTCGTTGCGCGTTACGTGACGCTCGAAGTTTGCTTCGTCGACCTCGAAGGGAATGCCGGCGAACAGGGCTTGGTAACATTTGCCGCATTGCGCGCGGATCGCCGGCCCGTCCCCAGCGACGCGGTTTACCTGGCCACAATGGCCGCAGACAATATGGCGGGTGGCTTTCATCGAGAATTCCAAGGATCCTGCCCTTCTCGACTTTAGAGCGCCGGAGATTCTATTGGAATCGTCGCGGCGCTCTATCTTTTGTTTGCGCATCGGATTATCCGAAAACCGCTTCGCGCTTTTCGGTTCGATGCTTTAGCGGGCGATTGTCACCGTGCAATGTGCGCGCCGTGCCACGTCGGCTGCGACGGAACCAAGCACAAGCCTCGATATGCTTCCCTTGTCGCCCGTCCCGACGACGATGTGATCGATCTTCTTCTCGTCGGCATACTGGACAATGCCGGAATCCGCTTCGCGGCTCAGAAGCATGGCTTCATGAACATCCTTGAGGCCGGCCAAACGCGCCTTTTCTGCCGCATTGCTGGTCATCTTCCTGGCGTCGGCCTCGCTATAGGAATAAAGCACCGGTCCACGCACACCGCCCAATGCGACATTCACGACGGCAATCGTGAGTTGCGCCTTGCTTACAATCGCGAGGTGAATGGCATAGGCCACCGCGAGCCTGGAATGCTCCGTGTCGTCGGTTGCCACAAGTATATGTGTATCCATGATCAGCTCCCATGCTCCTGTTTGCGACGAACAAGGTTGCCCTCTCTGCAGGCCTGGAGCTTTGATCCGGATCAAATGGATATATTTGCGTGGCGCGACGGCTTGTCGAACATCGCGCACATTCCCTTGGTCGGCCCCTTGCCCTCTGGCGACTTCTTGCAAGGGTTCTCGCGGCCGCAACGCCCGACTATGCCGTTGATTCAATGCAAGGCTTGGAACAGATTCAGCTGACTGGGATTTTGGTGATACGCGCTCGCTCGAGTCGCCCTTCATTGCCGCGAAGGTCGGTCATCAACGAGACGCAATTGGGGAAGGCAAGCTCGTGGCCAGCCACCCTCCTGTTGAGAAGCGAACCGACACGCCGGTCCCCCGCCGGGAAGAACTTCTCGCTTTTGCCACTTTGGCAATTCTCATCTGGCCCATCCTCGCCGTCGGCGTTGTGGGAGGCTACGGATTTCTTGTCTGGATGTATCAGCTGATTGCCGGGCCGCCCGGCCCACCGCACTGAGGGTCCGATGCGACACGCGATCGACAGACGGAAACTTCTGACCGGCCAAATCCCTGCCGAGTCCGACGCAAACCGGCATATTTCCAGTGCCCTTGTGCTTGCCTTCCCTGACCAGCGGCAGGCAATCATCCAACGAATATCGCAAATGCCTCATACCGAGGTGCATGGCATCGAGAACGGTAAGATCATTGTCGTGCTCGAGGGTGCGAGCGTCGGCGAGATCGGTGAGCGACTGATAACCATCTCGCTGATGGACGGAGTTCTGGCGGCGAATCTGGTGTTCGAACAAATATGCGAGCTTGACGGCCGAGGAGCCGGGGTATGAAACTTTCGCGGCGCGATCTCCTCAAGGCCCAGGCGATCAGCCTTGCTACGGCAGCGGCCAATATCAGCCGGCCGGCCAGCGCCCAGCCGGTAGAAGGCGGGGTCGAGGCGCTGAAGATCAAATGGTCCAAAGCGCCCTGCCGCTTTTGCGGCACGGGGTGCGGCGTGATGGTGGGCGTCAAGGAGGGCCGGGTCATTGCCACCCATGGCGACATCATGGCCGAGGTCAATCGCGGCCTCAATTGCGTCAAAGGCTATTTCTTGTCGAAGATCATGTATGGCCAGGACCGCCTGACAGAGCCTTTGCTGCGCAAGAAGGACGGTGCCTTCGCCAAGGACGGCGATTTCACGCCGGTGAGCTGGGAAGAAGCCTTCGATGTGATGGCGACGAAGGCGAAGCAGGTTCTCAAGGCGAAGGGCCCGACCGCGATCGGCATGTTCGGCTCCGGCCAATGGACGATCTGGGAAGGCTACGCGGCGACGAAGCTGATGCGGGCCGGATTCCGCTCGAACAATCTCGATCCAAATGCGCGCCACTGCATGGCTTCCGCTGCCTATGCCTTCATGCGCACATTCGGCGCCGATGAACCGATGGGCTGTTACGATGATTTCGAAGCCACCGATGCCTTCGTGCTTTGGGGCTCGAACATGGCCGAGATGCATCCAATTCTCTGGACGCGCGTCGCCGACCGAAGATTGGGTCAGCCGCATGTTAAGGTCGCCGTGCTGTCGACCTTTACCCATCGAAGCGCCGATCTCGCCGACATTCCTATCGTCTTCAAGCCCGGCACGGATCTCGCGATCCTCAACTACATCGCCAACCACATCATCGCGACCGGCCGCGTAAACCGCGACTTCGTCGACAAGCACACGAAGTTCTCGCGTGCGGCGACAGAGATCGGCTACGGGCTGAGGTCCGACGATCCGCGCGAGCTCGCCGCGAAGAAAGCCGCCGATGTCGGTTCGACCGAACCCATGGATTTCGATGCCTATGCGGCTTTCGTGAAGGACTATGATCTCGAAAAGGTTTCCGAGCTTTCCGGCGTCGAGCCCGGCTTTCTCGAGGAACTTGCCGAGCTCTATGCGGATCCCAAGCGCAAAATCGTATCGTTCTGGACGATGGGTTTCAACCAGCATGTCCGCGGCGTCTGGGCGAACCATCTTGTCTACAACCTGCATCTGTTGACCGGCAAGATTTCGGAGCCAGGCAACAGCCCATTCTCGCTGACCGGCCAGCCCTCCGCCTGCGGCACGGCGCGCGAGGTCGGCACCTTTGCCCATCGGCTTCCGGCGGACATGACGGTCGTCAATCCCGAGCATCGCCGTCATGCTGAGGAAATCTGGCGAGTGCCGCACGGGATCATCCCCGAAAAGCCCGGCTATCATGCAGTCGAGCAGGACCGCATGCTCAAGGACGGCAAGCTCAATTTCTACTGGATACAGGTCAACAACAACCTTCAGGCGTCACCCAACAGCTCAAACGAAGCCTATCGTGGATATCGCAATCCTGACAACTTCATCGTTGTGTCGGACGCCTACCCCACCGTCACGGCGCTTGCCGCGGATTTGATCCTGCCGAGCGCCATGTGGGTGGAAAAGGAAGGCGCCTACGGCAACGCCGAGCGGCGGACACACTTCTGGCATCAGCTTGTCGAGGCTCCCGGCGAAGGTCGATCCGACCTTTGGCAGCTGATCGAGTTCTCCAAGCGGTTCACGACAGATGAAGTGTGGCCGGCGGATATACTGGCGGCAAGTCCAAACTACCGCGGACAAACCCTGTTTGATGTGCTGTTCAGGAACGGCAATGTCGATCGTTTTCCGCTCGCCGATCTCAATCCCGACTACGAGAATCACGAGGCAAAGGCGTTCGGATTCTACGTGCAGAAGGGCCTGTTCGAAGAATATGCCGCCTTTGGACGTGGACACGGCCATGACCTGGCCCCGTTTTCCGTCTACCACCAAGTGCGCGGATTGCGCTGGCCCGTCGTCGACGGAAAGGAAACTCGCTGGCGCTACCGCGAAGGTCTCGATCCCTATGTAAAGCAGGGCAAGGGTGTCGAGTTCTATGGCAATAAGGACGGTCGCGCGAATATAGTCGCGGCGCCTTATGAACCGCCCGCCGAAGCACCGGATGCGGAATATGAGTTCTGGCTGGTGACCGGACGCGTTCTAGAGCACTGGCATTCGGGCTCGATGACCATGCGCGTCCCCGAGCTCTACAAGGCGTTTCCAGGCGCACGTTGCTTCATGAATCCCGACGATGCGCGCCGGCTTGGCCTCAACCAGGGAGCGGAAGTCCGGATCGTCTCGCGGCGCGGCGATATCCGAACTCGCATCGAAACCCGCGGTCGCAATCGAATGCCGCCCGGCGTGGTTTTCGTACCCTGGTTCGATGCAAGCCAGCTCATCAACAAGGTGACGCTCGACGCCACGGATCCGATTTCGAAGCAGACCGACTTCAAGAAATGCGCCGTGAAAGTCGTTCCCGTATGATCCGTCCCCGTCCAACAGCTGTATTCGGCATCGCGCTCGGATGTACGCTTGTTCTCGCCGCCGGGGCGTTTTCCGCCAACGAGCCGGCGCTGACGATCATCCCAAGCCTGACCGGTGCGGGCGAACCGATGGCCGATGTGAAGGCGCCTCCCCTGGATCGGGCCATCGTCGACGACGTTCGCAAGATGAGGAACTATCCTGAGCAACCGCCGGTCATCCCGCATTCAATAGACGGCTATCAGCTGACGCTCGGCACCAATCGTTGCCTTTCCTGTCACAAGCGCGAATTTAGCGAAGGGTCCGGTGCTCCGATGATCAGCATAACGCATTTCATGGATCGCGATGCACAGGTCCTCGCCGACGTCACGCCGCGACGATATTTCTGCACGGCATGCCACGTGCAGCAGACGGACGCCCGCCCATTGGTGCCGAACATATTCCGCGACGCCAAAGATATCGGCGCAATTCAGCAATAGGACGGGCATGACCAGACTTGCAACCCTGTTTCGCCGAATATGGGAGTTGTTCCTCAGATTCTGGACGGTCATAAGCCGACCAAGCACTTATTTTAGTTTGGGTTTTCTGACGCTCGGTGGCTTCATCTGCGGTGTGGTGTTCTGGGGAGGCTTCAACACTGCGCTTGAGTTGACCAATACAGAGCGGTTCTGCGTCTCATGTCACGAGATGCGCGACAATGTCTACCAGGAGCTGACCCAGACCGTGCATTTTTCCAATCGATCGGGTGTTCGTGCAACATGTCCCGACTGCCATGTGCCGCATGAGTGGACGGACAAGATCGCTCGAAAAATGCAGGCTTCCAAAGAAGTGTGGGGAAAGATCTTCGGCACGATCTCTACCCGGCAAAAGTTCCTTGAGATGCGGCGTGAGTTGGCCGAGCACGAATGGGCCAGGCTCAAGGCGAATGACTCGCTTGAGTGCCGCAATTGCCATTCGGCAGTCGCAATGGACTTCACCCGGCAGGCGAAGCGTGCGGCTGAGATTCACAGCCGCTTCCTTGTATCCGGTGAGCGCACCTGCATCGACTGTCACAAGGGGATTGCGCACCTGCTGCCCGACATGACGGGCGTCGATCCAGGGTGGAAAGTTCCGCCAGAACTTTTGGGCAAAGAAAACACGTCCTGGTACGATATCGATAACGAGCTTCGCACTTATGTCACGACGATTAGCATGAAAGCCGAGCCGAAAGTGAAGTCACTTACCGTCACTCTACCGGAATAGGCGCGAAGAGCGCTTAGACTGAATTCGCCCGGCTGCGGCCGGTTATCTTACTTTTCCGACCACCCCCTTGAACTAAGGCTCCTTGGGCGACTTGCTTGCAGAGCCCACGCGACCGCAGGAACCCAGCACAAGAATTCCTTAGCAGTGGCTAGCCCAGATCCGCGAATTCATAAATGACATGTATCACGGGCTTGTTCCGTTTGATCAGCTGTCCAGCTCCAGGCTATCGATCAAGGCTCTCGATATATGCCGTGATGGCCGCGGCCTGCTCTGCCGTCATCTGGAATTCGGGCATTGCCGGATGCCCGACCACAATGCCTTCGACAAGGGCCTCCTCAATACCAGATACGTCATACATCCCGGCAATGACGCGAAATGGAGGCGCTTCAACAAACGGACTCTCCCCTGTCGGCTCGATACTGTGGCACCGCTGGCAATTCGCTTCCGCGATCGATCGTCCTGTCGCGACCAAGGATTCGCCTGCCAAAGCCTGACGCGCTGCGAGCGCCAGGAACAACAGAAATACGAGAAAGCTCGTTTTGGAAAGCATGCCTCGCTCCTCAGATAGAATTACATGGACAACGCAATCAGCTTTCGGAAACGGAAGTGGGGCGGGGGACTGTCATCAGCAGATAGCAACCAAAACTGAACTTGAATGCGGGCGGAGTGATAGCTTCCTCATCCAGAGCCTCATCCAGAGCTTCTTCGATCCTTCGAATTTGCCGACCCGCCAGCGTCACCCTCGAAAAATCAAAATTCAGGGGATCATCCATCAGATGCAGCCGGCTCGCCAGCTCGGCTATGGCCTGCCGTGGCCATCGAGTGACGTCGAAAGCCAGAACATCAGGGTTGAGGACGCTTGAATTTGAGCGTCGGCACATTCCCCCACGTGGCGCTGCAAATTTCCAGGACTTGGGTGGATCTCCTGCAGGATCGATACTGCTGTACTCTGTGCCGCTGCACATCGTCCCCGCGGTTACGCGTCCGTCATTGAGAGATATCGCAAATAGCGCCGTGTCGTGGTCTTCGGCATGGAGACTGCCCGGTGTCAAAAGCATGGCTGCGATTGAGAGCCAAATCAATGAATTGCGACAGACGGGTGCTTTAGACATGGGATAAACTTACTCCCATGCCCAATGAATTCATTTTGATTTGCATCAATCCTCTACCGGATCTATTTTGCCTTGATCCAGGGTCGGACACGCATCGTCCTTAGATCAATTTCTCGCCGGCATGCACATTGGGCGGGAATTTCTATCCTTGCCCTTGTCCCTGCCAGATTGTGGCTCCGCGCCAAGGCCCGCGCGCCGCCTTCCCCGCAACAGGGATGGACGGCTGTGCGCGGAAACTCAGCCACGCCGTGGTATATATTACTGATTTTTGGTGCCGATAACCGGATTGTTGGCATTCTACGTCGCCGACCCTTTTGGCGAGCTTCACGGCCCGCGCCTATGCCTGGTGCTGAGCACTGAGGTGCTGTATCTCCCCAGGAATGCGCAGTTCGTTTTCTATACATTTGACGCCTAGGATATTTTCAACGATGACACGGGCGGCATCGCGTTCATCGGACGACGCGAGTTCGCCCGAAAGCCGCACATTGCCGTCAAGGGTCGAGATATTGATGTGAGCCCCGCGGGACCCGAATACCTCCTGCAGCCTGGTCGCGATGCTTGTACGGAGCGCCTCATCCCCAGCGGCGATCGGTTCGGGAGCGGACACCGCCAAGACACGCAGCAGATCCGACCTGCTGACGATGCCGGTGAGCTTTCCTTCGCTGGTCACCGGCAGTCGCTTGATGCCGCGTTCTTCGAGGAGTTGGGCCGCTCTGCCGACACTCTCCTTTTCCCCGATGGTGACGACATTCCGGGTCATCACGTCTCCCACTTTCCAGCTGTGACGCTTCACATAGTCTCGGGCGTCTCTCGCCTGCCGATCGGCGCCCTCGGTCTGTTGTATCCTGCCAAGTCCCATCTCGAAGCGGCGGATAAGATCGCCTTCCGTAATGATACCCACAAGCTTCATGTCGTCATTGATAACAGGAAGACCGCTGATGCGGTGCTCGAGCATGATCTTGGCCGCGTGCCGCACGCTCGTATCCGGACTTGCCGTAAACACCCGGAAAGTTGCGAGGTCCCGTATCCTCATCGCTGGCTTCCTTTCAGAATTCCCATCTCGCTGTTTGAACACTATACTTCGCGCGACCTGCATCGCACATTGACCCAGGTCAAAGCGATCGCAAGCCAGGCGGGTATCAAGGCCATGCAATGGGGCCTCCACGAATTCACAGTCCGCATCTCGCTGTGTCGCCGGCCATGAGGACGATGTGGCGAGGGATCAAAACCATACCGCGGGCGTTTACCAGCGCCATGGAGGCAGGCCTGATCGGAGCTGAACAGGGAGATCAAAGGAGCTTCAAAATGACCGTGCAGACACCGATATCTCCCCCGCGCAGCCGCCTGCCGGCGAGCGAGTTGGGCGCCATCGATGCCTACTGGCGCGCGGCGAATTATCTGACCGTCGGTCAGATCTACCTGCTCGACAACCCCTTGTTGCGAGAGCCCTTGCGCCTGGAGCACGTCAAGCCCAGGCTTCTGGGGCATTGGGGCACTTCGCCCGGTCTCAATTTCATCTATGCCCATCTGAACAGGATCATCCGGCAACGGGATGTCGATCTGATCTATGTCTGCGGTCCGGGCCATGGCGGCCCCGCGATGGTTGCCAACACCTATCTCGAGGGGACCTATAGCGAGCTCTATCCGGACGTAACGCTCGATGAAGACGGTATGCGCAAGCTCTGCCGCCAGTTTTCCTTTCCCGGCGGAATTCCGAGCCACGCCGCGCCCGACGTCCCCGGATCGATCCATGAAGGGGGCGAGCTCGGCTACGCGCTGTCCCACGCCTTTGGCGCGGCCTTCGACAATCCGGGACTAGTCGTTGCCTGCGTCGTCGGTGATGGTGAAGCAGAAACCGGCCCGCTTGCGACGTCCTGGCATTCCAACAAGTTTCTCAATCCGAAGCGCGACGGCGCTGTACTTCCGATCCTGCATCTCAACGGCTACAAAATTGCCAATCCGACGATACTGGCGCGCATCCCGCCCGACGAGCTCAGCTCTTTGTTTGTCGGCTACGGATATGATCCACTCCCTGTGGAAGGCGACGACCCGGCTTTGATGCATGAGCAAATGGCTTTTGCGCTCGATGAAGCCTTCGAGCGGATCCGGGCCATTCAGGGTGCGGCGCGCCGGGGAGTGGCTGGTCTTCGGCCAAAATGGCCAATGATCATCCTACGCAGCCCCAAGGGTTGGACCGGCCCAAAGCATGTCGACGGACTCAAGACCGAAGGCTTCTGGCGATCGCACCAAGTGCCGCTGTCCGGGCTTGCGGACAATCCGGAGCACCTGCAGCTTCTTGAAGACTGGCTCAGAAGCTATCGGCCCGAGGAGCTGTTTGACGAGCGCGGCGCCCCGCAAGCTTTCATCCGCGCGACAACTCCTCAGGGTGCGCGCCGGATGAGCGCCAATCCGCATGCCAATGGCGGCCTGCTGCGCAAACCCCTCCTTCTTCCCGACCTGCATGAACATGCTGTGGTCGTGAAAAAGGCGGGCACGAGGAAGGCAGAAGCGACAAGGGCCATGGGCAGGTTTCTGCGCGGCGTGCTGAAGTTGAACGCGCCGGAGAACAATTTTCGCATTGTCGGTCCCGATGAGACGGCTTCGAACCGGCTCCAGGATGTCTTCGAGGTGACGGAAAGGGCCTGGATGGAGACGATCCTCGCCGAGGACGTCGCGCTTGGACGGGAAGGCAGGGTCCTCGAGATCCTCTCCGAACATACCTGCCAGGGATGGCTCGAAGGTTACATTCTGACCGGCCGGCACGGGCTCTTCTCCTGCTACGAAGCGTTCATCCACATCGTCAATTCGATGTTCAACCAGCATGCAAAGTGGCTCGATGCCTGCCGCGATATTCCCTGGCGGCGGCCGGTCTCGTCACTGAACTACCTGTTGTCGAGCCATGTCTGGCATCAGGAGCACAATGGTTTCAGTCACCAGGATCCAGGCTTCATCGACGTGGCGCTGAACAAGAAAGCCGATATTGTCCGTGTCTATCTGCCGCCGGACGCCAACACGCTGCTCTGGGTCACGGACCATGTCCTGCGCACCTGGAACAGGATCAACATCATCGTGGCCGGAAAGCCGCCGTCATGGCAGTGGCTGCCGATGGACGATGCGATCAGCCATTGTCAATCTGGCCTCGGCATATGGGAGTGGGCCTCGACCACCAATGGCAGAGAGCCCGACGTGGTCATGGCCTGCGCCGGCGACGCGCCGACGCTTGAAACGCTTGCGGCCGTCCAGATCCTCAAGGAACACGCACCGAAGCTCAAGATCAGGGTGGTCAATGTCATCGACCTGATGACCCTGCTGCCGCAGCAGGTTCACCCGCATGGACTCTCGGACGGCGAATTCGACAGCATATTCACCACGAGCAAGCCCGTCATTTTCGCCTATCATGGCTATCCCGCAACGATACACAGGCTGACCTACCGCCGCACGAATCACCCTAACATCCATGTGCGGGGCTACAACGAGGAAGGGACGACAACCACGCCTTTCGACATGACCGTGCTGAATGGCCTCGACAGGTTCCACCTCGTCCAAAGCGTGCTCGACTGGCTCCCGGAACTCAAGACTGCGGGCGCTGACTTGAAGCAGCTGATGGACGACAAGCTCGAACAGCATCGAGCCTATATATGTGAGCACGGCCAGGACATGCCCGAGATCCGTGAATGGCGTTGGCAGGCTTAGCTCATAATGGACGCGCCATCGCCCCTTGATTCTGGTCAAATCTCGACGGAGGATGACGGATCCGACGGAAGCGACGGCAAATGAGGGTCAGACGGATGGGCCATCTTGCTTTTGTGGACGAAGACAAACTGTTTGACGGACAGTGCATCCGGTTCACCGGGTTCGACGGCAAGGACGAGGTGATATGCGGCGTGACGATCGCAGCGCTCAAGGCGTGCGATCCCGGTTTGCAGCGTCACGGCCTCGTGCCCGCGGAGGCTTTCCTGGCTTCATTCGAGGGGCTGTTGGTCGCGATCCACGATGCCGCGCGCCGGAAATACGACCGCGCCGAATTCGAATCCGAAGGCGATGTGCGGATCGTCGTTCATCGCCGCGATCTGTCGCCCTGAAGCCCTTTGCCAGCGCCCCAGAGGCGAGTGTCACTGTCACTATTGAGGCGAGGGAATTCGGTATGGGCACGATGTCGAGCGATCTCCAGCATGGGTTCGGGGATCATCAAAGCGGAGAGCACGCCAGTCTGTCCGCGCATGCCGTCGGCAAATACATGGTTCGCGCGGTGCCCGTGGCCCGCGACCATGAGACGGCTGGCGCCGTTCGAGCCCGCCTGGCCGGACAAAGAACTCGATGACGCCGCGCATGTCTTCGTGACCGCCGATGACGGCGTGCTGTCGGGAATAGCCAGTCTCACCCGTCTCATCGGCGCCGGCGCGGAAACGCCGATGCGCGAGCTCATGATCCCTGCAGCCGGCCATGTCGTCACTGCCGACACCGACCGGGAGGATGCGGCAAGTCTCGCTATCCACCAGGAAGCCGGCGCTCTCGCCGTCACGAGCCAGGACGGACGGCTCATTGGAGCGATTCCGGCCACGGCCCTCATGTCGATCCTGCGCGATGAGCATCTCGAAGACCTGCATCACATGGCCGGCATCCTCGGCAAGTCGGAAGCGGCACAGAAGGCGCTTTCGGCAACTCCGCTGCGCCGGGCAGCCTTCCGGTTACCGTGGATCCTGATCGGCCTCGCCGGCAGCGCGTTATTCACTGGGATCATGGCGCGCTTTGAGGCACCGCTTTCGGCCCATATTGCCGTCGCCTTCTTCATACCTGCGCTCGTCTATCTGACCAACTCGGTCGGAACGCAGGCGGAAACCATCGTCATCAGGACATTGTCGCTAACAGGCGCGCCTCTCGCGCCCCTCTTCGCAGCGGAATTTGCAACCGGGCTGATCGTGGGAATTGTCCTATCCAGCCTTGCCTTGCCGCTGGTGTGGCTAACCTTCGGGAGCCCCATGCTTGCATTGGCAGTGGCCATCGCTCTCTTCTTTGCCACCGCCGTCGCAACCGGCCTTGGCGTCCTGCTTCCATGGACTTTTGATCGCTTGGGCTTTGATCCGGCGCTGAGCAGCGGTCCGATTGCGACCGTGTTCCAGGATTCCTCCACATTGATCATCTATCTCGCGACCGCAACCGTACTGATGTCCGGCTGAATGCGTCTCCCGGATCAGGCACCCCGCCTCTTAAGAGTGATAGGCCGGCTCAGAGACTGGCGACGACTTGCATTAGGAGATTCCTGACTTCGCCCGCGATGGGCTCAAGCTTCGGGTTATCGACAGCCGCCATCGAGGCCACGGGATCGACGGCTGAGACCTCCACTTCGCCGGCGCCAGCTTCCTGGACGACTAAATTGCAAGGCAGCATAGTTCCGATCTTGTCTTCGCTTTGCAGCGCCTTGTGTGCTAACTGAGGATTGCATGCACCGAGAATAGTGTAGGGGCGAAAATCAATGTTGAGTTTCTTCTTCAGGGTCGCGCGCACATCAATCGTCGTCAGCACGCCAAATCCCTTGCCGGCCAGAGCCCCCGTTACGTGCTGGACCGCCTGGTCGAAAGGCATCTTGAGCGTCTTGCTGAAATAATAGGTCATTCTGATCTCCAAGCATCGAGACGGGGCTCTCAAATACCCCGGCTGACGCCGTTACATCGCGCCGCAGTCCATTCCCATCAGCTGATCTGCTAGCTTCTTCTGCTCATCGTTGAGAGCGGCGTAAAGTTTCTCGGTTGCCGGCCTCACTGCCTTCATGGCTTCGAGCATGGCCTCCATGCCGGCAATTCGCGCATTCATCCGCTCGATCGCGCTGCCTTTCTGCATTGCTTCGATCATGCTCTGATGCATATTCTGCATGGCGCTGACGCGCGCCTTGACCGCTTCGGCATACCCGGTCCAGGCTACATTCTGTGCATCTGCGATATTTAGCGCACTCCTGAGGTAAGCAAGACGGCCTTCGATCATTGCGGCCATATTGGCGGCACCCCCCATCATTCCCTGCGCCATCATGCCTTGGCCCATCATGCCTTGGCCCATCATCCCTTGACCCATCATGCCCCGGTCCATCATCCCCATCATTGCGCAGCCACCACCCATCATGCTCATCATCGGCATGGTTTGGGTGGTAGTTTGCGCAATGATGGGCGAGAGGGGGGCCATGCTCAATGCGAGGGTGAGGGCACCTGTCACGAGTAACTTGGTCATTGTGGGGTCCTGTCGTAATCGAATGTGAAGAAGATCGCTGAGTAGCACTCCGCCTGGCCGACGCGTTTGACCTGCGTCAACCGGCAATACCTACGCGATCAAGGTTCCGTGAACCGGCTTTCTTTCGCTGGGCAATCTCCCGGTATAGGCCTCGGGGCTGGTCCGAATCCCTTGTGGTATTTGACATAGGTCGCGATTGAGCCGCTTGGCGCTACGGCATAATCGTCATGTCGGTGTTGAACGTTTCGATCAGTGCGCGAATAAGACCGGTATCCTCATGCCCTTGAGCACCGATCTTGTCGCTCCGCCGAGAATGAACTCTCTTAACCGGGCGTGACCGTAGGCGCCCATGACGAGCAAACCAACCTCGCGGGTCTCAGCCCTCTCCAATAGAACTTGCCCCGCTTCCCCCAAGCTATCCAGTTCAACAGATCGCGCCTTGATGCCGTGACGCGAGAGAATCCTGACCAGCCTATCGCTCTTGCCGGAATTTTGCTCGGACTCCGGACCTACGAATGCGATCAGGACGTCACCGGCACCTTTCAACAGAGGGATGCTATCGAAAACAGCGCGAGCCGATTCCCGCGAACCATTCCACCCCACCATCACTCGCTCGATCGGCAAGAACAAGAAGCTTTCGGGCGGCACGACGAGTGTCGGCCGACCCGATGAAACTATAAGTCGTTCCGAAAAATCCGGCCCGACTGCGCGGTTGCTGCCGGAGTTCGAATGGCCGACAATCACGAAATCAACCTCCCTCGAATGCTCGATGACCGTCGGAGCAATACGCGGCATTGGCGCGTCGACGACGAGAAATTCGCCGGTCATGCCCGGCTCTGACACTGCTTTTTCGAACGCTGATCTGATGGACCGTTCGTGGTGCTTGAAGTAGTCCCTGAGCGAGTGGTCTTCAGCCGACATTGCGTTGATCTCGGAGGAGACGCGCACGTCAAAGGAGGGTATGACATAGAGGCCGATGACGTGAGCTTCCTGTGAGCGCGCGACGGAAGCTGCCACGTTCAAGATGCACGGAACCTGCGCCACTTCATTCAAGCTGGCGAGAATAGTTCTATATGCCATGTGTCACCTGGAACGCTGCTGCGCTGCAAAATAGCCCTGAGGACTCTCGGGGCGTTGATTCTGATCAAAATTCAGCCGCGCTGACATCGCGATATAGAGGGAAGCACATGACTTCCTAACTCGTACCGATGCTCTAATTCGCGGCCTGGAGCGTCTCGAGGTATTTGACGATTGCCCTTATCCGCCGCTCGACCTCCCTCTCCGCGGCTTCTGCTGCATCAAGGGACGTGCTGTCTTCGACGGCTTCATCCATGAGCCAATCACCCCAGATCGGCATCTCGCGCGATCCGTGTGACTCGCTCATCTTGAGACCGAGGATCCAATCGTAAACCGCTTGTTCGTCGAATACGCCATGCGCCCGCTTTCGAATGCGCGTGAGGTCAGGCGGAACCTTGGTGAGATTCTTCGCCAATGGGCCGTTGCCCCTGGCATCGGTATTGTGGCAATCGGCGCAGAGCTCGAGGAAGTCCTGACGAGCGCCACTGGGTTCCGCTTTCGCCAGATCTACCTGGCCGATCAGGACCACTACGACGGCTGCGAAAACAAGAGGATAGAGGTGCATTTCCAAACCCGAGGATTAGTCGGGAGCGGAAGCCGCCACGCTGCCGGCAATGACAGCCATGACGCATAAAACGAGGTAGGCGATGGAAGCGACCGTCAACCCATGCCAGAAAATGCCGGTCTTCGACCAGATGACGGCAATCCAATAGAGCTCGGCAAAAAACGGAATCGCAAAGGTAAGAAGCGCGGCGACATAGCCTGACGCGTGGAAAGCTAGGACAGTTGCATAAAGGTGGATCACTCCGCCCACCAATGAACAGACCATGATGGACGTCCCTGCCATCGCCAGGGACAGCCCCAACAGAGCCTCGCGAAACCTGGAGCTTCGTTGCTCCAGCGGCTGCGCGCGATTATTTCGTGCCAATCTCATTCGCCAGTGCTGCCTTATGCTCGATAGTTCCAAGATAGCTCGCAAGGTGCACGGGGCGTTTGATCCGGATCAAACTGCAGGCAAGGTTGGCCAATTTCTCGGTTTCTAAGGCTTTGGATGGTCCTGGTCTTCGTCAAGAACCCGCCAGGCGGCGCCGTCGAGGTCGTCATATTGGCCTGCCTTGAGGCTCCACAGCGATCATTCCGGCCCTGACGACACCGTCGAAATAGACGGATTCGCTGGCCGCAGTTGAATGGCCGTTGCGAAACCTGCGGACATAGAAGACGATGAGGGCTGCCGTGGCGAGGAACCCGATCCAGGCATGAACGGCAAAGCCGTCATCCTTCGTCATTGCCGCCAGGACGACCATGAGAAAGGCGACGGCGCCCAAAACGGCTGTCCGTGCCAGTTGCTCCGATTCCGACATGTTTATCGACCCTCTTTGTCGCTTCGGGTCTGCTCTTATGGGAGAGGCAGCAAGAAGGCTTTGATCTGTGTCAATGCGCCCAAGGCGCAAGGCGATCATGAATTGTGACAACGGAGTTACCTGCACCATGATGTCGACCGCAAATATTCAATCCGACGGCTGGCTGCGCCGAAGCCCGCTCGACCTCATCGAGCACGAGCACATGGCTCAGGCCCAGCTTTGCAACTCGCTCGAGAGGATCGCGGACGACCTGCCGGACAATGTCGATCGCCGGTTGTGCAGCCAGGTCATCAACTCGCTCCAGTTCGAGATGCCGGTGCATCATCGCGACGAGGAGCTCGGGCTTTTTCCGCTGATCGAGAAGCGGGCCCTGCCCGACGACAACATCCACGACATTCTCGCCCGCCTGGCCCTCGAGCATGCGACCGACGAAAGCTTCGCAAGCGAGCTTCTGGAGAGCCTGGAGGGCCTGCGCGAAGGCCGGAAGCTGAAGAATCCCGATATGGTCGGTTATATGCTGCGCAGCTTCTTCGAGTGCTACCGGCGGCATATTCACTGGGAGAATGCGATCGTTCTGCCCCTGGCGCGCGCCCGCCTGACGCATGAGGATCTGGAAGAACTCAACCGCGCAATGGTACGCCACCGCCAATAATCCATAATGGCTTTCGCGTCAGTGGGATAGGAGGACGGGACACGCCATGTCCCGCAATACTGTACGCGTGACGCCGCCGAGGATGAATTCGCTCAGGCGCGAATGCCCATAAGCCCCGATGACCAGCAGGCCGGCGCCCAAATCGGTTGCCTTCTGCAAAAGGACGTCGCCCGCACTTTCGGCGCGACTATCGACCGGAGTCACCGCAGCTTTAATCCCATGCAGATCCAAGGCGTGAGCAATCCCGTCGCCCGCCCCTGTTTTCTGCCGTGAACGCTCGGCGGGCGGATCAACCCAGACGACATGGACTGTCTTGGCGCGCTTGAGGAAGGGCAGGCTGTCGAACAGGGCACGAGCGGCTTCGCGCGAGCCGTTCCAACCGATCACCACGGTTTCCGGGATGAAAGCCAGCGGCACGTTGAACGGCACGACCATGACCGGACGCCCGGCCGCGACCGCGATGCGCGGCACGAAATCCAGCTCGACACCCAGTTCGGGTTTGCTATCGGTCTTGCTGAGCAAGATTAAATCGAAGCTACGCCCTTGCTCTATGACGCTGTCGCCGATCAAGGGGCTGGCTGAATTGTCAATTCGCAGCCGATGACGAGGGGAGTTGCCTGAAAGCCCGGATTTGAATGCCACCTCAACTGACGCGGATTGACGGTGGAAATACTCGCGGTGGGTTTCAAACATCTCCGGGATCGGCTCATAGCGGGCCGCCGGATAGACGGGAGCCGCCGGCACCACATAGAGGCCTGTCACACTTGCTTCAAACTCGTGCGCCAGGGCGGCCGCCGTGGCAATAACGGCTTCGTTATTGGCAGTCTCATTGAGGTTGGCGAGAATGGTTCGGAAAGACATGGTGCGGTCCTCAGAGTGAGACAGCAATCTGGCATCGCCGTCCCATGCCTCCTTTGACCTGCGTCAAAGGTCTGCATCCTGCCCGGCAACTTCAGCCAAGCGAGTGATATCCGGCACTTCCAATGTGCGCATGTCGATCATGTTGACAATTCCGGCCGACTTCAGCCAAGTCAGCTGGCGGCTGATCGTCTCAATCGTGAGCCCCAGATAGTCCGCCATGTCCGCGCGCCTAAGCGGCAGGTCGAACCGCCTCACGGCCGGCTCGCTCTCGTGCGAGCAATCGGCGATCACGCTTCGGCGGGTGAGCAAGAGCAGGAAGCTCGCGACCTTTTCCTCAGCGGTCTTGCGTCCGAGCAAGACCATCCATTCACGCGCGGCATCAAGCTCGTCCAGTGTGCGTTCGAACAGGCGATGCTTGAGCTCAGGATAGATATCGATCAGCCGCTCAAAAGCTTCGTTCGGAAACATGCACACTTCGACATTGCTCGCTGCTTCGGCAAAATAGGGATTGCTGCGACTGAATGTACGCCCGAGAAAGTCCGGGGGAAACAGGAGGCCGACGATCTGCTGCCGGCCGTCGGCGATCGTCTTGGTAAGCTTTATGGTGCCGGCGATGATGTTGGCAAAGAAGGTGACCGGCTCCTGATCTGACATGATCATCTGCCCGGCGGTATATTTCTTGCGGTGCGAGATCTCGCTCAGCCGGGAAATCTGCTCATCGCTCATCGCCCCGCAAACCGCCCGGTTGCGCACGGCGCAGTGCTGACAGCGGAAAATCGGTGCAATACGTTCTGCGCCTTGTGCCTTGGTCATTTGCGAGGAGTCACCACTATCCGAACTCGTTCCAGAATAGGGAGCAGGGTTCGCGCCGCTTTGATCCAGATCAATTCCAAGGGGCGGCTTGATCGAGATCAAGGCATTGGACATCGAAGCGGTGAAACATCTGGCCTATGGACCAGCGCCCTGCCCTGAAATGCAGACTGAAGCAATCTTGTGATCCCACCGGCGATCCGCCGTCGGCCTGCCTGGTCGACAAATATGACGCCCGTGTTCCGCGCTATACGAGCTATCCCACAGCCGTGAACTTCGGTCCGGAAATCGGGCCGGATCAGTATCGCAGCTGGCTTGCCGCTCTCGCCCCCGATCAGCCGCTGTCGCTTTATCTGCATATTCCCTTCTGCGAACGCCTCTGTTGGTACTGCGCATGCCATACCAGCGTTACCCATAGGCGCCAGCCCATCGTCGACTATCTCCGATCCCTGATGGCGGAGATCGACCTCGTCGCAGAGGCTATCCCGCATCGGCCGGTGCTGTCCGCGCTGCATCTTGGCGGCGGGTCGCCGAACATGCTCTCGCCATCCGACCTGGCTCAGGTCTTCACTCGCCTGCGCGAGAGATTCGCCTTTGCCGACCAGGCGGTGATCGCGGCCGAGCTGGACCCGCGCTCGCTCACTCACGATTGGATCAAGGCGGCGGCAGATCTCGGCCTGAACCGTGCGAGCCTCGGCGTCCAGGATCTCGATCCCGCCGTCCAGACGGCAATCAACCGTATTCAGCCCTTCGAAATGGTCGACTGGTCGATCGCGACGTTGCGCTTCGAGGGCGTTGAGTCGGTCAATGTCGATATCGTCTATGGCTTGCCCCGCCAGACCACTCATGGATTGGCAAAAACCATCGACCAGCTGGTCACGCTCGAGCCCGACAGGGTGGCGCTCTTTGGCTATGCTCATGTGCCCTGGATGATGCCGCGGCAGAAGCTCATCAGGGAAGACGAGCTTCCGGATGCGCGGCAGCGATATCAGCAGCAGCTCGTGGCCGGCAACAAGCTGCAGGAAGCCGGATACGTCCAGATCGGCCTCGATCATTTTGCTTTGCTCTCCGACGACCTCGCCGTCGCGGCCGAGAACGGGCTCCTGCGGCGGAATTTTCAGGGCTATACCAGCGATAACGCCAGAACCGTCATAGGCCTGGGGGCCTCCTCGATCAGCACTCTCGAACAGGGATTTGCACAGAACAACCAGGACACCCGGAAATGGCGGGAAGACGTGGACGACGGCCGGCTTGCGACCTATCGGGGAACCGCGTTGAGCCATGAAGACCGGTTCTGGGCGGATATCATTCAGACGCTCATGTGCGACCTCGAAGTCGACCTCGTTCCCATCTTGCGCCACTGGCGTATGCCGACATCCGCCCTTGCTCCAGCCCTGGCTCGCCTCCAAGAAATGGAGATCGACGGGCTCGTCCGGCTATGCGGCTCAGTCGTTACGGTGACTCGGCTGGGGCGCCCGTTCCTGCGAACGATTTGCGCGAGCTTTGATCAGTATATTGCCGATCGCAGCCCGACTGTGCGCCACGCGCGGTCGATCTAAGGCTCCGCTACTCGGAAAAGTTTTGCTGACTTTGTCCGGCGTCAAATCTGCTTTTGGCGTTGAGCAGTATCTGTTGGCCCATGAAGGTTGATGGCGAGGAGAGATCTCGATGCTGTCCGTAACGAAGTTGGTTGGTGCCTGCGGAATACTGACCCTTACGCTGATTGCCGCGCCATCCTATGCGCATGAGATCAAGTTAGGCCAGTTGGTGATAGTCCATCCGTGGCTGAAACAGTCGCCTGACGGCAAAGTGGCCTTTGCGTGCATGAAGATCATCAACAAGAGTCGAAATGGACGAGCGGCTTGTCGCAGCAACTCTCGGGTCAACTGGCGGAGTGCAGCTGAGCAGCACGGGAGGAATGGTCCCATTCCACATGACGGACGCGATTGTCATCCCGGCTGGGCAAACCGTCCGGCTTCACGCCAATCCTTCCCGCACTGCACGATTCGCGATTTCTTCCCCACTTTTCGAAGGGAGCACGATATCTGGAAGCCTTACTTTCGAGAAGGCAGGTACGGTTGAAATCGAATATGAAGTCGGTGATTAACAGACCACGGCACTCACGCGGCTGACGGCTTGAGACGGGCTCCCGTGAGGGCCGTCCAGTAACGGAGCGCAAAGCTCAGGAACGCGCCGGCCCAGGCAAGGCCGGCAATGGGGATTAGCACGCCGGTCAGCTCAGGCCTCAAAGTTGCGCAAATCCGGATGAGAGCTCCTCCGACAATCAGGCCATAGATCGCCTGTGTTATTGGCGAGGCCACAAGGGCCCGGCCGGTGTGACCGAGACTCGCCCGCGACATGACGGCGATGGTCATCGTTCCGATGGCGCCGGCCGTCCAGGCATGGATCCCGGCGCTTGCGGGAAATTCCGGCGAGAGCGCTGCCGTACCGGCCAAAACGAGGCCAAGCGGAACAAATCCATAAGCGACATGAAGGATCAGAACCAGGCGGTCGGCAAAAGTCCTGTCGCCAGCCCATCGTGCCAGGCGCAGAGCGTTTATGAGACCAGCGGCGAGGAGCGCGACGCCCGTGGGAGCCGCGTCAGGGGCGAAGGTCCAGAGAAGCAGTGCTGCCGCCACTGCAGCTATCGAAAGGGCGTCAAACCTCCCGAAAGAGGCTGGCAGCCGCCCCTGATTGAGGCGCGCGAGCCAGTTGCGCGTGAAGCTCGGCACGATGCGTCCGCCGACGATCGTGATCAGCAAGAGGGCGGCGGCAATTCCCAATCTCGTGCCATATTCGGCCATACCGGCAATATGCGCCTCTACATGGAAGCTGATATTGCCGACAGCGAACAGCGCAAGTACGACGAGGAGCCTCAGATTGTGCCGGTTTCCGCCGGCGATGATTTCCCGCGCCGCCACAGCCATGACGAGCAGCAGGAAGGAGATGTCGATTGCCGCGGCCACAAGCCAGCCGGTCCATGCCGACGCCGCTATGGCAAGACGGCCAGCCAGCCAGACCATGACAAGCGCCAGAAGCGGCCTGCCTTGAATGGGGAGCCGACCGGTCCAGTTCGGGATGGCAGTCAACAGGAACCCGGTCATCACCGCGGGAAGATAGCCATAGAGCATCTCGTGGATATGCCAGTCGCGCAGCGCGAATGTCGTCGGCAAGTCGAAGCGGCCTTCGAACATCGGCAGCCACGCCAGGATGGCGATCCCCGCATAGAGAGATCCACACAGGAAAAACGGGCGGAAACCATAGGACAGGACCGCCGGCCCACTGTAATCCTTCAGGCGCCGGACGGGAGGCATGTATATCTCCAAGCGCTCAGCGGGGCGCCAGTCGGCGGCCCAAAGGGTTTCAAAGCACGCATGTCTCAGGGCTGCGCCGCCGCGGTCTTATCCGCCGCCATTCTATCGAACAGCTTGGCGAAGATCTGCTTGGCGCGGCCGGGATGGACCACCGCCTTGGCGCTATCCGCATTCGCGGCATCGCCAACGATGATGAGGCCGACCATGCCCATGCCGTAATGCGGCTTGCACTTGATGCCATAGATCCCAGGCTGGCCGAAGGTGACCGTGACCTCTTCGTTCATCTTACCGGCAAAGGCTTCGCGCACCCTCCGGCAACATGCCTTTGATCGTTTCGGCATTGTGGCCCTTGTTGGTCGGCAGGAACTTCACCACATCGCCGGGCGCGATCTTGAGCAAGGCCGGCTCGAATACCATCGGCCCCTCCGCCCCTTTGTTGAGCATCTTGACCTCGATCTCTGCGGCCAGAGCCGGGGCGGCGACGACCATGACCGCCAGGGCGGCAGCAACTTTCGGGATAAGCTTCATCTCAGTTCTCCATAAGCCCGCACAGTTGGGCGTTCTGATCAATTCTGGACGAAGAAATAGACGAAAGCCGCATTGTGGAATTTGCGCGAGATCAAACAGGCGGCGGATTGTTCGCGGGCTCTAGAAAATCTCCCCATCGCTTGCGCTGGATCAAACAGTATAAGCGCGACGCCTCCTATATTCGCCTCATCCGAATGACGGTCCCTCCGTCAGGCGGGCCCAAATTCAAGGAGAAGTGTCATGAAAGCACTAAAATCAAGGGCGCCGTCCGTTGCTTGCGACGGCCGCCATTCTTGCCCTCGCCGCGGGAGGATTGTTTGCGGCGGCGCTCAACGCTGCTGCCGGCGATATCAAGACAGCGATGACGCAGGCACAAGGCAGCGAGGTTCATGACGCGCAGCCGGTGGCCGATGTCGTGCGTGACCCGACTGACCTTCCCGGCCCCATTGGCGTGCGCGGGCCGAAGAGGGTGAAGTTTAATCTCGAGACCGTCGAAGTGACCGGACAGTTGGCCGACGGGGCCACGTTTCACTACTGGACCTTCAACAAGAAGGTTCCGGGGCCTTTCGTGCGCGTGAAGATCGGCGATACCGTCGAGGTATCCCTCAAGAACGCCGATGACAGCGTGATGATGCACAATGTCGATTTTCATGCCGTGACCGGGCCTGGCGGCGGCGCCAAGGCGACCGAAGCCGCACCGGGCGAGAGCCGCGGCTTTGAGTTCAAAGCGATGCAGCCTGGCCTCTATGTTTACCATTGCGCCACGCCGATGGTCGCCCAGCATATCGCCAATGGCATGTATGGCCTGATCCTCGTCGAGCCGGAAGAAGGCCTGCCCAGGGTCGATCATGAGTTCTATGTGATGCAGGGTGAGATCTATACCGAGCAGGCATTCGGCACAGGCGGGGAGCTGACCGAGAGCTACGACAAGCTCATGAATGAGCGGCCCGAGTATTTCGTGTTCAACGGCACGACCCAAGCGCTGAAGAAGACACCGCTCAAGGCGAAGACCGGTGAAACGGTCAGGGTCTATTTCGGTGTCGGCGGGCCCAACTACACGTCATCGTTCCATGTGATCGGCGAGATCTTCGACAAGGTCTATACGATGGGCTCGCTGACCGCGACCCCGCTGAAGGATGTGCAGACCATCACCACGCCGCCCGGCGGCGCCACGGTCGTCGATTTCAAGCTCGAGGTTCCGGGGAACTACATCCTCGTCGATCACGCTCTGAACGCGCGCCGAGCGCGGCCTCGCAGGAATTCTCGAGGTCGAGGGTCCGGAAAATCCGGAGGTGTTCAAGGACTTCGATCCGAAGCGCAGCGCCGAAGCCGCGGGGCACTGAGCAATTGTGCTTGTGTTTGCAGGCCCGGAAAAACTCGGGCCTGTCTTTTTGGTCGGGCATATCACTTTATCTGTCAGGATCGAGGCTATAGGGTTCCCCTGCGACTCCCAGAGGTTCGCCATGGCCGCCGTTGATCCTTCGCTCGTCGCCGATCTGCTGCTGTTTCGCGGGCTGGCGTCGGATCAGATCGTGGATATTTTAGTTTCGGCACGCTCGGCGCGGTTCGCCAAGAACGCGCACATTTTTGAGCAAGGCGCCGACGCACAGTCCTTCTTCCTGTTGCTGCACGGCCATGTACAGGCGCTCAAAGTCACCCCCACCGGCGAGCAGATTGTCGTCAGATATGTTTCGCCCGGCGAAATATTCGGGGTCGCGCCGGCGATTGGTCTCAGCAACTATCCTGCGACGGCAATTGCCGCGGTCGACAGCGTGGTCCTCATCTGGCCGGCCTCCAAGTGGTCAGAACTCGCCCAGAAATATCCAACTCTCGCTTCCGGCACTCTGCAAACCGTGGGCGCGCAACTCCAGGAGGCGCATGCCCGTGTCATCGAGATGTCGACCGAAGAAGTGGAACGCCGAGTTGCACGCACTCTGCTGAGACTTGCCAACCAGGCCGGGCGCAAGGTCGAGCACGGTATCGAAATCGACTTCCCTATCAGCCGCCAGAATATCGCCGAGATGACGGGAACGACACTTCACACCGTGAGCCGGATCCTCAGCGCATGGGAGCAGTCGGGCATCGTCGAGAGCGGCCGGCAGCGCGTGATATTGCGCGATGCTCATCGATTGATGGCGATCGCAGAGGCCATTTCGGATTAGCGCACCAACTCCTTCCGGCCGGCTTCTCGGAAGCGGCGGCGACCCGCAACGCGGCAAGAAAAGGCTCCGGCTCGATTCCATGCGCGCGGCATGCCTCTTTCACCGAATGGAAAGGAGCGATGGGACACCCGACGCAGTACATTCTGTAGCTCAAGAATACCGCGATGGTTGGCGGCAGCTCCCGCATCACATCATCGACCGTCTGATCCGATCGCACGGGTATCGTCATTGAGGTAGCCATGGTCTCGGATCCGAATACCCCTTGCCGGACGCATCGTCTTTGCGCTGGCACAATCAGCCCGGTGCTGCAGTTTCGACCGGAAGGAGCTGATTTCCCCGAGGTTCCGATCCAAGCGTCCGGCCCGACCTCCATTGACACAAGTCAAAGCCGTTTACCCTCAAAGCTCCTAGCTTTACACAAAATGGAGGTTTATCATGCGCATGCCGAGAACACTTTACTTGATCGCCGATGGCGGCCGGGTTCGCTATGTTGAGCGCACTGGCCCTGGACACTTCACTACATTCCGAAAATTCGTGTCCGCCCATATGCATGAAAAGGCGTCAGAGCTCGTTCGCGACAGGCCGGCGCGTGTCCAGGAGAGTGCGACGACTAGTCGCCATGGCATCGAACCGAGGATTAAGCCCCGAGACAAGATCGAGCACGAATTCATACAAGCCATTGCCGAGGATCTGCGGGAAGATACGACGATTGGTAATTTTGACAATCTGGTGATCGTTGCCCCGCCGAAGCTGTTGAAGCTCCTACGTAAATCATTGCCCTCCGCGCTCACGACCAAGCTCGTCAAGTCTATCGACAAGGATCTGACTAAGATTCCCGACAGTGACTTGTATCGGCACCTGCCGGTGTTCCTTGCTTCAAAAGCGGCAAGCTAATCATTCTAATCGTTGAGGAATTTACCATGACCCTGTCAAAAGCACACAAGCCTGAAAACAAGCGGTTTCCCGAAGGCTTCGCAAAGGTCAGGCTGCGCCTGGCGCGCGAGCCTCACCATCCGCAGGGAAGCCCGGAGCACGGCTATGACCTTGTCATGCCCCTGGACAAAAACGGATATATCGATAGCGAACTGTGGAAGTCTCACCGCGATCTGTGCCGTGTCGTGCACTACCGCGCGGGCGAAGAGCATGACCTCGGGCATATGGTTCATATGCCAGGCGGTCAGTGGAAATTCCACTACGACATCAAGGGCGATGAGAACAATTCTCAAGGGTACCATTTTGCCGAGGAGAAATTCGTCGTCGGCGAGTATATTTCCGTCATAGAGGACGATGGCTCGCACACATATCGTGTGGTGACGGTCGAGAGGCTGTGACGGTATCTCGCGCCATGATGCTGGTCGACTACGGCCAGCCCCTGGTGATGCGGGAGAGGCCACTGCCGGTTCCGCGCTCCGGTGAAATTCGTGTCAGGGTCGGCGCCTGCGGTGTTTGCCGGACGGATCTGCACGTCGTCGACGGCGAATTGCCGAAAGTGCCGCTCCCTCTCATTCCCGGCCATGAAATCGTAGGTTATGTGGAGGAGATCGGCGCCGGCGTCACCGGGTTTAAGCTCGGGCAGCAAGTCGGAATTCCTTGGCTCGGTCACACATGCGGCCAATGCCCTTACTGCATGTCCGGACATGAAAACCTCTGCGATCGGCCATTGTTCACCGGCTATACGCGCGACGGCGGCTATGCAACTCAAGCGATTGCCGATGCCCGCTATGCCTTTGCCCTGATGGGTGACAAGCCAGATCAGCTTCTTGCCCCGCTTTTGTGCGCTGGCCTGATTGGCTGGCGGTCGCTCAGGATGACTGGCGATGCTAAATCTCTGGGACTCTACGGCTTTGGAGCGGCCGCCCACATCATTGCCCAGGTTGCAAAATGGCAAGGCCGCAGAATTTTTGCTTTCACGCGCAAAGGCGATGCGCAAGGCCAGGCCTTCGCCATGAAGCTCGGCGCCGAATGGGCCGGAGCATCCGATGAGCCAGCGCCAGAGCCATTGGATGCCGCCATTATCTATGCGCCTGTTGGCTCGCTAGTTCCGCAGGCCCTGAAGTCGGTGCGCAAGGGCGGCCGCGTGGTGTGCGCCGGGATACATATGAGCGACCTCCCAAGTTTCCCCTACAGATTGCTCTGGGAAGAACGTCAGATCGTCTCTGTGGCCAATCTTACACGCGATGACGGCGACAGCTTCTTCCGCCTGGTTCCGAAAATCGGGATCGAAACAGCGGTTTCTCCCTATCCCCTTGCCGATGCAAATAGAGCGTTGGGTGATTTGCGCCAGGGCAAACTCTTGGGCGCCGCCGTTCTGACGATGTGAGAAACTGGCCATGAAACGACGGAAGATACATAACAGGCCGATCTGCGCAATTACGGGTCTTGAGCACCCTGCTTCCGATCTCATCCCCATCGAGTTCCTGAGGCAATCTCTCGTCGAGCGAATCCGAAGGGATCACCCGACACTGCCAGAACATGCCATGATCAGCCGGCAGGAAGCCAATCGCTATCGAACGACCTATGTCGAGGAGCTTCTCCTGGCCGAGCGCGGCGAATTATCCCATCTCGAGCAGCAGGTCGCCAAGAGCCTCGTCGAAGGCGAGCTTATTTCCGCGAAT
The DNA here is from genome assembly GCA_963841765.1 of uncultured Alphaproteobacteria bacterium. Lineage (GTDB taxonomy): Bacteria > Pseudomonadota > Alphaproteobacteria > Rhizobiales > Aestuariivirgaceae > Taklimakanibacter. The sequence goes on from CAWJDZ010000008.1 coordinate 30,874, forward strand.
ATCGAAAGGGACTATGCCACCCGGCTTACTTTCGCCGAACGCGCATCGGACAATCTTGCCAATTTCGGCGGCAGCTGGCTTTTCCTCATCTTCTTCGCCCTGTGCTTGAGCATCTGGGTCGTTTTGAACATCGCAGACCAAAGCCCCTTCGACCCCTATCCGTTCATTTTGCTCAACTTGCTCCTCTCCTGCGTGGCGGCAATACAGGCTCCCATCATCATGATGAGCCAGCGCAGGCAGGAGACCAAGGACCGGCTCAGATCCCTCAACGACTATCGCATCAATCTGAAGGCGGAACTCGAAATTCGTCATCTCCATGAGAAATTAGACCACTTACTGTTCAATCAGTGGCAGAAATTGTCAGAGATTCAGGAACTGCAAATCGAGATGATGCAAGGTCAATCGACACGGGCGAAATAGGTCCTCAGCCGATCTTGGAACGATTGCGCCAGATCAAAACTCCTATCCCGGAATAGGTTAGACTTGACCCAATAGGAGCAGTTCATGCGAGCGATCCGGAATATCGAGAACATCCTCATCGGCTTAACCGTCGAGGCGAAGGAAGAGCCAACCGCCGCCATTAGCTATGGGCTTTCCCTGGCAAAACAAGCCAATGCGCAGGTGACTGTCTATGCACCATCGGCGAAGCTCGTTCTGCCCCACGCCTTCGTCAGCGGTACGGCCGCCGGCATCGTGGCAGGGGAAAATCGCTATCTCGCAGAACTCGCCCGCGCCGCCGTCAGCCGGATCGAAACCCAGGCAAAGGACGCAGGCGTAAAAGCCGCCGTGACATCACCCCAGCTCAAGCGCCTGAAGCTGGTCGAAGGCTTCACCAAGGAGACCCGCCTGCACGATCTATGCATTCTCGACAGCGAATCCCAGGCGCTCGATATTGATCGCGATCTCATCGAAGCCGCCCTGCTGGACAGTGGCCGGCCGCTGATCGTCGTGCCGCCAAAGAGCATGACATTCAACGCCCGGCATGTGGTCGTCGCCTGGGACGGAAGCAGCAAAGCGGCACGCGCTCTCTTTGATGCATTGCCTATCTTGCGTGTCGCCGAAACTGTCGAAGTCGTGCAGGTCGAAGGGGAAAAGGACCTCACGAACATACTTCCTGGGTCCGCCCTCGCGACGCATCTGCTTGCGCATAAGGTTGAGGTCGAGGCCAAAATCATTGGCGCACGCGACGGCGACGTGGCCGAAGCCCTACGCCAATATGCCGAGCGTTCTGGCGTCGACCTGATCGTAATGGGCGGCTTTGCCCATGCCCGGATCAGGCAGCTGATACTGGGCGGTGTGACACAATCTCTCTTGAGGCATTGTCCCTGTCCCGCTATTCCTCTCGCACTAGAGGCCGGGCGACTGGTTAGTCCCTCGGTATGGGTCCAAGTTTGCTGCTAACCATCGCATAGACAACCGACGTATTGGAGACGGCGCGGTAAAAATTGACTATCTCATCCCAAGGATCAGCGATCCGTTGTAGGCCGGAAATAAACACGACGAGAGTTCCAACCTCAGTTTTGCCAGTAATTACGAGATAGCCCCCAACGGCTACCACTATCAACGGACCAAGGTTTGTAAGAAAATTGCCAAGTTCGGAGAGGAAATACTTACGCAAATAAATCCACACACGCACTTGGTAGAGCCGTTCGATGAGCGCATTTCCCGAATGCTGAACCCTTTGGCCATGCAGTACGCCGCCATGTTCGGCGATATGACCGAGGAAGCGCGAAAGTCTGATGCGCAAGCGAGCCAATCGGTTAATCCTATGCTGGACGCTTGGTACAATGAACATCTGGGGGAGATAGACGGCTATCGCGAGCGCGGCGATCTGGGGCTGCACCCACACGAGATAACCGACCACATAGAGTATGGTACCACCGCTGAGTAGCGGAACTGCGAAGGCATCGCCAGCGAAGCCGCTCATGTCTTCTGTTTCTGCAGACAATATTGTGACAAGAGTTGCCCCAGACACTTGGCTAGGCGACTTCTCGTAACCCTTCGGGCATCTCGACCGCCTTGGTCATAACGCGGCGCCGGATATCGCGGGCGATTGTCTCGATCGCGATACCCTTTGTCATGTTGAGCGCATACTTCAACGCGCTTTTTATGCAGACTACCGCAAGATAAGCAGCACCCAGTATCGCCAGTAAGCGCAGATCTCGCTGCACGATGGCATCATCGACCATGCGCCGCTGCAGTTCTAGGTAGGCCATCGGAAGCGGTGCGATCACCATAGTTAGTATGCAAATAAGCATTTGCGACGACCGACTCGACTGCCAAACGTAGCGGTATAGCGATCGGGTTGATATCCCCGAGCTAGTTTTATGACTGTGCGCAGGTGCTATGACCGTGACCTCTACTAATTGCGATCTCTCGGCAAATATGCCTGTTTTGGCTAACTGGCAAGAGATGCTACGATTGGGATGACAGGCGGTGCGGGAAATCTCGCGGTATATAAATTGGACAGAGACATGCGGCGCTCGGCGATTGCACTGTCTATAGTATTGGCGTTTGCGACCTGGGGGCAGCAGCCGGGCTTCGCCGGGTGCTCCAACTATCCCGCTCCGGGTGTGAATTGGTCGGGCTGTTCGAAGGTAAACCGCATGATGGCGGGATATGACTTTCGTGGCGCTAACTTGGAAAATGCCGATCTCAGCCGGAGCGACCTCAAGGGCGCCAATTTCACCGGTGCGAATATGAGGAAGACAAATCTCACCCGCGCACAGCTCAAGGGAGCTGTGCTGCTTGGAGCAGTGCTGGAAAAGGCGACGCTTGATCGAGCTCTGCTCGCTGACGCCGATCTTAGCGATGCCAAACTCGAAGGGGCGAGTCTCGATCGCGCCAATCTGACGGAAGCGATACTTACAGGAAGCAACGCTCAAAAGGCGGAGCTTGGGAGAACAATACTTATTGGAGCCGACTTGACCCGCGCGGATCTGACCGGCGCATTCCTGGGGCGCGCCGACTTGCGGCACGCGAGACTGACCCAGACCAATATGAAAAATGCAACTCTGCAATTTGCCGACTTGCGCGACACGGACTTGTCAGGTGCGGTCAACCTGGTTGAAGCACAGCTTAATGTAGCTTGCGGTAACGCAATGACCAAATTGCCAGCGGGAATCGTTAACCCTCCGACTTGGCAGTGCGCCGGCCGCGAATAGTTTATGGCGCAAGGTTAGTCGCGGGGCATGATTGCAATGTAAGGCGACTTTGATGCTAGAATGTCGCCCAGCGAGGAAGAGCGGCTGGGAAACATGCGAAAGAGAAAGCCGGGCACGGCTTCTGAGGTATCGAAGCTCGAGGCTATTCTGAACTCGGCGGTTGCCGCCATCATCACGATAGACACCAAAGGCACCATCGAACTCGGTAAATCCGGCAACCGAGCGAATCTTCGGCTACAGCGCGCACGAGCTGATCGGACAGAATGTCCACATTCTCATGCCCGAGCCGTTCCACAGCGAACATGACACATATCTTTCAAACTATCTCGCCACGGGAAAGCGGAAGATCATCGGAATCGGCCGCGAGGTGATCGGCAAGCGCAAGGATGGAACGAATTTTCCCCTCGATCTGGCGGTCAGCGAGTTTGTGGCCGATGGTGTGCGATATTTTGCGGGTATCATAACGAACCTCAGTGATCGCAAGCGGGTGGAGGAAGCTCTCCTCGATAGCGAGCGCAAGCTCGCTCAAGCGCAGAGGCTGGAGGCCGTGGGTCAGCTGACTGGCGGCATCGCCCACGACTTCAACAATCTCCTGACGGTGATCACCGGTAATCTCGAATTGATCGAGATGCGCATCCAGGATGAGACGCTGCGCAAGATGCTGCGCGACAGCCAGGAGGCCGCTGACCTTGGTGCAAAGCTGACCTCCCGGCTTCTTGCCTTCGCCAGAAGAAGCCACCTGGAGCCCGAGACCCTCGAAATCAACAATCTAGTCCTTAATGTCACCAGCATGCTGCGTCGTACGCTGGGCGAACAGATTTCGCTTTCTACTGTACTGGCGCCAGATCTTTGGCTGGTGAAAACGGATCCAACGCAAGCCGAGAGTTCGCTAGTGAACCTGGCCATCAATGCGCGAGACGCAATGCCCAAGGGCGGAAAACTGATTGTCGAGACGCGCAATGCCCAAATGGAAGAGATCCGAAGCGGGAGCACAATCGAATTGCCGCGTGGCGACTATGTGCAAATATCCGTATCCGACACGGGCGTGGGCATGCCGGCCGAAGTCAAGGATCGCGCCTTCGAGCCGTTCTTCACCACCAAGACGAGAGGCCATGGAACAGGTCTCGGCCTTAGCATGGTTTATGGATTTGCCAAGCAGTCCGGCGGCCACGTCACGATCTACAGCGAGATGGGTCACGGCACGATTATCAATATTTATCTGCCCGCGTACGGGTGGAACCGCATCGGCCGGCGAGGCGGAGGTCGGGACTGAAAATGGATCGGGAGAGAACAAGATCGTCCTCGTGGTCGAGGATGATGATGCGGTCAGAAATCTGACGGTCACGCGCCTCAAGACGCTAGGATACAGAAATTCACGAAGCGGCGGACGGCGCCGCTGCCATCAGACTGCTTGAGAACGGCCTCAAGATTGATCTCCTGTTCAGCGATCTGGTGATGCCGGGCGGTCTGTCCGGCTACGACGTGGCCAAGAGAGCCAAGGAAATCGACCCGATGACACGGGTCCTGCTGACGTCAGGATATGCAGAAGACCTCGTTCGTGCCGAGAATCTTGGCGGCCTGAAGCTGCTGCGCAAGCCTTATCGCATCGCCGATTTGCGCAGGGCGCTCGACGCGGTGTTCGGCGACAGTGCGTGAATTGCCTTTGATTTGCGTCAAAGTCGGGCGGCGCTAAACGCCATAAAATTGCACCCTCTTCATAAAGAGGTGCAGTCATGAAGTCGATTCTCGTTGCGGTCAGTGGAACTGGCTCCGACAATGCCGTTCTCGATGCCGCATATGCAATAGCGGCCCCTCTCAATGCGCATCTCGATTTCGTTCATATACCGCTTGCTGCGATCGAGGCCGTGGATTTCAACCATCATATCGAATTCGCGCGCGGAAGCGGACTCGAAGCCGCACTCAAGGACGTGCTGCCGCGGAGCAAAGACGCGGAGACAAAAGCGCTCTCTCATGTGACCGACTTCTGCAGCTCAAAGAACATATCTTCGGGTATCTCAGCCAGACTTAATAGACCGAGTGACGGCGAGCTGGATCGCGTGCCAGATCACTCCTGGCGTCGACAGGCTCATGCGGGCAGCTCGCACACATGATCTCATCGTCATCGGCAGATCGGCTGGCAAGCGCAGCTGGTCGCAGAATCTGCTCGAGAGACTTGCGACGGACTCCGGCCGACCGATCCTGGTCGTTCCGCCGAGCCCGAACAGGCTTGAATTCGGCAGAATCGCAGTCTGGTGGAAGGATCATAGTCCCGCTGCTCGCGCCGTGACCGCAGCCCTGCCGATCCTTGGCGTTGCGCACAAAGTTGACGTCATCAGCATTCTGGAGGTTGAAGAGGATACAGCAGGGTCGACTGAAGACCTCGCAAGCCAGCTTGCCTGGCACGGCATCGAAGCGACTGCCGAAGTCCTCCGCCGCGATCACCGGCCGACCATCGACATTCTGTGGTCGGCAAGCCTCGCCAGGAAAGCAGATCTTGTGGTCATGGGCGGCTTCAGCCGATCGAGAATCCGCGAGATGATATTCGGCGGCTGCACCCAGGCGGTGCTCGAGTCAGGCGTACGGCCGGTATTCCTGTTGCACTAGGATTTTGTCACCCTGGCCGTGAAGCTGTAGCCGACACCTCTTATGGTCTTGATCAGGTTCGTTGCTTCGGAGTCTCCGCCGAGCTTCCTGCGCAACCGAGAAATCTGGCTGTCGATGGCCCGATCATTGGCCGCCCAATCATGGCCCTTGAGCTGGTCCATGATGGCATCGCGCGACAATACGTGACCCGGACGCTTGACCAGCACGGCGAGGAGGTCAATTTCGGCCGTGGTCAGCTGACACAGTTTGCCTCCTGGTTCGCGTAGCTCGCGCCTCGTCAAATTGAATTCCCAATCATCGAACCCGTATATGATTTCAGCACCAGAGCCGGTCGTAGCTTGTTCGGCTTGCACGCCCGTGCGCCGTAGGACTGTCCGTACCCGAGCAAGCATTTCCCGGAGGTGGAAAGGCTTCGCGATGTAGTCGTCAGCACCGATCTCGAGCCCGACAACCCGGTCGATCAGATCGCCTTTGCCGGTCACCATGATGATCGGGACTTGCGACTCGGCGCGCAGCTTGCGCGCAATCTCCAGACCGCTTTCGCTTCCGAGCGTCAAATCGAGGGTTATGAGATCGACGTTGCCAGCTTTGACGAGCCTCGAGAGTTCGGCACCGGTAGCCGCTTCACTGATCCTGTATCCCTCCGCCTCAAAGCAGTTTCGCAGGAGCGTGCGAATGGGCGGTTCGTCATCCACGATGACGATATGGGCCTGGCCGGGTTTCAATGGCGGATCTGCTCGATTGAGGTTTATGGCCACGACTAACACAAGTCACAAATCGCCACAAACCGGCACAATCGCGGCAAACGCCGGCAAGGCAAGGAGCGCTTCCTTGAGCTCAGCTAATGCCTAGGAGGGAACAATGTTTGCAATCGCCACAGATTTGAGATCAGGCCGCGCGGTCCCGCCGCCGTTCGTCGACAATCTCTGCAAGGGCTTGGAAACATTCGATGAATTTCTATCCGGGCAGTCTTCCCGCAAAATCGATCCAGGCCAACATCTCTTTCACCAGGGGGATGATGATCGCAATATCTACAAGATTGAATCAGGCCTGGTACGCCTCTATCGCATTCTGAGCGATGGAAGGCGTCAGATTATTTCGTTCAGATTTGCCGGCGACATTCTGGGCTTTAAGGCGGGAACCGAACGTCATTGCGGCGCGGAGGCGGTGACATCCGTACAAGTGCGCAGCCTCGATCAGAACAGTGCCTATCGGCGCCTTCGCGACGAGCCGGCGCTGGCCCCTCAGTTGGTAAACCTCCTGTCGCAGGAACTCGAAAATGCGCGCGACCAGATCGCTGTGCTCAACCGCCGTTCGGCCATCGAGAAGCTCGCGGCCTTCATCCTGGAGTTGCATCGCCGTCAGGGCGAGTGCGGCACGGTCGAAATCCCGCTGAGCCGTACGGACATAGCCGACTTCCTCGGCCTGACCATCGAGACGGTGAGCCGTAACCTGACCAAGCTTCGAACCAAGCGGATTATAGAGCTTCCGCGGATTCTACAGCCTCGTCATCATCGATCTTGATCGCCTGGAAGCCCTGGCTGACGGCGAATGCGAAGACTGGTAGGAGATCACCATGAAAGATAAAGCTCATCGGCGTTTCGCTCTCGCGGTTGTCGCCAATCTCGAGGATGCGTTAACTGTCACTCAGCACCTCATACAGACCGACCTTGAGCCGCAGCTCATTTCGGTCATCGGCCAGGAGGCAAGTTTCGCTGGCGAGCGGCAGAACGCCGTTCAGCTTGCGCGCATTGTAAGCCGGCGCGGAGCGGCACCCACGCTGCTGGTCGACTCCAACCGGATTGTGGCTCTGACGCGCGACTGCGATTCCCTGCCAAAGGCGATCACAAAAAATGCCGACTTATTCGGAAACATGCTGCTGCAGTGGCTATCGAGCGAGCATGCCGAACGTCTGGCCGGGGCCGTCAACCGAGGCGAGTTCCTGCTCCTTGTCGAGGTAAACAGCATGGTGGAGGAGCGCGTTGCAACCAGGATCCTGCTGCGCAATTGCCACGGGTCCGTCGAGGTGCACGACGTGGGTGCAGGTACGGAAGAGCTTCGTCTGTGACCGAAAAGAGTCGTTTCGATCGCTTCAAATGCGGACGCCACAGGCCATGACTGCCCAGACTTCCATTGCTCCAGGCTTAGCGACCAATTCTGCGAGCAATGCCAATATCAACCGGCCCCACGACTTGACTGCCGCTCTGCTGATTATCGCAGCCGCCGGCCTCGTCGTCGGCCTGTGGTTCGAGCAAGCTGAAAACGATCGCGAATCAGGCACCGTCTGGGCCCTTGCAACTCTTCCCGTTCTCTTGTCCTTGTTCGCCCAGATCGTACAAAGCCTGAGGCGCGGCGATTTCGGCCTCGATATCGTTGCCGCTTTGTCGATGTCGGCAGCCCTTCTCTTCGGCGAGAATCTCGCCGCCAATGTCGTCGCCATCATGTATGCCGGCGGCCAGTTTCTCGAGAGTTTTGCTGACCGGCGCGCCGGACGCGAGATGACTGCCTTGCTTGCGCGCGTGCCCCGTACCGCCATTCGCCAATCGAGCCACGGACTTGAGGAAGTCGCATTGGACCAACTTGCTCCCGGCGACCACATTGTGGTGCGACGCGGGGAGGTCGTGCCCGTCGACGGGCTTGTTCAGAGCGACGCATTACTCGACTATGCCAGCTTGACCGGCGAAGCTTTGCCGGTCAAATGCCAAGAGGGCATGCAAGTGCTGAGCGGCGCGGGCAATGCCGGCCAGACCTTCACGATGATCGCCGAGCGCAGTGCAACGAAAGCACCTATGCAGGCATCGTGCGCCTGGTCGAGCGGGCCCGGCTTTCAAAGGCTCCCATGACCCGCCTGGCGGATCGCTATGCAATGGTCTTTCTGGCCTGCACCGTGGCCTTGGCTGGTGCTGCCTGGTTGCTTACAGGCGATCCCATTCGCGGCTTGAGCGTGCTGGTGGTGGCAACGCCGTGCCCTCTTATCCTCGCTGTTCCCGTGGCTATCGTCGCCGGGCTGTCGCGGGCGGCAAAGGCCGGAGTGCTGGTGAAGGGTGGCGCCATTCTCGAGACGATGGCGACCATACGCACCATTGTGCTGGACAAGACGGGCACACTGACCGGCGGAACGCCCAAGCTCGTCCTAGCCAACATGGCCTCCGCCTCTTTCGGAAAACGAGGCGTTGCGCCTGGCCGCATCGCTCGATCAGGCATCGACCCATCCGATTGCCAAGGCGCTTGTGGCCGAGGCAAAGTCCCGGCATTTGGATCTTGCTTCTCCCACCCATGTCATCGAGACCCCGGGCGAAGGGCTTTACGGCAAGGTCGAGGGCAAAACCATCGTCATTGGCGGCCTCGACTATGTAAGGAAGCACGCACGGACGAACCGCAAGTTGCTCAGTTCCTCCAGCGCAAGCGCGGGAATGGTTCTCGCAGCTCTGGCGATCAGTGGCAAGGTTGTGGCTCTCTTTGGCCTGGCGGACAAGCCTCGCGAGGGAATTGCATCTCTCCTCGACGCCCTGCGCCGGATGGGTATTCGCCGCATCATTCTGGCGAGCGGCGATCGCCAGGCCGTCACCGAAGCGATCGCGCGCGATCTGCCCTTCGACCTCGTGAGAGGCGACCTCGACCCCAATGCCAAAGTGACGATCGTCCACGCCGAGGCAAAGCAGACGCCGGTCATGATGGTGGGAGACGGTATTAACGACGCACCGGCTCTCGCAGCGGCGAATGTGGGCGTGGCAATGGGCGCGACCGGCGCCGCGGCTTCCTCGGAAACCGCCGATGTCGTGATTGTTCAGGATCGTCTGGATGCCTTGTTGCCGGCGATCGAGATCGCACGGCGCAGCCGCAGCATCGCCCTCCAGAGTGTCACGATTGGCCTCGGTTTGTCGGGGGTCGGCATGCTGGTTGCCGCGTTCGGTTATCTTCCGCCGGTCAATGGCGCGATAGCCCAGGAAGTCATCGACGTCCTCGTCATCCTGAATGCGCTTCGCGTGCTGCGATAGGTTCATCATGAGCATCTATCGTCTCGACAAGCTGTTTCGCCCGCAATCTGTCGCTGTTGTTGGCGCAAGTCCCAAGGAACGTTCGCTCGGAAGGGCTGTCCTCGCCAATCTCAAGTCGGCGGGCTTCACCGGCCGAATTGATGTCGTCAATCCCAATTATTCCACTATCGAAGGGATTCCGACGGCGTCCTCCCTGGCAGCGCTCGAGACGCTTCCCGATCTGATCGTGGTGAGCGCACCTGCGCCGGCCGTTCCGCAGATCGTTGGCGCGGCGGGTGAAGCAGGTGTGCCGGCGGCGGTGGTCATATCGGCTGGCCTGGGTCATGGCGACGGCTCGCTTGCAGATCAAATGCTTAAAGCGGCACGTAAGAGCGGGCTCAGAATATTGGGACCCAATGGCCTCGGACTGCTGATTCCTCCGATCGGGCTCAATGCGAGTTTCGCTGCGCAGCCTGCCAAAGCTGGGGATCTGGCACTTGTCTCGCAATCAGGCGCCATCGCTGCGGCGCTCGTCGAGTGGAGTGCCCGGCGCTCGATCGGCTTTTCGGCCATCGCCTCGATTGGTGATGCTGTCGATATAGACTTCGCCGACCTGCTCGATTACTTCGCCATGGATGCGCAAACCCGGGCCATCCTTCTCTATGTCGAAGCGATAGAAAATTCTTCGAAGTTCCTGTCCGCTGCGCGTGCCGCGGCGCGGGTCAAGCCGGTGATCGTGATGAAGGCCGGCCGGCACCACCAGGCTTCGCTCGCGGCTGCGACACATACGGGGGCACTTGCCGGCAGCGATGCGGTCTATGATGCCGCTTTCCGCCGTGCCGGCCTGCTGCGGGTGGCCGATCTCGATGAATTCTTTGCCGCAGCCGAGGGTCTGGGAAGGCTGCGGCCATTTCCTGGCCGCAGATTGGCTATTCTGACCAATGGCGGCGGACTTGGCGTACTGGCGACCGACCGGCTGATCGATTTCGGCGGCACCCTCGCCAATATAACACCTAAGACCATGGCGGCGCTCGACCATACCCTGCCCGCAAGCTGGTCGCGGGCCAACCCGGTGGACATTATCGGTGATGCCGATGCCGGCCGTTATGGAGCGGCACTGCAGGCGCTGCTTGAGGACGATGCCAATGATGCGGTTCTGGTGCTGAATGTTCCCACAGCGCTCGCTTCATCCAAAGCTTCCGCTGCGCAAGTTGCCAAGATCGTGGCGGAGCATGGAACGCAAGCTTCAGGCAAGCCCGTTTTCGCCAGTTGGATAGCCGACGATCCAGATTCGGGCGAGGTGTTCGAGGCGAGCAAGATTCCGCATTTTGCGACTGAGACGAAAGCCGTTCAGGGGTTCATGCATTTCGTCCGCTATCGTGAGGCGCAGGAAACGCTGATGGCAACGCCTCCGTCCGGACCCGATGACTTTAAACCCGATGTCGAGTGCGGGCGCGCGATTCTCACTAAGGTGTTGTCTGATCAGCGCTCGTGGCTTGATCCTCTTGAAGTGACGGCCTTGCTCGCCGCTTATGGCATTCCGATTGCCGAAGCGATCTTCGCGGCCGACGCGGAGGAGGCGATGCGCCTTGCTTCTCCTCTTCTGGAGAAATATCTGGAGTTGGCGGTCAAAATTCTTTCGCCGGATATCATTCACAAGTCGGATGTCGGCGGGGTTCGTCTCAATCTCAGAACGCCGCCTGAAGTCCGCGAAGCGGCTGCAGAAATCATTGCCGCGGCACGAAAGGCGAGACCCGCCGCCCATATCGTCGGCATAACACTTCACCCCATGATAGCCCGGCCGCAGGCAAGGGAGCTCATTGCCGGCATAGCCGATGACAAGACGTTCGGGCCAATCATCATGTTTGGCGCCGGCGGCATCTCGGTTGAGGTCACGAATGACAAAGCCCTGGCGCTGCCGCCACTGGATCTCGCCACTGCACATGAGCTCATGTCCCGAACCAGGGTATCTCGCCTTTTGGGATCTTACCGCAATGTGCCCGCCGCCAGGATCGACGCTGTCGCGGACATCCTGACGAAGCTTTCCCAGCTGTCCGCGGACTTTCCGGAAATCCGAGAGGTCGATCTGAACCCGATGCTTGCCGATGCCGATGGCGCCATCGTCCTCGATGCCCGCGTTGCCATTGCGCCGGTTTCGTCCGGAAGAGTTCCGGGCCGCGCCCGATACACGTTTTGCGATAAGGCCTTATCCCAGGCAATGGGAAAGTCAGGAAACGCTCCGTGGCGGCGAGAAACTCCAGATTCGACCGATCAGACCGGAGGATGAGCCAGCGCTGTTGGCATTCCTTGAGAGAATAGATCAACAAGACATTCGCTTCAGATTCTTCTCATCCTTAAGCCACTTCAGCCATCACTTCGTAGCCAGGCTCACGCAGCTTGATTATGGCCGCACAATGGCGTTGGTAGCTCTCGACCATGCATCGAGCAAGATTCTAGGCGTTGTACGGCTTCACGCAGATCCCGACCACAGGACGGCCGAGTTCGCCATTCTCGTCAGATCCGACTTCAAGGGCCGGGGCCTCGGCACGACATTGATGAATTTGGCAATCCGTTATGCGAAGGCTGAGGGGTATCGCTCGATTACTGGCGAGGTCCTTGCGGAGAACCATCCGATGCTTCGGCTGTGCCGCGAACTTGGCTTTGAGACTTCGCCCCCCAATGAGGAGGCGATCCACAGCGTGCGCCTCGCACTGTCCCGCGAAGTGGCGGAAGCCCGCAATTGATCCAGATCATGGCCGGGAACCCGTCACTCTCTAAACTTATTGATGAATACGAAGCCATCGGCGACCGGAGTGCCACGTCCATGGGAACTATATCTGGTGATGACCTGCAGGAAGAGGTGCTGAACTATCTCGGCAGTGCTGTTGCCCATGGTCTTACGGCTACGCCGATCCGGATCGACACGCATTGCTCGGTGATCTTCCTGGCCGGCAAGAACGTCTACAAGATCAAACGCGCCATCAAACTGCCTTTCCTTGATTATTCGACCCTTGAAAAGAGAAAGCACTTCTGCGAGCGCGAATTCGACATAAACCACGGTTTTGCGCCGAAGCTCTATAAGGGTGTGGTGGCGATCAGAAGGGGCCCGGAAGGGTTGCGCTTCGGGGGCTCGGGTGATGCGGTCGAATGGGCTGTCCATCTGCATAGATTCGACGAAAGCCAGACTCTCGACCGGCTGGCGGAGTAAAGAAAGCTTGATCCGCTGATCATCCGCGACCTTGCTGCCGTGGTCTCTGAAGCGCATGCCGCCGCCAAGGTGGTGAGAAACGCGCGCGCGACGGAGGCCTTGGAGGAGGTCGTCCATGAGACGATCAATGAACTCTCCCAGGCAGCTCATATCTTCCCGCGCCAGAGAGTCGAGGAATTCAGCCGGGACATGCGGGCGGCCTTTCGTGAAGTCCGCGGTCTCTTGATGACCCGTGAAGCCACGGGCCACGTGCGGCGCTGCCATGGTGATCTGCATTTGCGCAACATCGTTATGGTTGACGGTAGAGCGACGCTCTTTGACGCGATCGAGTTCGATGAAGCGATAGCGACAACCGACACTCTCTATGATCTTGCCTTCCTCGCTGATGGATCTGTGGCACAGAGGCCTCAAGAGCGAGGCAAACTCAATCCTGAACCGCTATTTCTGGCATGCCGATGATATGCTTGCCGAAATGAGCGGTCTGTCCGCTCTTCCATTGTTCTTGGCCCTCAGGGCGGCGATCAGGGCGAAGGTGGCGGCATTGAACGCGGCCCGATCCGCCACGTCGAGGCACGCGGCCGCCGACGCTCGGCTCTATTTCGAGACGGCGTGGGAATTCCTGCAACCGCATCACCCGACGCTCATCGCCATAGGCGGCCGCTCGGGTACCGGTAAAAGCATGCTCGCCCAGGTGCTGGCGCCGTCCATTGGCCGTCCGCCAGGGGCAATCCATCTGCGCAGCGACATTGAGCGCAAGCGCCAGTTTCACACGCCCGAAACGGTTCGGCTCCCCTCCTCCGCCTATAAGCCGGACGTATCCAATAAGGTCTATGAAGCGCTTGACAGGCAGGCAGAGACCGCTTTGCGCTCCGGACAAAGCGTGATCGTCGATGCCACTTTCTTGAGCGAATTCGAAGCGAACGCGGTGGCTGAGATCGCGAAACGGGGCAAAGTGGATTTCAGAGGGATCTGGCTGGAGGCGCCAACGGGGCTGCTGATGCGCCGTTTGTTCAACCGCTCCAACGATGCTTCGGATGCGACGGCAGATGTCCTGCGACGGCAGCCGGTTGGCGAAGCCCCTCCTGGTTGGGCTTGCCTGGACGCTTCCAAGACGCCTGCGGAAATTCAATACGCTGCCAGGCATTGCCTGGGCATTAGGCCATTCTTTGCGGACCGATTGGCCAGCTAAGCACTTGATCCCGGTCAAATATTGCTTGGCACGCCCGTCTATTGTCGTTCCAGGATTATCGCAAGGAGACTGACATGTCATACAAGACGATCCTGGTCAATTTGAACGACCTTCACCGCAACCAGGTGCTCATCGACAGCGCCGCCGGACTGGCTCGCAGTTTCGGTGCCTATTTGCAGGCCGCCTATGTCGTGCCTTCCGTTGAAGTCTATGCCACGTTCGGATTAGAGCCCGTGATCTTCGAAGGCAATCGGGACTTGTTCAGGAATGCTGAAAACTCTGTCCGCGCCACTTTCGATTCCATCTTGAAGGACACCGGCATTCACGGTGATATGAAAGTGATCGAGTCAACCAGTCCAGCAATAGCGGGCGACGTGATCGACTGTGCGCGCAGATCCGACATCACCATTGTCAATCAGCCGTCTGATGAAACCAGCCTGTCCGTTGTCGGGCGCGACTTTGTCGAAAGGATTCTGTTGTCCACCGGCAGGCCGACGCTTGTCGTGCCGAGAAACGGCAGGACTGACTTGGCCGCCAACCTCGCCGTCATCGGCTGGAGCGGAAAGCGCGAGGCGGCGCGCGCTGTATTCGATAGCCTGCCGCTCCTGAAAAGAGCCAAGAAGGTCAAGGTCGTTTGGGTAGATCCTGAAATGGAATACCCGCATCCGGGCAGTCTGCCAGGCGCTGAGCTCGCTGAGAGCCTGTCTCGCCATGGCATCGACGCGTCGGTCGAGCCGATCTCGACGGGCGGACGCGACGCAGGTGAAACCCTGCTGACGGTCGTCGCGGACAGCGGGGCCGAGCTCCTGGTCATGGGTGCTTACGGGCATTCCCGCATAAGCGAGATGATCCTAGGTGGGGCGACCAAATCCGTCCTGAAAGGCATGAAATGTCCGGTGCTTTTTTCGCATTGATGAGGCACAACGGGCTGCTGCATGACTTGCGGATCGAAAAAGGTACAATGGCGACAGCGGACCATGAGGCAGTCGAGGTGCGGGTCGATGACATCGCGCAGCTGTTCGATACGCTCGACCCCTATCCCTTTCCGGAAAGGGACCTGAATCGTGACGCCGAGGACTACATAGTTGGCTGGGCCCGCGAGCTTGCTTTGCACCGGCCTATTGCGATCGCGATCCACTACCCGGATACAGCGCATCAAAGGAGCGCCTTTCGCGCCCTCAAACAGGCAATGGCGAGATTTTTCGCGGCGCGGTCGCGATCCATTCAGCGAGACCTGAATGAGCTGTTTCGCGTCGGACGTCATTCGCTCGCCATCGGCGTCGTCACGCTTATCGGCTGCCTGCTGCTAGCTCAACTGACGACACGCCTCTCCCTTGATCCTCCACTTGGCCGGCTGATCGAGGAAAGCTTCCTGATTCTGGGTTGGGTCGCGAACTGGCGACCGCTGGAGATATTTCTTTATGATTGGTGGCCGCTCGCCCGCAGCCGCAATCTTTATCAGAGGTTAGCCGAGGCTAGGATCGAGGAACGGCCTTACGATCCT
>CAWJDZ010000009.1:0-94969 GCA_963841765.1 uncultured Alphaproteobacteria bacterium
CCAAATATATCGTCGGCCATTCGGATGCAATGATGGGTGCGGTCACCTGCAGCGAAGCGACCTGGCCGCGCTTCAAGGCAGGCTATGAAACGATGGGCCAGTTTGCCGGGCCCGATGACATGTATCTGACGCTGAGAGGGCTTCGCACCATCGATGTCCGGCTCGAGCGCCATATGAAGAGCGCGGTCAAAATCGCCGACTGGCTGAAAGGCCGCGGCGAGGTCGATGAGGTGCTTTATCCTGCCCTTCCCGGCGCGCGCGGGCATGAGCTGTGGAAGCGCGACTTCACCGGTGCGAGCGGACTTTTCTCGGTGGTGCTCAAGCCCCAGAACGACGAAGCCCTCGGCCGATTCCTCGACGGGCTCGAGCTTTTCAGCATGGGTTTTTCCTGGGGCGGCTTCGAGAGCTTGTGCGTGCCCTTCAAACCTCACCGCACCGCCAAGCCGTGGACGCGCGAAGGTTCGTGCCTGCGCTTCCATATCGGGCTCGAAGATCCCGACGATCTCATTGCCGATATCACGGCAGGCTTCGAGCGGCTCAAACTCGCGTCTTGAAATCGGCGCTCGCGGACCTATTTGTCCGGAGGTCGAAAGGAAGGATCGCATGCTGAAGCGCACTGGCCTTGTTGCCCTGGCCCTGGCCGGACTGGTGGCGAGCCTTCCGCTTGCGGCTCAGGAAGCAGACGATCCGGAGCTCATCTTCAAGAAGACGACCGTATGGCGCATGCTTTCGCCGGACGCCAAGATCGCGACCTATGCGCTCGATGATCCCCTGATCGAGGGTATCGCCTGCCATTTCACCGTTCCGGAGATTGGCGGCTGGAGCGGCTGGGCTGGTTTTGCCGAGGAGCGTTCCGAAACTTCGCTGTCCTGCCGCCAGATCGGTCCCATCAGCTTCAAGGGCAAGTTTGGCCAAGGTGATGACGTCTACCGCATGCGGCGCTCGCTGTTCTTCAAGAAATTCCACATCTCGCGCGGCTGCGATGTCAAGCGCAACACGCTCGTCTATCTGAGCTATACCGACAAGCTCATCGAAGGCAGCCCGCAAAATTCGACATCGACAGTCCCGATTATGCCCTGGGGCACGCTGCCACCCCCCAAATGCGGGGAGTTCATCGAGCAATAGACTCGTCGATCACTCCGCAGCCAGCTCGATCTCGCCGAAGCCGACGGCAACGTTGAGCCCGACCTCGCCTTCGACGCTCACGGGCTGCAACGCAACCGACTTCTTGAAACCACCGACCAGTACATTGGCGCCGAGGCCGACGCCAATGGCGACATCTGCAGTGGCGCCGACATAGGACCCGGCAAGCGCGCCTGGCCTGAGCTTGCCGGGCGCGAACACCAGCCAGGTGATGTAGCTCTTTTCGGTCACGCCGATATCGAGACCGATCTTGATGACCTTGCCCTTGTAGAAGTCCCGGGGGTCGGACCCCGCTGGCGTGAAGCTGCATTTCATGTGTTTACTGGACCCGAGAATCAGCCCGATGCCGCCGTCAACGGTGCATTTCAAAACACCGACATTGACTCCGCTCTTCGCCGTGGCGTCGCCTGCCGTTGCATGAATCAAACCGGCAGCGAACAACAAAGCGGCAGTCCATTTGCATGACATATCCCAACCCCTTCTGTTTTTTTCGTCTTTGATGCATTGACGAGTGAAGGATTTGAGTCCTTTCCCCGAATTCTTCGCCCTCTGGATTGTCTATAGTTGCACATCATTGACGCAAAGGCAAAGCTGTGCGGATACGTTACTATCCGGGCATTGATCGTGCGCGGAACTGAGGAGAGAGGGTGGTCAGTACAGGCCGCTATCCGGTAAATGACTGACGGGCATACGACTCTGCGGCAACTGGTCCCCAGGCAGGTCGCTTTCCGGCAGACGGCTCCTCGCCAATTGGTTCGATTTGCGCTCGCAAATGATGGTGTGGCACTTCTGCTTGCATGTCGCCATTCTATTGTAGTGAGGTGCGGGACAAGCGATGTTGCAGGCGACGATCACCAGGCGGCAAGCGGCCTGCACTCCGCTTGCGGGATTGCCGCACGCAAGGCTGACGACCGCAGCGATGGCAAGCCGCCGGAACATGCCAAACTCCCACACTGACTATCTCAGGCCGGCGATCCTGCCGGCCGGCATTAACCATAGTTCAATGGGGAGGTTCCCGTCGAATCCGGCGAAGCTCATCGCGAATGGCTTGCCACCCGGGGCCAGTCTCACCGCCGCGCGCCAAGTGCCGCGAATTGCCGGCATGGTGAGGTTCGGAGTAAGATTTGGAGTTAACTTCTTTTGGTCGGAAATTGGAGAGCCCCAAAGTGATCAATACGCGTTACAAGAAGCTTACGGGCAACCATGCAGGTCGTTCTTTTGTCGTCACCGCTCCATATGGAGAGATTGATATGCCAATGCGTTGGATGCTTCACATGGAAGGAAACGATGAAGAAAAACTCGCTGTCGCCGAAGACGAGCTGGCGGACAGGTCGCTCTGGCAGTCTCTGGACTAGACGCCGGAAGCGATGAGGTGAGGGCTGCGCGTCCAAGGTTAGTTTGGTGGCTATGGCACCCGAAACCCGTCAGGGCGAAGGGTGGCGAGCCATGGGGGATAAAGATGAGAACTCTTATGTCATTGAAATTGCACGCTATGGGTCACGGTAGAAGGGCTGCGCTTGAGCTTTTCCGGTCCCCAAGTCTCCAAATGTCCGCTCTTGACCCGCAAGCCGCCATTAAGCGCGGCACGGCGGACTTCCGGGTCGGGCCAATTGCAGATATCGGAACCAAAACGTGTGCCTAAGGGACCACGGCAAAAATTAGCTGCATTGGCAGGCCGCGACCACCTTCGAAGCACGCTTCCTAAGGAGGTTTGGCTCTCACCAAA
Source organism: uncultured Alphaproteobacteria bacterium (assembly GCA_963841765.1). Classification (GTDB taxonomy): domain Bacteria; phylum Pseudomonadota; class Alphaproteobacteria; order Rhizobiales; family Aestuariivirgaceae; genus Taklimakanibacter. The sequence continues at coordinate 2,870 of CAWJDZ010000009.1, forward strand.
TACCCGGGAGAAGCCGCCATCGGACCCGCGCGGCGTAATCCGAATAGCCCGCAAGCTCCGCGCGAAGAAATCGGTCCTCCGTGATGGTGCGATAGAGCAGAAATGGCAGGCTAAAGAGCACAACGAGCGCAGCCGCAAACCACGATCCGAGCGCGGGGCCGCTTGCCGCTAGGATCAGAAATCCAGCGGTGTAACCAGGGTGGCGGACGAAGGCATAAGGCCCCGTGCTGACGACGTGCTGGCCGCGGTCGGCCTGGATGCGAATGACTGAGGAGAAAAACCGGTTCACACGCATAGCCCATAATGCAAGGGCGTAGCCAGCCGCGACCGTGAACAGGCAAACACCTTGAAGCCAATCGGGCACGTTGTCGCTCCAATGGAAACGGCCACGGTCAAGCCCGGCAACGATCCAATGCATGAACAGAACGAGCGAGAAGACCCTCAGCGAGAGCGGCGGCTTCTTGCCACCCGGCCGCATGCGTTCGCGCAGGAGGTCCGGATCGAGCGCCGCTAACGAAACCATCATGACGACAGCGAAGATTGCGAGATAGGCCCAAAAGCCCGGGACAGCGATCGTGCCGGCCGCTGCGAACAATGCGGCAGCCGCGGCGACCACAAACAAACCTGCCTGAAAGTAAGCCGAGACGCGCATCCGCTACCATACCACCTCAAAGGAGAAGCGAAGTACGGTGTCCAGTTTACCCCTAAATGCAGACTTGGGAGTGGTTATGCCGTGATGTTTGGCTTGGGCCAATAGCGTTTAAGGCAACATGCAAAGCAAAGCGTTCGATGCATGCAAAAAAAGGCCGTAGCTCAGTCGCGGCAAAGCAAATCCCGACAAAGACTTCGAACGTCAAGATTTAAACACCGCGCGCGGAACCTAAAGTCCGGCCCCCACTCCCTCCGCAAAAGCCGTTGGTCAAGCCCAAGCAGGTCTTGCTTGTACCCTTGCCGCGCATCAAGCCGCAAAAGTCAGCTTCCATTATTTTACCGCCTGTTGCTGCCCCATTAACCAATCCGCACCGTGATACACCATCAAGCGATGAGGATAAGGACTGCTTGCAGCAACTCCTTGCCCAAGGTGCGGGCTTCACTGTTGCCACAGGTGTAGTGGATACTGTTGCCACCGGTGTATTGGACAATGGGCTGTGCCATGTGCAAAACCCGATTTGTCTCAAGTATGTAAAGGCGCAAAATGATTTAATTAAATTGCCCGAAGCACCGCTGTTAAATTGCAAGTATGCGATACAGTTTTCAAAATGGTTGAGCGAATCCGCAGCTCCGATTTTGGCTGCGCAATCAAATACGACTCTCGAAAGAGTTTCAACCGGACCGGGTTACGAGTGCGCGCTCGCAATGGCGATATGTTTGCCAAAATCAGCGAACACGGGCGTGGCAATGCGGTCGATATTAGCACATTTAGCATGCATGACGGTAAGGTCATCAACGTTGCAGATGCCCAAAACCCAAGCGCTTCATCATACACAATTTTACGCGCGCTTCGCTCTTCTGCCTGCGGCTACTTTACGACTGTTCTCGGTCCCGGCTCAAATGCGTCCCATGCGTCCCACTTTCACTTCGATCTTGGATTACACGGCAAAAGTGGAACTCATCACATTTGCGAATGACGGTGTCTCGATCTTCTTCGTTGGCGCCCGCCAGGCCCTTTGCACGAGATCCTGAACATCCCCAGACTCGGCTGTTCATTTGAGCGGTGGGACAGTCTGCTTTCCACCTGGAAACAGGCGCAAATGGCACCGCTGGTCACGTCGGCCGCTACTACCGCTGCGCCAGAATCGCACAAAGCCAAGCGAACGCCACTATCCCGCCGGCGGCCCAGGCGGACTTACGCTGCGCCGGCCGGTCCTCTGGCCAATGCCGATCCAGCCACGCAAGCAGCGATCCAACACACACACCCGATGAAAATCCAAAAACATGGGCGAGGATGTCGGTTTGTCCTTCGCCGAACCCGAGAAGGGCCAGCAACATCACGCCACCCGCGAGTGGAACCCAATCGCGCGGACTCCACGACATGCGTCTGGGCCGCCAATTCTGCCTCAGCGACGCGAGCAGGCCGATAGCCGCGAATATCGCGGTGGATGCCCCGATTGATGTGAAGGATGCCGGTCTTATCAGGGCATTCAAAGCGTTGCCGGCGGCGCCTGCTGTCATCACAGCCACTGAGGTCATTCCCGGGCCCAGGACCTGGGAGAGGAGCAGCAGGATGACCGTTCCGAATGCGAGGTTACTCAGGAGATGGGTTCCACTGACATGCAGAAAAAGCGCCGTGACCGTGCGCCACCATTCACCTGCGCGGATCAAGCCGACCTGAGCCGAGCCAATCTCCAGCCACTGGACCGACAGGGCGTCGCGACGGGCGGCAGCGAAGAAGAACAACAGGACTGCCCAGTAAACTAGCAGGATTTCGATATTCGGCGGCGCCGGACTGACCCGTTTCGTCTCGGTCGGTTGGCCCTGATTCTCCGAATCATGGGCTGTGAGTTCCGCGTCGGCCTGATCTACATCTTCGGGTGCGATGAGAAGACTGAAGGCATCGGCGTCCCGGACAATAATCGACTCGATGCTCTTGGCACTCAAGACAAGGGCATAAAGCTCGGCCTGACTGCGCTCCGGGCACCGCCGCACCACCACGACATCATGACGCTCCTGCATTTTCATGTTGCCCAAGATTTCACATCACCGCCGAGTGTCTTCCGGACGTATGCCCTTAGAAGCATGGACACACAAGGACGGCCCGGGATCTTGTCGGCAGCGCTCGATCCTGTGCATCAGGAGCGCAATGCTGGCAGCGAACGTCCGGTTCGGGTCAAAAGCTTCCGTTTGACGATGACTGTGGCATGTCCGCATTACCCCCCAATTGCCGACATGAAGACTGAACGGTTGGGTTTCGCCTTAGGGCCATGTGTGGACGGCTCCGAGCTGTCAAGGCACTTCTTCACGTCGCAGCGCTGGTCGTAGCAGCCATGTGTTCGGCCTTTGAGCGCGGCTCACAGGGCCGCTGGCCATAATGCCTTCCGCGGATCAGGTCCCGGTCAAAAGCTCGCATTCGACAATGCAATGGCCCAAGTGGGTTGTCCTGATCACCGGATCGACCGGTTCTGCATTACGTGCTGTCAGTCCTTTCCAACCTTCACATCACGCCGTTGCCGGCGCGATCTCGTCGGAAGTCGCCTTGCCCTAGCGAGCCAGTGCGACGGGTTCCCTGTAACGCTCGCCCTTGGCCATCATCGCCCAGGCCATGCGCGCAATCTTGTTGGCGAGCGCGATCGCGGCCACCTTTGTTGGCCGCCGTTCCAGCAGCTTGGCAAGCCATGGCCGATGCTTGGTGCCGTGGATTTTGGCGTATCGGATCACCGCCAACGCGCCAGCGCAGAACAGCGAGCGCAGGTATCGGTCGCCCTGTTTGGTGATGTTGCCGAGCCTCTCCCTGCCTCCACTGGAGTTTTGCTTCGGCACGAGTCCAACCCAGGCTGAGAAGTCGCGTCCCGATCGAAACACTCTCGGATCGGGGATACTGGCGACCAGCGCGGTTGCCAGCGCCGGGCCGACCCCGGGGAGTTCGTCGAGCCGACGGCTAGTCTCGCTTGAGCGATGCCAGGCGTTGATACGCTGGTCGAACGTCAGGATCTGCCGCTTCAGCCGCCGTAGTTGACTGCCCAGTGCCTCCAGGCACTCGCGCGCAATCTCGGGCACGCGTCCATCGTCGGGATCGGCGACCACATCGAGCAGCTCCTCGACGCCATTGCGGCCGACCGGTGCGACAATGCCAAACTCGGCAAGGTGGGCGCGGATCGCATTGATCAGCGCAGTCTGCTGGCGAATGAACAGATGCCGCGTACGGTGGAGCATCAGACAGGCTTGCTGGTCGGGTGTCTTGGTCGGCACGAACCGCATGCTTGGCCGCTGCACCGCCTCGCAAATGGCCTCGGCATCGGCCGCATCGTTCTTCTGGCGTTTCAGATACGGCTTCACATAGGCCGGCGGCATTAATCGAACCGTGTGCCCGAGTGCCTGCAACTCGCGTGACCAGTAGTGCGAGGAGGCGCATGCCTCCATACCAACCACGCAAGGCGAAAGCTTCTTGAAGAAGCCGAGAACCCGTGACCGCCTGAGTCGCTGGCGAACAACGCCCTGGCCCTCTGCGTCAATGCCGTGAACCTGGAAAACAGACTTCGCAATGTCGAAACCGATTGTTGTCACCGCTTGCATATCGAGCTCCTCCAAATCGTGGTCACCTCACCAGCAACCAATCCTATGGCGCTTTTGCGCGCCAGGTGGAGGAGCCGTCCACAGCATCAAGAGCGGACATTCAGGCCCTTTCCTCGAACTCAGGCTCGACCCGCCGCAGATTCGGGAGTCTCCCAACGAGGGGCAGGCACGGTGAGCGCTGCCTCCGTCCCTGTCAGCCGACAGCTTCGTTCAGAAGCCACTCATCCGTCCTCCTTTTGAAGAAGGGAGATTTCGACAGTGAAGGGGCGGGTAAAGGAAGGGGCTGGCGTTATGAGAAAATGTGTTCGGACCCCTGGGGTGCCACCTGGTACAAGGGAGCTGACGCGGGATGCCTTCGGATCGGGGGGTGCGCGAACTGTTTAGTCGTCTCGTCAAGGAATACTCCGAGAGCTGAGGTTAATTTCTCCTCCTTCGCATTTCTTTTTGGACATGTCGCTTTCAGTCAAATGAGCAGCCGATTTCCATCATATGAACCAAACCTTCAACATTGGCGACCAGGATCAATGGCTCATCCGATGCCGAGCGATTCCGAGGTGGTTGACTTTATAACGCGTTCGCTCGCCTTCTATCCGGCGGATGCTTTTACCTTCACCGTCGAGCAGAATCGCGCCGTCTACGACAAATACTGTGCTGCCTTTCGGCAGCAGCGCCCAGATGGACTGCGCGTAAACGATTTCGCCGTTACGGCAAGCAAACCCGATCGCAGAATTCCCGCGCGCCGCTACAATCCGGTAGACAAAGGACCACATGATGAAGTGGCCATTCTGTATCTGCATGGCGGCGGGATGGTGATGGGCGGCTTGGACAGTCATGATGATGTCTGTGCCGAGCTTTCCACTCGTACTCGGTTGGAAGTGGTGGCGGTGGACTATCGGCTGGCGCCGGAGAATCCCTACCGGCATTCAGCGACGATGCTGAAGCCGCCTTTTTGCACTTGGCGCATTCAGGCAAACAGGTGATCGTGGCCGGCGACAGTGCCGGCGGCAATCTGGCTGCCGCCGTCTGCCTGCGGCGTAAAGCCAGCCGCGCGCCGATGCCAATAGGCCAAGTCCTCATCTATCCGGGCCTTGGCGGCGATCCGGCAAGTGGCTCGTACATTGAAAACGCCGAGGCGCCCTTGCTCAGAACCGATGAGGCGCTGGCTTATTTCAGGATCATGTCGGGTGGGCAGGAGCGATCCGCAGTCACCAACCCCGACATCATTCCGCTCAAGGCTTGTGATTTTTCAGATCTTCCGCCGGCCTACATCGTCAGTGCGGATATGATCCGCTGCGCGATGATGCAAGGGAATATGCTGATGCCATCCGCAACGCCGGCGGCATCGCGGCCTATCGTAACGAACCACAACTCGTCCATGGCTATTTGCGCGCGCGGATAATGTCGCGACGGGCGGCGGCGAGTTTCTCGGCTATTTGCGAGGCGGTGAGGCGTCTTGCCGATAGAAGTCTAACAAACAACTTCAACGGGAGGGAAGGACTATGACGAGAAAGAAGGTCTTCGGTAGATTGAATCGCCGCCAGGCGATGTGGGGAGCAGTAGCTTTGGGCGCGGGCTTCCATCTCCCGGCATTCGCTCAGAACACGCCGAAAAAAGGCGGATCCTTCCGGCTGGGCGCGACGAGCGCAAACACAAATGATTCCCATGATCCCGCCACATGGGGCACATCCGACGTCGTCAACACTGGTCTTTGGGGAGCCGTTTACAACAACCTAATGGAGGTGGGTCCTGATGGAAAACTCGTGTTCGAACTGGCCGAAACCGCCGAACCCTCTTCGGACGCAAAGACATGGGTCTTCAGATTGCGCCAGGGTGTTGTGTTCCACAGCGGAAAAGCGCTCGATGCCGAAGATGTAGTGGCCTCCTTCAATCATCATCGCGGCAAAGAGTCTAAGTCCGCTGCCAAGGGCATTGTCGATCAGATCACCGACATAAGAGCTGATGGCTCCGACAAGGTGGTCTTCACGTTGGCAAATGGCAATGCCGACTTTCCCTATATGTGCACTGACTACCATCTGGTCATCGGACCTCAGGTCAATGGCAGGATCGATTGGGAGCCGGCGAACGGCACGGGCGGCTATCTTCTCGTGTCACATGAGCGCGGGATCAGCATGTCGCTCAAGCGCAACACCAACTATTGGAAGCAGGGAAGGGCGCATTTCGACGATGTGAAGATCCTAGGCATTGCTGACGTTGCCGCCCGCATGAATGCGCTGATAACTGGGGAAGTCGATGCCATTGCTCGCGTCGACATCAAAACGCTCAACATGCTGAAGCGCAATCCAGACATTATGATCAACGAGGTGACGGGAACGCAGCACTACACATTGCCGATGTTCACCGACACTGCCCCCTTCGACAACAAGGATGTGCGGCTCGCCTTGAAATATGCTATCGACCGCGAAGCCATCGTGAACACGATCCTCTTTGGGCACGGCCAGCCGGGCCTCGACAGCCCGGTCACGCCGGCCAACCGGTACTTTGCTTCCGACCTCAAGCCTCGCCCCTACGATCCGGAAAAGGCCCGGTTCCACCTGAAGCAGGCTGGGCTATCGGAGCTTAAGGTTGATCTTTCCGCTGCCGATGCGGCCTTCAATGGCGCCGTCGATACCGCACTGCTCTATCGCGAGCAGGCCTTGAAGGCGGGCATCGACATCAATGTCATTCGTGAGCCCAATGACGGCTATTGGTCAAATGTGTGGCTGAAGAAGCCTTTCGTAATGTGTTTTTGGGCTGGCCGGCCGACAGAGGACTGGATGTTCAGCCAGGTTTACGCGGCGGGTGCCGAGTGGAACGACACGCACTGGAACAATGCAAGGTTCAACGAATTGCTGGTTGCCGCGCGCGCAGAACTAGATGAGGCCAAAGCGCGCCGGAATGTATCGCGAAATGCAGATGCTAGTCAGTGAGGACGGCGGCGCCATCATCCCGGCCTATGCCAATTTTGTCGACGCCACGTCGAACAAGATCGGCCATGAGGCGCAGATGGGATCGAATTTTGAACTCGATGGCTGGAAGTGCATCGAGCGTTGGTGGATGACATAGACGGTCCTTACTGTCCGGTCTGCATTGAAGATCATCTGCGGTTCTATCGGCTTGCGATAACGGAAGGGAGACGCGGGGCGTGTTATTGTCCGAAGTGTAAAGCAGAGTTTGTAGTGGCAATGACTGGCCGCAGCGACATCGGAAATTTCCTTGTGTCCCAATCCGGCGCGGCAGAGCTTTACTCATTGCTCACAGCGTCGGCCGCTTCGACCATTTCCTCGCGCAGCGCTGCCCATTTCAGCAAAGCGTCTAGCGCCGGGCAAAGAGCCTGACCCCAGTCGGTTAATCCATATTCGACTTTCGGCGGCACCTGATGGTGAACGATCCGCCGGACCATGCCGTCATTTTCCATCTGGCGAAGCTGCTGGATCAGCATCTTCTGGGAAATCGCCGGAATAGCCCGCTCCAGCTCTGAGAAGCGCAGGACTTTCCCGCCGAAGAGATGGAACAGGATGAGGAGCTTCCATCGTCCTTCGAGCACTTTGAACGCCTGCTCCACGTCCTGCGCAGCGGTAACAGGGGTGTATTGCTTGCCCTTACTCTTGGGTGCGTACCTTACTTTTTTGTGTGTTCTTGTCATTCGGTAAGCGTATCTCCATCATTGATTACAGGCAACCCCGACATGGGAGAACGGAGCCGATAACAGAAAGGAAAATGCCATGCCATTACCGCTGCCCAAACCGATCGAAGTCTTCCTGTCATCCGAAAGCACCCACGACACTGATGCGCTTGCAGAGTGCTTTGCGTCAGACGCCACCGTGCAGGACGAAGGCCAGACGTTGAAGGGCCTTAACGCCATCAGGGCGTGGCGGTTAGAGACCGCAAAGAAATACCAGCACACGCTTGAGCCGGTCGCCGCATCCGCACGCGGCGGCAAGACCGTCGTCAGCACGAAGCTCACCGGGAACTTTCCCGGGAGCCCGGTCACTCTCGATTTCGTGTTCACGGTCGAAGGCGGCAAGATCTCCGCGCTAGAGATAAAATCGTGAGCTATCTCGGACTTGAGGGCAAGCGCGCGCTCGTGACGGGCGGCACCAAGGGCGTCGGTCAGGCCGTCGTCGCGGCGTTGCGTGAGGCCGGCGCGACGGCTCTGACCACGGCCCGTTCGCGGCCTGAGGGTCTTTCCAACGCCGAGCACTTCGTGGTCGCCGATGTATCGACGGTGGAAGGATGCGCCGCCGTTGTGGGAGCAGTTCGCGACCGTCTCGGCGGCATCGACATCGTCGTTCATGTCGTCGGCGGTTCCAGCGCGCCGGCGGGCGGCTTCGTCGTGCTCGATGACAAGGAATGGCACAAGGCGCTGGACCAGAATCTCTTCGGCGCCGTGCGTCTCGATCGCGCGCTCCTGCCGGCGATGATCGAGCAAGGCTTCGGCGTCGTCATACATGTCACTTCGATTCAAGTCCGGATGCCGCTGCCCGAAGCCACCATCGCCTACGCGGCGGCGAAAGCGGCACTCTCGAACTACAGCAAGGCCCTGTCCAAGGAAGTCAGCCCCAAGGGCGTGCGCGTCGTCCGCGTTTCGCCCGGCTGGGTCGAGACGGATGGCGCGGTCGGCCTAATCAAGGAGATCGCGCGACAGAACGCCACCGATTACGAAGGCGGCCGCAAGATTGTGATGGATTCGCTTGGCGGTATTCCGCTTGGCCATCCGGCAAAGCCGCGCGAGGTAGCTGACCTTGTCGCGTTTTTGGCTTCGCCGCGCGCCGCGTCCATTACCGGGACAGAGTATGTCATCGACGGCGGGACCGTGCCGACCGTGTGAGGTTCGAGGCCGTGGCGGGCCTTCGCCTGCGCGTTGATGTTTGCGGCTTTCGATGCGGTGCCGCTGCGGCAAAGCAACAGGCGAAACAGGTCATTCCCTACAAAATCCTTCCCGCGATGAGCCTTAGGTTCTTTGCACAACGGTTCTCGTCATTACATTACGCGGCCTGAACAATCCGCATGCGCTGTTTCGGCCTTCCCCTTCTTGTCTTTATCGAATGTGAAGTCCCTGCTTGAGAACGCGCCGTCCTCACGCTTATCCTTCTGCGGACTCCGACCTTGAGCCTTCTCTCGGCTATGGCTCATACGTCCACCTTCCTGATGGCGCTGGCGTTGATCTTGAGGGCGACGACTGCAACTCTGAGCCGGAGCTAGGCTGGACGCGCGGCGAGGCCTTCAGCGGTCGATATATCTGCGAAGGTGACGATCCGGGCGAGCCTTCACTGGGATCGACGCATGCGATTGATCAGTCCAAGTGGTCTGCCGGTGGCGTCGATGATCTTGAGCAAGACAAGGCTGATAATGAGCCGTCCTTGGGCTCGGTGTCATACATCAATCAACACGGCTGGGCCCTGGGCTCGCGTGATGACCGCGAGGATGAGCACGACGGCCGCGAACCCGATGACGAGGTGTGACCATGAAAAAGAAGATCGATTGGCCAGCCCTTTGGCAGAACTTCCGCGATGCGGATGCCAAGCATGCGGAATTGTGTGCCCGTGAAGAGAGAAGGCCTCAACGCAGCGAAGCCGAGCTGCAGGCATCGGCGCAAGTCGGTGACGCAATTGACGCTATTGTCGAGACGCCTGCGGCTGCAATCGATGGCATTGCCGTCAAGCTAGCGCTCTTACGGCGCTACGAGGGTTTTGCGAGCGGGTGGATGGATGACTTAACCAATTCAGCGCTTCGCGATGCCGAGCGCCTCGCGGGCGTTACTCTGCCGCGCGACCTGCCTCCAAATTTGCCTCGGCTATACTTCTCGAAGCCCCGCTGGTCATGCCGGCGGGGTTTTTGCGTGCAGGGCCCCTGGACTGGCCGAGGGCCTGACCTTCCCGCTTAATGCGAGGATTGTCTGGGAGCCCCTTCATTCCGTTCTTTTTTCTCGCGAGCTTCTGCCTCGGTCATCAACCGCTCGGAAGCTGCGAGGAGGGTCTTTCGAGCCTGAGGGCACCAGGACGACAGACCGATTGTCATTGCTTGGCGAGCTGCGTTCCGAAGCTCGAAGCTAGTAAACGAGCTTTCCATAATCGCACCTTGGCAGGCTGGTTCGAGAGTTCCTTAACTCGCCAAAGGTTAGAAAGTTCCGTTGCCTCAATACTGAAAAGCTCGCTGGCGGTGATTAGCGCCTGAACGCCCGCACTTTTGAAGATCACCTCGCCAAAGAGTTTTATTCTCACAAGCCGGCCGTTCAAGGGCGGGCAATTCTATACACCAGATGTGAGGCCCGTCAGGCCAGGCCCAAGATCTTGAGGGCTGGAAGTACGATAAGAAAGCCGACGGTCAGGACGCCGGCGACTATGCGCAGCGCAATCTCAAGGAATTCGGTTTTAAAGGTGGGTCGGCTCAACCGATGCTCGGTCATGATCGCGCACTCTGTTTTATGCCTACGTGGCAATGCGGAAGCAACGCGTCGTCCCGGGCCGAAATTTTTGTACCGGTGCATTTCGGTGTCAAGTCCCCCGAAACCGGATGTGCACGGGTCAATTGATTTTTTTCCACTGCCGGTGACATTCGTCCAAAAGTGACTTAGGGTTAATGAATGAGCGACCTATCAAAGTTTGCACACCCCCAATACGAGCGTGACCACAAGCAGGCGGCACGTCAGGAACACGGCCGACGACGCAGCGGCGTGCCACGATGGCCGGTGATCGCGCTCGGATTGCTCGTAGGCGGAGTGTTCACTCACCTCTTGATCGGCGACGAGCCGCTGCCCGACGTCGAGCGCCTCGTGGCCGGCGCGCTAGATATGCTCAGCGCCGGTTTTTAGCAGCGATAAGGGAAAAGACGCACCAAAGCGGGTTAGGTGATGATGACAAATCTCGCCTCGGGCTGGTCAGTCCGAAAGGGGAGACGTTGCGGCCCCGGAGAAAGTCCGCGGCGATGGGAGTTTGAGCGCAGTAAATTGGGAGCGCTTTATCGTATGTAAATCGCACATCTCAATAATTCAGCGGCAATGCAAGAGCGCCGAGCCGGTCCACCGAAAGCCCACCTCATGCCCGAAGTTCAGGGCGTGGTCTTGTCCAAGGCGATCGCCAGGAGCGTGTCATACCGCCGCTCACCTCTATTCGCGAATCCAAGGACGCGGGCGGCGATTATGGCCTTCATTGCATCGTTGCAGCCGAGCTTCTGGCAGGCTTCATTCATCACTTGGTCGACCATGTTCAGCTCGTCGGGCATCAGGGCGTTTATCATGGCGCGGGTGTCCCTCCCATGCGCGGTCCCAGCAAAGAATCTTGGTCCCAAATCTGGCCAAAGTGAGTCGCAGCTTTGGCAATGTCTGCCCAGGCCTTCCATGTCTCGACGCGGTATCTTCCCGATCGCCGTTCTTCTTGCCTGTCGCCACCGCGCACTTTGACGCCCCTAGGGAAATGAAAAGCCCGCCGGGAAATACGCACCGCGGCGGGCTTATCATGTCAGTCTCGTTGGAGCTGCCACCTATTTGGTGACACACGCACCCAGGTGCCCGATGACACTCGTTGGCTTGTCGAAAGTACGGAGGGCGGTTCTTTTTCTTTGTCGGGTTGCGCTGTTTCTTCGTTGATAGTTCTGATCTCTACCGTTGCTTTCGGCGGTGCTTTCGGCGCCACCGGCCGGGCTGGGTTTTTCAATTCGCATGCCGTGAGGGCCTGCTGGAATTCAATGCTATAGACATCGATGCCACGCCGGGCTTGCTGCACGTCGCTCCAGCAAGATGCTTCGACAAGTGGGATGCTCGCCGACATCGCGACGGCAGATGCACTGATCATGATCGCCATGGTTCGCATGAGGGAAACCTTTTATGACTTTCCCGCGGATTTGTGAATAAGGGACCATCATTGCTATATCGCCCGAACGCTTCGACCTTCACCGTCACCTTGCCGACCGTCAGCGCCGGCAGGGTTTCTCGTGACACTGGCCAGGAAGTAGCGTCTAACCTTTATTGCGGCCACTAAGCCGGCCGTCGAGAGGTGGCGGCGATGGAGTCTCCCTGATCCTATCGCTTCCCTCCGCCCCGGCGCCTTGGACCTCTCTCTGGCGACCGGGGAACCTCGGGCGGCGCGGCCCGCCTACCGCCCGAACGCCCGCACCTTCACGGTGACGACGCCGATCGACCGTGATTCAAGGCGCTTCCTATTTCCAGCGCTTCCACTTCGATCTTTCGGCCGGCGGCACCCAGTATCGCGGCCGTGGCCGGTACCGCCGTTTCGACAGCCTGGCGATCGATCGCGCGCACGATGTCGAGCGCTTCATCTTCGGTCGGCTTCTTGTGGTTAGAGACGTCATTGTGGCGGGGGTAGACATAAAGCAGCACCCAGCCGGACTTCAATTCGATCCACATGCCGCCCTCCTTGCGGCGCACGATCCGCCAGGGCGGCCGGAATGCCCAAAGAATGCGGGGCCATAGGTCGGGCATCAGCGGAAGCTGCGCCGCTTGCGGCCCATCGGTCTCTCGCCTGCCTCGAGGAGTTTGACCGTGATGGTGAAAGCCTTTTCCGGCGTGTCGTTGGCGATGTTCGCAAGGATCTCAGTCGGCAAATGGTCTATGACCGTGTGCGGGCATTCCAGCAATAACTGAACAGGCCGATCTGCTGATCGGATCATAGAGTTCATGGTCGGAGAGATATTTTGGCATGCTGGGTCAGATAGGGTGCAGGCCGTGCAGAATCGAGTCCCCTCCTCCTCGCGTACACATAGCGTACATATTTGGGGTCTTTCGTTTATAAAAGGGATTAACTCTGTCGGTTAACAACTTGATTTAATTGGCGACCCCGGAGAGATTCGAACTCCCGACCCACAGCTTAGAAGGCTGTTGCTCTATCCAACTGAGCTACGGGGCCAACCGGTCAATGGGTCCAGTTCTCACTGCGGCCCCATCTGAAATTATCGGCATAGGATTTGCGCTGCGGCCTTTCCGGCGCCTCGGGCTCAACCTAATAGGCGATGCCATTGCGCTCGGCATAGGCAATGGCTTGCTCCTTGCTCTCGAAGATCAGGCGCAATTGCTGCTTCATGTCGGCGGACGAGGTCCAGCCCATCAGCGGTTCGGCCGTCTGCGGCAGCTCCGGCTCATATTCGAGAAGCCAGAGCTCGGCCTTGCCTTTGCCGGACTGCATGGCATTGCGGGCGGGCCTGTAGATCTTCGCGGTCATGCCGTCACCTAAATCCTATCAGCTGCATATCGGCCGGGTGGTCGGGGTGGCCAGATTCGAACTGACGACCCCCTGCGCCCAAGGCAGGTGCGCTACCAGACTGCGCTACACCCCGTCTCCGCCATATATAACCTGGAGCGCTCCCTTATCGCCAAAGTCGAGCAACTTTGGCGGGAAGCGCCCTGCACCGCAGGGGATAGCGAAATCGGCTCCAAGGGCAAGGGATCACCCGCCGGTACCGAAAATCGTGTTGAGCAGGCGGTCGCCGGCCTTGATATTGAGCCGGTGGGCGGTTCCGGCCTTAACCTCGAGGACCGCATATACCGGCACGCCCGGCGTGATGACCTCCTCCGAATAGGGAACAGTGTTGCGCGCGACATAGAGCACCACTCCCTTGTCGTCGGAGAAGATCATGTCGAGCGAAACGGCGTGTTCTTCATCCACATTGAGACGCTGCGCGTCTGCTCGAAATCGAACAACATGCCGTGATCATCGGCAAGCTCCGTGCGGAACATCAGCCCCTTGGCCCGCTGTTCGGGAGTCGCCGCGAGCTCGGCGATGAAACCGGTCCGCATGTTGCCGCCATTGCTCTCGATGGTCAGCGGCACGGTCGGCAGTTCCGCCTGTGTCTCGGCTTTGGCGCCCGAGACGGCAGCAAGCCAGAACAGGAAAGTCAGAAGAACGGCGCGCATGGCACTACTATGCCCTGCCGGCGCCGACGGCGCTAGTTCGTGTGGCGGGGCCCGCTGTCGAGCGTAAGGCGGACCTCGGCGGCCATGTGGCCCTTGGGTCCGCTGCCAAAGCGCACATAGATCCATTGATCGGGATGAAGTTCGGCAATGGCGGTCTTTCCGCAGCGTCTCCATATGAATGAAGATATCGGGCGAGCCCTCGCCCTCGCTCACAAAGCCAAAGCCGCGCGCGCGGTTGAACCATTTGACGCGCGCCCTGCACCCAGCCGCTCGAGGGCGACACATTGACATGGGTGCGGCTTGGCCGCTCGACCGGATGGATCGCGGTCGAGGTGTCGACCCTGAGCACGCGCAACGCCTGATAGCCCTTCTGGCGCTCCACCGCTTCGCAGAAGATGCGCGTGCCTTCGAGCGGCGCATCGAAGCCATCGCGCTTGAGGCAGCTCAAATGCAGCAGCACATCCGGCATGCCGTTGTCGGGAATGATGAAACCATATCCCCTGCCGACATCGAACCACTTAACAAACCGGTGATCTGATAGATTTTGACATTCGCTTCGGGAGCTTGGTGCTCATGCTCCCTGTCTGCCTCAAAGGGCCCGCTCACCGCCATGACCGCATACCCGAACTAGTGGCAGCCCTCAGCCAGTCCCCTTGCTGCCACCAGCTAGATTGATCAACTCTTGAGCAATTGTACAGGGCTGTGGGACTGCAGACATGTGGAAAACACGCAGTGGTGACTGAAGCGATCGCCGATGATGTCGTGGAGCGATGTTCCCGCGATGCGAAAAAGCCCTGAAAACACAAGCTGATTTGCATCAGGCAATCCGTAGACCGCAAATGCGCTGCGCCTCTTGCGAGGGACAGCAACGACTGCAACAAAAGCCACGCTGGCACTTTATCAAGCCTTGCAAAGCGCGAATTCGCACAAACTGCCGCTCAACTGATTCGTTCCGGCGGCCACAAGCGGTCGGCAGAGGCGCTCAGAACATCGCCGAGCTCGCCCTGGATCACCAGATCGGCGAGCGCATCGAGACCGGTCGGCTCGCGATTGACGATGACCAGCTTGGCTCGGTTGCTCTTGGCCATGACCGGGAAATTCGCGGCCGGGAAAACCTGGAGCGACGAGCCCAAAGCGAGAAACAGATCGGCGTTGAAGGTCGCGGCACGCGCGTCGCGCCATTTCCTGATCAGGCATCGCCTGTCCGAAGGAAATGGTCGCCGTCTTGATGATGCCGGCGCAGGCCAGGCAGTAAGGCGGACGTTTCTCGCTCTCGATCCTGGCGCGCGCCCAGGCGAGCTCATAGCGCTCGCCGCAGCTCAGGCATTTGGCATAGGTGCCGTTGCCATGCAGCTCGATGATCGACTCTTCCGGCACGCCGGAGACGCGGTGCAGATCATCGATGTTCTGGGTGATGACATGGCTGACCTTGCCGGAATGATAGAGCTTGGCAATCGACCTGGTGGCCGCGCCCCGGCACCGCATGACGAAATCGTATCGTGGATCATGAAATAGCGCCGCCAGGCCTCCAGACGGGTTTCTTCCGAGGCGAGATAGGCGCTGAACTCGATCGGCTTGTAGCGGGTCCAGAAGCCGCCCGGCGAGCGGAAATCGGGAATGCCGCATTCAGTCGAGATGCCGGCGCCGGTGAAGACGACCGCGCGACCGGCGCACTGGATCATTCGGGCAAGCTCGTCTATGTCATCACTCATCGTCAGTCCGTCCGGCAACAAAAGGAGAAAGCCTTTGGTCAAATATCTCCACACCATGATCCGCGTGTCCAATCTGGACCAATCACTCGATTTCTTCATCAAGAAACTCGGCTTCGTCGAGCAGCGCCGCTTTGAGAATGAGAAAGGCCGCTACACGCTGGTGTTCGTCGCCGCACCCGAAAGCCCGGACGCGCCGGTCGAGCTCACCTACAACTGGGATCCCGAAGTCTATGCCGGCGGTCGGAATTTCGGCCATCTCGCCATCGAGGTCGATGATGTATATGGCTATTGCGAGAAGTTGCAGAAGAACGGCATCACCATCAACCGCCCGCCGCGCGATGGCCGCATGGCCTTCGTCAAGACACCGGACGACATCTCGATCGAGATCCTGAACAAAGGCGGCGCTCAGCCCGTGAAGGAGCCCTGGGCATCGATGCCCAATACCGGCACCTGGTGAACGCCACAGTCCTTCCGCGCTGTCACAACCTAAGCGGAAGGTACAGAAGCTCAGCCCATGAACAGGCCGCCATTCACCTCGATCACCTGGCCGGTGACGTAGCCCGAGGCCTCATCGCTCGCGAGATAGACGAAGGTGCCGGCGCAATCCTCGGCCGTGCCGAGGCGGCCCAACGGAATCTGCTGGCGCGTCGCTTCGAGCTTCTCGGGCGTCGAATGCCGGTCATGGAAGGCAGTATGGATCGTGCCGGGCGACACGGCGTTGACACGAATGTTGTTCGGCGCCAGCTCCCTCGCCATCGATTTTGTAATCGCGGAGACGAAACCTTTTGTGCCGGCATATATGCCAGATCCTGCCGAGCCCCCCGAGCGGGCGGCGATCGACGAGACATTGATGATGTTGCCGGAATGCTGCTTCTGGAACAGCGGAATGACGGCGCGGCAGCAATCGACAAGCTGGCGGATATTGAGGTCAAGCACGCGCTCATAAAGCGCATCGTCGAATTCAGCGATCAGGCGACGCTCCACCATCCCGCCGGCATTGTTGATGAGGACATCGATGCCGCCGAGGCGCTCCTCGGCCTCGGCAATGAGCGTAGAAGGCGCCGGGCGCTCGAGCAGATCGAGCCTGAATGTCGCGATCCCCTGTCGGGCGAATTCCAGTGCTTCATTTTCGCCGCCGAGATATTGCGCGAAAACTTTCGCACCGGCTTTTGCCAAAGCCCGGCTTGCGGCTCCGCCGATGCCGGTTACGCCGCCGGTGACGACAATGCGCTTGCTTTCAAGATCGCCGAACAAATGACTTCCTTAAAGGATTGCAATCGCTCACATCATCCAGACATGGATGATCATGCCGCAGGACACGCCGATGATGGCGCCAATGAGAATGCCCGCCAGCGGCGTCAGAATGAAGCTACTCAGCAAGCCGCCAAGAGCCGCTCCGAGCATCAAGCCCAGAACCAATCGGTTAAGCACCAAGCCCTCCCCGGATGGGCGTGCCGCCACGCCGCAGTTCCAAACCTTTGATCCGACTTAAAGGAAAAATTGCGCCGTTTTTGGTGTTATTGGCGCGCCCTACGGGAATCGAACCCGTCTTTGCAACGTGAAAGGCTGCCGTCCTAACCGATAGACGAAGGGCGCGCGGGATGCGGCTCTATAAGGGGCTTCGCCCGGGAGTGCAAGGCGGGAAATTCAAGTCAAAATCAGGCGTTTTCGGCTTTTGTGACCATGCGCAACCCTCGGCATAAGGTTGCGTCATCAACCCACCCTCGCGACATCTTCTACATGGAGCGAGGGCGCGCGCTCGCGACCCCAGTCGTCCACCACAAGGCGCCCCGCGATATGCAGCGGATGCTGGCGCTCGGTGAGGAGCAATTCGCCGAGATCGGTGCCAAGAGCGCGAAAGGCCACCGCCTTGATCCGCGTCCCGTCGGATGCGGCCAAGGTCAGGCGCAGATGATCGCTGCCGGCGCTGTCGGCATAGACGACGCGATGGGCCGGCAGCACGAAGACGGGTGCGGGGTTGCCCATGCCATAGGGCCCTGCCTGCTCGACGAGCTCGATCAGGTCGAGGGTCGCGCCCGAGGCGGTGAGCGCACCGTCGACATCGAGAAAGCGCTCGCCGGTGAGCTGCAGTGCATAGGCCATCTGCGTCTCCAGGAACTTGCGCAGGTCGCCGAGACGCGTGCGCTCGATGGTGAGGCCTGCTGCCATGGCATGGCCGCCGCCCTTGACGAGGATGCCCGCGTCGAGCGCGGCGCGCACCGCCTGCCCAAGATCGACACCGGCGATCGAGCGGCCCGAGCCTGACGCGTGCAGGCCGTCCTTCTCGTAGCCGAGCACGATGCTCGGCATGTTGAACCGCTCCTTGAGACGCGCTGCCGCGAGGCCCAGCACGCCCGGATGCCAGCCCTCGCCCGCAACCACGATCGCGGGACTGGACCGCGCCGTACCCAAAGCCGCATCGGCCTCACGCAAAGCCTGGTCGAGCACGCTCATTTCGATCGTCTGGCGCTCACGATTGAGACGCTCGAGCTCGGCCGCGATGATAGCGCAGCGCCCCCTGTCCTGGCTTACCAGCAATTCGAAAGCGAGATTCGCATGGCCGATGCGGCCAGCCGCATTGAGCCTCGGACCCAACAGGAAGGCCAGTGCATAGGCATCGGGCCTCCGCTTCAGGCGCGCTACATCGGCAAGGGCGGCAAGTCCTGGATTCTCACGGCGCGCCATGATTTTCAGGCCTTGGGTGACATAGCCGCGGTTGAGGCCGGTCAACGGCACGACATCGCAGACAGTCGCGAGCGCCACCAGCTCGAGCCATTGCAGCATATTGGGCTCGGGCCGGTCCGGACCATACCAGCCGCGCTGACGCAAAAGACGGTTGACGACGCTCACCAGGATCATGGCGACGCCGCAGGCCGAGAGATAGCCGAAGCCGGATATGTCGTCCTGGCGATTGGGATTGATGACCGCGGTGGCCTCGGGAAGCGTCACCCCTGCCTGATGATGATCGACGATAATCACATCCATGCCGAGGGCGCGTGCTTCCGCGAGAGGATCATGGGCGAGAACACCGCAGTCGAGCGTCAACAGAAGCTCGGTGCCGCGCTCCTTCAGCGATTGGACGGCAGCCCGGCTTGGCCCATAGCCTTCGGTCAGGCGGTCCGGAATGTGAACCGTATTGCTGGCGCCGATGCTCGCCAGGAAGCGGGTGAGGAGAGCCGCGGATGACACGCCATCGACGTCATAATCGCTGATCGTCCCGACGCGTTCGCCCCTCATGATCGCTTGCGCTAGGCGATCGGCCCCCTTCTCCATATCGATGAGTTCCGTAGGCTGGGGCATGAGCTGGCGCAAAGTGGGATTGAGATAGGTCTCGACATCATCGAGTGCGACGGACCGGGCGGCGAGAACCCGGCCCAGCAATTCCGGGAGGTCGTTTTTTTCGGCGATCGCCTGGGCGTCGCGGTTCACAAAGGGTCGCGCGCGCCAGGAGCGTCCGGTGATGGAGCGGCTGACGCCCAGAAACGACGATGATGATGCGGACACGGTCCGGCTATCAAGCATGAGAATCATGATGCTCCATTGGACGCCGATTCGGCCGTGAATTTGAACAGGAGGAAGCGCCGTCGAAGAGATGGCAGCCTCATTACGGCATCGACCATCACCGCCGCAAGCATCGGAACAATTGCCAACGATATCCATTGGAAATCAAAGGGAAAACCAGAGCAAATCCCGGGCCCGCTCTCTCAATATCAAGAAAGCGCAAGCCGCAAGAAGGAAAACAACGAAATGATCCGCAAGCTGAAATCAGGCGAGTACCGCCTCTATTCACGCAAGAAAGACCCGAAGACCGGCCGGCGGCGCAATCTCGGCACGTTCAAGAGCCGCGCCGCCGCTGAAAAGCACGAACGCGCGGTGCAGTATTTCAAGCACCATTAGTGCCTTTACGCCTCCGTTTCTCTGCGCTTCAATGTCCGCAGAGACGGCATCGAAACAGTGGGGGCATAGATGCGCAGAGATCATGGCGTTCCCCGCGGCAGCGTTCAGCGGCTGTCGATCGACAGCCGCGTCCTCAAGGGCAACTTGCTGGGCGATCCGACCGAGCGGGTGATCGATGTCTATGTACCGGCCGGCGCCAGCGGCGAGGGATTGCCCCTCCTCGTCGATCTCGTGGGCTTCACGGCCGGCGGACCGGCGCACACCAATTGGAAGAACTTCGGCGAGAATGTGCCCGAGCGCCTCGACCGTCTGATCGCGAGCGGCATGATGCCGCGCGTAGTCGTGGCCCTCCCGGACTGCTTCACCAAGCTGGGCGGCAATCAATATATCAACTCCGCCGCGATGGGCCGCTGGGACGACTTCCTGCGCGAGGAGGCCGTGCCGTTCGTCGAGGCGAAGTTCGGCTGCGGCGGGCCTGGCCGGCGCGGCTGCTTCGGCAAAAGCTCCGGCGGCTATGGCGCGATGGTCCAGGCGATGCTGCATTCCGACTTCTGGAACGCGGCCGCCTCGCATTCCGGCGATGTCGGTTTCGAGCTCCTGTTCATTCCGGATTTTCCCAAGGTCCTGCGCGCGCTCGCGACCACGAACAATTCCATCCAGAGCTGGCTCGAGAAGCTCTTTGCGGCAAAGAAGGTCAAGGATGACGAGGTTCACATCCTGATGACACTCGCAATGGCCGCGACCTATGATCCCGATCCCAAAGCCTATATGGGCGTGCGCCTTCCGGTGACGATCGACACCTGCGAGCTCATCCCGGAGCGCTGGGCGAATTTCCTCAAATGGGATCCGCTGGCCCTCGTCGAAAAGCATGGCGAAGGGCTGAAGCGGCTCAAGGCGCTCTACATCGATTGCGGCGACATCGATCAATATAATCTCGTCTATGGCTCACGGCGGATGCACAAGCGCCTGACTGAGATGAAGGTGCCGCATGTCTATGAGGAGTTTCCCGATGATCACACGGCCGTCGATTACCGGATGGATGTAAGCCTGCCCATTTTGGCGAAAGCGCTATCCGTACCGCCAGCGTGACCTTTACAGACCTTGCCTGCACCGCGGTTGAGCGGCGCAGGCCTTGAGATCCCCCAGATACAACGAGAGGCTGCGGGAGCAAAAAAGCGGCAATCCCGGGCGATTGTCAGGTGGAGTGATTTATGCAACGCTTTTCGGTCTTGCGCCGGACTGAATGAATTTGCTCAGGCGCCGGAAAGTCTCGAACCAAAAGCAACCGCCCGCAGCGCTGCATCCGACTATCCCAGATCCCGCCAGCGGGCCACGTAGGAGGAAACAATGATCAAGAAACTTGCATTCGTTTTATCATGCGCTGCCACCTTTTGCGTAACCTCTGCCTTTGCGCAGGACACCAATCTCGAGAAACTTGGCGGCTTCAAGACTACCGGCACACCGATGATGGAGCCTATCCCGCAGACTGGGGAGAACGCCGAGAACCTCAAAGCCATCGCGGCTAAAATCAGAGTCCCGGACGGCTTCAAGATCAATCTCTATGCCATCGTTCCGGATGCGCGCCACATGGCCGTCGGACCACAGGGCGTGGTGACGTTCGTCGGCACCCGCAAGGAACTGGTCTATTCGATGACCGACCGCAACAAGGACCGCGTCGCCGATGATGTGAAGGTCTTCGCGCCCTCGATCAAAATGGCGGTCCCGAACGGTGTCTGTTTCTCGAGGGACGGCCACCTCTATCTCGCCGAACAGAACCGCGTGCTGTGGTTCCCCGCCGCCGAGTTTTTCTATGAAGGTCCGGATGTGGCGGCTTTTGCCATCGTCAAGCAGGGCGAACTGATACCGGCATCCGACGAGAGCTACAATCACACCGCCCGCACCTGCCGCGTCGGGCCTGATGGCCGCCTCTATATTACGATTGGCCAGCCCTTCAACGTGCCGGCGGCCGAAGTACTGCCGGAATTCGAGAAACTGGGTATCGGCGGCATTATAAGCATGAAGCAGGACGGCACCGACCGCAAAGTCCATTCGCGCGGAATGCGCAACCCCCTCGGCCTCGACTTCAATCCAAAGGACAAGACAATTTGGGTGAACGACAATCAGGTCGACGGCATGGGCGACACCATTCCTCCGGGCGAAATGAACCGCGTTACCGAGCCAGGTCAGAATTTTGGCTTCCCCTGGTATGGCGGGGGCAAGGTCCGCACAGTTGAGTACAAGGACGCCAAGGTGCCCGAAGGCGTGATCTTTCCGCAGGTCGAGCAGGACGCTCACGCGGCCGATCTCGGCCTGTCCTTCTATACCGGCAGACAGTTCCCCGAAAAATACCGGGGCGGCATCTTTTCGACCCAACACGGTTCCTGGAACCGCGTGGACCCGGTGGGCGCTCGAATATTGTTCACCTCGCTGAAGGCGGATGGCACGGCTGACAAGACGGAGGTGTTCGCTGAAGGCTGGCTGAACGAGAATGGCGAATATATCGGCCGTCCGGTCGATGTTCAGATGCTCAACGACGGTTCGCTGCTGGTATCCGACGATCTGGCCGGAGCGGTCTGGCGGATTTCCTACGGCGATTGAATGGACTTCGCCATGCGGCGGACTTCTGCTGCCGCATGGCTCATTCCCTATCGATGGAGGAGTTTGATGTGCGCGGTTTGATCGTGGGTCTGGCTGCTCTCCTTGCCTGTCCGACTGTTGCGGAGGCGGCTGGTGATGCCGCCTTGGGCAAGAAGGTGATGCTGAAGTGCCAGGTTTGCCATGGCAAGGACGGCCTCGCCAAGCTGCCCGACGCGCCGAACATCGCGGGGCAGAAGGAGGCTTATCTCGTGAAAGCGCTGAAGGCCTTCAAGGCCGGCGAACGCAAGAACCAGCAGATGACGATCGTAATCAAGGGCTTGAGCGATGAAGATATAGCGAACGTCGCTGCCTATTATTCATCGATCAAGATCACCGTTCAAATTCCGCCATGAGATGCAGAAGGCCAAGAAAGCGCAAGCCGCAAACATCGATCAATTCAATCTCGTCTATGGCTCTCGGCGGATTCACAAGCGCCTGAGAGAGATGAACGTGCCGCATGTCTATGAGGAATTCCCCGACGATCACACGGCGGTCGACTACCGGATGGATGTGAGCCTGCCGCTCCTTGCCAAGGCGCTCACACGATGAGGGCTGATGATCAGGGGAACAGCGCCACTTGCTCCAGCCCTTGCGTCTCGGGCAGGCCGAACATCAGATTGAAATTCTGTATGGCCTGGCCGGCCGACCCCTTCACCAGATTGTCGAGGGTCGAGATCAGGATGACGCGGCCGGGCACGCGATCGGCATAGACGCCAAGCATCACATTGTTGGAGCCGCGCACGAATTGCGTCGAGGGCATGACGCCTTTTGGCGCCGTGAACACGAAAGGCTCGTCCCTATAGTGCTTTTCCAGTGTTGCGACGCAGTCCGCTGCCGTGGCATTTCCGTGAAGTCTGGCATAAGTGGTGCAGAGCTCGCCGCGGCTCATCGGAATGAGATGCGGAGTGAAGTTGACCAGCACCGCCTTGCCCGCGGCCCTGCTCACTTCCTGCTCGATCTCAGGAGCGTGGCGATGGCTTGCGACGCCATAGGGCGAGAGCCCCTCCCCCACTTCGCAGAACAGCACATTCTGTTTGAGCGAGCGGCCAGCGCCCGAGACGCCCGACTTCGCATCGATGATCAGGTCCGACGCATCAATGAGACCGGCTTTCACCAAAGGCAAAATCATCAGGAGTGCCGCGGTCGGATAACAGCCCGGACAGGCGACAAGGCGTGCTTTCCTGATGTCCTCCCGATAGTGCTCAGTGAGGCCGTACACGGCATCCTTCTGCAGATCGAGCGCCTGATGCGGGCCGCCATACCATTTCTCATAGACGGCCGGGTCGCGCAGGCGGAAGTCGGCCGACATGTCGATCACTTTGAGATGATTGGGCAACTCGCTGATCACCACTTGGCTGGTGGCGTGCGGCAAGCCGCAGAAGACCGCTTCCACCTTGAACCAGTCAGCCTCCTCGTTCTTGATGAGCGCCGGCAGCTTCAGGTGGGCGAGATGCGGAAATACTTCCGCCATGGCCTTGCCGGCATGCGAATTGGCGGTGAGCGCGGTGATCTCGACGCCGGCGTGGCATGCGGCCAATCGGACCAGATCGGAGCCGGTATAGCCCGAGGCACCGATGACGCCGATCTTGATCTTGGCCATGACTCTTAGCTCCCTATAAGGTCGGCGCTGATTTAAGCCACCCGCCTCATTTGTAAAGGGCGCGCCGGGCGCGGGCTCGCACGAAAGCTCTCCCTTAGACTAATTTCCTATGCACGGCAGGCCACTTTCAATTGCATTCCACGCCCATAATTCTTTAAAGATGAGCGTAGCGACGACAAAGAACATTGAAACTCAAAGGGAGGACTTCATGAGAAAGCTTCTCGCCGCATTTGCGGCTGCGACCCTGCTCCTTTTCGCAAGTGGGGCCGGCGCGCAAAACTATCCCGACCGTTCGATCACCGTCGTGGTTCCCTTCGCCGCCGGCGGGCCTACCGACACGGTGACCCGCCTCGTCGCCGATGTCATGTCCAAGGATCTCGGCCAGCAGATCGTGGTCGAAAATGTCGGCGGCGCCGGCGGGACGCTCGGCGCCGGTCGGGTCGCCAAGGCCGAACCCGACGGCTATACGCTGCTGCTCGCCCATATCGGCATGGCGACCAGCGCTACGCTCTATCGCAAGCTCCCCTATGACACGCTCAACAGCTTCGAATATGTCGGCCTCGTGACCGAAGTGCCGATGACCATCGTGGCGCGCAAGGATTTCGAACCGGCCGATCTCAAAAGCCTCATCGACTATGTCAAGGCCAACAAGGACAAGGTGACCTACGCTAATGCCGGTATCGGTGCGGCCTCTCATCTGTGCGGCATGATGTTCATGAGCGCGATCCAGACCCCGCTCGTCACGGTGCCCTACAAGGGCACGGGGCCGGCGATGACGGACCTGCTCGGCGGTCAGGTCGATTTCATGTGCGACCAGACCACCAACACCACCAAGCAGATCAAGGGCAATACGATCAAGGGCTACGCCGTCACCTCGGCCAAGCGCGTCGACGCGCTGCCCGATCTGCCGACGGCCGAGGAAGCAGGACTTCCGGGCTTCCAGGTCGGCGTCTGGCACGGCATCTATACGCCCAAAGGCACGCCGGCTGAAGTCACCGACCGCCTGTCGAAGTCGCTCCAGGTCGCGCTCAAGGATCCCAACATTGCGGCCCGCTTCGCCGAGCTCGGCACGACACCCTCGCCCGAAGCCGACGCCACGCCGGCCGCCCTCAAGGCCAAGCTCGAAAGCGAGATCGCGCGCTGGAAGCCGGTCATCGACGCCGCCGGCCAATATGCCGACTGACAGCCAATAGTTGCCTAGAGACCGTCCCGTTCAGATCGACTTTCAGCCGGGCGGGACGGGATGCCATCAGTTCCGGGGGTCATTCAAGCTTCGCTGCAACGCAGCAGTTCGAAGGAACAAGCGCGATGAAATCGCTCACCATCGACACCGTCAACGGCCTGTGCGGCGCCCTCTTCGTCGCCCTCGGCCTGATCTTCGCTTATCAGGCCTGGGTTCTCGACATCGGCACCGCCTTGCGCATGGGCCCCGGCTATTTCCCCTTGCTGCTGGGGCTCATCCTTCTGCTGCTGGGGATCGTCATCGTCATCCAGGCGACCCGCGTCAATAGCGAGCCGATCGGCCCCATCGCCTGGCGCGGCATGCTGCTCATCCTGCCGGCACCCGTGTTCTTCGGCCTGACAGTGCGGGGCCTCGGTTTCTTGCCGGCGATCTTCCTCACCGCGTTCATCGCCTCTTTCGCCAGCCTACGCATGAAGCCGCTGGCAGCACTCGTCCTGTCGGCCGCGGTGACGATCTTCTCCTATGCGGTGTTCACCCGAGGCCTGGGCCTGCCGTTCAGGACCTTCGGCCCCTGGCTTCCCTTCTGAGGAGAAGCGTCTCATGGAACTCTTCGACAATCTCGTTCTCGGCTTCTCCACCGCATCGACGCTGTGGAACCTGTTCTTCTGCCTGATCGGCGTGCTGCTCGGGACGCTGATCGGCGTCCTGCCGGGCATCGGCGCCACCGCCACCATCGCGATGCTGCTGCCGATCACCTTCCAGATCGGCGATCCCGTCTCGTCCCTCATCATGCTCGCCGGCGTTTATTACGGCGCGCAATATGGTGGCTCGACTACCGCCATCCTGATCAACATGCCGGGTGAATCCTCTTCCGCCGTGACCGCCATCGATGGCTATCAGATGGCGCGTAACGGCCGCGCCGGCGTGGCGCTTGCCACGGCGGCGATCGGGTCATTCTTCGCCGGGACGGTCTCGACCTTCCTCATTGCCTTGTTTGCGCCACCCCTGGCCGTGATCGCGCTCGAATTCGGCTCGGCGGAATATTTTTCGCTGATGATTGTCGGCCTTGTCTCAGCCGTAGCACTTGCTCATGGCTCCGTCATCAAGGCGCTGGCCATGGTCGTGCTCGGCCTGCTGCTCGGCCTCGTCGGCACCGACGTCATCAGCGGCTCACCGCGCTTCAATTTTGGCATCAGCGAATATGCCGACGGGCTGAATTTCGTTGCGGTCGCCGTCGGCGTGTTCGGCGTCGCCGAGATCCTGCGCAATCTCGAGAACGAGCATGAGCGCGCGGTGCTGATCAAGAAGGTCACCGGGCTGTTCCCGACGCGCGAGGATTTCCGCCGCATGGCCGCCCCCATCCTCAGGGGCACAGCAATCGGATCGGCGCTCGGCATCTTGCCCGGCGGCGGCGCCATCCTCGCCGCCTTCGCGTCCTACACGGTCGAAAAGCGCGTTTCGCATCACCCGCAAACCTTCGGTAAGGGGGCGATCGAGGGCGTCGCCGGCCCTGAATCGGCCAACAATGCCGGCGCCCAGACCTCTTTCATCCCGATGCTGACACTCGGCATTCCGGCCAATCCGGTGATGGCGCTGATGATCGGCGCCATGATCATCCAGGGTATCGTGCCCGGCCCCGGTGTCGCGGTTGAGAAGCCGGATTTGTTCTGGGGCATCATTGCCTCGATGTGGATCGGCAACCTCATGCTGATCATCCTCAACCTGCCGCTTATCGGCCTGTGGGTGAAGCTCCTGACGGTACCCTATTACGTGCTCTTCCCGATCATCATGGCCTTCTGCTCGATCGGCGTTTACAGCGTGAATTCCAATGTCTTCGATCTCTTCTCCGTCGCCTTCTTTGGGCTCCTCGGCTATGTGCTGGTGAAGCTGCGCTGCGAGCCTGCGCCGCTGCTGCTCGGCTTCGTGCTGGGCCCGCTCCTGGAAGAGAACCTCAGGCGGGCAATGATCCTGTCGCGAGGCGATCCCATGACCTTCGTGACCCGGCCGCTCAGCGCCGGTCTGCTCGCGATCGCAGTCGCGGTCCTGATCGTGGTGTTCCTGCCGGCCGTGAAAAAGAAGCGCGAAGAGGTGTTCGCCGAGGAGAGCCCGTAATATCGGGCCAGTTGCCGGATCGGGCGCGTTGCTGCATGATTGCCGCCTTAGAGCAAATCCCGCCAAAGTTGAAGACTTTGGCGATAAGGATTTGCTCCAACATATTGATTTGGCGCGAATCCTTCTCGGCGAAGTGATCCCACTTCGCCGGGATGCGCGCTAGGGAACGGCTTGCTCATGAACGCAATCGTGTCGATGTTCGACCAGATCCTGGTCAGGGTGAACTGCAAGGCCTGCGGGCCGATCGAGGTCAAGGTCGGTCAGCTGATCGGCAGGACCGCTTTTGCCTGCGACAATTGCGGGAAGGAGATGCGGCTTGACCAGGAGCCGCTGAAATCGCATCTCGCCATGCTGGTCGAGAATGCCGGCAGGATCGACGCCAAAAGGCGGCGCAGCGGCTATGTCGTCAGGCGATCGCTCAGTCTAGGAAATCACCGCGGCGGGGCGTGAAGCTGTCGATGAGGCGCCCGGCCTCGAGCGCCTTTACGCCATGAACGAGGTTCGAGGGAACGATATAGCCGCCACCCGCGGCGACGGTTTCAGTGCGCCCGTTGATAGTGACCTCAAACACGCCTTCGGCGACATAGCTCGCCTGCACATGCGGATGCGAATGCATGGCGCCGACGCCGCCCTTCGTGAAGGCGAATTCCACCATCATCAGCTCGGGCGTATGCAGGATCACCCGGCGGCGGTTGCCGTCCGGCGTCTCTGTCCACTCGCCCTCGCGCGCCTGCGCAAACAATTTCGTCTCGGCCATGTCCATCTCCTATCTCGCAAGCCAGCCACCATCGACGGGGATCGTGGCGCCATGCACATAGCGCGACGCCGGCGCCAGAAGGAACACGGCGGCATCGCCTATGTCCGCCGGCGCGCCCCAGCGGCCGGCCGGAATGCGGCTCAATATGGCGGTGCAGCGCTCGGCATCAGCGCGCAAGGCGGCGGTGTTGTTGGTCTCGATATAGCCCGGCGCTATGGCATTGACATTGATGTTCCTGGCCGCCCATTCGCAGGCAAGGAGCCGGGTCAGGCCGACGACACCATGTTTCGAGGCGGTGTAGGAGGCGACGCGGATGCCGCCCTGGAAGGACAGGACCGATGCGATATTGACGATGCGGCCTTAGCGCTTCTCAGCCAGCACGTGGCGGCCAAAGACTTGCGAGAGAAAGAACAGGCTCTTCAGATTGAGATCCATCACCTCGTCCCAATCGGCTTCCGAGAAATCGACCGCATCCTGGCGGCGGATGATGCCGGCATTGTTGACAAGCCCGTCGAGCGGACCTGAGGCCGACCATGCCTCATCCAGCATCGCCTGGGCGGCTTTATGATCGGCGAGGTCGCATTCACGCTCATCAAAGTCAGCGCCAAGGGCTGCCATCGCCGCTTTCGTCTCGGCCATGGATGAGCGCCCCACGCCGATGACGGCGCCGCCGGCTCTGCCAATAGCGAGCGCAATGCCCTGCCCTATGCCGGTATTGGCGCCCGTGACCAGGATGCGCTTGCCGGTCAGATCGAAAGCCGATGCCGCGGTCATCTGAGACTGCCCATCGCGACAGGATCCATGTCGGTATAGTCCGCATTGTCGCCCGCCATGGCCCAGATGAAGGCGTAACTGGACGTGCCGGCGCCTGAATGGATGGACCATGGCGGCGACAGGACGGCCTCCTCATTGGCAACCACGATATGGCGGGTCTCGTCGGGCCTGCCCAACAGATGCAGGATGCGGGCATTCTCAGGCAGATCGAAATAGAGATAAACCTCCATGCGCCGGTCATGCACATGGGCCGGCATGGTATTCCAGACCGAGCCCTCGGCGAGTTGCGTCATGCCGACCACCAATTGGCAGGTCCTGGCACTTTCGCCATGGATGAACTGGAAAATGGAACGCTCATTGGACGTGGCCCGGCTGCCGAGATCGATGCGCCTGGCATCGCCCATGCAGATCAGCCTCGCCGGATAGCTTTGATGCGCCGGCGCGCTCAGCAGATAGAATTTCGCCGGCTCGTCGCCACGGTCGCTGGCGAATGACACGGATTTTGTCGCCATGCCGAGATAGAGCATGTCGCGGTTGCCGATAGCATGCGTCTCGCCATCGGCGATGATCCGGCCCGGACCGCCAATATTGACGGCGATCATTTCCCGCCGGTCGAGGAAGTGCTGAGTGCCCGTCGGCCTGATCGCCACCAGTTGCAAGGTCTCGCCGATCGGCAGCGCACCACCCAAGATCATGCGGTCATAATGGGTGTAATTGAGATTGACGCGTCCGGGCTCGAACAAGCGGCCGACATGGAAATGGGCGCGCAATTCCTCCGTTCCCATCCGCGCCGCGGCTTCGGGATCGATGGCGTAGCGCGTCGAATAGCTCACCTTGTCCTGCATGCTCAGGCCTTCTCCTCTTCGTTTCATGTCTTGGGCGTCTTCGCCTGCCGGCGCGCGGCCAGGTAGTGCATCTGCTGACTGATCATCCGCTTGCGATAGCGGTCCTGGGCCGCCGACAAATGTGCCCGCATCGCCTCGCGCGCCGCCTCGGCGTCGCCGGCCGAGATCGCCTTCAGGATCAGGAGATGCTCACGCTGCAGGCCGGTCAGATAGTCGAAGGTCAGAACCTCCGGCGAATACCAGGGCGATGTGACGTCGCAAGGGATGGTCCTGTCACCGAGCGCCTGCAGGATCTCGACATAGAACGGATTGTTGGTCGCCGAGGCGATCTCGAGATGAAAGGCGAAATCCGCCTTGCCAGTCGGCTGGCCGAGATTGAGCATGCGCTCGAACTCGAAGAAAGCTTCCTGGATGCGCGCCTCCTGGCCGGCATTACGCCTCAACGCCGCAAGCCCGGCGCTCTCGATCTCGATCCCCATGCGCACTTCGAGCACATTGATGGCCTGGCTCACCTTCCTGTTCTCGTGCTTGAGCGCGCCGAAGGCGTGCGAGGGATGATCGAGCACGAAGACGCCGGCACCCTGGCGCGATTCGACCAGGCCATCCGCGGCAAGGCTGGTGATCGCCTCGCGGATCACGGTGCGCGAGACACCGTATGTTTCGGTCAACTGGCCCTCGGACGGCAGTTTCTGGCCGGGCGCAATCTCACCGTTCAGGATCTGCTGGCGCAGACCTGAGATGATGCGCTCCGAGAGCTTGGGCTTGCGCTCGCTGCGGGGGTCGGATGCGGTATCGGCTGCCATGGCGGACCTATCGGAAAACGCCCGGCAACCAGAGCGAGATCGCCGGGATGTATGTGACAAGGGCAAGCACGGCAAGGCCCGCGCCATAGAACGGCCAGATCGAGCGCATCGCTTGCCACACCGAGATCTTGCCGACGGCGCAGGCGACGAACATCACGGCGCCGACCGGCGGCGTGTTGAGCCCGATGCCGTAATTGAGGATCATGATCACGCCGAAATGCACCGGATCGATGCCGAAGGACTGGGCGACAGGCAGGAAGATCGGCGTCGTGATGATGATGGTCGGGCCCATGTCCATGAAGGTGCCGAGGAACAGCATCAGGACGTTGAGCAGCAGCAGGATCATGAACGGATTGTCGGAAAAGGCGTTGAGCAGCGTCACGAGCGATGCCGGCACCTTGAGGAAGGCCATCAGCCAGGAGAACGACGCGGCAGTGCCGATGATCAGGAGGATCATGGCGGTCGTGCGCACGGCACCCAGCGTGGCATGGACGAAATCGTTCCACCCCATCTGGCGATAGACGACGATCGTCACCAGGAGCGCATAGAGAACGGCGATGCAGGAGCTCTCCGTCGCCGTGAACACGCCCGAGCGCACGCCGCCGAAGATGATGGCGATGAGCAGCAGGCCAGGCAAGGCGACCGCACCCAGATGCGCCGCCACCGTGAAACCGGGGAAAGGCTCGACCGGATAGCCACGCCGGCGCGCCACGACATAGGCAGTGATCATCAGCGCCGCGGCCAGCAGGAGCCCCGGCAGGATGCCGGCCGTGAACAGATCGGCGATCGAGATCTTTCCGCCCGCCGAGATCGAATAGATGATCATGTTATGCGAGGGCGGAATGAGAAGTGCGATCAGTGCCGCCATCGAGGTGACGTTGACGGCGTAATCAGCGCCGTAGCCGCGCGCTTTCATCTGCGGGATCATCAGCCCGCCGACGGCCGCGGCTTCAGCGACGGCCGAGCCCGAGATGCCGCCGAACAAGGTCGCGGTCGCGATATTCACCTGACCGAGGCCGCCCCTGACATGGCCGACGAGGGAACCGGCAAAGGCGACGATGCGCCGGGCGATGCCGCCTCGCACCATCAGGTCGCCGGCATAGATGAAGAAGGGGATGGCAAGGAGCGAGAACACGCTCATGCCCGAATTCATGCGCTGGAACACTACCAGCGGGGGCAGGCCGATATAGAGGATGGTGGCGAAGCTGGCGATGCCGAGGCAGAAGGCGATAGGCGTGCCGATCAGCATGAGGAGGGTGAGCACGCCGAAGAGAATGAGAAGCTCCATGGCGTTCACACCCTCGCATTTTCGAGTTCGACGGCCACTTCGGCAGGCGACGCGGTATCGATAGCCTCATCGATCGGTGCCCCAGAAAACCTGAGCGCGATGCGTTCGAGCGCCAGGATCATCATGAGGACGCCGCCGCCAACCACCGGGAAATAGTCGAAGGCCCCGGATACGCCGAGCGCCGGCAATACAGTGTCCCAGGTCAGGCGGATGAGCGCGCTGCCATACCAGACCATGCCGAAGCCAAAGGCGAGAATGACGATGTCGGAGATCATCCGCAAAACGCGCTTGGCGCCGCGCGGCAGCACATAGAGCAGGACATCGAAGCCGAGATGCGTGTTGTCGCGAACGCCCACCGCGGCGCCCAGGAAAATGAGCCAGCTCATCAGCATGACCGAACCAGGTTCGGTCCAGCTCGGCGACTGGTTCAGGACATAGCGCCCGAAGATCTGCCAGGCGACAAAGGCGGTCATCAGCACCAGGCCAATACCCGCCAGCGCCAGCGCGATCCGGCTCAGCCAGGAAAGAGCAACGGTCAGAGGCCTGAGAGCTTTTCCCTCTTGCGGATGTTTCATCGCGATATCCTTAAGAAAGAGCGGCGCGCCGGAACGCGCCGCCGGCTTTTCGCTATTGAACCGCCCTGATGCGCTCAACCAGATCCTTTAGCTTCTGATCCGTGACGTGCTTCTCATAGACAGGCCCCATTGCATCGATGAAAGGCTTCTTGTCTGGCATGGTGATCTTCGAACCCGCCGCTTCGACTTTGGCGCGGGACTCCTTCACCTTCGCCGCCCACAATTCACGCTGCTTGCCCACGCTTTCTTTCGCGGCTTCCTTGAAGATTGCCTGATCCTCGGGGCTGAGCTTGTCCCAGCTCGATTTCGCCATGACGAAGACTTCCGGCACCATCGTATGCTCGTCGAGCGAATAGTGCTTGGCGACCTCGGCATGCTTGGCGGTGTCGTAGCTCGGGAAGTTGTTCTCGGCGCCGTCGATCACCCCGGTCTCGATGGACGAATAGACCTCGCCATAGGGCATCGGTGTTGCATTGGCGCCCAGTGCCTTGACCATGTCGACAAAAATGTCCGACTGGATGACACGGAATTTGAGGCCTGCCAGATCGTCCTTCGAATTGATCGGCTTCTTGGAATTGTAGAAGGAGCGCGCGCCGCCGTCATAGAAGGCGAGCGCGACGAGGCCCACCGGCTCGAAAGCGGCTTTGATCTGATCGCCGATCTCGCCGTCCATCACCTTGTGCATGTGCTCTTCCGAGCGGAAGAGATACGGCAGCGACGGCACCTTCGTCTCGGCGATGATGCCGTTGAACGGCGCCATCGAGATGCGGTTGAGATCGATGACACCGGTGCGTACCTGCTCGATCGTGTCCTTCTCCTCGCCGAGCTGGGCAGAGTGATAGACCTCGACGCTGTAACGTCCGTTGGTGCGCTCCTTCACCAGCTGGCCGAAAAATTTAACGGCCTCGACGGTCGGATAGCCGTCCGGATGGGTGTCGGACGACCTGAGAACGGTCTCCGCGCCGGCAGTGCCGATCCACAGGCCGGTGATGATGGTGGCGGTGCCCGCCAGTCTCGCAATGAACGTCATGGGTTCCTCCCTTTGCAGTCTAGCGCCTTGGCGCCCTTTCACAGCCGATACGCCCTCTTGGCGAGCGTGTAGGCCAGTTCCTGCGCAAGCTCATGCGTCCTCGCTCAGGCGATGCTCGGAAACGAGGCGCGCCAAGAATGCGCAATCGACCCGGCGCGCCACGTCGTGGCGTGCCGGAATTGAGGGAAAAGCGCGGGTTTCGTCGTTGAAGCCGACGGTGTTGTAGAAGCCCGCGGTCTCGGTGGTCATTTCGCGGAAACGGCGCATGCCTTCGGGACTGTCGTGGAACCACCAGGCAGGGCCGAGCTTGAGCGCCGGATAGACCCCGGCCAACGGGCGCCAGTTCGCGCGCATAGCTCGACTCATCGAGGGTGAAGAGAATGACGGTGAGGTCGGGCTCGAGGCCGACGCAATCGAGCAAGGGTTTGAGGCCTGCCACATAGTCGGTGCGGGTTGGTATGTCGAAGCCCTTGTCGCGGCCGAATTTCTGCAGCGCCTTCGGTGAATGATCGCGCCAGAAGCCGGGATAGATTTGCATGACGAGACCGTCGTCGCGGCTCATCTTGGCCATCTCGGTCAGCATCTGGGCACGGAACAGTCGTCGCTCGCGCTCATCAGCCGTACCCTGACGGGTGCGGTCGAACAACTGCGTCGCCTCGGCTTCGGTGAGGTTCGCGGTCTCGGCGGTCGGATGACCGTGATCGGTCGAGGTGGCGAACCCCGCGCGCGGGCGGTAGGCTTCACGCTGGAGGCGCTCGGCGATCGCGTCATAGCAGCGATCGGCGGTCTTGGCCGACAAGGGCTCCTCGATGCCGAACAGGTCGGAGAGCACATAGTCGAACCACAGCCGCGTCGGCGTGCCCCGGAACAGGTAATAGTGCTCGGCAAAGAGCCGCCAGATCGCGCGCCCATCCGTTTCGACGGCTGAGCCATCGCACGCCGGGACGCCAAGCTTTTCCAGCCGCGCACCCTGGCTGAAAAGCATGCGGAAAATATAGTGGTCGGGCACGATCAGCAGCTGCGCCGGATCGGGGAAAGGCTCGTTCCGCGCATACCAGCTGGGGTCAGTGTGGCCATGCGGGCTGACAATGGGGAGATGTTCAATCCCGGCATAGAGGCGGCGGGCAAGCTGACGCTGCAGCGGCTCAGCCGGAAAAAGCAGGTCGCGATGGATGAGCCCTGTCATCCTCCTCCTCTTTTTGAGCGAGGCTAGTGTGCGGACTTATGTCATGTCAACATATAACTCTTAGCGACTTGTATAATGACTTTGCTTGTGGTCCAGTGCGTGGCAATAGCGGGGGATAATGCGTCATCGACTCTCCGAGAAAGTGCTGGATAGCTTCCAACATCCGTCACTGTCCCGAGATATGACCGAGGCGCCATCCGCGCCGGAATTGTTCATCTGGGCGTTGGCGGCGAGCTCATGCGGCTGGTCGCAGCACATTTGACGAGACTGCAAAAGCATGGCGTTGTCTTCGCCCTTGCCCATCTCGACGGAGCTTCCTCATGAAACAGACCTGGCGATGGTTCGGTCCGGACGATCAGGTGACGCTCGCCCATGCCCGCCAGGCGGGTGCCAGCGGCATCGTGACCGCGCTGCATCATCTCAATGACGGGCGCGCCTGGCCCATTGACGAAGTCATGAAGCGCAAAGCTGAGGTCGAGGCGGCAGGCCTCGCCTGGGATGTCGTCGAAAGCATCGTCGTGCATGAGGACATCAAGACGAGAAGCGGCCAGTTCCGCGATCTCATTGCCCATTACAAATCATCGATCCGTGCCGTCGCCGCGGCGGGTGTCAAGACCGTCTGCTACAATTTCATGGCGATCACCGACTGGACGCGCACCGATCTCGATTATCCGATGCCGCATGGCGGGACGGCGCTGCGCTTCGATATCGTGGATTTCTGTCTCTATGACGTGCTGGTGCTGAAGCGCCGCGGCGCCGAAAACGATCATCCAGCCCCGCGCATCGCCGCGGCGCGCGACAGGCTGGCGAAGATGAGCGAAAGCGCGCTTGCGCTCCTCGAAAACAATCTAATCGGCTGGGTCCCGGCGCGTGAATTCATCTTCGACCGCGACAGTTTCCGCAAGGCGCTCGAGCGCTATCGCGATCTGACCGTCGAGGGCTTGCGCCAGAATCTCCTCGACTTCCTGCGCGAGATCGTTCCCGTTGCGGAGGAAGCCGGCGTCAAGCTGGCCATTCATCCCGACGACCCTCCCTTCCCCATCTTCGACCTGCCGCGCGTCGTCTCGATGGCGAGCCACGCTCGCGCCATTCTCGAAGGCTGCCCCTCCCCCGCCAACGGGCTGACCTTGTGCTCCGGCTCCTATGGCGCCAATGCCGAGAACGATCTCGTCGCCATG
This sequence comes from uncultured Alphaproteobacteria bacterium, assembly GCA_963841765.1. GTDB lineage: Bacteria > Pseudomonadota > Alphaproteobacteria > Rhizobiales > Aestuariivirgaceae > Taklimakanibacter. The sequence continues at coordinate 38,542 of CAWJDZ010000009.1, forward strand.
GCGAAAGAGTTCGCACCAAACATCCACTTCGCTCATTTGCGCAATGTCACCAAGGAGCCGGACGGGTCGTTCCACGAGGCCGAGCATCTCGAAGGCGACACCAACATGGTGGCGCTGGTCGGCGCTCTGATGACCGAAGAAGCGCGGCGGCGCAAGTCGGAACGAGGCACCTGGGAAATCCCCATGCGCCCCGATCACGGCCATGCCATTGTGGATGACATCGGCAAGAAGGTGAACCCCGGCTATTCCTGCATTGGCCGCCTCAAGGGGCTGGCCGAATTGCGCGGCATCATGCGGACCCTCGCGGCGCTGCAGAGACGTTCGGCATGAGCCGGATCAGGCTCGGCATTATCGGTCTCGGCATGGCGGTCAAACCGCATGCGAAGAGCCTCGCCGATCTCAAGGACCACGTCGAAGTGGTCGCGGCCTTCAGTCCAAGCGCCGAGAGGCGCAAAGCCTTTGCCGCGAGCACGGGCTTTCCGGTCTCGGACAGCATCGAGCGCCTGTTCGATGATCCCTCGATTGCGGCCGTCATGCTGCTAACCCCGCCCAATACGCATCTCGATCTCGTCCGGCGCGCCTGTGCTTCGGACAAGCACATACTGCTCGAAAAGCCGCTCGAAATCAGCCTGGCGCGCGCCGAAGCTTTGGTCCAGGCCGCCGAAACGGCCAAGGTCAAGCTCGGCATCGTGCTGCAGCACCGTTTCCGCCCTGTCGCCCGCGCTTTAGCCGAGACAATGCGCGAGGGTCGCCTCGGCACGCTGGCGAGCGCCTCGGCGCGAATCTACAACTGGCGCCCGCAGAGCTATTACGATGAGCCCGGGCGCGGCACCAAGGCGCGCGATGGTGGCGGCGTCCTCCTCACCCAGGCGATTCATACGATCGATCTCCTCATCTCGCTCGTAGGATTGCCGGAAGAGGTCATGGCATTTGCGGCGACGAGCCCTGTCCATCGGATGGAAACCGAGGATCTCGCCATGGGCATCTTGCGCTTTGCCAATGGCGCGCTCGGTTCGATCAGCGCAGCGACCTGCGCCTATCCGGGTTTTCCCGACGGCATCGAAATCCTCGGCACGAAGGGAACGGCGCGTCTCGATGGCGGACGCCTGTCGGTCGAGCTCCATGACGGAAGCTCGCACGTCATTGATGACGAGGACAAGGTCGGGGGCGCCGGCGCCGACCCCATGGCGTTCTCGCACCATCACCACCGCGCCGTGATCGCCGACTTCCTTGCCGCCGTGGAGAATGACGGCATGCCGATGATCACCGGACGCGAAGCCTTGAAAGCGCATCAGCTCATCGAAGCGATGCTCCAGTCATCGGAAGTAGGCCGGACGATTCACGTCGCGGGATAGAGCATGATGAACTCGGGTGAACTCACTACCCCTCACCCTGTGAGGTGCGACCCCGGCCTTGAGCCGGGGGAGCCTCGAACGGAGTGTTGCAGCGCGCTCGCTCTATCATGAGGGATGTTGAGAGATTGCTTTTTCTAGAGCTATCGCACTTTAACAAACCTACATAACCGGTGTGGCGAAGAAACAGATCACACCGCGCCGTGGCGCAGTGCGATCCCGGTCATAGATGCAAGCATAGAAAAGGTGATCCGCCTTGGGCGGGCTTTGGATACGGCTCCAGGGTATGACGGCATCGACCGCGACCGTGGCCGACGGGTTTACGCTGCGCGCCTGATCCGCCGTCATGGTGAGCCGATAACCTTCGCTCACTTCGTTCACCCAGGCCGGATCGACCGGCGCGCAATCATGGCCACCGCAGCAGTTCGATTGATAGACGGGATCTGCCGTGGAGCTATACCAATCATGCGCGTGCACAAACTGGGTCCCGAACAGATACATCCATGCGCCCAATAGCAATGCAAATACCGGCCATAGTTTCGTCATACAGTCAGCTCCGATTCAAATTTCGTCATGACTGCAACCGGCCGAGAGTTGCATCACTAGAACAACCGACCTCGACTGATTGCTGGAGGACGGGCACTTCGATAATTTGCCCGCGAAGCGTAAGTTCCACTTGACATTGGTACAGCGTAGTAGATCGAAAACTTTCTTCCGGTCAGACGCGCTCGGGTCTGTCTTCGCCGGGCTCTCTGACAGGCTGATTCCGGCGGCTCGATCTCGGGATGAGGCAATGGCTTGCCGGGCTCTGGCGGGATGCGATCAGGAGGAATTACCGGTGGTTCCGGCACGTCCGGCGTTTCGGGTGTGGGAATCGAAGCCATGCACGATAACCAGATGGGCGCGCTCGCGTTCCACTTGGTCATCACACTGAAGATCCTCTAATACAGGAGCAGGGCCCGCAGCGACCAGGCAATCTGGGGAGGGACAGGACTGGACCCACTTGCTCTCGATGCGTCACCCCTGAGGAAGCGACATCAAAACAACCCATGGATGGGATGGCGCCCTATCTGGAACCCGCGCGCGTCGGCAAACGTAATAGAGATGTCCTGCACTTCTGGACGTTCGTCACGACGGTGTGACAGGACAGGGCCGGTCCGAGCTGCGCTTTGCAACCGGACCGGCTTCTCTTCACGAATGCGACGGACCGTAAGAAAGTGAGTGGACCATGAACATGCTGGATCTGGCGGGCACGTGGTGGGCGCTCGTCATCGTCGTTTCGACAACGATATTGGGAATGGGACTCGGCTACGGAATATGGGCATCACGACATGCGCCGCGAGACGCCAGGACAATGCGTCAAAAGAACGCCGCCACGCGCGAAAACTTCAAAGATGACGCGGTGGAGGAACGGCCACTCATCAAAGAATAGTTCGTAAGCTGAGCTATTCGAGAAGAAACGTGCCGGGCACGCGCGCATTACTCGAGGAGGAAACGTTCGCCCCGGGGCCGCATGGCCGAGCGCATCACCCACCGTCATAATACATTGTGGCGATGTTTTTCGTCCGACGCGACGGGCTTGCACTCTGCGCCGCATCGAAGAAGTCAAAGGCCTTTACGTGAACGTTCCACCCCGGAAGGCGGCGTCGCTCAGTGCGGTCCGCTCTGACTATGGCTGCCGCCCGGGCGAGAAATGTCGCCGAGAGCATGGCCCGCCTTGGTGCGGGCGCCCGTCATGGCCAGATCGCCCAGGGACACAATCCCCACCAACCGCTTTTCACGATTCAGCACCGGAAGGCGGCGCACCTGTATGTCGCCCATATTGGCGAGGACATGGTCGGTGTCCTCGTCTTCATAGCAGTATTTCACGTCATGACTCATGATGTCGGCTACCCGGGCATCCGGGCCCCGACCGGCCGCAACCGCTCTTATGGCGATATCGCGATCGGTAATCATGCCGACAAGCCGGCCATTCTCGCCAACCGGGATGGAACCGGCATCGATGCTGGCCATCGTCTTGGCGGCGCTTTGGATCGTGTCGCCTGGGCTCGCCAGATGCACATCCGAGCTCATGCATTCATGTATTTTCATGGCTTCCTCCATCTGATCTGAAAAGGGAACGTAAGCGCTACCCGACAGTTCCCTCCCATTGGCCTGATTTGATCGGCCGGAACCCCACGCTCGCCCGACGGTCACCCTCAATCAATTGCTCGCAGATGCTCGACGTGGACCATATCAAAGGACTGCGCCACGGATCGCCAGGTCCGACTGCGGCTCATCTCTGCATCGATATGCAGATGATGTTTGCCGACGACACGCCTTGGGCATCGGGGGCGCTGCGCTCGATCCTGCCGGCGATCCAAGAAATTTGCCGGCACAAGGCAGAGGCCACGATTTTCACCCGGTTTCTTTGCCCTCGCGACCAACGCGCCTTGACGGGTCAATGGCGGCACTTCTATTCCGATTGTCCGCAAATGCTCGAGGCCGATGCGCGCCTGTTCGTCATCGTGCCCGTATTGCGACGTTTCGTTCTCGAAGTAGCCGTTGTCAGCCGCTACGTCTTCTCCGTCTTCGCCGACGATCATCTCGGCTCACTGCTTGACGCCGTGGTATCGACACGCTCATCTTCACCGGCGTGGAAACCGATGTATGCGTCCTTGCCTCGATATTGCGCGCGATCGACATAGGATATCGCGTCATCGTCGCCGAAGATGCCGTCGCGAACTCGAATGCGAAGGGCCATGAAGCCACTCTCAACGGCATCCTGCCGCGCTTCGATCAGCAAGTGGAGCTGGTCCAGGTGCCCGAGTTGCTAGCGGCATGGCAGACGCCAGCGCTGCTGGCATCCAGTCAAGAATAGCCAGGCAGCTGTGAGCCTTACCGCGCTGGGTGACGGGACCCGCCCGGGACAACGAGCCGGTCCCTGCAGACCAGAAGGAGCCTCTTCCCAGAGTCCATCGATGAAATGCATCGCCCGGCAGGTCGTTCCTCGGGATTTCCCAAGGCGACGCCGGCTCGAGACCTAGCTTTCGTGATCAAGGGCAAGGCTATGGTTTCGTTCCTACGCGCCCTGCAAGGCGGTATGGAACTCACATCCCCTGGTCGGCGTTATGGGTCACCGCGCCACCGCAAAGGAATCCTATATGACGCCTCTCAAACTCTGCCGTATCACCGCGAATGACCTTTTGACGATCGTCGAAGACGTGGGTTTCGGCAAAGCCATGATTGCCGGCGCCGATGAACGCGAAATCGTGATCGATGGCTATCTGGACCTCGCCAACCTTGCCGATCGGGTCAACTCTTTGATAGAGGTCCGAGCCCGTTCGCGGCAGCTGATCGACCACGAACAGCCGCGATAACAATTCCTAGCCGCGCTGACGCTTCTCCTGTTCTTTAGGCGACAGGTCGGCCAGAGCTCGTCGTTCACCTACCAGATTTGCCGTAATCATCCGCCTCGTCATCGTCGTCGGCATCGCCGGGCGAAATCATCCTGGCCGGTTCCTGATCCTCAATCACGCCGCTGTCGGCCATCTCGTCATCTTCGAGGATGACTTCGATATCGTCCTCCTCGGCGATATCCTCTTCTTCGCCTTCCGTGAGCTGGGCATTGCGCAGTCGCTGCAATTCGTGCTCCTTCTGGAGTGCTTCTGCTTCGATCGGCAGAGGCGGCCGCCCGGTTCGTGGATCGCTCGTCGCATCATAGTTTCCGCGATCGCTCGCTGACCGTTCCGACTCCTCGTTCTGTTCCTCGCCGGCCGTCGCACGGCTATCGAGAATACGGTCCGGCAGCTTGTCGATGGCTTCTTCTGAGCCAAGATCCTCGCCAGTGGCACCTTCCCGCAGGACTTTGGCGGCAGCCTCGTCCTTCGCCTCGGAGCTCGTGGGGATGGGCTGAGTGGCCTCATCGGCAATGAGCCCTGGCCGATCTTTTCGCTGGTCGGTTCGGGCGGTTTCCGCAAACTGCGCAAGGGCTTCAGGTCTTTGTTTGGGTTTGGCAGCCATCGCAATACCTCCACACCAGGCCAAGTACAATCTCAGCCTTAAGATATGATCAACCCTGTCCCGCGAACGGAGTTCCTGCTCCTGCGCAGAGAACTTACGCTTCGCGGGCGATCGGCCTGGACGACGCGATTCTTCGTAGATCTTCATCACCGGCCAGGGCGATATTCCCTCGAGCGTGGGAGCCATGAAGGCCGGCGCCGTCGATTTCCTGACCAGGCCGTTTGGCGATCATGCCTTTTTGTCCGCTATGCGCTTCGCCAAGGATCACGCATCCGCTCGCAGCAAGCTCAACGCGTGGCCGCATCGAAAAATCGTTGGCTGCGCTTGCCGAGCGCGAGCGCGAGGTATTTGAGCACGTGACCAGAGGAAAGCTCAACACATCGCCGGCGATCTGAGCATTGTCGAGAAGACCGTCAAGGTTCATCGCGGCCGCATCATGAAGAAGATGGGAGTGCGAACCCTTGCCGAGCTTGTCGAGCCCGCTGAGCGACTCGATTCTCTTCAACCGACAGAACAGATCACTTCGGAGAAGTAATGGCCCAGCCAAGTCGCCTGAGCTCACGTTGGCTGAGCGGGGTCGCCGTGCCGCTGATGGCCAGAATGAGCTGGCCATTCGCGCCATCCCTGCGGATGGCAGATGTCACATTGGTGAAGGCCTTGCTCACGAGCGTATTCCACGTAACCGAATTGAGCGGCCCAAGGAACATGATGCTTCCGTCACGCTGGGCCGTTAGTGGGATCCCCCTTATGCTGACGATACGCGCAATTGCTCCCGTGCGCCGCTGGTACGCAGCCATCATGTCGGTGCGCGTACGCAGGAAGACGGCGAGGTCGCGGCTATTGGCTTGCGCAAGCCTGTCGATATAGAGGCGCAAATCCTGGACACCTTTGAGCTGGCTGAAGCGCTCCGACGATGACCGTCTGATCCGCAGGCGTATAATCGGCTATTGGACAAGAACTTGTCCGGCCGTGGCCCGCGGAACGCCCAGCTTGCTCAGCCTTGCTCGATTGATCTCGAGCAGTTGCGCCGGTGTCTTGTCCTTAACCAGACTTTCCAGCCTGTGCATTGTCGATGTGGCGGACACCGCCGTTCCGACGGCACCGGGAATGAACGAAATGCCGACCTTCACGACAAGACCGCCGAGCGCCGAGGCCTTTGCGAATTCATCGAGTTGCCGCGCCAGCGGTTCGAAGTCGGTGTAAGGATCAACCCCAAGGTCGGCCGCGATCTTGCGTTTGGCTGCCGACACACCCAGTGCCGAGTTGACGGTGCTGTCGGGGCCGCTGTTGCCAACATTCGATATTCCAGATGCCACCCGGTCGAAGACCTCACCAATTCCCGACAGCGTTCGCTTGATAGTGGCGCCTGGCTTGGTGATCAGGTCTTCCGCAAGCTCGACGGGCACCGTTGCTGCTCTAGCCACGGCGTTTCCGAAAGCTTTCGTATGACTCTGCTTCTCGAGAGCAGCGAGCGCAGCAAGCTCCTTACGTCGCTGCAGGAGGAGCGCATCCCCATAGACAGTGAATGTGCCGTATTGCGTCTCGAGCGTATAGATGCGCAGCAGGCCGTCGGTCGTTACCGGATCCTGGACGCGGTAGTTCACACCGCTTGCGGTTGCCCCCAACACCGCCCTGGCCGACAGTGCCGCCTCTTTCTCAAGTTCGGCCGCCAGCAGGTAGTCCGCCGAAATCACGGCGAAGGCGACAACGAGGCTCATCCGCATGCCATGAACAACCCACCTGCCCAACTGTTTCAAATTGTTTTCCATCCCCCCGAGCATATGGACTTCCCGGCCTCATTCATATGCGTGAATTGCAGGGTATTCCGAACCGTTTTGTCGTTGACAGGATTTCTCCGGAATCCTGGATGAATAGAACATAAAGGGAACAATCCATCGGCCTTTATGGCCGGCCAGACAGGCGCAGCATTCCATTGTCCAAAATCGTGACACACTCCAACAGCGAGACGACACCTGCCAACTATCAAGTCGGGCTATGGCAAGGCCCCAGTCGCTACTCGCTACACCAAGGGCAAATCCGGTAATCCGAGCGGCAAGCCCAAAGGCACCCGCAACACGTTGCTGACCCTCAATGAAGAGCGGCTCAAACAGATCATTCTTAAGGAAGCCTACCGCAGCATCGAGATCGAAGAGGACGGAAGGCCGCTCACGCTCACAATGGTGCAGGCGGTGGTTCGGGGGCTTGCGACCGCCGCCGTCAACGGCAAGCTTCACGCCCAAGCCCTGTTCATCAAGCTCGTTGCCACCGTCGAGCAGCAGAACCAAGAGCTTTACCGGGACTTTTTCGATGCCATGATCGACTACAAGATCAAATGGAAGAAGGAGCTTGCCCGCCGCGAGAAGCTCGGCCTCAAGCTGCCCGATCCTGCGCCACATCCAGATCATGTCGTCGTCGACATGATCAAGGGCACTGCCCATGTCGATGGTCCCTGGACAAGCGAGGAAAAGGCTCTGCTCGACGAGTATCAAGCGGCCGCCGATGCCGAAGGCATGGATTTGCGCGATTGGCTGATCGCGCTGCGCGACGAGGCAGCGAATAGCAATCAAACAAATGAGGAGCGGAGCGGATCCGATTGATCCCGATCCCGCGCGGTGTTTCCGCTCCAGTACTTGGCGGGGATCTGTTCCCCATAACCGTTTCGCGTCATAGGCAGTCCGGCGCAGACAAGCCAAAATAGACCGCGACCGGAATCCGACTATCGTCACCCGGGCGGCTGGCGCGACCAGGGGATCTCGTTATTGCCCATTTCATAAACCGAGATTGAACAGCGCACGCATATAGCTCTCCTCGAACGGCTCGTTCTCCTTCATGGTGAAGCTTGCGGGCACCCAGATCGCGTTGAACTCCATGCCATCGCGCTTCGCATTGGTGTACATTCGAAAGAGATCGCCGATACCTTGCGTCTTGATGAGCGATTCGATGGATTTGCCGGCAAGCGAAGCGAGCCGCGGCTTTACCGCACTCCACTCCGGCGTGACCTTGCCGTTGCGAATGACATAGAGCGTGCGCTTGCGCTTGGCGCCCAAGAGCTTGTCGACATTGCGAGGAGAGAAGCTCGTGGGAAACAGGAAGGCCTGGTTGGTGGTCCCGCCATCGACGTGGAGCTCGTCATATTTCTTGCCGTCGGCGACCACACTGAGTTGGACCGGCGGGAACACGCCCGGAACCGACGCCGATGCGACGAGTATGTCGCGGAACAGTTGCGTACGGGGCGGGCATGTCGCTTGCCGCGATGGCGCCCATGTCCCATACCACCGGACGCTCGGCGTCGATATTTGTAGTTCCGACAAGCAGCCGCCGCCCCTTGGCGTGCTCGCGCGCGACATCCGCCACAAGATCGTCAGTCACAAATCTTGCAACCATGTGCTGCAGGGGCGTGCTGTCGGCCACCAATTCGCTGCCGATGATGCTAAGAACGCCCTTCGTTCGGTAAAGGTCCTTGCCGGTGACCTCTCCGTATAGGCCACGCGCAGGCTCCGGTCATAAGGGGACCCCAGGAAGGCGAGAGGGGCGATCAGGGAGCCCGTGCTGACACCCGTGACGACATCGAATTTCGGGCGTGTGCCGGTCTTGCTCCACCCCACCAGCAAGCCCGCGCCAAAGGCGCCGTTGCTGCCGCCGCCGGAGACCGCGAGCAGCTTGCGATCCAAAGGATTGCGGCTCGGGTCAGTCTTCGCCGCAGCGTTTGACTGAGCGTTGATGGTCTGGATCATCTTCGGTGTTATTCCGGATCCGTCATCTCCCCAGATCCGGATCTGCGAATAGCCGGGAAGGCTCGCTGCAGCGACTAGTGGTTCGGGCACAGGCGCTCTCAGCTGGTAGACTGTCGGGCCGGCGCAGCCCACCAGCAGCGCTGCCGCGGAAATGCCTATGAGACGCAGACGGAGCGTTGATATCCCCATCAATGCACGAGAAAGACGATGTACCAGTTTCAACACTCGCTTCTGCTATACTTTAACTTAACTGACGCTGCGGTTGGACTAAGGTCGAACTCCAGGGGTGGGTAAAGTCCGCTGATAGACATGAGTTCAAAAGGCCCGAGAGGACATCGTAATCGTTTTGCGTAGTCTTGCATACAGTCTGGCTCTATCGGCGTCGACTACGAGAATGACGGCTTCGGCCCCATTTCGGGGGCCGTGTTCCGGTTCTAAAGCGCCTGACGCACCTACAGCTCGTGCAAGACCCAAAGAAAAGGGGATAGCGTTTGCGCTATCCCCTTTCTTTTCCACTTAACTCTTGTTCGAAGCTTAGCGCTTCGAGAACTGGAACGAACGGCGGGCCTTGGCGCGGCCGTATTTCTTGCGTTCCACCGCACGCGGGTCGCGCGTCAGGAAGCCGTTCTTCTTGAGCACCGGACGCAGCTCGGGCTCGAAATTGGTGAGCGCGCGAGCGAGACCATGGCGCACCGCGCCTGCCTGGCCCGATAATCCGCCACCCGTGACGGTGCAATCGACATCCACCTGGTCGCGGCGCATCGCGCTGACCATCGGCTGATGGACGAGCATCTGCAGCACCGGACGGGCGAAATAAATCTCGATCGCCTTGCCGTTGACGGTGATCTTGCCGGCGCCCCGCTTCACCCACACGCGGGCGATGGCGTCCTTGCGGCGGCCGGTAGCGTAGGCGCGGCCCTTGGCGTCGAGCTTGGGTTTGGCCGGCGTCTGCGGCGCGGCCTGGGCTTTCACCGCAGCAGTGCCCAGCGCTTCGCCGAGATCGGAAAGAGTAGTCTGTTCAGCCATGGTCCTCAGCCTCTCAGGGTGTTCTTGGGGTTGAGCGCAGCGACGTCGAGCTTTTCCGGGCTCTGAGCCTCATGCGGATGGGCCTCGCCCTTGTAGATGCGCAGATTGGACATTTGCTGGCGCTTGAGCGGACCGCCGGGAAGCATGCGCTTCACCGCCGCCTCAAGGACACGATCCGGAAACTTGCCTTCGAGGATCTTGTCGGCCTTGCGCTCCTTGATGCCGCCGGGAAAGCCCGTGTGCCAGTAATAGGTCTTGTCCGTGCGCTTCTTGCCGGTCAGCGCGACCTTCTCGGCATTGATGACGATAATATTGTCGCCGCAGTCCATATGAGGCGTAAAAGTGGGCTTGTGCTTGCCGCGCAAACGGTTGGCGATAATCGTGGCGAGTCGCCCGACAACCAGGCCGTTGGCATCGATGAGCACCCACTTTTTCTCGATTTCCTTGGCTTTCGCCGAATAGGTCTTCATTTGAGGGGTTCCAATGCTGGTACGAATGCCGCGGAATTACAGATGCGAACGGCAAAGGTCAAGAAAAACCCGGTAAATTCAATGGATTTTGTTATGTGGTACCATAATACCTGAAAGTGTTGTTTTGCTGCCACAGTTTCAGGTTCTGATGCGCAACCCCTTTTCGTAACTGCTTGTATTTCATAAGGTTCGAGAGACCGAGAGGGCGCCTATGTTTCGTTTTCCCGCTTTCCTGCTGCTGGCCGGGTTCCTGGCTGCGGCTCCAGTCCTGGGTCAGGCCCCCGCCAAGGATCAGACCCAACTGCCGCAGAGCGAGGAAATGAGCCAGCAGCCCAATCCCGAGCCTCCGGCCGCAACCGAGCAAAGCCCCGAGCAGCCACCAGTACAGCCGCCGCCCGCCTCAGGCGAGGATCTGACCCAGCCCCCTCCCCCCGACTCCGACGCCGACACCCAAGACGAATCTCCCGACGATCTGAGCTTCGGCGAGATCCCCGACGTCACCGTCATCGAACTCACCGCCGACATAGCGCGCCGCTCAGTCGATGCGCTCGCTCTCGTGCGCGACAAGTACAAGGATGCCAATCTCGAAAATTACGAGAGCTGGCAGGATTTCGTCGACAAGACCGAGGACGGCAAGCGTTTCGAAGTCGATATCAAGGCCGCAGGCTTCGCCACCGTCGACGAATGGAACACCGCGGTGACCAGCGTCAGCTTCGCCTATTCGGCCCTCACCGACACACTCGCCGATGATCTCCAGACCCAGATCGCCGAGATCGAGAAGGACACATCCATCGCCCAGGACCTCAAGGACCGCATGATCAAGGGGCTCAAGGCGATGATCCCGTCGGAGAACAACAAGAAGATCGTGCAGGCGTTGATCGATGATCCCGCCTACACCGAAAAGCTCAAGCTCCTGGCCGAAGAAGGCGAATGACCGACATTCTCCTCAAGGAGCGGCGCCAGGGCATATTGCGACTGACGCTCAACGACACAATGACACGCAACAGCCTGAGCGAGGCGATGATGGCATCGCTGGCGATCGCTCTCGATGAGGCGAAACAGGATCCCGAAACGCGGGTGATCGTCATCGCCGCCGAAGGTCCGGCTTTCTGCGCGGGGCACAATCTCAAAGAAATCACCGAGCGGCGGCGCGATGAAGACAATGGCAAGGCCTATTTCGCCAAGCTGATGGCGCATTGCTCTGCGCTCATGCAGGAGATCGTACATCATCCGCGGCCGGTGATCGCGGAAGTGAATGCCCCAGCCAGCGCGGCCGGCTGTCAGCTCGTTGCGAGCTGCGACCTGGCGCTCGCCTCCGAACAGGCGCGCTTCGCCACCCCTGGCGTCAATATCGGCCTCTTCTGCTCGACCCCGATGATCGCATTGTCACGCAACGTCTCGCGCAAGCATGCCATGGAAATGCTGCTCACCGGCGAAATGATCAGCGCCAAGGACGCCGAGCGCATCGGCCTCGTCAATCGCGTCGTCGCCACTCAACTGCTCAGATCCAGCGTCGACGACCTCGCCCTGAGGATAGCCAGCAAGTCCAAAGCGGTGACCAAGATCGGCAAGGAGGCCTTCTACCGCCAGGTCGACATGCCGCTGGCGGACGCCTATGACTATGCGGCACGTGTGATGGTCGAGAATCTTCTCATGCAGGATGCCAAGGAAGGAATCGGTGCCTTCGTCGACAAGCGCTCACCCGATTGGCAAGACCGTTGACGATATCATGAACCACGAAAACTATCCGATCGACTATATCCGGGACATCCTGCGAAGCGTCAGAACGGTCGCGCTCGTCGGCGTATCCGACAATGACGTGCGCGCCTCATACTTCGTCTTCAAGTATCTCCTGGAGAAGGACTATGACGTGACGCCGGTCAATCCAAATCTTGCCGAACAGGGGCTTCTCGGACACAAGGTCTATACACGCCTGGCGGACATCCCCCACGCTCTCGACATGGTGGACATCTTCCGCAACTCGCAAGCTGCGGCCAGCATCACGGATGAGGCGCTGGCGCTCGACCCCCTTCCCAAGGTGATCTGGATGCAGCTCGGCGTGCGCAATGACGAAGCGGCCGCGCGCGCGGAAGCGAAAGGCGTCAAGGTTGTCATGAACCGCTGCCCAAAAATGGAATATGGCAAGCTGTCGGGAGAATGGGCCTGGATCGGCGGCAATTCCGGCATCATATCGTCGCGACGCCAGCACCTGCATGAAAGCGGCAAGCTGCAGAGCCTCGGGCTTGGTTTCAAGCGTTAAGATCGGACCGCCTTGGCATCCCTCTCCCCGCCGGAGCGGAAGGCTCTCCGGCGGGGAGAAGATCCGGGTTGCGATCGGCGCGCTGTCAGATGGACGACGGGGAAATCATCCTGGGTGCGCGCGCCGCGGCCCGTTACATTTTCACGAACTTGCCGTCCTTGATCGTGAGCTTGTCGACGCTCGCGTCATACTTCGTCTTGAGCGCGCCCATCTTGACTTCGCAGCCCTTGCTGCAATCATAGGTGCCGGTCGCCTTGGATTTGAGCACCACCTTCTCGGTCTTCCCGCCCTCGGGCATCAGCATGAAAGTGTGGCTCGTCTTGTCGCTGTTGGTCACCGTCAAGGCGCTGGCCGATGAGATTGTGGCGGCCAGCGCGAGGCCGGCGACAGCGATAATGCGAAGATTCATGACAATTCTCCTTTCACTTGTCGGCTGCGTCGCCGATCACGCCTGGACGAACTTGCCGCTCTTGATCCAGATCTTCTGGATCTTGGAGTCGTAGTGCGCTTTCTGCGAACCGAGCTTGAGCTCGCAGCCCTTGGCGCAATTATAGGTGCCGCTGTGATTTGCCTTGATCACCAGCCGATGCACCTTGCCGCCGTGGGGCATTACCATGACGGCATGGCTGACCTTGTCGGAATTGACGACGGTCAGTGCATTCGCAGACGTAACGGTTGCGTCGAGCACAAGCGCGGCCGCAATGAGAAGAGGAGTTCTCATGGTTGTTCTCCAATGATGATGGGTGGATGAAAACGTCAGGTCCCCGGGGGTGGAAAGCAGGTTACCTGCCGCAATATCGATCCGCATGGCCTTCTCGCGGGCCATTGCCTCGCAGGCGGTTTTGGGCGCCGCCTGTGTCTTCCGGTTCTATGTTTTGCCTCTTTAGATGCCCGATACATTGATCGGTCGAGCAAAACGCTAACTCCGTTCCCGGGAGCTCACCAGTTAATTCGGGGTAATCAGGGGACACGTTGTGAGCGCTCACTTGCTGGGCTAGTTTGCCCGCGAGGGAGATACACAGGAGCTAATGATGACCGACAAGACACCGGGCTTCGACACGCTGGCCATCCATGCGGGAGCGCAGCCCGATCCGGCCACCGGCGCGCGCGCCACGCCGATCTACCAAACGACCGCCTATGTGTTCGAGGACGTGAAGCATGCCGCCGATCTCTTCGCGCTGAGGACCTTCGGCAACATCTACACGCGGATCATGAATCCGACGCAAGCCGTGCTCGAATCGAAGGTCGCGGCGCTCGAAGGCGGGACGGCGGCGCTGGCCGTGGGCTCAGGCCACGCCGCGCAGATGCTCATCTTCCACGCCCTCATGCAGCCCGGCGATGAATTCGTGGCGGTGCGCCAGCTCTATGGCGGCTCGATCAACCAGTTCAATCACTCGTTCAAATCCTTCGGCTGGCACGTGGTGTGGGCGGATGCGGAAAACCTCGCCTCGATCGAGAAGGCGCTGTCGCCCAAGACCAAGGCGATCTTCATCGAATCGATCGCCAATCCCGGCGGCCTCATCACCGACATCGAAGCCATCGCCAAGATCGCCCGCAAGGCCGGCGTGCCGCTCATCGTCGACAACACGCTGGCGACGCCCTATCTGTGCAGGCCCTTCGATCACGGCGCCGACATCATCGTCCATTCGCTCACCAAATTCATGGGCGGGCATGGCAATTCGATGGGTGGCGTCATCGTCGATGGCGGCAGGTTCGACTGGACAAAGAGCGGGCGCTATCCGCTCCTGACCGAGCCCAACGAATCCTATCACGGCATCAAGCTGCACGAGACCTTCGGCCACATCACTTTTGCCATCGCCTGCCGGGTGCTCGGCCTGCGCGATCTCGGTCCTGCGATCGCGCCTCTCAATTCCTTCCTCATCCTGACCGGAATGGAGACTCTTTCCTTGCGCATGCGCAAGCACTGCGACAACGCGCTCGCGGTCGCCAAATGGCTCAGCACGCACCCGAAAGTGTCATGGGTGAACTATGCCGGCCTTCAAGGCCACAAGCATCACGAGCTTGCCAAGAAATACTGTCCGAAGGGTGCCGGTTCGGTCTTCACCTTCGGGCTCAAGGGCGGCTTCGATGCCGGCGTGAAGGCGGTGTCGAACGCGAGGCTTCTGTCCCATCTCGCCAATCTCGGCGACACGCGCTCGCTCATCATCCATCCGGCCTCGACAACGCACAGCCAGCTCTCGGCCGAGCAGCTGAAGCAGGCGGGCGCAGGTCCTGACGTGGTGCGCCTCTCGATCGGCATCGAAGACGTCGACGACATCATCGCCGATATCGATCAGGCGATCTCGTAGTCGATGATCGCCCTCCCGGATCGGGGAGGGACCGTTAGCGCGCATCCCGGCGGAGTGGAGCCACTTCGTCGATAAGTATGCCGGAGCAGGTATAGATCACGATCACTTCAGATCGTTCCGATCTGAAGTGATAAACGTGATCCTAAATTTGGCGCGCGATCGGACGAAAAACCGGTACCCACTCTTCCTGATCACGCGCCCCGCCAAAGTCTTCAACCCCGGATCAGCTCCGGGGCAGGCCTTTGGCGGGATTTGCCCTGGGGGCGAGTGCGCTCAGTGCGAATGACCTGTTCGCACTTGGCGCTCCGCTCCAGAGGACGGCGTGCCGGCGGGTGATGATATCCTCCCGGCTTGCCGGGAGAGGACGTCATGCAGGTTCCAGACCGCGGTCGCTAAGACGATCATTGCGCCCGCCTGATGCACAAGGCCCAGCCAAAGAGGCACATGCGCCAGGAGCGTCCAGATGCCGAGGCCCACCTGAAGCAGCACTGCATAGAACACCGCTTTTGCGGCCCGGCTCTTCACCCGCCAGGCGTGAACAGCGGCATAGACCGCCACGGTATAGGCGATGAGCCGATGATCGAACTGCACTGTCATGGCGTTCTCGAAGAAATTGCGCCAGGCGGGGTCCATGATCATGAGGCCCTTCGGAATCCATTGCCCGTCCATCAAGGGCCAGGTGTTGTAGCCCATGCCGGCATCGAGGCCCGCAACGAAGCCGCCAAGTGCCACCTGCAGCAGGACCAAAGCGACGAGGCCTGCTGCAGCCCAATCGCGCCCCGTTCGCGGCGGATGCCGGCGCTGATCGCCAATGCCGAGTGCTGTCCAGACGATGGCGCCAAGGATCACCGTGGCAAATGTCAGATGTGCCGCCAGCCGGTATTGGCTCACATCCACGCGATCGACGAGCCCCGATTTGACCATGTACCAGCCGAGGGCCCCTTGCAGTCCGCCCAGCACGATGAGGCCGGCAAGACGCGGCAGCAGACGCTGCTCGATGCGGCGCGTGAGCCACAGGACAAGAAACGGAACGATCATCACCAGACCGATGAAGCGGCCCAGGAAGCGATGCGCCCATTCCCACCAATAGATGAACTTGAAATCGGCGAGCGACATGCCCTGGTTGACCAGGCTATATTCCGGAATCTCCTTGTACTTGGCGAAAGCCTGAAGCCAGTCAGCCTCGCTCAGCGGCGGGATAGCGCCGAGAAGCGGCTGCCACTCGGTGATCGACAGACCGGAATCGGTGAGGCGCGTCGCGCCGCCGACGATCACCATGGCGAAAGCGAGAAAAGCAGCAAACCAGAGCCAGGCGCAGAGCAGCTTCCGTGCCTGGCGCTCGCGGTCTGTAACAGCGATCATGGCAGTGGGGATAGCGCCCGCGGGCCCGGCTCTCAAGGCTCGAAACGCCGCAGGAGCTTGCGCCTCGACGCAAGGCCGAATAGGTCTGTGCCATGACCCTCAGGCAACGCAAATTCATCGGTATGGTCGCCATTGTGACCTTCCTGATCGTATATTGCCTCCTTGCGATGGCAATCGGCGGCATGGTCGCGGTCGGGCTGCCGCGGCCCCTTGAGATCGGCTTCTTCGTGATCGCCGGCATTGCCTGGCTGCCGATCGTGATGATGACTATCCGCTGGATGTCGCGACCGGATTGAGTGGTAGTTCCCAATATTGTCCAATGAGCTTGTGGCCGAAGCTCTCGTGCGGCTCCTCGCTCACCAGCCTGAAGCCAGCCTTCTCATAGAGCCGGCGCGCGGCGGCGAGATTGTCGTTCGTCCACAGGATCAGCCGCCGATAGCCGGCCCCGCGCGCGAAGTCCACCACTTGGCGAACGAGCCTCCCGCCAAGACCCTCGCCCCGAGCCTCGGGCTCGACATAGAGCATCCTGAGCTTGGCGGTCTCTGCATCCTCCTCGACGACGAACACCGCGCCCATGATCCGGCCGCCTTTGTCGGCTACCCAGCAGGCTTCCCGTCGAGGCTTGAAATTTCGGATGAAGCGAGCGGTGAGTTTGGCAACCAGCGCCTCGAATTCTTCGTTCCAGTCGAATTCCCGGGCGTAGAGAATGCCATGACGATGGATGATCCAGCCATAGTCACCCATCCGTGGCGCTCTCAGCATGACGGGCGCTGAGCCCTTCGCCGCCCCACCAAGCAGCTCTTCTATGACCGCCATGGCTGCGATCAGCCGGCTCTGGTCCTCTTGGGAGAGGCCTCGCAACACTCGTCCGACCGCTTCGGAACTGCGTTGATCGAGTGGCCGGAAAGCCGCTTCGCCCTTCCTCGACAGTTTCAGATCGATTTGCCGGCCGTCTTCTGCCGAACGCTCACGTATCAGGTAACCAGATTTGGCGAAATTCTTGAGTATGCGGCTTAAATAGCCGGGATCGATGTCCAGGCCGTCTATCAGGTCGCTGGCGGTCGCCTGCTTTCGCGTGGCGAGTTCATAGAGGACGCGAGCCTCGGTCAGGCCAAAGCGGCTCTCCACCAGATGCTCGTCGAGCAGGCCTGTCCACTTCGTATAATTGCGATTGAATTGCCTGACCGCGGCGATGATGTCCGTCATGACAGTCAGGCTGGGCTTGATCGTTGACTTTGTCAACTATCTTTCGGAAAAGATGACCGCCCTCAAGCCGTTCCACAGAGCCACGCCACTGCCCGACAGCAGAACATCCACATAGCGCAGTTTCTGATAAGCGCCATTGAGCGACAGCGATGGCAATGCGGTCAGGTGATCCTTATGGGCGGAGAAGATCAGGCCCTTGCGGGTAGTAACGGCGGCGCTGAAACCGGCTTCGCGGATGAGATCGAAGTCGCGTGGTCCCGCCGAACCCGGATCACCATAGGGATAGGCAAAGACGGCGGGCGCTCGGCCAAGTTCCTGGGCCAAGCGGCTGCGCGAGGCGACCGCCTCGGACAGTGCCTCTTCCCGCGCCAGCCGCGCCATCGCGTAGTGATTGATCGTATGGGCGCCAATGGTGCAGAGCGGATCGGCCGCGATCTGGCGCAGCGCGTCCCAGGTCATCGCCGCGCTGCGGCATT
The DNA here is from genome assembly GCA_963841765.1 of uncultured Alphaproteobacteria bacterium. Taxonomy (GTDB): domain Bacteria; phylum Pseudomonadota; class Alphaproteobacteria; order Rhizobiales; family Aestuariivirgaceae; genus Taklimakanibacter. Next base: position 56,739 of record CAWJDZ010000009.1, read on the forward strand.
GCGCCTCGAGGTCGACGCCATGATGAGCGCAGAACTGCCGGATCCATTCGCGCTGGCGATGCTCCGGCAAGTTGCGAACCGGCCAATAGAGGCGCTTGAACGCCGCCTGTTTGCCGGCATCGCTCCGCGTATCGAATTCAAAACCACTGCCCTCCAGGACGCCCTTGATTTGCGGTGCCCCGGCAATAACTGCTTCGAGGCCGCGCCACCACAATTCACAGGTTCCATCGATGATCGCCGGCGCAACAAAAATGGTGAAGGGGCAGCTGTGGCGACGGAAAACCGGCCAGGCATGAATGAAATTGTCCACATAGCCGTCATCGAGCGTGAAGACGGCAAAGGGTCGTAGTGACGGCACTTCACCTTTCACGCGCGAGGCGGCCTCGCTTAGGGAAACGAGGTCGTAGCCTTTCGCCACGACATGTTGGAGAACCGCATCAAGAAAATGGGGCGCGATCTCCAAGCCGGCATTGGGGGCAAATCCATGCCGGGCCACGCCATTGGGTCTCACATGATGCAGCACGAAGATCGCACCCATGCCGCTCAGGACCGAGTTCAATGCTTGCGATGCCCCAGAATAATACAGGACATCAAGACTTGTTTTCAGAACGGCGGACATCGGCACGCCAAAACCGCAAAATTCGCGTTTCTACGAGACTATCAGGGAAAACTTGACGAACCTTTGCGGTCAGCAACGCAATATTCATGCCGCGAGGGTTGTCGCAGCTGCGGGCAGTGCAACCAATATAGATCGGGCGGATATGCCGCCTCATTGAACTCCCCGAAGCACGACCCCTCGAATCCAAAAGTAAGGTACAGTCGCCTCTGAATTTCAATTCTTTAATGCCACCCTGCGGGAAAATAGCCAACTGTTACCTTGATGCAACCAACTTCAGTCGCACACGATGTCTCGCTTTGCGATCAAAGCCGAAAATCGATATCGGTTTCTGTTTTGGAACTTGGAACTCTGACCCGTGGAGAAAAAACCCTCGCGGTAACGCGAACAGGTCAGCGCAGTGCTGCAACACCAGTTTGCGTCAAGCAAGCCCATGAAGGGAGGTGGTAAGATTGAAAGAGCTGGTCGGAGCGGCGGGATTCGAACCCGCGACCCCTACCCCCCCAGAGTAGTGCGCTACCGGGCTGCGCTACGCTCCGACCGAGACGGGCGCGGGTATAACACCGCCAATTCAGGAAGCGAAAGCCTTATTCCTGGTCGTCGGCGCCGAGTAGCTTTCGCGCCGTTCCAAGCTCGGCCAGAGCCAGGCGCAGCGACTGGACCTGGGAATCGGACATCCGGGCACCTGCCGCGGCGGGCGCAGGGGCGGCGGAATCGCCTGAGCGCGCAAACGGCGCCAGACCCAGAGGCGGGGCCTGCTGTTTTATGCGGGGCGCCTGCAGCGCCCGACCAGGAGCGGGGACACCGTCGAGCTCAAGATCGCGGGCATCGCGCTTGCGCGCCGCGGTTTCACCGCGGCCGATGCTCGCGACATGCTGGATGCCCTCCTCGCGCAAAATGCGCTGGACGCCGCGGATCGTATAGCCTTCGCCATAAAGAAGCGCGCGGATGCCTTTGAGCAGATCGACATCGCTGGGACGGTAGAAACGTCGGCCGCCGCCGCGCTTCATCGGCTTGATCTGGGCGAAGCGGGTCTCCCAGAACCTCAGCACATGCTGGGGAACATCGAGTTCCTCAGCCACCTCGCTGATCGTTCGAAAAGCTTCTGGCGCCTTGTCCAACATCGTCTTCCTCAGAGCCTCTCCCCCGTGGAATCGGCTTGATCCATCGGGACAAAAGTCCGGTAGTCCCTATCCGAACGCCCCCTCGCCCAGGTCCGCCAAACAGGCGAAAGCGTTCAAGTCGCAACGTCGGCGCCCCGCCTCCGCTTCAGTCCTCCGATCCGCCTTCTACACCGTTAATCTGATTCTTCATAACCTGACTTGGGCGGAAGACCAGGACGCGCCGCGGTGTAATCGGCACCTCCTCGCCCGTCTTCGGATTGCGTCCGACGCGCCCGACTTGCTGCGCACCATGAATGTGCCGAAGGACGAGAGTTTCACGGTCTCCCCGGTAATCAGCGTATCGGTCATGATATCCAGAACTGATTTGACGAGATCGGCGGATTCGGTTCTCGACAGGCCAACATGGCGATGCACGGCTTCGCTCAGGTCGGCGCGCGTGAGTGTCTTACCAGCCATCTGTTTCCCCTGCTTGCCCAAGGCGAAGGGTAAGATGGAAGTCTGGTTCGGGTCAACAGAAAAGTTCGTGTGAACTCAATAGCTTACAATAAAGCGGCAAATCTTACCAGCGGACCAGCACGGCGCCCCAGGTGAAGCCGCCGCCCATCGCTTCCATCAGGACCAGGTCGCCGCGCTTAATTCGCCCGTCCCTAACCGCGGTATCGAGTGCCAGCGGAATCGAGGCGGCCGAGGTGTTGCCATGCTTGTCGAGGGTGATGACGACACGCTCCTCCGTCACGCCGAGCTTCTTGGCCGTGCCTTCGAGAATGCGGCGATTGGCCTGATGCGGAACGAACCAATCGATGTCGCTGGGCTCGAGCCCAGCGTCCTTGATCGTTTCGGCCATCACGGTCGCGATATTGACGACCGCATGCTTGAACACTTCCCGGCCCTCCATGCGCAAATGGCCAACGGTCATCGTCGAGGACGACCCGCCATCGACATAGAGCTTGTCGCGATGGCGGCCATCGGAGCTGAGACGCGCGGCGAGGATGCCGCGGTCGGCGATCGTGCCCTTGCCATCGGCAGCGCGCAGCACCACTGCGCCGCACCGTCGCCAAACAGCACGCAGGTGGCGCGGTCGGTCCAGTCGAGAATGCGCGAAAAGGTCTCAGCGCCGATGACGAGGGCGCAGCTTCCCTGCCCGGTTTTCAACAGGCTGTCGGCGACGGTCAGACCATAGACGAAGCCCGAGCACACGGCCTGCAGGTCGAAAGCGGCGCCCTTCGTGAATGCCAAGGGCCGCCTGGACTTTGGCGGCGGTGGCGGGGAAGGTGTTGTCGGGCGTCGAGGTGGCGAGGATGATGAGATCGATTTCGTCCGCGCCGACACCGCGATTGGGCGAGCGCATCGCGCGCGGCATGGATCGCGAGATCGCCGGTCGTCTCCCTGGTCGGCGGCGATGCGCCGCTCGCGTATGCCGGTGCGCTCGACGATCCACTCATCACTGGTGTCGACCATGCGCGCCAAGTCGTGCATTGCTCAGGATGCGGGCCGGAAGATATGAGCCCACTCCTTCGATCACCGAACGACGCTGCACCCCAAACCTCATGTCCACTATGCGTTCGACCGCAGCGCGCGGCGTGAACGCCAATATGCCTGTTCATCTCGGCGACGTCGGCGGCGATCTTGGCGACAAGACCGTTCTTCACCATTTCGATCGCAACATCGATGGCGGTTGCGAAGCCCAGCGCATCGGTGCCGCCATGACTCTTCACCACGATGCCGTTGAGCCCCAGGAACACGCCGCCATTGTGCTTGCGCGGATCCATGCGCTCGCGCAGCGTCGCGAAAGCGCCCGAGGCGAGGAGAGCGCCGAGCCGCGACAGCAGCGTGCGCGTCAGAGCAAGCCTGAGATAGGTGGCAAGCTGCTTGGCGGTGCCTTCCGCCGTCTTGAGCGCGATATTGCCGGTGAAGCCCTCGGTCACGACCACATCGACGGTGCCCTTGCCGATATCGTCGCCTTCGATGAAGCCCGCATATTCGAGCGGCAGTCCGAGAGTCGCGCAGGAGCTGGCCGGCCTCCTTCACCTCCTCGAGGCCCTTGATTTCCTCGACGCCGATATTGAGAAGGCCGACGGTCGGGCGCTCGAGCCCCAAAAGCGAGCGCGCCATGGCCTCGCCCATAAGCGCGAATTCGACGAGCTGGCTGGGCGTCGGCGCCAATGGTCGCGCCGACATCGAGGACGATGCTTTCGCCCCGCAGCGTCGGCCAGATGGCCGCGATCGCCGGACGCTCGATGCCGGGCATGGTCTTGAGCACGAAGCGGGCCATCGCCATGAGGGCGCCGGTATTGCCGGCCGAGACCACGCAATGCGCCTCGCCCGATTTCACCGCCTCGATCGCCAGCCACATGCTGCTCTTGCCGCGGCCGCGCCGCAGCGCCTGGCTCGGCTTGTCCTCCATGGCGACAGCGATATCGCAGTGCCGCACTTCGCTGCGCCCCTTGAGGCGTGGATATTTCTCTAGAAGCGAGGTGAGCCGCGCACCATCGCCGAACAGCAGGAACCTGAGATCAGGATGACGGAGGCTCGCGAGATGGGCTCCTGGAAGCACCATTTCCGGACCCGCGTCGCCGCCCATGGCGTCAAGCGCAATCGTCATTTTGCCTGTCATGGATGCTCAGGGACCTTGGAATCGCGGGCTTTCGGACAATCTAGCACGGGCGGGCGGACAATAGCCGCTGCCCATCGCGAGACAACTGAAAAGATGGGTCTTGGCCACGGGGCCGCCATAAGTCAGCCCTTGCCTTTCCTGAGAGTCTCCAGGCCGGCGAAAGGATTTCTTTCCGCATCTTTTCCCGGCCCCGCGGCCGGTTCATCTTCGATCACATCGGCAAAGCTGACGCCAGTCTTCCTGGGATAGGGATCGAGTTCCAGCGCCACGGCTTCGGCAACCACCTCGCCCATATCGATGATCCCGTTATTGAAGGGCTGGGCATCCCCTTCCTCGATCAAGGCGGTTTCAGCACCGGCGGAGCTGCCGGCCGGCAGAAAATAGCTCTCGAATTCATCCGTCAGGAGCGAGCGAAATTTGTCGAGGGTCACCACACAGGTCTGGTCGAGATCGGCAGTGAATCTGCCCTTGATCTTGAGACCTTCACCCCGCCAGCGCAACGACCTTGAGCTCAGCTTCAAGGCTGTGAAGGGCCGGAAGGCCCAATCGCCGGGCGAGATCGGCGCATTCGGGCGGATCGGCCGAAATCTTCTCGGTCGAGCCCTGAGGCGGCACGCGGGTGACGTCGAGCGGACGGGAGAATTCAGGTGCAAGGTCATGGCAAGGCATATGTTCACGGGCCCGGAAAGTCGATCTCACCCGACAAAATGGGACCGATCGGGCGATCATGCAAATGGCGTCGCAGGCGCAGGACATAAGCGGAAAGCAGGCCCGAGCCGCCCCTTTCGCCGCTCCCGGCAAAGACGTTGCGATAGAGCGCTTCGGCGAGCACCGGCTCATTTCCATCGCTCGAGCGCCCCCTGGTAGGCGCGGGCCCGACCGTAAAAGACTTCCGCCATGCGGCGCACCTTCTTGCCGACGGACAGGTCGCCCACGCCCATTTCGCGCAAGGATCGATCCATGTCGGCGAAGACCTCGTCGGTCAGCCCTTGCGCGAAGTTCTGGGCGCCCTCGCCTTCTCCACCCAGGCGGTCGAGAACCAGGACGGTGTGGAGGACGATCATGTCGTAGCGGCCGTCAACCGTATCCGCCACCCCCCATTCGGCGTAGAGGCGCGGATGCCGCGCGGCAGCCACAATTGCACCGTAGACCGCCTGGACGGAATTGCGGGACGCCTTGCGCTTGAAGAGGGATAAAATCATCATTAATGGGTCCCCTGTAATTGGGAATAATCATCCTTTGACTGAACGCTGCCGGAACGACATGCGCCGATCCCCCTTCACAAGCCGCCCTCTGATCTCCGCCGCAATGGCCCTCGCCGTCGCAGCCTGCTCCGCCAATATCGCCCATCGCGGCTATCTCGCCAAACCGGGAGCCTTTGCCCAGGTCCATGAGGGCATGGCCAAATCCGAGGTGCAAGGCATCCTCGGCTCACCCTCGACGACGGCCAGCGTCAACTTTCAGGGCGACAGCTTCTACTATATTTCGAGCACGACCGAGCAGAGAGCCTTTCTCAAGGCCACCGAGGTCAAGCGCCAGGTGATCGCGGTCCGGTTCGACAAGAACGACCAAGTGACGAGCCTAGGCCAGTACGGGCTCGAGGATGGCAAGATCATCGACATCAATTCGCGCACCACGCCCACGAGGGGACGCGAATTGACGATGCTGCAGCAGCTCTTCGGCAATTTCGGCAAACCAGGCCCTGGCGGCGTCATCGTCCCCGGACGCCAGCCTGGTGGCGAACCTGGCAAGGGTCCTGGCACGCCTTAAGCCGCTTCGGCACGACGCCGGGAGAGAATTGCGATTGCAGTTGCCACGATTCTCGTACACCGCCTTGTGATGACAAAACAGGCCGCGCAGCGCGTAGCTTCCGGTCACGGAGCGGTTTCAACAGGAGGCGCCCATGCAATCCTACGCACTCGCAAGAAACCTTCTCACCGCTCTCGTCATCGGTTTCGTCGCTATTCCCGGTCTGCCGACACTCGCACAACAAACCGATGTGCGGATCAGGGGAACAATCGAAAGAGTCGACGGCACACGGCTTGTACTACATGCCAGCGATGGCGCCGAAACCTCGATCGCGCTCGATTCCAAAACCACGGTCTTCATAAACCAGCCGTCGAGCCTCAGCGCGATCAAGGCCGGCGACTACGTTGCCTCGGCTGCCGTCAAGGGGCCGGACGGGAAGCTGCGCTCAAAGGAGCTGCGCATATTTCCCGAGGCACTGCGCGGCGTTGGCGACGGTCAGCGGCCGATGGATGCGCCTGATACGCTGATGACCAACGCAGCGGTTTCAGAAGTCGTCGCGGCGCCCGATGGTCAGGTGGTGAAGGTCAAGTACAAGAACGGCACGGCCGAACTCATCGTCGGGCCGCAAGTGCCCATCATAGAAGTGGTCGCGTCCACGCCGAGCGCGCTCAAGCCCGGCGCACAGGTGTTCATCATTGCGACCAAATCACCGGACGGAACGATCACGGCCAAGAGAATATTGACGATGGGCTGAGGTCTGCCTGGCCTCATCAAGGCCTCCGAGCTTCTAGCGCGCATACCAGCGAAGTGGAATCACTTCGCCGAAAAGGATTCGCGCCAAATCAATATGTTGGAGCAAATCCTTATCGCCAAAGTCTTCAACTTTGGCGGGATTTGCTCTAGCTTCGAGGCGGAACGATTCAATCGCCAGGCATGTCCTGCGGACCCGTGATCGTGCGCGGGCAATCAGTATCCCAGTGAACGTCATGCGGAATCCATGACGAACGTCTGCCGCACGCATCGACAGGCGGCGACCAGGTCCGGCAAGTGAAAGCGCCGAAGCTGTTCATCACTATCCCGTCCGGCATGTTGGTCGGATCGGCGACCGCCGCAAAGCGGCCCGAGCGATAGACGAAAACGCGCAAGCGTCCTTGCCGTTACGGCCGACCCAACTGAAGACCGCAAGCGCCTTCTCAACCGCCATAACGCCTCCTTTGAATCAGCACCATTCGTGCGACCTACTCCTCAAAGCGGCTCGAGGCGTCACGGTCGCGTTCGTATCGTCTCGTGAGTGGAAACGGCGGCAACCAGGACTCGCGACGGACGATCCAGAGTTCGTAGGTTGGCCTCAGCTGGTCAGGGGCATCCAGGGATCCCAGGTTCACTTCGATTTCGTCCGCGCTGCGCGCGAAGACGGACGAGCCGCAGCGGGGACAGAAAAATCGCCCGGCATAGTCGCGTGTTTCGCCATCGATCGTCACCGCATCCTGCGGGAATATCGCGGAAGCGTGAAAAAGGGCCCCATGATGCTTGCGGCAGTCGAGACAATGACAAAGGCCGACCCGGTATGGGAGTCCCGACGCCACAATTCGGACGTTGCCGCACAGGCAGCCGCCGGTGAATTGGTCCATGCTGCGTCTCCTCCAAAACAAGCAGGCGGACTGCTTACAACGAGCACTACTGTCACTGCAATTGCCCGCTGCGGGGAAGTGTCCACCCCGCTTAAGCCAAGTATCGCCGCTGCAAATGAGCGATGAAATATTCGGCCTTCAGTTTCTCCCCCGTCGCCCGCTCGAGGAGCACCGGTGTCGACCACAATGAGGCCTGCGACCAGATATGTTCGCGCCGCCAATCATTGAGGGAGACGAAGCGGCCCTTGCGCAAGTCCTCGCGCACTGCCGGCTGTTCCCTTTCGAGCGCCGCCCAAAGCTGCGCCGCGGCGAGCGCGCCCAGCGTATAGCTCGGAAAATAGCCGAAAGCGCCCGAGGGCCAGTGCACGTCCTGCATGGGCCCGTCGCCGGGATTGTCGATGGTCGCAAGGCCGAGATACTCCATCATCTTGGAGCTCCAGACTTCGGGAATGTCCTTTGGTCTGAGCTTGCCCGCGACCAGATCCTGCTCGATCTCGAAACGCAGGATCACGTGCAAAGGATAGGTCGCCTCATCGGCATCGACGCGGATAAATCCCGGCTCGACACGATGCACGTAGGCAACAATGTCGTCGAGATCCCAGCCTGCGACAGCCGCATCACCCAGGTGCTGCCGCACGATCGGCATGGCCCATTCCCAGAATTCCGGACTCCGCGCGATCTGCATTTCGACGAAGAGACTCTGGCTCTCATGCATGGCCATGCCGCGCGCCTTGCCGAGCGGCAGATGCGACCACTCGATGGGCAGGCCTTGCTCGTAGAGTCCGTGGCCCGTCTCATGCAGAATTCCCATCAGCGCCGAGAGGAACTCGCCCGTGACATAGCGCGTCGTCATGCGCACGTCACTCGGCACGCCACCGCAGAAAGGATGGTGCGAAATATCGAGCCGGCCATGATTGAAGTCGAAGCCGAGGGCCTCCATCATCGCATGACCCAAGGCCTTCTGCCGGTCTACTGGAAATGGCGCATTGAAGGGCTTCAATGGCCTCTCCTTGAGCTTTTCCTCCTGCCGCGCCATGGCTTCAGGGATGAACCCCTTGAGAAAGGTCTTGAGCTCGGCGAAGACGGGCGCCACGTCCCGTGCGCGGTTCCCCGGATCGTACTGCTCCATCAGAGCATCGTAAGGATCGAGCCCAAGCACCTTGGCGCGAAGCCCCGCCTCCTCCCGCATGGTGGCGATGACGCCCTCAAGGGCGGGGAGGAAGGTGGCCCAGTCACCTTTCGGCCGCAACTCGCGCCACAGCTGCTCGCAGCGGACCTTGGCGGCAACCTGTTTCCGCACGAAGTCCGACGAGAGGCAGGTGAGATTTGAGTAGACCCGCCGCAATTCGCGCAAGGCTGCCGTGCGGGTCATGTCCCCAACCTCACCTTCCGCTGCATCGAGCCAGTCTGCGATCTCGGGAGCCGCGGCCAGCTCATGATAAAGGCCCGCCAGCATGGCCATGGCCTCGGCGCGCTTCTCGCCCCCGCCCGCCGGCATCTGCACGGCTTCGTCCACGCCCAGCATCGATTGCGCATGCTCCAGCGCTTCGAGCTTCCGTCCGAGTTGTTCAAGCTTTGCGAATGACATGGATGTTCCAAGGAGGGGCAAGGTTCGATCATCGCTTCATGTCACAAAGACGCTGAGACGGAAAGGGCCATCCCGGCACTTGTGTCAGGCCGCACTATCGTCGAGAGTGGTGCTCGATACACTGGAGTACTGCGATGAAGGCTGTGCGAATACACGCCTATGGCGATGCCAGCGTGCTCTCCTATGAGGATGCTCCACGCCCCGTTCCAACAGAGAATGAAATATTGGTCCGCATCCATGCCGCCGGCGTCAATCCCATCGACTGGAAGATCAGATCGGGAGCTCTCAAGGACTGGATCCCGCATTCGTTTCCCTTCGTGCCCGGCATCGATTTCTCCGGAGTCGTTCAAGACGTCGGTCGGGGAGTGCAGGATTTGCAACCGCGCGATGAGGTATTCGGCGAGGCCAAGGTCATGGGGCCAAATGGCAGCTATGCCGAATACCTGGTCGTTCCAGTTAAGAACGTTGCATTGAAGCCACGCAGCTTGGATCACATTCACGCGGCAGCGCTTCCCGTCGGCGCGACGACCGCCTGGCAGGCACTATTCGGCGATGGCGGCGTCAACCTTCAACCTGGCCAGACTATCCTCATTCACGGCGGTGCTGGGGGGGTCGGCAGCATAGCGGTTCAGCTGGCCAAATGGCATGGCGCAGAAGTTATTGCGACGGCCTCAGGAGCCAATCAGGATTTCCTGCGCCAACTCGGCGCTAACCAGGCGATCGATTATACGAAGGTGGCTTTTGATGCCGTCGTCAAGGACGCCGATGCCGTGCTCGATACGATTGGGGGCGAGACGCAAGCTCGCTCCTGGAGGGTCTTGAAGCCGGGTGGCATCCTCGCATCACTTCGGGGAAAGCCAGATGAGCCAGACTCCAGGCCAAGCGGAACGCGAGGCGTCGCGGTTCAAGGAGAACGTGCACTTTCTGCATTGGGTCGGATTGCTGAACTCGTCGATGCGGGCGTTCTCAAGCCCCATGTGACCGAGATATTGCCACTCGCCGAGGCGCGCAAAACCCATGAACTGAGCGAAACCGGTCATGTTCGAGGCAAGATCGTCCTCAGTATGATCGGATAGTCGCCCCATCCGGTTGTACTTGTCACGCTGGACGAATGCAACGAAGGCTATTCAAATCCATTTTGCCCGTTTGGATCGATCACAGCCGGCTCGATCCAAACGGGCGCCACCAGATCAGCTCGACAGGGCCGATTGACCCTTGCGGACCGTCTCCGCGCAAACAGGGCAGTTCACCCTTATCCGCCGGTCAGAGTCCAGGAGGATTCAGAGTCATAAAGGGGTTTGCTCGGCTTAACCGAAATGTGGACATGATGATCGTGCGGATTGGCGCCGTGGTAGTCGCGCCACGCCCAGGCGGGACTTGAGCCCTGGGGGGATGAATTGGCGATTTTCCGATTCCAGATGATGTACTTGATCCGTGAATCCCGGCTCGCATGCAGCGCCTTGGCAAGTTTCCCGGCATCGCAGCCTCTTGTCGGGTCATGCGTGATGTCCATGGCGGCGACAACGCCTATTCCAGCGTCCCTGATCCTTGGACAGTGATCGGAAGTGCTGTTCGCGCTGCCACAGTGGCGGACGTCGCCGATCGTGCCGTCGGACACTTTCTTGCGGTTCGGCGCCATGGCATTGACCTGGGTACGCAGCTTGAGAAGAGCCTTGGCCACACGCCACTGTGAGGCGGCCGCGGCGATAGACACTGCGGCTCCGATGCCGGCAGAGTCTAGAGAAGCCTCATCCGGATCACTGTGGGAATCAAAGCCATAGCTGGTTCCTTCCAGCTCATGTGCGAGCTCGGAAGTGGGCCGGACATCGAAACGCCTCACCATCGATTTGATGGCCGCATGCGCCTCAGTCGCAGGCTTCTTGCGGGCGGCTGTCTTGATCGCCCTCCGCACTGTCGCCTTGGCTGGTTTCCTGGCCTTCTTCTTCGCGGTCCTTCTGGTAGCTTTCCTGACGGGCTTCTTCGCCTTCTTCTTCGCGGTCCTTCTAGTAGCTTTCTTGACGGGCTTCTTCGCCTTCTTCTTGCTTGCCTTCTTGGTCGTCTTTCTAGCCATCGGGTTCTCCTGGGGTTGCCGGACCATCCGGAATGCATCGAAAGTGTCTTGGTTTGCTGCTGCTCATCCCATTCGCCTTCGCCAACAATGACCTCAATCGTCCGGGCAACCGCGATCAACGCCGAAATCCAATCAGTTGCCCAAGCAAGACCGGCCCGCTTCCAACGGACACGGGTACAAAGTTTTTAATTCAACCTGATGTTCTGCATTCGATCGACATACAAAGCAAAGGGCCAGCTCGATTTGGTAGCCCGACGATCATTGCGAGTTTTGTACGCGAGGAGACTTTCCGTCTTCTGTTGAAAGTATCGTAAGGTACAAATCGCGCTGCGTCAATTCAGTCATATACGCTGGGGCGGCGACTTTAGCTCGCCCGTCCCCCTTTGCAGTTGTTGTCGTGCGACGATCAATTTCCTGAACTCGGCGTTTCTTTTCCGGTGTTTCGGACGATGGCGCAGTGTGATTGGCCAGGCCAAAAGAAGAACGGCCGGGAAAACCCGGCCGTTCTTCGTGTTGTTCCATCAGATCAGCGGGCGAGCACCGCCAGGAGCAGCAGCGCCACGATGTTGGTGATCTTGATCATCGGGTTGACCGCGGGGCCAGCCGTGTCCTTGTAGGGATCGCCGACGGTGTCGCCGGTGACGGAGGCCTTGTGAGCCTCCGAGCCCTTGAAGTGCTTCTGGCCCTTCGAGTCGGTGAAGCCGTCCTCGAAGGACTTCTTGGCGTTGTCCCAGGCGCCGCCGCCCGCCGTCATCGAGATGGCGACGAAGAGGCCGGTGACGATGACGCCCATCAGCATGGCGCCAAGCGCCGCGAAGCCCGCGGCCTTGCCGGCGATCGCCTAGATCACCAGGAAGACGACGATCGGCGAGAGCACCGGCAGCAGCGAGGGGATGATCATCTCCTTGATCGCGGCCTTGGTCAGCATGTCGACGGCGCGGCCGTAGTCAGGCTGGTCCTTGCCTTCCATGATGCCGGGCTTCTCCTTGAACTGGCGGCGCACCTCGATCACCACGGCTTGCGCCGCGCGGCCGACCGCCGTCATCGACATGCCGCCGAAGAGATAGGGCAGCAAGCCGCCGAAGATCAGGCCGACCACGACATAGGGGTTGGACAGATCGAAAGTGACATTGACGCCCATCGAAGAAGCTTCCCGGGGCTGCGGTCGCCGCAAAGAACTTGAGATCCTGCGTATAGGCGGCGAAGAGCACCAGAGCGCCCAAGCCCGCCGAGCCAATGGCATAGCCCTTGGTGACGGCCTTGGTGGTATTGCCCACGGCATCGAGCGCATCGGTGTTGTGCCGCACTTCCTTCGGCAGTCCCGCCATTTCGGCAATGCCGCCGGCGTTGTCAGTGACGGGGCCGAAAGCGTCGAGCGCCACGACCATACCCGCGAGCGACAGCATCGTGGTCACCGCAACCGCGATGCCGAAAAGGCCTGCGAGGTTAAAGGTGATGATGATACCCGCGATGATGACGATAGCGGGGAGCGCCGTCGATTCGAGCGACACGGCGAGGCCCTGGATGACATTCGTGCCGTGGCCGGTGATCGAGGCCTCGGCGATCGAATTCACCGGGCGGCGTCCGGTGCCGGTATAATATTCGGTGATCCAGATGATGAGGCCGGTGATGATGAGCCCTATGACGCCGCACCAGAAGAGCTGCATCGGGGTGAAGCCGCCGAGATCGACGCTCATGCCGCCGAACACGAAGCTGATCACCGGGAAAAGGGCGACGAGCGACAGGACAGCAGTGGCGATGAAGCCCTTATAGAGGGCGCCCATGATGTTGTTGGAGGGGCCGAGCTTCACGAAGAAGGTGCCGATGATCGAGGTGACGACGCAGGCGCCGCCGATGGCGAGCGGCAACACCATGCCGGCGAGCTTGTAGGCGTCCGGCAGCACGATGGCCGAGAGCACCATGGTGGCGACCGCAGTCACCACATAGGTTTCGAACAGGTCGGCGGCCATGCCGGCACAGTCGCCGACATTGTCGCCCACATTGTCGGCAATCGTGGCGGGGTTGCGCGGATCATCCTCGGGGATGCCGGCTTCGACCTTGCCGACCATATCGCCGCCGACGTCGGCACCCTTGGTGAATATGCCGCCGCCGAGACGGGCGAAGATCGAGATGAGGGAGGCGCCGAAGGAAAGCGCGACCAGCGCATCGATGACGGTGCGGTCAGTTGGCGCAAGGCCGAGGGAGCCCGTGAGGAAGATGAAATAGAGCGTCACGCCGAGAAGGCCGAGCCCCGCGACCAGAAGACCCGTGACCGCGCCTGATTTGAAGGCGAGGTCGAGACCGCCGGCAAGCGACTTGGTGGCGGCTTGCGCGACGCGCACATTGGCCCTGACCGACACATTCATGCCGATGAAGCCCGCGACACCCGACAGGATGGCGCCGATGGCGAAGCCAATGGCCGAATGCCAGCCGAGGAGGAAGAAGGCGATCAGGAAGATGACGAAGCCGACAATGCCGATGGTCGTGTATTGGCGCTTGAGATAGGCTTGGGCGCCTTCACGCACGGCGGCCGAGATTTCCTGCATGCGGGCCGTGCCGGCATCCGCGGCGAGGAGGCCGCGGGTGGTGAAAATGCCGTAGACGATGGACAAAGCACCGCCGAGCACGATCAGCCAGAGGGTGGAGCTCATGGTTGTTCCTTATGTTTGGTTTCCCCGAGGGCGGGCGTTAAGGAAGGGCCCCCCTTCTCCCGCGTCCCGGAACGATGGGCGGGATATGCCAAAATGACGGCTTTATGGCAACGGGGAAGAGGCCCATCTTGCAACTGTTTTACGGTGCCTTGAAACCCACCAGAACGGCTGTTTTGCAGGGTTTCGCCACTCCGACGGCTCTTCCGGGCGTTTCCCGGTCTCTCGTTCCGGTCCTTGTGACCCGAAACGGAAGGATGACTACCCCGTCACCAGCGCCAGCGTGAAGCCGTCATAGCCCTTGATGCCGACGGTCTGAATCGTTGTGGCGCTGACCCGCGCCTCTTCCTTCAGCATCTCGTTGAAGCGGCGCACCCCCGTGACACTATGATCTCGGCTCCTGGCGTTCGTGACGGCACCCTCGCGGACGACATTGTCGACGATGATGAGGCTGCCCGGGCGTGTGAGCTTCAGCGACCAGGTGAAATAATCCGGAATATTCTGCTTGTCGGCATCGATGAAGACGAAATCGAAGGCTTGCCTCTTCTCGGCCACGAGCTTGGGCAGTACATCGAGCGCCTTGCCGAGCCGCAGATCGATCATGCCGGCAAGGGCGGCACGCTCGAAATTGGCGCGCGCCACCTCGGCATGATGCGGGTCGGCCTCGACCGTCACGACGCGGCCGCCCTGTGCCAGAGCGCGGGCGAGCCAGATCGTGCTGTAGCCGCCGAGCGTGCCAAGCTCGAGCACGTTTCGTGCATTGGTTGCCCTTGCCAGCAGCATCAGGAACTTGCCCTGGGCCGGCGATACGGCGATTTCCGGCAGGCCCGCCGCAGCGCTGGCAGCGAGAACCTCGTCCAGTTCGGCATCTCCCACGAGGAGTTCGCTCACATAGTTGTCGACGGCGGTCCAGGTCTTCTGGGTCATGTCCGGTCACTCATTGGCCCGAGGGCCGCGATGAGACCAGAAATGGACAAGGCGGGCAAAGAAAAAGGCGGAGTCTGCCCTTCACATTTGAAGTTGCGCGAGCTCTCGCCGCAGGCTGCCTGGATCGAAGGCCGGAACCGTCACGACATCGCGATTGGCACCCAGGCCGCATTCATCCGTGGCGATGACCGGCAAGCCGCATGCCAGCGCCTTGAGCAGCGCCCGCGGCTCATGCTCGACAAGCGCCGGCAAAACGACACCTGCAAGCTCGGACGGCCAGTGACCGTTTTCCAGGGACCGCACGCGGCGGCTGCCCCAGAAATCGCCATCATGTTCGCAAGCCCGGCCGGCAATGAGGATATCGAGATCGAGCCCCTTGATGGCTTCGCGCAGGGCATAGGCGCCCTTGCGCGCCAATGCAGAGGCCGGAAACAGAACGGACTTGCCGCCGCGGGCGACCCTGTCGTGAGCGACCGGCATGATCCAGTCGAGCTGGCGGGTGCGGGCGGGATCGATGGCGGCAACGCCGCTATGCGGAGTGAACAGCGTGCGGGCCGCGGCGAGCGCCTCGCTTTCCGCACCCACAATCTCGTCCGGCGCTCTGAAATCGCCGAGCGTCGGGCTCTCGGGATAGCGCGTTCTTGCGGCATCGAGCTTCGCCTGCAGGACAGCCATCGGATGGCGCATCATCAGCACGTCGAAGCTGCGGCCCTGAAGCTCGCCCGATCGCCATAGATGCGGTAGGAGATTCTGCGCGACCACCAGATGGGTGTGGAGGTAGGAGAGCTTCCGTGCATAGCGGCAGGCCAGCGCGTCGTCATAGCGCAGCAGCAGATCCTGCAGGACGCGGCCCTGTTTCGGCGCGTGGCGAAGCCCGAGCGCGCGCCGCAGAGCGATGAGAGTGGCGCAGGTCTCCGAGGCCACCACCGCTTCCGGCCATGCGTGGCGGGGCGACTGGCGCAAGCGCTGCGGCACGAAGAGCGCATCCTCAGGCCGCGCCGTCGCTGCGAACAGGATCGAAAATTCGGGCCAGCAGGCATCAACGAGCCAAGCGGTGGGCCCCTCATCGCCCAATGGTGGGAGCGGCTCAACCGGCGCATAGCGGCGGCAGTCCGTCTCGCCGCAGCTCGTGCAGTCATTGGCGGCGAGCCGTTGCTCCTCGTGCAGATCGGCGTCCTTGCGAACTGCCGGTGCAGCAAGGCCGCGCAAGACCACGACCAGTGCGCCCCGGCGCAGCGAGGCCTCGATGCGGAAAGGCTGCGTCGCTCGGAAGCGCAAATCGACATAGTTCCAGAACACGGTGGCATCACGGCGGGCACTCGCCCGCGACCCGGGAATGATGCGGCTGTGCGCATGGCGTTCGACAATGTCGAAGCCGGCGGCCATGGCCGCCTCGTAGAGCGCATTGGACAATTGGCACAGGCCGCCGCCGATGCTGGCGATGATGCAGCCCTCGCGCAATTCACGGCCCTTGACGAAGCCCCTGCGCTTGGTGGTGCGGCCGATCTGGCGCCAGAAACTGAACAGGCGGCCGGCCTCGACCTCGATACCGTCGAGATGCTTGATGGCCTGGCGCAGATTGTGGATCTTGCCGGCGGTCAGCGCGCGGTCCTTTTCGCCGCCGTGCGCCGGCCAGAGGGGTGACGAGACGGACGCCAAAACCGACGCATTGGCCAGCGTATGACCCTTGCCATGCCGAAGAGCCGCGGCGCGGCGAAACATCTCGCCGGCCGAGCGCCCCATCCGAAAAGCCGTGGCTTTTGCCTCGAAGCGAGCCATGTCCCAAAAGGAAGGGATCCGGCTCAACGCACGATCACTCATGTCGCGTCCCGCTATCGGGCCGACCATGCCAGTTTCAAGCTGAACGGAGGATGAATTGCCGCAAGTGCGTGAGTTCAGGCGTTGCGGCGCCGCAGCATAGTCCAAAGAATGAGACTCAGCGCCACCGCGACGGTCGGAAAGATCGCGGAATTGACGGCGCCCCAGCCGAACCAGGCGAGAAGCTTGCCGGAGGTGAGAGAAGCGACCGCCACGGTCCCGAAGACGACAAAATCGTTGAGCCCCTGAATCTTCTCGCGCTCGGCAGGCCTGTAGCATTCGGTGAGGAGCGTCGTGCCGCCGATGAAACCGAAGTTCCAGCCAAGCCCGAGAAGCACGAGGGTGACGGCGAAATGGCCAAAACTGATGCCGAGGACGCCGGCCGTGGCCGCACAGCCGAGTAGGATAAGACCCGTGGCGCAGACCCGCTCGGCGCCAAAACGCAGGATGATCCGCCCGGTGAAAAAGCTCGGCACATACATCGCCATGACGTGCCACTGGATGACCCATGCGGCATTCGCCGTCGTGAAGCCACAATCGATCATGGCAATGGGAGCCGCGGTCATCACCAGGTTCATCATGCCATAGCTCAAGGTCGCCGCGATCACCGCCACGATGAAGCGTGGCTGGCTTACGATATCGATCAAGGGCCGGGTGGCGCCGGCTGCCGCGGTCCTATCCTCCGTGCGCGGAATGTCGACGAAGCTCATGGCGGCGACCGCCAGCATGCAGATGACCACCATTGCCGCATAGCACCCGGCGAATGTTACCGGGGCCAGGAGATTCGTGGTCAGCATGACGAGCGCGGTGCCGATCAGACCCGCAGCGACGCCCCCCGTCATCACCCAGGAGATCGCCCTGGGGCGGTAAGCGGGGCTTGCCATATCGGCGGCGGCGAAGCGCGAATGCTGGGCAAAGGCCTGATAGACGCCCTGCAGCACCGTTGCCAGGATGAAGAGCGCGAAACTGCGCTCGAAGATGGCATAGAGGCCGATCAAGGCGCCGATCGTCCCGGCGAACGCGCCGAACATGAAGCCAGGCCTGCGGCCGATCTTTCTCATCAGCATGGCGGCGGGAATGGTCGTCGCCGCGGTGCCGATGACGAAGGCGGAGATAGGCAATGTCGCCCACGCCTTGGAGGGCGCGATCTGAACGCCGATGAGACCTGCCGTGGTGAACATGATCACGGTGGCGGAGCCATAGAGGGCCTGGCCGATTGCGAGCACGAGGGCATTACGCCTGGCGCGCGCGTCGTCAGAGGCGATGGCGATATCGGCTGTGGTCACAATGCCCTTGATTCAGAACTCGTCCGCACGGCGTTGCCGTGCCAGACTATTGAGCACGCCATTCAAGAGCTTGGGTTCCTGCTCGTCGAAGAAGGCATGCGCGACGTCGAGATACTCGTTGATCGCGACCCGCGCCGGCACATTCTCCATGAACATGATCTCGTAAGCGGCGGCGCGCAAAATGGCGCGCAAGGTGGCATCGAGACGGGCGAGCGGCCAGCTCTTGTCGAGAAGGCGATCGAGCGCGGGATCGATAGTGCGTTGCTCGCGGACCACGCCATCGACGACTTCCTTGAGGAAGGGGAAATCGGCCGGTCCACATTGTCCCTCATCGAAGGCATCGCCTGAGGCGCGTGCCGAAAATTGCGCCAGTACCTCACCGACATCGGTGCCGGCGAGATCCATCTGATAGAGAGCTTGCACGGCGCCGAGGCGGGCGGCGGAGCGCGCGACGGGCGGCGTGCGGCGCGGCGTGCTCAAGACCGGGTCCGCTTCTTGATGTCGCGCTTGAAACGGATCATCGTCAAGGCGGCGTCTGCGGCACCGCCGCCCTTGTCCATTTCGGCGACGCGGGCCCGCGCCCAGGCCTGCGCCTCATTATCGCAAGTGAGAATGCCGTTGCCGATGGCAAGACCGGTCATGGTCAGATCCATGATGCCGCGCGCCGATTCGCTGGCGACGATGTCGTAATGCGAGGTCTCGCCGCGCAACACGCAGCCCAGCGCCACAAAGCCATCGAAGCGCTTCGTCTTGGCGGCCGCGACGATGGCGCCCGGGATCTCGAGCGCGCCCGGAACGGCGCGGCGCTGCCACATGGCCCCGGCCCGCTCGATCGCCCTGATGGCGCCCTTGGCGAGTTCATCGCAGATATCGCTATAGAAGCGCGCCTCGATGATCAGAAGATGCGCCTTGGTCTTTACCGCCGCGCCCGCGGCCTTGTCGCGTTTCACTGTCTTGTCTCCGAAAGCCGGGCCACATAGCGCGCCAGCATGTCGATTTCAACATTGACCCGGTCGCCCGCCTTCGCCTTGCCCCAGGTGGTGACTGTCCTTGTGTGGGGAATGATGTTGACGCCGAATTCGTTGCCATCGACCTCGTTCACGGTGAGCGAGGTGCCGTCGATCGAGACCGATCCCTTGGGCGCGATGAAGCGCGCGATCTCCGCCGACACGCGCAAGCGGAAGCGAAGGGACTCGCCCTCAGGCTTGATCGATACGATCTCGCCCACGTCGTCCACATGGCCTGAGACGATATGTCCGCCGAGCTCGTCGCCCATCTTGAGCGAACGCTCGAGGTTGATCCTTGTGCCAACTTTCCACTCGCCGAGCGTTGTGCGAGCAAGGGTCTCGGCGGAGGCATCGACAGCAAAGAAGCCGCGTCCGCCCGCAAGCCTGCCGGTTTCGACCGCCGTCAGGCAGCAGCCGGAACATGCAATCGAAGCACCAGGCGCGATCGCGTCCGGATCATAGGCCGTCGCGATGGTCACGCGCGTGTCGCCGCGCTTCTCGATGGCGATGACCTCGCCGATGTCGGTGACAATGCCGGTGAACATGAGACTCTCGTGAGTGTCAGGCGCGTACATAGACGCTCAGGGCGTCATCCCCAAGCCTTTCCTCCCCATCCATCCGGAAGGCAGCGATGACCTGATCGATGGGCAGTCGAGCAAAGCCATCGATCCCCTGAGGGCCAAGGATACGGGGCGATCGAAACAGCCGCATTTCATCCACCAGGCCTTTTTCCAGTAGGCTACGGGCCAGGCGCGCCCCACCTTCGACCAGGACCCGGTTGACGCGGCGCTCGCCAAGTCTTTCCAAGGCATCGGCGAGATCGACACGGCCCTCCGGATCCGGGCGGCAGGAGAGGACGTCGACACCTGGCCCAACCGTTGCCGCCTTCACGGCCAGAAGCCAGACCGGCACTTGCCCGGCGGTTCTCACGAGACGCGCGGTTTTGGGTGTAGCGAGCTGCGAATCTGCCACCACCCGGATGGGTGAGCGATCTTCGAGGCCGGGCAGCCGGCAGGTGAGATCGGGATCGTCGGCCAGCACGGTGCCCAGTCCCACCAAGATCGCATCTGCCTGAGCGCGAAGAAGATGGCTGCGCGCCGTGACCTCGGCACCCGTGATCTGGGTGCGCCTGCCAGGCGCCTCGGCAATCTTCCCGTCAGCAGAAAGTGCAAGCTTCAGAACCACATACGGGCGTTTTTTGGCAATCCGAGTAAAGAATCCGGCAAGGTCGGGAAAGGCCTCCGACGCGCCGATGTCACGGGCCACGGCGATCCCGGCACGCCGCAGGATGGCAAAGCCATCCCCCGAGACGCGCGGATCCGGATCCCCAAAGGCCGCAACCACCCGGGCGATGCCGGCCGCAGCCAGAGCCTCGGCGCAAGGCGGCGTGCGGCCATGATGGGCGCAAGGCTCGAGCGTCACATAGGCGGTAGCGCCCCGGGCAGCATTCCCTGCCATTCTCAGCGCCTCGGTCTCGGCATGGGGCCGGCCGCCCGTCCAGGTCCAGCCCAGGCCGACAATGACATCGTCCTTAACGATGACGCAGCCGACCGGGGGATTCTCCACGGTCGTGCCGAGCGCGCGATGGCCGAGCCGCGCCGCCATCCTCATGAAGGTTTCATCCCTGGTCATGCGAGGACCTTGCGGAAATGCACCACAGTGCCGCCTCTGAACCGTTCCTCACGCTCAACCTCATAGCCAAGTCCCCGATAGAAGCCGAGATTGGCGGCGAAGAGCTTGTTCGTATAGAGGCGGATCACGCCATGGCCGAGACGGCGGGTCTCGCCTTCCGCATGGGCGATGAGCCTGCGGCCAAGCCCCGCTCGCTGCGCGGCAGGATCGATGCAGACATTCTCGATTAGGAGATCTTCCTCGCGCGGGATCATCTCGATCAGACCGACCAGCCGGCCTTCGATGAAAGCAAGATCGATCACATGGTGGCGCACGGCATGATCGTAGTCCGCCGTCATCGGCAAGGGCTCACGGCCGAGGACGTCACACCATCTGGCATAGGCTTTGCGCGTCAGCTCGCGCACGCGGTCGGCATCTTGCGGACCGGCGCGACGTAGCTCCATCGTGTTTGGGATCATGCGGCTAGTCGCGTTTGGCGCCGGCCTCGCCCTCTTCGCCCTCGCCGGTCAGTTCGCCGAGCAATTCCTCGAAATCCTTGGCCTCGCGGAAATTCTTGTAGACCGAGGCGAAGCGCACATAGGCGACATCGTCGAGGACCTTGAGCGCCTCCATGACGAGCTTGCCGACGGTCTCCGACTTTGATGTCGCTTTCGCCCAGTCTCTCGAGCCGGCGCACGATGCCCGACACCATGCGCTCGACCCGTTCGGGCTCGACCGGGCGCTTGCGCAGGGCGATCTGGACCGAGCGCATCAGCTTGTCGCGATCGAAGGGCACCCGCCGCCCGGAGCGCTTGACGACCGTGAGTTCGCGCAGCTGCACGCGCTCGAAGGTGGTGAACCGGCCGCCGCAATCGGGACAGTAGCGGCGGCGGCGGATGGCGGCGCCGTCCTCGCTCGGACGGCTGTCCTTCACCTGCGTTTCTTCATTGCTGCAGAAAGGACAGCGCATTCGGAGCCTTCGCGGTCAGGAATAAATCGGGAAACGGTCGGTCAGCTGCGGCGACCTTCTGCTTGACCGCCGCTTCGACCTTAGCATTGCCCTCTTCGCCATTCTTCGCAAGCCCGTCGAGAACTTCGGTGATGAGGCCGCCAATTCCTTGAATTCCTTGGCGCCAAAGCCGCGCGTGGTGCCGGCGGGCGTGCCGAGGCTGATGCCCGAGGTCACCATCGGCTTTTCCGGATCGAAGGGAATGCCGTTCTTGTTGCAGGTGATGAAGGCGCGTCCCAAGGCCTGCTCGGCGGCCTTGCCGGTGAGGCTTCTTGCGCAGATCGACCAGCATCAGATGCGTGTCGGTGCCGCCCGAGACGATGTCGCAGCCGCCCTCGATCATGGCCTGGCCAGCGCCTTGGCATTGGCCACGACCTGGGCCGCATAGGTCTTGAAGGCCGGCCGCAGGGCCTCGCCGAAGGCCACCGCCTTGGCGGCGATCACATGCATCAGGGGACCGCCCTGAAGGCCCGGGAAGACCGAGGAATTGATCTTCTTGCCGAGCTCCTCGTCTTGCGACAGGATCATGCCGCCGCGCGGGCCGCGCAGCGTCTTGTGCGTGGTGGTGGTCACCACATGGGCATGCTCGAGCGGATTGGGATGGACGCCGCCGGCGACGAGCCCGGCGAAATGCGCCATGTCGACCATGAAAACGGCGCCGACCGCATCGGCGATCTGGCGGAAGCGGGCGAAATCGATGATGCGCGGATAGGCCGAGCCGCCGGCGAGGATGAGCTTCGGCCTGTTCTCGATGCGCCAGTTCCTCGACGCAATCATAGTCGATCCGCTGGTCGTCCTGGCGGACGCCATAGGGCACGACCTTGAACCATTTGCCGGACTGGTTGACCGGCGCGCCATGGGTCAGGTGGCCGCCGGCCGCGAGATCGAGGCCCATGTAGGTGTCGCCCGGCTGCATGCAGCGCGAAGAACACCGCCTGATTGGCCTGGGCGCCCGAATGCGGCTGCACATTGGCGAAGCTGCAGTCGAACAGCTTCTTGGCGCGCTCAATGGCCAGCGTCTCGGCGTCGTCGACATACTGGCAGCCGCCGTAATAGCGCCGGCCCGGATAGCCCTCGGCGTATTTGTTGGTCATGACCGAGCCCTGCGCTTCGAGCACGGCGCGCGAGACGATGTTCTCCGAGGCGATCAGCTCGATCTCATGCTGCTGGCGGCCAAGCTCGTGCGTGATCGAGGCGGCGATCTGGGGATCGGCCTTGGCAAGAGCAGCCTTGAAAAGACCAGCCGGCGACCTTGGCCCCCGTCCTGGCCGCCTTGCGGCGGCGTCGCCTTGACCTTTCTTCGCAACCTTACGGGCCATGATCCCCTCCGTGCACTTCCACGCAGAGGAGCACATAGGCGGAATCACTCCGGGTCCAGCAGCTGGACCGGCATGAGCAATTGATTTCCGCATCGAGATCAGGCGGCGCGCTCCAGGGTCGAGCGCCGTCCACAGATGGTCGAGCGCCTCGACCAGGCGGGCGATCTCGGCTCGCCATGCAGCGGCCCGGGCGTCAGCCGGATGCGCTCGGTGCCTCGCGGCACGGTCGGGTAGTTGATCGGCTGGACATAGATCTCGAAATCGGCAAGCAGCCGGTCGGTCAGGGTCTTGCAGAGCACCGGATCGCCGACGAGCACCGGCACGATATGGCTCGGGCTTTCAGCACCGGGAGACCCGCGCTCTTCGAGCTCGCGTTTGAGCATGTCGGCATGCTGCTGCTGCAGCATGCGCTCGGCGCCGCTGGTCTTGAGATGACGCACGCTGGCGAGCGCCCCGGCGGCGAGAACCGGGGCGAGCGACGTCGTGAAGATGAAGCCAGGCGCATGCGAGCGGATCGCATCGATGAGGTCGCACGCGCCGCCGATATAGCCACCCATGACGCCGAAGGCCTTGGCGAGCGTTCCTTCGATGATGTCGACTTCGGCCAATATGCCGTCACGCTCGGCGATGCCGCCGCCTCGCGGGCCATACATGCCGACGGCATGGACCTCGTCGAGATAGGTGAGCGCGCCATAGCGCTTGGCGAGAGCGCAGATCGCGGCGATCGGGGCGATGTCGCCATCCATCGAATAGACCGACTCGAAGGCGACGACCTTGGGCCGCCCGAGGTCGACGGTCTTGAGCTTGGCTTCGAGATCGTCAAGATCATTGTGCCGCCAGATGAGCTTGTCGCATCGGCCATGCCTGATGCCTTCGATCATCGAGGCATGGTTGAGCTCGTCGGACAGGATAACGCAGCGCGGCAGAAGACGCCCGAGCGTCGACAGCGTGGCTTCATTGGCCATATAGCCGGAATTGAACAGCAGCGCCGCGTCCTTGCCATGCAGATCGGCAAGCTCGGCCTCGAGCTCGACATGATAGTGGCTGGTGCCGGAAATGTTGCGGGTGCCGCCGGAGCCGGCGCCGACGTCGTCAAGCGCCTCATGCATCGCCGCGAGAACAAGCGGATGCTGGCCCATGCCGAGATAGTCATTGGAGCACCAGACGGTGACTTCCCTTTCGCCATGGGCTCCACGATGAAGGGCGCGCGGGAAACGTCCGTTGAGGCGGCAGAGATCGGCGAACTCGCGGTAACGGCCTTCGCCGCGCACCTCACCCAAGGCGGCATCGAAGGCACCAGAATAGTCGAATGTTCTCGTCATGACTTAGCGCAACGGTGAAGGAGCGGCCCAGACGGCCAGTGCTTCTATTACGCCCGAGCGCCGCTCCTCAGGCCATTGACGAATGGCCGCATGCGCAGATGCGCCGCAGGTACACGCATTTTCGCGGGCTACGGCGTCTGCCGGCCGAATTTGGGCCCGGCGGGTGCAGCGGTCGCCGCAGCGGCGGGGGCTGCGGCCGCGGAAGCCTCCTCGACCTTCTTTTTCTTCTTCACCGGCTCGCTGGTTACCGCAGGCTGCGGCTTTTTCTGTGCCGCCGCCGTCTGCTCCGTTTTCTTCTTGCCGTTCGACGGGACGACAGGTTTCTTCTTGCCGGCGCTCGCCGCTTCCTTCTTCTTGGTCTTGTCGCCCTTCTTGGTCTTGTCGCCGACCTTCTTCTTCACCTTGCCGGTCCCCGGACGGTTGAAGTTGAAGATGGCGCCGATGCCATCATCAATGTCCTCGGCCAGGGTTTTCTTGGTCCTGCTGCTGCTCGAGCGGAAGAAGGACGCATTCGGCCTGGTGCGCGTCCGGCGCGAGCCGAAGAAATCAAAGGGATCGTCATTGCCGGACTTGGCCCGGCGCGAGCCGAAGAAACTACGATATGCCGGCCCATCGGGTACTTCGTCGACCTTGTAGACCTGCGCCTTGAGCACATAGCGCTGGCCGTCATCGCTGAATTCCCCCGGAGCCAGAGGCTGGCCGACGATGAAGCCGGTATCGTCCATATCATAAATATCGGGACGGAAGTTCACCTCACCTGATCCATCGACCCAGGAGGTCAGATAGACGGTGCGTACTTGCGGCGGATTCGTCACCTTGACATCAAGGCGCTCCTCGCTGGCCTTGATCTCATCGATGCGGGCGAGCGACCAACCATCCTGGCCGTTCAGGATCCAGTTGATCAGCACCGGTATCTGCTCGACGCGCACGCAGCCAGAACTCAAATAGCGAGACTCGGTCGTGAACAGGCTCTTGGTCGGCGTATCATGCAAATAGATGCCGAACGGGCTTAGGAAGTTGATCTTCACTGAGGCCATGGAGTTGGCTTCGCCCGGATCCTGTCGGAAGAAATAGCGATCAGCCGACACGTATCTCCAATTGACCGTGCGCGGATCGACTTCCGGTCCGTTCCAGCGGTCAAAGATGCGCATACGCATATCGCGGAAAAGGCCGATACCGCTTCTGCGGATGCGCGGCAGCAGATCGCGCTCGACGATCGACACCGGCACATTCCAATAAGGATTGAAATTGATGTCGGTCACCTGGGAAATGGTGACCGGTGTCGGCCGCTGCGGGCTGCCGGCAATGACATTGTGGCGCGAGAAGAGGGTGCCGTGATTCACCGCTTCCAGCTGGAGTGCCGGAACGTTTACGATGATATAGCGATCGGCGAGATCCTTGGAATACTGCGTTATGCGCGGAAGATTGGCGCGCATCGTCGCCAGCCGCCTGGAGACCGACACATTGAGAGCATTGATGGTGGCCCTATCGAGCCTGCCGGTCACAGCAAGGCCGTGATTGGCCTGAAACTGTGCGACCGCATTCTCGACCTTGGCGGTAAACCACGTAGCGGTGTCGCCGGTAAGTGTGTCCGAGGCGAGATAGCCTTCGGCGATCAGGCGGCGCTTCAATGCAACGACGGCATCGCCATCATTACCCTTCTTCAGGCCCTTGTTGGGAACACCTGCCCAGCCGCCCTGCGCCGCGATGTCCTCGTAGCGCGCGATCGCGTTGGTCATGGCGCTTAGGCTGTTGGGCGACACCATCGGAGTGATGTTGCGGTCGGCCAAAATTTCAGTCTTGGTGGCCGCTTTGCCGGCCTTGCTGCCGAAAACGTTGCTGGTGGTCACTGCCGGGAGGCTGCTGCTTGATGTTGCCGGCCTCAGCTTCTGGGACGGCGACCAAGGGTCGCCATTGGTCTCGGCATAAGCCGAAAGCGGCGCAGCGAGCGCGAAAGAAGCGAGAAGAACAGTGGTGAGGGCCAGTTTGGCGAAGCGGGTTCCGGACATGATACCGTTGAATATCCCTTCAAATCCCATGCGTATGCGCATCATCTCATACCAGACGGCCGGAACCAAGACCAAAGCTTCCCTGGCGTGTGGCTAAACCACGGAACCGCAAGTCGAATCAAGGGGATTTGATGCCGAACCCGGCACTTTCCTAGCGCTCAAATGCGGCGCGACTGGGAATGCCGCAAAATTCTCCGGCACTATGGCAAAAAAGCCACACCGGTTGTCACACCGGCGTGGCTTTGAAGATCAGCGCGCCCGGCTTTACAGCCGGTAGAGAATCTGATCGGTCCAGAAGCGCTCAAGGCGCGTCAGCGCCTTGTTGATGCGCTCGAACTCTTCAACCGAAAGTCCGACAACCTCCTCGACCGAATGAAGTTGGCGGTTGTAGAGCGCATCAACTCGCTCGCGAATCGCTTGTCCCTTGGGGGTCAGCCGCACCCTGACGGAGCGCTTGTCGGAACTCGAACGCTCGTGATTGACATAACCCGCTTCGACGAGCTTCTTGAGATTGTAGGAGACATTCGAGCCCTGATAATGCCCGCGCGTCTTGAGCTCGCCCGCCGTCAGCTCCGAAATCAGCGATGTTGAACAGCAGCAGGGCCTGGACCGGATTGACCTCCGGCGCACCGGCGCGCTCGAAATCGTCCTTGATGACATCAAGCAACCTGCGATGCAGGCGCTCGATCAATGTAAGAGCCTCGATATAGCGGTGCTTGATCTGCTCGCGACCCGCCTCAACTCCGGCAGGGCGCGTGCCCCCCATGGTTTGAGTACGCATTTTACCACCTCAGCCTGTTAGCGGAGACGGCTTCTTTTGGCCGTTCTCCTTATGGCGCGAGACTAAGGCGGCGGCCATTAAAAACGGATCAAAAAGGTGGGTAAATTTGTTCTTATATTTCGGCGGATTTGCTGCTTTGTCGAATAGAGTTGACGGAGTCTTGTTAAAGGCTTGCGCAGCGCTTAATGGCACTTCCACCACCTTAGCAACACGCCTTCTCCACGCCGGCGGGTCGGCCGGTCCGTCGCCCAAATGCCAATCAAGGCGCCCTATTGGGTAAGGTAAACGGTCTGGTTCTGGCGCGATCTTTGACAGTTTTCGTAGGCGGCACCCATCGGCACGCTTGTCGCGTTTTCCCTCTTGATCTCCAAGGTCGGGTCAGACTGGGCGGCCGGCTCGATCACCACCTGGGGCGCCGGCGGTGCCGGAACGGCTTCCACTGCGTTCATGGCGGTATGATTCTGATGCCGTTCACAGGCGACGGCGGGGGAAGCAAAGGCAGCAGCGGCCGCGGCGATCGCTATGACAGGAAGGATCTTTTTCATCCGAAACTCCTTTCCGTGATGTTTTTCAGATTAACCCAGAATGGCGGCCGATGCTGCTGCGGCGATCTCAACTGTCTGTGATCAGGGTTACCACCCTCATCATCGCCGGCATGTTGAGTACAACTTGCGGAAACAGGTGAAGCTTTCGCGCGAACGCCGGGCGGGCGCGGAGCTCGTCCCCTCAGACGAGCCCCGCGCCACCTTCCCCCGCTCTCCCCTTGAAGCTTGATCAGTCTCGGGCCTCCAAGCGCCATTTTCCGCTCGCGGACGATGGCCAATTCCGCCTGACCCACGCCCTTGAAAAGGCCTCAATCCATTGCAACGGACAGAGTAATCGGCATCCGTTAATTCAATTCAAAAGCGAGGGGCAAATTCCTCATTTGGTTAACGATTTGAATGAGGGGCGAAGGCTCTCGGCGCGCCTGATGGTCCTCGCATTGCTTGCCCTTGCCGCATCGCCCGCCTCAGCCGCAGCGCCTATTCCACGGGCCAAGCCTACCCTCACCGTTGATGACAGCTCGGCGATCGCTCCTGCTCTCGTCCCCTTGCCGCGCGCGAAGCCCGGAACTGCGCTTCCTCCGGCGTCCACTCCTCGTTCCTGGCCCAAAGGCATGGGCGCCTGGCCTCGGTCAGATGTCCTGGCGGCACGGGCTGCCTGCGAAAAGAAGCTCAACGGCCTCGACATCGTCTGGCGGCCGGACCAGCCGATCGGAGAGCCCGGCGGCTGCGGCACCCCCGCCCCCATCGCCATCTCGGAGGTGGGCCGGATCCGCATCGATCCGCCAGCGACGGTCAATTGCGACTTCGCCCGTGCGCTCCATGACTGGCTCTCCCAATCGGTGCAGCCGCAGGCGAAAAGACGGGTCGGCTCCGGCGTCGTCGCCATTCGCAACGCCTCTTCCTACGCATGCCGGCGGCGCAACAATGCCGCGAGCGGCAAGT
Organism: uncultured Alphaproteobacteria bacterium; assembly: GCA_963841765.1. Taxonomy (GTDB): domain Bacteria; phylum Pseudomonadota; class Alphaproteobacteria; order Rhizobiales; family Aestuariivirgaceae; genus Taklimakanibacter. Next base: position 85,356 of record CAWJDZ010000009.1, read on the forward strand.
TGTCCGAACACGCAAAGGCCAATGCTCTCGACATCGCCGCTTTCGATTTCAACCGGAAAGCGGAAATTGCGGTCGCTGGCGGGACAAGCGGGTTTTTCCAGAAGCTCGGCCTTTCGGGCAGAGGCAATTTCATCACGGCCGTGCGCAAGAGCGCCTGTGAGTATTTCAATACCGTGCTGGGGCCTGGCGCGGACCGCTATCACGGCAATCACTTCCACGTCGACCTGATGAAATTGCGCCCTGGCCGCTTCAAGATGTGCCGCTGAAAGGTAAAGCCCTTTTTTTGCCGCCATAGCACAGTCGAAAATCGGTTCCCACTTGTACATCGAATGCTCTATTTTGCCGCCTGCCATGACCAATGCCCGCTTTCCCACGACCCGCCTCAGGCGCAACCGGCGAACTCCCTGGTCGCGCCGTCTCGTCGCCGAGAACACCCTGGGCGCGTCCGACTTCATCTGGCCGGTCTTCATCATCGAAGGCAGCAGGACCCGTGCGGCCGTTCCCTCGATGCCCAAAGTCGAGCGCCTGTCGGTCGACCTTGCGGTCAAGGCCGCCGACGAAGCGGCGAGGCTCGGCATCCCTGCCATCGCGCTCTTCCCATATACGGATGCCTCCTTGCGCACCGCAAATGGCGATGAGGCGCTCAATCCAAACAACCTCGTGTGCAAGGCGGTGCGCGCCATCAAGGATAATGTGCCGGAGATCGGAGTGCTCTGCGACGTGGCGCTCGATCCCTATACCAGCCATGGCCATGACGGACTCTTGCGCGAAGGCGAAATCGTCAATGACGCGACCGTCGAGGTGCTGGTCAAGCAGGCACTCATCCAGGCCGAAGCAGGTTGTGACATCATTGCTCCTTCCGACATGATGGACGGCCGTATCGGGGCCATCCGGCAAGGGCTCGATGCCAACGGCTTCGGCCATGTGCAGATCATGGCCTACAGCGCAAAATATGCCTCCGGATTCTATGGTCCGTTCCGCGACGCGGTCGGCTCGGCGACCGCTCTCAAAGGCGACAAGCGCAGCTATCAGATGGACCCGGCCAACGGCGATGAAGCGCTGCGCGAGGCCAAGCTCGACATCGCCGAAGGGGCCGACATGATCATGGTCAAGCCCGGCATGCCCTATCTCGATATATTGAGCCGCATCAAGGACAACATTCCGTGTGCCGACTTTCGCCTATCAGGTGTCGGGCGAGTACGCGATGATCATGGCTGCCTGCCAGAATGGCTGGCTCGACCCCGACAAGGTCATTCTCGAAAGCCTGATGGCGTTCAAGCGCGCCGGCGCCGATGGTATCCTCACCTATTTCGCAATTGACGCGGCCAAGCGCCTGCAAGCCGGATCATTGACCTGATGGTGACGCAGGAGGATACTTGCCCATCCGTCGCGGTAATCCCATGACGCAACCGCCAGTGCAACGCAAGCTCATGGCGATTCTCGCCGCCGATATGGTCGGCTACAGCCGCCTCATGGAACTCGATGAAGCGGGAACCTTGGCGCGCCTCAAAACTCACAGGCTCGAACTCATCGATCCCACCATCGCCAAAAACAACGGCCGGCTGGTCAAGACGACCGGCGATGGCATGCTGGTTGAATTCGTGTCAGCGGCCGATGCCGTCGAATGCGCCGTCGAGATCCAGCGTCGCATGGCGCGGCGCAATGCCGATGTCAATCCCGAACGGCAGATCCAGTTCCGCATCGGCATCAATCTTGGCGACGTCATCATCGAGGATGGCGATGTGCTAGGCGATGGCGTCAACATCGCGGCAAGGCTGCAAACGGCCGCCGCGGCGGGCGGCATCAGCGTCAGCCAGGCAGTGCGCGACGAGCTCGCTCACAAGCTCGACCTCCGCTTCGAAGAGCAGAGCGACCAGCAGCTGAAGAACATCTCGCGCCCCGTCAAGGTCTTTGCCATCGTGCTCGATGAGACGCAGGCAAAGCCGATGCCCCTGCCGCCGCCAGTTGTGACCGACGGCGGCCACAATTCGATTGCCGTTCTGCCTTTCGCCAATATGAGCGGCGATCCGGACCAGGAGTTCTTCGCCGACGGACTGACCGAGGACATCACCACCGCCCTGTCGCGCTTCCGCGAGCTTTTGGTTATCTCGCGCAACTCGACCTTCGTCTACAAGGGCAAGGCAGTCAATGTGCAGGAAGTGGCCAAGGCCTTCGGCGTGCAATATGTCGTCGAGGGCAGCGTCCGCAAGGTCGCCAACCGCGTGCGCATCACCGTCCAGTTGATCGACGCCAGGACCGACCGGCATGTGTGGGCCGAGCGCTACGACCGCGAGCTCGCCGACATCTTCGCCATGCAGGACGAAGTGACCGCCTCCATCGTCGCGACCGTATCAGGCCGCGTCGAGGCGGCCGCGGTGGAGCGCGTGCAGCGCAGCCCGACCACCAACATGCGAGCCTATGAGTATCTTCTCGCTGCCAAGGTGCTGCATCATCGCTCTACCAAGGCGGAAAATGCCGAAGCGCAGAAGATGATCGACAAGGCGCTGGCGCTCGATCCGAACTACGCGCATGCACATGCCTGGCGCGCCTGCATCGCCGGCCAGTCCTGGGTCTATAGTTGGTGCGCAGATCGCGACGCGACATGGAACACGATCACAGAGGCGCTCGGCAGCGCGCTCAGCCTTGACGACAATGACAGCGATGTCCACCGCATCCTGGCGGCGGTCAATCTCAACCGCGGCGATCATGAGGCCGCGCAATATCATCAGGAGCGCGCGCTGGCGCTCAATCCCAACAACGATCTCATCGTCGTCCAGCACGGCGAATACCTGACCTGGGTCGGCAGGCCTGAGGAAGGCGTCGAGTGGATCAGGAAGGCGATGCGGCTCAATCCGCATCATCCCGAGCGCTTCTGGAACCATCTGGGGCGGGCCTATTTCGTCGCCCGCAAGTATCCGGAAGCGAGCGAGGCGTTCCGCCACATCAGCAAGCCCGATCAGTACCATCATGCCTTTCTTGCCGCGGCGGCGGCCATGGCCGGCGATCCGGCAACGGCCGAACTGCACTACAAGCAGGTACTCGCCTCAGATGCGGGCTTTACCGTCGAAAGCTATCTCGTCACGCTCCACTACAAGCGTCCGGAAGATACCGAGCATCACCGTGAAGCGCTGCTGCGCGCCGGCTTGCCGCAATAGGCGTCTATTTTTGCGCATCGGCTTGCCCGAAAACGCGAACACTTTCCGGGCCGTACTCTAGCCAATCACAACGTCGAAGATCAGCTTCAGCGAGACCAGGAACAAGGCGCCAATCACCAGGTGATAGAACAGACCCTGCGGGATGATGCGGGTGAGCCTGACGCCGGCGAAGGTCGCCGCAATGGCAAAAGGAAACAGAGCGGCGACTGTCTTAAGATTGGCGAGCGAAAGCTGTCCGAGTGCCCAGTAAGGTACGAGTTTCACGGCATTGACCACGGCAAAGAGGATCGTCGTTGTGCCGGCATAGATCATCTTGTCGAGCCGCTGCGGCAGAACATACATCTGGTAAGGCGGTGCTCCGGCATGGCTCACGAAACTGGTGAAGCCCGAGACCGTGCCCCAGAACACGCCGCGCGGGACATCGGCCGGATGCGGCGTCACCGCATGCCGGGTGCGCAGCCAGTAATTGAGGCTGAAGGCGAGTCCGATCAAGCCGACGATCAGGGTTGCGAGGTTTTCGGAGACGATCGAGGCTGTGGCCCAGCCAATGGCGATGCCCAGGATGGAGGCTGGGATAAGGATCATGAGGTTGCGGCGGTCGAATTCACGGCGATAGGCCCATAGGCCGAAGAGATCGGTGACCACGAAGATGGGCAGCAGCAGTCCCGCCGCATGGACGGGCGAGGTCGCCAGAGCCAGCACCGGGACGCCCAGCATGCCAACGACCGGAAGACCGCCTTTCGAGGCACCGACAAGGATGGCGGCGATGAGCGCCACCGCGTAGAAGAACAGGCCGCCATCCATGGCGCGCGCCTAGCGCTGAAATCTCGCGATGAGGCTCGACGTATCCCAGCGCCTGCCCCCCAATTTTTGCACTTCGGCATAAAACTGGTCGATGAGCGCGGTGACCGGCAGCATCGCGCCGTTGTTCTTCGCTTCGCCGAGGCAGATGCCGAGATCCTTGCGCATCCAGTCGACGGCGAAGCCGAAATCGAACTTCCCGGCGATCATGGTCTTGTGCCGGTTCTCCATCTGCCACGACCCGGCAGCACCCTTGGAGATCACCTCGACTACCGCTTCCATGTCGAGACCCGCCTTCATGCCGAAATTGATCCCTTCCGCCAAGCCTTGGACGAGGCCCGCTATGCAGATCTGGTTGACCATCTTGGCGAGCTGGCCTGCGCCCGGCGCGCCGAGCAGCCGGCACATGCGCGAATAATGTGCAATGAGTGGAGCGGCCTTGTCGAAGTCAGCCTTCTCGCCGCCGCACATTACAGTAAGCACGCCGTTCTCGGCCCCGGCCTGCCCGCCCGAGACCGGTGCATCGACGAATCCCAGGCCCCTCTCCTTGGCCGCCGCATGGAGCTCGCGGGCGACATCGGCGGAGGCCGTCGTGTGATCGACGAATACGGCGCCCTTCTTCATCGCCTGGAAAGCGCCCTGCGGTCCGGTCGTAACCTGGCGCAGGTCACCGTCATTGCCGACGCAGGCGAAGACGAAATCCGCGTCCTTCGCCGCCTCGGCGGGGGTTGGCGCCGTCTTGTCCTTGAATTGCGCGGCCCATTTACCGGCCTTTTCCGCGGTGCGGTTGTAAGCCGTCACCGCAATGCCGGCCTTGCTCTTGAGATGGCCGGCCATCGGATAGCCCATGACGCCGAGGCCGATCCAGGCTGCTCTTTGGCTCATTCTTTACTCCATGTCGCGAGTTGACGCCGGAACGGCGGATAGAGTTGGTGGTAAGCGCAGATAGATAACAAATAGTTTAGAAACGGGCGCCGAATACAGACGCCGAAGGGGTAGGCCCGCGATGGCGGTGACATTCAAAGACGTTGAGAAAGCGCGCGCGACGCTCGCCGGCAATGTGGTGCGGACTCCCCTCCTCAGAGCGCCCAAGCTTTCGGACATCACCGGCGCCGACATTTATGTAAAACTGGAAAACCTGCAGGTCACGAGTTCCTTCAAGGATCGCGGCGCTTATAACAAGATGTCGAGCCTGACGCCTGAAGAAAGGGCCCGGGGCGTCATCACTATGTCGGCCGGCAATCACGCGCAAGCTGTCGCCTATCATGCCAAGCGGCTCGGGATCCCGGCGACCATCGTGATGCCGGAGACAACGCCCTCGACCAAAATCGAGCGCACCAAGGCGCATGGAGCGAATGTCATCTTGTCGGGCGAGACGCTGGCCGACAGCCAGATCACGGCCGAGGCTCTGGTCAAGGAAAAGGGCTTCCTTCTCATCCATCCCTACGACGACGACAAGGTCATCGCCGGACAAGGCACGATCGGCATCGAGATGCTCGAAGATATGCCCGACCTCGACTGTATCGTCGTCCCGATCGGCGGCGGCGGGGTCATTGGCGGCGTTTCCATCGCCGCCAAGCACCTGCGGCCCTCGATCCAGATTCTCGGCGTCGAGGTGAAGCTCTATCCCTCGATGTATCATGCGTTGCGCGGCCAGCCCGCCAGATGCGGCGGCTCGACCTTGGCCGAAGGCATCGCGGTGAAGAATGTGACCGAGCGTACCATCGCCATCGCCAGGCAGTATGTCGACGACGTCCGACTTGTCGGCGAGAGCGACATCGAGCGCGCCGTCATGGCTTATCTGACGCATCAGAAGACGCTGGCCGAAGGCGCAGGCGCCGCCGGCCTCGCCGCAGTGCTCGCCGACCCCGCTCATTTCCGCAGGCGCAAAGTGGGGCTCGTCCTGTGCGGCGGCAATATCGATCCGCGCATCCTCGCTTCCGTGATCTATCGCGAGCTCGAGCGCGAGCATCGCATAGTCAATTTGCGGATTCAGATCGACGACCGGCCTGGCATACTCGGCCGCATTGCCACTCTTCTCGGACATCTCGGGGCGAACATCCTCGAAGTCTCGCATCGTCGAATGTTCCTCGACGTGCCGGCCAAAGGGGCCGAGCTCGAAATCATGCTAGAAACACGCGACGGACCGCATGCCGATGAGATCGTTGCCAGGATCGAGGCTGAGGGTTTTCCCACCAGGGTGCTCGATGCGCCGGGCGGGCGGGAGACTGGCCGGCGATCCTGACGCAGGTCGCAAAGTTGTAACATGTCAAGCCTTGCATCTGGCGAAAGGCGCGGCAAAATAGCCCCATGACGACAAGAACAGGACGGCCAAGGTGACGATCGAGCGGCGCAATTTCCCGCAGTTCTTCATTACGGCGCCCGCACCCTGCCCTTATTTGCCCGGCCGCATCGAGCGCAAGGTCTTCACCCACCTGATCGGCACCGACGCGCGCCAGCTCAACACACAGTTGTCGCAGGCCGGGTTCCGCCGCAGCCAGAACATCGCCTACAGACCCGCCTGCGACGGCTGCTCGGCCTGCGTGTCGGTGCGAGTCTGCGTAAAGGAATTCACGCCTTCGCTCTCCTTACGCCGGATCATGAAGGCCAATTCCGATCTAACCGGAACGGTTAGGCCGGCCAAGGCGACCAGCGAGCAATATTCGCTGTTCCGCGGCTATATCGACGAACGCCATGCCGATGGCGGCATGGCCGACATGACGGCGCTCGATTTCGCGGCAATGGTCGATGACAGCTTCGTCGATACCCGCATCGTGGAATACCGGTCCAACTCGATCGGCGAGAATGCGCTGGTGGCCTGCGCCATCACCGATGTCCTCACCGACGGGCTGTCGATGATCTATAGTTTCTATAAGTCCTCGCTCGCCGACCGCAGCCTTGGGACCTACATGATACTCGATCACATCGAGCGCGCCGCCAAGCTTGGACTGCCCTATCTGTATCTGGGCTATTGGGTCCAAGGTTCCCGCAAGATGGGCTACAAGGCCCAATTCATACCGCAGGAAAGGCTCACCGCGGACGGCTGGGTCCGCCACCTCTAAGCTATTGATACAATTAAAGGGTGTAGAAATCGTAATACCATTTTAACGTGTGACATAGTAACTCTGGCGCAGTAACCGGGGTCATTTATGGGACCACTCTTACAGTCGATTGGCGACGGCCATCGCCGAGGTCTCTTTGTGACCGCTCTTGGCGCGGTCCTTTTCACCTTCGACGTACCGCTGATCCGCCTGGCTGCCACCGATAAATGGACATTGATGTTCGCCCGCGGTCTTCTCCTTTTCCTGGCGATGACCGTGCTGTGAATGATTTTCCAGCGCGGCCGGAGCGGCGGCGTGTCCTATATCAACGGGCGGGCCGGCATCGTCGCCGCGATCTCAAGCACGCTTGCCAATCTCATGTTCCTGGCCGCTGTGACCGAAACAACTGCCGCCAATCTGGTGTTCATCATCGCGCTCAATCCGGTGACCTGCGCGGTGCTCGCCTGGATCATCCTCAAGGAGCGCATTCATTGGCAAACGGCGCTTGCCATCGTGATGGCGCTCATCGGCGTCGGCATCATCGTGTGGAATGGCATTTCGGCGGGCACGACCATGGGCGACATTCTCGCCTTCGGTGTCGCCACTTGCATGGCGGTCACCCTGATCGCGGCGCGCTGGAGCGGCAAGAACATCATGATCAGCCTTGCCGTCGGCGCCTTGGCATCGGCATGCATCGCGGCCTTCTGGGCCCAGCCCGCCGTCCTCCCCACCGTGAGCTGGGGCTGGCTCGCAATCAACGCCCTGCTCGTCGTCCCGATCGCCATGGCGCTCCTGGTCATTGGACCGCGCTACCTTCCGGCGTCGGAAGTGGCCATGTTTTTCCTCCTTGAGCTTATCCTGACGCCCTTGTGGATATGGCTCATATTCGGAGAAGCGCCGACGCCGCATACTCTGATGGGCGGGGCGATCATCTTCGTGACGCTACTCGCGCACAGCTTGTGGCGTCTCAATGGACACGCTTCCGATGCAGCACGAACGCTGGCGCGCGCCGATCAGTCGCTTTAAGTTCAAATTTACCAAATGCGTAAGCAATCATTGACGCTCTGCGAGTAAGGGTGAGAGCGCCCGTGGAGGAACTCGCATGCATTCGGGGCTTACAAACCCACTCGGCACCGTTCGCGTAGTCATATCGCTCATCAAGAAAGCCGAGCAACTTGGCCTCAAGGTGAGATATTCGACCGATTTCGATGAACTCGCCGATCTCAGACTCAAGGTCCGCGGTGACCGCGTATCGCCGATGTTCGATCCCACCGCCTGCCAGCTCGACGACGAACGGGCGTTTTGGCTGGGGGCCTTCGACGACGCCGGCAATCCCCATTCGCTGCAGGCCTTCCGGCTCGACCTCGTCCATCCCAACCTCGCCGAATGGGCGGTGGGATGGATGATCGGTCTCTATGTGAAAAGACATGAGCTGGTCATGCCGTCGGTGATCGAGCCGCCACCCCATTCGCGCTCACGCACGCTGAAGGGCGCCCTTGTCTATCACGGCGAAATGTGGATCGATCGCGCCGTCAAGAAGCGCGAATGTTTCGACACGCTGCCGAAGATCGGCATGCTGCTCGCCTTGATCAAATGGCAGCCGGATGCGCTATGGGCGCTGACGGGCAACATATTCGCAACACACGGCTTCGTCACGCGCTCGGGCTATGCGCTGCAGGAACATGGTTTCCTGCGCTGGCATCCCGACTGGAAACCGGCGGGCGCCGATGAGAGCGAATGGCTGATCATCGCCGAGCGCAGCCATCTCGAATATTTGGCGGCGATGGAGGAAGGCGGATCGAGCGCCTCCGCTTTCGCTTAGAGCGCCGGACTTTCTTTTGTAAATCGGTCCGACGCTCTCTATCTGATTGTTTTTGCGCATCGGCTTGCTCCAAAACCCGCGCACACTTTTCGGGCCGACGCTGTAGTCCGAAGGCGCATGGCTTGGAGCGAGGCTCGCCAAAGTCGAAGACTTTGGCGGTGAGGATTTGCTCCAACACAATTGATTTGGCGCAGATCCGTTTCAGCAAAGCGATTCCACTTCGCCGGGATGCGCGCTAAAAAATCTTGATGTCGACTGGAGATTGCTTCGAAACGACAACAACGCCCTTCTTGTTGTCGGTGAAGCGCTGCGGCAGGATCACCCTCTGATAGGTGAACCACACATTCGATCGCGCGCCGTCATGGCCGCGCAGACATGATCGTAGTGAGGCTTGTTGCTGAGAACCACCTTGCGATAAGCAGCGTCTACGACCTGGTCGTACGAGTGGCCGGTAAGACACGGAAAGGACACCGGGTTCATGCCCCAGAGCCTTGCGATTTCCGACCTCGCCCGACGCGCTCGACATTGAACTTGCCCGAATTCTCGTCGAGCAGCAGTCGACCCGAAATTTGGATTTACTTCACCGTCGCTGAGCGCGCTCTCAAGATGTCGGGGATATCGGCGCGATAGGGATCGACATCAGTGACGAAAGTGTGCCTCGTCAGATGGATGTCGCTCTTGCCGATAATGATATCGATGCGATTGCGGGCAGCATTCACATCATTGTATTTCTCATCGAACCAACCGGGAAGATAATAGCGCAGCGAATAAGGACCGGGAAACGTGTGCAGCCAT
>CAWJDZ010000010.1:0-23418 GCA_963841765.1 uncultured Alphaproteobacteria bacterium
GAGGAAAAGCCATGACCATGATAGCCTCGACGCGCCCGCGGCTCGACCGCACCACGTTTCGCACCAGCCGGCTGCTCGACTTCTGTTCGAAGAAGGAACTCATTGCCCAGACCGGGCACGATGAAGCGGATTGGCCGCTGGTCGCCGTCAAGGAGCTTGTTCGACAATGCGCTCGACCACTGCGAGGAAGCCGGAATCGCGCCGGAGATCACCGTCACCGTCGATCGACCGGCATCACGGTCGAGGACAACGGCACCGGCATGCCGGTGAAGACGGTCAAGGGGATTCTCGATTTCTCGGTCAAGGATGAGCTCGCGGGAAGCCTATGTCTCGCCAACCCGCGGCGCCCAGGGCAATGCCCTCAAGACCATCGTTGCCATGCCGTTCGTGCTCGACGGCAAGTCCGGGCGGCGTCGAGATCACGGCGCAGGCGCGCGCGGCATATCATCGCATTCAGCGTCGACCAGATCAGGCAAGAGCCGGTCGATCACCCATGAGATGGCCGACGCCACCGATAAGAACGGCACAAAAGTCCGCTCGCTTGGCCGGTTTGTGCTTGCTCAATCCTGCGCAAGGCGAAGGCGCGGTTTTTACAAATTGCCGAGGACTACACCTGGCTCAATCCGCACCTGACCCTGACCGTGCAACTGGTTCGGCGAACCGCCGAAGTCACGCCGGCTACGGATGCGGCCTGGACGAAGTGGAAGCCGACCGACCCGACATCCGCCCATTGGTACGACGGCGAGCGGCTGGCACGACTCATTGCCGCCTATGTCGCGCATGACGGTCGGTCGCAAGACCCAGCGCACTGTGCGCGAGTTCGTCTCGGAATTCCGCGGCCTCTCCGGCACCGCCAAGCAAAAGGCCGTTCTCGGCGAGACCAAGCTCGCGCGCATGGCACTGGTCGATTTCGTCGCCGATGGCCGGGTAGACCCCGCCCTGACCCGTAAGCTTTTGACCGCCATGCAGGCGAATTCCAAGCCGGTCAAGCCGGCGATGCTCGGCATCATCGGCCAGGATCACTTTCGCAAGCGCTTCGAGGCCCTCGGCTGCGAGATGGAATCCTTCGACTACCGCAAGATCGCCGACACGACGGAGGAAGGCATTCCCTGTCTTGTCGAGACGGCATTCGCCTGGCGCGGCGAGGACGCCGGCGGCAAGCCGAAACGCAAGACCAGATCGACCTGACGACCGACGTTGACCGAGCGCCGGCTGATCACCGGAGTCAACTGGTCGCCGGGAATCATCAATCCGTTCCGTTCGCTCGGTGATTTCGGCATGAGCCTTGACACGATCCTGTCCCGGCAACGTGCCGATCGCGACGAGCCGGTGATCTTCGTCCTTCATGTCGCTTGCCCGCGCGTCGAATACCTGGATCGCGGCAAGTCGGCCGTGGTGGTGCGGTCATGAAAGCCAAGAGCATCATCGCCGCCGTCGAAGGCGTCACCAGCAAGTGGGCGAAGCAGCGCAAGCGCGAGGAGCGAGAGGCTTCGGCGCGGCAGAACCGCTACTACCGAATGACCCGCTATTCGATCGTAACGGTTCGCGACGCGGCATGGCGGGTGATGGAGAAGGCTTATCTCAAGGCCAGCGCCAACGGCACCCTGCCGGCTCATGCGCGCCAGATCATGTATGCGGCGCGCGGCGATATCCAGCAGCTTGCCGACCGCAATCTCGGCAGCCGCTTCGACCAGTACTTCACACAGCAGCTTCTGCCCGACTACATCGAAGAGAAGGGCGTCGCCTGGAATGTCGTGTACGACGCCCGCGGTCACTTCGCCGAACCGCACGATGAACATCGCCAGGGCGAGATAGCGCTCGGAACCCTTCAGGTCCGCAACTATCTCGCCCGCATCGATCAGCACACAATCGGCGATGGTCTCGATATCGAACTCGGCAGCAAGACATTCCCGACCTGTGGTCCCAGGAATCGCTTCGGCGCCGTCCTGTTCATCGAGAAGGAAGGATTCATGCCGCTGTTCGAGGAAGTTCAGCTCGCCAAGCGGTATGATCTCGCCATCATGAGCACCAAAGGCATGAGCGTGACCGCCAGCCGGTTGCTGGTCGATCGCCTTTGTGGCCGTCATGGAATCCCGCTGCTCGTCCTTCATGACTTCGACAAGGCCGGGTTTTCAATCCTTGGCACTCTCAGGCGGAGCACCAGACGCTATTCGTTCAGGGGAAACTTCGAGGTGATCGATCTCGGCTTGCGCCTCGACGATATCGACGGGCTGGAAGCGGAAGAAGTGTCCTACCGCGAATTGGAAGAAGCGATGGAGGCGAACCTCGAACAGAATGGCGCGACTGCCGACGAGATCGACTTTCTTCGCAGCCAGCGCGTTGAATTGAACGCCATGGCGAGCGATGAATTCGTGGAGTTCATCGAGGGCAAGCTCGATGAGCACGGCATCAAGAAGGTAGTTCCTGATGATGGCGTTCTCGAACAGGCGTGCCGTCGCGCTCGGCTGCGCCATGAATTCAACAAGCGGCTCGAAAAAATCCGCGAGGATGCGAGAAAGGCCGTCGACGCAATGCCGTTGATTGGCGATCTTCACGACAAGATCGTGAGTTCGCTCGCTGAGGAGCCCGAATTGGCCTGGGATGAAGCCCTTGCGGAGATCGTCAAGGAAGAAGAACGCGACACCTGAGGGCGATTTTGTCGCCGCTTCGGTAGAATGCCATGACCGACCGCGCCCGCCTTCCCGACCGCCGGCCCTGCGACCACGTGGCGTTTGAGCATGACGGCATCGTCGCGACGGTGACGGTCGGTTATAGGTGGCCCGGCTTTCAGCCCGCCGAGGTTTTCCTTCACGCCGCCAAGGCTGGGTCAGCGGTCGAGGCCGAGGCAAGAGACGGCGGCATTGCTGTCATCAATCGCCTTGCAGCATGGCGCCACGCTCGGACGAGTTCCGGCACAGCCTGACCAAGACGGACGACGGCAAGCCCGCGTCTATCCTCGGCGCGGCCCTTGCCATCATCGAGCCATAACATCAGGATGACGGGTGCATGGCCTTAACTCCATCAAAGGTCGTCTACAACAGCAAGGCATGGCGCACCGCCCGGCGCCAAGCCCTGCATGACTGCCGGCCATACATGCACACGCTGCGGCGCCTCACTGGTAGGCAAGGGCAAGGGCGCACACGTTCACCACCGAAGGCCCTCAAGCGAGCATGGGCGTTAGCGACCGAGCCTTTCAACTTGGGGCCTTATGCGCGGCGTGCCATGACAGAGTGCACCACGACATGAGACGCAAGCCCGCATGCGATGAGCGCGGCATGCCCCTCGACCCTGATCATCCATGGGCAAAGAAATGACGGGGGGGGATAGATGGAACTTTTCAGCGATTTCCAGTAGACCGACGGGGTAAGTCGCACGCGCATTTCCGCACTCATTTAAATTTTCAGAAAAGGCACTAAAGTTCACCAACACCTAACCCGGTATCGATCGAGGCGAACCCATGCCGAACCTGCCCATGATTCACATCGCCGAATGGAAAAAGCTCGCGCCGTTGCTGCCACCGACTGGCGGACCTGGCAAACCCAGGTTGGATGATCGCTTGATGCTGTCGGGGCTGTTTTATGCTGAGGCGTGCCAGTGCAGTTTGGAAAGCCTGCCGCCTCGTTACGGCAATCCGCGAAGCTTGCGCACCAGGCGGCAACGCTGGCAGGCCGACGGCACCTTGCCCAGGCTGATGAAGGCCGGCACGCCGGTAATTGAGCGGATGCGTGCCGGCTATTGGGGCCTGATCCGCGCCGCCCCGATCAATTGGGACAACTCGCGCGAATTTTGGGGCCGGGGCGTGATTCCGAAACTGCCTCGTTCGCAGCCCAAGGGCAGATATGCCGCTGATCGGCGGCGGTGATACTGCGAACTGCGTTCCGCGCGGAAAGCGGTGTAGGCTCCACATCGCTCGCGATAAAGCGTCGGCCTAAGGCGTGTACTCATAAATCGAATTTGATCGCGGCGTTTGATCGATGTCCGCTATGCCCCGATAGCGACCAAATTCCGCATCGCAGCGAAATGTCGCGATGGGCCAACAGCCGACCTTGGCCAGTTCCTAGGAAACCTGCCTAACGGTTGTCGCCCAGTGCCGCGAGATATCGAAGCGCTTTAATACCGGGGAGGAAGAAGTAGCCGCCTCCCTTGACCGTAGTGAAGGCAGGAAGTCCCTTTATTTTTCGACGGACCGGCCGCTTGGGAATTGTCATATCAAAAGTGCCATCTTGATTCCCGATCAGTGGGTCGCGCTCGTTGCCGAGTTCATGAAACTTGGGGTCGTTTATCCACACATTCTGGGCGAACTCGAATTGACGAACGAGACTTGCGCATAGAACGAACGCCGCTACGCCGCGATCAACGCCATCGTCGGGCACCCCTTCCGGCAATGGCGGGCCATAGGTGGCGCCACGGCGGATCATTCTGCGCCGTTGGACATTCACCGCGGTGTCTCGCGGGTTCATTCGTCTGATATGGGCTCCGAGCGGAACGGCATAGCCGTGCGGGTCCATCTTGCCGTAATTGAAATTATTGTTGCGCTGAGGATCGTTGGCGAGGGCTGGATCGTCTTTGTCGGGCGCGAACATGAGTGGAGCGCCGCTCCGCCAGCGACCCATCAATTTTGCCGCGACCCATTCCTGTTCCTCTGGCGTCTTGCCGTTCTGGCGCAGAAATTCGCGGAATGCGCCCACATGTTCCTGCAGCCGGCGATAAGCCATATAAGGTGCCGTTTCGGGACAAAGTTTCGGGCTGTGGCAATCCGACTGGCGGGCCGTCCTCGTCGGGATAGCCGAGAATAAATTCGCCCGCTTTGATGTACCCGCCAGAACCCGGAGTCGGTTCGATGCCGGAGCCCTCGATCGCAAGCTCGGTGAGGCGATCGCGATAGCCGAAATGATCGCGCGCATGATCGTGGAGAGATGGCGTCCAAATCGAGCGATGAAAGAACTTCGACGGAAGGCGATCGCGCCAAAAGTGCCTGGTGCTCCCGCGTGCTCCGCTCGCGCTCTGAGACATCACGGGCGAACAGAATGGCGATCGCGTGCAGGTCCGGACTGGCCAAGCCGCCTACCCAATTGTCGGGATGATTGGCACCAGTGTCGCCAAGCATCTGGGATCTCGCCACCATTCCTTGACGGAATTCTTCCGGAAACGTGGCGAGAGAAGCTTCGTCCACTCCAAGCGCGCGAAGTCCTTGCCAAGTAAAGGCCACGGACACCCATCGCCTTTCGTTCTCGACGGAATCTTTTGCCTGCTGCGCCGAGGCTACTTTATCAAGAAGACCTGCGAGCCAGGCCCGTCCTTGTGCTGGTTCGTGAAACGAGAGGAATTCATATCGTCCCGTGACAGCCGGGCACACGCGTCAGAAGAAGATACTGAATATCGTCGAATTCCAGCATAGAAAATCTGCCAAGCTGAAGCCGCGCGCTGCCTGGGCGTATCGCGCAGCGGCGTCCTACTGCATCTGGTCGAGCATCAACGATAGCGCGCCCTTGACTCTCAATGCTTTCTTGACTTCATCGGCGGTCACATAAGGATACTCGCCATATTCAAGAAAGCTGGGACATTGATGCTCGCGAACGAACTTGCCGAACGCGGGAGGATTTGTCTTCCAGTCGGCAGGAAATCCTTCAAGGTTCTCAAATACAGTGTCAATCCCCGACTTGGAGAAAAGCGCTACCGCGTCCTCAGTATATTTGTCGAAGTCGGTGTCGAAAATGCCTTGATACATAAAGTATGTGTCCTTGCCGATATCGAAGAGGACCCATCGCAGGTAATGGAGTTTGAGCGGCGCGAGAAAGTACGGGTCATTCGCTATTGCATCCTCGATCGTCTTCCCATGTTGCCGAATCGTGTCCTCTCTTCCCGGCTTGATCTTTGCGATAATGGTAAAACCGTAGTTAGCTGGGGTCCTCGGATAGACTGGACCGTATCGACCCTGTTCGAGTTTAAAATACCCTTCCTTAGGGATCGCCATTGCCTGTGGCTTAGACCAATCACCCTGGGTGACCGCATCTGGGCTTGGAGTTTCCGTACTTGCCTGCGCAATCTCGAACTCTGGCAGCGTCGCTCCCGTGCCACCCGTTTCCTGACCTTCACTAGTCGTAGACGAGACCAAAGTCGCCGCAGTGACAGCGGTTGCCGTGCCAAGAAACTCCCGGCGCGTCGTGGTTGCAGATTGATCCTTCGACATGATCGCTCTCCTCGAGATGACGTCTATCAGGCGGTTCAGCTGCGCGTAGCAAGGTTAAACCAAAAACGGTCAAGGCTCTCGTCACCACCGAACAGAGTGGTGAAGATCGTACTGTCCGCCAAGAGAATGTCGCCAGCCCGGGTTCCGCTCGGCGGCATCCACGCAAAGCAATTGAATTCACGATTGCCGGCTTCCGTAAATGGATGAGGCCGCGACATATCGATGGATTGCCTTGCAAGTACTCGAATCGACTTCGTGTCTTCGGTGGTCAGTGCATAGTGGGGCAGATGAGGATGGAAATTGAACGTCGGCACACCCGTCAACCATCCGCGCGTATCGAGATCGCGCATAGCGTTCAAGGGCGCAATCTGATTGGTTCCCTCGACGACCGCCGGACGTAAGCCCCACCGGTTTTCCACCGGCACGCCGAGTCCCTTCATCAATGAACGCGTGTACTTGCCGAAACGCTGCTGGCGGGGGACTAATGGATCCCGGTGATGGGCATACTCCAACTGGAGGTCTGTCAGATCTCTCGACGCGCCGACATCGTGATGGGGCCCGATGATCAGGCAAGTGCCTTCGCGGCTGAGAAATTTCTGCAGCGCTTCGATTTCCTCCGGCGCAGCTTCCTGCTCGGTGACCATATGATCAAGGCCAAACACCAAGAGCGTGTCGGTGTCGTCGAGGATTCGCTCGTCCAGCGGCAATCGCTGCCCTGCCTGGTCTATCCGCTGATAGTCAATCGCAGGCTGCCCAGTCACCTCGCTTATTAGACTTTGAAATCTCACAATGGACAAGTGAAAGAGTTCTAACGTCCCGGCAATGCCCTGCAGAAACATCTGGTTGGAAAATTCCTCAGTCTCATAGTCCGGCCAGGCAACGCGGCGGACCTCCGTCATTGTCGAGAAGCGATTGTCCAATTCCGTCACATCCCGGTTGGACTCCCAGGGATAACTCCAAGACCAATAAATGCTGAACCGACGTCCACCGGGCGTGTATTTGCGCGGGGTGTTGATTTGATTATACGTACGCGGAGAATTCTTGATTGTGATTTTGAGATCTTGAAACGAGGGCGGCGAGCTTTGTTTCTGATCGCCGGACGCTTGAGCTAACACGGGTTCGGCCAACAACGGACCAAGGCTGGCGCCTAGCGCAAGCCGGCTTATTTCTCGGCGCTTCATGCTTAGCCTCGTGTGACCTGCGATCCGGCCCATGGAGGTTCGATCAGAGCCATTGAATGGACGGACCGAACTTCCGGGATGATCTCCCTGGTAAAGGAACCGCTTTGATATGCTTGCATGAAATGAGAACACAAGCAAGCGTCCTATCGTCGAAGCGTTAGATAATCTCGGCCATGCCATCGCCACGCTTATTCGTCGGTGCTATAGTGCAACTGCCCTATGTGAACCGGCGAAAGCACATGCACGCAGAAAAGCGGTAGAGCCATGATTGCATCGAATCCAGCCACGCAGGCGAGCGCTCCTCCCGACGCACTCTCGAAGCATGGACTTCTTGCTTTAGCCGCGATTGCTGCGCTCTCGTGGAGCCTTGATGCTGCGCTCGCGCAGGAGGACAGCGAAGTTCTGGCCGAAGAACTCGCCAACCCGCTCTCTGCGCTCATCAGCGTACCGTTCCTCGGAAACTACAACGGGGATGTCGGCCTCGAGCGAGATGGTTCCCAATGGTTTGTGAACATCCAGCCGGTGGTGCCGATTACGCTCGATGCCGACTGGCATGTGATCTCGCGAACCATCCTTCCCGTGATGTTGAAGCAGGACGACCTTTTTCTCGGGGCCGGATCGCAGTCCGGTCTTCGAGACACGACGGAGGGCCTCTATTTTTCGCCAAGCCAAACTGTCAACGGCTTCAGCTGGGGCCTCGGGCCGATCTTTCTCCTGCCGACCGGGACCGATGAGCTGCTCGGCGCCCGGAAATGGGGCGCGGGCCCGACCGGCGTTGTTGTTTGGCAGGGCAGCGGCTGGTCGCTCGGCATTCTCGCCAACCACATCTGGTCCTTTGCCGGCGACGCCGATCGCACCGATTTCGACCAGACATACCTTCAGCCGTTCATCGCCTATACGACACCGCAAGCCTGGACGTTCACGCTCCAGAGCGAAAGCACCTACGACTGGGAGACCCGCGAATGGTTGGTGCCAATCAACTTCATGGTCGCCAAGCTTGTCAATTTTGGCGAGCAGCCAGTCAGCATCACGGGCGGCGTGCGCTATTGGGCCGACTCTCCCGACACCGGTCCCCATGGTTTCGGCGCCCGGCTCGGGATGACCTTCCTGTTTCCGACGCGATGATTGAGGCAACCAGGAATGCTTGATATTGACGTGAAGCGGCCCGTCACTGACCTGTGGAACGTATCAGCTATGGGCCTCGCGCTATGGTTGGACCAAAGGGCCTAGGAGGCTGCTCGTAGAAACCGAGCGCGATTTCCTCGCCTGGAACCGCAATGGTCGTCCTGCTGGAAATGACTGGAACCGCTCGACCAACAACGCGCAATTCGGCGTCGACTATTTTGATCGGACGGGCACAGCGAAGCCGAACATGTTCGACAACAAGCCGACCGAGACGCAATACTTCTACACCGATGGGCCTGGACGAAAGGCGCCGCTAGATAACAACATGCCCTGTGGTCAGACCGGTCATTCGAACACGAGCTATTACTAGTGGAGGAAGTACTGTCATGCGCTTCCAAGTGCCTTGATGATTGGCGCAGGATTTAATGCTTGAACTCGATGATCTCCAGCACATTCTGTTGCAACTCACTGCATCTGATCAAGCATTGACGATAGCGCGCCCTTAACTCTCAATGCTTTCTTGACTTCATCAGCGGTGACATAAGGATACTCTCCGTATTCTAGAAAGCTCGGGTTCTGGTGATCTCGGAAGAACTTGACGACTGGTGGCAGGTTGGTTTTCCAGTCCTTGGGCCATCCTTCGAGGTTCACAAAGACCGTGATTATCCCGGTCTTAAGAAACAGCGCGATGGCGTCCTCAAGGTACTTATCGAAATCGGTATCGAAGATCCCTTGGTACATGAAGTGCATGCCATTTCCGGTGTCGAACAAGACCCAACGGAGATAGTGGAGCCTGAGCGGCGCCAGCACATGAGGATCAGCTTTGACCACTGCCTCGATTGTCTTGCTGTAATCACGAATGGCTTGTTCCCTGCCAGGTTTGACCTTCGCGATGATGGTGAAGCCGTAGTTGGCTGGGGTCCTCGGATAGATTGGACCGTATCGTCCCTGTTCGAGCTTGAAGTACCCTTCTTTGGGTATCGCCATTGCCCGCGGTCTCGACCAATCACCCTCAGTCACCGCGTCGGCGGCTGGGGATCCAGTTTCCGCATCCGCCTGTGCAACGTCGACCTCTGGCAGGTTCGCTGGGGGTCCGATTCCTGAGCTTCACTCGTCGCAGGCGAGGCCAAGCTCGCCGCAGTGACAGCGGTCGCTGCACCAAGAAACTCCCGGCGCGTCGTGGTTGCAGATTGATCCTTCGACATGATCGCTCTCCTCGAAATGACGCCTATGAGCTGGTTCAGCTGCGCGTAGCAAGGTTAAACCAAAAACGGTCAAGGCTCTCGTCACTACCGAACAGAGTAGTGAAGATCGTACTATCCGCCAAGAGAATGTCGCCAGCCCGGGTTCCGCTCGGCGGCATCCACGCAAAGCAATTGAATTCACGATTGCCGGCTTCTGTAAATGGATGAGGTCTGGACAAATCGATGTTCGGCCAACAACGGACCAAGGCTGGCGCCTAGCGCAAGCCGGCTTATTTCTCGGCGCTTCATGCTTAGCCTCGTGTGACCTGCGATCCGGCCCATGGAGGTTCGATCTACCGGCGCCGGATGGGGCCTTCTCGCTCTACAGCCGTTCATATTGGGGCAAGGAGCCAGTCCTGGACGGGTCATGGCAGCCCGCAAAAATTGTTGAGATGAACTAGTCGCCTACGGCTGGATCGCGACGGCGCGAGTCGCGGTTCGCCCAGCCGTCAATGCTGAAGCTGGAGTGCGCGACGTCCGAAATGGGTCATTCGCGACAGGGTTGAACTACCAGCAAATCCGGTCATGTCCGCTATGCCGCCGAATGCGGAAGTAATTTCACCGTCAAAGAGGCGGGATTTTCTTGCTTCGATGGGGAGTCGACAAACGACACCCAAAGCATTCACTCAGCTTCTCGGCAGGGTTATCCCGACCCAGCTCACCGACCCCGAAAAGCGGCCTATCATCGTCGAGCTCGTTCAATTTGGTAATCATCCCAAAGATGATGCCCATGGTTGTCAGAGCAATGCCCATGCCCAGGAAACGACCTACGGCGTCCGGCAGCATGGCGAGCAAGAGCCATGTGGAAAATCGATGAGCCGAGGATTATTGCAACTCCAAGGATATTTCGCCAATGACCGAGTATGAATCCACCGGCGAACGCTGGTGGAACAATCCGATTGCCCCATTGCCTATGAAGCTCGTAAGTACCTCTGTACTCTCTCCTTCGATGAACTCTTGGAGCGATACGAGATCAAGCTCTATCGCGCCATCGCCCGCTGGGAATGGAACAACGGCTGACCATTACTCGGAGCAGCAGGTGGTCCTCCCCCCTCCGAGAGACCTCAGAGGCAAGGGCACGCGCATCCGCCCGACGAAGTTCCAGCATTGGCGCCAAATCGCAAGAATACGGCATCCGTTCGCAATACGAGCTGCCTTGGTTCGTATATAGATCGTAACCTCAGCAGGTCTCTCGCTCCAAGTACGCAGTAAGGTCGCTGCCGATGATTTTGGCTTTCAGAACGCGACCAGCGCCAATGAGGCCGACGCGAAGGAAGTCACTGATCTCGAATGAACTTCCAAAACATATGATGATAGGAGCTGCCCAATGACCCTTTCCAAAAAACTGAGCATCGTGCTGGTGACATGACCTCCCTCCCTGAACTCGAGCCACTCGGTCTTGGCAGGTATGCCGAGCTCTTTGCCGCGCACGGTATCGACGTCGATGTGCTCGCGGACTTGACCGACGGCGATCTCGAGAAGCTTGGCTTGGCGATTGGAGATCGCCGTCGGATCTTGAAGGCCGCGCAAAACCTGCAGCCCGTTGAGGCGTCGGCTGCGTCAACGCCTTCCCCCACGCGAGAGGCTGAACGCCGCCAGCTTACTGTGATGTTCGTGGACCTCGTGGGCTCAACGGCGCTGTCGGAGCGGCTTGACCCCGAGGAGATGCGGGATGTCCTAAGGGCCTACCAGAATACCGTGACCGGCGAGATCAGCCGACTGGAGGGGTTCACAGCCAAACTGATGGGCGATGGCGTGCTCGCCTATTTCGGCTGGCCCAGGACGCACGAGGACGAGGCCGAGCGCGCGGTTCGAGCAGGGCTCGCAGTGGTAGCAGCGGTCGGCAGACTGCCAATGGCCGCAGGCGAGCCTTTGGTGGCTCGCGTCGGCATTGCCACCGGTCTCGTTGTCGTCGGCGATCTGGTCGGCGAGGGAGCGGCGCAGGAGCAGGCAGTGGTGGGCGATACGCCCAATCTTGCCGCGCGCCTGCAGACCGCGGCCGAGCCGGGGATGGTGGTGATCGCCGAAGCGACCCGGCGGCTGCTCGGCGACCTATTCGAGATGCGCGAGCTCGGCGCGCAGAGCCTCAAGGGCATCCAGGAAAGGTGTCTGCCTTCGCGGTGCTCGGCGAGCGGGCGTTAGAGAGCCGGTTCGCCGCGCGCCAGTCAGGTGGCGTGGCGCCGATCGTCGGCCGCGACCAGGAACTCGGCCTCCTGCTTGAACGCTGGCGGCAGGCGACGAGCAGCGAAGGCCAGGCGATCCTGCTGACCGGCGAGGCCGGGATCGGTAAGTCGCGCATCAGTGAGGCCCTGGTCGAGGCGGTCGCCGGCGAGCCGCATTTCCTGCTGCGCTACCAGTGTTCGCCCTACCACGCGGAACTCCGCGCTCTATCCCGTAGTCCAACAGCTCGGCCATGCCGCACGCTTTTCTGCGGACGACGATGTCGAGCAGCGGCTGGAGAAACTCGAGGCACTGCTTGCGCGGGCTGGCGATAATGGCGGCGCGGCTGCGCCGCTGATTGCGGCGCTTCTCGGTCTCGACGGGACGTCGCGCTATGGCGCGTCGACCCTCACCCCGCAGCAGCGTCGCAGCCGCACGCTCGCCGCCCTGATCGACCAGCTCGCCGGGTTGGCCGGCCGCAAGCCGGTGCTTTGGCTGATCGAGGACGCACACTGGATCGATCCGACAACACTGGAGCTGATCGAGCTGGCGCTCGACCGCGTGCAGGGCGCGCAGCGTTCTTCTCCTCATCACCGCACGCCCGACCTTTGTCGCCGGCTTCGCCAGCCATCCGGTGGTCACGCGCCTGGCGCTGAACCGGCTCGCGCGCGCGGCCACACAGGCGATCGTCGCGCGCATCACCCATGGCAAGCGCCTGCCCGACGCACTGCTGGACGAGATTGCGGCCAAGACAGACGGCGTGCCGCTCTTCGTGGAGGAGATGACAAAGGCCGTCATCGAATTCGGGCGCGATGCGCGAAACCGCCGATACCTATCACCTCGACGGTCCATTGAGCGCGCTTGCCGTGCCGGCCACGCTGCATGATTCGCTGATGGCGCGCCTTGACCGCCTGCATGGCGTGAAGGAAGTGGCGCAGACCGCTGCCGTCATCGGCCGCACCTTCGATCACGCGACGATCGTCGAACTGGCAGGTTTGCCCGAAAGCCAACTGACCGAAGCATTGCAGCGGCTGCTGGCGGCCGAATTGGTCTTCCGCCGTGGCTCGCCGCCTGACGCGACCTACCTCTTCAAGCATGCACTGGTGCGCGACGCGGCATATGAGAGCCTGCTCAAGGCCAAACGCATAGCGCTCCACGCGCGGCTGCTCGACGTGCTGGAACATCAGGGCGACACAGCCCCCGAAGTGAAGGCACAGCACGCGGAAGCGGCGGGCCTTATCGAGCGGGCGCTCGACTACTGGGAGCAGGCTGGCACGCAGGCCATCGCGCGTCCGGCCTACAAGGAAGCTATCGCGAGCCTGGAAAATGGCGTCCGCCTATGCGGCGCGCTGGGCGACGACCTGCAATGGAAGAGGCGCGAGCAAGGCCTCCACCTGCAGCTGGGTCAGGCGCTGATCGCGAACCAGGGCTATCAGGCGCCGGCGACGCTGCGCGCCTTCGAGCGTGCGATGGTGCTGGCCGACGAGATCGGCGATGTGTCATTGCAACTGCCGGCGGCGTACGGGAAATGGGTCGCCCCCTATATCGTCGGCACGAGTTCGGGCGAACTCGCCCAGCGCTATGCCGCGCTCGCCGAGACGCAACCAGAGACCGGCCCGCGCCTCGTCGGGCTGCGCATGCTCGGTCTGGAGCGCTTCCATGAGGGACGCTTCAAAGAGTCGCTCGCGCTGATGACGAAGGCCTACGACGGGTACGATCCGATTGCGCATCGCGATCTGGCGCTTCGCTTCGGCCACGATCCACGCGCCGCGTCTGCGAACTATCAGGCCTGGAACCTCTGGCTCCTGGGTTTCCCCGACCAGGCAGCGCGCAAGATCGAGGAAGGGCTGCGTTGGGCCCGCGAGGTCAACCACGCCAACACGACCGGTCTTGTCTTGTGTTATGGGGCCAACATCGCGCACATCTGGCTGCGTCGGCCGGATCGGGTCGAAAGCGGCGCGCGCGAGGCGCTGCGTCTTGCCGAAGACAACTCGATGGCGCTCTGGCATGCTTTTGGGCTGATCCATCTCGGCTGGGCCCTGTCGCAGCAGGGCACGGCACCGGGCCTCGACGAGATCGAGGCCGGCCTGCGCGAGGCGCACCAGATGGGTGCCGGCCGGCTCGAACCCTTCCATCTCAGCCTCGCCGCCGACGCCTATGCCCGCGCCGGCCGGCATGACGAAGCCCGGGCGAGCATCGGCAAGGCGTTCACAGCCCTCGCGCATGGCCGCGACCTGGCTTTCGCCGCCGAGCTTCATCGCATGCGGGCGGTGTTGTCGCTGTGCGGCGGTGCGGGCGAGCGCGACGCCGCCGAGGCGGACCTCCGCCGCGCGTTGAAGATCGCGCGGCAGCAGGAGGCGCCGTCGCTCGAGCTGCGCGCCGCTCGACGACCTTGCATGGATGTTGGCCGAGCGAGGTGAAAGAGCAGCAGGCTGCCGATCTCCTCGCGCCCGTCTATGGCGGATTTACCGAGGGCTTCGCCACGGCGGACCTCAAGGAGGCCAAGGCACTGCTCGACGAGCTGCGTGCCTGACAACCCATTTCAGAACCAACTCTAGGCGGACTGATTTGAACTTGGAGTGTGGAGCAACAAGAGTGCCAACGACCTTTGGAGACTTCAAAGTCCGATATGGGTCATTCGCGACAGGGTTGAACCACCAGCATATCCGGTCATGTCCGCTATGCCCCGATAGCGACTAAATTCTGCAGCGCAACGAAATGACGCGATGGGCCGATATTGTTGCAAAAGTCGGCACCCATTACCTAGCATGCAATAATCACAATCAAACAGGCGCGTGCCGTAAATCAATCTTGCTCGGCTAGCTAGTTTCTTGAATCAAAATTGCGTCCCAGTGGGTGCAAAATCGTTTTGCAACAGTATCGGCCAACACCGGACATTACCTCTCGACTTCGGATTGTCCTACAAGGGATCGGATACGCCAATGCTCCGCGATCAATATGCTGCCGATGGCATGCAACAAGAACGTTGAGCAAGGGGCTTATGAGAGCCTCGCCGCTGCCCCTCGGCAAAGGCGACATGCACTAGTATCCCTCATCCGGCCCTGCTCGGGATTGCTGGCGAGTGTGCAGCTTCCATTCGTAGATGATGAAGAAACTACAGTGGAGCGCTGCGTTTGGTTGAGTTTGTATCAGGCGTTTGCGTTTTCAAACATCCCACAACTCAGCGGTTGGCATCAACACCGGCTCGGCGAAGGGCGATTTGAAACGCGGAACGGGTTCTTTATTCCAAATGCACTATTTAAGCCTGGCTAGAGCGGGATGACCGCGCAACGGATCGAGGAAGCCTTGCAGAAGCGAGGCATCTTACGGGTGGCCTTGTTCTTAGCACAATCTTCAGGCCGAAAACAGTTCGGTAGCCAATTGGAGATTCTGTTGATCGCTAGCCGCGAGACGTTAAGCCGTTCCAAGCCGGCGCCATCGACGAGAGTAATGTCTACGAGATGGCCGGCGCCTGGCGCAAATATGGGGACTTCAGTGCGACAGTGATTTCGAATAGCCGCCAGATACTTACTATTTGACGCCAACTGTGAGATAGGAGGGACGCGAAACCGCTCCGGAGTCGGCACTCTCTAAGCGGCCCTCAGTTCCCGCGGTGCCTTTCCCGTCCACCGCCTGCAAGCGGAACTGAAGGCACTCTGGTTCGAGTATCCGAGAAGAAAAGCTATGTGGGTGAGACTAAGATCCTGTTGGTTCAAATACTTACGGGCAAGGTCGTGTCGCAGGCGGTCCACAATATCGGCGAAGGAGGTGCCGAGCTCGCCGAGCCGACGCACCAAGGTGCGCTCACTCATGCCAAGTTCAGCAGCAACGATTTTGGCTCGCGCCTCGCCAGTGGGAATCAGCTCGATCAATCGCCGCTCCAGTCTGTGAATGAGCTCATCGCGCTCGCTTCGGTCGGCGGCGGAGAATTTCTTCGGCGTGATTGCGCAGGATTGCCAGCAGCCGGTGGTCGACGGAAGTGATCGGCGTGGCAAGCTCCTTTCTGCTGAAGATGATCCGCTCGTGGCTTTGGCCAAACTTCACCGGACACCCGAAAAACTCTGCGAAACTGGCCATCCCTCTGCGGCGCTGATGAATGAAGTGGACGGCGCGCGGCGTTATTCGCTTGCCTGTGAAGGACCGGCAGGCGAGCACGATAAGGGAGTGTCTGAACTCGGACGCCTGACGGTATTCAGAAAGTGATGGGTGCTGAGCCGTGAAGTTCAGCGTGCCCGAACCGCCATCAAGCTCGAGTTCGACCTGGAAGGCCTCAGAGAACACCCTTGAGTAACGGGCCATGTTTCGTAACGCCGCCTCGACTGTTTCAGAAGCAATGCCCAGATAGGCGAACACATCCCCGTCGCGCACATCGACCCGCTGGGCCAGGGTCATTCCGTAACAGTCGTTCTTGAGTTCGCGAGCAGCGATTTCGAATAGCTCGGCATGACGCACAAACGGTATCCATCCATCGGCCTTGTTGAGCGACCGCCAATCAAGGCCGGACTCAGCAAGAGCGGCCTCGACATCCGCTCCCTCCTTCTTCAGCTCCTGAGCAACGCAGCGGGTCCACAGGGGCCTAACCAACACAGAGATGTCGCTTGCCATGGAGTCCTTTCATTCTCACCGTCCAGCGGGAGTAATGACACCGTTCAGCGGCAGTTGGAACCTTTTGGCGTCAAATAGCAAGATATTGGCGGATAGCCGTAAGTATTTCTGATGCGGCGCGCCTATTTGTCGGGCGCGGCCGCTGCAACTCGCGTTGAGGCAGGTCACAGTAATGCAACATCGCGGGTCATTTACGCTGTCTGGGGAGGCTGTGGCCGTAGAGAGCGGGTCGGTGGTAACGGCACGCCGGCCCGTTTTTCGCGATTCCAGACTGGCGGACACTACAAGTGAGCAGATGGTTGCGCCGATCATCATGGTGGCGGGATGGGCTCAAAAAGCAAGGCACGGTTATGCCTCGGAAGGTGACAACTTCATGACTTTCATCTGCAAATTGCGGGATTCAATTCCAACAAGGATGGTCTTAATACATTCCATGAGAGTTCACACCATATTGAAGAGTATTGTTGTCGCCAGCGTCTTCGTCTGTGCCTGGGTGTCAGCCGCGCCAGCTGACTACACATCATCGCAATCTATCCACAAACTCAGCGAAGGACAGACAATCCGGATCGCAAGCAGATTGATTGCTCCCGGTGAAAATCGGCTTACCCCTCCGCCGCCAACCGATGATGACAAGTCCGAGATGACAAAGATCGCGAGCACCAAGACGCTCAGGATAGCGAACAATTTCAGGGCCGCGAAGACGTTGCACAGCGGCCCTCGTCAGTTGGCCAACCTCGCCAAGGCGAAGACGACGCTGCCGTCCGCGCAGAAACCGCCGATCTACGACGCCGGCGACATGCCTGTCGTGGCGATCATCCGCGAGATGGCGCCTTATTATGGCGTGCCAACCTGGTTTGCACTGCGCATCGCCCACATCGAATCCGGCTACAATCCTAATGCGCGTGGGCGCGCCGGCGAGATCGGCGTCTACCAGCTCAAATGCCAGACAGCGCGTGGTATGGGGTTTAGCGGAAATTGCTCGGTGCTCACCGATGCGCGCACCAATGTGCGCTGGGGCCTCAAGCATCTCGCTCTCGCCATCCAGTCGTCGGCCGGCAACCTGAGGCTCGCGGCGTCTAAGCACAATGGCGGCCTTGGCCGCAAGTCGCTGGTGCACAGTTACATCGCCAAGGTTTTCTGATCTTGATAATTGAGGGAAAATTCGGAAGGGGTTCGTTTGCCCATGCACCGGAGCCCTCGATGCGGAGCCCAGGCGGATCCGGGAAATCTTGCCGAAACGGAGCGACGAAGAACGGTAGGTGCCGGATGCATGGGGAAATGGCCCTACGTGTCTCGCGGCGCTATTTTCGGCTGCTTTTCGGTGAAAAGCAGACTGTCCCCGCCGATCACATGAACAGCCGAAGCTGACCCTTACGGGCATTTGGTGTGTTGGACAGGATGTTCGCATCCTTGAGTGTTCGGTTTTGAAATTGTAAGTTAGATGAACTCCGCAGGAATCAATATCCAGCAATCCGCATGATCCAATATCCGGCAACGTTGACACGGCGCTGCCTTCTCACGGGAAGTGCCACTCTCATGATGTCTGTCGCACAACTCTGCTTCCAATGCCGCTTCCACTTGGGCCGACGGGCGGCTGAAGGCCCGTCCGGGCACTGCGGCACAGTCTTGGGAGGCTGGCCCCGGCACCTATGAAATTCGTCTGGGCACCAGCCGCGATGGACTGTTCTACGTGCCGCCGGATCTACCTGAGGCTGGTTCGCACCCGCTCATCGTCATGCTGCACCGTGCAGGAGGCGCTGCGAAAAAGGTAGTTCCCATGCTTCAGACGATGGCCGATCAGTTTGGCATAATTGTATTGGCACCAGAGTCTCCAGGCAAGCAACTCATGGGATATCTTGGAAGGCGCCTACGGGCCCGACATCGCGTTTATCGACCGTGCTCTCGAGGTCACCTTCGGGCGGTTGACGATCGATGCTCACCGCATCGCTATCGCCGGCTTCTCGGATGGTGCATCCTATGCACTATCTGTTGGGCTCATGAATGGCGATCTGTATCGAGACATTTTTGCCTTTTCGCCTAGCTTTGCGGAGCCCGTGCAATACATCGGCAAGCCTCGGATATTCATCAGTCATGGCGACAAGGCCACTGTTCTACCCATCGAAAGCGGCGGCACGGCTGGCAAAGGAACTGAGAGAAGCAGGTTGTGACGTCGATTATCGGGAGTCGACGGTGGTCACATCGTTCCCCCTTATCTCGTTGCCGCAGCGACAAAGCGGTTTCTTGGATGATCGAGTTCGACCTCGCCAAGGCGGTCCACACCGCCGGTCTTGCCGGCATCAATGACGCCTTCGGCGCGGCGGAGATGCCCTGCGCCACCGCCACCTTTTCGATGCTTTGGTATGTGGGCGGTATCACGGCAAGATCGGCCGTCCTGAAATCGTTTGCAGAATCCCACTCGAACCAGGAAATCCCCCTATTGATAGTGAAATTACTTCCGCATTCGACGGCATATGCGGACATGGCCGCATTTGCTGGTGGTTCGACCCTGTCGCGAATGACCCGAAGTGGAAGTACTCGACAAACACCGGCGCATTGTCCTGGTTTTGTCAGTTCCGACATTCCCCGACCTCACCCTCAACCGGGAGAAAGAAGCGTTTGCGTTCGCAGGATGTAAATCCTCGTGGCACGACGTTGCGAGCGTAATCGATGAGATCTCCAGGGGTTGGGAAGACTCGAACAATCTGCGCGTTTTCTTCACCTGAAAACATTACAATTCGAGTTCCGTCTACGTTGAATACTGCGCGCGTCGGTGCTGGATTGCCGATCGCCATTCGCTGCTTAGCCGTAAGCACCGCCACTTCTCGGCCTGACGAAGCGTCCCAAAGGCTTATGGTGCGGTCTGCAGCGGATGCAGTCACTAAGTATGAACCGTTGGGGCTGAACGCAGCACTGCTCATGAAGGCGCCATTTCCTCTGAGAATGACCGTTCCAGTCCCGTCCCTCACGCGCCATATTCGTGCTGTTCCGTCCCGAGACGTCGTCACGATGAGCTGACTGTCCCGACTAAACGCGACGTCCGTCAGTGGTTTATTATGGCCTCTTAGTGTGGCAACGACCCGACCGTCGGCAAGTGACCAGATTTTTGCGGTCCCATCGAGGGACCCGGTGGCGACGAGGCGGCCGTCGGAACTGAAGGCTGCGGCCGTGACCTTATTCTCATGCCCAATGAGAACTCCTGAACTCACTGCCATCGGTTTTCCAGATCCTGGCAGTGTTGTCGTTCACCGCGGTCAGAATTAGCTGGCCATCGGAGCTAAACAAAGCCTTCTGCAAATAGCCATCGGCTTTGAAAACGGGAGAGCTGATCCCCGGTTGATACATTCCATAACCGTGCTGTTCCATCGACAGATCTCGATAGCAAAGTATCGCCCTTCGGGTTGAACTGAACCTGGAGGACAGCGGAATCATGGCCCTTGAGCCGAATGATCTGTCGCCCGTTTGCTGCATCCCATATGACAATGCTCCCACCATAAGACGCGGTCGCTACGTGATGTCCATCAGGGCTGAAGGCTGCATCCAGAAGCGGTCCGCCATTGGTTTCCAACCGGGTGATCTCGCTGCCACTCGCGACGTCCCAGATGTGTCCCACACGATTCTGGCCGCCGGTCACTACGCGAGTGCCATCGGGGCTGAATGCGGCGAATGTTGGAGGTTTTTGGTGAGGAAGCAACGTCGTCAATATACCGTCGAGGTCCCAGAGACGCGCGGTGCCGTCGTGTGACGCAGTAAGAAGAAGGTTGCCTGTGGGGCTGAACGCTACGTGCTCGACTAACCCCGTATGACCCCGGATGACCGCGAACTGTGAGCCGCCTTTAACATCCCAGATGTGGACCACGCCGTCCATTGAGACCGTTGCGAGAAATTGATCGTCACGACTGAATGCGGCATTGATCTCCTGGTCACGCACTTCGATGCCCGCATCGCTAGGCACCAATCCGCGGGACTCCTCACCAAGTGTTGAAATCAATCGGCCCGTTACGCCATCCCAAAGACGCGCGGTGCCATCGATGGATACGGTTGCAATGAGCTGGCCATCGTGACTAAAGGCGCCGCTGCGCGAGTCGCTCTTGTGGCCGCCAAGAGACGCAATTTTGGTTCCGCTCGACACATCCCAGAGGAGTGAAGCATTGAAAGAATACGAAATTGTCCGCCATGTACTAGCGAGAATCCGCTTTCCGTCCGGGCTGAATGCGACATCTTGCGGCCAGCTCCCGGGCATAGTCAGGGTCTTGATCGGCGCGCCATCTTCGGTGCTCCAAACATTAACTATGCGGGGCGATGTGCACGCGGCAAAACTTCGACCATCAGGACTGAAGCTGGCATACCCCAACACTGAGATGTCCGGCACGGCAACGACTTGCTTTCCAGTTTGGGCATCCCAGATAACTGGACCACCAGACCCCTCCGATGCCGTCAGCACGCGCGTACCGTCCGGACTAAATATCGCGGTTTGAAAGTCGCCCGGAAGAGGAAGCACAGAGAGTTGCTTGCCTGAGCCAGCATCCCAAATTCGTGCGGTGCCGTCGCGAGCAGCGGTCACGACCTGCGAGCCATCAGGGCTGAACGTCGCTCTTTCAAGTGCGTCTTGATGACCTTTCAGGATGGCGACCTCTGAGCCATCCTTGACACTCCAAATGCGCGCGGTCTTGTCGTATGATGCCGTAACAATACGATCGCCCTTCGTGTCGAATACTGCATCCGTTACGCCGGCATCGTGATGGAAAACCATCACATTCTTGTTTTGCAAGAGCGCCTGGTAGAGAGCAGTCTCCGCTTCAATCATGAGCGGCCGTTCTGGTGAAGCAACATTCCGTGGCAACGCTTCGAGCGCCAACAGAATTCCCGCCTCGGTGTCGTTGCCGGCCACTGCCTGTTGTGACAAGAATGAGAGTGAAAGCGATTGGTTGCGCAGCGCCTCGTCGCGCGCCTGGAGCGCTTTCTCTTCGGCGGCTCTTGCCTGCATTTCCTTTTGGCCTGGTTTTCGGCCTCCCTCGCTTGCTTTTCCGCTGCCTTTGCCAGGTTGGCGCTGCTTTCGGCAAGTTCCGACTGTCGCTTGGCCTCCTGCTGTCCCCAGAAACCCACCAAAGCGCCGAAACCGGCGATGAGCGCTAAGGCTAGTGCAACAAAGGCAGCATAGCGCGTGCGTCGCGCGAGCCGGGTTGCGGCCGTAGCTGCCATCTTCCGTCTTTCTGCTTCAGCCTCCAAGCGCTCCCGCTTTGCTGCTTCTGCCGCCTCAATCACCTTGCGCTCGGCTTGCCGATCCCTTTCCTCTTTCTCTTTCTGCGCGAATGAGGACGCCTGGATGTACCCCACAATTTGGTCGTCAACTTCTTCCCGCCTCGACAGCAGTAAATCCTCGCCTTCGGCCAGCCGCTTTCCAGGCGGAAGTAGAAGCTCCGGGTTCTTGTTGTCTGACGACCATCGGCGTGCCTCGGTCTGAAGTCGGGCGCGCGTCTCAAGAAAACTTCTGTTCGCGTTGATGATGTCACGGGCGCGCGGCCAGCGGCTCACTAGTGCTTCATGCGCCACTCGCACAACCGCACGACCTGCAACGTCTTCATCACTGACGAGAAGCCGGGCCGCGATCAGTGCATCAACAAGTGCCGATCGTGCGGGCGTTGCTGCCACTTCGATGAGCGAGGCGGGGCGCCCCGTGACGGTCTCATCGCCCGGACGCACCGTGGTGAGGGCCCGCAACACGGCCGGCAATGCATCCTGAATTTCGGCGGGAGCGCGTCGACAACTTCGTCGGCGCGCCGCGCGATTGCTCCCTCGAGGCCGCCCAGTGCCCGATATGCGGCAAAAGTGAGGAGCCGGCGATCTCGGCCGGCTTCGATAAAGCCATCGAGCACAAACTCGAGAAGCGGCAATGATCCGGGATCGGCGGCCGCCGCCTCCTGCAGTACGTCATCAAGCCGGCCCTGATCGGCGGTTTCCTCGAACCGGAGGCCTGTGGCACGCGCCGGCTCGCGGATGATTTGGCCGATCTCCGGACCGGTCGGCGGCAACAGCTCATAGCTGCTGAGGCCGTCTTTCAGTGCCGAGAAACCCGCAATCTCGCTGCAGCGGTGAAAGAAGTCCGACCGGATGGTACCGATAACCCAGACAAAGCCCGCTGCCTGCCAGCGCTGCGAGCAACCGCACGAATGCTTCGCGCGAGGCCGGATCGGCCTCCGTCGTGAACAGCTCTTCCATTTGGTCTACTGCAAGTACCAAGCGCGCCTGCGAGGGAGCAAACCCTGTGGCCGTCGCCGCTTTGCCAAGCGCCTGGCGGATCAGCGCAAGCGCCCGATCAGGGGCGCTACGAAACAGGTTGGCCAGCTCCGCTGCCGTTTTTCCTGCGCGAGCTCCGGCAAAGCACCATCACGAAGCAATCCCGCGGCCAATGAGGCAACCGCATCGGGCCCCTCAGATGGCCGGATCAGGCAGCGGCGCCACAAGGTGATCCCGCCATCGCACCGGGTCGGGTAATCGACGGGAGCAGGCCGGCTCGCAGGAGAGAGGACTTGCCCGAGCCGCTCATCCCGTAGATCAGCAGGAAAGCCTTGCCGCGGGCCGCGAGCTGCTCAAGCCTTTCGGTGCAGATGGAAATGGCGCGCGCACGGCCGAAGAAAAGGCTGAGCGTGATCGAATTCGAAGGCGTCAAGGCCGCGGAAAGGCGACTTGACCTGTTCTTCAGAAGCTAGCGGAACGCGATAGGCGTGCACTGGCCTGGCGATATTCTTCACTTTGTGCTCGCCAAGATCGAGGAAATCGAGCGAAAGCCGATCGCGAACCTGTGTATAGATTGCTTCGGAGATACATATCCCGCCCGGCTGTGACAGCGCCTCCAAACGCGCGGCAACATTGACGCCATCGCCCATGAGATTGTCGCCATCCACGACAACATCGC
>CAWJDZ010000011.1:0-38742 GCA_963841765.1 uncultured Alphaproteobacteria bacterium
GTAAGGCACGAGCTTCACCGCATTGACGGCCGCGAACAGGATCGTGGTGGTGCCCGCATAGACCATCTTCTCGAGCCGCTGCGGAATGACATACATCTGATAGGGCGGCGCGCCGGCATGGCTGACGAAGCTCGTGAAGCCCGAAACCGTTCCCCAAAACAGGCCGCGCGGAAGATCGGCCGGTCGCGGCGACGTTGCCGGCTCGACAGCCAATAATTCAGGCAGAAGGAAAGACCGATCACGCCGACGATGAGCGTCACCAATCGCTCAGAGACGACAAAGGCCGTTGCCCAGCCGATGCCGACGCCGACTGTCGCTGCCGGGATGAGGATCGCCAGATTGCGGCGATCAAACTCCCGCCGATAGGCCCAGAGGCCGAACATGTCGGTGACGACGTAGATGGGCAGCAGTAGAGCCGCGGCACGCACCGGCGAGGTGGCCAGCGAAAGTACGGGGACGCCCAGCATGCCGACAACCGGCAAGCCTCCCTTGGAGAAGCCCACCAGCATCGCGGCAGGAGAGAGCAACCAGAAAAAAACGCCAGCCGGCGTCGCTTATCTTTGAGAAGGGCGATCAGGCTCGACGTATCCCAGCGCTTGCCGCCCATGGCCTGAACCTGGCCATAGAACTGATCGACCAGAGCGGTCACCGGCAGGTGCGCACCGTTCACTGCGCCTGGTCAAGGCAGATGCCCAAATCCTTGCGCATCCAATCGACCGCGAAGCCAAAATCGAACTTGGCGGCGATCATGGACTTGTACCGGTTTTCCATCTGCCAGGAACCGGCCGCGCCCTTGGAGATCACGTCGATGACGGCCTCCATATCGAGCCCGGCCTTCATGCCGAAATGAATGGCCTCGGCAAGACCCTGCACCAATCCGGCAATGCGATCTGGTTGCACATCTTGGCGAGCTGTCCGGATCCCGGCGGTCCCAACAATTTGCGCATGCGCGAGTAGTGGGCGATCGCGGCTCGGCCTTGCATAGTCCGCCTCATCGCCGCCGCACATGACGGTCAGAACGCCATTCTCGCGCCGGCCTGCCCCCCGATACCGGCGCATCGACGAAGCCGAGGCCCCGCGATTTGGCCACGCCGTGGAGTTCGCGGGCGACCTTCGCCGAAGCAGTGGTATGGTCGATGAAGATGGCGCCTTGCTTCATTGCCTGGAAAGCGCCCTCCTCCCCGGTCGTGACCTGCGCTCACGTCGTCATCATTGCCGACGCAGGCAAACACGAGATCGGCACCCTTGGCCGCCTCCGCCGGGGTTGCGCGCGACTTGCCGGAATTTCCCGGTCCAGCTGCGCGCCTTCGCCGCGGTGCGGTTGTAGACCGTCATCTCGAGGCCGCCGCGGGTCGCCAGATGACCCGCCATCGGAAATCCCATAACGCCCAGCCCGATCCAGGCCGCGCGAAGGTCATGCTCTACTCCCTTCGCAGTAGGCCGCTCCATGTCGCGGGAAGGCGCTGGAACGGCGATTTGTGCGATGGTCGCAGGCGCCTGTAACTATTAGAAAGCGTCGACGAAGACAAACGCTTCCGGAGGACCGGCTCACATGGCGATGACATTCAAAGACATCGAGAGGCGCGCGAGACGCTCGCGGGCAATGTGGTGCGAACGCCCCTCCTCATTCGCCCAAGCTCTCAGAGATCACCGGCGCCCAGATCTACGTCAAGTTCGAAAATCTGCAGGTCACCAATTCCTTCAAGGATCGCGGCGCCTTCAACAAGATGTCGAATCTGAGCGAGGCGAGAACGGGCGCGCGGCGTAATCACGATGTCGGCCGGCAATCACGCCCAGGCGGTTGCCTATCACGCCCGCAGCTCGGCATCCCGGCGGTCATCGTCATGCCGGAGACGACGCCCTCGACCAAGATCGAGCGTACCCGTGCGCATGGCGCGCAGGTTATTCTCTCGGGCGAGACGCTGGCCGACAGCCAGGTGACCGCCGAGGCGATGGTCAAGGAGAAGGGCTACGTCCTCATCCATCCCTATGACGACGACAAGATCATCGCCGGGCAAGGCACGATCGGCATCGAGATGCTCGAGGACGAGCCCGGGCTCGATTGCATCGTCGTGCCGATCGGCGGCGGCGGGGTCATTTCCGGCATCGCAATCGCCGCCAAGCACCTCAAGCCGCAGATCGAAATGCTGGGCGTCGAGGTAAAGCTTTATCCCTCCATGTATCATGCCTTGCGCGGTCAGCCCGCCGATGCGGCGGCTGGACGCTCGCCGAAGGCATCGCGGTCAAGAATGTCACCGAGCGAACGATCACCATCTGCAAACAATATGTCGACGATGTGCGGCTGGTCGGCGAGTCCGACATCGAGCGCGCGGTGATGGCTTATCTCGCGCATCAGAAGACGCTTGCCGAGGGCGCAGGCGCTGCGGGACTTGCCGCAGTGCTTGCCGATCCCGCGTATTTCCGCGGACGGAAAGTCGGCCTGGTCCTGTGCGGCGGCAATATCGATCCGCGCATACTCGCGTCCGTAATCTATCGCGAACTCGAGCGCGAACACCGCATCGTCAATCTGCGAATCCAGATCGACGACCGCCCGGGCGTGCTGGGCCGGATCGCCACTCGACTCGGCAGCTCGGGGCCAACATCCTCGAAGTCTCGCACCGGCGCATGTTCCTCGACGTTCCCGCCAAGGGTGCCGAGCTCGAAATCATGATCGAGACCCGGACGGCCGGCATGCCGAGGAGATCGTCGCCAGGATCGAGACTGACGGTTTCACAGCGCGGGTGCTCGATGCGCCGGGCGGGCGGGAGACTGGGCGGCGATCCTGACGAAGGTCGCAAAGTTGTAACATGCGAGCCTGCAGCTGCGACAGGCGCGGCAAAATAGCCCGATGACGACAGAACAGGAGCGGCCCAAGCTTGAGTATCGAACGGCGAAATTTCCCGCAATTCTTCATCACGGCGCCGGCGCCCTGCCCTTATTTGCCGGGCCGCATCGAACGCAAGGTCTTCACCCATCTGATCGGCCCCGACGCGCGCAGCTCAACAGCCAGTTGTCGCAAGGCGGTTTCCGGCGCAGCCAGAATATCGCCTACCGGCCGGCCTGCGACGGCTGCTCCTCCTGCGTATCGGTCCGAGTCTGGGTCAAGGAATTCACGCCTTCGCTCTCGTTACGCGCATCATGGGCGCAATGGCGATCTACACCGGAACGATCAAGCCGGCAAGGCGACCAGCGAGCAATATTCGCTGTTCCGCGCCTATATCGACGACGGCATGCCGATGGCGGCATGGTCGACATGACGGTGCTCGATTTCTCGGCCATGGTCGACGACAGCTTCGTCAATAGCCGGATCGTCGAATACCGGTCGCAACGCGGTCGGCGAGGCGCGCTGGTGGCCTGCGTCCTGACCGATCTGCTCGATGACGGCCTGTCGATGATCTACAGTTTCTATGAACCGCGACTGGCCGACCGCGGCCTCGGGACCTACATGATCCTCGACCACATCCAGCGCGCCGCCAACGCTTCGGCCTGCCCTATCTTTATCTGGGCTATTGGGTCCATGGGTCCCGAAGATGAACTACAAGGCCCGATTTCATGCCGCAGGAACGGCTGACCGCCGACGGCTGGGTCCGCCACCTTTTGAGCTCGATTGACACAATTCAGAGGGTGCGGAACATCGTAATCCCGTTTTAACGTGGACATCGTAACTCTGGCGTGTAACTGGGGCCATTTATAGGCCGACTTTCCAGTCATGGCGACGACCACCGCAAGGGATCTTTCCTGACCGCGCTCGGCGCGGTCCTTTTACTTTCGATGTACCCCTCGTCCGCCTGGCTGCCACCGATAGATGGACATTGATGTTCGCCCGCGGTATTCTCCTTTTCCTGGCGATCACTGTGCTGTGAATAATTTTCCATCGCGGCCGGAGAGGCGCAGTCCTATATCAACGGCCGGGCCGGGATCGTCGCCATCACCAATACGCTTGCCAATGTCATGTTCCTCGCCGCGGTCACCGAAACAACCGCCGCCAATCTGGTGTTCATCCTGGCCCTCAATCCGGTGTCCTGCGCGTTGCTTGCCTGGATTATCCTCAAGGAGCGCATTCATTGGCAAACGGCGCTTGCCATCGTGATGGCGCTCATGGGCGTCGGCATCATCGTGTGGAATGGCATTTCGGTGGGCACCTATGGGCGACATTCTCGCCTTCGGTGTCGCCACTTGCATGGCGGTCACCCTGATCGCGGCGCGCTGGACCGGCAAGAACATCGTGACCAGCCTTGCCGTCGGCAGCCTTGGCATCGGCATGCATCGCGGCCTTCTGGGCCCAGCCAACCGTCCTCCCCACCGTGAGCTGGGGCTGGCTCGCAATCAACGCCCTGCTCGTCATCCCGATCGCCATGGCGCTCTCGTCATTGGACCGCGCTATCTTCCGGCGTCCGAAGTGGCGATGTTCTTTCTCCTCGAGCTCATCCTGACGCCTTGTGGATATGGCTGATATTCGGAGAATGCCGACGCCGCAGACTCTGATCGGCGGGTCGATCATGTTCGTAACACTACTCGCGCACAGCTGTGGCGTCTCGAATGGACACGCTTCCGATGCAGCAGCAAACGCTGGCGCGCGCCGATCAGTCGCTTTAAGTTCAAATTTACCAAATGCGTAAGCAATCATTGACGCTCTGCGAGTAAGGGTGAGATGCGCCCGTGGAGGAACTCGCATGCATTCGGGGCTTACAAACCCACTCGGCACCGTTCGCGTAGTCATATCGCTCATCAAGAAAGCCGAGCAACTCGGCCTCAAGGTGAGATATTCGACCGATTTCGATGAACTCGCCGAGCTCAGACTCAAGGTCCGCGGCGACCGCGTATCGCCGATGTTCGATCCCACTGCCTGCCAGCTCGACGACGAACGGGCGTTTTGGCTGGGGGCCTTCGACGACGCCGGCAATCCCCATTCGCTGCAGGCCTTCCGGCTCGATCTCGTCCATCCCAACCTCGCCGAATGGGCGGTGGGATGGATGATCGGTCTCTATGTGAAA
This sequence comes from uncultured Alphaproteobacteria bacterium, assembly GCA_963841765.1. Lineage (GTDB taxonomy): Bacteria > Pseudomonadota > Alphaproteobacteria > Rhizobiales > Aestuariivirgaceae > Taklimakanibacter. The sequence goes on from CAWJDZ010000011.1 coordinate 4,995, forward strand.
GCACATGAGCTGGTCATGCCGTCGGTGATCGAGCCGCCACCCCATTCGCGCTCACGCACGCTGAAGGGCGCCCTCGTCTATCACGGCGAAATGTGGATCGATCGCACCGTCAAGAAGCGCGAATGTTTCGACACGCTGCCGAAGATCGGCATGCTGCTCGCCTTGATCAAATGGCAGCCGGATGCGCTATGGGCGCTGACGGGCAACATATTCGCAACACACGGCTTCGTCACGCGCTCGGGCTATGCGCTGCAGGAACATGGTTTCCTGCGCTGGCATCCCGACTGGAAACCGGCGGGCGCCGATGAGAGCGAATGGCTGATCATCGCCGAGCGCAGCCATCTCGAATATTTGGCGGCGATGGAGGAAGGCGGATCGAGCGCCTCCGCTTTCGCTTAGAGCGCCGGACCTTCTTTTGGAATCGGTCCGACGCTCTCTATCTGATTGTTTTTGCGCATCGGCTTGCTCCAAAACCCGCGCACACTTTTCGGGCCGACGCTGTAGTCCGAAGGCGCATGGCTTGGAGCGAGGCTCGCCAAAGTCGAAGACTTTGGCGGTGAGGATTTGCTCCAACACAATTGATTTGGCGCGAATCCGTTTCAGCAAAGCGATTCCACTTCGCCGGGATGCGCGCTAAAGAATCTTGATGTCGACTGGAGATTGCTTCGAAACGACAACAACGCCCTTCTTGTTGTCGGTGAAGCGCTGCGGCAGGATCACCCTCTGATAGGTGAACCAGATCACATTCGAATCGCGCGCCGTCATGGCCGCGCAGACATGATCGTAGTGAGGCTTGTCGCTCAGAACCACCTTGCGATAAGCAGCGCTTACGACCTGGTCGTACGAGTGGCCGGTAAGACACGGAAAGGACACCGGGTTCATGCCCCAGAGCCTTGCGATTTCCGATCTCTGCCCGACGCGCTCGACATTGAACTTGCCCGAATTCTCGTCGAGCACGCAGTCGACCCCGAAATTCGGATTCACTTCACCGTCGCTGAGCGCGCTCTTCAAGATGTCGGGGATATCGGCGCGATAGGGATCGACATCAGTGACGAAAGTGTGCCTCGTCAGATGGATGTCGCTCTTGCCGATAATGATATCGATGCGATTGCGGGCAGCATTCACATCATTGTATTTCTCATCGAACCAACCGGAAAGATAATAGCGCAGCGAATAAGGACCGGGAAACGTGTGCAGCCATTCCATGGTGAAATAGAGCGAGGCCCAATTGGGCGCGAAGACGGACCAATCGAGTTGAGTGCCGCCTGACGAGCTGTTGGCCTTGACGAAGCCCTGGCGGTCAAGGAGATGAAAATCGGGCACAGCCGCGTGCGCAAGGGTCTCGTGAGGAGCCAAGGGCTGACCCCTGTAGATCCAGTCACTTCAGGCTCTGATGTTGCGCCGTCATTGCGCATCAACCGTTTTCTCCAAACTCCCTGTCTGAGCCTTTTTCGCGCCTTTTCCACAATGGCTTACGCTGGAGCGAAAGCCTAGGCTCTGAAACCGCATATCAAAATTGATTAGGGCGAACCCGTTCACGAAGCGTTAATCGGGCCAGAGCTAGTTAGGAATACCTTCCGGTCAAACGACCTGATGATGTGGGCTGACATGGCAGCTTGACCCTTACCCTTCAGCTCAGACTTTCATTGCCTCGTCAGTATTATGGAGAAACCGGCGGCGCTGCTGCCGATCATGGACTATCCCCCTTGTTTGCACCAAATTTGTTGGACCTGGGGAAACCCTTCGGTGGCAACCGGCCAGCCTGCGCGCGTTCGCCGACCCAATCCTTAAGATCAGTGACGTTCAAGGTGCGGCCGGACGAGTCGATCCACGTCAACCCCTCCTTCAGTATGAATCCGACCGCATCCGACAGTCCGCCATCCTTGTACTTCTGCAGCCTGACGCCTTTTCCGCGGGTCATTTCCGGGACTTCCGAGCGTTGGAAGATCAAAAGCTTCCGGTTCTCGCCGACCGTCGCGATATGGTCGGCATCGTCGGTCAGGATCGCGCAGACCTGCGCTTCGACCGGCGGCTTCACATTCAGTAACCTGCTTGCCCTTGCGCGTATTGGCCAGGCATTCGTCCTCGGGCACGATGAAGCCTAGCCGTCGGTTGACGCCACCAGTAGCTTGCGCGCCGGCCTATGGACGAAAAGCGCGACGATCTCATCCGTCGCCTCGAGGTCGGCCATGAGCCTCACCGGCTCGCCATGGCCGCGTCCGCCCGGCAGCTTCGCCGCTTCGAGGGTAAAGAACTTGCCTGAAGAAGCGAAGAGCATGATGCTGTCGGTGGTCTCGGCACTAGAGATGAACTTGCCCTGATCGCCGTCCTTGTAAGACGAGGGTGGAAGTGTCCTCGAGATGGCCCTTCATCGTCCTGATCCAGCCCTTCTCCGAGCAGACGACGGTAACCGGCTCCTTCTCGATCATCGCCTGCTCGAGGTCGAGGTCGATTTCGGGCGCCTCCGCGAAATCGGTGCGGCGCTTGCCGAGCGCCGTCTTCTTGCCGAACTTTTCCCTCGTCTCCTTGATCTCGCCGGCGATCTTCTGCCATTGCGCGTCGTCCGATTTGAGCAGTTTCTTGAGGCCCGACTGCTCCTTCTTGAGCGCATCGTTCTCGCGGCGGATCTCCATCTCCTCGAGCTTGCGCAGAGCGCGCAAGCGCATGTTGAGGATGGCCTCGGCCTGAGTGTCGGTGAGCTTGAAGCGCTTCATCAGGGCCGGCTTCGGCTCATCCTCTGCGCGGATGATGCGGATCACCTCGTCGAGATTGAGATAAGCGATGAGATAGCCTTCGAGGATCTCGAGCCGGCGGGCGATCTCTGCCAGCCGGAAATTCGAGCGGCGGACCAGCACGACCTTGCGGTGATCGAGCCATTCGCGCAAGCACGTCGCGCAGCGACATCACCTTGGGCACACGGCCTCCCGACAGCACATTCATGTTCAGCGGAATGCGCGCTTCAAGTTCGCTGTTGCGGAAAAGCTGCTCCATCAGCAGCTGCGGATCGACGGTGCGGCTCTTCGGCTCCAACGACAATGCGGATGTCTTCGGCCGATTCATCGCGCAGATCCGCCAACGAGCGGCAGCTTCTTCGCCGCGACGAGTTCGGCGATGCGCTCGATCAGCCGGCCTTTCTGAACCTGATAGGGAATTTCGGTGACGACGATCTGCCAGGTGCCGCGCCCGAGATCTTCCTGCGTCCAGCGGGCGCGCACGCGGAACGAGCCACGCCCGGTCTTGTAGGCATCGAGGATGGTCGCGCGGTCATCGATGATGATGCCGCCGGTCGGAAAATCCGGTCCCGGCACAAGCTGGACGAGCTTGTCGACCGTCGCATTGGGAAACTTGATGAGATGCAAGGCGGCATCGCAAAGTTCGGCCGCATTGTGCGGCGGGATCGAGGTCGCCATGCCGACGGCGATGCCGGAAGCGCCATTGGCCAACAGATTGGGAAAGCCGCCGGGCAGAACGACCGGCTCTGCGGTCCTCGCCATCGTAGTTGTCGCGGAAATCGACCGTGTCCTCATCGATGCCTTCGAGCAGCGCCATGGCGACGTCGGTCATCCGCGCTTCGGTGTAGCGATAGGCGGCGGCATTGTCGCCATCGATATTGCCGAAATTTCCCTGCCCCTCGATCGAGCGGATAGCGCGACAGCGAAATCCTGGGCGAGGCGCACCAGCGCGTCATAGATCGCCTGGTCGCCATGCGGATGATAGGAGCCCATGACGTCGCCCACGATCTTTGGCGCATTTCTTGAAGGCCGCGGCGGGATCGAGCCGGAGCAGCCGCATGGCATAGAGAAGCCGGCGATGGACCGGCTTCAGACCATCGCGCACATCGGGCGAGGCCCGGTGCATGATGGTCGAGAGCGCATAGGCGAGATAGCGCTCTTCCAGCGCTTCGCGCAGATTGATGGATTCGATGTCTTTCGGGCCTTGCGGGCGGCGTTACGTGCTTGCTCATGATTCGCGAAGTATACCAGAACTACGCCCTCGCCCCGCGAAGCGGTGAGAGCGACGTTCTCAAATCCATGCACCAGCACCCGGCAGACGGGCTTCTTGCCCCATCCGCGTCCGCCGCCCGGCGGATGGCGGTGCGTATCGTCTCGGTCACGACCTCATCGGCTTGCGCCGCGGCCGCGGCATGGACTTCGAAAGCCTCTTCCGCCGCCGCTCTGAGCTTGTCATCTCGCAGTCCGGCCGGCAGGCCGTCGGCGATGATCCCGATCTCGGAAACGAGCGCGCCCTTGCGGTCGATCACCAGGCTCGCCACGACGATGCCGACAAAGGAGAGCTTGCGGCGGAGCTTGGCCGGACCATCGTTCGCCGGCACGATCAGCCTGCCATCGACATGCAGGCGGCCCGACGGCGCTTCATCGACGATCCGCGCGGGACCCGGACAAAGGCGGATCATATCGCCATTCTCCGCCATGAGCGTTTCTGCGATGCCACAGTCCTCGGCGAAGCTCGGCATGGCGCAAGAGATGGCGCGGCTCGCCATGCATGGGAATCAGCGCCCGGGCTTCAGCCAATCATAGAGCAGCTTGCAGTTCGTCCTGGCGCGGATGGCCCGAAGTGTGGACCAGAGCTTCATCCGAGGTGATGACGTCGACGCCGAGGCGCGGCCAGATTGTTGTGGACGGCGCTGACCGCCTTTTCATTGCCGGGAATGGTCTTCGAGGAGAAGACGACGAGATCGCCCTCATCGAGCGCGACATTGGGGTGGCTGTCCTCGGCAATGCGGGCGATGGCGGCGCGGGGCTCGCCCTGGCTGCCGGTGCACAGCAGCATGACCTTGTCAGGCGGCAGATAGCCGAAGGCTTCTTCGTCAAGAAAGTCGCCGGCATCGCGCAAATAGCCGCGTGGCACGCGCCGCTTCGATGGTGTTGCGCATGGCGCGGCCCGGCGAGCACGACTTCGCGGCCCGCCTGGCGCGCGGCGCCGCACCGCGGAAGCGATGCGCTCCACATGCGAGGCGAAGGTGGTGACGGCGACACGGCCCTTGGCTTCGGCGACGATGCCGCCAGAGCGTCGCGGCGACATCGCTCTCGGATGGCGAGAAGCCCTCGCGCAGCACATTGGTCGAATCGCAGACCAGCGCATCGACGCCCTCCTCGCCGATCGCGCGCAGGCGCTTCTCGTCGAAGTCGATCGCCGGATCGTCGGGGTGCGGTCGATCTTCCAGTCGCCGGAATGAACCACCGTGCCCTGCTTCGTCTCGATGAGGAGCGCGGCGGGCTCGGGGATCGAATGGGTGACGCGCGACAAATTCAAGATCGAAGGAGCCGACCGTGAAGCGCGCGCCCAGCGGCTTGATGCGAACCGGCACTCCTTCGTCAAGCCCGGCTTCCTTCAGCTTGTTGGCCAGGAGGGCGGCGGCAAAGGGCGTGCAATAGACCGGGACAGCGAAGCTGCGGCCACAGCCAGGCGACGGCGCCCAGATGATCCTCATGGGCATGGGTGAGGACGATGCCCGACGAGCCCTTGCGCTCGTCTCGATGATAAAGCGAGATCGGGCAGAACGACATCGATGCCGGGCTCGGTCTCGTCGCCGAATTTGACGCCGAGATCGACCATCAGCCATTCGCGGTCATCGGCGGGCCCACGCCGTAGCAATAGCAATTCATGCCGATCTCGCCGGCGCCGCCCAAAGGCAGGAGCACGAGATCGTTGCTGTGATCGAATTTCTTCTTGGCGTTCATGATACGCGCTCTCGCTATGTCACTTCACCGGCATGGACGGGCTTCCGGCTGCCGTCGGCGAAGGATGAGGATCAAGGCGCCGTCATCGCCGAGATCAGTGAATGTTCCCTGCACTTCCTTCTGCGTTCACCATACCGCACGAAATCCTGGCCTAGACCCGCCGCGTGAGCAAGCCAGCTTTGCCGGATCATCGGCAAAGCCCCTGCCCTTGTCCCACACACCGAGCCAATGCGACAAGAGCGGTCGAGCACAGTCGAGGCAATCCCTGGGCGTGATGTCGCCGCCGTGATGCGCCAAGGCGGTCACGGGATAGGGTGTGCCCTTGGGCGCATGTGCGACATTGAGCCCGCAGCCGAGCGCCACCGTGACGCGGCCGTCGCCCGACTGCGCCACCGTCTCGGGCAGGATGCCGGCGAATTTGGCTCCGTCGAGCAGCACGTCATTCGGCCATTTGAGCTTGACCGGTGCCACCCTCCTCGGCAGCAGCGGCGAGCGCGGTGTCACGGATGGCCAAGGCGGCGACGAAGCCGACCTGGCGGCGACCAGTGCTGAACCGTCCAGCGTGAACACGAAGGTCACATAGAGATTGCCGGGCTCCGACACCCAGTGGCGGCCGAGACGGCCGCGCCCTTGCGTCTGCGGTCGGCCAGATCCACAAGGGCCCGCGCTCGCCGTCCCTGGCAAGGCGGTGGGCTTCGGCATTGGTCGAATCGATCGCGCTCGAAATGAACAAGCGATGCCGTGCCGAGCAGATCCCGATCAGAACAGCGAGGCGGCGGCAGCTTGCGCGAGAGCTGCTCAAGGGCTGCGCGAAGAGCGCGAAGAGCAGCACGAAGAGGCCCGCCAGCACGATCACGGCCTTCACCTCGCCACCATCGGCTCGAAATGCTCGGCCGGCTCATCGAAATACATGATCTTGACGATGCGCAGATAATAGTAGGCGCCGACGACGCTGGCGACGACGCCGATGACCGCGAGCGTCACGAGGTTCGCCTTGATCGCCGCCAGGAAGACGAAATACTTGGCGAAGAAGCCGGCCAGCGGCGGAATGCCGGCAAGCGAGAACATGAGCACGGCAAGGACGAAGGCCAGGAGCCTTGTTGGTGCGGGCAAGGCCCGCGAGATCGGCAATCGTCTTCGACCTGGCCATCCTTGCGGCGCATGGCGAGGACGCAGGCGAAGGAGCCAAGCGTCATGATCAAGTAGATCATCATGTAGATGATGACGCCCTGCACCCCTTCCGGGCTGCCGGCGGCGAGGCCGACCAGCGCATAGCCCATATGGCCGATCGAGGAATAGGCGAGCAGCCGCTTGATATTGGTCTGGCCGATGGCGGCAAAGGCGCCGAGCACCATGGAGGCGATCGAGACGAAGACCAGGATCTGCTGCCAGTCGGGTATGATCGCGGCGGAACGGCGCCAGCATGGCGCGGATGAAGAGCGCCATGGCCGCGATCTTGGGCGCGGCGGCGAAGAAGGCGGTAACCGGCGTCGGCGCGCCCTCATAGACATCGGGCGTCCACATATGGAAAGGCACGGCCGAAACCTTGAAGGCAAGGCCGGCAATGAGGAAGACAAGGCCGAAAACGAGGCCAAGACCGGCGCTCGCCCGTCACGCGCCGCGGCGATCTGCGGAAAGCCGGTCGCTGCCGGTGAAGCCATAGATGAGCGAGGCGCCGTAGAGCAGCATGCCGGACGACAGAGCGCCGAGGACGAAATATTTGAGGCCGGCTTCGGAGGACTCGCGCCTGTCGCGGTCGATGGCGGCGACGACATAGAGCGCGAGCGACTGCAATTCGAGGCCCATATAAAGCGCGATCAGATCATTGGCCGAGATCATCATCATCATGCCGACGGTGGCGAGCAGCACGAGGATGGGATATTCGAAGCGCGTCGATCTTCTCGCGTCTTCATGAAATTGACCGACAGCACGATGGCGACGGCCGAGCCGAAGAGGGTCAGGACCTTCATCACGCGGGCGAAAGTGTCGACCACGAAGGCGCCGCCGAATGCTGTCCGCGCGCCCTCCGCCGTCGGCAGATCACCAGGACGGCAGCAATGCCGAGGACGGCGATCGCCGCGATATTGATGATGTCGTCGGCACGCTTTCGCGGAAGACTCCGAACATCAGGAGCGCCATGGCGGCGATGACCAGGAACGATCTCCGGCAGGATCGCCGCGGCATGGCCTGGATCTGCAGGATCGAGCAGCGACATTCATTAGCAGCGCCGCGGCTTGGATTGCGCCCGCCGCAGCGAGCGACTTCTGAACGCCTGCCATCAGATTTTCGACCGAGGCGCCGAAGACATCGAGGAGCGGCGCCGGGATAGACGCCGAAAAGGATGGTGAGCACGACGAGCGGAGCGAGCGTCGCCGCTTCGCGCGGCGTCATGTCGGCGATATGGGCAAGGCTTGCCTTTTCGAGTTTGCCGAAGACCACGCGGCGATAGAGCCAAAGCGCATAGCCGCCGACAGGATGACGCCGGTCGTGGCGAAGAAGGCAACCCAGGTGTTGTTCTGGAAGGCGCCAACGAGGGTCAGAAACTCGCCGACGAAACCGCGAGGTGCCGGGCAAGCCGACATTGGCCATGGTGAAGACCATGAAGGTGAAGGCGTAGAGCGGCATGCGGTTGACGAGTCCGCCATAGGCGGCGATCTCGCGCGTATGCATGCGGTCATAGACGACGCCGACGCACAGGAAGAGCGCGCCCGAGACGAGGCCGTGCGAGATCATCTGGAACAGGGCGCCGTCGATGCCCTGCCGCGTCATGGTGAAGATGCCCATGGTGACGAAGCCCATATGCGCCACCGACGAATAGGCGATGAGCTTCTTCATGTCCTCCTGCATCAGCGCCACGAGCGAAGTGTAGATGATGGCGACGATGGAAAGCGTGAAGACGAAGCGGCGCGAAATGGTCGGACGCCAAGCGGGAACATCGGCAGCGAGAAGCGCAGGAAGCCGTAGCCGCCCATCTTCAGGAGGATGGCGGCCAGGATGACCGAGCCCGCGGTCGGCGCCTCGACATGGGCGTCGGGCAAGCCAGGTGTGAACCGGCCACATCGGCATCTTCACGGCGAAGGAGGCGAAGAAGGCGAGCCACAGCCAGGTCTGCATTTCGGCCGGGAAGTTCGGCGTCTTGTACAGCAGCCGCGATGTCGGTGGTGCCCGACTGCCAGTACATGGCGATGATGGCGAGCAGCATCAGCACCGAGCCCAGCAGCGTGTAGAGGAAGAACTTGAAGCTCGCATAGACGCGGCGCGGGCCGCCCCAAACGCCGATGATCAGGAACATCGGGATGAGGCCGCCTTCGAAGAAGAGATAGAAGAGCACGAGATCGAGGGCGCAGAACACGCCGATCATCAGGGTCTCGAGCACCAGGAAGGCGATCATGATATTCGCGCACGCGCGGGTTCCGACATGCCAGCTTGCCAGGATGCAGATCGGCATCAGGAAGGTGGTGAGGATGACGAACAGCATCGAAATGCCGTCGACGCCCATGTGATAGGAGGCGAATTGCCGAGCCAGCCATACCTTCTCGACGAACTGGAAGTCGGGATTGCTCGGATCGAAATAGCAGCCAGATCAGCAGCGACAGGACGAAGGTGACGATCGTCGTCCACAGCGCGGCCCAGCGCATGTTGCGCAAGCGCAACCTCGTCATCGCCGCGGATCGACCAGGATGAAGGCGGCGCCGACCAGCGGCAGGAAGGTGACGACGGAGAGGATCGGCCAGCCGGACATCAGTGCGCGCCCCCGAACATGAACCAGGTCACAAGGGCGGCGACGCCGATCAGCATGGCGAAGGCATAATGGAAGACATAGCCGGTCTGCAGCCGGACCACGCCGCTGGGTGACATCGACGACGCGGGCCGAGACGCCGTCCGGACCGAAGCCGTCAATCAGCCAGCCGTCGCCCTTCTTCCACAGGAAGCGGCCGAGCCACATGGCCGGACTGACGAAGATCAAGTCATAGAGCTCGTCGAAATACCACTTGTTGAGCAGGAACTGGTAGAGCGGCCAATGCTGCGCGGCGAGCTTGCGCGGCAGATCGGTGCGCCGGATATAGAACAGATAGGCGAGCGCGAAGCCGAGCACCATGGCGACGAAGGGTGAACAGCTTCACCCACGCCGGCACATGGTGCATCTCCTCGATGATCTTGTTCTCAGACGCTCGCAAGATGACCGCTTGCCCAGAACTGCGCCTCGTCATGGCCGATGAAATAGGGCGCGAAGAGAAGGCCCGCGAGCGAGCGCGCCGGCGGCGAGGACATAGAGCGGCACCAGCATGACATTGGGGCTATTCATGCACATGCTCCATGATCTCCCTCGAAGCGCGCGGCTTGCCATGGAAGGTCATGAAGACCAGCCGCCAGGAATAGAATGAGGTGCAGAAGGCGGCGATCACCAGAAGCACGAAGGCGAAGCTTGCCGCTCCGGCATGCGAGGCGAAAGCGAACTTCGATGATAGCGTCCTTGGAGAAATAGCCGGCGGTCAACGGGAAGCCGGTGAGGGCCAGCGTGCCGATGAGCATCATCACCCAGGTCATGTGGATATGGGGCGCGAGGCCGCCCATCTTGCGCATGTCCTGCTCGTCCGACATCGCATGGATGACGGAGCCCGAGCCCAGGAACAGCAGCGCCTTGAAGAAGGCGTGGGTGAAGAGATGGAACATGCCGACGCCATAGGCGCCGACGCCCATGGCGACGAACATGTAGCCGAGCTGCGAGCAGGTCGAATAGGCGATGACGCGCTTGATGTCGTTCTGAACGAGACCGACGGTCGCGGCGAAGAAGGCGGTGATCGCGCCGATGATGATCACGACATCCTGCGCGGTGGGGGCGAGTTCATAGAGCGGCGACATGCCGCGCCACCAGGAACACGCCCGGCCGTCACCATGGTCGCGGCATGGATGAGGGCCGAGACCGGGGTCGGGCCTTCCATGGCGTCGGGCAGCCAGGTGTGGAGCAGGAACTGGGCCGACTTGCCCATGGCGCCCATGAACAGCAGCAGGCAGATCGGTGGTCAGCACATCGACCTGCCAGCTCAGGAACTGCATGGTCTTGCCGGCCTGGCCGGCAGCGGCGCCGAAAGATCGTATCGAGATCGATCGAGCCGAAGATCAGGAAGGCCGCCGAAGATGCCGAGGCGAAGCCGAAATCGCCGATGCGGTTGACGATGAAGGCCTTGATCGCCGCCGCGTTGGCGGAGGGGCGCGTGATACCAGAAGCCGATCAGCAGATAGGAAGCAAGGCCCACCCCTTCCCAGCCGAAGAACATCTGCAGCAGGTTGTCGGAGGTCACCAGCATCAGCATGGCGAAGGTGAAGAGCGACAGATAGGCGAAGAAGCGCGGCTGATGCGGATCGTGGCTCATATAGCCGATCGAATAGATATGGACGAGCGAGGATACGGTGTTGACAACCACCAGCATGACCGCCGTCAGCGTATCGATCCGCAAGGCCCAGTCGGCCATGAGGGCGCCGGAATTCACCCAGCGCAGCACCTCGATCTTGAAGGGTGCCGCTTCGTGCATGTAATGCCAGGAGCGCGACCCAGGAGAGGACGGCGGAGACGCACGAGGAAGCCCGAGGTCAGATAGGCGGGCCAGGGCGGCGGATAGGTGTGATGGGCGTGATCGTCATGCTCGTGACCGTGAGCATGGTCCGCCTCATGCGCCGGATGGGTGTCGCCAGGGCCATGCGAGTCGACCGTCATGCCCATCATGCGGAACAGCATTGGTGCCCAGCAGGCCCGCGATGATGGCGCCGATGAGCGGCAGGAAGACGATGAGCTGATACATGGTGCGCGCGTCAGCCCTTCATGAGATTGATGTCTTCGACCGCGATGGAGCCGCGGTTGCGGAAATAGACGACGAGAATGGCGAGCCCGATCGCCGCTTCGCCGGCGGCGACAGTCAGCACGAAGAGCGCGAAGACCTGCCCCACCAGATCGTCGAGGAAGGCCGAGAAAGGCGACGAAATTGATGTTGACCGCGAGCAGCATCAGTTCGATCGACATCAGGATGATGATGACGTTCTTGCGGTTGAGGAAGATGCCGAAAATGCCGATGGTGAAGAGGATGGCGGCGACGGTGAGATAATGGCGCGAGGCCGATGGTCATCGTCAGATCCCCTGCCCCGGCTTGACCTTGCGGACTTCGATGGCGGTCGCGGGCTTGCGCGCCACCTGGTCGGCGATGTTCTGGCGCTTGACGCCCGGCTTGTGGCGAAGCGTCAGCACGATGGCGCCGATCATCGCGACGAGCAGCACCAGACCCGCCGCCTGGAAGTAATAGACGTATTTCGTGTAGAGAATCAGGCCCGAGGGCTTCGGTGTTGGTGACGCCCGGCCGCAGCGGTGACCGGCGCGGCCGTCTTGCGCTCCGACGAAATCGCCCAGGTGCCCAGCACCAGCGACCAGTTCGACCAGCAGGATCAGCGCCGATGGTGCCGCCGACCGGCAGATAGCTCAGCATGCCCTGGCGCAATTCGGTGAAATCGACATCGAGCATCATGACCACGAACAGGAACAGCACCGCGACGGCGCCGACATAGACGACGACCAGGATCATGCGCCAGGAACTCGGCGCCCAGCAGGATGAAGAGGCCGGCCGCATTGAAGAAGGCAGAGAATGAGAAACAGCACGGAATGGACGGGATTGCGCGAGGAAATGACCATCACCGCGGCGGCACATGCCACGCCGGAGAAGAGATAGAAGAAGAAGCGCCGCGACTGTCATAGTCCCCTCAATCCTCACGCGCGCCGCCTAGCGGTATGGCGCATCGAGCGCAATATTCCTGGCGATCTCGCGTTCCCAGCGATCGCCATTGGCGAGCAGCTTTTCCTTGTTGAACAGAAGCTCCTCGCGCGTTTCGGTGGCGAATTCGAAATTCGGCCCTTCGACGATGGCATCGACTGGACAGGCTTCCTGGCAGAAGCCGCAATAGATGCATTTCACCATGTCGATGTCGTAGCGGGTCGTGCGGCTGGTGCCGTCATTGCGGCGCGGTCCAGCTTCGATGGTGATCGCCTGAGCCGGGCAGATCGCTTCGCAGAGCTTGCAGGCGATGCAGCGCTCCTCGCCATTGGGATAGCGGCGGAGCGCATGCTCGCCGCGGAAGCGCGGCGACAGCGGCCCCTTCTCGAAAGGGATAGTTGATCGTCGCCTTGGGCGCGAAGAAGTAGCGCAGGGCGAGCCACGTGGCGGAAAGAAATTCCGTCAGGAACAGCTGGCGCGCGCAGCTTGAGCCAATCTCATCGATCATTCACCCAAACGTTCCTATAGCGTGCCGCCCAGCAGGAAGCCGACGACCGGAAGCAGCACGAGGCTCACGAAGTAGCACAATGCGCATGACACCGCGGCCGGATCCCGGCCGTGCTTGCCCGTCACCTTCGCCCTTTCGTGCGCTGGCGCTGAGCAGCGGATAGACGAAGCGCTGGAACAGGGCGAGGATCGATGAGGCCGAGCACGAGGAAGACAAAAGCCCCAACGCATTGCTGAAGGAGAAGTCCATGCGCCTCACTCCTCATGGCAGCCATCCGAAGGCCACCAGAACGCCGGCGGTCACCACCACCCAGAACAGCGACAGCGGCAGGAACACCTTCCAGCCGAGCCGCATGAGCTGGTCATAGCGGTAGCGCGGCACGATGGCCTTCACCATGGCGAACATGAAGAAGACGAAGCACAGCTTGATCAGGAACCAGATGACGCCGGGCATCCAGGTTGAACGGCCGAGATGTCGATGGGCGGCAGCCAGCCGCCGAGGAACAGGATGGTCGTCATCGCGCACATCAGGGTGATGGCGACGTATTCGCCGAGCATGAAGAGCAGATAGGGCGTCGAGGAATATTCCACCATGAAGCCCGCGACGAGCTCGGATTCCGCCTCGACGAGATCGAAGGGCGGCCGGTTGGTTTCGGCCAGCGCCGACACGAAGAAGACAATGAACATCGGCAGCAGCGGCAGCCAGTACCAGTTGAGGAAGGCGAGCCATGGCAGGCCGATGCATGGTGGCAAGTCCGGTCTCCTGCGATCTTCACGATGTCGGTCAGGTTGAGCGAGCCGGCGCAGAGCAGCACGGTGATGATCGACGAAGCCGATCGAGACTTCGTAGGAGACCATCTGCGCCGCCGAGCGCAGAGCCGACGAGGAAGGGATATTTCGAGTTCGACGCCCAGCCGCCCATGATGACGCCATAGACGCCGAGGGAGGAGATGGCGAAGAGATAGAGGATGCCGACATTGATGTCGGCGATCGCCCAGCCCTCGTCGAGCGGAATCACCGCCCAGGCGGCGAGCGACAGGAGTGCGGTCACCAGCGGCGCAATGATGAACACGCCCTTGTTGGCGCCGTCGGGGATGATGACTTCCTTGAACACGAATTTGAGCAGGTCGGCAAAGGACTGCAGCAAGCCCCAGGGACCGACGACATTGGGACCGCGGCGCATCTGGACCGCGGCCCAGACCTTGCGGTCGGCATAGAGCAGGAAGGCGGTCACGATCAGCAGCGAGACCAGCAGAGCGACGCTCTGCAGCGCGATCAACCCGACAGTGAGCAACATCTCGTTCATGATCTACTCCGCCGCCTCGAGCAGCGGCCTTGTTCCGCAGCGCCGAGCACTCGGCCATGGTGCGCGATGCGCGCGCGATCGGATTGGTCAGATAGAAATCCTTGATCGGCGAGACGAAGGCCTCGGCCGACATCGTTGCCCTGCTGCCGGCGAGCGCGTCGAGATCGGACGCATCCGCCGGCGCCACCTGGTCGAGGCGGGCGAGATGGGGCGCCTTCGCATACATCGCGCGGCGCAGCTCCGGAAGCGAGTTCCAGGGCTGAGTGGCGCCGAGCGCTTCCGACAGAGCGCGCAGGATCGCCCAGTCCTCGCGCGCTTCGCCCGGCGGGAAAGTGGCGCGGCGCGTCATCTGCGGACGGCCTTCGGTGTTCACATAGGTGACCGACTTCTCGGTATAGGCGGCACCCGGCAGGATGACATCGGCGCGATGCGCGCCGGCGTCGCCATGGCGTGCCCTGATAGACGACGAAGGCACGAGCCAGGCGCGGGCATGTCGATCTCGTCGGCGCCGAGGAGGAAGAGCATGTCGAGTTCGCCCGACTGGGCGGCGGTCAGATATGTCACGCGTGGACCTGCCGCCCTCGCCCGGCAGAGCGCAGACATCGAGCGCGCCGACGCGGCCCGCCGCGGTGTGCAGAACATTGAAGCCGTTCCAGCTCTCCTTGACGGCGCCGAGCGCCTTCGCGGCCTTGTAGGCTTCGGCGAGCACGGCCGCGCCATCGGGGCGCGCCAGAGCGCCCTGCCCCAGGATGAAGATGATCTTCTGGCCTTTCACGCGCTCATGCATTCGCGAGCCGGTCGCCAGGCTGTCGGGCCCGGCGCCCAGATAGGTGTAGTTGTAAGTGAGGTCGGCTTTCTCGCCGATGACGCCGATGAAGACATTGCCCTTGCAGCCAGCGCTTGCGGATGCGGGCATTGAGCACGGAGGCCTCGAGGCGCGGATTGGTGCCGATGAGCACGATCGCATCCGCCTGTTCGATGCCGGCGATGCTGGGGTTGAAGAGATAGCCGGCGCGGCCGCCCTTCTCGCCGAGCGGCGTTCCGTCCTGGCGGCAATCGATATTGGCGACGCCAAGCGCGGTCGCAAGCTGCTTGAGAGAGAAGGCCTCCTCAGCGCCGACAAGATCGCCGATGATGACGCCGATGCGCTCGGGCGCTGGTCGCCTTTAACCTTCTGGGCGATGCGGGCGAAGGCCTCGGGCCAGGTGGCGGCGCGCAACTTGCCGATCTCGCGGATATAGGGCCGGTCGAGGCGCTGGGTGCGCAGGCCATCCCAGACGAAGCGCGTCTTGTCGGAGATCCACTCCTCGTTCACGTCTTCATGGGTGCGCGGCAGGATGCGCATCACCTCGCGACCGCGCGCATCGACGCGGATATTGGAACCCACCGCATCCATGACATCGATGGTCTCGGTCTTGCGCAGCTCCCAGGGCCGCGCCTTGAATTCATAGGGCTTGGACGTCAGGGCGCCCACCGGGCAGAGATCGATGACGTTGCCCTGGAGCTCGGAGGTCATGGCGCGCTCGAGATAGGTGGTGATCTCCATGTCCTCGCCGCGGCCGATGGCGCCCAGCTCCTCGACCCCGCCGACTTCGGCGGTGAAGCGCACGCAGCGGGTGCACTGGATGCAGCGGTTCATCGAGGTCTTGACCAGAGGGCCGATATATTTGTCCTCGACCGCGCGCTTGTTCTCGGCGAAGCGGTTCTTGTCGATGCCATAGGCCATGGCCTGGTCCTGCAGATCGCATTCGCCGCCCTGGTCGCAGATCGGGCAATCGAGCGGATGGTTGATGAGCAGGAATTCCATGACCCCTTCGCGCGCCTTCTTGACGGTCGGCGGTGCGGGTGAAGACTTCCGGCGGCTCGCCATTGGGGCCGGGACGCAGATCGTTGACCGACATGGCGCAAGAGGCCTGCGGCTTCGGCATGCCCTTCACCTCGACAAGGCACATGCGGCAGTTGCCGGCGATCGACAGGCGCTCGTGATAGCAGAAGCGCGGCACTTCCGCGCCCGCCAGTCTCGCAGGCCTGCAAGCAGCGTCGTGCCGTTCTCGACTTCGATCTCCATGCCGTCGATTTTGAGCTTGGGCATCGCATACTCCTCAGGCGCAACGACTGGCTGCGCCAGCGCTCGATGTCGATAACTTCGGCCCAGCCAAAGGCATGATCCGCTCGGCGCCGTGCTGCTGATAGTGCATGCAGCCGTCCATAGGCTTCGTCCAGTGTCGGCCGGTGCCCCTCTTCAACCCACCAGAACACCATGTGAGGCTTTTCCATCAGATCGAACCAGGCCTCGCGCTTGCGATAGAACTGCACATGCACGGTCTTGAACACATAGTTCTCGAGCGTCCCTGGCAGTCTCCCAAACCGACAGGTTCACGGCGGTGTCGTCGCCGATGCGGAATTCGGTAGCGTTGTTGTTGTCGCCCTTGAGGCGCCAGACAAAGCCTGGGCATGCGTTCGGCAAGCGCATTGACGCGATCGAGATTGTCCATGAATTCCGCCATGCGCGGATCGCTGGTGGGATATCTGAACTTGCCGACATTGAGTTCAGCGAGATGCATGGCGATCCTACTCCGCCGCTTGCAGGCGCACCGCGCCTTCATGATCAGGATTGGCGGCATACTGATCGATGCGCTCCTCGATCACGTGACGGAAATGGCGGATGAGGCCCTGCACCGGCCAGGCCGCCGCATCGCCGAGCGCGCAGATCGTGTGGCCCTCGATCTGGTAGGTCACATCGAGCAGCATGTCGATCTCGCGCTTCTCGGCGCGGCCTTCGGCCATGCGCGTGAGCACGCGCCACATCCAGCCCGTGCCTTCGCGGCAGGGCGTGCACTGGCCGCAGGATCTCATGCTTGTAGAAGTGCGCGAGGCGGGCGATGGCGCGGATGATGTCGGTCGACTTGTCCATGACGATGACCGCCGCGGTGCCGAGGCCCGATTTCAGATTGCGCAGGCGAATCGAAATCCATCGGGCAGTCGATGATCTGCTCCGCCGGCACGCAGGGCACCGAGGCGCCGCCGGGAATGACGGCCAGGAGATTGTCCCAGCCGCCGCGAATGCCGCCGCAATGCTTGTCGATCAGCTCGCGGAACGTGATGCCCATCGCCTCTTCGACATTGCAGGGCTTGTTCACGTGGCCCGAGATGCAGAAGAGCTTGGTGCCCACATTGTTGGGCCGGCCGATGCCCGCGAACCAGGCGGCGCCGCGGCGCATGATCGTGCCGGCGACGGCGATCGATTCGACATTGTTGATGGTGGTGGGCGCGCCATAGAGGCCGACATTGGCCGGGAATGGCGGCTTCATGCGCGGCTGGCCCTTCTTGCCTTCGAGGCTTTCGAGCAGCGCGGTCTCTTCGCCGCAGATATAGGCGCCGGCGCCATGGTGGACATAGAGATCGAAGTCCCAGCCATGGATGTTGTTCTTGCCGATGAGCCGCGCCTCATAGGCCTGGTCGATCGCGGCCTGGAGCCGCTCGCGCTCGCGGATGAATTCGCCGCGCACATAGATATAGCCGACATGGGCGCGCCATCGCCGCGCCGGCGATGAGGCAGCCTTCGACGAGGAGATGCGGATCATGGCGCATGATCTCGCGGTCCTTGCAGGTGCCGGGCTCGGATTCATCGGCATTGACACGAGATAGTGCGGCCGCTCGCCGACCTGCTTCGGCATGAAGGACCATTTGAGGCCGGTCGGGAAGCCGGCGCCGCCGCGGCCGCGCAGGCCCGAGGCCTTGATCTCATTGACCATCCAGTCGCGGCCCTTGTCGATGAACGATTTCACATCGACCCAGCAGCCGCGCTTCTTCGCGCCGTCGAGGCCCCAGTCATGGAGCCCGTAGAGATTGGTGAAGATGCGGTCCTTATCGGCGAGCATCAGATGCAATCCTCATGCTGAGGCGCGAGCGTAGCGAGCCTCGAAGCATCCCCCGGAAGATGAAAAAACCGCTGATGCAGACCCTTCGAGGCACCGCCTCCGGCCGTACACCTCAGGGCGAGGGTATGTTGTGTCGCGACCACTCTTACCCTCCTCACTTCGGTTTCTCGCCGGCGGGCTTGTCGGGCCGCCAGCCGGTCGCAAGCCTCTTCGCCTGCTTTACCCATTCATCGCGCAAAGCCCTACCCTTGAAGCCTTCGAGCCTGTCGTCGATCCATTTCAATTCGGCCTTGGTCCAGGACGCGATCTGGTCGAAATGCCATACGCCCATCTCGTTCAGCATCTTCTCGAGCTTGGGCCCGATGCCCCAGATGAGCTTGAGGTCATCGCCCTTACCGGCGCGTGGCGTGCTCAATAGCTCAGGCTTCGTTTCCGCCTTCACCGGCATCTCGGCCGCGGCCGCGGTCTCGGACCTCCTGCTCTTCGCCTCTGCTACGCGCGAGGGGGCCTTTTCCGGCGTCGCCGCCGCTTCGGCTTTTTGCTTCGTTTCGGCGAGCGCTGCGGGTGCTTCGGCAGTCTTGACAGGCGAAGGCGACTTCACGGCGGGTGCCGTCTCAGTTGCAGCGGCCTGAGGCTTCGCGGCATTTGACGGCGGTGCCGCGGCTGCGGGTTGCGCCGGCGGAGAAGGTGGTGCTGGCGGCAGCGCCTCCATGCGCGTGAAGAGGCGCTCCTTGCCATAGAGCGACTTGTCGGTGAGGCTCGTCGAGCTCGCCCTCGGGTGCGGAGAACTGGCGGCCATTCTGCGGGCCGGGTCTCGGCGGACGGCCAGCTGACATAGTCGTCGAGCACCTTCTCGAAGGTCTCGGGCGTCAGATCCTCGTAGGTATCGTTCCAGATCTGCACCATCGGTGCATTGACGCAGGCGCCGAGGCACTCGACCTCCTCCCAGGAGAAATCGCCATCGGCCGAAAGATGATGCGGCTCGGGATGGATGCGTTGCGCGGCAGACTTTCTTCAGATCCTCCGGCCCCGCGCAGCATGCAGGGCGTCGTGCCGCAGACCTGGACATGGGCCTTCCTGCCGACGGGCGAGAGCTGGAACATCGTGTAGAAGGTCGCGACTTCATAGACGCGGATGAAGCTCATATCCAGCATCTCGGCGACATATTCCATCGCCGGCTTCGATACCCAGCCGTCATTCTGCTCCTGGGCGCGCCACAGAAGCGGGATCACCGCGGAAGCCTGCTTGCCTGCCGGATATTTCCTGATCGTCTCCTTGGCCCAGGCGAGATTGGCCGGCGTGAAGGCGAAGCTCTCAGGCTGAACGGGATCGAGACGGCGGACGCTCATCGATCAACCTCGCCAAACACGATGTCGAGCGAGCCCAGCACGGCGCTAGACATCGGCCAGCATGTGGCCGCGGCACATGAAATCCATCGCCTGGAGATGGGCGAAGCCCGGCGCCCTGATCTTGCAGCGATAGGGCTTGTTGGTGCCGTCGGAAACGAGATAGACGCCGAATTCGCCCTTGGGCGCCTCGACGGCGGCATAGACCTCGCCTTCCGGCACCTTGTAGCCTTCGGTGTAGAGCTTGAAGTGATGGATGAGCGCTTCCATCGAGCGCTTCATCTCGCCGCGCGTCGGCGGCACCACCTTGCCGTCGCATCGAGGCGATCGGCGTCTTGCCTTCCGGCGAATTCAGCCTCTCGATGCACTGCTTCATGATCCGCACGGACTGGCGCATCTCTTCCATGCGGATGAGGTAGCGATCGTAGCAGTCGCCGTTCTTGCCGATCGGAATGTCGAAATCGAGCTCGGAATAGCATTCATAGGGCTGCGCCTTGCGCAGGTCCCAGGCCGCGCCCGAGCCCCTGCACCATCACGCCCGAGAAGCCCCAGGCGAAGCAGTCCTCGAGCTTGACCACGCCGATATCGACATTGCGCTGCTTGAAGATGCGGTTGTCGGTGAGCAGGCCCTCGATATCGTCGAGAACCTTCGGATGGGTGCTCGCAGAAGGCCCAGATGTCGTCGATGAGTTGCTGCGGCAGATCCTGATGCACGCCGCCGGGGCGCACATAGGCCGCATGCATGCGCGAGCCCGAAGCGCGCTCATAGAACACCATGAGCTTCTCGCGCTCTTCGAAGCCCCAGAGCGGCGGCGTCAGCGCGCCGACATCCATGGCCTGGGTCGTGACATTGAGGAGATGCGACAGCAGCCGGCCGATCTCGGAATAGAGCACGCGGATGAGCTGGCCGCGCTTGGGCACTGTGATGCCGAGCAGCTTTTCGACGGCAAGCGCAAAGGCATGCTCCTGGTTCATCGGCGCCACATAGTCGAGCCGGTCGAAATAGGGTATCGCCTGAAGATAGGTCTTGTGCTCGATCAGCTTCTCGGTGCCGCGGTGAAGCAGGCCGATATGCGGATCGACGCGGGTCACGACTTCGCCGTCGAGCTCGAGGACGAGGCGCAGCACGCCATGGGCTGCCGGATGCTGCGGCCCGAAATTGATCGTGAAGTTGCGGTCGACGTCGGCTGCGTCATTGTCTTCGTCATTGCTTCGCCTTTTCGTCGCCCGGCAGGATGTAGTCGGTGCCTTCCCAGGGCGACAGATAGTCGAAATTGCGGAATTCCTGGACGAGCTTCACCGGCTCATAGACGACGCGCTTCTGCTCGTCGTCATAGCGCACCTCGACATGGCCGGTGAGCGGGAAATCCTTGCGCAACGGATGACCGGAGAAGCCGTAGTCGGTGAGGATGCGGCGCAGGTCCGGATGCCCGGAGAACAGCACGCCATAGAGATCGAAGGTCTCGCGCTCAAACCAGTCGGCGGCCGGGAACACCTCGATGACGCTCGGCACCGGGGTCTCTTCGTCGGTCCGACCTTCACCCGGATGCGCTGGTTCTTGTATGGGCTCAGCAGATGATAGACGACGTCGAAGCGCTTCTCGCGCTCGGGATAGTCGGCGCCGCAAATGTCGATGAAGCACACGAAGCGGCATTCGGATCATCGCGCAGGAAACGCAGATACCTTCGACGATCTGCGCTGGCGTCCGCTTCGATGGTGAGCTCGCCAAAGGCGATGCCGCCGGCGAGCACGGCCGGGCCCAATCGGTCGGCAATATGGGCGCTTCAGGGCTTTCAGGCTTTCCGTCATCAGCGCTCCAGCGTGCCGACGCGGCGGATCTTCTTCTGCAACTGCAGGATGCCATAGAGCAGCGCCTCGGCGGTCGGCGGGCAGCCCGGCACATAGATGTCGACCGGCACGATGCGGTCGCAGCCGCGCACCACCGAATAGGAATAGTGATAGTAGCCGCCGCCATTGGCGCAGGAGCCCATGGAGATGACATAGCGGGGCTCCGGCATCTGGTCGTAGACCTTGCGCAATGCCGGCGCCATCTTGTTGGTGAGCGTGCCGGCGACGATCATCACGTCCGACTGGCGCGGGCGATGCCCGCGGCGCGAAGCCGAAGCGCTCGACGTCATAGCGCGGCATCGAAGCCTGCATCATCTCGACGGCGCAGCAGGCAAGCCCGAAGGTCATCCACATCAGCGAGCCGGTGCGCGCCCAGTTGATGAGGTCGTCGGAGGCGGTGACCAGGAAGCCCTTGTCGGCCAGTTCGGCGTTGATGCCGGTGAAATAGTCCTGCTGGCCAGGCTCAGGAGCGCCCTGCCGGCCTTGGGCGTCTCGATCAATCCCATTCGAGCGCTCCTTTCCGCCATTCATAGATGAAGCCGATGGTCAGGACGGCGAGGAAGATCATCATCGACCAGAAGCCGCAGAATGCCGATCTCGCCCAGCGACACCGCCCAGGGGAACAGGAAGGCGACTTCGAGATCGAAGATGATGAAGAGGATCGACACGAGGTAGAAGCGGACATCGAATTTCATGCGCGCATCGTCGAAGGCCTTGAAGCCGCATTCATAGGCCGAAAGCTTCTCGGGGTCGGGCTTCCTGACCGCGATGATGATCGCCGAGGCCATCAGCGCCAGGGCGATCCCGGCCGCAATGGCCATGAAGATGACGATCGGCAGATAGTCCTTGAGCAGTTCGGGCATGTCGCATTTGCCTCTTATGCCCGGAAGCGAAGCGGGCTTATTTTCGCTGTCGTGGTAGCGTACCAAATGCTGCACTGCAAGCCAATTAGACCAATTCCAAAACTGGCCTTGGGGCATGGCTCCTTGTGACACTTTGTCATGGCTCCACAACGGTTTGGTGAAGTGCTCCTCGCAGCTCTCAATTCGCGTCCGGTCAGCGAAACACATGGTCATTCTTCGGTTGATCACAAGTCCTGCGGCCTCGCCCCACATTTCAATTCCATCTCGCTCCGACCGGGAATATTCACGTCGCTCCATCCGCTCATGACTCGGCAGTTCTCAAGCGATGCGGAGTCAGAGGATCATCGGGAAGCAGGAGCGGCCTCAGGAAAGCGCCGGATCGTCCGGTAAATTGGCCAGGCTTGCTTGACACCTGCGTGAGCCTGCCCTATCACCGCGCCACGCCGAAAGCGGGTGTAGCTCAGTTGGTTAGAGCGTCGGCCTGTCACGCCGAAGGTCGCGGGTTCGAGCCCCGTCACTCGCGCCATAAAATCAATAACTTAGCGAAAATCATAGATGGCCGGACGCGCCCGTGTCCGCGCCATGTCCGCGATTAGAGGCACGTGCCAGCCCCGCCAGCGCCAAGATCGCGGCCGAGGGCAGCTATGGAGCCGGAATTCAGATCGGCCTCTGACGGGCTCCGTATGCCCCATTTAGAAACCTTGCCCCCGGAACGAGGAAAGCCCGCCTTGGGACCAGGGACGGTGGAACTAGGCGAGCTTTCCCTTATCCGCGCCGTCTGGCGACGGCAATGCGGACAGGCCAAGCCTAGGTCGATTTCACGGGAGGCGTATAGTTGGACCTTGGGGTCACGGCCCTCGATCGCGGCCTCTTTCGCCGCGCCCCGAACGCCCGATCCGGCTTGGCAGACGTCGGCCGTTTGGCCACACTGCCGCTCATGGCGAGGGGCAAGAAAGACGACGACCGCGAGGCCGAGTTAGAGGCGGCGATCGAGATCGCGCCCAACGATGAGGGTTGCAAATGATAAAAGCAGGGATTTTCGCGGCACTGTGCCTTGGAGCGTCGGCCGGGTTTGCGATTGCTGATGGGGACGCCGTTGAAGGCGAAAAGGTTTTTCAGCGATGTATTTCTTGCCATAACCCAACGGAGAATATCAACCAGTATGGACCAATCCTGAAAGGGGTGGTCGGTCGCCCTGTCGCGAGCGTAGAAGGGTTTGGCTATTCAAATGCCATGAAGGCATTTGCCGCAACGGGCGCGGTTTGGGACGAAGCCACCCTCGACGTTTTCCTTAAAAGTCCTTTCAATTTCGTCAAAGGCAATAATATGAGGTTGGTGCCCCCGGTCAAAAGGGATGCCGAGCGCATAAACCTAATCGCCTTTCTTAAAACTCATATGTAACGAAGCGATGGCCGACGGGCAAGAAAGACGGCAACCGTGAGGCCGAGCTTGAGGCCGCGATCGAGAAAATCCGCAAGGAGATTTGGAAGCCGAAACAGGACCTTGCCAAACCTTCGCCGGGCGATTGCGTCGATCCTGCTGGAATTGAAGCACTAGGCGCGCAATGCACAAAACACCGGACATCAACCGATTAATCCATGAAAACTTTTGGATTGTAATTTCCTTCGCCTTTGCCCGGCCGATTATCGCAAAGATCATCGATGACAAATTCCAAGGCGAGTGGAAGCCCCTGAATAAGTTAGTTTACAAACTTGCGGAAAAACGGGCAGATCGTGCATTGTTAGAAATGGCGCTTCAGCTACGAGGATTGGATGACGACGAAAATATCAAAACCTACTTCAAGTACCCATGTGGCTTCGTCATCAAGGCCGATGGCACCAAGTGCGATCTACGTTTCCGCGATATGACCAACAAGATCATCCACGCCGCTTCGTTCGAGTGGAACATGACCAATCCGGAAAACCCAATCGTGATATGCCATCCGCACCAATCGCAACATTGGCAGCGCGCCGAAATAGATTTGTTGGAAATCATGGCGTGCGTTGGCGAACTGATGGTGTGAGTTCGCAATGGCAATTTTCAAAGACACCATCATGATCAAGGATCGGCTGCATGATCGTGCGGTCGAGGTCGTCTTGGTCGCGCCCGACGACATGAATATGCTGAACGTGCAGGAGCTGGCCGAAAGGGCATGGCGGCGCCGAGCAAGTCGATCACGGTCGGCCGCGTGACGGTGAAGGTCCGGGCATTTAGGCGGTAGCACGTCGTCAGTCGCCAGACTTCTCGTCTATCGAACCAGGAAGCGGCGACATCATTCCCCACTGTACGAAACCGTACACACCGGATCGGCTGCGCTCGTAATATTTCATCCGCCTACCTCGCAAACTTACTAGGTCTAAAAATGGCTTATCAAATCTAAAATGAGATGAATATTTGCGGAAGCTGTCTACATGGCCACGCCGACAAGCGACGCAAAACTCATATGGCAACTTGGCGACCGTACTGCAAAGCTTACCTTTGCAATCCCTAATGTCGGAGAATTAAGCCTCACGGTCGGAGCAGAACTGCCCGGTACGGGCGTGCGCCAGATGCCTGACGAGCAGAAGCGTTTGGCCCTCCGGCATGCCAAACTGATGTTGCGCAATCTCATGAATGCACTCGACAAAGGAGGAACATTCCCGTGATCAACTTCCGAACATCGGCCATCGCCGCCGCTGTTTTGAGCAGCGTCGTTTTCGCCATGCCAACCTCAAGCCAAGCCATGCCACAAGCTGCACCGGTAAAGATCGTTGAGGCAACCAACGGCAACTTTGTCGAGGTCAGGCGGTATCGCCGTTACGGCCATAACTACAGGCGGTATCGCCACTACGGCCGTTATCGCCATCGTTACAACCGCCGACACTACTACGCCAATAATTACTACTATCCAAATTATTATAGATACTCGTCGTACTACTGCAACGGTTACTACGGCGGTTATTATGGCAACTGTGGATACCCGTACTATGGCGGGTTTGGCGGCGGCATCCCGTTTATCACCCTTGGGTTTGGCTTTGGCTTTGGCGGCCACCACGGCCATCGTCATTGGTAGACAGCAAGGCGGCCTTCAGATTGGCCGCTGGCGGCGATCTGCCGTCCCCCTTCTCTCGGGGTGCCTACGGTTGTGAAATTGCCACTGGCGGCGCGCGGTGCTGATCCGTGGTATGATGGCGCGCATCGCCGGGTTGCGGTTCCTCCGGCGAGCGGGAGGGCCGGAGTTATCCTTTCCTCCGGCCCTTTTCAATCTGTGACCGTTCGAGGCTCCGTCCATTCGAAACATAGATCGGCGATTTCATGCGGCCGATAGGCTTTGAGGTAGCGCAACTCGTCGTCGAATAGAACTCTGGGCAGATTTAGGCGGCGCGGGTCGTTCTCATACTTTTCCTGATCGAATTGCGGCGGCCAGAGACCTGAATTTAGTTTCTTCACGAAAATGACAAGGTCCAGTTCGCGGTCAATCTTGCCGAGCACGGTTCGTAAGCAAATGCCCTCGATCATTGTCGGCATCGTCAGATTTTTGCCCGCTAACCGGTCCGTCAATCGGTCGAGGTCCAGCGTCTGCAAATAGGGAAGGTCGAGATTAGGATTTCGCCGATACCCGTCCAACCGAATACGGTGCAGGTTTCCAAAGGTCTCGTGCCTCAAGTCGTATGAGAGTTGCTTTGCCAAGGATGATTTCCCCTCGTTCATCCGCCCCTCTATGCCAATCAGTCTGATAGGAGACCGATCAAGGATGCCCCGCACGTTGGACAGCAAGGTTCGGTAATTGTCGGTTTCGTAGTTCCCGCTCTCGACCATCAATTCACCCGCGTCGGCACCGCTCGTAATATTTCATTCGCCTACCTCGCAAACTTACTAGGTCTAAAGATGGCTTATCAAATTTATGATTGGGTGGCGCGTATCGCCGGTTCGCGGGCTTTCCTTCCGGCGAGCGGAAGGGCCGGAGTATCCCAATCCTCCGGCCCTTCATCCATCCAGAAGCTGCAGGCGCAGCTCTATCGTCCCACGATCGGATGCGTGGGCATCGCCAACCCACAGGAGATCCTCCACCGAAACCCGATGCCCGGGCGAATGACGACCGGAGAAATGTCTCCCTTCGAAGGCGCATTGGCAGCACAATGGTTAGGAACTCGAGACGGTACTCCCGTGCCACTACATCAACCCTGACGATCCTGATGTGCACGCATTCGAAAAGCACATAAAGGATTTCGCGGCGAAAGGCGAGAGGGTGCCTCATAGCATGGTTCTGAAACCCGGCGACTCGATTGAGGTCGCACCGGGCGGCAAATCCATAGGCTTCTCGTGCAATGCAGAAACAGCCGATGGATAGCAGGATCGGAGGTGTTCAATGAAATTGGTTACATTCGAAATTAACGGCCAAGGCCGACTTGGGGCATTGTCCAGTGATCATGTGATCGATTTGTCAGGCGCGGGCGTTGCAAACTCCATGATGGAGCTAATCCATGCTGGGGAAGCCGGACTGGCACGGGCCGAACAGGCAGTCCGGGAAAGCGGCCCGGCGAACAGGTTCCCACTTTCTGGCGTCAGGCTTCTTGCGCCTATTCCGCGACCCGGAAAAGTCCTCTGCTCCGGCATCAACTACAAAGGCCACGCGGACGAGAATCCAAATGCGAAGATGCCAACCTATCCGCATTTTTTTGCGAAGGTCTCGACAGCTATTGCCAATCCCGAAGATGAAATCAAAGCGCCCAGCGCTACCCGGCAAATGGACTATGAAGTTGAATTTGCAGTTGTGATCGGTACGCAACTCACCAATCCCTGCGAGGACGACGTAATGTCTGCGATCTTTGGCTATACGCTCCTCAATGACGTTTCAGCTCGTGACGTTCAGTTTGCCGACAACCAAATTACAACCGGGAAAAACTTTGATCGTTTTGCCCCCATCGGGCCTTGCACTGTCACGTCTAGCGAGATTGCTGATCCGAATCAGGTGCGGCTCAAGACACTCTTGAATGGCCGGCTCATGCAAGACGGCACAACCGCGGACTGGCTGTTCAAGCTTCCTCGGCTCATCGGCTATCTTGCGAATATCATGACCCTTGAGCCCGGCGACATCGTTTCAACCGGGACTCCGGCAGGAATTGGGTACTTTCAAAAACCGCAAATATTCATGAAGCCTGGCGACACCGTTGAAATCGAGGCAGCCGGTATCGGCGTTTTGCGTAATCGGATTGTCTAGTTCTCCTGATAACGGGAGCTCGTTTTTCGGCTCAATACCGACCCCAAGTGACGCGATGGACCATTTCCGGAAGTCGACGGATCGGCAGTCAGCTTTCGTCAGGAGTTCGCCTTCTGTTGAATGTGGGCTTCGATTTCCGTGTACTCATAAGACGTCAATTCGAACCGATTGCCGTCCGGATCGAAAAAATAGATCGACCAGGACAAATGATGGTCCGCAATATCGTTTCTGGATACATTTGAACCGTCCCTGTCGACGACGCGCAACTCGCTCAATTCGTTCATGAAGGCAATGAAGTCGCTGGCGGAAACTATGAATGCAACAGTATGGTCACCGCTTCTATTATGTTCGGTGTTGCCTTGAACCAGCGCGAGGCAATGACGCCCCTCGCGGGTTGACAGAAACAACGGCCCCTCTGGATCGATTGCCCATTCGCGAAGCTCTGAGGCGGGCTCAAGCCCCAGCACACGCTCATACCATTCCGCGGCCTTCGCGCGGTCGACCACACGTATGTGGACGTGATCAAGCTCCCTTACACTGATGCCCACGTTTCGCGCTCCTTTTGCATTATCCTGTAATCGGAAAGCGGTCAAAGAAGGCCCTATCACGCCGAAGGTCGCGGGTTCGAGCCCCGTCACTCCCGCCAATGTTCCAATCGTTTGGCGCTTGCCCTAAAAAATTTCCGTTAGTGCACCGTCATCGCAAGCCTCGAATCGAGTTCGTGTAGTCTCTGCGAGCTCAATCGGGGTGGCTTAGAACGTTTCCAAATAGCTGACAGACAAGGTTTTTTCTTGACCTCGGCCGGCATTTCACTAAAACCCGACAGTGGCAGTCGGGAATTATGACCGGCGCGGAACTTCAAGCTGATTTCAAGAGGTGCCAAGATAATTCAATCCTTGACCAAAGCCGTAGTCATTGCCGCAACGGCACCGCTGGCGGCGGCCTTTCTGGCGACGAGTGCCTTCGCCGACGAGGTCGTCAATGTCTATTCCTACCGGCAGCCTGAACTCATCAAACCGCTGCTCGATACCTTCACCGCCGAGACCGGCATCAAGACCAATGTACTGTTTCTGGATAAGGGTCTTGAAGAGAAGATCGCCGAGGAGGGCGCTAATTCGCCGGCCGATGTGATCCTGACCGTCGATATCGGCCGCATCCAGGCGGCCAAGGACAAGGGCGTCACCCAGCCGCTCACCAGCGAGGTCATCGACAAGGACATCCCGGCGCAATATCGCGATCCCGAAGGCAACTGGTTCGGCGTCACCACGCGGGGCCGCGTCGTCTATGCCTCGAGGGAGCGCGTGAAGCAGGACGCGATCACCTATGAGGAGCTTGCCGATCCCAAGTGGAAGGGAAAGATCTGCACCCGCTCGGGCCAGCATGTCTATACAATCGGCCTCATCGCCTCGATGATCGCCCATCATGGGCAGGAGAAGACCGAGGAATGGCTGAAGGGGGTCAAGGCCAATCTCGCCCGCAAGCCCGATGGCGGCGACCGCGAGCAGGCCAAGGCGATCTTCGCCGGCGAATGCGACATCGCACTCGGCAATACCTATTATGTCGGCCAGATGCAGACCAATGAGAAGAACCCGAGCAGAAGGAATGGGCGGGCGCGATCAAGGTGCTGTTTCCCAACGCCAATGACCGGGGCACGCATGTGAACATCTCCGGCATGGCGCTGGCGAAGAACTCGCCCAACAAGGACAATGCGCGTGAAGCTCATGGAATTCCTGGCGAGCGACAAGGGCCAGCAGCTCTATGGCGAGCAGGTGTTCGAATATCCGGTCGAGCCCGGCGTCGAGCCTTCCGCCATCGTCAAGGCTTGGGGCACGCTCAAGCCGGATGCGCTGCCGCTCGCCGAGATCGCCAAGAACCGCAAGGCCGCTTCCGAGCTCGTCGACAAGATCGGCTTCGATGAAGGTCCGGCGTCGTAATGTAATCCTTCCACGATGAGTGTGGCACTTCGAAAGGGACGTTCGCGTCCCTTTTCTTGTCGGGCGAGCACCGCTTCCTCATCTTGGGCGCGCTCCTGGCGAGCCTCGGCCTCCTCATCCCCCTCCTCGCGTTGATTGCGCTTTCGCTCTCGGGCGGCGGCGCAGACTGGGCTCATCTCTTCCGCAATGTGCTCCCCGTATCCGTCCGGACCACCTTGTGGGTCATGGCGGGTGTGGCACTCCTCACCGCCAGCATGGGCATCATCCCGGCCTGGCTCACCGCCTATTACGACTTTCCCGCACGGCGCATCCTCATCTGGGCGCTGGTGCTGCCGCTCGCGGTGCCGACCTATCTCGCAGCCTATGCCTATGCCGAGTTCTTCACCTTCACCGGCCCGCCCCAGACCCTGACCCGTGCCCTCTTCGGCTTCACCTCGTCGCGCGACTACTGGTTTCCCGACGTGCGCTCGCTGTGGGGCGCCGTCATGATCCTGTCCTTCGTCCTCTATCCTTATGTCTATCTGACGACCCGGGCCGGCTTCCTGATGCAGGGCCGCAATGCGACCGATGTGGCGCGCACCTTGGGGGCTTCGCCTCTGCGCGCCTTTTTTCAATTCTGCTGCCGATGACGCGGCCCGCCATCATCATCGGCGTGACGCTCGCCCTCATGGAGACGCTGAACGATATCGGGGCCGTCGAATATCTGGGCGTCAAGACGCTGACCGCGACCGTCTATACGACATGGCTCAACCAGGGGAGCCTGTCGGGCGCGGCGCAGATCGCCTGCGTCATGCTCTTCGTCGTGCTGGGCGTCATCCTGGCGGAGCGCTGGGCGAGGCGGAAGCAGCGCTTCAATCTCGGACGCAGCACCGCCATGGCGCAGCGCGGCGCACTGACGCGCCTTCGCGGACTTCCAGCAGCCGTCGCCGTCATCGCCTGCCTCATTCCGATCACTGCGGGCTTCGGCCTGCCCGTCTATGTGCTCGGCCTCTATGCGCTGAACCGCCTGGAGCAGCTTCAAGACCCCGTGCTCCAGGAGGCGATCCTGACGAGCGTGCTGGTTGCCGGCGCAGCCGCCATCGCCACCGTCGCCATCGCCTTCCTGCTCACCTATGCGGTGAGGGTCACGAGGAGCCGCAAACTGCTGCTCGTCAATCGCTTCGCCGCGGTGGGCTATGCCGTTCCAGGCACCGTGCTGGCGCTCGGCATTCTCATTCCCCTGGCGCGCTTCGACAATCTCCTCGATCAGTGGATGCAGGGGGCCTTCGGGATCAAGACCGGACTGCTGCTCACCGGCTCGGCCTTGTGCATCATCTATGCGATGAGCGTACGCTTCCTCGCTATGGCCGAAGGCGCCGTCGAAGCGGGCTTCCACAAGATTCCGGGCCATATCGACATGGCGGCGCGCACCTTGGGGCGCAATGCGCGCGAGACGCTGACCGAAATCCTGCTGCCGATCCTGAGGCCCGCTTTCCTCACCGGCTTTCTCCTCGTCTTCATCGATGGCGTGAAGGAACTCTCGGCGACGATCCTGCTCAGGCCGTTCAACTACAATTCGCTCTCGACCTATGTTTATGAGCGGGCATCGCGCGCGGCCGTGGAGGATGCCTCCGTCGCCGCCCTGCTCATCATGCTCGCCGGCATCCTGCCGGTGATCCTCCTGTCGCGCAGCATCAATGCCGGCGTGGCGAGGACGGAAAGCTAAGTGGCCGCCAGGACATCTCATAAGAAAAGCTTCATTGCGTCTGTCCGAACAACTCATCTTGAGGTGCTGAGCGAAGCGAGCTGAAGGGTCCTCGGGAAGACGCCGCGCCGTCTCGAAGGGCCTAATCAATTTCCAGGCTCCTTTGATCAGCGCTTAGACCGCGGGTGAGGCCGGTGCCATAGGCACATTTCAGAATGCACACTCGGGCTATTCTTATCAATCCTGCGGGACCTTCGAGGCTCGCTGCGCTCGCACCTCAGGGTGAGGTGTGGATCAAGGCAACGAGAAGCATTTTCTTTAGTCGAGGTTCGCTCGCTCGCACCTCGGATTGTGGGTTGGAGATGCATTGAGTTCAGTCCGTCTCAAAATGATCAGGCGATTGACCGGGCGTCGCTGCAGCTTGGCCATGACCCAGCCGATCATGCTCCCGACCCGATAGTTGAAACGGATGGCACGCGGCGCCGTCCGCGGCGGAACGGCAGGCAAACCCCCAGCGGCTATAATGATGAGCATGCTTCTGGCGCGTGATCACATGGACTGGCCCCGGTCGGCCGCGAGCAGCGTTCCGATGATCTCGGCTGAGACGCCGCGGCCGCGCCAGGGACGCGCGACGACAACCGAGCCAAGCTCGCGCGAACCATCCTTGTGACGCCGGATCTGGCTTGCGCCGATCACCTCGCCCTCTCTCACCGCCACGGCGAAGTTTTCGAAATGGAGGTGGTGCGGATCTTAAGCCTTTCGCTGCGCACCAGGGTGCGAATGGCATTCTCTTCATGCGCAAGGGCTCTGCGGATGAGATAATCGGCATGGGTAATGGCAAGCATGGCGCAGATATCCGGAAGGAACTTCCAATCTGCGCCACTTACGTTTGCGACCCGGATTATATGCCGGATGACCGAGCGCGCATCTCGGCGAAGTGGAATCACTTCGCCGAAAAGGATTCGCGCCAAATCAATATCTTAGAGCAAATCCTTGTCGCCAAAGTCTTCAACTTTGGCGGGATTTGCTCTAGTGGGCGGTGAAATTCACGATGATCGCGAAGAGCGACATGCCGAAGGCGACGGCTGCAATCGGCAGGAAAATCTCGATCGCGGCGTTCTTCGCCCTTCACGCGATCCTGCCAGGTGCGGAATTCTTCGAGCGCCCATTCGCGAAGCACCTCTGGGCGCTCGCCTTCTTCGTGAGAATGGTTGCGCCAGATGCGCCAAAGCGTCGCCGGGAAGGCGATCGCGATGAAGATCAGCCCGCTGGCGACGACCAGGAGATAATCCGTATACCCTCACCGCCGAAGGCCCAGACCGAGAGGACGAACCACAGGCCCAAGCCGACAAGGGCCAGATAGAGGCCGGGATGGAGACGATCGGTGATCGGACTTGTCGGGCGATAGGGATTCCGGCTCATGGACGTCCTCGCAGGGTGGAGATGCGGCCGAGCGCTACGGGGAAACTCAGGAATGGCGGATGCGTTCGCTCATGCGGCGGGATGCCGCGAGCAGCGGCGGGTGTCTAGCAAAGATGAAGGCCCTGTAAGTTAATCCCCGATTTGCCATTCTGGTATATTATCGTTCCGCGCGAAAAGTGAGGCGTCTGTCTATGGCAAGGATCGTTGCTGGGCCTGTCCGGTACTCTTCGCGCTTGTCCGGCGATCCCCTCGCCGGCTGCCGGCACAGGAGGCGGGCGAAGCTTCACCGATCATCTGCACCGGCAGATCATTTGCCGCTCTCCTCCCGATCCTACGGCAACGCTCCTCTATCTGAGCCGGAACAAGCACATCGACGCGAAGAAAGGCAAGCGCATCGACAGCGAGACCTGCTGGAACATTTACCCCCGCTCAAAATCGATGGCATCAGCTTCACGCATGTCTGCGCTGCATCCGAGGATCCTTGCTGATCGAGCTCTTTCCGGTTCTCTATTATCGCGGTCCCGGAACGTCACCCGGTACGGGAATGCGGCTCGTCACCAAGGAGGACGAATCCGCCGTCGATGAGTGGCTCGAGCGCGCCAAGGCCGCATCGGGGAGAGGGCGAAACGGAAGCTCGACATCGGAGAGCCGACATACGTCACGGGCAAGACGGAAATCTCGTGCAGCAGCACGAGCTTTCTTGCGAAGAAGTGAATGCCCGCATGACACCATGGTTCATCGCGCTCAAGACGTTCGGCCCCGCCGATGGCGACAAATGGGTGAACTATGTCGAGTGGTCCGGTTTGCGCCAGCTTGAAGAGCTCATCTCCCTCGACACGATACTCTGTCCCACGCTGCTGCCCGACATCAAGGCGGACTACTGGCCCCACATCGTCAATGAGGACTACTGTCTGCATTTCTTCACCGACCTTGATTTTCTGCGCCGGCAAGTGTCCGAGATCGACGGTGGCCGCATTCTGTGCATTTACCGCAACCCGGAAAGTCCACCGGTTCTCCCCGCCGAATTGAGCAGCTTCAGGCTGATCGGCTACGACCTTGTCGATGTCAAGGCAGACATAAGCGCGCTGTCGAATTGCGGCGGCTGGCCGGGCGTTCTCGACAATTCAGAGCTTTCGCCCAATGGTCTGGTCGCGCGCCACGCGCGGGCGGTGCAATTGAAGGAACGGCTTGCCCACCGATATCCGGAAGAGCCGCATGCCCAATGCGATGTCTGGGCGATCTTCGTTTAGCTGGTGGGCGGTGAGAGACTCGAACTCCCGACATCTTCGGTGTAAAC
>CAWJDZ010000012.1:0-43091 GCA_963841765.1 uncultured Alphaproteobacteria bacterium
CTGCATCTGCGCTACGGGATGCTGCTGTTCATCGCTTCCCAGGCCATGTTCTTCGTGGCCTGGTTCTGGGCCTTCTTCGATGCGAGCTTGTTCGCGGGCGACGCCATGCAGCCTTCCCGCTTCGATGCGACGGCAGGCGTATGGCCGCCCAAGGGTGTAGATGTCTTCGATCCCTGGCACCTGCCGCTCGTCAACACGCTCATCCTCTTGACCTCGGGCACGACGGTCACCTGGGCACATCACGCGCTTCTGAACAACGACCGCAAGGGACTGAAGTGGGGCCTCGCCCTTACCATCGGGCTCGGAATTCCGTTCACCTCCATCCAGGCCTATGAATATGCCCATGCCGCATTCGCCTTCAATCGCGACAATGGCGGCAACATCTATGGTTCGACCTTCTTCATGGCGACAGGATTCCACCGGCTTCCATGTCATCATCGGAACCTTGTTCCTTATCGTCTGCCTGTTCCGGGCCCTCGCCGGACATTTCCGCCCGGAGAAGCATTTCGGCTTCGAGGCCGCGGCCTGGTATTGGCATTTCGTCGACGTCGTCTGGCTGTTCCTTTTCGCCTGCATCTATGTGTGGGGTTCGGCCGGCGTGACGTTCGTCGAGCATTGAGCGCCGTGATTTCCTTTCCCCCTTTGCCGGATGAGGGGCCGGGTGAGGGAAAGCGGCGGAGCATTTGTGCACCGAGCCCGATCATCCCGATCTTTCGCCGATCAAAACCGGTCTTTCCGGCAGGTGCCCGCGCTGCGGCCGCGGCCGGCTGTTCAACGGCTATCTTTCGGTGGCGCCGAAATGCAATGCCTGCGGCCTCTCTTTTCGAGTCCGCCGACGCCGGTGACGGCGCGGCCTGGTTCGTCATGCTGTTCACCTGCCTGGTGGGTGTCGGTACGATCCTTGGCATCGAAGCCGCCTATTCGCCGGCTTTCTGGATCCATGTGCTGATCGCCATCCCGCTCATCGTTCTTCTGCCCTTGCTCCTTCTGCGCCCGGCCAAAGGCGTGCTCCTGTGCCAGCAATGGAAGACAAAGGCCGAAGAAGCCCGGCTCCGGCATTGATGAAGGGAAGAGTTCTGGCAGGTCCTCATCGCGACGGTCCTGGCCGTGGCTCTCCTGGTGGGCCTTGGCGTCTGGCGGCTGCAGAGACTCCAGCGGAAGGAAGCGCTCATCGCCGAGCGTGACAGCCTCCCTTGCCGCGACACCCGTGACGCTCGAGCGCGCGCTGCAGGACTTCGACGCGCAACGCTCCGTCGAGTTCCTGAAGGTCGAAGTCACCGGCACATTCCAGAGCGATGCCGAGCTTTTCCTTTTGACTACCGCAGTGGGCACGCCGGCGCTCCAGGTCGTGACCCCGCTCGTGAGCCGGGACGGTATCGTGATCCTGACCGATCGCGGCTTCATTCCCGGCTTCCTCAAGGACCCGGCGAAGCGGCCCGAGAGCCATCCCTCTCGGCGAGGTCAAGGCGACCGGCATCTTGCGCCGGCATGTGCAAAGCCGCGGTCCCCTGACGCCCGACAACGATCCCGAGGCCAACATCTGGTATTGGTGGGACGTTCCCGCGATGCTGGCCTTCGCCCATATCGGGACCGACGCGCGCGCGGCGCCCT
Organism: uncultured Alphaproteobacteria bacterium; assembly: GCA_963841765.1. Taxonomy (GTDB): domain Bacteria; phylum Pseudomonadota; class Alphaproteobacteria; order Rhizobiales; family Aestuariivirgaceae; genus Taklimakanibacter. Next base: position 1,612 of record CAWJDZ010000012.1, read on the forward strand.
TCGTGCTTCACCTCGTGCCGGATGACGTCAAAGGGCTGCCGCGCCCGGTTGCCGTCGATGCGAGCTTGACCAACAACCATCTCCAGTATGCGCTCACCTGGTTCGCCCTCGCATTCCTACTCATCGTCATGTCGGGCCTTCCGATCCGCCAAACCCTGCGCGAGCAAGATTGAAAACCCCGCTGGCTGTCCCTATGGTGCCCGGCTTCTGACCAAGGAATTCCCTTCCCGTGCGCTATGTTTCCACCCGGGGCAGGCCCCGGAGCTCGCCTTTGAGGACGTGCTGCTCACCGGCCTTGCGCGTGACGGTGGACTTTATGTGCCCGCCCAATGGCCGAAATTCTCCGAAGCCGAGCTCGCCGCGCTTCCGGGCAAGCCCTATGCCGATGTCGCTTTCGCGGTGATCGCGAAATTCACTGGCGGTGAAGTGCCCTTGGCCGATCTCAAGGCGATGATCATCGATGCCTATCGCGCTTTCGGCCATCCGGCAGTGACCCCGCTCAGGCAGCTCGACGCCGACCAGTGGCTGCTCGAGCTCTTCCATGGGCCGACGCTCGTTTCAAGGACGTGGCGATGCAGTTCCTGGCGCGGGTGATGGACTGGGCCCTCGCGCGCCGCAAGCTGCGCGCCACGATCGTCGGCGTCACCTCCGGTGACACCGGGGGAGCCGCTATCGAGGCTTTCAAGACGAGCCGCCATGCCTCGATCTTCATCCTGCATCCTGAAGGCAAGGTCAGCGAGGTGCAGCGCCGCCAGATGACGACGGTGTTGTCGCCGTCCGTCCACAACATCGCTCTGCGCGGCACCTTCGATGACTGCCAGGCCATTCTCAAGGCGCTGTTCAATGATCATCGGTTTCGCGATTGGTCACCCTTGCCGGGGTGAACTCGATCAACTGGGCGCGCATCGTGGCGCAGGTCGTCTATTACGTGACCTCGGCGCTGGCTCTGGGCTCACCTGGCCGGCTGGTGAATTTCACGGTTCCGACAGGCAATTTCGGCGACATCTTCGCCGGGCTGGTGGCCAAGCGCCTCGGCGCACCCATCGGCTGTCTTGTCATCGCCACCAACGAGAACGACATTCTCGACCGCGCCCTCAAGAGTGGACGCTACGAGGTCCAAGGTGTCAAGCCGAGCACCAGCCCCTCCATGGACATCCAGGTCTCGAGCAATTTCGAGCGCTTGCTGTTCGAAGCCTATGACCGCGACGCGGCGGCGATACGCCGTCTGATGGGGAACCTCGGCCAGTCTGGCACCTTTACCATCGAGCCGGGACCCTTGGCCGCCATTCGTGCCGAATTCACCTCAGGCAGCGCCGACATAGGCCAGACGGCGAAAGTCATCGCCGACACCCTTGCGGCGACCGGCGAGCTCATCGATCCGCACACGGCCGTGGGCTATGGGGTGGCGCGGAGGGAACAGTTCTATGGTGGCCCCATGGTGACGTTGGCGACAGCCCATCCGGCCAAATTCCCTGACGCGGTCGAGCGGGCCTCCGGCCGAAGACCGGGCTTGCCGCCACGCCTTGCACCGCTCATGATGGCCGAAGAGCGGGTGAGCGTCCTGGCCAATGACCCCGAAGAGGTCAAGGCCTTCATCCTGGAGCGTGTGGGGCCTTAGTGTGCTGAACGCGAAGTTCCTGATATCTGGCCGAGCGTACCGACAGGAACTTCGCGTTCAAAAGCACACTGGAATCATTGAGTATCTAGTGTCCTTTCGAATCCGAAGTTCGCTCGGAAGGCGCTGCGAGGTGGTGCGAACTTCGGATTCGGGACACTAGTTGGTGCGGCATGAGCGTTGAAATTTCGCGTCTGGATAACGGTCTGCATGTCGTGACGCACAGCATGCCGCATCTTGAGACGGTGGCGCTCGGCATCTGGGTCAAGGCAGGCTCTCGCGACGAATTGCCCGAAGAGAACGGCATCGCTCATTTCCTCGAGCACATGGCTTTCAAGGGCACCAAGCGGCGCTCGGCTCAAGCGATTGCCGAGGAGATCGAATCCGCCGGCGGCGAGATCAATGCTTCGACCGGCATGGAAACGACCACTTACTATGCCCGAGTCCTCAAGAATGACTGGCCGCAGGCGCTCGACATTCTCGCTGACATCCTGACCGAGTCGGTCTTCGATGCCGACGAGCTCGAGCGCGAGCGTCACGTCATCCTGCAGGAGATCGCGGCTGCCGGCGACACGCCGGATGATCTGGTCTTCGATCTGGCTCAAAGTGCTGCTTTCGGCTCGCATCCGCTCGGGCGTCCCATTCTGGGCGTCCATGACCTTATCGCCAGCGTGACGCGCGAGGAGATCCTCGCCTGGCGCAACCGCAACTATTGGGCCTCGCGCATGGTGGTGGCCGCTGCCGGCAATATCGAGCATGCTGCCTTGCGCCGCGAGGCGGAAAAGCTGCTCGGGAACCTGAGCTCGGGCACGTCACCCGGGCGCAACCGCCCGGATTTCGTCTCGCATACGGAATTGGCGCAGAAGCCTCTCGACCAGACCCATATGGTCCTGTCTTTCTCGGCGCCAGGTTACCGCAACCCCGAGATCTATCGGCTGCAGGTTCTGTCGAGCCTTTTGGGCGGGGGCATGTCTTCGCGCCTCTTTCAGGAGGTGCGCGAGAAGCGCGGGCTATGCTACAGCGTCTTCTCCTTCGCTTCGGCCTATGAGGACGCAGGCCAGTTCGGCGTTTATGCCGCGACCTCGCCGGACGATACGCCCGAGCTCGTCGATGTGACGGCGGAAGTGATGCTCTCGACGGCCAAAAGCGTCACCGAGGTCGAGGTGGCGCGCGCCAGGGCGCAGCTCAAGGCCAGTCTGGTCATGAGCCTCGAAAGCGCGACCGGCCGGGCCGATCAGATTGCCCGGCAGTTCCTGGCTTTTGGTGAAGTGCCGGCGATGGAGACGCTGGTCGCCAAGATCGATGCGGTCTCGGCTGATCATGTGGCTGGGCTTGCCGCCACCTTGTTCCGCGGCCAGTCGCCGGCCTTGAGCGCCGTCGGCCAGCTCTCCACCTTGACGCCTTATGCCAAGATCAAGGCTCAGTTCACCTGATGGTGTTCCTCCGTAGCCCCTTCGCGCGCGATCTTCCGCCCGTACTGATGCAGGGCGCAATCGAATTGCGCGTGCCGGAGATGGGCGACTATGAGCGCTGGGCGGCGCTGCGCCTCGAAAGCCGCGCCTTTCTGACACCCTGGGAACCTTCCTGGCCCCAGGATGATCTGACGCGCACCGCCTTCCGCAGCCGGGTTAAGCGCTACATCCGTGACATCGAGGGCGACATCGCCTACCCCTTCTTTGTTTTCCGCGCCACCGACGACGCCCTATTGGGGGCGATCACGCTCTCCAATGTCCGCCGTGGCGTCGCCCAGACGGGGTCGGTCGGCTATTGGATCGGTGCTCCTTTCTCGCGCCAGGGCCACATGACCTCGGCCCTTGTCGCCCTCCTTCCCTTCGCCTTCGGCCATTTGCACCTCCACCGGCTGGAGGCGGCCTGCATCCCCATCAATCAGGCATCGATCAGACTACTGACAAAATGCGGATTCCGGCAGGAAGGTCTCGCCCGAAAATACCTCAAGATCAACGCCCGCTGGGAGGATCATCTGCTTTTCAGCCGCCTCGCTGATGATAGATAAAACCGGCCGAATTTGGCATGATCTGCGCTTCAGAAGGTTTGCAAGGAATTGTTTCGCATCGGCAATAGCTAGGGCCTGTTTAGAAATGGCGCTGTTGCGCATACCCATCGCGTTCTTCTTCCTGCTGTTCTTGTCCTTTTCCGCTGCCGCGCAGGACAAGGCGGTCGATGCGGCTTTTGGCGGCACGAGCATCGACATCCTGCCGCATTTGCTTTCGGTCGAAACCGACAAGCCGGTGGTAACGATCAGAACGGCAAACGATGAGACCGCGCTCCTGATGGAGCTTCCAGCCAAGGGAACCGAACCCGTCCATCGCTGGGTCGTGGTGAGTCTGACCAATAGCCACGCGCTACCGCGCGAAGTCGTGGTTGCGACCCCGCATCAGGGTTTCGCCGGATCGGGAATTCTGTGGCCCAAGCCTATCGGATCGCGCATTCAGAATGTCGTCGCCGCCGGCCAGGCTACGATTGCGCCTTTGCGGGTAATCAATTCGGATGCATTTGCGCTTCGCATCGAGCCCCAAGGCCGGGTGACGGTGGCCATGGAGCTCACTCGCGCGGGTCTCGACGAGATCGAATTGTGGCAGCGTATCGCCTTCGACGCCAAGGTGGAGCAAAGCGGATTCTATCGCGGCGTTCTTCTCGGCATTGCGATGCTCCTGGGCGTTGTCGCGCTGTCGTTCTATGCCGTGCGCACCATCGCGGTCTTCCCTTTTGCGTCGGTCTTCATCTGGTCGGCTGTTGCCTTCATTGCCCTCGAAGCCGGATATCTGCCACAGATCAGCGGTCTTCTGCCCGAGGCTTACGAACTGGGTCCCCAGATCCGCGCGGTGGTCGAGGGTCTCATGGTCGTTGGTCTCATTCTGTGCCTCGTTGCCTTTGCCGATTTGCGCAGAAGGCATCCAGTTGCCTGGAATGTCCTCTTGCTCGCCGCCGGGCTCTTGCTCGCTTTGCCGGTCTATGGCTGGTTCGAGCCGGCCCGCGCGTCCGGCATCGCCCGCATCGCCTTCGCCATCGTCGCGGCCCTGGGCTGCGTCGTTATCTACGTCATGTGGCGCGAAGGGGCGGCACGGGCGCGTGTCTCGTTGCTGTCCTGGGCGATGATCGTGGCGTGGACCATCCTTGCGGCCGTCGCCGCCTTGACGCCGGCCGCCGAAAGCATGGTCAAGCCATTGCTCTCAGCCGGACTGGTGCTCGTCATCCTCACCATGAGCTTCACGCTCGCGCAGTTCGCCTTCGCCCAGGGCTTCCTCGCCCAGCGATTTTTTGCGGAAGACGCCCGCCGCGCCCTGGCGCTGGCGGCCTCGCAGCAATGCGTCTGGGACTGGCAGGTCGAGCAAAACAACCTGCATGTCGGTGAGGATCTCGAGAAGAGTTCTCGGACTGCGCCGCGGCAGCCTGAAAAACACGACGCCGGAGGCGTGGCTCGATCTCGTCCATCCGGCGGATCGCAGCGCTTACCTGGCGGCGGTGGAAGAGGCGGAGAGGCGCGGCCATGGCAGCTTCTCGCAGGAATTCCGACTTCGCCGCGGCGACGGCACGTTCCGTTGGTTCCTGCTGCGCGCCCGCGCCATTCCAGGCGCCGAGCAAACCGCAGCGCGCTGCGTCGGTACTCTCACGGACGTCACTGCGGCACGCCGCGCTCAGGACCAATTGCTGAGCGACGCGGTGCGTGACCGCGTCACCGGCCTGCCGAACCGGGCGCTGCTGCTCGACCGCATCGAACGCGAGATCAGCGCCGCGGGACGGACGCCTGTCAACAATCTCTACCTGATGCTGATCGATCTCGACCGCTTCAAGGCGGTCAATGACGGCTTGGGTCACGAAGCGGGAGATGGTCTTCTCAAGATCATCGGCCGCAGGCTTTCGGCGATCGCCAGCGTGCATGATACCGTGGCGCGGATGCCGGGCGACCAGTTCGCTATTCTCTTCCATGGCGACAACCCCAAGCGCGACATACTGCCGTTCACCGATAAGGTGCGCGCGACGGTTTCGAAGCCGGTGAACATGCGCCCACAGGAAATCTTCCTCACCGCCAGCGTCGGCGTGTCGGCCTTGCGCGAGGGCCGTCTCACCGCCGAAGGGCTGGTGAAGGACGCCGCCGTCGCGCTCTATGAAGCGAAGCGGCGCGGCAAGGACACGGTCGAGTTCTTCCGCGAGGCGATGCGCGATGACCGCACCGAGCTTGTGCTGCTTGAGGCGGAATTGCGCCGGGCGATCGAGCGCAATGAGATCGAAGTGCTCTATCAACCGATCGCGCGCCTGGCCGACATGGAGCTCGCCGGCTTCGAGGCGTTGGTGCGGTGGCGCCACAAAAGCCTCGGCCTATTGGGACCCGAGGCCTTCATAGACCTCGCCGAGACCACGGGAATCATCAAGGACATTGGCTATCGCGTGCTGAACGAAGCTGGCCGCCAGCTGGGCATCTGGCAGCGCGCTTTCCGGCCGCATGATCCGCTGTTCGTCGCGGTCAATGTGTCATCGAACCAGTTCCTCGACGCCGATCTCATCAATGATGTGAAGTCCTTGCTCACCCGTGAGGCGCTGGTGCGCGACACGCTGAAGCTCGAGGTGACCGAATCGGTGATGATGGAAAATCCGGCCTTGGCGATCGAGATCCTCGGCCGCCTGAAGCAGATGGGCATCGGCGTGGCTTGCGATGATTTCGGCACAGGCTATTCTTCGCTGTCCAATCTGCGGCGCATGCCCTTTGACACGCTCAAGGTTGATCGCAGCTTCATCGAGGCGGATGCCGATGACCCCAAGGCTGCCCTCATTCTGGAATCGATCATCCTGCTCGCCCACGATCTGGGTCTTGCCGTCGTCGCCGAAGGCATCCAGTCCCAAGACGACGTCGACCGTCTGGGCGCCCTCGCTTGCGATCTGGGCCAAGGCTATTTCATCGGCGAGCCGATGACCGCGAAGCAGGTTGTCGATGTGCTGAGCGGCGTGCCGCTGACGGCCGCTCAGCACAAGACGACCATCAATTCGGTGTGGGAGCGCATGGCCGGAACGTCGAATGTGCGCGTGCCGGAACCGTTGCCCGGCATCAAGCCCGAACCGCAAAACGCCCAGGCCAAGGACGCGAAGCCGGAGTCCAACTCTGCCAGGCAGGGTGCGTCTGTGCCCGCCGGGGTAAAGCCGTCGGAGCCCGCGCCTGCTGAGGGCCAGCACCCGGCGGGAACGCGACCGCTCGCGCCGCCGCCCGAGAGCAAGCTGATCAGGGGAGGCAAGCCGCCGATCGTGCTATTGCCGCCGCTGACGCCGCCGAGCTTTGTGAAGCACACTGCCGGCGTGCCTAAACCTCCGCCCCCGGGTCCGTCCTCATCGGCTGCGGAACACCCGCCCAAACCGGCGGCACATGAGCCTGAAGACGTCGACGAAAAGACGAGTGACCTGGTGAAGTCGGAACCGGCCCATGGCGCCCGCCCACAGCCGGGCGGAGCTCCCATGGCCCCGCGCGCGGCGCTCGAGGATATGGAAGACGGAGAAGAGTTCTTCAGATGAGCTTCCGGTGGATGCGGATGAGCCGGCAGATCAGTCAGAGGACGATGCCGCTGCGCAGAAGGCCGAGGCTGCCGCCCGCCTGGGCAAGAAGTTGAGGCGCAAGGCGCTGGCAAAGGACGCCGGCTGATGCTTGAGCAAGAGGTTTGCCCCGATCAGGCATGTCCGGCTTCCCCTGACAGCATCGCCGGATCGACACCGATCTTATGCAGCGCATTGAGATATTTGCTGTCGAGATCATGGCTGAACAGCAGATCCTCGTCGGCGGCGCAGTGAGAGCCAGCCATTGCGCTGGATCTCATCCTCGAGCTGCCCCGGGGCCCAGCCGGCATAACCCAGCGCCAGAAGCGAGCGCCGCGGGACCCTGTCCGCCGGCAATGGCGCGCAATATGTCGAGCGTCGCCGTCAGCGCCACCCGTTCGTCGATCGGCAGCGACGTGTCGGCTGAGAAATAGTCGGATGTGTGCAGCACGAAACCACGCGCCCGGCTCGACCGGCCCGCCGAACTGCACCAGCATGGACTGGACATCGTCCGGCAGTTTGATCCGGTTCTCCTGGGGCAGGATGTCGAGCCGGTCCAGAAGCTCGCTGAAGGATATCATCGGCGCTCGCTTGTTGACGATGATGCCCATGGCGCCATTGTCGGAATGAGCGCACATGAAAACAACCGATCGATCGAAACGGGGGTCGCTCATGCCGGGCATGGCGATCAACATCTGGCCGTCGAGAAAGGAGGAACTTTTCATGGAACTCCACCCTTGCTGCTGGCATCCGTAAGTTAATGCCATTTGGCCCGGTCGCAAAGCGGTCAAACTGACATTAAGTTGATTGGCCTATCGATAAGTTTATTTTGCGCCGCGCTGTCGGTCATCTATGGAACAGATTGTGACGATGCCGTTAATGAAGCGACGCCAGCTGCTTTTGGCCACTCTCGGCCTGCCGGTCTTTTCCGTCGACAGCGCAAGCCGGAAATGGGCCACGCTATCGGCTCGCCTTGATCGGCGGCGAGACGAGAGCGCGAATCTGGCGTGCCGGTGTCGACATCGCGCTCGATGAGGGTTGGAAGACCTATTGGCGCATGCCAGGCGATGCCGGTGTGCCGCCGCAATTCGATTGGTCGCGATCGCGCAACGTCAAATCGGTCGACGATGCTATGGCCCGCGCCCAGGCGCTTCACCGATGAAGGCGGCGAGACCATCGGCTACAAGGAACGCGTCGTGTTTCCGGTGCGATGTCGCCGCCGCCGATCCGGCACGCCCGATCGACTTGGCGCTCGATGCCTTTCTTCGGCGTATGCGAGGAGATTTGCATCCCGGTGAAGCTGGAGATGTCGTTAGTCCAGTCGAAACCGGCGCCGGCTGATGCGAGTCTTATTGCCGCCTTCGCTGCACGCGTACCGCGAAAGGTCGATGCGGGGTCGCCATTTCGCCTTGTCCAGGCATCGCTCGTAGACGCGGAAGGCAAATTCGACCTCGCCCTTCGCTTGAAGGGCGAGGGTTTCGACAAGGATCTCGATATTTTCGTCGAAGGCGGCGATTTCGTCTATTTCCGCGGCCCCAGGGCCACGAGCGAAAAGGGCATGGTCCTTTTGCGCATCGACGGGCTGAAAGACGCGCAAAGGCTCAAGGGCAGCGCGCTCACCCTGACCATGATGGCCGGCGACATTCGCCTTGAACAGAGTGTCACGGTCGACTAAGCCTTCCTCGCTTCCAGAGTGAATACGAGGAAAAACATGATCAAGGTTGGCGACAGTCTGCCCCAGGCCGAATTCATCACGATGACCGCCGACGGCACGCAGAAGATTTCAACCGACACGGTATTTTCGCCGGCCGCAAGGTGGTGCTCTTCGCCGTGCCGGGCGCCTTCACGCCGACCTGCAGCATGAATCATCTGCCCGGCTTCGTGAAGAAAATCGATGCCATCAAGGCCAAGGGCGTCGATACCGTCGCCTGCATGGCGGTGAACGATGTCCATGTCATGAATGCCTGGGCGCAAGCCAGTCGGGCGCCGACGGCAAGATCACTGATGCTCGCCGACGGCAATGGCGACTTCGCCCAGGCGGTCGGCCTCGAATTCGACTTGACGGCCAACCAGGGATGGGCCATCGCTCCAGGCGCTATTCGATGGTCGTCGACGACGGCGTGGTGAAGGCGCTCAATGTCGAGGACAAGCCCGGCGTCAATGTCTCGGGCGCCGAGACGATCCTGGAGCAGCTTTGACCAGGTCGTATCAGGGTCAGGCCCAGGCTTCACCTGTCCTGACGCGCTGACCCCTGACTTCCGTTCCTGAAGGGCGCCATGCCTAGGCGCGCCAGTTCGTCGGCGCGCTCATTGTCGTCATGGCCGGCATGGCCCTTGACCCAATGCCAGCTCACCTGATGGTGCTGCAAGGCCGAAGTCGAGACGCTGCCAGAGTTCGGCATTCTTCACCGGCTTCTTTCGGCGGTCTTCCAGCCATTGCGCTTCCAGCCATGAATCCATTTGGTGATGCCGTCCTGAGATATTGCGAGTCGGTGTGCAGTTCGACGTCGCAGGGCCGCGTGAGCGCTTCGAGCGCCATGATCGCGCGCCATGAGCTCCATGCGGTTGTTGGTGGTGTGGGCCTCGCCGCCCGTCAGTTCCTTCTCTTGCCGCTATAGCGCAGGATGGCGCCCCAGCCGCCGGGCCCCGGATTGCCGGAACAGGCGCCGTCGGTATGGACGATGACCTTGCTTTGCCGTCATGCGGCGGGCTTCGCTTCGCGCAACTCGCGCGGCAATTTGAAGGAGACGTTTTCCTCGCGCAGCACGACATTCTCGACTGTCACATCGTAGTGCGCGCGGAAGGCATCGATGATCTCATTGACCAGCACTTCCGGCGCCGAGGCGCCGGCGGTGAGGCCGATGGTCGTGAAGGCCTTGAAGTCGCGACCAGTCGAGATCCTGAGCGCTCTGCACCAGTTCGGCGCGCGGACAGCCATTCTTGCGGCCGACTTCGACCAGGCGTTTCGAATTGGAGGAATTGGGCGCGCCCACCACGAGCAGCAGATCGATCCTGTCGGCGATCGACTTCACCGCTTCCTGGCGGTTGGTGGTGGCATAGCAGATGTCTTCCTTGAACGGCCCGCGGATTGCCGGGAAGCGGCGCTGCAGGGCATCGACGATGTCCGCGTGTCGTCGACCGACAGCGTCGTCTGGGTCACATAGGCGAGCTTCGCCGGATCGTGCGGCGTGAAGCTCTTCCGCTTCGGCGACCGTCTCGATGAGGGTGATGGCGCCCTCCGGCAATTGCCCCATCGTGCCGATGACTTCGGGATGACCCTTGATGGCCGATCAGCACGATATCCAGCCCTCGTCGTGGTGGCGCTGCGCCTCCATATGGACCTTGGTGACGAGCGGGCAGGTGGCATCGATCTGGAACAGATTGCGGCGCTGGCGCGCCGCCTGCGGCACCGCCTTGGGAACGCCATGGGCGGAGAAGATCACCGGCCGGTCGCCGTCCGGGATCTCGTCGAGTTCGTCGACGAAGATGGCGCCTTTGCGCTTGAGGTCATCGACCACGAATTTGTTGTGCACGATCTCATGGCGCACATAGACCGGCGCGCCATAGAGCGCCAGCGCCCGCTCGACGATGTCGATCGCCCGCACCACGCCGGCGCAGAAATCCGCGCGGCGCCGCCAGCAGGACGGTGAGCGGAGGCTTGCTCATGCGGGGTAGATGGCGAAGGGCGAGGAGGCTTGTCAAGGTCGAGGCGGCGTGATGACGCAGGGTCGCTTGGCAATCCTAGGAAATCCGTAAAGGAGCCATGCGGGCCGGGCGAGGCTACAACTCCGGTTATGCTCTTGCCTTCCGCAGGGCCGCAACTACCTTCCGCCCGTTCGCGTAAGGACATGCAAGCGGGAGAGACCGGGTTCGACCCGGCGCCGAAGGAGCAACCGCCCCGGAAACTCTCAGGCAAAAGGACCGCCGCGTTCGCCGAACTCTGGAGAGCAGGGGACCACCCCTCACCGAAGGAGCAAGCCTGACCGTGTCGGAGTGACGATTTGGGCGAAATCTCTCAGGTTCTCTGACAGAGGGGGCAGGCCTGCGCTATCAGCGCCGGGCCTGCGTCAACTTGTCGGAGACCGGAATTTGAATGGCAACGCCGCCCTGAAGCGCTCACCGCACTCCCTTCTACGATCTGCATGTGAACTTGGCGCCACGCTTGTGCCCTTCGCCGGCTATGAAATGCCGGTGCAATATCCGACCGGCATCCTCACCGAGCACAATTGGACCAGACGCTCACGCGGGGCTCTTCGATGTCTCCCACATGGGCCAGGCCTTTGTTGTCGGCCCCGATCACGACGACAACTGCGCGCGGCCTCGAAAAGCTGGTTCCCGGCGACATCGCGGGCCTGGCGCCCGCAGCGCATCCGCTACACGCAGTTCACCAATCCCGAAGGCGGCATCATCGATGATCTGATGGTCACCCGCTCCGCCGAGCGACGGGCCGGCTCTATCTTGTCGTCAATGCCTCGCGCAAGGATGTCGACTATGCCTGGCTCGAGAGAGCATCTTGCCGGCAGATGTGAAGCTCGAGCCGATCGACGATCGCGCGCTCGTTGCCTTGCAGGGGCCGAAGGCGGCAGCAGTCACTGGCGCGCCACTGCTCCGAAGGCGTCGAAACTCGCCTTCATGACTGCGCGGCCAGTGACCATTCGATGGCATTGCATGCCCATGTCGCGCGCTCGGGCTATACCGGCGAGGACGGTTTCGAGATTTCGGTCTGCGACAAGGATGCGGTGCGGCTCTGGCGAGACTTCTGCTGGCCGACCCCGATGTGAAGCCAATCGGCCTCGGCGCGCGTGATTCGCTGCGCCTCGAGGCCGGCCTCTGCCTCTATGGCCATGACATCGATGAAGACGACGAGCCCCGTCGAGGCCGATCTCGTCTGGTCGATCGGCAAGCGCCGGCGCAGCGAAGGCGGTTTCATCGGCGCCGATCGCATGCATGCAGCGAGATCTGCACGGCGCGAAGCGCAAGCGCGTCGGCATCAAGCCCGAAGGCCGCGCGCCGGCCCGCGAAGGTACTGTCGATCACCGACAGCGAAGGCCGCGCCGATCGGCATCGTCACCTCCGGCGGCTTCGGGCCGACCGCCAATGGTCCGGTCGCCATGGGCTATGTCGAAACAGCATTTGCCGCAGCCTGGCACGGCGATTCAGCTGATCGTTCGCGACAAGCCCATGCCGGCGCAGGTCGTCGACCCTGCCGTTCGTGCCCCACAATTACAAACGCTGAGGAGGTGAGACGATGTCAGTCAAGCGCTATACGAAAGACCATGAGTGGATCAGCGTCGACGGCGATATCGCCACCATCGGCATCACCAATCACGCCCAGGAGCAGTTGGGCGATGTCGTCTTCGTCGAATTGCCGGCCGTCGGCAAGGAGGTCACCAAGGGCGGCGATGCCGCCGTGGTCGAAAGCGTCAAGGCCGCGAGCGAAGTCTATGCGCCGGTCTCCGGCGAAGTTGTCGCGGTCAACAAGGAGCTCGAAGGCGATCCGGCGCTCGTCAATCGCGAGGCCGAGGGCGATGGCTGGTTCATGAAGGTGAAGCTCAAGGACAAGAGCGAGCTCGCCGATCTGATGGACAAGGCCGCCTACGACAAATTCGTGGCGGGCAATAACCGCTCTCCTTCAGGGAGTGGTGAGGCCGAGGATGCTCGCATGTCTCGCTTCGCTGCCACCCTCCCCGAGACAGTCCGAAGACAGGAGGATGAAGAAGGAACCAACTGTCGACCAAACGTGCAACGCTTGCCGAACTCGAGCCGGAGCCAATTTCATTCCCGCCATATCGGGCCCAATGCGGCCGAGACCGCCGAGATGCTGAAGTTCCTGGGCGCGACGTCGCTCGAAGACTTCATCGCCAAGGTGGTGCCGAAGCAAGATCCGGATGGCGCGGCCGCTCGATCTGCCGAAGGCCAAGGCCGAGCGCACGGCGCTCTCCTATTTGCGCCAGATGGCGGAGCGCAACGAAGTTTTCACCTCGATGATCGGCATGGGCTATTACGGCACCGTCACGCCCAAGGTCATCTTGCGCAATGTGCTGGAAAATCCCGGCTGGTACACGGCCTATACGCCCTATCAGGCGGAGGTGAGCCAGGGCCGCCTCGAAGCGCTTGCTCAATTTCCAGCAGATGGTCGATCGACCTCACCGGGCCTCGAACTCGCCAACGCCTCGCTCCTCGATGAAGGCACCGCCGCCGCCGAAGCCATGGCCATGGCCAAGCGCGTGGTCAAGACCTCGGCCAACACCTTCTTCGTCGACCGCGACACCCATCCGCAGACCATCGGCGTCATCGAAGACCCGCGCCCAGGCCTTCGGCTATCGATGTCGTGATCGGCGATCCGGCGAAGGATCTGAAGCCGGCGAAGGTCTTCGCGCGCGCTTCTGTCCTATCCCGGCTCGTCCGGCGAGGTGCGCGACTACCGCGCCATCATCGACAAGCTGCATGGCGCGGGCGCGCTTGCCATCATGGCGACCGATCTTCTGGCGCTTGGCGCTGCTCACGCCGCCCGGCGAACTGGGCGCCGATATTGCCGTCGGTTCCTCCCAGCGCTTCGGCGTGCCGATGGGCTATGGCGGCCCGCATGCCGCCTTCTTCGCCACCCGCGACGAATACAAGCGCGCCATGCCCGGCCGCATCATCGGCGTCTCGGTCGATTCGCAAGGCCACCGGGCCTGCGCATGGCGATGCAGACGCGCGAGCAGCATATCCGCCGCGAAAAGGCGACAAGCAACATCTGCACCGCGCAGGTGCTGCTCGCCGTCATCGCCTCGATGTTCGCCGTCTACAACGGCCCGAAGGGCATCAGGAAGACGGCGGAGCGCACCCACCGCCTGGCCGAAATCTTCGCGCAGCGCGGTCAACGGCTTCGGCTATGAGGTCACGACCAAGGCCTTCTTCGATACCGTCACCATCCACGCGCCTGGCCGCGCCCATGCCATCCTTGCCCGCGCCAAGGAAAAGCGCATCAATCTGCGCTTCGTCGATGCCGATCATCTCGGCATCTCCTTCGACCAGTCGACGCGCCGCCAGGAGCTCGAGCGCCTGCTCACCGTGTTCAAGACCGATGCGCTGCGAGCGCATCGATATCGATGCGCTCGACAAGACGCCGAAGGATGCCATCCCCGAAGCTCTGCAGCGCACATCGCGCCTATCTCACCCATCCGGTCTTCGAGATGTATCACTCCGAAACCGAGATGCTGCGCTATCTGCGGCACCTGCAGGCGAAGGATGTGGCGCTCGACCGCTCGATGATTCCGCTGGGCTCCTGCACCATGAAGCTCAATGCCACGACCGAGATGATCCCGGTCACCTGGCGCGAATTTCGCCATGCTGCATCCCTTTGCGCCGCTCGAGCAGGCGCAAGGCTATCAGCAGCTCTTCGAGGAGCTCGAAGCAGATGCTGGCCGAGATCACCGGCTTCGATGCCGTGTCGCTGCAGCCCAATGCCGGCAGCCAGGGCGAATATGCGGGCCTGCTGGCCATTCGCGGCTATCACGCAGGCGCGGGGCGAGGCCCACCGCGATGTCTGCCTCATCCCGGTCTCGGCGCATGGCACCAATCCGGCCTCCGCCGTGATGGCGGGCATGAAGGTGGTGGTCGTCGCCTGCGACGAGCAGGGCAATGTCGATGTCGGCCGATCTCGAGGCCAAGGCCGAGGCAGCATGCCGCGAATCTCGCCGCTCTGATGATCACCTATCCCTCGACCCATGGCGTGTTCGAGGAGAGCATCAAGGACATCTGCGCGATCGTCCATGCCCATGGCGGCCAGGTCTATCTCGACGGCGCCAATCTCAATGCGCAGGTGGGCCTCGTGCGCCCGGCCGAGCTCGGCGCCGACGTCTGCCATATGAACCTGCACAAGACCTTCTGCATCCCGCATGGCGGCGGCGGGCCCGGCATGGGCCCGATCGGCGTCAAGGCGCATCTCGCGCCCTATCTGCCGGGCCACGCGTGGTCGATGGCGTCAATCCGGCGGCCGGCCGCGACCAGTCGCAGGGGCCAGGTCTCGGCCGCACCCTGGGGCTCGGCTTCGATCCTGCCGATCTCCTGGACCTATATCGCCATGATGGGCGGCGAGGGCCTCGCGCAAGGCGACGATCATGGCCATCCTCAACGCCAACTACATGGCCAAGCGCCTCGATCCGCATTTTCCCGATCGTCTATACGGGGCCAGGCGGCTTCATCGCGCATGAATGCATCATCGATCTGCGCTGGCTCAAGGAGCGCACCGGCCTTGAGCGTGGAGGATGTGGCCAAGCGCCTGGTCGACTATGGCTTCCATGCGCCGACCATGTCCTTCCCCGTCGTCGACACGCTGATGATCGAGCCGACCGAATCCGAAGGCAAGCGCGAGCTCGACCGCTTCTGCGACGCGATGATCGAGATCCGCGAGGAGATCGCCGAAGTCGAGGAGGGCAAGGCCGACCGCTCGACAATGTGCTGAAGAACGCGCCGCACACGCACCGGCTGCTGCTCGGCGACTGGACGCGGCCCTATTCCAAGGAAAAGGCCTTCTTCCCGCTCAAGACTACGTCAATGGCGACAAATACTGGCCGCCGGTCGGGCGCGTCGACAATGTCTATGGCGACCGCAACCTGGTCTGCACCTGCCCGCCCATGGAGGCCTATCAGGAGGCGGCGGAATAGTTGCTGCGGACTTTCCCTTCTCCATTGCTTCGCAACGGGAGAAGGGAAAAATCTTGCGGCGCTGCGCCTACCCCTAATGCCTCAGCCCCTCATGCACATTAAACGCCAGGAGCGCGAGCACGATGGCGAGGCCCAGATACATGATGGTGTATTCGATCCGTGTCGCCACGGGCACGGCGCGATAGGCTTTCGCCTCCGGTGAATTGGGGTCATAGCGCCAGGCTGCGATGAGGCTCGGCGCTGCGAGTATGGCGATCAGGATCAGAAGCGGGCTCGGGAAATAGAAGAAGAGCGCGATCAGCAGAGGCACGCCCAGGAACCAGATGCGCGGCGAGAGGATCTGGGTGATGCGCCCGCCATCGAGCGGCGACAGCGGGATCAGGTTGAACAGATTGATCATGAAGCCCGCATAAGCGAGCGCCATCAGGAGATCGCTCTCCTGGGCGCGGCCGAGGAAGTAGACGGCGAAGGCGCCGAGCGTTCCGATGAAGGGACCGGCATAGGCGATATAGGCCTCGGTCTCGGCATCGAGGAGCCTGTCCTTGAGCGTGATCCAGGCGCCGAGGAAGGGAATGAACATGGGAAGCCCGACATCGAGGCCTTTCTGCCGCGCGGCGGCGTAATGGCCGAGCTCATGCACCAATATGAGGCCGACGAAGCCTGCGGCGAAAGGCAGGCCATAGATCGTCGTATAGACCCAGATGGTGAGGAGCATGCTGCCCACGGAGAGCAGCACCTTGCCGAGCTTGAGCGATGCCAGAAAGAGGAAGAGCGCCTTGATCAAGTTTCAGGTGTCGTGTTCTTGCGGCTGAACAGCTTGAACAGGCCGCCGCCTCCGACCGCGATGGCGATGAGGATGATTTTCCAGAACTTGGCGAGGGCGACGCCGATCACGGCGAGGAGCCCGAGCTTCTTCGCCGCGATGCCGCCGATCAGCGCGGCGAGGCCATATTCCGCGACCCGGTCGGTCGATTCGTTGAAATCGGTGTAAGCTTGGCCAGGCTTGTAATCGAGCGAGGCAAGAACGGTGCCGGCATGCTTCTTGTCTTCGGCAATAGTGTTTTCGCCGGTTACCAGATTGAGCTCGAAATAACCCTGCCGGCCGAGCGCATAGGTATTGTAGTTAATCGTGGCCCCTGGCGTCGCGTTGCCGCGTTCCTTGGCCAGTATCGACCATACCAGCCTGTGGGTGCTCGCGTCATAAGCGGGCCGCTCGACCCAGCCGACGATGTCGAGGGCAGGAATGCCGCGCTCGGCACGCTCCTTGTTGGCGTCGGTGCCGTCCCTGATGGATTGGAGGAGTTCGTCGGCGTTCCAGGACTTGGCGTCGTCGTCCTTGATATAGCCGCTGTCGGTATAGGTGATCATCACGAACCAGTATTGATCTGGTTGCTTCGGTATGATCAGGCCGTAGAAGTTGTTCCCCGTTGTATTGCCGAGGGCATGCATGAAGGCCGCACCTTCGGTCATGGGAATGAAGCTGTAAGGATCCGGCAAACGGATGGTCGCGAGTTCGCGCAGCGCGACACCGGATGGACCATGCGTCGCGGCTTTCATCGCGGCGGCATAGGTTTGCTGGATTTCGCTGGCCGCGTTCGTCGTTGAATCATTTTGTGCGGCGGCAGTGGCAACGCCGCCCAAGAGCAGGACGAGGATCGCCGTCAGGCGAAGATAGTGAAGAAACATGGCCGTCCCATATCTCTGGTTGCATCCAGGCTACGTATAGACGGCGACGCGTAACACAGGATCGCATTTTGAATCAACTGCGGCTTCAATAGCCCGGCAGGACGATGAGCTTGGGCCTTTCCGGCAATGTCGCGGCTGACAGGACAACCGTCGGATCCGCCTGGTAGTCGACAGCGAACGAGCCCGAGAGGCCATTGACGAAGCGCGCCAGCGTCTCCGGTCTGAAATAATGCATGGGCATGACGATGCGCGCTTTGAGTTCGTTCAGCACAGCAAGCATATTGGCCTGGGCCATGGTGTAGGTGCCGTCGACGGGCACGAGGACGATATCGAGCCGGCCGATCGATCCCAATTGCCCAGTGCTGAGCTCATGATGCAGATGGCCGAGATGGCCGATGCACAATCCCGCGATCTCGAAGATGAAGATGGAGTTGCCGTCGGGAACCCTGCCGAAGGCGCCGCCGCGGATATCGGTGGTGACGTTGCGGATGCGCACATCGCCGACCTGGAGGTCATGGCGCGCCGGACCGCCCTCGGGGTTCCAGCCGCGCAGGACATGCTTGACGCCGGGATCGGGGAAATCGGTGTAATGCGAGCTGTGGGCGTGGTTCATGGTGACCACATCCGGCACGATCCCGTTGGCATAGCCCGTATAGTCGGTCGCGATCTTCACCCCGCCTGGACTTTCGATGAGGAAGGTCGAATGGCCCACGAAAGTGAATTGCACCTGGCTCGCTTCGAGAGCCGTTGCTGTGTAACGCACGGGTTGGGCGAAGCTCGGCGCCTGCGCCATGGCGAGACACTCGCTGGCGGGCGCCTGCGCCTTCGCGACCGTGAAAGGCAGCATCATCAGGAGAAAGACGAGGAGCCGAAGAGCAGTCATTGTCGGTTGTCCCGGGAAGATGCGCGTCCCACGGCAGACTAGCCGCTCTGCGCCAATCGCCCGGATCAACTTTCCGTCAGCATCATTGGTCGAGCCGCCAGAACGCCGGCGTGAAATCATAGGCGGATCCGGCGCGCGTCACATGACCGAAGGCTGGGAAATCGAGATGCATGCCGGAGACCAGAAGCTTGTCGGCCGCCGCCCGATCGAAAATGGCCTTGCGCGAGGTGGTACCTTGCGTCTGGTCGACGTCGAAAGAGATCGCCCACTCGGGATGGGAGAACTGCAGCGCCGGCGAATGCACGATATCGCCCCAGATGAGCAGGCTGTCATTTCCCGACGCCACGATGAAGCCCGTATGGCCTGGCGTGTGGCCGGGCAACGCCAGCGAAGCAATGCCCTTGACGACCTCGCCATCCTTGCCGAAGAGCCGCCGCGATTTTCCATAAGCTTTGCCGGCATCTGTCGCGATCTTGAAAAAGGGTTTCGCCTCCTTGGGCGCCTTTCCGGCGATGCTCTCATCGGACCAGAATTTCCATTCCGCCTCGGCGACGACCAGCTCCGCTTTGGTGAAACGCGCTAAGCCTTCCGCATTTGTCGCGGCACCCACATGGTCCGGATGCATATGGGTGAGCAGAACGGCGTCGAACTGTTCCGGCTTGAAGCCTTCGGCTTCCAGCCGTTCCGGCAATTTTGCGAGAGTGGGGCTGAAACCCAGGACCGTGCCGCAGTCGACAAGGATCAGCTGTTCGCCGGTATTGATAACGAAGGCGTTGACCGAGGTCCGGATCGGGGCGGATGCATTGCGGAAGGCGCTTTCGAGCAATTTGCCGAGTTCGCTCTTGTCGGCGCTGGCGAACATGCTCTGGTCCAGATCGATGTAGCCGTCGGCAAGGGCCGTCACTTCGAAGTCACCGACCTTCAGCCGATAGCTGGGCGTGAGGGCGCCAGCCAATGGCGCTCGTGCGATGGCAGGGGCCGAGCTGGCGATGACAGCCGCCGAGGCGGCGAGCCCGAGAAATTTTCTGCGTGTGCTGTGCATCTGAGGTCTCTCCTATGCGGGAAACGAACACTATGTGCTCCTGGAGAGAATTTATCAACTTTCCGGTTCGGTACGAATGACGTGCGCGTGATGAAAAAACCCGGCGCCAGGGCCGGGTTTCTGCTCATTGATGGAGGGGGTGGTCAGTTGAGGCGCGACTTCACCGCGTCGATCGATTCATCGATGAGCTTGGCGCCCTTCGCACCCTCCGCCGCCACACCGAGGAGTTCGGTCGCCGCGGCGATGGCGACGTCGGTTGCCGCCGTAGCGCACGTCCTTGACCGCCTGCTGCTCGGCCTGGGCGATCTTCTGCTCGGCCTGCTTGGTGCGCCGCGCCAGCGTCTCGGTGAGCTTGGCGCGGGTCTCATTCGCATAGGCCTCGGCTTCCCTGCGGGCGAGCGCCACGATATCCTCGGCGTCCTTCTCAGCCTGGACGCGCTTCCTCTTGTATTCATCGAGAAGCGCCTGCGCCTCTTCGCGCAGCTTCTTGGCTTCCGCCAGTTCCTTGGCGATCCGCGCCGCCCGCTCGTCGAGCAGGGCGGCGACCTTCGCCGGCACCTTCAGATAGACAAGCAGCGCCACGAAGAGCAGGAAGGCGACGGCAACCCAGGTTTCCGCATGTCCGAACATGGTCAGATCCCTTGCGCCTTGGCCACGGCCTTGGCCGGCATCCGCTTTTGTCACGCTGGTTCCGGTGAGCCGGCTGACGATGTCGGCGGCGATGTCGGCGGCAAACTCGCTCACGCTGGCCAGCGCCTTGCTGCGCGTCGCCTGAATGGCCTTCTCGGCTGCGGCGATCTTCTCGGCGAGTTCGCCGTCAAGCTTGCTGCGCTCCTTGTCGACCTCGGCATGGAGCTTGTCGCGCGTCTCCTGGGCGATGGCGTGCGCCTTGCCGCGCGCCTCGGCCAGCGCCTTCTCATATTCGGCGACCGCCTTGTCCGTATCCGCCTTGAAGCGCTGGCGCCGAGGCCAGATCGCTGTCGATCTGGTTCTGGCGTCCCGCGATGACACCGCCGGTGCGCGGGATCACGATCTTCGAGATGACGAAATAGAGGACAAGGAAGGTCACCGCGAGCCAGAACAGCTGCGGCGGCCAGGCGTTGACGTCGAGTTGCGGCATGTCTCTAGCGCCTCTTCATGATCCATTGGCCGGCAAGGCTCGAGCTCTGCCGGTCGGCGAGGACTTCAGCCTTTGATCAGCCGAAGAGAATGAGCATGGCAACGGCGAAGCCGATGAGGCCCGTCGCTTCGGCGAAGGCGAAGCCGAGGAATAGCGTGCCGCGCTGGCCGGCGGCAGCCGCCGGGTTGCGGAGCGCGCCCGCGAGGTAATTGCCGAAGATGTGGCCGATACCGACGCCGGCGCCACCGAGAGCGATGGCCGCGATACCCGCGCCGATCATCTTTGCTGCTTCAACGTCCATCTGATTTCTCCTGTTGAATGGATGGATTAGATTTAGTGATTAGTGGTCCACATGCATGGCATCGCTCAGATACATGCAGGTGAGAAGGGCGAAGACATAGGCCTGGAGCACCGCCACAAGAAGCTCGAGGCCGTAGAGGCCGACCATGGCGATGAGCGGCAGCCAGCCGGCGGCGATGCCGAGCATGACGACGAAGCCCGCCGTCACCTTGAGCATCATGTGGCCCGCCATCATGTTGGCGAAGAGACGGATCGAGAGGCTCATCGGACGGATGAAGTAGGAAACGATCTCGATGACGACGACGAGCGGCAGGAGGACGGCCGGCACACCCGAGGGCACGAACAGCTTGAGGTAGCCGAAGCCGTGGCGGATGAAACCGATGACCGTGGCGCCGATGAAAACGACGAGGGCAAGCGCCAGCGTCACGATGATGTGGCTCGTCACCGTGAAGGCATAGGGGATGAGACCGAGGACGTTGCAGAACAGGATGAAGGTGAAGAGGGTGAGCACGAAGGGGAAGTAGGTGCGGGCATTCTCATGCAGCACTTCCTCCGTCATGTTGTCGATGAATTCGTAGATGCTCTCGGCAACCGATTGCAGCCGCGTCGGAATGAGGTTCTTGGGCGCCAGCAGGAACAAAAGCGTGACGCAGGCCACGGCGATGATGGCCCACAGGCCCGAATTGGTGAGAGAGAAGGGTCCGAGATCGATGATCTTGTGGATCTCGAACTGATGGATCGGGTCGATGATCTTCTCGCCGTGCTCCGGCACCGCGCCCGCTGCCGCTTCCGTTGTGGTCGTTGACACCTTCAATCCTCATCATCGTCTTTGACCGACGGTGCGACCGGGCCTTTTCCGCCCAGGACCTCTTCGGCCTGTTTGCTCTTTGAGAGCCGCATCACATTGACGACCCCCGCAGCGATCCCGAACGGCATAAGCGCCAGCATGATCCACGGCGCCGTGCCGAAATATTTGTCCGCCATCCAGCCGAGGCCCATGCAGACCGCGATGCCGACAACAAGCTCGGTTACCGCCCGCATGGCAAGACCCGCGGCCGATCCTTCGGTCGTGTCGGGTCCTTCTCCTTTGCGCTGGCTGAGACTGGTGTCCAGCCGCTTTTCCAGATCCTTGAGCCGGTCATCCGATGTGTTCATGAGCCCGCTCGAAAGAATGGCTGATGCGGCGCGAACGCCCCCTCAAAATCGCGCGCACCATAGAGATTGGGCGAAAACGTGTCAAGGAACGCATTCCCGATTTAAGCGGTTGATTTCTTGGTATTTTCAAGGCTCGGTGACAATGCGGCGATTTGCGCGCGGGATTGCCGCCACGGCTTGCAGAAATCGCGATTCTGGACGCGGTTCGAGGCGAATCAGTCCAGCGGATCGCACGGCCGGCATGCTGAGAATTGCCGCGCATATCGCGGTGCAATGAACAGGCGGACGCCGCGATGGCTGAAGCTGCTCGCGAAGAAGACTGGTGGTCGGCGATAGCGGCCTATCTGACCCCCCGGATGCTCATCATCCTGGCGATGGGCTTCGCCTCCGGCCTGCCGCTGCTGCTGACGCTTTCGACCTTGTCCTACTGGCTGTCCAAGCTGGGAGTCGACAAGACCACCATCGGCCTCTTCGCCCTCGTCGGCACGCCCTACACGTTCAAGTTCCTGTGGTCGCCGATCATCGACCAGGTGCCGCTGCCGGTCCTGACGCGGCTCCTCGGGCGGCGGCGCAGCTGGCTGCTTCTGACCCAGGTGCTGCTCGCGGTCGCGATCTTCGCCATGGGGCAGGTCGATCCGACCAGTCGATCCGTGCGGGACCGCGCTCATCGCCCTCATCGTCGCGTTCCTCTCCGCGAGCCAGGACATCGTCATCGATGCCTACCGCATCGAGTTCCTGCCGAGGACGAGCAGGGCCAGGGGCGGCCGCCACCCAGGTCGGCTATCGCTTCGGCCTGCTGCTCGCGGGCGCCGGCGCCGTCGGGCTGTCGGATTTCTTTTCCTGGCCGGTGGTGTTCGCCGTGCTGTGCGGCCGCGATGGCTGCCTCGGCGGTGCTGACCTTGCTCGTGCCGGAGCCGAAGGTCGCCGGTGGTGCGGGCAAGCGCGACTATGCGCAGTGGGTCAAGGAATCGGTCATCGACCCCTTCGCCGATTTCATGAGCCGCCGCGGCTGGGTCGTCATCCTGCTGTTCGTGCTGTTCTACAAGTTCGGCGACGCGCTCGGCGGCACGATGGCCAATCCCTTCTATGTCGAGATGGGCTACACCGGCCTCGAAGATCGCCAGCGTCAGCAAGGTGTGGGGCATCTGGATGACGATCGTCGGCGCTCTCATCGGCGGCATCGCGGTGGCCCGCTGGGGCGTGTTCCGCGCCCTTCTGATCGGCGGCATCCTGCAGGCCGTCACCAATTTCGCCTTCGCCTATGTCGCGATAGGGGACGGCATATGGCCTGTGCGCCAAGAGCTTGGCTGCCGATCCGAAGCCGTCGTCAGCACTCTATGCCCGTCCGCCACCTCCCGGCTCTGGCATCGCCATCACGGCCGACAACATCGCGGGCGGCGCTGCCGGCGCGGCACTGGTCGCCTATCTGTCCGGCCTGTGCAATGTCGCCTTCACCGCCACGCAATATGCCTTGCTGACGTCCTTCATGGCGCAGGGCCGCACGTGGCTGTCTTCGGGCAGCGGCTGGCTCGCCGACCACACCGACTGGTTCACCTTCTGGAGCCTGACCGCCTTGCTCGCCGTCCCGGGCCTGTTGCTTCTGCTGTGGATCATGCGGCTCTATCCGACCGGCGCCGTCATCCAGCGCAGCCCGGCCAGCGCTCAAGCTTTCAGGATCGCCAGGTGCGACACACGTCGACCTCAGCTGGAATTCGCTATCAGCTCGCTTCGGCGAGCTGTTCCGCCGTCTCGAGGTCGACCGAAACGAGCTGCGACACGCCGCGTTCCATCATGGTGACGCCGAACAGCCGGTGCATGCGCGCCATGGTCAGCGGATGGTGGGTGATGATGAGGAAGCGCGTCTCGGTGCGCTCCAGCATCGCATCGAGCAGATTGCAGAAGCGCTCGACATTGTGATCGTCCAGCGGCGCGTCGACTTCGTCCAGCACGCAGATCGGCGAGGGATTGGTGAGAAACACCGCGAAGATGAGCGACAAGGCGGTCAGCGTCTGCTCGCCGCCCGACAGCAGCGACAGCACCGTCGGCTTCTTGCCCGGCGGATGCGCCATGATTTCGAGGCCGGCTTCCAGCGGATCGTCCGATTCGATCAGCTGCAGTTCCGCCTTGCCGCCGCCGAACAGCGTGGTGAACAGCTCGCCGAAATTCTCGTTCACCGTGCCGAAGGCGTCGAGCAGGCGCTGGCGGCCTTCGCGGTTGAGGCTCTGGATGCCGCCGCGCAATTTGGTGATGGCCTGGACCAGGTCGTCGCGCTCCCTGGTGAGGCCGTCGAGCTGCTTGGCCACCTCTTCGGCCTCTTCTTCGGCCCGCAGATTGACCCCGCCCAGCCGCTCGCGGTCGTCGCGCAAGCGTGGCGAGCTTGCGCTCGATCTCATCCGTGGCGGCGGCATCTTGCCCTCTTCGAGACCGGCCGTCTGCGACGATTTCGGTCGGCGCGCATTGCAGGGTCTCGGCGATGCGCCGTTCGCTTTGCGCGTGACGCTCGCGTCGATGATTCGAGCCGGGCCTCCTGGCGGGCGTGATCCTCGCGCGAGGTGGACGCCCGGTCCTGCGCCGCGCGCAAGGCCTGATCGGCGGCGCGCACCGCATTCTCGGCCTCGGCCAGCGCATCGGCCGCGGCCTTGCGCTCGCTTTCCGCTTCCTGAAGCAGCGTTCATGAGCTTGAGCCGCTTGTCGGCGAACAGCTGCGGCAGATCGGCCAGTTCGGCAATTGCCGCGCGGGTCTCGTCGGCCCGTGCTGGTCAGAGCTCGATCTGGGCTGGCGGCGCGCTTCGCGCGCTCCTGCCATTGCGCCGCTCGGCATCGATCGCTTTCAAGCGATCCGCGCGGGCTTTGCGCCTCGCGCTCGATGCCGTCATGGCGGGCGCGCGCCTCGCCATAGACGGCGCGCTCGCGATTGACGTCGTCGCGCAGAAGGCCGCGATCTCTTGGGTTAGTCCGTCGAGCACCGGCAATTCGGCGAGTTCCGCCTCGGCCGTGCCGAGGCGTGACCGCGGCTTCGTCAAGGACTGCTTCGATGCGGCGCTTGGCTTCATCGAGCGCGCTCGTTTGCTGCCAGGCGTTCGGCCATTTGCCGCTCATGCTGGCCGAGCGCGCGGCGCGCCACTTCCACCGCCGATGTGGCGGCTCGCCAGGCTTCGCGGCGCTCGCGCTCGGCCGCGCACCGCAACTTCGACCTCGCCGCGCCGCTCATCGAACACAGTCTTGGCGCTTCATCCGCGACTGCTTGCTGCTTCCGCCGTCTCGGTTTCGAGGGCGACGAGGCGGTTGCGCTCGGCGAGCCGCTTTGCCGCAGCACTTGGCGCATCGGCGGCGGCGGTGAAGCCGTCCCAGCGCCACACATCGCCTTCGCGGCTGACAAGCAGCTGGCCCGGCCTCAATTCGCTCTGCAGCGCCTGGCCCAGAGCGCGGCTGACGACGCCGATATGCGACAGCCGGCGCGCCAGCGCCGGCGGCGCATCGACGAAGCGGGTCAGGGGCTCGGCGCCTGTCGGGCAAGGAGATCGCGTCGCCGCAAGGGGCGGCAGGCCCGCGCCAATGAACGGGCGCCGCTTCATCGGCAGAGGCATCGATATCATCGCCCAAGTGCGGCGCCAAGTGCCGTCTCATAGCCGCGCTCGACCTTGATCGCATCGACCAGCGGCGGCCACAGGTCGCCGTCATTGGCGCGCAGCAGATTGCTCAGAGTGCGCATTTCGGTCTGCAGAGCTTCTCCCAGGCGCGTCGACCGTCCTCGAAGGCTTGCCGGCTGTCGGCCTCGGTCTGCCGGGCCTGGCGCAGTTGCGCCTCTGCTTCGCCCGCCGCTAATTCCGCTTGCGCGACCACCGTCAGCGCCGTCTCGACCGCTTGCGCCAGGCGTTCGCCGTCCTCGGCGGGGCCAATTGCGCCATCAGCGCCTGGAAGCGCGCCGCTGTTTCCTGCGCCTCGCGTTCGAAGCGGGAGATGCGCTGGCGCTGCTCGTCGATGACGCGTTGCGCGGCATTGCGCCTGGCGGTCAGGTCGGAGAGCTGCACATTGGCCTGATCGAGCGCTTCTTGCGCGCGGGCAAGGGCATCGGCGGCTTCCTGGAGCTTGAGCGCCGCCTCAGCGCGCATGCTGGGCATCGCTGCTCCTCGGCCGCGCGCAATTCGCTCTCCTCGCCGGCGAGCCTATCGAGTACGCCATGCGTGTCGCGGATCGTCTCTTCCTCGCGGCCGAGATCGGCCACGGCCTGGACGAGGCGGGCCTCGAATTCCTTCCGCCGGGCTTCGGCGCGCTTTTCTTCCTCATCGAGATTGGCGCGCTCGATGGTGAGGCGCTGCAGCACCGCGGCGCGCACGGTTTCCTGCTCGCGTAGTCCCGGCAGCTTGTCGCCGAGCTCGTCGCGATGGCGCAGCGCCTCGGAGGCAGCTCGCGTATGATCGGCGAGAAGGCGGGTCGCTTCGTCGAGCGCCTTGGCGTCGCGCTCGGCGTGATCGGCGGCATCTTTCCAGGCGAGATAGAGGCCGGCCGCTTCGAGCCGTCTGATCTCGGCGGAAAGCGACTTGTATTTCTCCGCTTGGCGCGCCTGGCGCCTGAGGCTCGACAATTGCGCCTGCAACTGCCCGATCACGTCCTCTAGCCGCGCCACATTCTGCTCGGCCGCCTTGAGCTTGAGCTCGGCCTCATGCCGGCGCGTGTGGAGGCCGGTGATGCCGGCCGCTTCTTCGAGGATGAGCCGCCGTGCCTGCGGCTTGGCATTGATGATCTCGCCGATCTGGCCTTGCCGCACGAGCGCGGGCGAGCGGGCGCCGGTCGAGGCATCGGCGAACAGCAATTGCACGTCGCGGGCCCGCACGTCGCGGCCGTTGATGCGATAGGCCGAGCCTGCTTCGCGCTCGATGCGGCGCGAGATTTCGAGCGTCTCGTTGTCGTTGAACTGGGCCGGGGCAGAGCGCTCGTCGTTGTCCATCGTCACCATCACTTCCGCCATGTTGCGGGCGGGCCGCTGGGTCGTGCCGGAGAAGATGACGTCGTCCATGCCGGACGCGCGCATGCTCTTGTAGGAGCTTTCGCCCATCACCCAGCGCAGCGCTTCGAGCAGGTTGGATTTGCCGCAGCCATTGGGGCCGACGACGCCGGTCAGCCCGTTTTCGATGACCAGTTCGGTCGGTTCGACGAACGACTTGAAGCCCGAAAGCCTGCAGCCGCGAGAACTTCATAACCCCACCCCTTCAGTCCAAAAAGCGGTAGGCGATGCCCGCCCCTAGAGCAGCGGATCGATCGTCTTCCGGAAATCTTCGATCGTCGTTTCGCCCTTGATCAGCTCGCCATTGATAAAGAAGGTCGGAATCGATTCCACCCCGAACTCCTTCTCCGCCTGCGTCGCGCACCGCGATGATGCCTTTGGCCACCGCTTCGTTCTTCAGGCAGGCGTCGAAGCTTTCCTTGGTGAAGCCGGCAAGCTGGGCGATCTTCTGCAGCCCTTCGAGCGGCGTCTGCGAGCCAGCTGTCCTGCTGCTGCGAAGAACATATCGATCAGCGGGAAATATTTTTCCTTGGGCGCGCAGCGCGCCAGCATGAAGGCGGCGAGCGCCGGCTGGTTGTGCGGGAACTCGCGGAAGATGAAGCGGATCTTGCCGGTGTCGATATATTCCTTTTTCAGGTCCTGGAAGGTCGTCTTGTAGAAAGTTGGCGCAATGCGGGCAGGAGGCCGAGGCATATTCGATGACCGTCACCTTGGCGGTCTCCGGCCCCATGCTCATATCGCCCTCGGCGGGCGGCGCATGCAGGGCGGCCAGATCGACGGCGGCATGGCCGGTCGAAGCAAAACCTGCAAGGCCGGCGAACGCGGTGGCCCCGAGAATCAGTTGGCGGCGATCGAGATACATATTGGCTCCTGACTACTAGATATGGAGATTGAGACCAAGGGGTCATTTTACCTGTGGAGAGCGGGGGCTTAGCACCCCTTGGCCGAGCCGTCTGAGGGCTTCCTTGAGCGAGGGGTCGGCCACCCCGTCGAGCTCGCTTTCCAGCGCCTGCGCTGCCCCGGCGCCGAGCGCCGGCAAGGTGCGGGGGGCGGCTGTTTTTCGGCCGAGCGGGGCCTGCCTGATCTTGATGGCGGCGATGGCGCCATAGCCATAGAAGGCATTGATCCGCTCGATGATCCGGGGCGTCTCGTGCTGGAGATCGAGTCCCCGGCCGGGCGTCGCCCGGATGACCAGGGTTCCGCCTTGCTTGCGCTCATCGGCTCCCGCGCGCGGCCATTTGATTCGCTCAGGCTCGCTCCATTGCGCCACGCTGTCGCCCACGATAGCCGGCCATTGCGTGATGAGCTCGCCATAGGCAAAACCATAGCGGGCAAAGGCGGCGCGGGTCAGGGCGCGGAAGTCCTTGTCGAGCGTTCGCATAGTGGGATCATGTCGTCACCAACCATGGCGGAACAAGGGCTTTCACCGAGGCGTGATACGAAAATACACAGGCTTCTGGCCTGGTACGACCGCCATCGGCGTGACCTGCCTTGGCGCGCCGGGCCCGGTGAGACACCCGATCCCTATCAGGTCTGGCTCTCCGAGATCATGCTGCAGCAGACGACGGTGGCAACCGTCGGCGCCTATTACCGGAAGTTTCTGGCCCTTTGGCCGACGGTCGAGGCGCTTGCCGCAGCGCCGCGCGAAGACGTGCTGAAGGCCTGGGCGGGGCTCGGCTACTATGCCCGCGCCCGCAATCTCCATGCCTGCGCCAAGGTCGTCGCCGCTGACATGGAGGGCCGTTTTCCGGACACCGAAGCGGGCTTGAGCGCCCTTCCGGGCATTGGCCCCTATACCGCGGGCGCGATTGCGGCCATCGCGTTCGATCGCAGGACGGCCGCCGTCGACGGCAATGTCGAGCGGGTGATGGCCCGTTATCACGCCATCGAGACGCCCTTGCCCGACGCCAAGCCGCGGATCCGCGAGCTTGCGGCCCAAATGGTGCCCCAGCATCGCGCCGGCGATTTCGCCCAGGCGCTCATGGATCTCGGCGCCACCATCTGCACGCCGAAGCGAGCCAATTGCATGATCTGTCCGTGGACGGAGGATTGCGCGGGCAGACGCCTGGGCATTGCCGATCAATTGCCGCGCCGCAAGCCGAAAGCCGAGCGCCCGCGCCGCAAAGGCATCGCCTTCTGGGTGGCGCGCGCGGACGGCGCGATCTTGCTGCGCGAGCGTCCCGACAAGGGCTTGCTCGGCGGCATGATGGAAATCCCCTCGACCGAATGGCAAGTGCGGATCGATCAACCCGAGGCCGAGGCGCCGCTCAAGGCGAAATGGACAAGGACAGGCAAGCGCGTTGAGCACACCTTCACCCATTTCCATCTCGAGCTCGAGATATGGTCAGCGCGTGTGCCGGCGAACACGGCACTTTCAGAGCGGGCGGCGCGCTGGGTGGCGAAGCAGGATATTCACGGCGAAGCGCTGCCGAGCGTCATGCGCAAGATCGTTGCGGCCATGAGCTAAATAGCGAAACTGTTCTCAGGTTTCCCCGTCTCCCGTTGCGAAGCAATGGGAGAGCCCCAGGCTACCCGGGGAACGCGAGGATGCAGTGAGCTTGTTGCCGTGATTCCTGCTACTCCGCCGCGCCCATTTCCTGCCGCACTTGCTGGCGCAGCAGATCGATCGGGATCAGGGTCTTGCCCTTGCGCACGTGCCAGAAGGTCCAGCCATTGCAGGCTTCCGCTCCTTGCACATGGGCGCCGATCTTGTGGATCGAGCCTGAGGCATCGCGGCAGGCGATCGAGCCGTCGGCGCGCACCTTGGCGGCGATGCGCTGGGTCGGATCGCAGAGCGTATCGCCGGCCTTGACGAGGCCGCGCTCGATGAGCGAGCCGAAAGGGATGCGCGGCTCGCGCGCTTGCCGGTCGAGACTTTCAGTGCCTCGGGCGGCAGCGGTTTCGGTCGCGGCGATGCGCGCCTTTGCGGCCTTGGCATAGGTCTTGTCGCGCTCGATGCCGATGAAATGCCGGCCGAGCTGCTTGGCGACCGCCCCGGTGGTGCCCGAGCCGAAGAATGGATCGAGCACGACATCGCCCGGATTGGAGGAGGAGAGCAGCACGCGATCAAGCAGCGCTTCGGGCTTCTGCGTCGGATGCAGCTTGTCGCCCTTGCCGTCCTTCAGCCGCTCAGGGCCGGTGCAGATCGGCAAGAGCCAGTCGGAGCGCATCTGCAGCTCTTCATTGAGCGCCTTCATCGCGTCATAGTTGAAGGTGTAGCGCGAAGCCTGCTCGCGGCCGCCCAGATCAGCGTCTCATGCGCATTGGTGAAGCGGCGGCCGCGGAAATTCGGCATCGGATTGGTCTTGCGCCAGATCACGTCATTGAGGATCCAGAAGCCGAGATCCTGCAGGATCGTGCCGACGCGGAAGATATTGTGATAGGAGCCGATCACCCAAAGCGCGCCATCGGGCTTGAGCACGCGGCGGCATTGCTTGAGCCAGGCCGCGAGAAGTCGTCGTAGTCGGCGAAGGATTGCGAACTTGTCCCAGTCGTCATCGACCGCATCGACCTTGCTCTGGTCGGGCCGGTGCAGATCGCCATTGAGCTGGAGATTGTAGGGCGGGTCGGCAAAAACGAGATCGACCGACGCGGAGGGAATCCGGGCGAGCTCATCGAGGCAGTCGCCGACCAGAACCGTATCGTAAAGCGGCTTCAGATCAGGCCGCGACTTCGAACCCCATGGGCCACCCCGAACCAACGCAACTCACTTGATGGAACCCTCATGAATCAAAGGGATTCGCGGGTGAATCGCGTTCTGGGGAAATGGTTAACGGCGCGGTTTCAAGGCAGTCCGGTGAGCGGCTCAGCCGAGATAGCGCGTGGCCGCTTCATAGAGGATGCGGACGGGCTCAAAGGAGCGCCGGTGATGCGCCAAGGCCCGAGGCGGCTCAGCGCTGCCTGATGCTCGGGCGTGCCGTAGCCCTTGTGCTGGGCGAAGCCATAGCCCGGAAATTCGCGGTCGAGATCGATCATGATCCGGTCGCGCGTGACCTTGGCGACGATCGAGGCGGCGGCGATCGACAGGGACTGGCCGTCGCCCTCGATGATCATTGCGGCGAGGCAGCAGAGCTTGGGCGCGCGGTTGCCATCGACGAGGGCCAGATGCGGCACGCGCTTGAGGTTGGTGACTGCCTGGATCATCGCGGCATAGGTCGCCTGGAGGATATTGTCGCGGTCGATGACGGCGACATCGGAGATGCCGACGCCGATTTCGGCAACCGAGACGATGACGCCGTAAAGCTCCTCGCGCTTCTCGGGCGTGAGCTTCTTCGAATCGTCGACGCCGAGCGGCAGCACATCGGGATCGAGGATCACTGCCGCGGCGACGACGGGCCCCGCCAGCGGCCCGCGTCCGGCTTCATCGATGCCGGCGACGCAAGCAGGCCGCGCGCAAATGCGGCACGCTCGAAATCGAAATGCGGCAAGCCGAATCGGCGTGACTCATGCCGCCAGTGTGGCGGCTTTCCAGTATCAGGTCAACCTTGGGCAGCGGTTCCTCCCCAGCAAAGTCTGGGAGTGGAGAAATCTTAGTGAGTAGATCGCCCGTTCAATTCTTCGGCCAGTTGGCGAAGATCGCGTTGAGTTCCGCATGCGGCGTCGCCTGTTCGGTGAAGCTGAAGGTTCCGTTCGTCTGCACCTCGCGCGCTGCCGCGAGGAAGCGCCGAGCGCCGCACGGGCGAAGGCGCCGCCGACGCTGATGCGCTTGACGCCCGAGCTGGTGAGATCCTCGACGGTAAGCTCGACACCCTTCATGCCCATCAGCACATTGACCGGCCGGTCGACTTCCTTGACCACGGTCTCGATATCGTCCGGGCGCGTCAGGCCGGGCGCGTAAAGCACATCGGCGCCTGCATCCTGGAAGGCCTGCAGCCGCATGATCGTGTCGGCAAGATTGGGTCGGTCATACAGGAAATTTTCCGCGCGCGCCGTCAGCGTGAAGGTGAAGGGAAGGCTTCTTCGCGGCTTGCGCCGCCGCGGCGACCCGGGCGACCGCGGCGTCGAATTCATAGATCGGATCGTCCTTGCGGCCGGTCGCGTCCTCGATCGATCCGCCGACGACGCCGGCTTCGGCCGCAAGCTGGATCGTCCTGGCGCAATCTTCCGGCGCATCGCCGAAACCGCCTTCGAGATCGGCCGACACCGGAAGGCTCGTCGCTTGCGACGATCGCCCGCGCGTTTCCGAGATTCTCCTCGCGGCTGACCGCCCCATGCCATCGGGCTTGCCGATGGTGAAGGCAAAGCCGGCGCTGGTCGTCGCAATCGCCTGGAAGCCCAGATTCTCCAGGAGCCTGGCGCTGCCCGCATCCCAGGCATTGGGGATGACGAAGGCGCCCGGCTCTTCATGAAGGCGTCGAATATCCGGCCTTTTTCCTGTTGCGAGATCATGGTTCCCTCTCAGAAAAGCTGCAACTGTTCTCCTGGCACGGGCGGCCGCCTGAAAGCGTCAGTAGAGAGCTGGCGGCGCTCGCGATTATAGCCCAATCTTTGCGCCGCCATCTCGAAACGCCGGCCGATCGACCAGGCATAGGGACCAGTGCCGGTCAAGCGCCGGCCGAAAGTGGCGTCGTTCTCTTTGCCCTGTCGCGTCTGGCGGATGAGCGACATCACGCGCGATGCGCGATCGGGCAGTCGCCGTATTGAGCCAATCCTTGAAGATGTCCCTCACTTCGAGCGGCAGCCGCAGCACGACATAGCCCGCCTCGCGCGCGCCCGCGGCACAGGCCGCCTTGAGGATATGCCTCGATTTCGCTGTCATTGAGGCCGGGAATCATCGGCGCCGCCATGACCGACGGTCGGAATGCCCGCTGCCGAAAGGGCTTCGAGCGCGCCCAGCCGCTTGGGCGGCGTCGCGGCGCGCGGCTCCATGGCGCGCGCGAGCTTCGGATCGAGCGTCGTCACCGACACGGCGACCTTCACCAGATTGCGCTTCGCCATGTCCTCGAGAATGTCGAGATCGCGCAGCACAAGCGCCGATTTGGTGACGATGCCGACCGGATGGCTGAACTCCCACAGCACTTCGAGGATCTGCCGCGTTATGCGGTATCGCGCTCGATCGGCTGATAGGGATCGGTATTGGCGCCAAGCGCGATGGTCATCGGCACATAGCCGGGTTCGACAGTTCGGCGCGCAGCAATTCGCGCGGCATTGGTCTTGGCGAAGAGCTTGCTTTCGAAATCGAGCCCCGGCGACAGGCCCATATAGGCGTGGGTGGGCCTGGCATAGCAATAGGTGCAGCCATGCTCGCAGCCGCGATAGGGATTGATCGACTGGGTGAAGGAAATATCGGGCAAATCGTTGGTGGTGATGATCTTTTTCGGCGTTTCCGCGAACACCGTCGTCTTGAGCGGCGGCAGATCTTCGAGCGTCTGCCAGCCGTCATCGAACAGGGCCGTGCCATGCTTCTCGTATCGCCCCGGCATGTTGAGCAGGGCGCCGCGGCCGCGCTGCTGCTGCGGCAGCGTCGCATAGCGGCCGACCCCCAAAGCGGAAGGGTCAAGGCCTAAGGACGGGCGTCTGTCGATGAGCGTCGTCATGGGAGAAAATATAAGCGTTCTCCATGAACAAATCAAGAACGGATGGTGAGACTAACCCTTGCGCCGCATGTGCTCGGCGAGGCGCGGCATGATCTCGACGAAGTTGCAGGGCATGTGCCGGTAATCGAGCTGGCTCTTGAGGATGTGGTCCCAGCCATCGCGGCAGGCGCCGGGCGATCCCGGCAGGCAGAAGATATATTTGCCTTTGGCGACGCCCGCTGTGGCGCGCGACTGCACCGTCGAAACGCCGATCTTCTGGAAGGAGATCATGTGGAAGGCGACGCCGAAGCCCTCGATCTCCTTTTCGAACAGGCCGCGCATCGCCTCGACCGTCACATCGCGACCGGTGAGCCCGGTGCCGCCGGTCGAGATGACGACATCGACGTCTTCGCGCTTGAGCCATTGCCGCACCTGGGCGCGGATCGCGCGGATGTCGTCCTTGACGATGCGGCGGTCGCTGAGCCGATGCCCGGCTTCGGCGATCCGCTCGGCGAGCACGCTGCCGGATTTGTCGGTCTCGAGGTTGCGCGTGTCGGACACGGTGAGCACCGCGATGCGCAGCGGGATGAAGGAGCGGCTGCCGGAAGCTTCACTCATCCGGTGAGCTTCTGCTTCATTGAGAGGAAGTCGCGCCAGGCGAGGCGCTTCTGTGCCGGCTGGCGCAGCAGATAGGCCGGATGCAGCGTCGCCAAAAGCGGAATGCTGCGCTCGCCCGCAGCGAAATCGAACCAGCGGCCCCTGAGCTTCAATATGCCTTCCGATGTTCCCATCAGGCGTTGCGTCGGCGTGGCGCCGAGGCAGACGAGAAGGCGCGGCTGCTTGATCTCGATGGCGCGCCTGAGGAAATGCAGGCACATGAGCGTTTCCTGATCGGTCGGCGTGCGGTTGCCGGGCGGGCGCCAGAAGATGACATTGGAGATATAGACCGAGTTCTGCGGCGTCTCGCCGTGGCGCGACAGGCCGATCGCCTGCAGCATGCGGTCGAGAAGCTGGCCCGAGCGGCCGACAAAGGGCTTGCCCTGGATATCCTCATCGCGGCCCGGCGCCTCGCCGATGAGCATCACGTCGGCTTGCGGATTGCCGTCGGCGAAGCAGAGATTGGTCGCGGTCTTCTTGAGCGGGCAGGCATCGAAGCGCGAGGAGCGCCTGCTCGATGTCGCCGAGCGTCATGCACTCGGCCGCCATCTGGGCGGCATCGCTCGAGCCTTGCGCCTGAGCGGTGGGAGCGCCGCGGAATTCGCTACGACGTGCTCGGCTCGGAATGGCGCGGGTTTTCCTGCGCCTCGGCTTGAGGCGCGGGCTTCGGCGCGGCAAGCCGGTTCACGGGGAGATCGCCCGATGATCTCGTCCGCTCCCATCTCGACCAGCCATTCGATCATGGCCGCTGCTTCAGCCGCTTTCATGCCGCAATCCGTGTTCCCGCTGCCCTTGCGCCCATGCCTCCTGCCACTATAACAGGCCTGAAACGACCGCAACCATGGAAGCTCAGGCGAAAAGCGAGCACCGGTTTTGCGAGCGATTCCGGGTTGATTTGGGAGAATTGAGACTGTGGAACAAGTTCAGCGCGAAGCCATGGAATATGACGTCGTCATCGTCGGCGCCGGCCCTGCCGGCCTTGCCGCCGCGATCCGCCTGAAGCAGCTCGCCGCCGAGACGGGCCAGATATCTCCGTCTGCGTGCTCGAAAAAGGCTCGGAGGTCGGCGCCCATATCCTGTCCGGCGCCGTCATGGATCCGATTGCCCTCAACGAACTCATTCCCGACTGGAAGGAAAAGGGTGCGCCGCTCAACACCGCCGGTCGATCGAAGACCGCTTCTATGTGCTGGGCCCGCAAGGGGCGATGCGCCTGCCCAATTTTCTGATGCCGCCGCTCATGAACAATCACGGCAACTATGCCGTCTCGCTCGGCAATGTCTGCCGCTGGCTGGCAACCCAGGCGGAGGCCTGGGCGTCGAGATCTATCCGGGCTTTGCCTGTTCGGAGGTTCTCTACCGCGAGGATGGCTCGGTCAGGGGCGTCGTGGCCGGCGTCTTCGGCATCGCCAAGGACGGCTGGCACAAGCCCGATTACCAGCCGGGCATGGAACTCCTCGGCAAATATGTCTTCATCGCCGAAGGGGCGCTGGGGCTCGCTCGCCAAGGAGATCATCGCCAAGTTCAATCTCTCGGACGGCCGCGAGCCGCAGAAATTCGGCCTCGGCATGAAGGAGCTGTGGGAGGTGAAGCCCGAGAATCACAGGCCGGGCCAGGTCACCCACACCATGGGCTGGCCGCTGGGCCTCAAGACCGGCGGCGGCAGCTTCATGTATCACCTCGAGGACAATCTCGTCTCGATCGGCTTCGTCGTCCATCTCAATTACGACAATCCGCTATCTCTATCCCTATATGGAATTCCAGCGCTTCAAGCATCATCCGCTGATCGCGCCGGTGCTGCGAGGCGGCACGGCGCGTCGCCTATGGCGCGCGCGCCATCACCGAAGGCGGGTTGCAGTCGGTGCCAAAACTTTATTTCCCCGGCGGCGTGCTGATCGGCTGCTCGGCGGGCTTTGTGAACGTGCCGCGCATCAAGGGCTCGCACAACGCCATGAAGACCGGCATGATGGCGGCCGAAGCCGCCTTCGCCGCGCTGAAAGCCGGCCGCGCCGGCGATGAACTCGCCGACTATGAGAAGGCCTACGAAAACTCCTGGGTCTATGAGGACCTGAAGCGGGTGAGGAACGTGAAGCCCATGTGGTCGAAGCTCGGCCTCGTCGGCGGCTGGCGCTTGGGCGGCGCTCGATATGTGGCTGAACACGCTGTTTGGTTTCGGCTTCGGCACCTGGAAGCACGGCAAGCCTGACAGTGCAACCCTGAAGCCCGCCGCCGAATGAAGACTATTAACTATCCCAAGCCCGATGGCGTGATGTCCTTTGACCGGCTCACCGATCTGGCCTTCTCGGCCACCAATCACGAGGAGGATGAGCCCTCCATCTCAAGTTGAAGAATCCCGCGATTCCGATTGCGGTAAATCTGCCCATGTGGGCCGAGCCGGCCCAGCGCTATTGCCCGGCAGGGGTTTATGAGGTGATGGGGAGGACGGCAAGACGCCCCGCTTCCAGATCAACCACCAGAATTGCGTCCACTGCAAAACTTGCGACATCAAGGATCCTTCACAAAACATTAACTGGGTCGTGCCGCAGGGCGGCGAAGGGCCAAACTATCCGAATATGTGAGGCTGGGGCCCGCAGGACGGAAAGAAGAGCCCTCACCCGGCCTTCGGCCACCCTCTCCCATCCTGCGGACGGGGAGGGGGAAACAATGCCCCTTGCGGCAATCGTCAAAAAACCTCATTTTACCTCCTGAATTGCCAGCCTTAGTCCTGATGCGATCGGAAAGAGTTCTGCCTTAATGATCAAGCAATTCAACCGGATGCTGCCGGCCCTGGCCGTTGGCATCGTCTTTGCCGCTATTCCCGCCAAGGCGGGCTATGAAGACCTCGACATCGAGGGGAGCTCGCTGTCGGGCAGTTATCTGGCCGGCCGCTTCGCCGGCAAACAGCGCGACATGGACGCCGCCGGGCAGTATTTCCAGCAGGCGCTGCGCGATGATCCCAACAATGCGGTGCTGATCGAGCGGGTCTTCGTCTTCGACCTGTCGGAGGGCAAGATCGCCAGTGCCGAGGATTATGCCGAGCGGGTCTTGAGCTTCAACAGCCAGCACCGCATGGCGCGTTTCGTGCTCGGCCTCCGCGATGTCGGCTCAAGCGCTGGCAGCGGGCGCGCGAGCATTTCAAGAAGGCCGCCTATACGCCGATCGGCGAATTGACGCGGCACTCCTCACCGCCTGGACCTATGCCGCCCAGGGCAATCAGGCGGCGGCCTTCGAAGGCGCTCGACAAGCTCGACCAGAACGATCGCTTCGAAAACTTCAAATCCTACCACGGCGCCCTGATCGCCGACTATCTCGGCGCCTCCATGCGCGCCGAGGTCTTCTACAAGAAAGCCTATGCCCAGGCCGGCACTTCGCTGCGCGTGGTGCAGGCCTATGGCAACTATCTCGAGCGCAACGGGCGCAAGGACGAGGCGCGCAAGGTCTATGAGCAGTTCCTGGTCGAGCGCCGAGAAGAACCCGCTGGTCGCGCCAGGCGCTCGCCGATGCTGGACAAGGCCGCGAAGCCGCAAAGCCTTCGTCGCAGGCCGATGCAGCGGCATGGCGAAGCGCTGTTCTCGGTGGCCAGCGCCCTTTCCGACGACCAGGGCCTCGATGTGGCGCTCGCCTATGCGCAGCTCGCTCTCTCGGTCGACGGCGACCGGACGATCAGCCTGACGCTGCTCGGCGACATCTATGAGAGCATGAACTACTATCAGCGCTCGATCGAGCGCCTATGAGCGATCCGACAAGAGCTCGGTGCTGCAAACCCAATGCCGAGATCGAGGTCGCGGTCAACCTGCAGAGGCTCGAGAAGAGGGCCGAGGCCAAGAGCGCGGCTGAAGGCGCTCATCGCCCGCGATCCCAGGAACTACGACGCCATCGTGACGCTCGGCAATGTCCATCGCAACAACGAGGAATTCGCCGAAGCGGCCGAAGCCTACGATAAGGCGATCGCGCCTCTCGGCGAGCCTGAGCGCGAGCAACTGGACGGCCTACTATTATCGCGGCATCGCCTATGAGCGCACGCAGCAGTGGGACAAGGCCGAGGCCGATTTCCGCAGGGCGCTGCAGCTCGAGCCCGATCAGCCGATGGTACTCAACTATCTCGGCTATTCGATGATCGACAAGAAGATCAATCTCAACGAGGCGATGGCCATGGTGCGCAAGGCGGTCGAGCTCAAGCCGAATGACGGCTATATCGTCGACAGCCTCGGCTGGGCGCATTTCCAGCTCGGCGAATATGAGGAGGCGGTCAAGCAGCTCGAGCGCGCCGTCGAGCTGAAGCCGGCCGATCCCGATGATCGCCGATCACCTGGGCGATGCCTATTGGCGCATCGGGCGCAAGCTCGAGGCGCGCTTCCAGTGGCAGCATGCCAAGGACAACAAGCCCGAGCCCGAGGACCTCGCACGCATCGAGAAGAAGCTGAAGCGAAGGCCTCGCCGACGATGCGCCGGTGACGCCTGCCGCAGAACAGCGACTGCCCGCGACAACGGCTGATACTTTTGCCGCATGCCGAACGGGCGCCGCGCCAAGATCAATCTGGCGCTGCATGTGCTCGGCCGGCAGGGATGACGGCTATCACGAGCTCGACAGCATCGTCGCCTTTGCCGAAATCGCCGACATTCTGACCTTCACCGAGGCGGAGGACTGGCGGCTCGATGTCGCGGGGCCCTTCGCGCACGGGCTTTCCCGGTCGACGACAATCTGATCGTCAAGGCGGTGCGGGCTTTCGAGCAGGCCTGGCCGGGCGAGGGGCGCCCACAACACATCACGCTCGAGAAGCATTTGCCGGTGGCCTCAGGGCTGGGCGGCGGATCGGCCGATGCCGCCGCCACCTTGCGGGCGCTCGCCGCAGCTTGCGGCCGTGGCCGATGCAGGACAAGCTCGCAAGATCGCAGCGACGATCGGCGCCGATGTCCCCGTCTGTCTTCGGCGACGGACCTGCCGCATGCGCGGTACGGGCGAGCGGATCGACTTTCTGGATGACGTGCCCAGGATGCCCGCCGTGCTGGTCAATCCGCGGCTTGCGCTCTCGACGGCGGTCGTCTTCGCCAAGCTCTCACTTGCGCCCGGGCGCAAGGTTTTCTCCGGTCTCGATATCGCGGCGGATCTCGCCTCTCACCGCAACGACCTCACCGTGCCGGCGCTCACTCTGGCGCCGGTGATCGGCAAGGTGCTGGCGGCGCTCAGGGCGCACCTTTTGTGCGTTTCGCCCGCATGTCGGGCTCGGGCGCCACCTGCTTCGGCATTTTCGAAACAGCAGAAGCTGCGGATGAAGCGGCAAGGCAAATCGCCGAGGCGCATGAAGATTGGTGGGTTGTTAAAACCACCATTGGGTGAATGCTGCGCCACCTTTATCTTACGTGGCGGAAGAGAAACCTACCTTTCTTTCCTTTGTCATCCCGGCGAAAGCCGGGACCCACTGAATAAGTGCAAGCGGGCGGCGCTGCCCGCGCTGAAAGAATTTACGGGCCCCGGCTTTCGCCGGGGTGACGAACTGGGGATAGGGTGACGTCGCTCTCCACATTTCCCCCTCTCCCATTGCTTCGCAACGGGAGAAGGGGAATGGCCGCGAAAAATTTTCTCACGTCACGATCCGGCGCTGCCGGCGCTCGACGGGCGGACCTTCCAGGAATACGCCGCTCTGCAAAGGCACCGGCCGACGCTTCGCTGACGTGGGCTTCGGCGCGACAAGCGGAGAGTTCACTGCATATTCGCCGAAGGCATCGGCACCATGGCTGTTGATGTCATGCAAGGGGCCGGCATAGCCACCGAGCGTGGTGCTCTGCTTGCGCGCGTAGCGACGCAGTCGCGACAGCCCCAGCATGACCCGGCCTGGTACGGTTGAAGCGCATCAGCGGCAGGAGCGGCGCGGGTTGCGTTCACGCGTTCCGCCGGACCCTGTTGTGCGCCGACCCGGATTGGCTTGACGCCGAGCCCCATCAGCGTCAGCGCACAGGGTTCGTCCTGCCGCGCCCCATTCCCGCAGTTTCACATCATGGGGAAAATAGTGCTCGCCATAACGGAAGGCGGTTTCACGCCCGATCGCAGCCAAGGCAGGTGCCACGAGAAAGCTTTAAAACAGGCTGCAATTCGGGGAGCGCCGCGCGCACGATCTCTTCCGCCCCCTGGCCGTTCGTCTCATGGTAGTCGACGGCCGTCACCCGCACGCCGTCATTCTGCAGGAACCAGATTGAAGTGTAGTCGTCGATGCCGATGTCCCAGGCGGTATCGACAGACCTTTTGCGCGGATCATGCGGGAAATCGCCGATGCGGCCTTCACGCTCCGCTTCGGCGATGAGGCGCGCATAATACGAGGCCTCCGCTGACGGTCTCGTAATTGCCGCCCCAGACATGGTCGGCCATTTCAGGATCGCTGGGCGTAATCTGAATCCTTCTCGATGGACCAGTACATCCGGAAACCACGGATTGTCGTGCCAATTGACGGCGGCGAGGATGGCGTCTTCCCGCGGTTCGCCGCCGCGGAAGAACTTGTCGACGGCATCCGTTTCATGGCGTGGATTCCAGCTGAACCACAATTCCGAGCCGGCTTTGCGGATGGTTGGGCGCAGCAGGCGCAGTGAGGTTTCAGAGAGGTTCTGCGCTTCCTCCACCCAGGCGATGTCATAACCTTCGAGCGATTTGATGTTCTCGGAATTGCAGGACTGCATGCCCTTGAAGATGATGAGCGAGCCATTTCGCCCACGGATCTCCGTTTCGAACACGCTAAACCTGCTGCCCAGTCCGAACCTGGCGATCTTGTCGATGAGGAGCTGGCGCACCGATTCACGGATCGAGTTCTGCACTTCGCGGATGCAGACGCAGCGCAGGCGTGAACTGCTGCAGCGCCTGATGAGTTCGCCGGCGAAGAAATGCGATTTGGCACTGCCCCTGCCGCCATAGGCGCCCTTGTAGCGCTTGGGCTCGAGCAGCGGTGTGAAGGCG
Organism: uncultured Alphaproteobacteria bacterium; assembly: GCA_963841765.1. Classification (GTDB taxonomy): domain Bacteria; phylum Pseudomonadota; class Alphaproteobacteria; order Rhizobiales; family Aestuariivirgaceae; genus Taklimakanibacter. Next base: position 42,717 of record CAWJDZ010000012.1, read on the forward strand.
CGGGGAACCTCAAACCTCTTTCGGATCGACAATATACACCTCGAATTCAGAATCTGCTGGAGCATTGCCATGACCATCGCCGCAATCATCGTCATCGTTCCGCTTCTCGTCTTCGTGCGGGGGGAGAGCGCTGTTGGAAAAATCCGGCAGGACCTTCTTGAGCAGGCCAAAGCCGTCAGAGCCTCAGAACGGGTGGCTTCGACCTTGCCGTGCAGGTGATCGAGCATGATGTCGAGGACGCCATTGTCGGTGATCTTTTGCCGGTCCTGGGCGATGCGTTCGGCATTGCTCAGAGGCCGTGCGGGCGAGGAGGCCGGAGTAAGCGGCGGCATGGCGGGCGGCGATTGCCCTGCAGGGTCAGGCGATTGGGCGGTC
>CAWJDZ010000013.1:0-106532 GCA_963841765.1 uncultured Alphaproteobacteria bacterium
GATCCGACCCAGCGCCTCGCGACCATTTTCTATACGAGCGGGACCACCGGGATGCCGAAGGGCGTCGAGTGCCCGCACGCTGGCTATGTAAACCTTGCTCTTACCTACGCGGATTATTTCGCTCTCGTTCCGGGCATGGACGCGAGTTCGCTCACCTCATCGCTGGGCTACGACGGCTGCATTTCCGAGATGTACAGCGCCTGGGTGTCGGGCTGCGCCGTCGTCATGCTGACCAAGGAGGAGATCAGCTCCGGTCCGGACCTTGTTCCCGTGCTGCGCGAAGCCGAGGTCACGGTACTTTTCTGTCCGCCAGTCCTGCTTTCCACACTCACATCAACACCAGAGCTCGATCTTCCATATCCCTTATGCCGCTACGTCGTGCCTGCGGGCGAGGCCTTTCCCAACGCGCTCGTAGAGCCATGGACGCGGTGCAGGCGCCAGGTCATCAACACCTACGGCCCGACGGAGGCCAGCACCGACACGAGCCGCCAGAGTTTACGGCCGGGAGAGCCGATCACCCTCGGCTCGCCGTTCGCCAACGTCACCTACGTCATCCTCGAGATCGGCGAGCTCCGACCACTGCTCCACGGCGAGGTCGGAGAGCTTTGCATCGGCGGCATCCACCTCGCGCGCGGCTATCGCAACTTGCCGGAGCAGACCGCGCAGAAGTTCATTGCGCACCCTCAGTTCGGCCGCCTCTACCGCACCGGGGACAAATGCAAAATCGACGTTCGAACGCAGCGCGTGCACTTCCTTGGTCGGATCGACGCGCAGCTCAAAGTGCGCGGACACCGCGTCGAGGCACAGGCCGTCGAGGACATCCTGCAGACGCAGTTCAGCGAGATCGAGGCCGCTGTGCTGGACTACCAGAACGAGGCGCTCGTCGCCTTCGTCATGGCACCGTCGATCCTCGCAGGCGAGATTTCGGTGGTTGTACCTGCGCCAGCGGAGTGGGCCGCGCGGGTAACGGCGACGCTCGCCAAGCAACTTCCGGCGCCGTCGGTTCCGACCAGGATCTTTCTCGTGGAAAAATTCTTCATGAATCCGGTGTCAGGGAAGATCGACCGCAAGCGCTTGCCGAACCTATCGCTGCTGGTGCGGAATGGCGACGTCGAGACACCCCCTAGAGCGCAAGACACCGAACCTAGGGAGGCGGTGGCGACTGACGCCGACACGGAAATGGAGTCAGGCGCCGAGGAAGTGCTGGCGATCTGCAGGTACGTGTTCGAGACGCCCATCGGATGGGACGAGGGGTTCGCCGAGGCCGGCGGACACTCGATCGTCATCGCGCGCCTAGCGCGTCGCTTGCAGGCCGCGGGATGGCCGGTCTCGGTGCGCGCGCTGCTCAGCGACTGCAATACGGCACGCAAGGTAGCGAGCCGAATGCGGCGAAATCAGTCGCCCACCACGGCGGCAACTGTCGCCGAAAAATCCGCGCAGACCAGCGCTGCACGCGATGAGAGCGCGGCAAAGGTACTGTCGGTCGGATGGTTCACGATCCTGCAGATCCTCTTTGCGACTTTGCTTATTTCGCCAGGCTTGCTGGCGTCACTAGAGGTCTTGAGCGCCGTCGAAATGGGAACCTTCTTCGCGACCGCCGGCATTTGGACCTTCATCGTCGCCGGCATCGGCCTGTACCTGCTCGGCCTGCTCCTGCCCTTCGCCATTCTGCTCTGGGTCATGGGCATCAAGTTTTTCCTGGGTGGCGACATCTACCGCAACAACGTGACGCCCGGCGTCTACCCCAAGTGGAGCAAGATGCACCTGCGGGTTTGGTGCATCGGACGAATGGAGAGCCTAGTGCTCCTGCCCCTGCGCGCCATCTACCGCAGCGCGCCGCTCACGGCATTCGTGCTGCGGCAGCTCGGCGCCACAGTCGGCAGAAATCTTCAATGCGCGCCTGACGCGTATCTGTCTGGGCCCGTGGACTTGATTACCATCGAGGATGATGTCGCTATCCAGACCGGCGCCTACGTCCAAACGACGAGATGGTCCGGGCAGAATCTGCTCGTCGGCCCGATCTACCTTGAAAGCGGTTGCAAGATCGGAATGCGAGCCGCCATCGCCAACAATGTGAGGATTGGCCGCGGCAGCTGGATCACTCCGTTCACACCCATCTTGCGAGACGTTGGCGCGCATGAGATTTGGGAAGGGGCTCCGGCACGCCTTACCGGCCGTTGCACGGAGCTGCGGCGTACGGCAAGCGTCTGCCGGGACGCTTACCCGATCTGGCTATTGGAGACCTGCAACGTCTTCATGCAGATCGCAGTGTTCTCTGCGATTAGCGTGGTACCCGCCGCGATGATCCTGTGGTTTGCCCGCGATTTCACGCCGGTGGCAGACGCCGCCGTACCCAGCAATTACCTCAGCGTGACGCCACTGTACAAAATCATCGGGCACCTAACGCTCTACACCTTCATTGCCGCTTGGCTCACCATCGTCGTTACCTCTTTGTTGGGCTGCCTCTTCATTCGCTACACGGCCGCCTCGCCAGGGCTTCACAGTGCGCGCGGTCTCAGTGGCGCGCTCCTCATGTACAGAATGCGCAAGTTCAACAACATCCAGTTGCTGTGGACCTGGACCATCACGGGGCAATATTTGCGGGCGCTCGCCGGCATGCACTTCACCCGATTGGGCGCGTCCGAGTGCGACGTGATGTTCAACCTCGTCCCCGAGCTCGCCACCGCCGACGCGCAGGTGTTCTGGTCAAACGGCTCCTTGACGAACATGCTCGACTACGGCGCCGAGCACCTGACGTTGCGCAATCTGGACATGCCGCGGAATTTTTTCAGCGGTAACAACTGCGTGGCGGAATACGGCCAGTTGCCGTCGAATTTCCTCCTCGGGGTATCAACGCCGTGCAGCGATATAGACTTCCGGCGACAGATGCGGTCGCAACTCGGCGAGCCGATCGCTGTGGCGGGGACCCCGCCGCTAAAGTTCGCCAGCGCCGAGACCGAGAACGAGCAACTGCCGACCTTCCCGCTCTTTCTGGCCCGCGTCCTCCTGAACGACTTCTTCAGCATCGGGATGCTGCGCGTCACCGATGGGCTGATCTTTACAATCCTGTACATCTGTTCGCTGCGGATGGGCTTCGGCCCACTCATCGGCGCGCTGCTGGCGCTGTTGCTCACCGAGGTCCATCTGATCTTGTTCAGCGTCGCGATCAAGAAGGCTTTCGTCGGCAGGGACTGGGGCGTCAATCATGCGACGCCCTTCTGGTCCTTGCGGCACTTCGCCTACTTTTTCGCGCAGGATTGCTTTTTCGTCTGGTGCCAGGTACCTCTGAACTTTTGCGCAGGCACGATCCTCGCGAACCCCATCTTACGGTGGATGGGATGCCAGATCGGACAGCAGACGATCGTGACCGAGCCCATGCAGTGTTACGATTGGAACGCGGTGAAATTCGATGACAATTGTGTCGTCGGTGGTTTCCTACAGTTCCATACCTTCGAAAATATGATGCTGAAGGTGAAGCAAACCCACATCCAGGACGGATGTTCTATATGCTCCGGCGCAACGGTGATGAGTGGCGTGGTTATCGAGCGGGACACGACGGTATTGCCGTTGTCGCTCGTCCTCAAGGATAGGAACCTCCACTCGGCTACCTACCAGGGCAGCCCCGTTGAGCCTGTGGGTCGATTGCTTGCAGAGGCTCGCGGTTCGGATGACATGGGACGCTAGCGCACGCGTCAACAACCTATTCGCCGCAAGCGCGCGCGACTGCACTCCGGCGCCTGCACGTCATATAGCGAGAGTTCTATTTGCGCCGGTCTCGCACGATCTGGAGGCGGTTAGCTGTTGCGCGTCCGTCCTCTCGGATGCGGAGAAGCGGCGGGCGCAAAGCTTGCTGGGGGAAGGCGGCGAAGCACACTTTAAGCAGCAGCGTGCGTTTCGCCGCTACTGCGGCGCCGTCGCGGTCGACTCGGCGCTGCCCTTATCGCGCATCGCTTTCGAGGCAACGGAGAAAGGGTGTCCCTACCTCCCCGAACTGCGGGGTTGCTGGTTCAGCTTTTCCTCCTGCAGGCTCGGATACCTCGGGGCATGGTCTTCTACACAGCCCATCGGTGTCGACATCGAAGACCCGACGAGACACCTCGAGGCGACCGAGCTCGCGCAAGCGTATTTTTCAAGAGCTGAGGCAAAGGCCGTTGAAGGAGCCGGCGAACGGACCCGCATGCGAACCTTCTTCCAACTCTGGACACTCAAGGAAGCAGCCCTAAAATCCATCGGAGAGGGATTGCCCTTCGGCCTCGACGCGTTCCAATTCGAGCTTGGCCCGAGCATCCGCATCGTCGATGCGCCACGAGCGTACGGTGGGCCGGAGCAATTTTGCGCCTACGCGATTGATACGGCCGGTAGCTGCGCAGCTCTTGCCATCCGGAGGAATGGCTGATTATCCGCGAGACCAATTCGACTTCAATACTTCGAGCGCCGCGGTGATCAACGGGTCGGTCCCGTTCTCAATATCAGCGGTGCTGTTGAACAGCTCGATATCGGCGGGTACGCCTTTGGCTTCGTAACACACCATGTCGGCCGAAAAGTATTTCTGGTATGATAGGCAGTACTCCCAGCCGTTCGGAAGTTTCTTCTCGAGCTGATAGGAGAATATGCCATTGGTATGATCGCCCAAGATCGTCACGTAAGGCAGCTGCCGTATCGCTAATGCGAACACCTCGCCGCCGCTAAAAACGGCATCGCAGGTCAACAGGACTATCGGCGCTGTAAACTGGACGTCACCCTCAGGTCTAATGTGCCAAGTCTTCAACGGTGTAAACGCATCCTCGCCAGGACCGATCTTCGTCCTTCTGTGGAACGCCACTCTCCTGCGGTCACAAAACCGATTGATGATGGTGAGGGCGGTGCTGTCGTTCCCGCCGGGGTTGTTGCGGACATCGATGATGAAGCCCAGCAGATCCGTGAAGTCGAGGGCGATCTTGTCCAGATCAGCTGTCAACGTGCTCTTCTTGACGCCCTCCAGCTCGAGGATCCGCATATAGCCAACGGTCTGTGACCGGCAGTACCGAAGCATCCAGGCGCTGGTTTCAGCGAGGCGCCCGAAGCCGTTTTCAAAAAGCGTTTTCTCGGTCGTCTTGAAGAGTTCCTTGATCTGGGGCTCCGTGAACTCCTGATAGAAGCGGGGCTTCTTCTCCGCGGTGAAGTAGCGCTTCTTCCCCTTATCACCTGCTTTGGTCTTCAGCTCGACATGCCCGTCATCCAGCGGGTCGAGCATCTGGCAAAAAATATCGAAGAGCTCATCATCGCTGGTATTACTCGTGACCTTCGGTCTGTGGATGTCGTACTGCTTCCGCCAATCGACCTTTCGCAGCTCGAAGAAGGGATACCTGTGGTGAAAGGTCTCCCACAGCTCCTCGAAATTTTTTTCGGGATCGCGAACTATCATAATGGTGCCGATCTTGGTGCTCTCGCTGCGGCGCTGTCACACTGGCCTGCCCCTCGGTACGATACCAGGCTCAAAGTTAGAACCCGGCCATGTTCAGCCAGCGTTTGGGCGGCCGAAGCGGGACTAGCGGCAAAATCGATGGCGACCGACAGGCTCAACCGCACCAAATTCCGGTAGTGACCGATGTATCTAACGGGGATCAGGCCGATGCCGGAAACGAGACAATAGGACTGATGGCCGAGCTTGAGCGTCTAGTGATCGTATATGCAACTGGGGATTTCCGGGCGATACTGGCGGAAGGGCCAGGATGCACCATCCATCTTTGCTGCACCGGAGAGTAATTGCCAAATGCATGACGTCCCGAGTTCGACGAGAACGCCTCCAGTTGACAATACGGACTGGCTGAAGACAGTCGCAATCATCGCGGTCTCAATTGGTCATTTCGGCCATTTCTTCATGGAAGACGACCACTGGTGGGCCGTTTTCGGACGCGTCGCGGCTCCGGCATTTTTCTTCCTCCAGGGCTACGCGGAGAGCCGGACCATTCCGCTCAACTGGATATGGCTCGGTGTTATCCTGACTCTGCTCGAAGGCTGGAACGACGACTGGAGATGGGTGGCACCGAACATTCTCCTGAGCTACGTGCTTATCCGCCTCGCACGGCCGTACGTACAAAGCTTTGTGCAGCATCACGGCTGGGTCGCCGTTGCCCTCCTCGTCTCCGCACTTCTTGCGGTGCTCCCGCTGGTGGGAGAGATTGTCGATTACGGTGCGGAGGGCTGGCTGTGGGCCCTGTTTGGCTTATACCAGCGCCGGTACGGCAGATCAGTGGTCAGCGCAATGCAAGTCGCGTCACCGCCTGCGCGTGGGATGAAAGAAAACTTTGGTCTGATGCGCCTACTGGTCTGCTGTGTCGCTGCGGTCGTCTACATCTGGCAGGAACAAAACGAATTCATGTTCTCTCCGATACAGCTCGCCGTCGTCATTCTTTTGGTTGGTTTCATGTCCCTTGGCCTGTGTCTATTCGTGCGTGGTCCAAGCCCCATCCAACCTCCAGAGTCCGTAGCTCGCGTATTACGCTTCATCGGCAGGCACACCCTGGAAATCTACGCCATCCAGCTTGCCGGTTCCGAACTCCTTGTAAAATTGGTGCCCGCTCTCGCTCCCTGATCGAGTTCAGCATGGGATGGACCGGTTGCGACATTGGCAAGAAGTGTGCCCTGCCTCTCGAGACGATCCAGGGATTAAGTTAGAACCCGGCCGGCAGCGTCTGGGCTGGCCGGAGCGAAGCGTAGAGCCTGTCCGTCGTCAGGGTTTTTGGGACAGTTGAGCGGCTGAGCTAAGAGAGAGTCCGGCCGATGTGGTTGGAGCTCATGCTGCTGCGTTGGTGTGCTGTCGGCGCCTTTGCTCGATGGTCCGTCGCTTGATCTCCTGGCGTCGTTTCAGGATGCGAGTGCCGCGTCCGAAGTAGACGGCAGCCGGGGTAAGGTTGTCCAGGCTCTCGTGATAGCGGCGGTGATTGTAGTGGTCGACGAAGCCGGCAACGGCGCGCTCGAGGTCGGCGGGCAGGTAGTAGTTCTCGAGCAGGATGCGGCTCTTCAGCGAAAGATGCCAGCGCTCGATCTTGCCCTGGGTCATCGGATGATACGGCTTTCCTCGAGTATGCCGCATGCCTTGCTCCTCAAGCCAGTTGGACAGATCGCTCGCAATGTAGGAGGGCCCGTTGAAACCGAGGGAGTGCTTCGCCGACGGCGATTTCGGCTATCGCGGCTCGGCTACCGCCATCAGAAGGCGGGTCAGCCGGCACCGAGGAGCAGATCGAGGACGAAATCCGCCTGGATGACGAGTCCGGTTATCTCGCCGCCGTGACCGCCCGCCACGAATTGCAACACCACCGAGCAGCTATTCGATTTCACCGCGGTCTATAACTTCGGCGAGGACGTATCCTTCACCGGCGAAACCTGGATGCTCGGCGCCGGCTATTCCTTTGCCGAGAACGGCGATGGCGAGAAGACGCATACGCTCAGCCTTCTGCTGACGATCGATCTGGGAGGGGTCGATTGGCGGCGGCATCGAGAAGGACAAAGGTAAATAACGCCCCTAACGCGAGCTCAACCGCGTGAAGCCGTCGGCGCTCCAGCGTTCGCTGGCGACGCCGTGATGCTCGAAGAGCTGATTTGCCGTGCCGAACGGCCCTGCGTCATGGCAGATAACGCCTCTTGCGATCAGGCGGTTCGACGGACCGGACCCGATCTGGTATCATCTGGTCAGAAATGACAAAGGAGAGCCTTGAGGGCGCAATGACATCGCGCAAGAACCGAAATCGCACGGAAGCCAAGGGCGCGCATATCGGCGCTGAGAAAGTCCGTTCGATCGTCCAGCAGGCGCGCAAGAGCAGCGACGACCTCGTAGCCGCCGGTGTCGATCGTGACCGCCTCGAAGGCCGGCTCAGCGAAATAGAAAAACACCTGGATCAAGAGGGTCATGATCCGGTGAAGCTGCGTTCCGTGCTCACCGAGCTGCAAGCCGACCTGATCGCAGTCGAGAACAGACTGATCGACTCCGGCGTGCTGCAGGTGCTGCATCAGATTCTTGGTACCGGCGTCCCGCCGCCGCGCTAGAGCGACGTTCTGTTAGAGTCGTCTCGGCGCTCTATCTTTTTTTGCGCATCGGATTATCCGAAAACCGCTGCGCACTTTTCGGTCCGATGCTCTGAATGCAAAATTCGCAGAGTAACTCCTAGCGCGCATCCCGGCGAAGTGGAATCACTTCGCCGAAATGGATTCGCGCCAAATCAATATCTTGGAGCAAATATAGATCACGATCACTTCAGATCGTTTCGATCTGAAGTGATGAACGTGATCGAAATCTTAAGTTGGCGCGTGATCGGACGGACAACCGGTACCCACTTTTCCTGATCACGCGCCTCGCCAAAGTCTTCAACCCCGGATCGAGTCCGGGGCAGGCCTTTGGCGGGACTTGCTCTAAGCGACCTGTCGAGAATCGGCTGCAGGCGCTTGCCAGAGCAATGGCCCTGACGAGCATGGTCAATCTTCGCGCCTCGCGTGATCCCTCGCGCACTTCTCTCATCGTACTCTCATCTTGCTCTCATCCTGCCCTCATCCTGCTCCCAGTAGCATGGCGAATACGGGACGGGGTTGCATCAAGGAGAAGCGCCATGCCAGCTACGATCGACCCTGAGAACTTCTCGACAGTCATCGACAACCCCTACTTCCCGCTCAAGCCGGGCACAACTTTCATCTATGAGAGCCTGGACGGGTCGGAGGTGACGAACTTCGAGGTTACCCGCGACACCATCAATATCGAGGTTGCTCCCGGCGTCTTTGTCGAATGCCTCGTGGTCAAAGACACGGTGACTGAAGACGGCCTGGTGATCGAAGAGACATTTGATTTCTTCGCTCAAAACGAGGACGGCTCCGTCTGGTATTTCGGCGAAGACGTCACGAATTTTCATTATAACGAGAAAGGCAAGCTCATCGGCACCGACAGTGCGGGTGCCTGGCGGGCGGGAGTCGATGGAGCCGAGCCCGGAATCATCATGCTCGCCAATCCGCAGCCGGGCGCTGAGTACAATCAGGAGAATGCGCCGGGTGTGGCTCTGGACCACGCCGAGGTGATCAGCCTGAACGGGTCCCTCGACGGCGTCCCCTATGTCGAGGGCTCCCTGGGATCGCTTCTGGAGATCAAGGAAACCACCCCGCTCGACCCAACGGCGCTGGAGCACAAGCTCTATGCTTCCGGCCTCGGGTCCGTGGGTGCTGTCGACCCCGTGACCGGCGAGCCAAATGAGCAATTGGTGAAGATCATGTTCGACGGGACCAATGCGGCCGAGGTGATCTCAGGCAACATCGGGACCGACGAATTGCTGGGTCTCGGCGGCAATGATGCGATCAATGGCCTGGGCGGGGATGATACGCTCAAGGGCATGCGCGGCGACGATATGCTCAATGGCGGTGCCGGCGACGACAGGATGAATGGCGGTATGGGCGACGACAGTTTCGTGTTCGCCGCGGGCTTTGGCCATGACAGCATCATAGGGTTCGACGCCAAACCGGCCGAGGGCCAGGATATGCTTGATATCTCGGCATTTGGAATAACGGCGGCCACGTTCGATGATGAAGTCGAAATCACCGATGCTGGGGCCGATACCTTGGTCACGCTCGTGGATAGTGGGGATACCATCCGGCTGGTCGGGATCAACAACAGCTCGACGGTGACGGTTGATGACTTCATCCTCGATGATGCGATAGTCTAACTCCAGGCTTCGACATATGTTGAATTCCGCCCTATCCGGATGACGGCGCCAGGGCAAGCGGTGCTCGATCTGTAGGCTCTACGGACCGGTCCACCGCTTCGCCTTTCCGCCGGACGGGGTTCCTCTCGCTTGCGGCCTTAAGCTTCTGCGCCAATCTGCTGATGCTGACCGGCCCGCTGTTCATGCTGCAGATCTATGACCGGGTGCTGCCCAGCGGCAGCATCCCTACGCTGCTGGCCCTGGCGCTGCTTGTTGCCATCCTCTATGCGATCTTCGGTGTTCTCGAGTTCATTCGCTCCCGGCTGCTGGTGCGGGCGGGCCGCATTGTCAGTGACGGACTGCGGGAGCGCGTCTTCGATGCCGTGGCCACCCAGGCGATGCGCGGCGCCGGCCATCGCAACGACCCGCTGAACGACCTTCAGACCCTTCGCCAGTTCCTGCAGAGTGTCGCTCCCCTCGCCTTCCTCGACATGCCGTGGACGCCCGTCTATCTGGGGGTCATCTTCCTGATGCACAGCGTCCTCGGCTACGCCGCGCTGGCCGCAGCGGTCGTACTTGCCATGATCGCGGCGCTCGCTGAACAAATAACGCGCAAGGACGCAATCGAAAGCCACAGGGCTGCGCTGCAAGCCAGTGCGCTATCTGACCAGTGCCGCATGAATATCGAGGCGGCGACAGTGCTCGGCATGGTCGGACGGTTGCGGCGCCGATGGGCGGCAACGCAGGATGCGGCGCTCGACAGCCAGACACGGGCCAGCGACCGTGGTGGCCTGCTGGCAAGCCTGTCCCGTACACTACGCCTGGTATTCCAGTCGGCAATTCTGGGGCTCGGCGCCTATCTTGCAGTCAAGCGTGAGATTTCGCCAGGAGCCATGATCGCCGCCAGTATCCTGATGTCGCGCGCCCTCGCCCCGGTCGAATTGGCGATCGGACAATGGCCGCAGTTCCAGGCCTTTGTCAGGTCCTGGAAGCGATTGAACGCGGCCCTCTGTGCTACGCCACCGCGTCAGGCACGGATGCACTTGCCCGCTCCCACCGGCCGGGTCACCGCCCAGAATCTGTCGGCCTTCGTGCCGGGTATCGAGCAGCCGGTCGTCAGCAATGTTTCCCTTGTGCTCGAGCCTGGAGACGGTCTCGGCATCATCGGGCCTACGGGCGCCGGCAAATCGACGCTTGCCCGAGCCCTTGTCGGCGCCTGGCCCTTGACCCGCGGAACGGTCAGGCTCGATGGTGCGACACAAGACCAGTGGCATCCCGACATCCTTGGCCGATCGATCGGCTATCTCTCCCAGGAGAGCGAGCTCTTTGACGGCACGATCGCGGAGAACATCTCGCGCTTTGCGGCTGATCCCTTGCCCGACGCCATTGTCGCCGCGGCCCGGCAGGCCGACATTCATGAGCTCGTGCTCCAGATGCCCGATGGCTACAACACTTTGATCGGTCATGGCCGACGAAGACTCTCGGCCGGCGAACGGCAACGGATCGGGCTTGCGCGCGCGCTCTATGGTGAGCCCACGCTTGTCGTGCTCGATGAGCCCAATGCCAATCTGGATGCCGGGGGCGAGGCTGCCCTCGTGCGAGCGATTGCCGAAGTCAGAGCGCGCGGCGGAACGGTGATCGTCGTCGCGCATAGGCCAAGCGCCATTGCTTCGCTCGACAAGCTGATGGTCCTCAAGGACGGCAAGGTCGTCGCCATGGGTTGCAAGGATGAGATCCTGAGCACCGTGCTCGCGCGTCCGGTCGAACGCTCCGGCCGTCCCGGCGGACTTACCGTGATCTCCGACCGACGGAGCTAGCCGCACATGACTCAGCAAGAGCAAACCATCAGAAGCTTGCGCCGCTACCAGCTCGCGGGATTCGTCACCGTCAGCATGCTCGTCTTCGGTCTCGGCGGCTGGACGGCCTTTGCCTCCATTCAAGGCGCAGTCATTGCGCCTGGCGTGACGGTCGTTGAAAGCTATCTGAAGCGCATCCAGCATCGGGATGGCGGCATCGTTGCCGAGATCGCCGTCGCCGAAGGCGAGCGGGTCGAGGCCAACCAGGTGCTCATCAGACTCGACGAAACGGACGCACAGGCCGAGCTTGCGATCATCGAGGCCTCCCTCGATGAACTCGAGGCAAAGCGCGAGAGGCTTGTTGCCGAGCGGGACGACAGTTCCGACATCGCTTTCCCCGACGAGCTGCTGGCCCGTTCCGCCGGTCCACGCATTGCCAACATCATGGCAGGTCAGCGCAAGCTCTTTGCGGCTCAGAAAGCTGCTCTCAGGGGCCGCATCGAGCAGTTGACTGAACGCATCGGGCAGCTTGAACAAGAGATAGAGGGGCTTTCCGCCCAGCTTGCCTCGAAGAAGGAGCAAACCGGCCTGGTTGGCGAGGAACTCGAAGATTTGAAGCAGCTTCTGAAGAAAGGCCTCGTCCAGGCCAACCGGGTCTTTGCGCTTGATCGCGAGCGGGCAAGGCTTGAGGGCGAAGAAGGCGAGCTCCTCGCAACAATCGCCAGCACGAAGGGTCGCATCAGCGAGATCAAGCTCCAAATCATCCAGGTCGAGGACGATGCCCGCACCAAGACCTTGTCCGATCTGCGCGAGGCCGAAGCAGGCATCGCAGAGAACAATCAAAAGCAAATCGCCGCGAAGGCCAAGCTTGAACGCACGACCATAAGGGCGCCGCGCCCCGGCCATGTGCATCAATTGGCTGTCCACACCATCGGCGGCGTGATCGGTCCGGGCTTCGAGATCATGGCAATCGTGCCGGATCTCGATCAACTCGTAGTGGACGTGCATGTGAAGCCTCAGGACGTCGACCAGGTTGAGATAGGCCAGGTCGCGCGGTTGCGATTCCCCGCCTTCGATTTGCGCACGACGCCAGAGACATTAGGAGAGGTCATCCATGTCGCAGCCGATCTGACAAATCCGCCCGAGCAACAGCAGCCCTACTATGCGGTGAGGGTGCGTATCCGGCCCGATCAGTTCAAGCTTCTCGGACCCAACAAGCTTAGGTCCGGCATGCCGGCCGACGCCTTCATCCAAACCAGGGAACGCACGCCCCTCAGTTATCTTCTGCAACCCCTCACGGATCAGATCGCCCATACGTTCCGCGAAAGCTGACTCACATTTGCCCGTCAAAAGCCTTTCTGCTAATATGCCGTTCAGGATTCGAACTCCTCGCGGGAAGCCGAGTTCAGCCAAGCCACAACGACGCGAACTCCTTCTCGCCAACATGGCGGCAGCTATTCCTGCTGCCGACTTCGATCTGACGCCCTACCCTTTCCACGAACAGGATCGGCCTGGGCTTTGGTTCCTGATGATCGGTGCGGTGGTATCGTACACGGTGAGGCTGAGCCGCAGATGAGATATTGCCGAGACGTGGGGGAATTTGCAGCCGGTATTCGCGGCGTGGGGCTCTTATAGTTGGTGGCGGAGGGTTTGCCGCGGCAGCATTCATCGCCGCCCCCACGGCCATAGATTTCTCCCTTCAATCAGGCTCCAATAGGTCCATGCGAGACGCAGTAGAGAATAGCCCAATAGTGGCAGCATGCAGCAGCGAGCACGAAACCATGCCAGATCGCTCTTTGAAATCGCAGGCTCTCCCATCGATGAAAGATGACACCTATCGTGTAAATTATACCGCCTACTGCGAGAAGCCAGAGGCTTACACGTGGAAGAACCGTTGCGATTGAGCCAAATACGAGACCCCCGGACCAACCCAGAAGAAGATAAAGCAGAAGAGACAATCGATCGAAACGACCAGGCAATAGTAACTTAAGTGCGATACCGATGGCCGCAATGATCCAAATCGCGATGAGTAGTTTGGTTGAAGCAGCATCACTGTTCATCTGCGCCAAGACCGCTGTGTAGGTTCCAGCGATCATCAGATAGATTGCAGAGTGATCCAGGGAGCGGAGAGCCGACTTCACGTTGGTGCGAGGGAATAAATTGTAGGCTGCAGAAAGGCCAAGCATCGAGAGTAAGCCAAAAAGGTATACCATGAGAGAGGCCAATTCAGCCTGGGTCGCAGAATTGAAAGCAACGCTCAAAAGCGCGGTCGCGCCGGCCAATCCGAGGCAGCATCCCACTGCATGCACAACCGCGTCGGCAGTAAATTCGGCCCGATCATCGTCCTGGGGATTGCCAGCTGATTGGGTTTTGACGAAGGCGTTCATTGAGCCTCAAATCGCGAATACTCACTCCGTTCAGGTGGAAATTCACCTATGAATGTCCAGCAGCCCATTCGGCAGCTCATAGGCCTTTCAGGGCCACAATGGGCGATCTAGTGCTCGCTATCGCAGAAATATAACTCGGCGACGAATGTAACATGACGCTTTGCGCTGTCCACAGTCCGTCATCCCGACGAAAGTCGGGATCCAACTGAATCGGTGCATTCTGGCGAGCGCTGCCCGCGTGGAAAGAATTTAGGGGGTCCTGGCTTTCGCCGGGATGACGAAATTTGGTTGGTAGGAGATTTTGCATGGAACAGTCTTCAGCAATTCCGAACACTGGGCTATCAGACAGTGGCACGATGACCCGCAACCTAGCAACTGGCTTACTTCTGCAAAAGCTCGGCAACGTCCACTACCGGAAACTCATTTCGACGCCCTGGGATCCCTTCACAATGCGATACTCAGCAAGCGACAGGCTGAAATCCGGCTCCCGGGTGATCTTCCGTTGTTTGCGTCGGGGTGAAGGCACTCGCAGGAAACTGAAGACATCGAGTAGCCCATTTTTTGCGTCGGCATTGTTGAAGTAAGTGACGACCTTGCATCGACCCATCCTAATTGTTCCGGCACCAACCTGTACTTCGGGAGTTTTTTCAATGACACTCGCAGTCATATCGGCATCGAGGACGCAGCATTGAATCTCTTCCACATGTCAGCAAAGCCCTCATGCTGAATGGTAAAGTTGCGTCGTTCGAGGTTTACGATCCATCGATCGGTTGCCGCTTCCGCTTCTCGCCAACATTCAGACACGAATTCCGTCTTCTCGGAGGTCGTGGCAGCGATCAGCGACGGCCCGATGGCAAACCAGCGCTTTTCGAGCTCCTCAAAACATTCGCGGATTTCAGGTCCGACGACCTGGAAATCAGCCATAGCGCGCCGATGCAACTTCTCGTGCTTCCACCACAGCGAGCCGTCCGTGAAACCCTCGATGGGTGTGGGACCCGTGTCGGGCATGTCAACGCCGAAATACAGCGGCTTGAAGATTGAAACACACGTTCCCGATGTCGCTGTCACCCAGGCCATGGCGCCTTTCTCGGAAGACTCCATGATCATTGCACCGCAGGCCTGCCAGAGGCGATTGGGGTATGGACCCGCGTGCATGCATATGTTCGTGCAGACCTCGCCCTGCACTGGATCGAATCCTTCCGGGTGCTGACGCAGAAGATCGGTCATGGTCCGGAGATCGATGGTGCCTTCGCGGGACTTGAGCCAGTCGAACGCCACTTCTCTTCGCTGGAGGGCGCCGACTGCGAGAACCTTGGGCTTGTCCTCAAAGTATTTCGAAAAATCTGTTCGGCAGCCATCTGCAGCCGGAATTGTACAATGCTGCCAGTCGCTGCCGATAGTCATCGCATTGGAGATGGCCCCGACGCCCTGCACTTCCTTCGCTGCCCAGTTTCGACCAGAAGACTCAATCACAAACGCGGTTTTTCGGTCCGATACGAGATAGCTCGAATCAAAATGCGAATTGCCGCGCAATTCACAATTCCCACCCTGGCCAAACTGTGACAGCACGTCATTGAAAACGTCGAGGGCTTCAGTGCATGTCGCAGCACGCTCCAGCATGATGCGCAACAGATCGCCGGTGATCAGCCCATCGCCCTTTTCATCAGCCAAGGAGAATATCGCCTCGTTTCCAATGGCAACTCCATGTTCGTTGAGGCCGATTTCACCACCCCATGTCCAAAAGGATTTGTCGATGATGACTTCATGGGTTTGTCGCGCTTGTGGTATCACAAGGTGCGTAGCGCGCAGCATCGCGCCGTCCGGATAAGAGCGCCGCGGCAGCCGGAGGACGGTTTGTGCTTCGTTGATTTCACAATCGGCGTTCTTTGCGGCAAGTGTCGTGCCGGTGCGCGTGGCACTTGGCAATGCAACAAAGCTGTCACACATAGCGAGCCTCCCGTATTCGTTCACTAGATCACGATGGGTTTGGGTCTACCCGATGCCTTCACCCCTTCCCTGCTCGTCATGGCCGGATGAGGGTGTCCCTCTGCCGATGCTTTCACAGATCTCTCAAGCTTGACAAGGGCGATGAGCGCTGCTGTTTGCCCTTCAATAGAAGCTGTCGCGGTTGGACCAACACCCTCATCCGCCCTATCGGGCACCTTCTCCCGCAAGCGGGAGAAGGGGAAATGATGGAGGCAGTGTCGGCGCTCCAAGCACCTTGGTGATTTCATATGCGATAGCCCTGCGGTTGCACTGAAGGGCTGGATGGCCGCCTCCATGGCCGAGTTAAACCCGGCCATCCGGGCGGCCATGACGAGGCGGGTAGTGGCCACCTCGGCATGAGGCGCGTCGAGAGATGATCCTTCTTAAAGTCATCAGACTCCTAACCTACGAAATGACAATCGGCGACTTGGGTTGCCGAGACGCGCCTGCTCGGCGGAACCGAGCTGCGGCAGATGGGTTGCGCCTTCGGGCACCGGGTTCGGAACCGGCAGCCGAAAGGTATATCATACGGGCTTGGCACATCGCCCTGGAGAGCGGCCTGACGCTTTCGCTTGCCGCCGCCCAATCGCGGCACGGCAGCCAAGAGGCTTTGTGTATAAGGATGCTGTGGCCTATCGAATATTTCGTCGCGGGTACCGATCTCGACGATCTTTCCCAGATACATCACGGCCACGCGGTGCGAGATATGCCGAACGACGGACAATTCATGCGCAATGAAGATCATTGCAAGTCCGTGTGACGCGCGCAGATCCAGCAGCAGATTGAGAACCTGGGCCTGGATTGAAACGTCAAGCGCCGCCACTGCCTCGTCCAGCACCAGCATCGTCGGTCTGACGCTCATGGCTCTGGCGAGACCCACACGCTGACATTGCCCGCCGCTCAACGCTCGTGGTGACCGGCTTGCCATCTCGGGTGCAAGCCCAACCAGGCTCAGCAGCCGGTTGATCTCGGCTGGTATCTCCTCCGGCAGTACTATGTCATGAAAGCGTAGCGCCTCGCCGATCGTCTGAGCCACCGTCATCCGTGGATTGAGTGACGAATAAGGGTTCTGAAACACCATTTGTAGTCCGCGGTGCAAGTTTTGCCGGGCAGCAGGGTCGCTAACTGTGGTGCTCTGGCCATTGAACAGAATTTGGCCCGAAGTAGGTTTGCAAAGACCTAGAATCGCGCGGCCTAAGGTGGTCTTACCGCTGCCACTTTCACCAACCAGTCCCACGGTTTCGTTCCGGTAGACGTCAAGACTTACACCATCAACCGCGCGCGCGACCGCAGCAGGTTTGCGCGTCAGGAAATCGGCCAATGAACGCCCGCGCGGGAAGTGCACGGCAAGATCGCGAACCGAGAGCAGTGGTTGGTCGCCGTTAAGCATTAGTGCGCATTCCTTGAGATCTCATCGGGCTTGATACAGGCGCTGAAATGGCCAGGCGTTACCTCAT
The DNA here is from genome assembly GCA_963841765.1 of uncultured Alphaproteobacteria bacterium. Lineage (GTDB taxonomy): Bacteria > Pseudomonadota > Alphaproteobacteria > Rhizobiales > Aestuariivirgaceae > Taklimakanibacter. The sequence goes on from CAWJDZ010000013.1 coordinate 17,286, forward strand.
GCAAGTGCAATCTCCGCTATGCCGCATTCAGGCGAAGCAAAGCGACAGCGCGGCATGAAAGGACAGCCAGGCGGCAAGCTGGAAAGTGCAGGTGGCTGGCCGGAAATTGGCTCGAGCCGCTGAACCTTCCCATCGATTCTCGGAATTGAGCGCAACAGGCCAAGGCTGTAAGGGTGGCGCGGGGAACTGAAGAGCTCCGTTGTCGGCGCCAGTTCCATGATGCGGCCGGCATACATGACGGCGACCCGGTCACAGGTTTCGGCGACCACCGCCATGTCATGGGAAACCAAAATCAAAGTAGTCCCTGTTGCCCGCTGAAGCTCAATCAGTAACGCAAGGATCTGGTCCTGGATGGTGACATCAAGAGCTGTCGTTGGCTCATCCGCCAGTATGAGCTTCGGCCCGCGCGCGATTGCCATCGCAATGACAGCGCGCTGCAACATTCCGCCAGACCATTGGTGCGGATACTCGTCAACGCGGAGTTCCGGGCTTGGTATGCCGACGCGTTTCAAAAGCCCGATCGCGCGCTCACGTGCGGCGCGTGATCCAATGCTTCCGGTGGATGCGCTCGCCCTCGGTGATCTGATCGCCAATGGGCCAGACCGGGTTGAGGGCGTTCATGGGATTCTGAAAGATCATTGCGATATCGCTGCCGCGAATGTCCTCCATTTCGGCATCGGATAGCTTGAGCAGGTCGCGGCCATTGAAGAAGATCCGACCCGAACGAATAAAGGCAGGAGGCGACGGCAGAAGGCGAAGGATACTGCGGCAGAGTACCGATTTGCCACTTCCGGATTCACCCACGATACCCATGGTTTCACCGTGTCGGATCGCAATCGATACATGGTTGGCGGCGCGGACCACTTTTTCCTGTTGCCGGAACTCCACGACGAGATCGTCGATCTCCAAAATCGGTCGCGGAGCTGTGTCCGGCGCTGAGAGTGTTCTGTATGGCTGCTGCTGTCACGGGAGCTTCTAGATCAGGGCGTGACGGCGTTCGCCAAATCTTTGGGCCAATCCGTCGCCCACAAGGCAAAGCGCTGTTCCAGTAACAACCAAGCGCAAGCCCCGGAAGCGTGCTGATCCACCAAGCCTCGAAGAGGAAGTCCCTGCCTTCGGCGATCATGGCCCCCCATTCTGGAGTTGGCGGTGACACTCCGAGACCGAGAAAGCTCAACCCGGACACCAGCATGATGTTGAGCACAAAATCAGACATCGAGAAGATGATCGACGAATTGATCACATTGGGAAGGGCATGACGGAAGACGATGCGCCTCGTGCCATATCCAAGGTTACGGGCGGCGAGGATATAGTCCTTGTTCCGTTCGACCAGCATTTCCGAGCGGGCGAGTCTGGCGTACATTGTCCACGCAGTAAGGAAGATGGCGAGGTAAATGTTTTGAATGCCCGGGCCGAGGATTGCCACAATCACGATGATCAGAACCAGGAACGGAAATGCGACCGTGACATCAACGATCCGCATAAGAATACTGTCGAAGTAGCCACCAGAATATGCCGCAAACACACCGAGCATCACGCCGTAGATCATCGGTACATAGGTAGTGAGAAAGCCGAAGGGCAGATCGATGCGGATGCCATAGAGAACCCGGGTCAGCACATCCCGACCGAAATTGTCGGTGCCAAAGGGGTGAGCGAGGCTTGGTGGAAGCAATGTATTGCCAAGATCCTGAGCATAGGGATCATAAGGTACGAGGAAGGGCGCAAACACGCCGGCAAGAACAATGACCGCAATCATGGCGCTGCCAATCTTAAGCGTCATCGGCCATCTGTTGACCTCCTCGGCCACACGACGCGGCACCAGTAACGTCGCTGCGCTGCTCCTTGCCATGCGTTCTATGCTCTCAACACACGCCGATCGATCAGCATGTAGCAGAGATCGGCGAGCAGATTGACGACAAGAACGAGGACAGCAAAAACCAGGGACAGGCCTTGAATCACGGGATAGTCACGCTGGCCTACGGCACGCACCAGAAGGGAGCCGAGCCCGGGAAACGAAAAGAGGTATTCAACCACAACCGCGCCGCTAAGCAGCCAGCCTATGTTTACGGCGAGAATGGTGACAACGGGCATGAGCGCGTTGCGAAGCGCATGCTTTACCAAGATACGCCACGGTGAAAGGCCCTTGGCACGGGCCACAATAATGTATTCAGAGGTCATGACGTCAAGGATGGCGGCTCGCAGCGACTGGATGAGGATTGGCGCAAGAAACAGCGCGATCGTAAGAGCGGGCAGCACAACATGATACAATCGGTCCACAAAGGTTCGGCCATATCCCGAGATCGGGAACCAGTCGAGATAGATGCCGAAGAACAACATGAGGAGAATGCCCACCCAGAATGGTGGCATGGCAAAGCCAATAACCCCGGCAAGACGGATGACATGATCAATAGGTTGGTCAGTCCGCCGGGCCGCGAGCATGGAAAGCGGCAAAGCGACGAGGACGGCAAACACAGCGCTGATCAGTCAGCAAGAGTATAGTCGGCACCAACCGTTCGCCAATGATCTTAGAGACATCGGCATTCTGAATGATCGATGTGCCAAGACTTCCCATTGCCGCATTGGTAATGAAGTTCCAGTATTGGACGACGAGCGGCTGATCCAATCCCAATTTTGCGTGGGCCGCCGCCAAAGTTTCCGGCGTTGCCCTCCCGTGCATCATGATCTGCACCGGGTCGCCCGGCACAAAATGAATTGCCAAAAAAGCAATCAGGCTGACGCCGATGATGACTGGGATCATCTGAAGCACGCGGCCTATGATGTAGCTCAACAGGCTCAACTCATATTCCTCGGACGCAAGTTGAAGCGTTTCGCCCCCATGCACGAGCATGGAGGCGACATGGGTTGCTCGGGCGAGTAAAGCCGGCTTCAAGCGGGCAGCGCGCCTACTTGTCGAGCCAAACTTTCTGCAGCCACCACCAGCCATTCGCCAGCTGCTTGAAGTCCTTCACGTAAGCTTGGCTGCCGTTGATTACCGGCGAGAAATTCAGCGGAATGCTGTAGCCATCATTGTAGACGATCTCCTGCACCTTGGCGTAGAGCTCAGCACGTTTGGCTGGGTCCGAAGCACGCCGCGCCTCGGTCAGCAGCTTCTGTACCTCGGGGTTGCTGTACCAGGTGAAGAAAGCCTGCGAACCAGCATTTACGTCGGCCTGAATGGTGGCGAGTTCGTCCGTATCGTTGATATCGCTGGTGATGTAGCTGACATAGGCTTGGTGTTCACCCTTAGTTGACATCGTCCAGGCGGTGCCAACATCGAACTCGACGATCTCACTCTTGATACCGGCAGCCTCCCAGCCCTGCTGAAGAATGGTCGCCACCTGGCGCGAAGGCGCATTGCCGGTGTCGACCATGATCTGGATCGGCTTGCCATCATAGCCTGACTTCTGCACCAGTTCCTTGGCCTTAGCAGGATCGAAGGGTATGACCGGCACAGTATCGGAGTGGAAGTTCACCTTCGGCATATAGGAGTTGGGAACTTCGCCATAGCCGAAGTAAACCGCTTTGAGGATGGCTTCACGGTCGGCCGCGTAGTTGAGGGCGAGCCGGAAATCCTTGTTGGCAAGCGGTGGCTTCTGGTGATTTAGATAAACATAGTCCAAGCGGAAAATTGGCGTCAACTCAACAACGAGGTTGCTATCGGCCTGAAGAGACTTGGCTTGGTTGAAGGCAACTGTCGAAATGACGTCATAGTCGCCGTTGCGTAGACCGAGAACCCGGGAGTTGCTTTCCGGCACATATTTGAGCTCCACTCCATCGAGATAGGGTAGTGGCTTACCATCGGCCCCCATGTCCCAGTAATGTGGATTGGCTTTCAATACTACGGTCGAGCCACGCTCGTAGCTTTCCACCATGAAGGGACCGGCGCACATTGGCGAAGTGCCAAATTTCTCAGGGCTCGCCTCATACGTTTTTTGATGGACGATGCTCGCCGCGTAGGCGGAAAGCGCCGAGAGCAGCGGCGCATATGGTTCGCTCAGCTCGATCTTCACATGCTTATCGTCGACCGCGCTGATGTTCTTGACCGGCTTCAGCACAAAGGCGAGATACTTTGACGGATCGCTCAAGGTCTTAAGCGTGAATACAACGTCATTCACGGTGACAGGATCGCCATTGCTGAACTTGGCGTCGCGAATTTTGAAAGTATAGGTCAGGCCATCGGCCGAGACTTCCCATGACTCCGCCAGTCCGGGCCTGAGGCCGCGGCCAGTGTCGTCGGCCTCGATCAGGGCATCACACACTTGTTCGATGGCGTAAATCGAACCGTTGTCTCCGGGAATGAAGGGATCGAAAGTCAGCGGTTCGTCAGGACGCGCCATGATCAGCATCCCGCCGCGCTTGATGCCTTCGGCCAGCGCATCAGATCCCGACTGCGGCAATGGCTCCGACTGCGGTAAGAACGATGGTTGCGCTTGCTAACGCCTGGCGGCGCAGCAATAGTGCATCGAGAGATCTTAGGCGTCATGACACACTCCCGGTTTGGCTTGTTTTGTTCTTGGGAAACTCCTGTGAAAAGGCTCCCAGCAGCAGTTTCAATGAAGCCAGCCAGACTAGTGTTTGGTCCCGGATCTTTGCAAGATTGATTCCAGCCGCCGCAGGCAAGCGCCATGTTCGTGTTACTGCGGCATGCACAAGGATGCTTGAAGGCAGCCGTGTGCATAGGCGAAGTACTGCAGAGTCAGAAATTTGCGAAAACTAGTCAAGGCGCAATCAATCACGGGAGGCGATCGTGGGCATACCAAAGAGCCCTATCCAGAACATTCTGGACAAGCATATCGAGCGGGGCGTTGTTGGTGCATCTCTCGCCATCAGCATGCCGGGAGAGGAGATGGCGCTGTTCACCAGCGGGTTTGCCGACAAGTTCAAGAAAATCCCGATGCGAACCGACCATGCCTTTCGAATTGCGAGCTGTACAAAGACGTTTGTGGCGACCGGCCTTCATTTGCTGGTGGAGGAAGGCAAGGTCGATTTCGAAGAGCCCATAGCACGCTGGTTCCCCGATATGCCCAAGGCAGCACAGATGCCGGTTCGAATTTTGCTCAACCATCGCAGCGGCCTGCCCGACTTTGAAACGGCTATGCCCATGATTTCGGACAAGGTGTGGAAAGCGGAGGAAATTGTCGACTTTGCTTTCAAGCATGGTGTGCAGAAAGAACCCTGGCATGGAATGGAGTATTCGAACACGGGGTACGTGCTGGCCGGCATCATCATCGCGCGCGAAACGGGGCGGCCCTACTCCAGTCTTCTTCGCGAGCGGATTTTAGATCCATTGGGGATGCACGATACATGGATTGGAACACATGAGAATCTTCCCGATCGATCGGGTAGCGCGCGGCTACATGCATGTGGATCCTGACGGCAAGCCTCAATGGGACATACAGGGAGCCGGCGATCCGGTCGATGGTGTTTGGGACTCGACCGAGCTGGTTTCCCATGTCGGGCGCAAATGCGGCAGGAGACATGGTGTCGACGCCAAAGGACGTGGTCACTTTTCTCGTTGCGCTGTTCGAGGGAAAGATTCTCGGGCCAAAGCAACTTGGAGAGATGAAGGACAATCTCAAGCCAGCGAGTTTTCCAGGCTCAAACGTTGTCGCCAATGGACATGGCCTGCTGGTTTCGCGCTATGGCGACATCGATGTGAAGGGCCATTTGGGACAAATTCCCGGCCATTCGAGCCTGATGGGCAGGGATGAGAAATCCGGCGTTACCGCGATGCTCATTCAGAACTCCGGTGCCGCCGACTTCGAGGCCTTCTTTCTGAACGGCATTAACGAACCTTTCGGCGAGATTTTCCACGCCGCAAGAAGAGCGCTCGCTTGATCCTACTATAGTGGGTTTTGCTGGCCACACCTTGCCTGGCTGTTCGCAACAGAAGTCGAGAACATTCATGGACGACGTAGCTACATCCACTGACTGGAGCGGACTTTGGCGTAGCGGCGATCTCGGCCGATTTTGCTTCATTAGTCTCGGTGTAGTCTTCTACGCCGTCGGCGAAAGCATGATCACTACCATCCTCCCTCTAATGGTGAAGGATTTGGGTGGAGTTCAATATACGGGCTGGAGCTTTGCTGTTTACCAGACTGGCTCGATCATTGCCGGCGCTGCAGCAGGCCGTTTGTCATCTTACTTCAAGATCCGCACCAATATGACAGCGGCAGCTTTGATCTTTGCTCTAGGTTGTTTGGTCGCACTGCTTTCGCCCAACCAGGTTCTCATCCCAGTTGAACACGTACTGAGCGATTTTTGATCGCTGCAGCGAGCCGGACAATTCCCGCACGGGAAACACCACGATGGGGACCCGTTCGATCAACCTGCCTTTTTTGATTTTCGTACGCGCAAACACGCCGCGTCCCTTCTTAGCGGTCCATTTTACTTCGATATGACGACTTGGATTGAGCGACATTTCCGCACGAAGGCTCAATGTGGAGCATGGGCAAGCAGTGGGACAGGCATATTGCTGACCTTCACAGACATCTCAAGTGTACCGGTGCTGCGTCCCGCATGTTTTCATATCCTGGGGAACGGATCGGCACCCTTCTCGCATTGTTAGCCCCCCTTGAGCTGACCACTGACATAAACTCGATCCACGAGCAGATACGCTCCAAGATCGAGCTTAACACGAAAATGGCCAACTTGAACGCGATGTGATCAGGGCGGTCAATAGCCTCTTGTTTTTGCCCCGGGGCGAGGCGGACTTCCGGATGTCCTGCTCAGCCTGCCGCCGGGGCCCCCTTCCCCGGAACCTGGGTGACACTCTCGCGTTGAATTCGTTGAGGAGAATTGCATGGTTGGCCGGTTGGTTATTGCTGCTGGGGTCCTGTGTGTAGGCTTGACGCCTTGTGTCGCGTCAATGTCACAGACTGATTGCCAAGCGTTGTGGCCTAAAGCGGATAAGGACGGCGATGGCGTTCTCGCGGCCGCCGAGGCCCAGATGTTTGCAGAGGCTATCGCCGGCACAGATCAGAAACTGAAAGATCCGACTGGTCAAAAGATTGAGCAGGATGAATTCGTGAAGGCCTGTCAGGACGGAACATTTGACAAGTTGAAGGTGGATTGAGCCAGTCAGGCGCAAGGGCCAAGGCGAAGAATAAATAGTCTCGTTCAACTTCGTGGCAGCAAGGTTGCGAGGGTCAAGGCAGGGGGGCGAATCAGGACTTGGGTGAATCAGGCACTTGACGCCTGCGGCTAGTTTGAAATGCCCAAGTTCCCTTCGAACTGCGCCGATGGCAAATGCCCAGTGGGGTAACCAGTCGCCGGTTTTCACAACACCAAGGCTTTCGCAAAGCGCCCTCCCATCTTCAGGCCGCACGGAGTGGCATGAACGTATTGTCGTCGGTATTATCGGTTGGCCTCTTCCCGCCGTATCCATCCAACGCGCAACTGGACAAGACCCACTTGATAATCATAGGCTCGCGGCCCGAACGGGATAGACACAACCAAGCAGGATCGATGGGGTTCGGCTCACAAGGCTCGCCCACTGCAAACCGTTCAGCAAACAAGGAGGACGACCATGCCCAGACTTTCCCGACGCCTGCTTCTCGGTACAGCCATCGCACTGCCCTTCATGTCATCGGCGGCACTCGCTGCCGACAAGATCCTGGCCTCCGTGCCGGGGCTCAGCTTTCCCTTTTTCGTGCACATGATGAACGCCTTCAAGGCGGAGATCCAGAAGCAGGGCTATGAGGCCATCGAATCCGACGGCCAGGTCTCCTCGCCCAAACAGACGGCCGATGTCGAGGCGGCGATCGCTCAGGGCGTCAAGGGCATCGTGATCAGCCCGAATGAGGTCGACGCTATGGCTCCCGCCCTTCAGCAGGCCGTCGAGGCCGGCATTCCGGTCGTGACCGTAGACCGCCGCGTGCCCTCGGTCGAAGGCATCCTCGCCCATGTGGGCGCCGACAACGTCAAGGGCGGCGAGGCGCAGGGTCAGCTGATCCTGAAGCTGTTCCCCGATGGCGCAACGATCGTCAACCTGCAGGGCCAGTCCGGCGCCTCACCGGCGATCGACCGGAACAAGGGCCTTCACAACGTGCTCGACCCCATGAAGGACAAGTACAAGATCGTCTTCGAGCAGACCGCCGGCTTTGCCCGCGACAAGGGCCTGACCGTCACCGAAGCGGCTCTTTCCGCCCTCTCCGAGCCGCCCAAGGTGATCTCCGCCGCCAATGACGACATGGCGCTGGGCGCCATAGAAGCCGTGAAGGCGCGTGGCCTCACCGGCATCGCCATCATCGGCTTCGACGCGCTGCCCGAGGCGCTGGCCCAGGTCCGCGACGGCGGCATGACCGCCACCATCGAGCAGTTCCCCGGCAAGCAGAGCTCGCTCGGCGTGCAGACGCTGGTGAGCTTCCTGAAGGACGGCACCAAGCCGGCGGAGAAGATTCTTCTGCTGACGCCGGAAGCCGTGACCAAGGACAATCTCAACATCGCGGAGCGCCTCGGCGAAGTGAAGTAGACATCTGATCCTGTTTCCGGCCGGGGCGAACGCAGGGCGATCATATATCGAGTTTGTGGCTTCTCCTTCGTTCCCCTTCTCCCGCGCGGCACGCGTGGGAGAAGGTGGCCGAAGGCCGGATGAGGGCTCTTTCATGCAACATACTCTGACTTCAGCCAGTATTCTTGCTGAGACAAAGAGCCCTCACCCGCCCGTCGGGCACATAGATCACGATCGGGCCAGATCTGCTCGATCTGGTCCGATGACGTGATCGGACATTTAAGATTTGGCGTGCGATCGGGGCGAAAACCGGTATCCACTTTTCCTGATCGCACGCCTACCCATTGCTTCGCAACGGGAGAGGGGGAAAATTGGAGATGCCTCGCCCACTGCAAAATTCCCATATGCGATCGCCCTTGTCATGACAGCACCAAATTCGAGACCGGCGCTTCTGCGCATGCGGGGAATATCCAAGTCCTTCCCCGGCGTGCGCGCGCTCCAGAACGTCGACTTCGAGGTCGGACTTGCGGAAATCCACGGCTTTCTTGGCGAGAATGGCGCCGGCAAGTCGACACTGCTCAAGATCCTTTCCGGCGCGCAGGCGCCCGACAGCGGCACCATCGAATTCGATGGCAAGAGCGTCAGCTTCCTCTCGCCGCACGAGGCGCAGGCCGCGGGCGTCGTCACCATCTACCAGGAATTCACGCTCGCCCCCGACATGACGGTGGCGGAGAACGTGTTCATCGGCCGTGAGCCGGGCGGGCACTTCTTCATCAGCGACCGGCAGCTCGAGGCTGAGACAAGGCAACTGTGCCAGCGCATCGGGCTCGACCGCAGCCCCGCCGCACGCGTGCGCGACCTCTCGGTTGCCGAGCAGCAGATGGTCGAGATCGCCCGCGCCCTCTCGATGAAGTCGAAGCTCATCGTCATGGACGAGCCGACAAGCGCCTTGAGCCGAGCCGAGGTCGACAAGCTGTTCTCCATCATCCGCGCGCTCAAGCGCCATGGCATATCGACCATCTTCGTCACCCACCGCCTCGAGGAAGTCTTCGAGATCTGCGACAGCTACACTGTATTGCGCGACGGACGTCTTGTCGGCCGCGGCCTCGTCGCGGAGACGAACCTCGACGGTATCATCCGCCTCATGGTCGGCCGCGAACTCGGCCTCTTCGCCGCCCGCAGCCAGAGCTTCGCAACGACGGAAGTGGCGCTCGAGGTCAAAGACATCCTGCGCCGCCGCAAGAGCACCGATGCGAGCGCCATCGAGCTGCATGGCGTGTCGCTGAACGTCCGCAAGGGCGAGATTCTCGGCATCGCCGAACTCGTCGGCGCGGGCCGCACCGAAATGGCGCGCGCCATCTTCGGCGCCGACCGTTTCAACTCAGGCAGCGTGCTGATCGAGGGCAAGCCCGTCGGCATCGCCTCGCCGCGCGATGCCATCGCCCAAGGAATCGGCCTCGTGCCCGAGGACCGCAAACAGCAGGCGCTGTTCCTGGCACTTGCCGTCCGCACCAACCTGTCGATCGCGGCGCAGGAACGAATCTCCAACGGCATCTTCATCAGCGCGGCGAAGGAAGCGGCACTGGTCGAGGAATACAGGAAGCTGCTCAACATCCGCATGGCTTCGCCCGACCAGATCGTCGGCAATCTTTCAGGTGGAAACCAGCAGAAGGTCGTGCTGGCGCGCTGGCTGGCGTTGCGGCCCAAAGTGCTGATCGTCGACGAGCCGACCCGCGGAATCGATGTCGGGGCCAAGGCGGAAGTCCACAACCTGCTGTTCCAGATGGCGCAATCCGGCATCGCCATCATCGTGATCTCGTCGGAGCTCCCTGAAATGCTGGCGCTCGCCGACCGCATCGTCACCATGCGCGAGGGTCGCGTCACGGGCGAGGTCATGGGCCCGCAAGCCACCCAGGAAAAACTCATGACATTGATGACGCTCGGGGAGCAAAATGCCGCCTGACGGAGACAGCATGACCGACACCGCCAAGCCGCAGTTGCGCAATTTCGACGCGTTCTCCTTCCTCGCAAGATTTGCGCCGCTCATCTTCCTGCTTCTGCTCATGCTGGTCTTTGCCATCATCGAGCCGCGCTTCCTCTCCTCGATCAACCTGTTCAACGTCATGCGGCAGGTGTCGATCACCGGCCTCCTCGCCATCGGCATGACGTTCGTCATCCTCACCGCCGGCATCGATCTTTCCGTCGGATCGCTGCTTGCCTTCGCAGGCCTCGTCTGCGCCGCCGTCGCCAAGGGCGGCCTGCAGGACCGCTTCACGGTGGGCGACGACACCCTGGGTTATGGCTGGCCGCTTGCCGCGCTGGCAGCGATCCTCGTGGGTCTCGCCGGCGGCGCCATCCAGGGTGTGGCGATCACGCGGCTCAAGGTGCCGGCTTTCGTGGTGACGCTGGGCGGCATGTCGGTCTTCCGAGGGGCTGCACTTCTCTTCGCGGCGGGCGGCCCCATCTCGGGATTCCAGCCTGATTTCGCCTGGTGGGGACAGGGCAAGATCTTCTCGGTGCCTGTCCCCGTCATCATCTTCCTCTTCTGCGCCGTCATCGCCCATATCGTGCTCAGCTACACACGCTACGGGCGCAAGGTCTATGCCGTGGGCGGCAATCCGGAGGCCGCACGCCTCGCCGGCGTCAACGTCACAGCGGTCATCTGGAGCGTCTACATCATCATGGGGTTCTTTGCCGGACTTGGCGCCTTCGTCCTCTCCGCGCGCCTCAACTCGGCGGAGGCGGTGGCGGGCACCGGCTATGAACTGACCGTCATCGCTTCGGTGGTGATCGGCGGCACCAGTCTCTTCGGCGGCTCGGGCTCGATCTTCGGCACCGTTATCGGCGCGCTGCTGATCGGCGTCCTGCTCAACGGCCTCGTGCTGCTGAACGTCAACTCATATATTCAGCAGATCATCATCGGCGTGATCATCGTGCTCGCCGTCGCCTTCGACACTTTTGCGAAGTCGCGGCGCCGCCGCGCTTGACCTGAGAGGTTCAAACAGATGTTGCCGACCTGTCTCGAAGTCCGATCACCAGCGGCAATGCCAAGACGCACAGCGCCGCCATCATGAGGAATCCGCCCGGACCAAAGGCTTCGTAAAGGCGACCCGAGACCCACACGAGGGTCGCAGTCGCCCGCCCTGGTCCAAGCGCGTAAAGAGCTTGCGCAGTGGCGGCGAGATGCGCCGGCACACTGTTGGCGATGACCCGCATGCAGGTGAGATGCATGAGCGCGAATGTGAGGCCGTGCAAGGGTTGCACGAAGGCGAGCATCCAATCCGCTGCGGTTGTGCGATGGATCGATGAGACTTACGATCGTCGGACCGGTCCAGGCGCGCGTCGTATCGGCATACAGCTGTGCAAAGGCCCGGCCCGTCACGGGTTCTCTGGAAGTCCCGCCTGGCGAGATCTCGATATGTTCGACCGTGGCTGCGCTGGGGCTTGCCAATTATCCGAAGCAAGCGGTATTACCCTAGGACAGGGCGTCCGAAGGCCTGGTGGCGAATTAGGCGGGAATGATCGAGTTGGTTGGCGAGCATGATTGTTCCGTGGGTCCCAATTCACATGCTCAAGACACATCGGCGAGAGGACACCAGTGATGAAAAGCGAGGAAACACCGCGCGTAAACAGCCAGCGAACTGGCCATAAGCGGAACTGGGTTTGCAAGGGACCAAGATGACGAAGGATACTTCAAAGATCTTCACGGTTCGGCCGATGAGATTGAGTGACATCGACGACATCGCGCCATGGTTTGAAGACCTGGATGACTTGTCGCTTTTCGATCGTAATTCCCCAGCACCGATGGGAACCGACGCGTTGCGCGAATATTGGAAAGCCGATTTGGCAACAGCTCCACCGCCACAAAAGGCCTATTGGTACATTGCCCGAAACTCAGCTGGCAAGGAAACTGCGTTGGGCGGCCTGCAGAACATCAACTATTTTCATGGAGATGCGGTTCTTCCGGTTTTCGTCGGACCCTCGGCGAGGCAGCAGGGACTTGGCCTGCGCATGACGTGTCTGCTTCTTGATCTTGCATTCAGCCGGCTTCATCTGAGGCGGGTTACGACCTATTTTCGCCAGGACAACGAAATTTCTTCGCGCATGATCCGCAAGGCCGCGTTCCGCGAAGAGGGACGCTTACGCAAGGCATGGCTCTGCAATGGCCGTGAGCTCGACATGATCGTCGCCGGCGTGCTTCGAGAGGAATGGACGGAGCATCGCGAGGCATTGCGCGCCACGCTGGATTCTCAAACCGTGCTAAAGCTTGCCTATGATGGGAGCCAATATGCTTGGCCAAGCCATGCAACGGCTACCTGAAATGGGGTTGATTTGAGACCTTTGATTTGATCGGCAGGTGAAATGTCGGGTATCGATGAGACGAACGTAAGGCGCCGTCTGAGCGCAATAATATTTGCTGACATTGCCAATTACACCCGCCTCATGGGTGATGACGAGCTTGGAACTTGGCATGCTGCCAAGCCGGTCATCCGCAATTTGAACGAATTGGCAAAGCAGCATCATGGCACGGTCCAGCAAGTACTCGGTGATGGACTTTTCCTGCTTTTCGACAGCGCGGTCGATGCGGTTCGTTTCGGCGTCGAACTGCAACGGCAAATGAGAACGCTTAACAACGGCCTTGAAGAAGACCGTCAGATCTGGTTCCGCGTCGGCGTCAATCTTGGTGAGATCCTTATCGACGACGAAGGCGTCAGCGGCGACGCCGTCAACATAGCGGCGCGGCTGCAGGCGCTGGCGCGCCCAGGGCATGTATGCGTTTCGGCTGCAGTTTACGACCAGGTGCGCAATAGGCTGACTTTCGGCTACGAATATCTTGGCGCCCAGAACCTGAAGAACGTCAAAGAGCCAGTTGACGCGTTTCAGGTCCATGAAAATCCAACAAGCGCGGCAATGACGACAGGATTTCGACGATCGAGCCTGGCCGCTACTTCAGCGCATTTGCCGATCAAGGATCTTTCCGTCGTGGTGCTGCCGTTCCGTTTCCAGGGCAGCAATGACACCGAGAACTGGCTTGCCGATGGACTGACGGAGGACATCACCACCAATCTGTCGCGTTTTCACGATTTCTTCGTCATTTCACGCATGTCGGCCTATGCTTTCGCTGCGCGCATGGGATCGCCCGCCGAGGCGGCGCGCGAGCTTGGCGTACGATATGTCGCCACCGGTTCCGTGCGGAAGGCCGGCAAGCAAATTCGCATTGCGATCGAGCTTCTCGATGCAGAGCGCGGCCGCAGCATCTGGGGCGAGCGCTACGACCGTCCGCTCGAAGATATCTTCGATGTGCAAGACGAAATCACCCAATTGATCGTTTCGGCAACGGCAGTACGGATCGAGACTTCGGAGCGGGACCGCATCCGCCAGCTGGCACCGGCGGATCTGCGTGCCTATGGTTTCGTTCTGCAGGGCCAGCAGCATATCTTCCGCTATACGCGCGATGAAAACCGCGAAGCGCGCCTGCTCTACGACGAAGCGCTGCGGATCGACCCTCGCTATGCGCGGGCACTCGCCGCCAAATCACGCACGCTGAATATCGACTGGCGTTACAGCTGGAGCGATCTCAAGGACGAAGCGCTGGAAGCGGCCCTTGATCTTGCCCTTGGCGCGGTCGGTGTCGACCCGACCGATGCGCGCGGGTTTGGCGAGCTTGGCTTCGCGCATCTCTACCGCAAGGAGCACGAAGCAGCCATCAATGCCTATGAACGGGCGCTAAGTCTCAATCCGAATGACGCCGACCTCATGTCCGACATGGGAGACGCCCTCGCTCATTGCCATCGCTCCGAAGAGGCCATTGCGCTCCTGAAAAACGCCATGCGGCTAAATCCGTTCTATCCGGACCAGTATCTCTGGCATCTTGGCGGCGCATATTTCAATCTGCAGCGCTACGATGAGGCCATCCATACGCTTCACGGCATGCAAAATCCGACCGAAGGCAGAAGACTTCTGGCGGCAAGCTACGGGCTTCTCGGGCGCATCGAAGAGGCGCGCGCGGAAGCGGCCAAGGTCCTGCAGGCGCATCCGGATTTCAGCGTGGAGCGTTGGGCGGCAGTGCAGCCCGACAAGGACTCCGCCGACGTGGCCCATTTCGTCGAGGGCCTGCGCAAGGCGGGCTTTAGACTGTTCCTCAGCGGTTTCAGTCGCTGGAACCGCGCGCCGAGAGCCGCGAGCGCCTGAAACACGCGCGCCCGAGACGCGCGCTCCGCTAACGCGGGCGCCAGAAACGCGGGCGCCACTTACACCCGGCCCACCGCCCCCAAGCATGTGAAGCAGCACATCCTCGAACATCGCCGGTCTCAACATCCAAGCGGATGGTGTAGTCGGCCTTGTCGTAGGACCAGACCATGAGATCATCGGCAAACTGAAAATCGCGCGGCACCGACAGGGATGGACCGCCTAGTGAGTGCGTTCGCCAGGGCGCCGCCTCTGCGACACTCGCTTGGGCCGAAGTGCCCTCCCTTGACAAAAGCGCTGCCGTAGCTCGTAATATGCCTTTCATAGCTAAACCGTGAATGCGAGCGAAACAGATGGTCGGCTGTGGGAGATCATAGTATGTCCCTTCATAGCTGAAGCCGTAAAGCTCTCCAGACCCCTTCAGGTTCTGCAAATGGTCCATGCTTGGATCAGTTGCTTTGCAAGATGAACGGGGTCAGAATCATCTTGCCACGTCTAGTCTCAAGATCCATGGTCTGCCGTTTACTGCCCTGCCACGGTCTACCAGCCTACTTCAACCGCAGAAGGCGTTTGCATCTGCTCGTAGGAGTCCATGAGCTTGATTTGTAAATACATACCGTTTCAGCGGGGGTCCGCTGCCTTCGAACAATATGCGATCGCTTATTGGATGTACACGTCATCAGCCAGTGTGGTACGCCAGACAATGAAATCATTGGCTAGTCGCTACTCGAACGACTTTGGTGGCCCCGATTGGGGTTCCACAATCGAGATCCTCAACCTTTCTGCCAAAGAGCAGACGTTGACGGACTAAGCATGTTTCTGTCATGGAAATCACTCCGCTTTCGCTAGATTCGCGTGCAATCAAAACTCACTCATCTCCGCGCCTGGCACCAATGTGCGCACAGAAATCGATATGACTGTCTTCATGCATCGGAGCCAATTGCGGTCCGATGCGGACAAAGCCGATATCGCGCATGTCGAAGTTGCCCCTGATGACGCGCTGAAACCTGCCGCCGCTGGTGTCGCGGTCCACGGCCTCGAATGTCCTGGCGACGTCAAGATAGTCGAGATAGGCGGCATCGAGCCTGGACCATGTATCGGCGAGATATGTGCCGAGCGTATCGCGCGCCAAAAGCAGCGCTTCCTTGAAACCATCGGGGTTGCGTGCGAAAGCCCGGTCGAAATGGGCTTGCATCACGGGCGCATAGGCAGGCGTCGCCAGGAGCCTGTCGGAGAGGTCCTCGACTGCTGGCGGAATGAGGCCATGCTCCAGGAGAAACTCGTGGAACATGTCAACGAAAATATCGAAGAATGCGCCGGTCAACGGCTGCGAGAGCAGATGCTCCTCATCCCAGCCGTTAGCAAACCGGGATAGGCGACATCATTCGCGGCAATACGGATCTGCTCGTGGGTCGACAGCTCCGCCATCCGGCTCAGCGAATTAAAGGTGTAAAGGTTGCCGCGGGTTCGCATCAGAAGATCATCCACGACAGAGTTGAAGTGGAGCGACGATACAAGGGCGACGAGATCAGCAGCAAATTCATGGAAGCCCCAATATTCACCCGTGCTGGCTGCGGGGTCGGGAATGCCAACCGCACTGAAAATCAATGTGTGTCCGACTTCATGCGCAAGGATGTCGAAGTTGAGGCTGAAAGGCCGGTAGGCGCCGTTTCTGAAGTAGCCCCCCACCTCGATGAACCCATAGCCGGTATGGGCATCATCTAGTGAAGGATGGATCGTCAATTCCATCCGGTTGTAGCGCCGGATGAAATGCCAATCGAGTCGCCGGCCGAAATACCGGTCCCATATGTCGAGGACAAAGCGAACCGTTCCGTAGAGATGTGCCATCTCGAACTGCGGCGTACCAGGGCGGAGGTAGTCGAAATGCCCGTTCGCGTCCGGCTCGGCGGGTGGAAGCACCGCGCCGTTCCACGGCGGAAGGAACATGTTTGTCGCGTAGGCGGGATCGGGCTCAATACCGTATGGCGAAGGTTTCCCGACCGGCCAGATCGTGTATATCCGCTCATCGGAAGGACCAGGAAGAAGACTTCCGGCAGGCGAGGACACAATTACTGTTTCCGGCGCCCCGAAACCATCGAGGAAGCTCGGCTGCGGAAATAACTTGAAGCGAGACCCGTCCATTAGCCGGCCAGACTTGGCAGCTCCCACACATTTTTCGTTGCCGGAGGATTAGCCCCCCCTCCGCGATTTGGTGGAGTGTATATATTCCGCCGCCAATAGTCCATAGAATGCCTGGCGGCTCGATAGACCCAAAGTCTGAACAAAACCATCAAGATCATTGGGGACAGCCAGCCCCCTGGTGGCGAAGAACCAGTTCGTCAGCACAGGCGTCGGAATCTCTTGCGTGACACCCTCTGACAGAAAGCCGAACTCCTCCAAAATCTGTTGTTTTGTCTTGGCGCGATGCGCATATGTTTCGTATTCGCCCGTCAGCCGAAGAATGGCCAGGATGTGACGATCGACCGACCCCGGCGGCAGTCTTTGAACTCGCTCTATACGGGTCTCATCGCTGAAGAGTTCTTCAAACTCCTCAGGCGTCAGTCCCTGGTTTTTCACCCAGGCATCAAGCTGCGATTTGCGCATCAGGCCCAGCCGTTCACGAAGCCGAGCCAGTGACCGGCGCTTTTCAGCCTGATCAGTCGTGAGATTGCGCCGGTCCGCTTCCTGCAACAGGATGGCTCGCTGCACCGCCGTTGTTCGACATGCGGCGAATCGATCGGGGTCGAGCCGCAATTCATCAAGAATGGCGGCGGCGGAGGCGTCCTGCTGACTACCCGAGGAAGGTGTGCTTGCGGTCCAATCATGAACGACTCGTTCCCATAGGTCCGTCCACTCAAAGCGAAAATCCGGGATACGCGGCGGCACCGAGTTGTCCATGGATGCCAGGACCTCGGCAATCAAGGCTGCTGCGTCAAGCTGCTTTTGATCGACTCTGCCGCTCGCAAGCCAGCGGGTGAATTCCTCGACTTCCGGCCAGCGTAGTCCCGCAGCCGCAAGCAAAGTTTTCCAATTGCGCTCGCGATAGTGCAGAAGCTTCGCAGCGGAAAGGATCGTTTCAGCTTTTTGCGAGTCGATTATTCCCGCAGCCATAGCCGCCTCGCAGGTCGAGCGCACGTTCACCATTGGCTCACTTAGCGGCAGGAAGCCGCTTTCGGACGGGCCATGTATCAACGCGACTTCATCGTCATCCTCGAGGCGACCATCGCGATACCATTGGTAAATGCGACCAACGCCGATCATTCCAAAGCCGTCGAGTTCGGCCGCCCGGAGCGCTCCCATGCTTGCGCTGCCGAAGACACGTATGCCCTGCGACAATGCCCAAAGTATCTCCTTGTGCCAGACTGAGGGAACGCCTTCGAAATAGCCATCGATGAGGCCGATCACTTTGGGACGCGCCAGCGTCGCCCGGTAAATATCGCCCTGTTTTGCCGGCGGGCGGAATCTCAAATCGGGCCGATGCGGCAACTCCAATCCGCGAACGGACGGCCCGGCAAAGATAATGGCGGTCATTGGGCAGCGGCCGCGAGCGCCCTTGGCCCCGCTACAAAGGTATCGTCATCATGGGGCGCCTCAAGGCCGGGGATGACAACGCGGACCACGGAGATGTTCGCATTCCCGCTCGAAAGATCGACGCTGACGATTTCATTGATGTCGACAGCGGTCAGCCGATCAATCAACCAGTCGAGATCCTCCTTGAAAGTCATTGTTTGACGGTTCGGCACCGCGGCGAAGTCCCGGATGGGCGTTGCTTTTCTCAATAGCGCCTGAGCCTGCTGGGCTTTGTCCGCTCGACCCCGTGTTGTGAATTCGTCCAGTGTCAGGTCATCGCGCGCGCCGGTAATGTAGTTCATGCGCGTCTGTACAGCCTCGGCGAGCGTCTTGGCGAGCGCGACCGTTCTATCCGTGTGAGTTGCCGAACCAAGACCCATGTGCCCTTGTGGATCAGCTGCATCCGTGATGAGGCAATAGAATGTCGCAATTCCGACATCGGACGTTACGTCCCACAGGGCCACTTCCAATTTCGCTTTTCGGATAACGTCCAAAATGCCATTGCAAACCAGGCAATCAATGGTCGCTGGATCGATCATGGTGGCGGCGCGGCGACCGGCCGGCAGATGGTGCCACAAGGTGACGGCATCACGTTCGATCACCTCACAGATTGCGTGGCAAACAGCCTCGAGCTGATCGTTTCCCGACGCAAGCCCGTTGGTGCTTGTCGCAAAACAACCATAACCCGGTTCGAGCGGGTGGGTGTAGTTGGCGTGCACCATTTGGTAAGGCACATGAAGGTGTTTTCCCAATACCAGGTCCGTGCCTTCAATCCAGTGTAGGCGCAAGTTGTCCGAGTATCGACTTCGCAGAATCCGCGGCAAGCGTTCGACATTGATCGCTGAGTAGTGCTGCTCAAGCTCCTTGTGGGAGGCAAATATTAGCGGGCGAACCAGGTTCTCCGCGTGCCACAGCTCAATTCCTTCCATCAAGGCGGAGACCTTCGCTGCCTCCAAACTCGTGCCTTTCCCCTGCGAGACGGCCACCGAGCGGCTGTTCGGCCTGGTAGCCAAGACAACTGGAAGTCCAATCCGGTCGAGTCCCGTTACATTGGCAAGCCGGGTGATGCCGAATCGGTGTTTGATCGGCAATATCTGCTCAAGCGTTTCAACAGGGGGTCTGGTGCGCTGCGATCCCTCGAAAAAGCGCTTGGTGTCTCCAACGGGTCCTTTCAGCATCATGACAACTTACTCAATTGTACTGTCATTGGAAAATTGACGATTTCCCCAGGTCGGAGACCGCAATCCATGAGAAACCAGCCCACGCCCTTTTATGGGCTAGGCTGCCCCCGCGAACGGCTTGAAGCAAGGTGGTTTCCAAAGCCGGAGACCACCGGTTGGCTTGAATTCGTCCGGCACAGCCTTGGTCTATCGATCGTGCTTGCCGACAACGCCGGCAAGAGTTGAGGCGCGCCTGAAGCAAACCTGGGTCTTGCCGTTTGGAGTTAAGTGCAGGACAAGATGCTAGACTCGATTTTTCGGCCGTTTAAATCAGCGGATTCCCGGGGCATGCAGGCAGGCAGCGGCTCATTTCTACGCCAAGACCTTTCCGGCCAGCAGGCACGGCAAAACCGTTTGATCGAGCAGATCGTGCGCGTGGACGACGTCGTCTTCCGCGCCCGGTCGACGGCGAAACGGCGGCCGTACTGAGACCGGCTCACGGCCGGAGGCTGAGAGCCGCACACCTTCCGTCCGCTGCGCCGCTTCGCGAGCCAGGAGGCCGACGCGATCGACATCGGCGCCTGGATCGGACCCACCACGCTCTATGCCGCCCACTTGGCCCGCTGCGTCCATGCAATTGAGCCCGACACGGTCGCCAGCGCAGAGTTGGTCGCGAACCTCGCCGCCAACCCCACGCTTGCCGGCCGCGTGCATACGCACGCCTGCTGCATCGCGCCGGCCGCCGGTCCGGTCGGCCTCGTGATCTATATTTGCTCCAGCATATTGATTTGGCGCGAATCCTTATCGGCGAAGTGATTCCACTTCGCCGGGATGCGCGCTAAGAGGTTCAAACAGATGTTGTCGACCTGTCTCGAAGTCTGATCGCCAGCGGCAATGCCAAGACACACAGCGCCGCCATCTGAGGAATCCGCCGGACCAAAGGCTTCGTAAAGGCGACCCGAGACCCACACGAGGGTCGCAATCGCCAACCCTGGTCCAAGCGCGTAAAGAGCTTGCGCAGTGGCGGCGAGATGCGCCGGCACACTGTTGGCGATGACCCGCATGCAGGTGAGATGCATGAGCGCGAAGGTGAGGCCGTGCAGGGGTTGCACGAAGGCGACGATCCAGATCGTCGCCGTCTCCGCTTCGACGACCCAGCGCAGGCCTGCGGCCCCGGCGGCCAGAGCGGCGGCTCCCGCCACACCCAGCCGTCGTAGCAGAGCCGGCCCGACGAGAACGAATACCACCACCTCAGCCGCCACCGCTTCCGACCACAGTAAGCTGCTCGCCGCCGGCCCGACCCCGGCCGCCGTCCAGCGGATTACCGAGAAGGTGTCGTGCATCGCATGGCTGCCATAGACCAGCGCGGCGATCACGATCACGCGCCGGTAGGTCGCAAGACCGAGCAGCTCGCGCATGCCGCGGACAACGCTTTGCCCGGCCGGGTCGGCTGCCCGCTCGGCGCGCGTGTCGGCTTCGGGCACCAGCACGACGCCAAACAAGGCGCCGGCGAGTAGTGCCGCATGCATCCACACGATCGCGCTCAGCTCAAAATGGCCGAGCACCTGGCCGGCCGCGAGGGTGCCGGCAATGAAAGCGGCCGACGCCGCGCCGCGCACCCAACCGTATTCGAAGCCCGGGCGTCCCACCGACGCACGCAACGCAAGGGCATCGGCAAGAGTCGTGATCGGGGCCAGCGCAGCTGACTGCACCAGTTGAACCACCAACAGAAGCCAGAAGCCCTGTGCGCCGATGAGCCCAAACGCCGCCGCCACCGCAGCCACGATGCAAACCGCCAGGATCGCGCGGAGGGCGCCGAGAATATCTGCGATGCGGTTAGCGAGCAGTCCCGCGATCAGTCGCGTTGCCGTGCCTAGCCCGAAGAGGACGCCCAGCTCTTCAGGTGTCAGGCCGCGCGCCTCGAAGTATTGTGGCCAGAACGGCGATGCTGCCCCGAATGCCGCGTACATCGCGGCATAAAGGCACAGAAAGGCCGGCAGCGGCCCAAAACGAGACATTCGAAAAGCTGCCACGAATAAGCCGCGCATGCCATCAGGAAAATGGCGCCAAGTCCGCCTCCCGACGGCGCAATGGCCCCGAGCCAGTGTTGCAAGACCAAAAAGCTATGGCGGGAACCAAATACCGGCTGCAGCGATAAAGTCGTTTTCGAACCCGAATGGCAACCGGCGCTCTAGGGTGTTTAGTCTCGGGCTTTGATGGTGCATCATTTTCTTCCGAATCGAAGGATGCACTATGGGTCAGGTTCTACACGGCAGCGCCACCACGACAGAGGTAATCCGTCGAGCAATACAGGATAGTCATGAGAGCCTGAGGGCTCTTTCGAAGCGTTACGGGATCAACCAGAAGACCGTCGCGAAGTGGAAGAAGCGACCTCGGTGGCGGATGTGCCGACAGGGCCGAAGAAGCCCTCCCCGACGGTGCTCACGATCGAGGAGGAGGCTGTGATCGTCGCCTTCCGGCGGCACAACCTGCTGCCGCTCGACGATTGCCTCTACGCGCTGCAGCCGACAATTCCGAACCTGACCCGCTCTTCATTGCATCGTTGCCTGCAGCGCCACGGCATTTCCCGACTGCCGGATGTCGAAGGCGACAAGCCAGCCAAGAAGAAGTTCAAGAGTTACCCGATCGGTTACGTCCACATCGACATCGCCGAAGTGCAGACGGCTGAAGGCAAGCTCTATCTCTTCGTGGCCATCGATCGGACCAGCAAGTTCGCCTATGTCGCACTGCACAAGCGGGCCACCAAGATGATCGCGGCCGCGTTCCTGCGCCACCTCATCCAGGCGCTTCCCTACCAAATCCATACGATCCTCACCGACAACGTCCTACGAGGGGAAGCAGGTTTGCGAGAAGGTCACAGCATCTCCTTCTGCAAGATTGCGCTTGCAGCATAGTGTTATTGTTACGCTGAGAGCAACAGACAAGTGAGCCGGGTGGCTTCCACACGTGATCGGACAAGGTCCCGTCCATAGCAAACACAGGGTCCAGCAACGCGGCCCTCACCATCCTCAACACGGGCTTCTGATCCAAGTGGAAGACCTGAGCATTATCTACAGGGTCATCATGGGAGATGCCCTCACGGCTCGTGCCGAAGAGGTTCTTCCACCTGGCACCCGCCCTTCGAAGAAGGGCCGGTAATCGGAACCGCTTTTGATGATGGCGTGAGCGACACGGGCCATCTTGGCGGTGATTGCGGTCATGGCCTTGCGACGCAGGTCTGGATTGTTGCGATCCTTGGCGATGTAGCGCTCGAACTTATCGCGGAAGCCATTCTCTTTGTACTTAACGGCAACCTGGGCAGCCTGCCAGAAGGAGCGGCGCAGACGGGCATTGCCGAACTTCGACAGCCTGGTCTGGCCGCGATAGAGGCCCGACTGTTGGGTCGAGAGATCAAGGCCGCAGAACTTCAGGAACTGCCTGCAATGGTGGAAGCGGCGGAGATCACCCGCCTCGGCCAGGATGGTGAGCGCAATGATGGGGCCTATGCCGGGGATGCTGCGCAACGCCTGATAGTCCGGATTGTCCTTCAACAAGCTGTCCGCCAGTGCCTCGATCTCATCGCGCTGGCGGATCAGGCTTCTGGCCTCGGCGATCACCATGCGGAACATGGTGATGGCCGCTGCATCGGGCGGCAGCGGCAGGCCGATGGAGGTTCTCGCCGTCTCGTAAATATCTGACAGCAAACGCTCTTTGCTCACCTTCCGGCCGACCACATGCCACGCTGCCGTGATGAACTCATCCTTGCCCAGAGCTGTGATCACGGCAGGGGTCGGAAAGGCATCGAGGAAGGCAAAGAACCACTCGCTGCGGGTATTCCCCCGGAAGCGCTCCACTTCCGGAAAGTAGAGTGGCAAGTAGTGGGTCAGGATGCGGTGCTGGATCTCGGTCTTGGCCCGCGAGATGGCTTCGTGGGTTTTTGATAGCTCCTGGATGTCGTTGATGCCGGCCCGCAAGGGATCATGGAAGCGCTGCACCGCGCCAATCTTCAGCATGTGCAGGATGACTTGCGCATCCTTAGGATCGTTCTTGTCCCAGCTGTTGTGCAAAGCTTCCCTTGTCCTGGCCATGGCCAGAGACGAGATCAGCCGCACCTCAAAGCCTGCCTCCGTAAGCCGCCAGGCGATCGGCCGGTGATAATGGCCCGTGGCCTCCAGGGCGCAGACCACGGAGCAGCCATAGGCCGCAAGCGTGGCCACGAGCCGGTCATGCTCATCGCGCGTGTTGAGGAAAACCAGGCTGCGCCGCCGTCTGCCGCTCGCGGGCTCGATGAGCACGGCATTGCGGTGCTTGGCCACATCGATGGCTACCAATAGCGCGCCGACAGGAATAGCATTGGTCTTGGTCATGAGGTCATCTCCTGAATGAGTTTGAACAACTCACATTCTAGAGATGCCTAGACTCTCAGGGCCGCCTCGGGCGGAGCGCGCTTTGCCCCAAAAGGGCTTCGCGCTCCGCTCTCTCGGCGGCTACTCAATCCTGCTCCGCAGGTGCTACGGCATCCAGTTCAGAAACCGCGAGCAGGACCGCACCGCCATGGAGCACATCTTCGGGCGTACCTGCCGGGAGAACGGCATCACGCATCGTACAACCAAAGTGAAGCATCCCTGGACCAACGGACAGGTCGAAAGGATGAACCGCACCATCAAGGAAGCCACTGTCAGGCGCTTCCACTACGATAGCCACGGTCAACTCCAGAGCCACCTGGCCGACTTCATCGCAGCCTACAATTTCGGCCGTCGTCTCAAGACCCTCAAGGGCCTCTCGCCCGTCGAGTTCATCTGCAAACAATGGACAATCGAGCCTCAAAGGTTCAGACTCAATCCTCTCCATCAAATGCTGGGACTAAACACCTAGAGCACTTCCTGAAAACCATTAATAGTCGCACCACACGTCAGCGATGACACCATAATCCTTCCATAGACAGACCGGATTTCCGGAGGGATCAAGCAGCGGGTTACCCTGAGGATCACTTAGAGGTTCCCCCTTAAGATCAACCACTCGGAGACAAAGCTTCGGCAAGCTATTTGCAAATGACTTCCACTCATCTTCCGAAACTTCCTTTTCCTTGCCGGCCTCCCACCGGTTTTGAGCAGCCGCTCTCATGGCGTTCATAGCAGCTGTGTCTTTCAACATATACCGCTTAGTTGTGCCCGACCAGGTCCAGCGTTGAACAAACAAATGCTCCTTGCACAGGTTTTCAGGGAGTAGAGACGGAATGAATGGTTGGAAGTGCATCCATTGGCTGGTCTCATATCCGGGGGCTCCTACCTTGCCATTGTTGCATCGTAACCGATCCGGTAAAGGCACAAGTGGTGAGGACCGGGATTCGGCTGTGGTCAGCAGGACGCCTTGTTTTCCCCGCGCTTGGAGTTGAGGCACCTTCAGGAAAGCCGCATTCGTCGCGCATGAAGGTGACATTTGCTGTTCTGTCGGCAGTAAAAGTGAACCAATTGCTTTTTTCGAGTAGTGTATAATCAAACCACTTTTCTGATGGCGGCATTGTCGCTTCACCATCTATCCAAATTTCAGCGCCTACAAGCTTCTTCGTTTGGCTATCCTTGCTAATCAGCGTATCGCCCCAAATGTATTGTTCAACCGCGACGACGGCTCCAGAGCATTCACCGAGCAACAGCCACAAGCCGACCTTCTGATCAGCATCACGCGGGGCGTCCGCAAGCTTGTGGAAGCTGCAGTGATTCTTGGTCCTTAACCGAGGAGCAGGCTCAAAATGACGTCGTCTGAGAAACTGGCCCACGCGCCTCGAGACGGCTTGCCAGCAGGATCTCGTCGATCAGCAGATCGAGCTCCGCGATGTCATGCCGAGCTCGGCCTTATGTTTCGGATCCTGCTTTTCACTGTACAACCCCAGCCGCAAGCGAATGCGCGACAAGGGTGTCCTCAGCTCGTGCGAGGCATTGGCGAGCAGCATGCGATGAGCACTCTCGAGGTCCTCGATGCGTGAGGCGGCGCGATTTGAAGCTTGGGGCGAGCCGCGCCACGTCGTCGCGGCCATCGACCTTCACGCGCGCCGCAAGATTGCCGCTCCCGAGCGTTTCGACCCCGGCCTGCAGCCGCTCCAGCCGCCGTGTCAGTCCGCGCACGACAGGATAGGTGCAGACGGCCGCCACGAGCGCAACTCCGCCCTGTCAAGACAAGGCGCCATTTTTGGCGTAATATCGAGTGCAAGCATTCGCGGCGGGCGGGCTACAACAGCCGGTCGCAGAGAGCGCGCCGCCGTCCGGATAGCTTCCACCGCGTCTTAGCATCTTGACCGATCAGACGACCAGACAGGAGGAAATCCCATGAGCAGCACAGTTACGGATTTGCCGAGAATTTCTTCGTAGACGAACTTGGGTTCAGTCGCGAACAGTACAACGTCGCATGGAATGCGGGCGTGGTGCTCGCGATATTGGCAACCGGCAACGTTGGCCTGGCTGGTTTTTTTGACCTTGCTGAGGGCCCGGAGAATGACTTCGCTGAAAGCCAAGTACGACAAGATTCTGGCGGAGCTGACTGCGATAAAGCAAGCGATGTATAACCTCGCCTATAACGCGGACTTGACGAATGTTGTTACGGACAATGTGACGAAAATCGACGCCGCGGTCCTACCGATTCGCACTTTTCGAAACAGTCCCAGTGAGGAAAGCCGCAACCAGTGTGCCGCCAAAGCGGAAGAGCTGAACGAGGTGCTTATAGAGTTGCTTAAATCCTCGAAGTTTCCGTTTGTCGCGATGGTTTACAGCAGGCCACAGCTGGCAAAGGGTCTGTTGGTGTACTTTAAATACTATGTAAAGAAAACTTCAGGGTGGGGGTCGTGGCCTGGTCCGTATAAGTTTCAGGTGTACGAGCAGCTCTATGCGCCACTCGATAAGGAATGGTCACTGCCAGAACCGTTGCAAACGGAGATCACCCTTGAGAAACATTGGGACGGCCTGCCAAGCCTTCCGGTCGTGCTCTACGGTCTGCCGTTGTGGCTCGAGGCGCGAATGCTGCTCGAGCCGTTTTACCGACTGAGTGGTCATTGGCACGACGCTCTCCATGAGATCGTCCTGGCAATGGATAAATTCCGGGTAGATTGGGAGAGCTCGATCGTGTGGACGCGCGAGATGCCATCTTTGTTGAAGATCACACAGCCGAATTACCTATCCGGGGGGGAAGTTGGCGGGGGCTCATACAACCCTGCCCAGTTTCCTCTGGTGGGCTTTTATGTATGGCCCTGCGGCGTCCTGGATCCGGTCATGGGCATCGAAATCATCAACAAGGAATGGTGGACCTGTGCTGGATGGAAAACCGGACAGGCCAGTCCTGAGACAATGACCGAGCAGCAACGCACCCAGTTCAAGCAGCTCCGGCAACTTCAGCTCCTCAAGTTGGAGGAAAAGAATGGGTTCGACAAGTTCAGGCAGACCATTTTGGGCTTGCTCAGCCTGCGGATGCCACCGAGTATCTCTCCCAGTTTGGCAGTTCACCCTGAACATATGCGGGTAACGTATCCTGGGATTTCAACCGCAGCTATAGGACAACCCAATTTCGAGAATGTGACTGACCCCGGCGGAACCGACTGGTCCGGTAGCGCGGTTCAGTCATCAGTGACTGTAGCTGCGCCTATCTCGGTCCAACCCAACCCTTACGGCGGAGCGGGCCAAGCACGTAGAGCAGCGAGCGATATTGTTTTTGGATATGAGATCGCCGTGATTCCAGTTGGAGGCGAAAAGCAGACGTCAGCAGATTGGAAGTGGCCGCTGCATCACCCTGCGTTCGCCACACCCACGACGTCTCAGTACAAGGATCTTTATCACGATATGAATGGAGAGATCCAGGTGCCATACTCGAGATCCAAAAAAATCTCCACCAAGGCATCAACCTGGAAAACCGTCACCGATGGTCAGCAGCGTGACAAAATTGATGAACAAGATCAGGAGATCGCGTTCAGCATGACGGTGGATGTATGCGATCAAAAACCACACTTGAAGCATGGGTTGATACCATTTGATCAGTCTGATCCGGATCAAGCGATCTGGGTCAGGCAACACGGAGGGATCTGGGTCACAATCGAAGCAGACAAGAAAGAGAACAAGGATCGCTCATTCGAGGTGATCATCGAGGTAACCGAGACGGCTGCAGTCGACAAGAAGGGCCGTCGCAAGGGCGAGGATGGATTCTCCGAGTTCAAAACCTATACCCGCCAGATGCCAATGCCGGTTGACATTTACAGGATTTACGTGCCGACCGGTTACTTCGACTGGCTGAAGCCGTTCCTGGAGATCCTTCGTCACGTCAAGAAGGGCATGGAGATTCCAGGCCCATCGCCCGACGATGATCCGGTTCTCGAACTGTCCCTGTGGCGTACGGTGCTCGAGAGGAATCCAACTTTTCTGCAGGCATATGTGCTCGAGCTCCGGCGCATCACCGACCGTCCGTTTGTCATGCCTCACCACGCTTTGGCAGAGCTCGATGCAGTTGTGCGTAAACTAGCGGAGTTATCGCGGACCGGAATGCTGTTTCAAGGGAGTGACGAGCTTCGATCCAACAAAGACGGAAGACGTCCTAATACGCACTGAACTGAGCGCGACACTATTCAAACCAAACGGAGCGCGCTGGCTTTTCTCTGACACCCACCTTTCAGGCCGGCGCCCCTGCCTCCTCGGCGGCGAGCGCCAGCAGATAGATCGACCTCCGCCGTGCGGTGCAACGCGCCCACCGCCTCGAGACGGCTTGCCAGCAGGATCTCGTCGATCAGCAGATCGAGCTTCGCGATGTCACGCCCGAGCTCGGCCTTGGCTTTAAGATCCTGCTTCTCTCCATACAACTCGGCGCCTAAGCGAATGCGGGACAAGGGCGTCCTCAGCTCGTGCGAAGCATTGGCGAGCAGCATGCGATGAGCACTCACCCGGTCCTCGATGTGTGAAGCGGCGCGATTGAAGCTCGCGGCGAGCTGCGCCACTTCGTGACGGCCCTCGACCCTCACGCACCGCAAAGGACAACCGAGCAGGTTTGATCGCGGGACGCGTGCGACGACAGAGGTTGCTTCGCTTCCGCGATCATCGCTGCAGCCGCAGTGTGCCACGCATCGATCCAAGGCCAGGAGCAACGCTGTGGGGAGGCCTCATGCGGTACAATCAGCGAGCACGCACCCTGAGAGGGTTCAACCAGATGTCATCGACCTGTCTCGAAGTCCGATCGCCAGCGGCAATGACAAGACGCTCAGCGCCGCCATCATGAGGAATCCGCCCGGACCATAGGCTATCGTAGGCTGGCTTCTCTTCACTTGAACATCGCGCCCGCGCCTATTCGAATGGGGCTCATATCGATCCAAGAGCTACTGACTGTTGCGTGGATCGTCCTCCGGGTTCACATAGGTCACGCTCCAAGGCCCTATCGTGTTGATCTGAATGACGGTCTCCTCGTCGAAAAAGGCATAGTGCGGCATTCCAGGCGGCATGTAGAAGAAGCTGCCGGGCAGCAGCGATTGGACCTTGCTCTTGTCGGCCTTCTCGCCCATCCCCAGTTGCGACAGCCCTGAGATAACCGTGACGATCTCGTCGACCGGATGCGTGTGCGGAGCAAGCTCGTAGCCCTTTGGAAATTTGATGCGCAATGCAAACGGCCCCTTCTTGGAAGGATCGCCGAAAAGGAGCGCCGCCTGTGCACCGGGCCGCATGACCGGAGGTGCGGGCCCCCACTTGATGTCCGCGGGCATCAAGATGCGATGCGCCTCTTCTGCAACGCCTGGAGCAGCCGGCATGACGCAGGTGAGAGCGATTGCAGTGACCATCACAGACAGTGCGATTTTCAAACGAACCTCCCCGTTGTTGCCCGAGCCGTTCGACGACGCGAACGCGCCAAGGGATGGGCCTGATCTAGCCTAAATCGCAGCATATACAAGCTTACAAACAGCGACTGCGACGATTTCCAATCCACCGCGGTGGTGCACCGAGCTTCTCCAGCACCACGAACTGTGCCATCCTGCCCACCACGAAGGCTGGCGCCTGCGGCGCCCCCGGGGACGTGGGGAGTCAATTGTGAAGACGATCAAAGGGGAGAACGATGCGCCGCCGGCGCAGCCGAGACGCCGTTCCCGGGTGCCCTTCATTCCCGATGCCGCCGCTATCCAGCGAAACCTCGCAAAGCTCCCCGTCTCGACCTACGAAGCTGGAGAGAGGGTGATCGCCGCCGGCGAAACGACCGGAAAGCTGCTGCTCCTCAGGCGCGGGCTGGTGGAGATCGTCAAAGGCGGAACGCCGATCGCCAGGATTTCCGAGCCGGGCGCGGTATTCGGCGAGCTCGCCGCTCTGTTGAATCAACCTCATACGGCCGATGTGCGGGCGCTCGAGCGTTCGCAGTTCAGCGTCGCCGACGCGACCACCTTGCTGGCCGGCGATCCGACGGCGGCACTTTATGTCGCTTCCATCATCGCGCATCGGCTCGACGCTGCGAATGGCGCGCTCATCGAGGTCAAGCGCCAGCTCACAACCGGCAAGCCGCGCGCGGCGGTCACCCAGACCGTAGACGATATTACCGACCTGCTGAGCGATGTGGAGGTCACGGCGGAGCCCCAACGCCGCTCCGGAACGTCCTTCATTCCCGATGCCGCGGCGATCCTGAATAAGCTCGCGACGCTGCCCGTTTCGACTTACGAACCTGGAGAGATGGTGATCGCGGCCGGCGCAACCACCGGAAAACTGCTGCTCCTCAAGCGCGGCCTGGTCGAGGTCGTCAAAGCGGGAACCGAGATCGCCAGGATCTCAGAGGCGGGCGCCGTGTTCGGCGAACTGGCCGTCATGCTGGACCAGCCCCATGGCGCCGACGTGCGGGCGCTCGAGCGTTCCGCGTTCATCGTAGCCGATGCGCCGGCCTTGCTGGCGAGCGATCCGGCGGCGGCACTCTATGTCGCTTCCATCCTCGCAGCCCGGCTTGATGCCGCGAATGTGGCACTCGTCGAGGTCAAGCGCCAGCTCAAGGCCGGCAAGCCCCGCGGCGCGATCGCCCGGACGGTGGAGAGGATTGCCGGGCTACTGACCAATGAAAGCTTTGCTGAGGATGTCTTTCTCGATGAGCTGATCCCCAAGCCGTGGGGACGCGAATACCGGATCTATGCCGACAACTTCTATGACGTATGGAAACTGGAGCTGGGGCCCGGAAAAGGCACCTCTCTCCACTATCACCCGCGCAAGGACACGGTGCTGATGTGCCTTGGCGGGCATGGGCGGATCAAGCTGGCAGATGCCGAGATCGACGTCCTTCCCGGCAAGCATATCTTCATCGGCCGCGGCGTCAGCCACTCGACCACCAATATCGGCGAGGGTGAGCTCGAGCTTGTCGAGGTGGAGCATCCGCGCAACAAGTTCGACCTGGTTCGGGTGCAGGATTCCTACGGCCGGACGAGCCAGCCCTATGAGTCGATGGCGGCCAAGGCCAAGAACCTGCCTGCGCTGGTCCCCTATGACGACGTACAAGGCGCCAAATACAGGTCCAGCGATTTCCATGGCCGTTACCACTTCACCATCGGCAAGACAGTTGTCGAACACGAAGACGGCCACGTGCTGCTCGCCGTCCCTGTCGGCCCCCATTCGCTCCCCCGCGGCATCGAAGTTTTCGGCCGAGGCGGTCTCGAGGGAATGAGGCTCGAGAAGAGCGAGCACTGCTTCTCCATCAGTATCAGCAGGACATATGAACCTGCCTAAAATTCCATCGCGCCGCCAGGCGCACAAGGAGTGAAAACATGCGCAAGGCCGTCATTATCACAGGTCCCGGTTTCCAGGACCATGATGTGGTCTACACCTATTACCGCGCCAAGGAGGAAGGCTACGATGTCGACATCGCGACAAAGGACAGCGCGAAGGTCGTGGGCAAGTACGGCATCTCGGTCCCCATGGACAAGCGTTCCAAGCCGAACATCTCGTTCGAAGCCCTCGATGTCGCCAAATACGACGCCGTGATCCTGACCGGCGGGCACGAAGCGCCCGACCGGGTACGCCAGGACCGCCGCGTGCTCGCCTTTGTGGCCGCGATGGCGGAAGCCGGGAAGGTCGTCGCCGGGCTGTGCCACGGGCCGTGGATCATGGTCTCGGCCCGGGTCCTCAAGGGCCGCACCGCCTGCGCCTATGTCGGCCTCTATGATGATGTGGTGAATGCGGGCGCCAATGTGGTGGACGCCGATGTGGTGACCGATGGCAACATCATCACCTGCTCCTACTATGCCGAGGTCGGCCGGTTCATGCGCCACGTCTTCGCAGCGGTCGAGCGCATGCACCGGGGCGAGACCCTCGATCGTCCGTGGATCGACCGCGCCGAGAGGCCGAGCGCCGGTTGAGGCGCGGTGTCTTGGCAGAAGCGGCGAGCATGCACGAGGTTGTCGTCCTCGACTTCGACGGGGTTCTCTGTGACGGACTCGATGAGTGTCTGCTCGTGTCCTGGCTGGCTTTTGCCGACCAAGGCGAGTCCGGCGACGGTATCGGCCTGCTGAATGGGATCCCGTCGAGCTTCAAAGACCATTTCGCCCGCTGCCGGAACTTTGTCCGCCATAGCGGCCATTTCATCATCCCGTTTCTGTTCCCAGGCAACTTTGAGACGCAAGCGGACTTCGATGCCGCCTATCAATCGGTCGACACCAAAAGGCTCGAGACATTCCTGCAACGCTTCGAGGCCTGTCGCGAGCGGCTGCGGCAGAAACATCCTGAGCAGTGGCTCTCGCTTCACAGCCTCTATCCCGGGGTCGGACCGGCACTGAAGGCAGCGCGCCTACCCCTCTTCATCGTCACGGCCAAGGACAGGACCTCGGTGCTGGCGATCCTCGATGGGACGGGCGTGAATATCGGGGAGGACCGCATCTACGGCGGGATAACGGCAAAGCTTGCGGCCTTCCACGACATCATCCAGCGAACAGGCTGCGGAGCCGAGCGCATCGCCATCTACGATGACAATCTGCTCAACGTCGCCGAGGCGCGCGGCGCCGGATTCGAGGCGGTCTGGGCCAGCTGGGGCTATGGCAGCCTGGAGCATCGAGCGATGGCGGCGAGCCGGTCCATACCGCGCATCGATCTCGACCAATTCCTAATGCGCCTGGCAGGTACGTCAGGATAGCTTGCGCGCGGCCTATTCCACCGGTTCAGGGTCGGGAGACAGCCTGGCTTCAACGAGACGGCGACTCTTTCAAATCTCCATATCGCTCGGCGATATAGACATCGTCCGTCACCCGCCGGATGCTGTCGAGGGGTATATGCCGGCGCGGGAAGAGCGTAATGATCTCGGTATCAGTCATGCGCTCGACACAGCCGACCTTCCGTCCATCGGCGCTGATGACCTGCATACGGCTTTTGATGCGAACTTGCTGCGGGTGCATGCGTGTATCTCGTCAGTGTGTCGCTTGCCGAGGCAACTGGTAGAACGACAGGGAGCGTTCCCAAACCCCACCCAGCGTACCAAAATGTACGCAGGCGTGAGAGCTTGCAGTGCCCATACGTCCTTTTTAAGGCGATCCGTAGACCTGCTTCTGTATGTCGAATGCCGCGCGCCGTGCACAACATATTTCCGTTCTGGTAGAATAGACTTTCTCATTCTGTACGACAGCCAGGCGAAAATCTATCATCGTCAGGCTGGTGCTCGAAGGGTCGACATGTGGGCCCTATCCTGTGGCGGGCACAGCTGCACAAAACGAGGTATGGTAGCCATGGACAGCAAGCCTGCGCCCTTCGTGCCACCGGCACCCAGACCGCGCCGCAAGCCCGCCTCGGCGCTGGCCACAATATCGATTGTCTACCGGAACTCGCTCGAGCTCTGGGCTGAGCCCGCCTACAACGAGCCATGGGTCCTGTTCCGCGGCCTGAGCGGGATTGTCGTCATTGCCAACGATCCCGCCCTCGTGCGCCATGTGCTCCTCGACAATGCCGCAAACTACAAGATGGCGCCGAGACGCCAGGCGGTGCTGCGGCCGCTCCTGCGCGACGGGCTCCTCACCGCGGAGGGCGATGTCTGGAAGCGCTCGCGGAAGGCCATGGCGCCCGTCTTCACGCCGCGCCATATCCAAGGCTTTGCACCAGCCATGCATCAAAGAGCGGTCAAGTTCGCTGCCCGCTATGAAAAAACAGCAGAGCCGGTGGATGTCGGCACGGACATGAGCCAGCTCACCTTCGAGATTCTCGTCGAGACCCTGTTCTCGGGCGAGATCCCCGGCCAAAATGATGTGTTTCTCAAGCACATCGCTCGCCTCCTCGACACCATGGGGCGTCTCGATCCCCTCGATCTCCTCGATGCGCCAAAGTGGCTGCCCCGCTTCACCCATTTGCGCGGGCGCAAGTCGCTTGCCTATATCCGACGTTTCGTCGCTGACACGATCGCCCTGCGCGAAAAACGGATCGATTCCGATGCCACGAACGCGCCTGAGGACTTCCTCGCTCTCCTCCTCAGGACCGAACGGCCAGGCGGGCTGACGCGCAGCGAGATCGAGGACAACCTCATCACCTTCTTCGGCGCCGGACACGAGACGACGGCACGTGCGCTCGGTTGGACGATCTACCTGCTGGCCAAGGCGCCTTGGGAGCGCGAGAGGGTCGAGGCCGAAATCGATCATGTCATCGCCCGCGAGCCCGATCCCGCCCGGTGGCTCGACCAGATGCCCTACACGCGCGCCGCATTCGAAGAAGCCCTGCGGCTTTACCCGCCGGCGCCGTTCATCAGTCGCGAACCTCTCGAAGATGACATCTGTCAGGGCTTTGTCCTGCCCAAGGGAGCGCAGGTGTTCATGATGCCCTGGACCATCCATCGCCATCGCAAGCTCTGGGATCAGCCAGACGCCTTCTTGCCGGAACGCTTCCATCCCGGAAACCGCGAGAAGATCGATCGCTTTCAGTACATTCCCTTCGGCGCAGGCCCCAGGGTCTGCATCGGCGCGAGCTTTGCGTTGCAGGAGGCCATCATCGTCCTCGCCGTGCTCCTGTCGCGCTTTCGCTTCGATGCGACCGCGGCGACAAATCCCTGGCCGGTTCAAAGGCTTACGACCCAGCCGGGCGGTGGGCTGCCCATGCGGATTTCGCGACGATCACTTTGAACCGGCCGGCCAATGGAAATCGTCAACTTGAGCCAAATCGACTAGCCGTGCGCCTGCATCGCCGCTTGCGCCATGGCTCTCCTTTGACCTACCAGCCGCAATCTCGTGCGCAAGCCGATACGGCTGGGGACGCTTCTCAGGGACCATTCCTCCATGACCGGCAGCTTGATGATGCGTCCCTCATAGAGGTTTAGAAAGAGGCTCAATTCGGATGACAGGCCGCAGGAATCCTCGATGCGGCCACCCTTGAAGGCGTCGAGCACGGCGGCGCAGGCGGCGGCGCGCCGCCTGACCCCGACAAACAAGACAAACAGGCGCTGGCCATGCCTGACCCGAAACACCCATCCCTGGTTCAAGGCCTTACCTCGACTTTGCTCAATGAACTAGAGCGGCAACTCGCCAACACGGCTCCAGGTTCCAATCCAGCTGTCATGGACTGCAGTAGACCGGGCACAACGGTGGAACTCCGCAGAACATGGATGCGCGCCGGCCTTCGGTAATCATCTTGCCAAACAAGTCTGCGCGGCCCCGAAGAGCCGCGCAGCACCGTCGAAATTGTAAAGCTTCAGAGTCCGGCAAGCTGGCCGAGAACGCGGCAGACCCTGACAGCATCGGCACTGTAGCTCGCGGGCGAGCTCAGAACGGACGGGCATTTGCGGATGAGCTGCCGGCGCTCGGTGTCCGACAGACTGGCGATCTCACGGCCGATGGCGCCAATATTGCCATTGCTACCGCCATTGTTGCCATTGTTGCCGCCGTTACCGTTGCCCGGGCCGCCTGCGCCAGGACCGCCGCCGTTCAGCAGGCCGAGCCCGAGGCTGACCTTGACATTGACACCATTGGTCCCGGCATTGGCGCGTGCCTTGAGCGCAGCCGCTCCGCCCAGACGGATCTTGGCATTGGCGGCAAGTACCTTGCCCTTCTTGGTCAATGCTTTAGCCGCGACCTTGGCCTTGAGGTGACCCAGGCCGACGAAGGCTTTTCCATTGAGGAAATTGCCATGCTT
Source organism: uncultured Alphaproteobacteria bacterium (assembly GCA_963841765.1). Taxonomy (GTDB): domain Bacteria; phylum Pseudomonadota; class Alphaproteobacteria; order Rhizobiales; family Aestuariivirgaceae; genus Taklimakanibacter. The sequence goes on from CAWJDZ010000013.1 coordinate 52,730, forward strand.
GTCGAGCACGTAGATCTTGGCCTTGGCATTGAGTCCCGCCAAGCGGGCATTGGCATAGACCTTCACCAGGCTCCCATGCTGAAGCACATAGACATTGGCCTTGGCCTTGAGCAGATGGTCGGCAATCCGCGTATTGACACGCACGAGATTGCCGTAGCCGTCGAGCACGTAGACGCCGGCCTTGATGCCGAGCACATTGGCCTTCAGCTTCACCAGCGCCTTGTTGCTGAAATGTCCGTAGCCGAAGCTTCCGTTGCTGGTGGTTGTTGATGTGGTAGAGCTGGCTTGCCCTTGAGGGCTGGAAGGAGCCGTGGAGCTGTTGGTCGCCCAGCCGCCTCCATCCGTAATCCCATTGACGGCGCCGGTAGCGCCGCCAATGAGCCCGCCTGCCGTATTCGTGACGCCGGATACTACGCTGGCGAGACCACCGGCCTGAGCCGGCAGGGTCATTCCCGCCATTACGACTATTGAAGCGGTTGCCGCCAATACCTTCAGCTTTGAAGTAATGCCAGTCATGGTTCACCTCGCCGATGTAAGATTTTAACAGACTGACAACGCGTCAACCTTGCGTTTGTTCGTGGTTGTTTGGTCTGACACGAAGATTTATTTGGGCTCTCCTGAGCTATATTTGAGTTATATTTTACTTTATTTCGATCATTGACGTTACGTTTTACTATTGCGGAAAGCCGAATACTGAAAATTGGAGAATGTGGAATTTCGACCAGGATGTGATATTTCCGGCCATGACCGACGACCAGCCGCACAACCGTCCAAACGCCAGATCAAAACCAAGCGCCGTCAGGCCGGCCATCAGCCGACAGCGCTGACCCATGCTGTCCAACATGATGAGTGAAACGGTCGGGGTCATCGGATTGGGCTATGTCGGCCTGCCGCTCGCGGTCGAGTTCGGCAAGAGGCGTCCGACAATAGGTTTCGACGTCAACCCGAGACGCGTCGAGGAGCTGAGGGCCGGAGGCGACCATACGAAAGAGGTCGATCGGGCGGAGCTGCGTGACGCGAAGCATTTGACCTTCTCCTGCACGGCCGCCGATCTCAGGCGATGCCGTTTCTTCATCGTGGCCGTGCCGACACCGGTCGATATTGCCAATCGCCCGGATCTGCGCCTCCTCGATGAAGCGTCAAAGACCGTTGGCGAGGCCATGGGCAAGGGCGCCTATGTGATCTATGAGTTGACCGTCTATCCAGGCTGCACACGCAATCATTGCGTGCCGATCCTCGAGCGCTGTTCCGGACTGAGGCTGAACGAGGATTTCTTCGTCGGCTACAGCCCCGAGCGCATCAATCCCGGCGACCGGCTGCACCGGCTCACAAACATCACCAAAGTCACCAGCGGATCGACACCGCAAGCCGCCGACATTGTGGATGCGCTCTACGCATCAATCATTCCGGCCGGCACGCACAAGGCTCCCTCGATCGAGGTGGCGGAAGCGGCAAAGGTCATCGAGAACACTCAGCGCGATCTCAACATCGCGCTCATGAACGAGCTCGCCATTATCTTCAACAAGCTCGACATCGATACCGGCGAGGTCTTGGCGGCGGCGGCGTCGAAATGGAACTTCCTGCCCTTTCGCCCCGGCCTCGTCGGCGGCCACTGCATCAGCGTCGATCCCTATTATCTGACGCACCGCGCCCAGGAGATCGGCTATCACCCCGAGGTGATCCTGGCCGGGCGGCGCATCAATGACCGCATGGGCCCCTATGTCGCCGAGCGTGTCGCGCGGCTGATGATGGCGCGCGGCTTTGCGGTGGTCGGCTCGCGCATTCTCGTTCTCGGCGTGGCGTTCAAGGAGAATTGTCCGGACCTGCGCAACTCCAAGGTTCTCGACGTGATCGCCACCTTGCGGGAATACAATGCGGAGATCGAAATCTGGGATCCGCAGGTCAACCTTGTCGAGGCGAAGCGTGAGTTGAAGCTCCCGCTCCACGGGAAGCGCCGCCCTCTGGCGCTTATGATGCCGTGATCCTCGCTGTCGCGCACCGGGAGTTCGGCGACCTCGGTGCCCGGCGAATCCGTGATTTTGGCCGTCCCGGCGCCGTCTTCTTCGACGTGAAGGGCGTGTTTGCAAAACATGAAAGCGACGGGAGGCTATAGGCGATGCGAGTTCTCCGCACCACCCACACTTCGTCATCACGGCGCACGCCGCTGCTTTCGCCGGGATCCCCTAAATTTTCTCCAAGGGAACGCTGCCCGCCTGTCGCTTATTCAATAGATCCCGGCTTTCGCCGGGATGACGGACCAGAGGAGAGGTCATGAGGATCCTCGTCACCGGTGCGGCGGGTTTCATCGGCTTTCACACCGCCAAGCGGCTCATCGAGCGCGGCGACGACGTCGTCGGCTTCGATATCGTGAACGATTATTATGATCCATCACTCAAGGAGGCACGGCTCTCGCTGCTCGCCAAGTCGGCCAAGACCGCGCAGGGCCATTGGCGTCTCATCCGCGCCGACCTCACCGACCAGGCTGGCGTCAACAATGCGTTCAAGGAGCCGTTCGACCGGGTGATCCATCTTGCAGCACAGGCGGGCGTCCGCCACAGCCTCAGCCATCCGCGCGATTATATCCAGTCGAACATCGTCGGGTTTCTCAACATCCTGGAGGCGTGCCGGGCGCAAGGCACCCCGCACCTCACCTATGCCTCGACCTCGAGCGTCTATGGCGCCAACCAGAAGATGCCGTTCACCGAGCACGAGAGCGCCGATCATCCCTTGCAGCTCTATGCCGCGACCAAGCGGTCAAATGAACTCATGGCCCATTCCTACAGCCATCTCTTCGGCCTCCCGACCACGGGCTTGCGATTTTTCACGGCCTACGGGCCTTGGGGCCGGCCCGACATGGCACTCTTCCTGTTCACCAAGGCGATCCTGGCGGGCAAGCCGATCGACGTCTTCAATCACGGAAAGCACACCCGCGACTTCACCTATGTGGAGGACATCGTGGAAGGCATCATCCGCGCCTCAGACCAAATTGCCGAACCCAATCCGAGGTGGGATCCGATGCAGCCCGATCCCGCGACGTCGAGCGCGCCATTCCGGATTTTCAACATCGGCAACAGCGCGCCGGTAAGGCTCGAAGACTATATCGCGGCGATCGAGGAAGCGACCGGCAAGACAGCGACGATCCGCTATCAGCCGCTGCAGCCGGGCGATGTCCCGGATACTTCCGCGGACGTATCCGCGCTCGTCGAGGCGGTCGGCTACAAGCCCTCGACACCGGTGCAGGAGGGTGTGAGAAATTTCGTTGCGTGGTACCGCGATTATTATCGCGCATGAGGGGTGCGACACGTTGCGGTCATCAAGCCGAACAGGAGCCATAGGAAAAACCTACCGTCCGTTGCGGCAATGACGCGGGCGCGCGGGATTTTTCTACGCATGACCTGAGGCCTAGATCATATCCCGCCCGACAATGCGGCCGCTGCGCGAATTCACCATCACCCGGAAGGTGTCGCCTTCACGACGGCCGAGATAGGTGTAGACACCGCCACGGCATTCCACCACGCGGACGCGGTTGAAGCGCTGGGCAACGATCGCACGGCCCTCGCCGCAGCTGATCCGGCCGGGTCCGACAACGTAAGCCTGAGTCCAATAGGGCTCCGCATAATACCAGCCACCATAGAAGAAGCGGAAGGTTGCGCTGCGGTTGCGGCTACGACGCTCGCGGCTGGAATCGAAACGCCACCTGCGGTCGCCCTGGACATTGACATCGACGTCGACGTCGTTCTGCTGGACGCCGACACGACGCTTCTTGCGAGTCACGGTTTCCTCACCGCTCTGCGTCTGCACATCCGTGTCGGACTGCGCGCCCGCCCGCTTCTTCTTGCGCGGTGTGGCTTCCTCGCCGCTCTGTTCGTTCATCTGCTCGTTCTGCTGCTTCATCTTCTTGTCGGCGCCCGGGCAGTTCTCGCCAATGCATTCGCCGCCACTGTTGTTCATCTGGTCGTTCATCTGCGCATCCTGGGCGCGGACAACGCCAGGGCTGGCGGACAGTCCGAAGACCAGAACGGTCGCCAAAGCAGTCGTAGTTAGGATCGATTTCATGGTGAATCTCCTTTCGCTACAAGAAGATTCCGGACTCGATATGGTTCCCCTGAAGGAACATGGGATTGAATTATTGCCGCAAATTGCGGTTTGCGCGGAACAAAAACTGTGCCCCGGACTTGACGCAAGTCTCCCTTAGCCCATGGGAACAACGGGAGTAGTGACGGGTCGTTGGCGGTTCCGTCGACCGCCCGTCACAGCCCAAATCCCCGCATGTATGGAACTCTCATCCACAAGCCCGGCTGGTCAGAACAGGCCAAGTTCCTGAAGGGCTTTTTGTCTCTAAACTGCAACAGTAATTCAAGCTGGAATCCCGGCAGATCCAGAATCTCGAGGGCTGGAAACACCGGTCAGGGCGTGCGCGCGCAAACCCAGTCGAGAAGCTTGTCGAAGCCGCCGAAAGGATAGAGATGCGGCCCCGCAATGCCGAGCTTGGGCTTCTCGAAATGCAGCCTGGCCAAATTCTCGACCAAGGCGTCGGGACTCGACACCGTCAGCAGCTTGGTGACATTGAGCGCCTGCTTGCGGATGAAGCGGGCCGAGTTGCCGACACCGCACATGGCGGCATATTTGACCAGCGTCTTGATGGTCGCGGGGCCGGGCACGCCCACGTGAACGGGAAGTGTTATGCCCTGATCGCGCAGGCCCTTCGCCCAATAGGCGACGGGTCCAGCCTCAAAGAGGAACTGGGTGGCGATATAGCCCTCAATGCGATGCGCCAAGAGATAGGCCTGCTTGAGCTTAAGCGCCTCGACGAGAGCCGGTTCGCCCCTGGCCTTGATGATGTCGGGATTGCCTTCGGGGTGCCCGGCGACCCCGATCTTCCTGATCCCATGCGCCTCGAACAAGCCCGTCTCGAGGAGTTGGATGGCGGCATCATAGATGCCCAGAGGCTGAGAAGCGCCACCGCCCAGAACGAGCGCCTGGACGACTTTTCCGCCATGGGCAAAAGCGCCAAGCCGGTGCTCGAGATCGGCGCGGTCGCGCACGAAGCGGGCCGGCACATGGGGGACCGGTTCGAGCCCGGCGGTGCGGATCGCCGAAACCGCCTCGATCTGAAGCGCCAGGTCCGCCGGGTCGATCAGCGCGACATAAACACACGTGCCCTGCGGCAGCCTGTCCCTGAGGAGAGCAACCTTCTCGATCTGCCTGGGCGTGATCTCGATGGAGAGCCGCGCCAGGAAGGCAGCGGTAAGGGCCGGCATGCCACCGGCGTCGACCTCGATCTTCGAGAACATGTTCAAGGCTTTAACTCCAGGTGGACGATTGCCCGACAGCATTGCTCAGGCCTTCGCCGGACGCATGAGTTTTTGCGACACCGGCAATCCCGGTTGCGACGGGCGCGCCACCATGCTGTCGCATTCGTGCCATCGAATGACGCTGATGGACAAAGCCCGAGATTGGTATTATTGGGCGCGAAGTAACCACACGGATTCCCCATGTTCGGCGACAAGCCTCAGGAATGGCCGCAAAAGTTCGCCTTCATCATGGTGCCCGAATTCACCATGATGCCCGCGACCGCCGCGATCGAGCCGTTGCGGCTCGCCAATCGCTGCGCCGAAAAGCCGCTCTACAAGTGGGCCATGCATTCGGTCGACGGGAAGCCCGTCGCCGCGTCGAACGGCATTCTCGCCATGGTCGATGGCGACCTCGACCAGATCAACGAACATGACACGGCGATCGTCTGTGGTGGTCTCAACATCCAGCACCATGTCGACAAGCGGCTGGTCAACTGGCTGCGCAAGGCGGCCCGGCGCGGCATGGATATCGGCGCGGTGTGCACCGGATCGCATATCCTGGCCGAGGCCCACATCCTCAACGGCTACCGCTGCACCATCCATTGGGAGAACCTGCCCGGCTTCTCCGAGGCCTTTCCGGAAATCGAGGCGACAGGCGGGCTCTTCGAAATCGACCGTGACCGTTTCACCAGTGCCGGCGGCACATCGGCGCTCGACATGATGCTGGCGCTGATCGCCAGCCAGCATGGTCCCGACCTCGCCGCCAACGTGGCCGAACTCGTACTACACTCGCCGATCCGCCATCACAGCGAGCATCAGCGCATGTCGCTGCCGGCCCGCATCGGGGCGCGGCATCCCAAGCTCGTCGGCATCATCGAGGAAATGGAGAACAACCTCGAAGAGCCCCTGTCGCCGAGCGTGCTGGCCCGCCAGGCAGGCCTATCGGCGCGGCAGCTCGAGCGCCTCTTCCGGCGTTATCTCGATCGCTCGCCCAAACGCTATTATCTCGAACTCAGGCTGAAAAAGGCGCGCTCCCTGCTGTTGCAGACAGACATGTCGGTCATCAACGTGGCGCTCGCCTGCGGCTTCTCCTCGCCCTCACATTTTTCCAAATGTTACCGCGCCTTCTACGGCCGCACTCCTTATCGCGAGCGGGGCGTGCCGACGCTCAGCCCTGCGGGTGCCACCGGCAATGGCTCATCGGGGACCCACTTCACCCCCGGCTAAGGGGATCGCCGGGATACCGAAATTGCGACCCTCGTCATGTGAAAGGGACGGATTCCAGAGGAATCCGCCCCCCGATAGGAGTGCGCCCGCGACCGGGGGCATTTTGCAGACAGCACCCTACCGAACCCGTCGACTACGACCGCAAATTGAGGCGCTTTTTTCCCAGCCAGATTTTATGCATCCGCTGCGCTTTGGAACGGACGGCAGCAAAATATAATACGAATGTCGAAAATCAAATAGACTTTCAATGCGGGATGCTTGACCGGATACGCCGTACACGGCTCGAGGAAATGGTTTCAGCGCGGCTGTTCAGATACTTATGCCGGCTGTAGCGGCCACCGCAGCATGAGGCTCGTCGAGAGGTGATCCTTCCTAAACTCATCAGGCTTTAGACCACAGCCGGAAGTCGAAGTGTGACCGCCAAACCGCCCAGCTTTGATTGATCCAGTCTTAGGGCGCCCCCATACATTGCCGCGGTTTCCGACACGATCGAGAGGCCGAGCCCGGAACCCGGCTTGGTCTCATCAAGCCTCTGGCCGCGTCCGGGCGGCTCCTTGCGTTTCTCGGGCGGGAGGCCCGGACCGTCATCGCCTACAACCACATCGATCCACAGGCGCCCGTCGGGCGGCGCGTCCATGCTGGGGCCGACTGCGACATTGACCCGCCGCGACGCCCATTTGCAGGCATTGTCGAGAAGATTGCCCGCCATTTCCTCGAGATCCTGTTTCTCGCCGCGGAACTTGCGTGCCGTTCGGGCATTCGACGGTGATGGCGATGCCGCTTGTCGTGATGGATGCGCTCCAGGGTGCGGGCGAGGGCGGCCAGCACCGGCTCGACCTCGGCAGACCGACCCCAAGGTCTGCGCGCGCGCCGCGCGGCGCGCGCGGTCGAGATAGAGGCTCACCTGATCGCGCATGCACATTGCTCTGTTCGAAGACCTTGTCAGACAAATGTCCCGGGCTGCTGCTTCGCTTCGTTGTTGAGCACGCTGAGCGGCGTTTTCAGCGCATGGGCGAGATTGCCGACCTGGGTGCGCGCCCGATCGACGATCTCGCTGTTGCTCTGGATCAGCAGATTGAGCTCGTCCGCCACCGGCTGGATCTCGTTCGGGATAGCTGCCCTCGAGCCGCTCCGCCCTGCCTTCGCGGATCGCGCTCAGCTTGTTCTGCGAGCGTGAGCAACGGCCGCAAGCCGAAATCGCACCTGAACGAGAATGGCGATGCAGGAGACCCAGGCCCAGCAGCGTCAGCATGGCAATGAGCGTCTGGCGGAAAGCGCTCGACTTCCGCCTTCAGTTCATCGAAATTGCCGGCCACCAGGAAGGAATACTGGTCGGCCTTGTCGAACAGCTTGTAGCGCTGCTCGATCACCCGCAAGCGCATGCCGTTCGTGTCGTCAAGATAGAAATGCGCGATGCCGTCAGCGTCACGGCTCGGCAAGGTCGCTGGCTTCGGGCGTCAGCCGCTTCTCGAGCAGCGAGGGCGAGGCGAGATCCGAAATGCGCCAGGTTGGCGGCGTCACCTGCCAGTACCAGCCGGAAAGCGGCAGCGTAAAGCGGGTATCGGCGAGCTCGCTCTGCATGGCCGGCGAGCCGTCAGCATTGACTTCCACATTGGCCAGAAGCCCGTCCATAACGGCGCGCAGCCGGGCATCGAAATTGCGCTCGAGCGCCGCCTGGAACAGGCTCGTGAGCAGAACCGCCGCACTGACCAACAGGACGATGGCGACGATGGCGGAAGAGATGATGAGCCGGAAAGCGAGTGAATTACGCCGCATCATCCGGCTCGGACACGCAATAGCCCATGCCGCGAATGGTCCTCAGCACATCGACGCCGAGCTTCTTGCGCAAACGGCCGACGAATACTTCGATGGTGTTCGAATCGCGGTCGAAGTCCTGGTCATAAAGATGCTCGACCAGTTCGGTGCGCGACACGACCTTGCCCTTGTGGTGCATCAGATACGCCAGGAGACGGAACTCGAGCGAGGTGAGCTTGATCGCATTGCCGTCGACCGTGACGCGCGCGCTCTTGGTATCGAGCAGCAGCGGCCCGCAGGCGATTTCGCTTGTCGCGTGTCCGGCCGAGCGCCGCAAGAGAGCGCGGACCCGCGCCAGCACCTCCTCCATGTGAAAGGGCTTGGCGACATAGTCGTCGGCGCCGGCATCGAATCCCTGCACCTTGTCGCTCCAGCGGTCGCGCGCCGTCAGAATCAGCACCGGCATCTTCTTTTCGTTGCGGCGCCATTTCTCCAGCACGCTGACCCCGTCGAGCACCGGCAGGCCGAGATCGAGGATGACCGCGTCATAGGGCTCGGTCTCGCCGAGATAATGGCCCTCCTCGCCGTCATTGGCGCTGTCGACCACATAGCCCGCATCGGTCAGAGCGGAAACAAGCTGACGGTTCAAGTCAGGATCGTCTTCGACGACGAGTATGCGCATGGTGGTCTCTTCTGAGCTGCGGCTGCGACGGAATCTAGTGGGCAGCCCCAGTATCGCCGTCGATAATTACGCGCTGCAACTGGTTGTTGCGCTTTAGAGTGACAGCATAGTTACCACCAGGCAAGAGCTTGACGCCAACCGCCTTGGAGTTGGGGATCACACGCATGGCGATGATAAGGGCCTGGGAAGGCTTGATCAGCGGGAGATTGGGGCGGCGGTCGGGCTGCTGAGTGCGGGGCTGGTTTTGGATCTTCGTCAGGTTTTGCAGCCTGGGCTGCAGCTGCATGTTCGGAGTCTGCGTGATCGCAGGTTCTCCGGCAGCCAGCATCGTCGCCACGGAAGCGGCTATTGCGAGTGCCCGACGCATCATCGATCCTTCCTCAATCGAAAAGTAGATGCCGCAACATGAACCTCGGATGAATAGGCGCGGCTTTTCCAGCCTGCGCTAAAATGCTGCAGCGGCACGCATTTTTGCTGTTTTCTGAGAGCTCATGAAGCGCTCGCTGCGAGACCTTGCGTGGCGGGCTCGCCACCATCGAAAGCGCGTTCTCAGGACAGTCTGCGAGAAGCTTCTCGATGTCGGAATCATCGTGGAACGAAAGGTCGGCCACCAGCACGCGAATGCCGGGATCACCAGCGAGCTCTCGCCAAAAAGAAAGGCGGCCGCTCCGGCCGCCTCAGTCCCCTGCTTTGATTCTCAAATTCGATGACCGTCAGGTTATGTCATCTTGGCCTGCCAGGCCAGAAACTCAGTCAATTTCAACGGCCTGTGCCAAGGTGGCACGTTCTCCACCAAGCTATTGATTAAGCTATATAATTATACGGGACAGCCCTCCAGCGAGTGTGGCCTTTACGCAACAGGTTTGAAAAAACTTGCGACCGATGACCGTATCCTGTGCCCAGCCTCAGTCAGCTGAGGCGCTTCTTGGCCCTCGGGAGCTTCCAGATGTGATCCTCAAGCTCGGCATCGGCGACGCCTTCCTCGGAGCGTATCCGGCCGCGCACCGAGATTCCGGCCTCCACCACGCTCGCTTTGCGTCCGGAGACCAGGGGGTGCCACCAGGCGAGCGCCTCGCCACGGGCCAGACGGCGATAGGCGCAGCTCTCCGGCAGCCAGTTCAGTTTGCCGGAATTCTGGGGCGTCAGCCGCACGCAGTCGCGCACCCGCCTGGTGCGATTGGTATAGTCACTGCATCGGCAGGTCTTGAGATCGAGCAGCTTGCACGCGAGATCGGTGAAGTGGACTTTGCCGGTATCCTCATCCTCGAGCTTGACCAGACAGCAGCGCCCGCAGCCATCGCACAGGCTTTCCCATTCCGCGTCCGTCATCTCGGAGAGTTTTTTGGTCTTCCAGAAAGGTTCACTCATTTCGCCTGTCTTACGCCTTTCCGAACGAGATCCAAAATCATCGCGGCGACAAGGCCCGCATCATGCATGCCGCGCCGCCACGGGTCCTCGAAATCGCGCGCGATCATCTCGATCCCGGCAGGCCCTGATCCCGAACGTCCGACAAAGCGCGAGGCGCCAACGACGCGCGCGACCGGAACGGCGCCTTCATGGCCGAAGATATGAGTGAGAACCTCTTCACCCGCTCCGGCCTTCACAAGTCTCAGGGCCATTTCGTCGAGCGAAACGCCGCGAGTTCTCGCGATCTTCCAGCATATTGCCGATGAGTATCTTGGGCGTCCTTGAGTGCGCAAGCGTGTCGGCGATGCCCGATACCAGGAGGTGCGGCAGGACACTGGTGTAGAAGCTCCCAGGCCCGAAGACGACGGCATCGGCGCCGGCGATCGCCTCGCGGGCGTTTGGGTTGGCTTCGGCCTTGCCGAGCGTCACCTTCCTGATGCCGATACGCGCCGCCTCCTCCGGCAGCCTCGTGATCTCATCCTGGCCTTCGACGTGGCGCCCATCATTGAGCTCGGCCTTGAGCGTCAGATCGTGATCCTTCGATGTCGGCCAGACATTGCCGTTGATGCCGCAGAGAGACTTGAAAGCAAGGATCGCCGCATTGATGTCGCCATCTTCGACGAGAAGCGCTCCCGCCAGGATAAAATTGCCGATCGAGCCGCGGCGCCAGTCGAAATCCTTACCGGCCGAGGCGATGAAGACCCTGAGATAGCGCAATATCGCTTCGGCAATGTCGCGCCGCATCGTCTTGAAGGCCGGATGCTCTCCCTCGCTGTAAAAGCCAAGCTCGCGCTTGAGCTCCGGCTGGCCGCCAGTCTCTGAAAGCCTGGCATTGAACACCCGCACCACATCCCCGGCATGGCCTTCGGCATAGGCCATCGCCATCAGCGCCTGGCGGATGTCGCCGACGGGCAGAATGTGCAAGCTCTCGCGGATGAGCTTGGAGGAGCCGCCTGAGTCCCAGGCCGGCACCAGCCGCGTGACCCTGACCCCTTGGTGGATCAGCGCAATGGTGAGGTTGCGCGAGGCGGTTCCTCCGGCGAGGATTACGATATGGGGGCGATCGGGCGTCGTGAAAGGCATTTCGCTCATTCGGGCCGCTTTTGCCATGGAACCTGGGGCAGCGATAGACAGCGATCCCGTTTGGTTCCGCAACGGAATTTCGGCCCCTTTCCGTCATAATCTTGAAGTAGGTGGAAACCGCCCGCCAACCAGTGGTAAAAGACCTGGCGCAGGATAACGGACGTCGATCTTGGCCAAATCGCCCAAAAGATCCAGCTATCTGAGAATAATGTGGCTCAACTCCTTTGTGAGCTCGGGCGTCTATGAATTGTTCGACTCACTGCGCCGCACGGCTTCGGCCTATTCGTCCTTCGTATATCGCTTCCGGCTCTCCGGGCCGAAACGGGTGGTCATCGACCTCCTCGACGACATGGCAACCTTCGGCACGGTGGCCTGCCTCGGCCTCCTCGCCTTTGCGCTGCCGCCTTTTTCCGGCACCGGCGATGTGTGGAACAAGGGCCGCGAATATGCGATCACCTTCACCGACGAGAACGGCGAGATCATCGGCCGGCGCGGAATCCGTCAGGACGACGCCATCCCGCTCGAGGACATCCCGCCACATCTGATCAAGGCGGCGCTCGCCACCGAGGATGCGCGCTTCTATCAGCATTTCGGCGTCGACGTCTTCGGCACCTTCCGCGCCATCATCCAGAATGCGCGCGCCAATGAGGTCGTGCAGGGCGGCTCCTCGATCACCCAGCAGGTGGCCAAGAACCTGTTCCTGAGCCCCGAGCGCACGATCCAGCGCAAGATCCATGAAGCCTTCCTCAGCCTGTGGATCGAAGCCCGGCTGTCGAAGGACGAGATCCTGAAGCTCTATCTCGACCGCTCCTATCTCGGCGGCGGCAATTACGGCGTCGAGGCGGCCGCGCAGTATTATTTCGGCAAGTCGGTCCGCGACGTGGATCTCGCCGAGGCGGCGATGCTTGCCGGCCTGTTCAAGGCTCCGTCCAAATATGCGCCGCATGTCAGCATGGAGCAGGCGCGCGCCCGTGCCAATGTCGTGCTCTACCGCATGCTCGATTCGGGCTTCATCACCCAGGGACAGCTGGTGCAGGCCAGACGCGAGCCCGCCGTCCTCGTCAATTCTCCCGCGGTCGCCAGTCCCGACTGGTTCCTCGACAAGGCCTATGCCGACACCCTCGCTCTCATCGAGGCCAAGCACATCACCGGCGACTATGTGATCGAGGTCAAGACGACGATCAATGCGAAGCTGCAGGAGTCGGCCCAGCGCATCCTCAACAAGTCGCTCGACACTGAAGGCCCGCAATATCACGCGACCCAGGCGGCCTCGGTGACGATGGCGACCGACGGCGCGGTCAGGGCTATCGTCGGCGGGCGCGACTATGAGAACAGCCAGTTCAACCGCGCCACCGACGCCATGCGCCAGCCTGGCTCGTCCTTCAAGCCCTTCGTCTATCTGACTGCCCTCCTCAACGGCTACACGCCGGATACGATCGTGCTCGACGGGCCGGTCGCGGTCGGCGGCTGGGCGCCGCGCAACTATACCGGCAAATATGGCGGGCGCGTCAGCCTCACCACGGCTCTGGCGAAATCCTACAATTCGGTGCCGGTCCGGCTGTCGACGGATTTCGGCCGCCCCAAGATCATCGAGACGGCGCATAAGGTCGGCCTCAAGGCCGAGCTCGAAACCTGGCCGCCCATGGTGCTCGGCACCAGCGCCATGACGCTGTTCGACATCACCACCGCCTATGGCACTTTCGCCACGGGCGGCGTCGTGCTCAAGCCCTATACGGTGCTCGAGATCAGGCGGCCGAATGGCGATGTGATCTACAGCCGCGCGAACGAACCGGTGGAAGAGCGCGTCCACGCGGTGCCGGAAGAAAAGATCGCCGAGCTCAATCACATGATGAATGCCGTGGTCGAAAGCGGCACCGGCCGGCGCGCCTTCCTCGGCTTCACCCCGCAGGCCGGCAAGACCGGCACCAACCAGAGCTATCGCGACGCCTGGTTCATCGGCTACACCGCGCATTACGTGACCGGCGTGTGGTATGGCAATGACGACTTCACGCCCATGAACAAGGTGACGGGCGGGCTTTTGCCGGCCGGCGCCTGGCATGACATCATGCTGTGGGCCGAGCAGCCGCAAGTGGGAACAGCACTGGCGGGTGTTCCTCTAGACCAGCGTTACCTCCAATATGCGATGGAGAATCCGGCAGCGCCGCTTGAAGACGTGCCTGACATGAGCGCCGATGATGTCATCGCGGATAGCAATGCTACACCCGACGACACCGAGTCCGGTGACGACGGCACCAATTCCGGTGACAGAAAGACGGCAGCAGCCAAGGCCTCCGACATTTCGCCAGGCGAGAAGGCCGGAAAGCCCAAGAAACGAAGGGCAGCACCGCAGCCGACCGAGGAAGATGTGGCGATCGTCCGGACGCGCAAATCGGATGATCCGGTGGTCAGCGTCCTCAAGGACATGTTCAGTATCTTCAGCAATGACGATGATGACCGAAAAGTGAAACGGAAAAAAAAGGACACCGTCCTGGTGCTGCCCGACGCCAATACCAACAAAAAGCGCAGGTCGAACGTCAAATTCATGAAGGCGAAGCCGCGTGAGAACTGATGCGGCCTCGGGCTTGGGACAATAGACGCATATGAGGCTCACCTCGCTCATCAAGGCTTCCGGCATCATCTTCGCCGGCGTCGTGCTCGGCATCGTGAGCGCCCAGTGGTCGATCGAAAAGAAGGCAACGGCGATGACCGCGGGCGGCGGTCCATGGCAATCCTGGTTTTCCGGCACGGCATCTATCCGCGACCCTTATGCGAATGCGCATTATTTGATGTTCGGGCGGCTGCCGCCGGCGCTTGGCCAGGAATTGCTGTTCGAAGCTTCGCAGGACGATGAGGGGACCGCCCTCGATGGATCCTGCGACTATGTCCTGACAGGCCCGCGTTTTGCCGCCCGCTGGTGGCAATTGACGCTGGCAGATGGAGCGTCCGGCGAGGCTTCGAGCATCACCTTGTCCTCGCCGCGCTTCATCGGCGAGCCCGACGGCAGCTTGCGCATCCAGATCTCGCGTGACCCCAAGAGCGGCAACTGGATCGATTCCAGCAATGTGTCACGCTTCGTCATGGTGCTGAAACTCAGGCCAGGCTCCGGCCTCAATGCCGCGGCTTCGGTCGTGACCTTGCCGCGCATCAAGCGCGAGGCCTGCACGTGAGAAGCTTCCTTTTCTGGCTTGCCGTCGCTTTGCTTATCGGGACGGTATCGCATCTGAGCTATGTGCTGGTCGCGCCCTCTTTCGCCATGCAGCGCCTGATCGGGGCCGGGCAAGACGACACGCCGGTCAATCGCTTCGTGCTGCTCGATACGCCGGAGCAGATGCGTCTTCTCGGCGAGACGGAACGCGAGGCTGTTTCAGCCAAATGCCTCTTCGACATCAGCAACGGCCAACTGTCGGTGACGGCGGAGATGCCGGATACGTTCTGGTCGCTCACCATCTATTCCGACAAGGGCGCCGATCTCTATACGATCAACGACCGCCAGGCCGGCACCAACAAATTCAAGCTAACGGTAAGGCAGGCGCCGGGCCTCATGGACCTTTTCACGAGCGATCAATCGGAAAACACGCGCGCGACGAGTGACGGTTGGTCCCTCGAAATTTCCGAGCGAAAGGGGATCGCGGTGTTCTGGATGTCGCTCGACTATCCCGAGCAACGCAAGCTCTTCACCGACATCCTGTCGCGGTCGTCCTGCATGCTCACATTGGCCAAATCGTGATTGCAGCCGTGGCGTCCCGGCGAAATGGGTCTAGCGCACGATGAGTTTAGGTCTACCGATGCCTCGCCCCTTCCTGCTTGTCATGGCCGGGCTTCGACCCGGCCATCCAGCCTCGACGTCAGACAGGGGTTGCACGGGAGCGCTGGATGGCCGCCTCAGGGGGCCTCAGGGGCGGCCATGACGAGGTGGGTAGCGGCCACCGCAGCATGAGGCGCGTCGAGAGATGATCCTTCCTAAACTCATCAAGCTTTAGGCAACATTCATACACGCCAGAGGAGCAGCAATGGCAGACAAGCCGCTGGTCATGATCACGGGGGCCGGCACCGGCATCGGCAAGGCAACGGCGCTGGTCTTCGCGCGTGCAGGTTATCCGCTGCTCCTGCTCGGTCGCCGGATCGAGCCGTTGCGTGCGCTTGGCCTTGACAAGGCCATCTGCGTCTCAGCCGACGTGACCGATCGCGACGCCGTGATTGCGGCCATAGCTCAGGGCGAGGCCGCTTACGGACAGATAGACTGTCTCGTCAACAACGCCGGAATCGCGCGCCTGGCCAAGGTCGAGGACCAGAATCCGGAAGAATGGCGCGACCTGATCGACATCAATTGCACCGGTGTCCTCCACTGCATGCATGCGCTGCTGCCGGCGATGAAGGCACGCCGGCACGGCACCGTCATCAATGTTTCGTCCATTGCCGGCCGCAAGTCCTTTCCCAGCCACGATGTCTATTGCGGTACGAAGTTCTTTGTACATGCGGTGAGCGAAGGAGCGCGGCGCAACATGGCGCCCTTTGATGTGCGCGTGATGGTGGTGTCGCCCGGCCTTACCGAATCAGAGATCGACAAGACGATGCTCAACGAGGCGGCACTCGAGTTCTGGAGCGCCGGGAAAAAGGCGATCGGCGCCATCGCGGCCGAAGACGTGGCCAATACGATCTTGTTTGCCTATCAGATGCCGCAGAACGTCAATCTGCAGGAGCTGACGATAACGCCCACCCGGCAGGAATACTGACGATCTGCTTCAGGAATCGCCGCGATCAATCTCGAGCGCCTGCATGCGGGATGGACGGCCGCGCCGGCGGGGCGGCGGTAATCTGTCGGCCAGGCTGAAATCATAGCGTTCAATGCGGATGCCCGGAAAGATCACGATCTCCGCCGGCCCCGAAAGCGCGCGCGTTGCCGATTGCGGCAAACGATCGCGCGGAAAAGTCAGTATCGTCCCCATCACCTTCACCTCGGGCTCGAAGCGTTCATGAGCTTCGTTCCGTGCGGCCATTACGCGCCCCGTGTGGTTAAAAAAGAACTAACCCGGCATGTCGGCCGCGCAACAGTCTCGTGTCAATCCTGCGCGCGAACGATAAGTCCGGCCGTGCCCTTGCGATCCTCGACCTCCACAACCCAGATGTCGGGATCGAATTTCGCGAGCCTCGCGATAAAGGAGACCACCTCGGCAGCCGAGGTGACCGGCGGCATGACTTCGCTCCACAGTCTTTCACCCGTTTCGTCGATCGCCGAGCCCGGCGGCGGCCCGAGCACCCTGACCGTGCCGTCCAGGCGATTGATAACCACATAGATGGCGCCGGCCTCGGCCGCGCCCTTGCGAAGGACGGCGCCATAAAGGCCTTGCACGAAGGAGCGACGCAAGAAGGCGTGCACCCAGATTTCGGATTTGAGCCGCATCGCGCGGGTTCAAGCGCTAGTTGGCCCGGGTCGAGCCGCGAACGCTCATCTTTTCGAGCTCGACGATCAGCGTCGGGCTGATATCGCCCGTGGGCGCTATGCCGCGGTCACGCTCGAATTTGAGGATGGCGTTGCGTGTCTCCTGACCGAGCTGGCCGTTGATCGCGCCGGGCTTATAGCCGAGTTCGGCAAGGCCGACCTGAACACGGGTGACCGTATCAGCCGCCTTCAGGGGGGCGAGATGCCGAGGCCCGTCCCGGGTCGCGTCCGGCATGTTCACGGCCTCGTTGATCCGGCGGGTATAGCGGATGTGCTCGACGAGCTCCGGCGTGGCGAGACCGGTTTCGTCGAGGCCGTTGGCGCGCTGATAGGCGATGATCGCAATTTTCGTGCGCTGGCCCGATACGCCGTCGACCTTGCCGCTGTACAGTCCCGAGACGGCAAGCTCGCGCTGCACGGTCTCGACCATTGCATCATAACGCAGGGTAACCGTGCTGCCGCGCGGTTTTTCGTTGGCGGCATCGACGGTCACGCGAGTCGAGCCCGTGAACGGGTCGCTGTCCGACATAGCGACGCCATTCGCTTCGCTCACCAGCTGCCCCGATTGGATGAGCGTGTTGTAGACAATGGCGCCGGCAAGGACGACCACCGTCAACGCCACGACGACCGTCGAGACGCCCAAACGCGGTGCGTCATCCTCTTCATAGTCACTCATTCAACGCCGAATCCAACTCGAACTGAAAACTCGACCGGCCCTGGCGCCGGCCCCCCGCTTCACCCAATCATGCATCGGGATGCTTAATATCGGGTTGTTGCGGTTCCTTCGTCGGTAAAGCTTCATGCTTTCCGGATGGTTAATGAAGTCGTTAGAATTTGCCGAAAGTTAAACTCAAATTGACATGCCGGCCTTCAGCCGGGGGAAAGGCGCCGGCGCTATTCCTGAGGGTCGAGAGACCTTGGGGATAGACATGCGCATTATCCGAACGATCGTTCTGCTGGCCGCCGCGGCATATTTCCTGCCGTCGCCGCCGGAGGACCGGCCCGGAGCCTCGCTCCAGGCCAGCGGTGATCCGCCGGCAACGGAGTTCCTCTCCGCCGCCGTCTCGACGATCGCCGATATGAGCGATTTCTGCACTCGCCAGGCTCCTGTCTGCGACACGGCGCACTATCTGGCGGTGAAGCTCGAGGGCAAAGCGAAATACGGCATCGAGCTCCTCTATCAATGGGCACATGAATCAAATGACCTGACGCCGCCGCAGCAGGCCTACGACGGCAGGAACGTCCAAAGCCAGACGGCCGCCGCAAATGACGCGAAAGCCGCCGGCCGGAATACCTTGCAGCTGGAAGACCTCATCCCCGAATGGCGGGCGCCGACGGGTCAGAGCTGAGCGATCACGATCAGCTCCGGGCTCTGCGGCCCGACCGGTGACCGGTCCCAGTTGCCGTACCAAGTCTGACGCACGAAGCCTGCCTCATCCAGGCATTGCGCCAGCTCGGTCGCGCTGATGAAGCGCAGCGTATCCGCCCCCATCACCTCATCGTGCGGGCCGAAGCTGACATGGGTCACATAGGTGACGAGCTCGCCCGCAACAGAGCTGATGTCATTATGCGTATCGACCCGCGTTCCGTCGGGCAGCACGACCACCGCTCGCGAAAGATCGGGCACCCACTCCTCCCATTCACGCTTGAGCGGATTGCGTGTCTCGAAGGCAAGCGTGCCCCTATCCCTCAAGTGGCAGGCGAAGGCGTGCAAGGCCGCATTGATCGCATCATTGGTGAGGAGCTTCTGGAAGGCGTGCCCGGTCATGATGATGAGGTCGAAGCGGGTGGCGAGCGAAAGCCCGCCGGCATCGGATTGGACCCAATGGACCACACCGCTCCCTCTCCGCTTGCGAGCGATAGCGAGCATGGCGGCAGCCGGATCGGCCCCGGTCACCTTGTGTCCAAGGGCCGCGAGGTCGCAGGCAAGGCGGCCGGTGCCGCATCCCATGTCCAGGATGGTCTTGGGCGCTCTGCCTGCGAGGTCCACGTAAAAACGCTCGTATTCCGCCGGCGGATTGAGGGCGTCATAGGCCGCCGTCAGACGTGAATTGACATAGTCCATGACGATAGTCCTACGATGCTGCGCAATGCTTGAGATCGCGGGCTCAAGCGCCTATTTGATCGGTGAAGAGGCAGTGCATGGCGGAAACAATAGCAGCTCTCAAGGAGGATTTTTCCCTCATCGACGAGTGGGAAGACCGCTATCGCTATGTCATCGAGCTCGGCCGCGGCCTCGAGCCGCTGCGCCGAGGCCGATCGCAGCCCGCGCAACAAGGTGCAGGGCTGCGCCAGCCAGGTGTGGATCGCGGCGCATGAAGAGAGAACGGCAAGGAGCCGCGCCTCATCTTCACCGGCGACAGCGACGCTCTCATCGTCAAAGGCCTCATCGCCATTATCTTCCGCCTGTTTTCGGGACGCAGCCCTTCGGAGATCCTCGCCACCGATGCCGGCGTCTTGCTCGACGAGCTGGGTCTCAGGGAACACCTCACGCCACAGCGCTCGAACGGCGTCGCATCGATGGTGGCGCGGATCAAATCCGACGCCAAGGCGGCCTTAGAGCGCCTGACGCTCACATAGAGCAAATCCCGCCAAAGTTGAAGACTTTGGCGATAAGGATTTGCTCCAACATCTTGATTTGACGCGAATCCTATCGGCGAAGCGATTCCACTTCGCCGGGATGCGCGCTAGCAGCCTGCACTTTTCGGGCCGATGCGCTGACTCAGCAGGTCAATTGAAGGGACTGTCGCAATAGCGCGTGCGCCCCTGATAAGTCACATAAGCGTTCGTTTCCACGGCGTAGGAGCGATAGCGCTTGAGGCACCAGCGGACATGCTCGCTACGGGCTTCGGGGCGATCGTCGTTGAAGCCGCGGTTCTCCGGGCCGGTCAATGATCCGCGGGGATCGGCGGACGAGCCGAAATCGAAAGACTTTGCCTTGGTGCCCGACCGATAGCGCTCCTGGTTGCGTTGGTTATACCTGTCGTTCCACGAATCATAGCCGCGCCTGGTCACGTCACCGTCGCCGAGGCGCGGACCGAACAATCTCTCCTTTGCGCCCGAAGGATCACAAGAACCATAAAGACAGGTGCCGGCGGCACGCGCATGCTGCCCAAGGGCAAGCGTGCCAAAGAAGGCCAGCATGACGGCAAGCACCAGCAAAATGCGGGGTCTGAGTTTCATTGCAACTCCGGACTGCCGGAAATCCTATAACGGCATCTTGTCCATATTTAGGAACTCGCCGGCAGGTATTCCAGCACAAGCCGGCGGCGCGCCGAAATCAGCGCGCAGCGGCGAGCTTTTCCTCGATCAATTCGAAGACCTCGGAGCCCGGCAGGAAGGCGTCGTAACACAGGATCATGCCGACCCGGTCGGCGCCATGGGTCAGAGGCAGCTTGAGCCAGAACTGGACGAGATGTTCCTTCTGGGTCCTCGGCCCCCTGACGACACCTTGCGCGGGCTTGCCCTCCTCGGCGATGCGATGATAGGCGGCGAGCCAATATTCGCGCTTGTCGCCCCAGTCGAGCTCATCGAGATAGAGCCCCGTCGTCTCGCAATCATGCACATCGCGCAGCCTGGTCCCGGCGAGGCGGACACGATAGCGTTCCCCAGGCATCTCCACTTGGATCAAGCTGATATTGGGCAGGAGCCTCGGTATATGCGTCGGGTTGATATCGCGCTTGTCGGGCATCGGCCGGCCAGCGGCTTTGAGAAGCCAATATTCATAAAGCTGGCGATGCTCGGGGATGATCAGCTGCGCCTTGAAGGCCGCGTTCATTTGTCCCTTCGCCATCTATCGAATCCGTTTCCGAATCGCCAGCACCGGCGCCCACTTCGGTGTTATGAATCGGTGCACCCTGCGCCGCAAGAGTCCAAAAGCGGAACTTTACGAAAAGTTAACGACCGGCCATCCGCGGCGCGCATGCCGTTCAGCGCCGTTCGGCGCGGCTCTGGCCAAGCCCGATCTTCTTGGCGAGGCTAGAGCGCGCCTCGGCATATTTGGGCGCCACCATGGGATAGTCGACAGGCAGGCCCCATTTCTCGCGATACTGCTCGGGCGAGAGTTCGTAATGGGTGCGCAAATGGCGCTTGAGCGACTTGAACCTCTTGCCGTCCTCGAGACAAATGATGAAGTCCGGCGTAATGGACTTGCGCACCGGCACCGCCGGCTTCAATTCCGCGGCCTGCGCGGACTTGTTTTCCGCGCCATAGGCCGCGGCCGCCAGTGACCGGTAAATGGTCGCGATCAGCTTCGGCAGATCGGCCTCAGCGACACTGTTGTTGCCGACATAGGCCGCCGCTATCGACGCGGTCAGTTCAAGCAAATTGCTTTTTTCCTGCATGGATTGCCGATGCCCTGGCCAAGGACATTTTTATATTTCATCTATTGCCGTAGGAATCAATAGATTAGCCGCATTAAGTTTGCGCGCTCGCGGACAGTGCAGAATATAAATCAGCGTCAGCCGATACGCGCATAGGGACCAGTGCGCTTGGCAGCCCAGTCCCAATAGGTGAGAAGCACCCGGGCCTTGTTGAAGGATAGCGTCTCGAAGATGGCTTTCAGGGCCTCGGAATTTGGACGCTTGGCGACCATGTCGGCGAATTGGCCCCGGCTCAGGCGCACGGCCTTGAGGGCCACGGTCATTGCTTCGCCGCCGACGTCGCCGGCGATGCGGGCGCCGGTTTCCGCGCTCACATGAGTGAGCTTGGCAAAGATCTCGCCAGCCTCGCGCGATCCCGCCTCGGCCAGCTTGTCGACGAGCGAAAGATCGACATGTTTCCGCTCGGGCCCGCCATCATTCTCCCGGTTCATGGTGAGGATGCGGGTTATGGTCTCCGAATCGGTCAGGAAGCGTGAAAGGACATAACGCCTAAGCTCCGAAGGCAGGCCCCAGAAGAGCTGGAAGGCGATCGGCGAGGGCGTATCGTGACGGGTCACCAGCGGCGCCTGCAGCACGGGATGGGTTATGGCCAAGCGCGTGAGCTGCCACATCGACTCGATCGAGAAGGATGCACCCTGATTGCGCACGAGGTTCACGAGGGTCTCGACGTGGTTCGCCCTGATGAGGGCTTCCGCCAAGGCCGGCGAGATGATGCGCCGGCGCGCCAGCAGCTTGAGCTTGGCCGGATTGCGGCCCTGGGCGAGAGCGATCAGATCGCTGTCATCGACCGACATCGCGTGCTCGAGCAGCGGCCCGGCGACCTCGATACGCGGATCGTTGATCAACCGGCGCACCAACATCTGCGAGGGCACCGGCATCAGGCAGACACGCTGGGCAAGATGGTGCAAACTCTTGAGCGGCATGCGCGGGATGAGGCGCAGCAAGGTGTCATTGGCAAGAGCCCGCTCTTGCGGCAGCGAGCCTTCCGTCGGCTTGGCCATGATGTCGAGGAGCGAATGCGCCCTCACTCCCGCCTCGCTATCCTCGGGCTTCGGCCTCTCTGTCAACCGGCGCTCGACCAAACCCGGACCCGATGGCTCACCTGCTGCAACAACGGATGATCCTGCCTCTCGCGAGGACTGTTCTTCGTCGCTGCGGCGGGTCCCGGCCAATTTCATTGTAAGCGCATGGAACGAGTCCGCCGTGATCGTCTGGCTTTCGGGCCGTACGTCTTCAGGCTGCACGCTCGACATGCTGCAATCAAATCTCCTTGTTCCGTCATAACATCGGGCAAGCGTCAAAATCTGCCTAACCCTGGAAAAAAGCGATCCAGGAACCATTACCAATGCTGTTATGCTTAACGCATGGTTAAGGCGCGTGCCCGCCTTTGCGGGGCGGCGTTCTCTTGTCTATTCTCGCCCGCAACCGTCGCTGTGAGCAGCAGGAACACGGCTCTGATGCGCACGCACTGAAAGACAAAGCACATATGACCAAACATGAGACGATCGATCCGCCACGCGCGGAAAAACGGCAGCATGCCTATAAGAATCACGGCGTGACCCGACAGGACGAGTATGCCTGGCTCAAGGCGAAGAACTGGCAGGCCGTGATGCAGGATCCTGCACTCTTGCCCGAGGCTATCCGCCACTATCTCGAAGCCGAGAACGCCTATACCGCACATGCCATGGCGGGAACGACGAAGCTCCAGGACACGCTCTTCGCCGAAATGAAGGGCCGCATAAAGGAAGAGGATTCAAGCGTGCCGGCGGCTGACGGTCCCTATGCCTATTATTCGAGCTATGTCACGGGCGCCCAGCATCCGCGCTATTGCCGCAAGACGCGCGACCTTTCAGGGCCCGAGGAAATCCTGATCGACGGCACGATCGAAGCGGGCACGAAGCCGTTCTTCGACTTCGGCGGCTTCGCCATATCGCCCGATCACCGCATGCTGGCCTGGTCCAGCGACGACAAGGGTTCGGAGTTCTTTAATCTGCGTGTACGCGATCTTACGACGGGCAGCGATCTTCCCGACATGATCGACAATACCGCCGGCGGGGCGAGTTGGGCGGCCGATGCCCGGAGCTTCCTCTATACCCAGCAGGACGAGCATCACCGCCCGCTCAAGGTGTTCCGCCATGTGCTCGGCACGCCATCGAGCGCCGATATGCTCATCTATGAGGAAATAAACACAGGCTTTTTCACCGGAGTCGGCAAGACACAATCCGACCGTTTCTTCGTCATCGACACGCATGACCACGAGACATCGGAAGCCTATCTGATGGACGCGACGATGCCGGACTCAGCACCCCGGCTGGTCGCGCCACGCGACACGGGAGTGGAATACGACGTCGAGCACTGGGAAGACCGGCTCATCATCCGCACCAATGCCGATGGCGCGGAGGACTTCAAGATCGTGACCGCTCCTCTCGATGCGCCGGCGCGGGCAAACTGGCGCGAACTCATTCCCTATCGGCCAGGCTGCCTGGTGCTTGGGATCATCGCGTTCAAATCCTGGCTGATCCGCCTCGAGCGCGAGAACGGTCTGCCCCGCATCGTGGTGCGCGAGATGCGCAGCGGGTCCGAGCACGAGATCGCCTTCGCCGAGGACGCCTATGCGCTGGGCTTCGGCCAGATGCTCGAATATGACACCGATATCCTGCGCTTCAGCTATTCGTCGATGACGACACCGGCCGAGATCTACGACTATGACATGAGAAGCCGCACCCGCGTGATGCGCAAGCGTCAGGAAGTTCCTTCGGGCCACGATCCGGCGCAGTTTGTCACCCGCCGCATCCAGGCGCCGGCGCATGACGGCGAAACGGTTCCGGTGACGTTGCTTTACCGCAAGGACACGCCCATCGAGGGATCCGCACCCCTATGGCTCTACGGCTATGGTTCCTACGGCATCACCATTCCGGCGGGCTTCAACACCAACATCCTGTCGCTGGTCGATCGCGGCTTCATCTATGCAATCGCCCATATCAGGGGCGGCCAGGACAAGGGCTATCGCTGGTACACCGAAGGCAAGCGTCAAAAGAAGCAGAACACCTTCCGCGACTTCATCTCCGCGGCGCGTCACCTCATCGCCGAGGGCTATACCAGACAGGGTGAGATCGTCGCACAAGGTGGCTCGGCCGGCGGCATGCTGATGGGCGCCGTCGCCAATATGGCGCCGGAACTGTTCAAGGCAATCATTGCCGAGGTCCCTTTCGTCGATGTGCTCAGCACCATGCTCGACGACACACTGCCCCTGACGCCGCCCGAATGGCCGGAATGGGGCAATCCGATCGCGAGCAAGGAATTCTACGACATCATCGCCGCCTATTCGCCGTATGACAACGTTACGGCTCAGGCCTATCCGCACATATTGGCGGTGGCCGGTCTCACCGACCCGCGCGTGACATATTGGGAGCCGGCAAAGTGGGTGGCGCGGTTGCGCGATCGCAAGACCGACACGAGCCTGCTTCTTCTGAAGACGCAAATGGAAGCGGGTCACGGCGGAGCACCCGGCCGTTTCGACCGGCTCAAGGAAGTGGCGCTCTCCTATGCTTTCGGCGTGATGGTGACGAGGGGCATGCGCAAGCTATGAGGCCGCCCGCAAGGCCTTCGGCGGTGCGGTGAGGCGGGCGAGGAACCGCCGGCACCAGGCCGCGGCACTGTCCTCTTCGATGCGGCTCATGAGGCTGCGCCAGCGTTCCTGGCGCTCCTCCTTGCTCATGGTCAGCCCTTCATGCAGCGCCTCGGAGATGCCGCCCGGATCATAAGGATTGACGATCAGCGCGGCATCGAGGCTCGCCGCGGCGCCGGCGAAGCGCGACAGGATCAGAACGCCCGGATCATCTTCGTCCTGGGCCGCCACATATTCCAAGGCCACCAGATTCATGCCGTCGCGCAAAGGCGTCACGAGTCCAATCGCCGACAGGCGGAAGAACCCGGCCAACAGCTTGCGCGACAAGCCGTGGGTCATGTAGCGCAGCGGCACCCAGTCGAATTCGGCGTATTTGCCGTTGATCTTGCCGGTGAGGCGGTCGAGGGTCCGCTTCAATTCGCGATATTCGCTCACATCCTCGCGCGAGCGCGGCGCAACCTGCAGGAAGCTCACCTTTTCACGGTATTCGGCATGGGCGTCAAGCAACTCGGAATAGGCCTCGAACCGCTGCGGCAGGCCTTTCGAGTAATCGAGCCGGTCGGCCCCAATAATGAGCTTGCGGCCGACCAGGCTTTCTTCGAGCCTTGCCGTTTCAGCGGACATGCTCGAGGCCTTCGCTATGCGCGCGAAGGCCTTGGCGTCGATGCCGACCGGCAAGGTCGCCGATGCTGAGATCGCATGGGCGCGCGCATCACCGAGGAGAAGCTTGCGGGCGCAACCCGCGAAATTCTCACGATCCTCGGCGGTCTGAAATCCCATCACATCATAGGCGGCAAGATCGGCGGCAAGCTCGCCGGCCGGCGGCAGGATGTCGAAGATCGATTGCGGCGGGAACGGGATATGCAGGAAAAAGCCCATCCTGAGATCGACACCCTTCTCGCGGAGGAAGCGGCCGAGCGGGATCAGGTGATAGTCGTGGATCCACAAGATGTCGCCGGACCTGAGAAGCGGCATCAAGGCTTGGGCGAACTTCTCGTTGGTGGCGCGATATCCCTTGTAGTCCGCACGCGAATAGGCGACGAGACCGGTGCGATAGTGAAAGAGCGGCCACAGGCTTCTATTGGCGAAACCCGCATAATAGAGCTGGTAGTCCTCTTCGCTCAGATCGATGGTCGCATAGGTGGTCGCGCCGCGGGTCGCAAAGGTCGGCTTCGTCGACGTCTCCGCGCTGCGCTTGCCGGACCAGCCGAACCACAGCGCTTCGTCCTTGAGCGCCTCTTCAAGCACCACCGCGAGACCTCCTGCCTGATCGCGCTTGGCTGAGGCCGGAACGCGGTTGGAAACGATTACGAGACGCGCCATAGGCCCTCCTCCCAGGTGCGGCTGAGCTTCCTGGCGCAGTGAATGATGCCGACCATGGAATAGGACTGCGGGAAATTGCCCCACAATTCGCCTGTTCCGGTAACAGCATCCTCCGAAAGGATGCCGACATGATTGCGCAAGCTCAGCACGCGCTCGAAGAGTTTCATGGCATCGTCCAGCCGGCCGCAATTGGCGAGTGCCTCGATGTACCAGAAGGTGCAGACAAGGAAGGCGGTCTCGGGCGTGCCGAAATCGTCCGCCTCGGCATAACGCATCATCAGCCCGTTCACCAGCAGGTGTCTCTCGATCGCCGCCAGCGTCTTCTGAAATCGCGGATCGTCGTAGCCGATGATGCCGATCTCCGGCATGAGGAGGAGTGCAGCGTCGAGCTCGTTGCCCCCGAGGCTGCCGCCGAAATAGCCGCCCTCCTTGTTCCAGGCGCCCTCGAGAACACGCTCCTTGAGCTCGCCCGCGGCCGTGAGCCATTGCTCACTGTCCGCGCTTTCGCCGACCTTGTGGGCGATACGGCCGAGCCGATCGAGCGCAGCCCAGCACATCACCGCGGAGAATGTATGGGCGCGGGTGCGGCCGCGATATTCCCAGATGCCGGCATCGGCTTCGAGCGACGTTGCCTTCGCCATCATGCCGAGAGGCTTCAGTTGATGGTAGAGTGCGCGATCGCCCGGACGCGGCAGCCGCATGTCCCAGAACATCTGCGCCGCCGCGAGGATCACCGAGCCGTAGATATCGTTCTGGCGTTGGTTCGAGGCGCCGTTGCCGATGCGCACCGGACCCATGCCGCGGAAGCCCTTGAGCGCTGAGGCCTCATATTCCTCGAGCGGCGTGCCCGGGACGATCGGATAGAGCGGCGCCAGGAATTGCACGTTCGAGGAAATCACCGAGTTGATCAGATAGTTGATGAAATTCTCCATCGTCGTCGTGGCGCCCAACCGATTCAGCGACATCACGGTGAAATAGGCATCGCGCGGCCAGCAGTAGCGGTAATCCCAATTGCGCCCGCTGCCCGCGGCCTCCGGTATGGATGTCGTGAGTGCCGCA
This sequence comes from uncultured Alphaproteobacteria bacterium, assembly GCA_963841765.1. Taxonomy (GTDB): domain Bacteria; phylum Pseudomonadota; class Alphaproteobacteria; order Rhizobiales; family Aestuariivirgaceae; genus Taklimakanibacter. The sequence goes on from CAWJDZ010000013.1 coordinate 80,010, forward strand.
AGAATGGCGCCCGTGTCCTCGAAACTGCACAGCTTAAGCGTGATCGCCGAGCGGATGACCACTTCCTGCCAATCGAAGGGCACGGCGAGATCGCGCACCCAATCGTTCCAATAGGCCAGCGTCTCATCGAGCGCGTCGCGGGCCATGCGATCGACACGCGACGGCAAAGGCTCATCGCTGCCGATAAAAAGGTGGACCGGCCGATTGAGAAGGAAAAAGGCCTCGTCGCGCAAATAGGCGACAGGCATATCGGTGGTGACCCTTATGACGGTGTTGCCGCTCGCATAGCGCAAATAGATTGCTGCCGACCGAGACGTTCGGCCGGGCCGCGCCATAGTCGAACATCGGGCGGGCGCGGATCTTCACATGGCAGCGCCCTTCCAGCGGCTCGACGCGGCGGATGATCATCGGCGGCCGGAAGTGCTCACCCTGTAGCTTGTAGCGCGGCGCCCAGTCGAGCACGCGCACTGAGCCGCCGTCACCTTCGAGGATCGTCTCGAGAACGGCGGTGTTGCGCAGATAAGCCTGCCGCGTCACCTTCTGGTCGCGCAACACGATATCCATGAAGCCGTCATTCGGATCCTCGCCATTGACCAGCGCGTTGAACAACGGATCGCCGTCGAGCCGTGGGAAGCAGAACCAGACATGGCGCGCTTCCGCATTGACCAGGCTCGCGACCGCGCAGTTGCCGATCACCCCCAAATCCAGTTGCTTCATGCCGCGGCTTCTCCTTGTGTCTTGATTTCGCGGGCAAGCCAGTCACGCACGCGCCGGGGCTCACCGCCAAAAATCTCATCGACACGAAGCGCCACGCCGCCCATGGCCTTGACGGCTATGAAACCATCCTCGTCCGTGACGTCGTCGCCGGCGAAGACCGGCACACGCTGACGGAAGGGCTCTTCCGACATGAGCTCGGTAATCGCCTTGCCTTTGCTCATAGTAGTGAGCTTGAGCTCGAAAGCCATCTTCGCAGGCAGGATCTCGAAGCCGCCCGAGGCTTCGCTCGCAAACAATCGGAGGAGGTTCAACGCATCATGCTCGGCCGCAGGAGCGCGACGGAAGTGGAGCGCGATGCTGTAGGCCTTGCGCTCGATCTCGGTATGAGGATGGTTGATCAGGAATTTCGCCAGCCGCTCGTTCCAAGCCTCGGGCCATGCGGCTTGCGGGGGATGCGCCGAACCGCCGCGCCTTTTGATTACGGCACCATGCTCGGCAACGGTATCGAGATCGGCCGGCGCCAAATAGGCCTTGAGATCGGCGAGCGGCCGGCCGCTGACGATGGCAACGGCTCCCCCCAAGAGAATCTGCAGGCGCATCAAAAGCGCCGGCAGCTCCCGCGGCACGGTGATGGCTGAGGGGCTCGGCGCTATGTCGATGAGGGTGCCGTCGAAATCGAGAAAGAGGGCATGGCGTGGGGTCAAACACGGCGGTGTGATGTTCGTCGGCACTGTTCGCCGCGATGGGGATTGAGTCACCATTGGGCAGGGTTTGACATTTGGGGGCGTTTGGCGTTGTTACGTGCTCGGCACCAACTCCCCAACCGATGAATAGTTCCCATGACCCAAGCCGCCCGCAAAGCCCATGGCCCAAGCCCGCTCGCCGAGTTCAACTGGGAAGACCCGCTCGATCTTGAAAGCCAGCTCAGCGAAGACGAGCGCATGATCCGCGATTCGGCGCGCGCCTTCTGCGCACGACAAGCTCATGCCGCGCGTTCAGAAGGCGTTTCGCGAGGAGCGTTTCGATCGCGAGATCATGAACGAGCTGGGCGAGATGGGCTTTCTCGGCGTGATGACCTCGGAAGCCTATGGCGGATCGGGCCTCGGCTATGTCGCCTATGGCCTGGTGGCGCGCGAGGTCGAGCGCGTCGATTCCGGCTATCGCTCGGCGATGAGCGTGCAGAACTCGCTCGTCATGCATCCGATCGAGGCCTATGGCTCGCGAAGCCCAGCGCAAGAAATATCTGCCCAAGCTCGCGACCGGCGAATCGGTCGGCTGCTTCGGCCTGACCGAGCCCGATGCCGGCTCCGATCCGGGCGGCATGAAGACGCAGGGCCAAACGGATGCAGGGCGGCTTCGTGCTCAACGGCTCCAAGACGTGGATCACCAATTCGCCGATCGCCGATGTCGCGGTCGTGTGGGGCAAGCTCGAGGACGAAGGCATCCACGGCTTCCTCGTCGAGCGCGGCACCAAGGGCTTCTCGACGCCCAAGATCGAGGGCAAGGTTTCGCTCCGCGCCTCGGTCACCGGCGAAATCGTGCTCGACAATGTCGAAATTCCGGAGGAAAGCATTGCTGCCCAATGCGCGCGGTCTCTGCGGGCCCGTTCGGCTGCCTCAACAAGGCGCGCTACGGTATCGCCTGGGGCGTCATGGGTGCGGCGGAAGACTGCTGGCACCGGGCGCGGCAGTATACGCTCGACCGCAAGCAGTTCGGCCGGCCGCTCGCCGCCAATCAGCTCATCCAGAAGAAGCTCGCCGACATGCAGACCGAAATCGCGCTCGGCCTGCACGGTGCCCTGGCGCTTGGCCGCGCGCTCGAGCGCGGCGTCGCGGCACCGCCGGCCATTTCGCTGATGAAGCGCAACAATTGCGGCAAGGCGCTCGACTATCGCCCGGACGGCGCGCGACATGCATGGCGGCAACGGCATATCGGACGAGTTCCATGTCATCCGCCACATGGTGAATCTGGAAACGGTCAACACCTATGAGGGCACGCATGACGTGCATGCACTGATCCTCGGCCGCGCGCAGACCGGGATGCAGGCCTTCCAACCGTGAGCGGCAAGATCGAGATCCGGCGTGAGGATCCGCGCGCGCCGGACGTCACGAAACTCATCCGCGATCTCGATGAGATTTTCCACCGGCTCTATCCGGCGGAAAGCAATCACCTCATCGACATCGAAACGCTGGCCTCGCCCGACGTCCATTTCTTCGTGGCGCGGAGCAATGGCGAAGCCCTGGGCTGCGGCGCGCTGTGGCATCGCGCCCCGGCCTATGGTGAGGTGAAGCGCGTCTATGTCCGTCCGGAAGCGCGCGGCCTCAAGCTCTCCAAGCTCATTCTCGCCGCGCTCGAGGACAATGCCCGTTCGCATGGCCTCAGGTGGATCAAGCTTGAAACCGGCACGTTGCAGCCGGAAGCATTGGGGCTCTTCGCCAAATGGGGCTTCACCCGCTGCGGCCCCTATGCCGATTATCCGACCGACGATCCCTATTCCGTGTTCATGGAAAAAACGGTCGCATGAGGTCTGTGCCGATGCCGGGCTCCCGCTGGCTCCGGACGCAAAGCTTGACCTTTTGACAGGCGGAACTCAAACGCTTATCCCAAGTTGGCTCAGTGAAACCAGGGAGGCTTTCATTGACCACTCGCCGCGAATTCGAAGCCCTTGCCGCAACAGGACTTCTTACCGCGGCAAGCGCATTGTCACCACGAGCCGGGACGATTTTCGCAAACCCCGCGGAAGCGTCTCAAAAAAAAGGAGATGACACCATGGCCCTCGAACTTCCCGCTTTGCCCTATGCCTACGACGCTCTGGCACCCTTTATGTCAAAGGAGACGCTGGAATTCCATCATGACAAGCACCATCAAGCCTATGTGACGAACGGCAACAACCTGCTCAAGGATTCCCCGCTCGCCGGGCAGTCGCTCAGCAAGATCGTCAAGGCCGCGTACAAGGAGAATAACCAGGGCCTCATCAATAACGTCGGACAGCACTACAACCATCTGCATTTCTGGCAGTGGATGAAGAAGGGCGGCGGCGGCAAGAAGCTGCCGGCGAAGCTGCAGAAGGCGGTCGATTCGGATCTCGGCGGCTATGACAAGATGCGCGCCGACTTCGTCAATGCCGGCACGACGCAATTCGGATCGGGCTGGGCGTGGATCGCGGTCAAGAACGGCAAGCTGGAAATCCAAAAGACACCCAATGGCGAGAATCCGCTGATGCACGGGTCGCAGCCGATCCTGGGCGTCGATGTGTGGGAGCACAGCTACTATATCGACTACCGCAATGCGCGGCCAAAATATCTCGAGGCCTTTGTCGACAACCTGATCAATTGGGAACGAGTCGAACAGATGTTCTCCGAAGCCTAAGCGCTTCGAACTCGAATGAGCGCTGCCGCCCTCCCCGTAAGGGAGGGTGGACTTATTTCAGCAGATGAGAGAGCGCCGAATTCCGGTCCCGCGCCGGACATCAGCGCCTTGATGGCTTCGTCGCAACCCCTGCCCGTTCGCGGGCTGGTCAGGACGACATAGGAGCCGTCGCTCTCTTGCGCCTTGCGCCGCGCCGCTTCGGCGATCTCCAGAATGGCATTCCTGTCCAGGCGGTCGGGTGGAACGCTGCCGCCGATCAGAACGGCAAACCATGGACGTGGTTTGCCGTCCATGCGCTCGAGCAGCGTCTTGCGGTCAGCAGCCGACGCCGAGGGCGAGGTCGCAAGCGGTAAGGGAAGTGAGATGACGTTCGGCGCCGCAGGCAGGCCGTACTGCGCGGTGGTGAGAATGAGATCGCAACTCGCGATCTCTCCGGCCGGGCGCCCCACGACAATGAGCTTTGTTCGATCGCCGGCACTCGCTTTCATTGCCTTCGCCACCGATGCAGCACTGGCTTCGGCCACCACCATGGCGTCGGGCCAGGGCGGCGTCAGGCTATCGCTTCGTTTCTGATCGAGCAGCCAGCGTGCGGCCGGCGCAAAATGCCCAAGCTTCGGACCCCGGAAGACAAGCTGCTTTTCCTCGACTGTCCAGCTCGCAGCACCATCATCGCCACGCCCGTCGCGAAGCAAGGCCGCAAGATTGCGCATCTGGGCGAGATCGCCGATGCGGCGATGCTTCAACAGCCAGATGCTTCTTTGCCGCATCGCGAAGCCCGTATCAGGCGCCTTCGGGAAGAGCTGGTCGATGCTTCCGCATAGTCAGTCCTTCCACAGCGGGACATCTTCGGCAACCTTCCTGATCACCTCCGCTTGCCGCGCGAGCTCGCTGTCCGGCATGGCGTCGTAGCAGGGAATGACGACGAGGCCGCGCATCGACTTAGCGGCAAGGAGAGGCTCGAGTTCCGGGCGGTCCTTGGGTGCTGGGATGTGCTGCGTGCGAGTCTGGTCGGCCGCATCGAATCCAGCTGCCCGCAAGGCATCGATGAACTTGCGCGGCTCATTCACCAGCAAAGGGAAGACCCAATAGTCATGATGGGCATTGGCCTGTGCCGGCAGCGTCGTCGCGCCGCCGATCAGATCCCTGAGCCGCTCGCCCTTGGCTTGGCGCGCCCGTATCGCTTCCATGTCGAATTGCGACAGGCGCCGGTTCAACAGGTAAAGCAATGTGGCGGAAGGCTGACAGCGCAGATTGCGCGGAGTCTTGAGCCGCACCACATCGCGCACCGTATTGGCCAGATCGTCCTGATAGTCACGCCCGCGGGTATTGTAGAAGCGGTACATCAGGGCGAGCACGGGCCGCGTGGTGATGATCTTCAACGCCAGGAAACGCCAAAGCCGCTGGCGTTGCTTGCTGTCGGGCTGCACCGGGTAGGCGGTCTGGATCGCCCGCATCTTTTCGCGCAGCGCCTCCGACTTCACGCGAACCAGGGCGCCGCCGAGCGCCGTCGAAGTCTTGATCGGGCCAAAGGAGAACATATTGACATCGGCTATGGCAGAGCCTGGATAGCCACGCCCGTTGAAGGCCTGGGCGCAGTCCTCGACGGCCACAATGCCGTGCTCCTTGGCAAGGGCAAAGAGCGGATCGAGATCGAGCCGGCAGCCGAAGAGATGAGCGGCGATGAAAATGCGCGAGCGCGCGGTGATCGCCGCCTTCAGCTTCTCGAGACTTGGTCCCATATGGTCGAGATCGAGGTCGACTGGAACCGGCACGAGCCCTGCGTCGCGGGCGATGCGTACCATGCCCTTCACATTGAGCGCCGAGAAGATCACTTCATCGCCGGGCTTCAGATCGAGAGCCTGAATGAGCAGATCAAAGCCCGAGCGCACGGAGAAAGCGACAATCGTGTCGCCATTGTCGGAGAAATAGTTCTCGGCACGACGGAGCTCCCTCGCCCGGTCCGGCGGATTGAAACTCGCCGCCATGGCCGCGGCCAAATCGGACCACCCGATCTTCAGTTGTGTACGCACCCACATCGTTGAAACGTCCTCGCTTTGCAGACCGCCTTATGGTTGAAGGGCCGACTTGTGTCATCCCTCAAAAGTTCATGCAAGAACATACGCTTGTAACCGCCGTCGAGCGCTTGCCACTGGCGATTGCCTCTAAGCCCCGGGAAAAAAGCATAGGACACTTTACTTGCGCTAATAGACTACTTTTACTCGTCTATTAGAGCTGCTAAATAGCCTTTCATGAAGCTCCCCGACTGGCTGGACAAGACGTCGACCTCGCAATCCGCCCTCGCCAAAGCCATTGGCGTCTCTCAGGGCCGGGTCTCCCAGCTCATTGCCGGCGCCTCTCCCTCCCTCGATCTCGCCCTCAAGATCGCAAGCTTCACCAACAACGCCGTTCGCCCCGAAGATTTCTCCGGATCTGCCATGGACACGACCCTGCTCTCCGCTTCTGCTTCCGAACTCGACCGCGTCGAGGATGCCATCGCTGCCATCGGGCGCGGCGAGATGGTCGTGGTCGTCGACGACGACGACCGCGAGAACGAGGGCGACCTCGTCGCCGCCGCGTGCAAGATCACGTCCGAGCAAATGGCTTTCATGATCCGCTATTGTTGCGGCATTGTCTGCGCCCCAATCACGCCCGAGGATGCGCGCCGCCTGAAGCTCGACCCGATGGTGGCGCATAATGATGCGCCGCTTGGCACCGCCTTCACCGTCTCGGTCGATTACCGGGAAGGCCTCACCACCGGAATCTCCGCCAAGGAGCGCGCCGCCACCGTGCACGCCCTTGCCAATGGCAATGTGCAGGCGGGCGACTTCGTGCGCCCCGGACACATCTTCCCGCTTGTCGCCAAATCGGGCGGCGTGCTGATGCGCTCGGGTCACACCGAGGCCTCGGTCGATCTTGTCCGGCTCGCGGGGCTTCACCCGGCCGGCGTCATCTGCGAGCTCGTCAATGACGACGGCACGGTGAAACGCGGGCCGCAGGTCCTCGCCTTCGCCCGCGAGCATGGGCTCAAGATCATCTCGGTCGCCGATCTCATCGCCTATCGGCAGGCGCGCGAGCGCCTGGTCGAGCAGCAGAGCCAGTTTCACATCGATACGCCGATCGGCAAGGCGCGCGGGCTTGCCTATTCGACCCCCTTCGACAGCGTCGAGCATCTCGCCATCGTCTTCGGCGACATCGGCGGCGGCAAGGACATACCCGTGCGTCTGCACCGCGAGGATATCGTCGCCGATATCTTCGGCGCGCCGCATGTCCTCAACAAAGTCTATGACGTCTTCAAGCGTGAAGGCCGCGGTATCCTGGTCTATCTGCGCGAAGGCACGGCAGGCGTGCCAGCCGGGCAGAAAATGGGCAGCGAGAAGACCTCGAGCGCCGCCATGCGCGAGCAAGTGTGGCGCGATGTCGGCCTCGGCGCGCAGATCCTGCGCGATCTCAATGTGCGTTCGATCCGGCTCATCACCTCGAGCACCCGCCACTATGTCGGTCTCTCGGGTTTTGGCATAGACATTGCGGAGACGATCAGGATCGAGGGATGAGCTCGAAGGCTACCGTCCGTTACATGGTCAAGGACGTGGATGCTTCAGTCGCCTTTCGAGGCAGACGCCATAGCCAAATCGGCGGCCAGCCGGTAGGATTGCCCTTCCCCGCCGATCTCCCGTTTCCGAAAGGTACTTCATGCCCCAGCGCATCATGTTTACAGGCGGCTCCGGCAAGGCCGGCCGCCATGTGGTCCCATGGCTCAAGAGCAAAGGCCATGACATTCTCAATGTCGATCTGAAGCCGCTCGATTGCCCGGATGTCAATACGCTCATCGCCGATGTCACCGACAGCGGACAAGTGTTCAATGCGCTGTCGATGCATTTCGACTTCGCGGGCTTCGAGACCGGCGAGGGTCCGGCCAAGGTCGACGCGGTCGTGCACTTCGCCGCCGTCCCACGCGTCCTGATCCAGCCTGACAACGTTACTTTCGACATCAATGTAATCAGCACCTACAATGTGATCGAGGCGGCGGTGAAGCTCGGGATCCGCAAGATCATCATCGCTTCCTCCGAGACGACCTATGGGGTGTGCTTCGCCGAAGGCGACAAGGATTTCCACCATTTCCCGCTGGAAGAGGATTACGATATCGATCCGATGGACAGCTACGGTCTGTCGAAGCTCGTCAACGAGAAAACGGCGCGCGCGTTTGCCATGAGGAGCGGCGCCGACATCTATGCGCTGCGCATCGGCAATGTGATCGAGCCGCATGAATATGACCGCTTTCCCGCTTTCATCGCCGATCCCCCGTCGCGCAAGCGCAATGCCTGGAGCTATATCGATGCGCGCGATCTCGGCCAGATCGTGCATCTGTGCCTCGCCAAGGACGGGCTCGGCTTCCAGGTGTTCAACGCCGTCAATGACACGATCACGGCCAACGAGCCGACAGCCGAGTTTCTCAAACACTGGTGCCCGAAGACGCCGCACCGAAGGCTGCTCAAGGGCCAGGAGGCGCCGCTCTCGAACCGCAAGATCCGCGAGACACTGGGCTTCGTCGAGCAGCACAATTGGCGGAAATACGTGAGGGCATGACCATGACAGACCTCCCCACCCTCACCAAGCGCCGCCTGCAGGCCCAGGTCATCGGCCCCATCTTTGCCGAGATGGCAGCCGAAATCGGTGAAGAGAAAGCCGCCGCCATACTCGACCGGGCGATTCGCAAGGCGGCCGTCGCGGAAGGCCGAGAATTCGCCAAGCAGGCGCCGGGCGGCGTCACTTCGATGGCCGACTTCATCAAGCTCTATGAGCTGTGGACGGCCGACGGAGCGCTGGAAATGAAGGTGCTAGAGGCGAGCGACACGCGCTTCGATTTCGACATCACCCGCTGCCGCTATGCCGAAACCTACAGGGAAATGGGCTTGGGACAGGTCGGCCATTTGCTGTCCTGCAACCGTGACGGCACGTTCTGCGAAGGCTACGATCCCAACATCACCCTCGAGCGCAAGCAGACCATCATGCAGGGCGCTCCTTGCTGCACCTTCCGCTATCGATATAAGCAGGCAGAAGAAGCGAAGCGCTAGACGCCCCCCAACTCGTCATGGCCGCCCTTGAGGCGGCCATCCAGTCTCTCCTGCGTTCAGCTATCTGACGGATGGACTGGATGGCCGGGTCGGGGCCCGGCCATGACGAAAAGGGGGTGCGAATTGGAGCTACTTCGGATAGCGCCAGTCGGTTTCCCTGATCCTGCCGCCATTGCCGAGCTCGATGATGTAGCCGAAGTCCTTCTCGGTATCGAGATAGTAATGCTCGTCGGCGTCGAACTTCCCGCTCTGAATGACCTTGTAGCCGCGCCGCTCGTAATCGGCGACCGCCTTGGCGCAGTCGGAATAATAGAGCTTCGTATGATGGAGGCCTTCGCCCTTGCGCTCGAGAAACTCGTCATAGATCGAATAGCCGCTGACGGGCTGGATCAGCTCATGCTGGATGCCGTCCGTCTTGGTGACGGCGATCAGGACCTCATGCGTGGCGGGCTTGCCGCGATAGAGATAGTCGCGCACATCCGGCGCCTTGAAACGGTAGACATGCCAGGGGCCGATGCCGCAATGATCCCAGTGGCGTTTCATCGCCGTCTCGATGTCGCGCACGAGATAAGCCACCTGCATGAGTTCTCCATCCTTCATGACGTCCTCCCTGAGCCATCCGCACGCCATGCTAACGCAATTGGCTGAAAACCAAAAAGCCCGATTTCCCTTTGTCGGACGGTGCCTTATGGTGATGCCATGACGCGCGCCGACAGCGACCCGGACCATGGCAGAACCCTGATCGGCTGGCAGGAAACGGTTAGCCTGCCCGAGCTCGGCGCCGGGCCGATCATCGCCAAGATCGATACGGGGGCCCGCTCCGCCGCCCTCCATGCCGATGACATCCGCATCATCGGGCGCGGCAAGCGCATGAAGGTGCGCTTCACGGTGCAGCGCCGCGGCAGCTCCTCGCGGCGCATCGAATGCGAGATGCCCCTGCACGATCTGCGCCGGGTCAAGAGCTCGAACGGCCTCATCGAGTTGCGTGCCGTGATCTCGACTCCGGTCGAGATCGGCGGGCAATTGCTCGAGGCCGAGGTGACACTGACCCAGCGCGCCGACATGGGCGCAGCCATGCTCATCGGCCGGAGCTCGATCAAGGGCAACTTCCTCGTCGACCCGAGCCGCACTTTTCTCAGATCACGGCGACCGAGAAAGACCAAGACGAAATGAAGATCGCGCTTCTGACCCGCAATCCCAAGCTCTTTTCACATCAGCGCATCATGGAGGCGGCCCAGGCGCGCGGCCATGAGATCGTGCCGATCGACTATCTGCGCTGCTATATGAACATTACCTCGCGCAAGCCCGAACTGCGTTATATGGGCGAGAAACTCGAAGGATTCGACGCGGTCATCCCGCGCATCGCCGCCTCCCATACGTTCTACGGCCTCGCGGTCCTGCGCCAGTTCGAGGTGATGGGCGTGTTCCCGCTCAATGAATCGGTCGCCATCGGCCGCTCGCGCGACAAACTCCGCTCGCTGCAGATTCTTGCCCGCGACGGCATCGGCCTGCCGATCACCGCCTTCGCCAACGACACGACGCGCACCGACGACGTCATCGAGATCGTCGGCGGAGCACCGACCGTGATCAAGCTGCTCGAGGGCACCCAGGGCATCGGCGTGGTGTTGAGCGAAACGCACAATTCCGCGAAGTCGGTCATCGAGGCCTTCCACCGCGCCAATATCGCCATCCTGGTGCAGGAGTTCGTCAAGGAGGCGGAAGGCCGCGACATCCGTATCTTCGTGGTCGACGGCAAGCCGGTCGCGTCGATCCTGCGTTCGGGCGCGAAGGGCGATTTCCGCTCCAATCTCCATCGCGGCGGCCATGCCGAAAAGATCACCATCACGCGCCAGGAAAAGGCCGCGGCGATCAAGGCGGCGCGCTCGATGGGCCTCAATGTCTGCGGCGTCGACATGCTGCAATCCAATCGCGGCCCGCTGGTCATGGAAGTCAACTCATCGCCGGGGCTCGAAGGCGTCGAAAAGGCGACTGGCATCGATGTTGCATCCGCCATCATCCAGTTCCTCGAGGCGGAGGCACGGCCCGGCCGCACCAAGACGAAGGGCAAGGGATGAACGCCAAGCCGTTCCAGCTGGGGACTACGACGCTGGCGCCGGGCGAGCGCCGGACCGTCGACCTACCCGTGAGCGCGCTTTCCAATCACACACCATTGACGCTGCCCGTGCATGTCATTCACGGCGAGAAGGCGGGACCAATCCTGTTCCTCTCTGCCGTCGTGCATGGCGATGAGATCCTCGGTGCCGAGATCGTGCGCCGGGTGATCCGCCATCGCGCGGTGCATGACCTGGCCGGAACACTGCTCGCGGTGCCGGTCGTCAATGCCTTCGGACTTATCAGTCATTCGCGCTACATGCCGGACCGGCGCGACCTCAATCGCTCGTTTCCGGGATCGGATCATGGCTCGCTTGCTTCGATCGTCGCCGATCTCTTCATGCGCGAGGTGGTGTTGAGAAGCGACTATGGCATCGACCTCCATACTGCGGCGCTGCATCGCACCAATCTCCCGCAGATTCGCATCGCGCCGGCCGAGCCCGAACTCCTGCAGATGGCGGAAGCCTTCGGCCCGCCCGTCATCCTCATCTCGAAACTGCGCGAAGGAACACTGCGGCAATGCGCGCGCGACCGCGGCGTGAAGGTACTCCTCTATGAAGGGGGCGAGGCCCTGCGCTTCGATGAGATCGCCATCCGGGCGGGCGTCATCGGCATCTTGCGGGTGATGAAATGGCTCACCATGATCGCGCCTGCCAATATCGCGCGCAGCAAGCTGCCGCCGGCGATCTCGACATCGAGCGCATGGCTGCGTGCCCCCGAAGGCGGATTGCTCAGAGCCGCACTCCTTGCTGGCGAGCGGGTCGAGAAAGGCGCGGTGATCGGCGAGATTTCGGATCCGTTCGGCGAGGGCGCCGTCCGGGTCATCTCACCCGAGGACGGCATCATCATTGGCCGCACCAACCTGCCGATCGTCAATCGCGGCGATGCGCTCTTCCATATTGCACGAGTGAAGGATCCCGAGACGTCGAGCGCCCGCATCGGCCGCATCGGCGGCGAACTTTCGCAAGCGCCGCTCTTCGATGAGGACGAGATTATCTGAGGGCAAATGGCGGCATCAATGAGATTTCCGCTTCTAGCGCACGATGAGTTTAGGTCTACCCAACCCCTTCCTGCTCGTCATGGCCGGGCTTCGACCCGGCCATCCAGCCCTCGACGTCAGACAGGGTTGCACGGGAGCGCTGGATGGCCGCCTCCATGGCCGGGTTAAACCCGGCCATCCGGGCGGCCACGACGAGGTGGGTAGCGGCAACCGCAGCATGAGGAGCGTCGAGAGATGATCCTTCCTAGACTCATCGGACTCTAGTGGCGGTGGTGAAACCGTGATGGCTGCCGCCACTGCTTTGGCAACCCGGCCGCGGTACGCCTTGTTTTGACAGAGCCCCAATGCTGGTCTGGGCTTGCAAATTGCGGTGCCTCCAGGCGTGCGATGCACGGCGTTGTTACCCTGCGCCGCGGGTTTGCCAGAAAGTCGGCCACAACTTCCGAACCGCAAGGATCGGAATCCACCACGTCGTGCCCAATTCCGCGAAAAACGACAACCTGGCTTGCCGTCAGGTTCTTAGCCGCCCGGTAAGCCCAGTCGCTTGGCGTTGCAGCGTCGTACTCTCCAGACAGCAATAGCGCCGGAATTCGGCTTCGCTGCACTTGCCGTCTTGGTCTTACGTGTGCTTCGGGCAGCCAAAGCGGACAAATCCATGAATATTCTTCGTTTTCAGCCCAACCGGTCCAGTATTCGGCTCGCGCGCCAGGCAATTTGGACGGTGCAGACTCGGAGCACGTTACCGTGAAATCCATTCCGTCAAAAATGTCGGTTTCGCCGCTCTGATCCTCAAAGATCAATTGGGCCAGGGGACCATAGTCGTGCTTGTAGGTGCTCTCTATCAGAGGGGGCAGCATCTCGATGGCGTATCGGTCGTAAAAGGAATCGAACAGTACATCGAGAAAGTCGGCCCCGGACACGTAGCGGTAGCGATCAGGCGAGTTTGACTTGCCGGAGCCGCGCAAAAGAAGTGGTTGCCGATCCAGCTGCCGGACAATTGTTTCAACTGCCTTTGCGAGGTCACGCATGCAGTTTCGATCCAGCCGGCAGTCACGATCGAGAAGTTTCAGCGCGCGGGTCAAATTCGGCCCGTCTTCCATAAGGTAGTTTATGTTCCGCGGAAGAACCGAATCCAAGATGGCGGCCGAAATTCCTTCCGGATACGTGTCCATCACTTCCAGGGCAAGCTTGGTCCCGTAGGAAACCCCGTACAGCACCCAGCGTGCTATTCCGAGTTTCTTGCGTAAATCGTCAATGTCAGCAGCGCTTTCAACGGTGTTGTAGGCAGATAGGTCGATACCTTTTGAGATCAGCGCGCTTCGGCAAGCAAGAACGTTCTTTCTTTGCAGTTTGTCCAAGTTGCTGGCATCCGCATCAACGCTCAGCAGGATCCGATGCCAATCATCGGGTTTGAAGAATTTGGAACAGTCGAGCGCCGGCTTCGACATGCCGATGCCACGCTGGTCCACCACAACGACTCGGCGTCCGATCATCCACGTTTGCTGGCTGATGAACTCCCACCATCGATCTATGTCACTACGTGTGCCAATGCCCGCGGCCTGGCCTGGCCCGCCGCTCAGGTAGACAACCGGTTCATAGCGTTCCCGATCCGGCTGGAAGATTACTACGGCGAGTGTGATCTCGGCGCTTGCGCCCTTCGCACGGTTTTCGGGCACATGAAGCGATCCGCATGCCATTTCGCGATCCCGCGGGATATCGAACCAGCATTTGGTCTTCTGGAAATCCGCCGCCGCAAGCTCTCCAGAGAACCCGCACGCAACCAGAAACGCCGCGCCCGCCATCGCCGAGAAACCGCGGCGACGATCGAAAGCCGATGCAAAGACGCAACAGAAGAGCAGTCCCCACGCAGTCATCATGATCCCAACCTCCCTTCCATAACTCGCCTGCAGTCAGCACACTCCGATCGGGAGCATCGATGGTGACAAGGGAACAAGACAGCCGAGGCCGAGGCAAACCGGCAAAGCTGCGACTGCTCAGTGAAGTGATCCTCGGTCCGTTCATGTGACTTCACGTTCTCGCCCCTCCCCGTGGGGAACGAAGGTGCCAAAAAAATGACCCTACGTCAATGTGCTGATGGCGCCACGCTCTTGCGAGCGTAGGCCGAACCGAGAGATTTGAAGTCCCTGTACTCCGGTCTCCGGACGACTTCGGCCTCAGCGTCGCGACAATCCGCCCAGTATGCCGCGCACCAACGAGCGCACCACCATCGAGCCGACCTGACGGCCCACACTGCCGGCGACGTTCTTGATGAAGCGGTCGGTCGCCGACTCACGCTGGCGCGGCGCCGAGCGCGCCTCGCGCGCCGCCTTCTTCTCGGCTGCGGCCTTTTCCTGCGCGTCGCCTCGTTCATTGGCGCGCCTGGTCAGCTTCTCATAGGCCGATTCACGGTCGTCCGCCTCGTCATAGAGCCCATAGACCGGCGATGACTTGACGAGCTTCGCACGTTCGTCAGGCGTGATCGGACCGAGACGGCTCTCAGGCGGACGGATCATGGTGCGCTCGACCATGGTCGGCACGCCCTTGAGATCGAGCACCGAAACCAAAGCCTCGCCCTTGCCAAGCTCGGTGATCGCCTTCTCGGTCTTGAACTTCGGATTGGGCCGGAATGTATCCGCTGCCGTGTTCACTGCCTTCTGCTCGCGCGGCGTATAGGCGCGCAGCGCATGCTGGATGCGGTTGCCCATCTGCGCCAATACGCTTTCCGGAATGTCGAGCGGATTCTGGGTCACGAAATAGACGCCGACACCCTTCGAGCGGATAAGCTTCACCGTCTGCTCGATCTTCTGCAACAGGCCGGGCGGCGCGTCGCCGAAGAGGAGATGCGCTTCGTCGAAAAAGAAGACGAGCTTCGGCTTTTCGGGATCGCCGACTTCGGGAAGATCCTCGAACAATTCCGAGAGCAGCCACAGGAGGAAGGTGGCATAGAGCTGCGGCGAGGACATCAGCTTGTCGGCGGCGAGCACGTTCATATAGCCGCGGCCGTCGCGCGTCGTGCGCATCAGGTCCTTGATGTCGAGCGCCGGCTCGCCGAAGAACTGGTCGCCGCCCTGCTCCTCGATGACGACCAGCCGGCGCTGGATCGAGCCGATGGTCATGGCATTGAGGTTGCCGTAGTCGGTGCGCAATTCCTTGCCGCGGTCCGCAAGATCGGAGAGCAACGACCTCAGATCCTTGAGGTCGAGCAGAGCAAGTCCCTCCTCATCGGCGATCTTGAAGGCGATGTTGAGCGCCCCCTCCTGGGCGTCGCTGAGGCCCATGAGCCGCGACAGCAACAGCGGTCCCATTTCCGAAATGGTGGTGCGGATGGGATGGCCCTGCTCGCCGAACAGATCCCAGAAGATCGTCGGGGTCGCCTCGAAGCCATATTCCTTGAAGCCGACCTGCTTGGCGCGCTCGAGCAGAAAATCCTGCGGCGCACCTGCTTGCGAGATGCCGGAGAGATCGCCTTTCACATCGGCGGCGAAGACCGGCACGCCCGCTTTCGAGAAACCTTCGGCCATGATCTGCAAGGTGACGGTCTTGCCGGTGCCGGTGGCGCCCGTCACCAGTCCGTGACGATTGGCCATGGGCAGGAAAAGCTCTTCGCGCTCATCGGCCTTGCCAAGAAAGATGGAATTGTCAGCCATAATCGAAAAGCCCCTTTTGGTGCGCCGTCGTGCGTCTTGCATGGGCTTCAATGTGCTATAAAACGCTGGCGAGTTCAAACCTAGTGTCCCGATCCTGACATTCGCTTCGGTGCCAGGCGCGGGTAGTTGCGAATGTCAGGATCGAAAGGACACTAGCAAATATATATTCTAGTGTGGTTTTGGATTTGATATTCGCTATGAGCGCAGGCCGAGATACTGAGCGAATGTCAAATCCACCACACTAGTGTGCTAAACGCGAAGTTCCTGATATCTAACCGCTATACCGACAGGAACTTCGCGTTCAAAAGCACACTAGAATTATTAGATTTTCTAGTGTCCTTTCGAATCCGAAGTTCGCTCGGAAGACGCTGCGAGGTGATGCGAACTTCGGATTCGGAACACTAGTCGGAGTTCCCATGAAGGACCTGATCGCTCGAATTGTGAAGAAAACCGGTCTCGATCGGAGGCGGGCCGAGAAGGGCCTCGGTATCATGCTCTCGCTCGTCAAGTCACAGGGCAACCAGCAGAAGGTTGGCGAACTGTTCGCCATGCTGCCCGGCGCCGATGAGTTGGCCAAACGTTATGGCGGCGACGGCGCGCGCGGCGGCGGGCTCCTCGGCATGCTGGGCGGCGGCCTGATGGGCGGTCCGCTCGCCGCGATCGGCAAGCTGCATGCGGCCGGCCTGAATATGGACCAGATCAAAGGCCTCGGGACCGAGACCCTTGCCTATGCCAAAGAGGTCGCAGGCGAAGACCTCGTCAAGCAAGTGGCGGGCTCCATTCCCGGACTTGGCGGTTATGTCTGACACAAAGGCATCGACCCTGCGGCTCGCCGCGGAGTTTCCTTCCGCCTCTGAAGAGGATTGGCGCAAGCGGGTCGCGGCCGTGCTCAATGGCGCCGATTTCGAGAAGAGACTCCATGCGCGGACGGCGGATGGCATCGCCATCGCGCCGCTCTATTCATCGGGCAGCGCCAGCGCCGCGCGCCGGCCGGAGCAGACGCCGTGGATGGTGATGCAGCGGGCCGATCATCCCGAGGCGGAGCGCGCCAATGCCCAGGCGCTCGATGATCTGAACCACGGCGCCACGGGGCTTCACGTCGTCTTCGCCGATGCGCCAGGCGCGCATGGCTTCGGACTCACGGCTCTGGACCAGAAAGGCATGGCGCGTCTCCTCGGCGATATCCGCATCGATGCGATCGGCCTCAGTTTCGATGCTGGTCCGCATGGCGGCAAAGCGGCCGAAGCCTTCGCGCAATGGGTTGCGACCCAGCCGGTCGATCCGGAAAGGCTCAATGTGAGCTTCGGCCTCGACCCGATCGGCAGCGGTGCCGCGGATGGAAAGATCGATCCTGACTTTGGCGGAAGCCTCGCGCGCTGCGTCCAGTCTCTGCGCGAGCAGCATTTCATTGGGCCGTTTGCCGGTGCATCAGGGGCCGTCTGGCACGATGCAGGGGCAAGCGAGATGCAGGAGCTCGCCTTCCTGATCGCGACCGGGGTCGCCTATTTGCGCGCCCTCGATCATCTCGATGACGACCATCTGAAGCGCGCCGTGGCGCTGACACTCGCGGCCGATCAGGATATGTTCGTGACGCTGGCAAAATTCCGCGCAGGACGCCTGCTGTGGTCGCGCATTCTCACCGCCTCGGGCTTGCCCAATGATGCCATCACCCTCAAGGGAGAAACCTCGTGGCGGATGATGACGGCGCTCGATGTCCACACCAACATCTTGAGGACGACCGCCGCCGTCTTCGGCGCGGCACTAGGCGGCGCCGACCAGATCACCGTGCTCCCCTTCTCGCTGGCGCAGGGTCTCCCCGATGAATTCGCGCGCCGCATCGCCCGCAACAGTCAGACGATCCTGCAGGAGGAATCACAGCTCTGGCGCGTCAGCGATCCGGCATCGGGTTCGGGCTATGTCGAGCATTTGACCCGCTCGCTCTGCGATCAAGCCTGGTCGCTGTTCCAGGACATCGAAAAGCAGGGCGGTATTGCCGCTTCGATCGCGAGCGGAAACGTTGCCGCGCTCGTCGCCGAGAAGCGTGAGCAGAAGGTCGCCCGCATCCGGGGGAAAGCCGAGGCGATCATCGGTGTCACGGCCTACAGGGCGCCGCGCGAAATGCCGCCCTCCATCGAAGGGACGCCGCGCAGATCGGCATCGGCGCATCGGCTGGCGGAAGCCTTCGAAGCCGCCGGAACATCGTGATGAGCCGCATTCCGGAATTCAGCAAGGTGGGCTTCACGCCTGAGATCATGACCACCGCGGCGGCATCCTGGGAAACACCGGAAGGCCTCGCGATCAAATCGGCCTATTCGGCGGCCGACACGGAAGGGCTCGATTTTCTTCGTACGTGGCCCGGCATCCCGCCCTATCTGCGCGGCCCCTACCCCACCATGTATGTCACTCAGCCCTGGACTATCCGGCAATATGCCGGCTTCTCCACAGCCGAGGACTCGAATGCCTTCTACCGCCGCAACCTGGCGGCCGGGCAGATGGGACTGTCGATCGCCTTCGATCTCGCCACTCATCGCGGCTATGATTCCGATCATCCGCGCGTCGCAGGCGATGTCGGCATGGCGGGAGTCGCCATCGATTCCATCTATGACATGCGCACGCTGTTCGATGGCATACCGCTCGACAAGATGAGCGTGTCGATGACCATGAATGGCGCGGTGCTGCCGGTCATGGCGCTCTATATCGTGGCGGGCGAGGAACAAGGTGTCGCGCCTGAGAAGCTCTCCGGCACGATCCAGAACGACATCCTCAAGGAATTCATGGTGCGGAACACCTATATCTATCCGCCTAAGCAGTCGATGCGCATCGTTTCCGACATCTTCGCCTATACCAGCGAGAAGATGCCTAAGTTCAATTCGATCTCGATCTCCGGCTATCACATGCAGGAAGCGGGAGCGACCGCCGATCTCGAACTCGCCTACACGCTCGCCGACGGGCTCGATTATGTGCGCGCCGGCATTGCCGCCGGTCTCGACATCGACCGCTTCGCTCCGCGGCTGTCGTTCTTCTGGGCGATCGGCATGAACTTCTTCATGGAAGTGGCGAAGATGCGCGCCGCCCGCCTGCTGTGGGCGAAGCTCCTCAAGCCGTTCGACCCGAGGGACGAGCGTTCGCTTTCACTGCGCACCCATTGCCAGACGTCGGGCTGGAGCCTCGCCGCCCAGGATGTGTTCAACAATGTCGTGCGCACCGCGATCGAAGCGATGGCGGCGACGCAAGGCGGCACGCAGTCGCTCCACACCAATTCTCTCGACGAGGCCCTGGCGCTGCCGACCGACTTCTCGGCCCGGATCGCGCGCAACACCCAGCTCTTCCTGCAGCGGGAAGCCGGCGCTTGCCGCGTCATCGATCCCTGGGGCGGCAGCTTCTTCGTCGAAAGACTGACCCATGACCTCGCCGCCAAAGCCTGGCGCCACATCGAAGAAGTGGAGAAGATGGGCGGCATGGCACGCGCCATCGAAGCCGGCATCCCGAAACTGCGCATCGAGGAGGCGGCGACCCGCACCCAGGCGCGTATCGATTCGGGCGAGCAGGCCGTCGTCGGCGTCAATAAATATGCTCATGGCGTCGATGCCAAGATCGAGATTCTTAAGGTCGACAATTCGGCCGTGCGCGCCAGGCAGATCGAGAAGCTCGTGAGATTGCGCGCCGAGCGGGATGAACGCGCCTGCCAGGCGGCGCTCGACCGGCTGACCCATCTGGCGAGGAGCGGCGAAGGCAATCTCCTCGCCGGCGCCGTCGACGCGGCGCGCGCCAAGGCGACAGTTGGGGAAATTTCACTCGCTCTCGAAAAGGCCTGGAGCCGGCATGCCGCGGAAAGCCGCGCGGTCAAGGGCATCTATGAAGCCGCGAGCAAAGGCTCGAGGCTTGAAGAAGCGCGCCGCTCGGTGCGCGCTTTCCGCGAGGCCGATGGGCGTCCGCCGCGCATCCTCGTCGCCAAGATCGGGCAGGACGGCCATGACCGCGGCCAGAAAGTGATCGCCTCGGCTTTCGGGGACATGGGATTCGATGTGAAGGTCGGGCCTCTGTTCTCAACGCCCGAGGAAGTCGCCGATCTCGCGGCCATGAGCGACGTCCATGTCATCGGCGTCTCCTCGCTCACCGCCGGCCACCTCACCCATGTGCCGCTGCTCAAGGCGGCGCTCGAAAAGCTGAGGCGCCCCGATATCATGATCGTGGTCGGCGGCGTCATCCCGCCGGAAGACGTGGCGACGCTCCTGGCAGCGGGCGCGTCTGCCGTATTCCCGCCGGGCACGGTCATTCCGGAAGCGGCGCAGAAGCTTCTCGACCGCCTCAATGAACGACTGGGCTATGCGCAGCGCGCGGCGGAATAGAGCACGCTCCATAGTCGACCGTCATATCCCTCGTTCGATGTGCTCGGCGAGTTCCTGATATTCCTCGCAGGTCGTGCCGCAGCGCTTGGCGATTTCGTTCAACTCGACCTTGGCGAGATCGATGCGGCCGCCCGCGACATAGCCTTCGCCCAGATATTCACGGGCAAGAACGAAGTCGGGATTGATGGCGAGGGCCTTCCGGTAATAGCCAATCGCTTCATCGAGTCGGCCGGACTTGCGATGGCTATAACCAGTGTAGTTCAGAACACCTGGATCATTCTGATTTCGGATTGCCGCGAGGACAGTGAGCGCCCAGTCATGCTCGCCGGCCTGCGCCAAAGCACTGCCCTGCCGGTAGAGCTCTTCATCGGGGAGGATTCCGTAAGACACCTTGACGCACTTTTTTGTTTTCGGGTCCAGGACCTCTTTCTTCTTGCACTTCTTCACGGGTTCCCCGTCACCTTGTCCGCCACCGCTGCCACCGCCTCCACCCTGAGCGAGGACGGGCACAGCTCCTAGAGAAAGGACTAGTGCTGCTGCCATAAGTAAACGACTGTTCATGACCGGCCTCCGTCACGCATATGAAGCGGGTACGCCCCCGAGCCGAAAAGCATTCCCCGAGAGAACAGAGGCGGGGCACAGAGCTTGCAGGTCGGTGATCTCGCGCTTGCCAACAGCTAGCCCAAAGACTGTGCCATGCTTTCCTTCGCCCAATGTGCGGCGTAGGTTATGGTATGGATACCAAGAGCGGCGAGCTTACTGGGCCTGATCTTGCGGCCATCGAGGCCCAGACAACGAATTGGCTGATCGGACCAGCGCGGCGATCCTCGACACCGGTCGAGATCGTCAATGGGCTGGTGGACCGGCTCGTCGCGGCCGGCATCCCGCTATGGCGGGTGCGGATCGCCCAGCAAGTCGCCAATCCCCTGATCGGCGCGTGGGGCGTCATATGGAAACGCAGTGGCGGCAGCGAACTCTATACGGTTCCCCGTGGCGTGCTGCAGACAAATGCCTTCTATGGCAGCCCCTTCGAGCATGTCGTCAAGACGCGCACGCGGTTCCGCGGCTCGCTCGAAAGGCTCCAGCGGGGTCGCGATCACGAAGTGCTGTTCGAGCTCGCGAGCCAAGGCAGCACCGACTATCTCGCTTTGCCGGTCGAATATGGTGACGGCTCGGTCCAAGCGAGTGCCTTTACCACCGACCGGCCAGGCGGCTTCCAGGAGTGGGAAGCCGCGCTGATCGAGCGTCTGATGCCGGCGCTCGCGGCGGCGATGGAGCCTGCCGCGATGCGCCATTCGATGACGAGCCTGCTCGAAGTCTATCTCGGCACCGGTCCCGCCGATCGAGTGGTGGGCGGCGCCTTCCAGCGCGGCGCCACGACCGAGATTGAAGCCGCCATCATGGTCACCGATTTGCGCGGCTTCACCGGCCTTTCGGAAAGACTCGCTCCCGACCGGCTTCTTCAGCTCCTCGGCGCCTATTTCGAGATCGTGGTCGATGCTGTACGCTCGGAAGGCGGCGATGTCCTCAAATTCATCGGCGATGGCGTGCTGGCGATCTTCGCCGCAGAAGGCAATGGACGCGATCAGGCTTGCGCGCGGGCCGTTCGCAGCGTCGGCCGCGCCCTTATACAAAAAATAGACCCCGAGCTGCGCTTCGTCAGCGCGGTGCATGTCGGACCGGTCGTCTATGGCAATATCGGCAGTCTCGACCGGCTCGATTTCACCGTCGTCGGTCCGACTGTGAACTATGTCAGCCGCTTGGAAAGTGCTGCAAAACTGCTCGACAAGGCGGCGATCTGCTCAGGTGACGTCGCCCGTTGCTTGCCCCAAGCCCTGGTCCGCGATCTCGGCCGGCATCCGCTGAAAGGCTTTTCCGAGCCTCAGGCCCTCTATGAACTGACGCTCTCTCCCTAGGCCCGGGGTCGAAATCAGATCAGGGCGCGCAGTTCGCCGACGTGAATCTTGCGCCAGTTGCTGAGATCGGTCTCGGCAAAGCGCTTGAGCGCCTCGCGCTCGGCCTCCGTCCAGACCGGCAGGGAGGCCATCAGCGCCGCCATGGCCGATTCCGATGCGCGCGAGGCGCCGTCATCGCATTTGAGCGCAATGCCGAGGCCCGCATGCGGCACGGCACCGCAAAACACCCCTTCGGCACCGCCCTTCACGAAAGCGCGCGGCACCGCCTGCATCACCCGGGTGCAGAAGCGGTTGGTTCCCGCGACCATGAAAGGATGGGCGCGCACCGCCTCGACAATGCGCCGGCAGGCAGCCTGGCGGCGTTCGTTGAGCCTGGCGCCGGAAGCGAAGCGGGCAAAGCCCAGCGCCAGATTGCGCAGGGGCACCGCCCAGGTGGGCACAGAGCAACCGTCTATGCCATGGGGCTGCGCATCGATATCGACATCGCATAGCTCGCTCATGGTGCGGACGACGGCGCGCTGCACAGCGTGATCGATCCTTGTATAGCCTTCGGGTGGGACGCCCAGCTGGCGGGCCAGCGCCAGCATGCCGGCGTGCTTGCCGGAGCAATTATTGTGGATGGCGCGAGGCTGTTGCGCATGGCGAACGAGGTCACGCTGAGCGGAAATCTCAGAAGGCCAGTGGGCGCCGCATTCATATTGCGCCTCGGTCATGCCGGCCTTGGCCAGCATGCTTGCCGCCACCTGGACATGCGGGGCCTCGCCGGCGTGCGACGCGCAGGCCAGCGCCAGCTCTTCATCGCTGAAACCAAAACGGTCGGCGGCACCGCTCTCGATCAGCGGCAGGCATTGGAACGCCTTGACGGCAGAGCGCGGAAAGACGGCCTGCGCGGTGTCGCCCGCCCCTGAAACAAGCTTGCCGGATGCGTCCACGACCGCATAGGCGCCGGTATGGCGGCTTTCGACGATGCCGCCACGGGTCACTTCGGCGATCACAGGATTAGGCATAACGAGCTTCCTTGATACGGGCGCCGAGGAGATACCAGCCCAGCGCCAAGAGCTCGAGGAAAAGAAAGGCGCCGAAGGCCCAGCTATAGGCTTCGGGCGCATAGCCGCTGTCCGTTGGCACAAACAGGCCGATGATCATGCCAATCACGCCCTGAGCGATGAAAGCCGCGACAAACATGGCAAAATTGATGCTGGCGTTGGAGCGGCCGGCCAATTCATTGCCGACCTGGGCCGCAAACCACGGAAAGGCGACAATGCCCGCTTGCCCGGTCGCGGCGAGCACAAGCCAGGCCGCGAAGCTCAGTTCCGGGACGCGCAGGACGATGATGCTCTGGGCGGCAAGATAGACCAGCAAATAGGCGAGCATGACGGTGAGTCGGGCTGACCCCGCGCCGGCCCAACCGGTCGATCACGACGCCGATCGACAGGATGCCGATCATGAAGGCAACCGCCATCCACAGCAGATGACGCGCCACCTCCTCGCGCCCGAAATCCCAGCACATCGCGCAGCCAGGGCCCTGCCCACAAGGTCTGGATGGCGATCTGCACGCCCGCGGTAAGACCCAGGAACGGCGCCAGGCGCCAGATAGAGGGGCAGCTTCAGGATGCGCAGCAATTGGCCGAACTGCTCGGAGAAACGCGCCTCGGCCCGCACGCCATCGCGGCGCGGCACGGTGAGAAAGATCAGGCACGCGCCGGCAAAGACGAGGCCTGCGAAAACGAGGAAGGCCGAGCGCCAACCCACGTGGCTCACCAGAAACTGGGTGGGCTCGGTCGCGACGATGATGCCCAAGGCGCCTGCCGCCATGATGCAGGAATTGGCCAGTGCCCGGCGCTCCGGCGCCACCCACAGCGAGGTCGCCTTGAGGCCCGACATGAGGCCGCCGGCGAAGCCAAGCCCAATGATCGCCCGGGCCAGGAACAAGGTCTGGAACCCCGGCGCCAGCGCGAACAGTACGCAGCCCGCCGCCGCCAGCGTCAGCATGGCGGACTGGACCAGGCGCGGACCGTAGCGATCGAACAATATGCCGAGCGGCAGTTGGAACAGCGCAAAGGAGAGGAGATAGGCCGACGTCAGCAGCCCGAGCTCGGCCGGGCTCAAGGCGAGATCGGTCACGAGATCGGGCGCCACCACCGCATTCACCGCGCGCAGCAGATAGGACAAAAGATAGCCGCAAGCGAAGGGCGCAAGCGCCATGGCCACAATTCGAAAGGGGATACCGGGCGCCATGTCGTGAATGCCGGTTGGGATGCTACTCAAAAAGACAGCCGGCCTGAAGTCGGCGCGGCTGGGAAGCCCGTCATAGCAGTATTTGGCCGGATTGACAGCGTCTCCGTGTCGGTTAAGGAACTCGCGCCGGGCCTCTAAAGAACGAGAAAAGCTTTGCCGGCGTAATATGCATTTGGACAGAAACAGTTTCAGCAAGCGCCCAGCTTGGGTTTATAGTGCGACGCGAAATGACGGCGGCATCGGCATCGGCATCTGGTTTGCGCAATCACGAGACTGGCCGCTCGGGTCAGAGGAGGCCTTGAATGATACGCAGTGCGTTTCTGGCGCTGGCTGCCGCCGCAATTCTCGTGGTGGGCTGGGGATGGCAGAACATCACGTCTCCCGGGTGGGGCCAATTGCCGATCGCCTGGAGCAAGTTTTCGATCGACTGGGAACAATTGGCCAAATACTACGACCAGGAAAGGATCGAATTCCCGGGGGTCATCACCGATGAAGCGCAAATCAGGCCCCTGGTCCCCAAAATGGTGGAGGCGGGCATCGGGCTATCAGGCCTCGCCTTTGCCCAGACCCAGACGGAGCGCGCGCGGCTCACTATCGAAAACCGTGAATGCATCAGCCCGAAGGCCAACCTCGACAAGACCGTGCACTTCGTGCGCACCACCTTGTCGGAGCCTCTCGATCCGATCATTGCCTATCACGACCGGACCCTCTCGCCGTCGCCGGAGTTGACGCTCTTCTTTCACGACTATGGCTACGGCGCCCACAAGCTCTCGACCAATGCGCTTGCCGAGCGGGTGACGGTTCCCCAGATCGAACAACCCCGGAAAGTGGTCGTCGCCGGCGGATCCGCCGCTTTCGGCCTCTTGCTCGACGATGCCAACTCGCTCGCATCGCGCCTGCAGAAACGGGACAACAGCAGGCAATATGTTACCCTCGCCGTGCCGGAGGGCTCGGCCGAACAGATCATCTGCAACCTGACCAAGGCCTTGCCGCGCTATACTGGTCAGGTCGACGAGCTCATCTATTTCTACTCCGAGGCCGACCTCGATTCGGGAAACAGGCTCGGGACACCCGAAGAGGCGATCGGCGCCCTCAAGAATCTGGCGCAGAGGGAGTCGATCGGCAAGGTGACGATCTACTACTCGCCCCTGATCTACAGTCTCGCGCCGCAATTCACCCGCTACAAGGGCTATGCCAGCGACCTTCTGCCGAACCGTCAGGCGGTCAAGGACCGGCTCAGGAAGATCGTCGATGGCGCGGGCTTCGGCTGGCTCGATATCGGAGAAGTCGCGCTCGCGGCCAGCAAGGCGCAAGGCAATGAATTTTCGGTGCTCAACAATTTCGCCGATGACCGGAACCTGTCGCTGCAAGGCATGAACAAGCTGGTCGAACGGATCATGGGACCCGAGCCGGTGGCCCCGCCGCCCGCCCCCGTCAGTGCCACGCCGGCCCAAGAGGAAACGGTGGCGGCCAAGGTCGATCCCGAAGTCGAGAAGCGAATGCAGAGGCAGTCACAGGCGATCGAGGATATCAGCGCCGCAGCCGCGCGCGCGGCCAAGAACAATAGGCTGAGGGCCGAGGTGGGCAGGATATTGCAGAAGCTGAAGAACGAACTCGCTTCCGAACAATAGGTCGGTGCGCGAGTTTTTTTGCCGCCATCCGTCAGAAGAGAGACCGAGCGAGCGCGGGGATTGTCGTTGTTCAGATTCACTACGCCACGGATGCGGCGCGCTAAGACCTTGCCGACATGCAGCGGCCCCTCGACGAGTCACACGACCAGCCCGCAGAATCCCCGGAGCTGGCCCTTTTTTGCTTTCAGCATATCTGGATAAAATATAATAAAATCAATAGTTTATAAAGATGGTCGGAGTGAGAGGATTCGAACCTCCGACCCCCTGCTCCCGAAGCAGGTGCGCTACCAGGCTGCGCTACACTCCGTTCCTTGAAACGCTGGCTCTTTGCCCCCGCAAAGACCTGCCGTCAACCCCCAAGAAAGAGGCGAAACGCGCCGCTCGCTCTCATTGCGATGCAGCAAGTGAGCCAGTATATGGTGCTGCGCCAATGGGGCGTAGCCAAGTGGTAAGGCAGCGGATTTTGATTCCG